>NZ_SNXC01000009.1:0-423814 GCF_004362145.1 Marinomonas balearica
GTAGTGTGGGGGATCCCATGTGAGAGTAGGTCGTCGTCAAGCTTCTAATACAGAAAGCCCTGATCAGAAATGGTCAGGGCTTTTCTCGTTTCTGAACGCGTAATCCAGAATAAAAAAGAATAGCCTACTCTGCTCCCTGAGCCTGTCGAAGGCTGGTTTAAAGGGGATTGAAAAGTGTGTCTTTTCTCTCATTTCATTGCTTCACTCTCCATTTAAACAGGCGGCTTTTCTGAAATCGACTAGCCACATACCGAACTTCGTCATGTATTGCCTTATTCCCCTGAAATAATCTGGAAACTTCATAATCGTTAACTCTTCAAAGTCAAAGAGTTAACGTGTTGTTATGCAAATTAATCTCAAATATCATGTTTTTTTCCGCAATTTTGGCGGAAAGGCTTCCTTTTATCTAGACTGAGTTCAGTACACCTCACCATACATTAGTTAAAGGGAAGAACAATGCGCATTCACTCTATTCGTTTAAAGGTCATGCTCCCAATATTATCTCTTGCAGCAATATTGGTCGCGCTTTTTACTTTTATGATTGTTATTAACAGTATTCAAAAGAATGCGATGTCTGTACAAGCAGAGCATTACTTTGAAGCGATAACGGAAGTATTAAACGCCGACCGAGACATTTATCAGGCGAGATTGGCATTGGAAAGGTATTATGCGAATGACGGCGACCCAATACAAAATAAAAGAGACTATGAAGAGAATGCCCAGCAAGTATTTGATAGATTTCAACTTTACCGACAATTTCTAGAAGATGAACCGAAAGAGCTGCTTGATCCATTTGAGTCATTTGATGAAGACTATAAAACATGGGTAGCAGCCAGTGACACCTTAATACAGACAACGCTAGCGAGCAATCAAGTTTCTCAAGAGTTTATCGACCTCGATGTAAAATTTTATAAAATTCGTAACATGCTGGATAAAGCTGGGGAAGAGTTACGAGATCATACTCATGTTATGGAACAAAAGCATGGATCGAATCTCGATATTGAACGCTATTTAGAAGGAATGTCAGAAGTACTCAATGCTGACCGAGATATGTATCAAGCTCGATTAGCTCAGCAAGAAATTATTAATGGTTTAGGGGATTACGAGGAGCGCAAAGCCACATTCGAAGAAAATGCCAAACAAGCAATACAAAGATTTCACTCGTATCGGACCTATTTATCCAAGGAACCTGAGCTTACTAAGGGTTATGAAGCATTTGACACTATTTATAATCAATGGCTACAAGAAAGTCGTCGTCTAATAGAGTCTCCTAACATTGAAAATAAATCCCATTTATCTGAAGACTTTATGATCGCCGAGGAAAAATTTGGCGAGATACGAGAGTTGCTTGATGTTGCAGGGGAAACGGTACGAGACTATGCGAGGGATATTGAAATAAAAATGTCCGAAAAAATATCTTTTTACCAAGATGTTGCAGTAGTTGTTTTAGCTCTCTCCTTCATTGTGGCGTTATTCTTTGGTTATTACGTCCCGCTCAAGCTTACGCAAAATATAGATAATATGGCGAGCCGAATTCGTGAGATCGCAGATGGAGACGGCGATTTAACACAAAAAATTCAATCAACCTCTAAAGATGAGTTAGGGGATTTGGCAAACGAGTTTGATGGCTTTGTTGAACAACTCAGGGTTATTATTGCTAATGTTCATCAGCAATCCAACGCTTTGGGAAAAATGACGCATGAGCTAAAAAATGCGTCAAACAATACTACGGAAATTACTAACGCGTTAACCAGTGTATCTAACTCTATTGTCAGTGCCGGACATCAAATGAGTATGTCAAACCAGCAAATGGAGAGTGCTGCGAGTGATACTGCAAGTGAGGCAACGAAGTCAACACAGCTCACTGAGCAGGGTATTAAAGCGGTAAAAATATCGCATAATGCCATTTCTAGTTTGATAAGTGATATTGAAGAATCTCTTACTAGAGCTAAAGAACTCGAAGAAAGCTCAGAAGCCATTGCTTCTGTGTTGGAAGTGATTAGGAATATCGCTGAGCAAACAAACTTGCTGGCTTTAAATGCCGCGATTGAAGCCGCTCGAGCGGGCGAGCAAGGGCGAGGTTTTGCAGTGGTTGCTGATGAGGTTAGAACCCTCGCGACTAGAACACAGGACAGCACAGACGAGATAGAAACCATGATTGATCGTTTGAAAGTCAATGTGAAAAAATCGTCTACATCTACTCAAAGTAGCCGCACCAACGTAAAACATACTGCAGATAATTTTGATGAAGTGATTCGCACCTTTGATGCGCTCAACGAATCCTTTGATAAAGTTCAGTCAATGGCTGCCCAAACTGCTCAGGCAACACAAGAGCAGTCAACAGTTGCAAATAACATCAACGAAAATCTCTTGTCTTTGCAAGAGCAAACCAATCAAGCTGAGAAGCTATCTAAATTGGTGGAAAGTCATTCGGATCAAATTTCAGAACTTTATGTGGGGCTAAATAATCAGGTAGGCAGTTTTAAAGTATAAATGATGTGTACTAGCTTAGACCTGATCTGACAGCTATCTCATTTTGAATCGGTGTCTCTCAGTTTAGATCTGAGCTAGTACAATTGACGGCAGTCACGCGGATCTCATGTGACGGCCGTCTTAGATTTGAATTAGCTCATAGAGTCATAACAATTCGGCCAGTAATATCTCCTTTCTCCATATCTGAAAAAATACCGTTTATATCATCAAGTTTTTTCTCGGTAATAATTGCTTTTACTTTTCCTCGCGCGGCAAACTCTAGACACTCTTCTAAATCTTTACGTGTACCGACAATTGAGCCTACTACACTGACACCATTGAGGACGGTATCAAAAATAGGGAGAGGCATGTCTTCAGGAGGTAGGCCTACTAGTACACATTTTCCTCCTCGGCGAACAACGTCATAACTTTGGCGAAATCCTACTTTGCTTACGGCTGTGCATACGCTGGCGTGTACGCCTCCTGTGAACTCCTTTATGTCCTCTACAACATTGTCTGTCATAAAATCAATAAACTCTTCTGCACCTAATGATAAAGACAGCGATTTTTTTGCGGCTCCTGTGTCCACAGCAATAACGCGCAACCCCATCGCAATAGCATATTGCACTGCGAGATGGCCTAATCCTCCAATGCCAAAAATAGCAACCCAATCACCCGGTTTGGCTTCAGACACTTTTAGAGCTTTGTAGGTTGTTACACCGGCACAAAATAAAGGAGCTGCGTCAACATAGCTGACTTCATCAGGTACTTTAACAACGTATTCGGAATGTGCTGCACAGTATTCAGCATAACTTCCGTTTACAGAGTATCCCGCGTTTTGTTGAGACAGACAGAGACTCTCTTTTCCGCTTAAACAGTATTCACAATGCCCGCACGCACTGTATAGCCAGGGTATGCCTACACGATCTCCCATTTTTAAATGTGTTACGGCGTTTCCAACTTCGACGATTTCGCCTACGCCTTCATGGCCAGGGATGAGCGGCATGATCGGTTTGACAGGCCAGTCGCCGTGGCATGCATGTAAATCTGTATGGCAGACTCCACAGGCGTGGATTTTTACTAAAATTTGGTGGGGTTCAATAGCCGGTTGTTTGACATCTTTAATGTCTAGCTTAGAACCAAATGCGTTAGCTACTGCTGCTTTCATAACAAACTCCATCTTCTATTTTGTGTTTTGAAGGAGCGAAATCGTCGCTCACTCCAAGCGTAGAACCTGTTAGGTTTAGAAATTTGCCTGCCAGTCCACATAATTAGCATATCAGTCTGACTTTTTTTAAAGATTGATTTAGCGCACGGTTCGCATTTACTTTTATCGGGAAGTCTTTATTTATGTGTTTTAAAAAAGGCGATCGCTATTAAAGAGAGCACTGACTGGGGAGACTTAAAGGTATTTCGATTGTGAGAAAGTGGCCTTATCGAAAACTGCTCGAAATTATGGCGTTCTATCGAGCGCTAAATGGAGTATAAATAAAAAAATGCGCCTAAATAAATAAAACGCTGTTTTAAAATATTGGATCTTAATCTATATTTGTGTAATATGACTTCGCTTTAGTCGCTCAAAGTTAACTACTCGAGGCAAGGATCCGTATGTTTATACACAATAATGATATTCCGCTTGAAGATCTTGGTGATGGTGTATCACGTAAAATCATGGCATATAGCGAGAACATAATGACTGTAGAGGTTCATTTTGAAGAGGGAGCAGTTGGGCCTATGCATCAACACCCTCATGAGCAGTTAACCTACGTATTGTCAGGAGAATTTGAATTCACAATTGGTGATGAAACTCGTTTGGTAAAGTCGGGCGATACCTTGTATAAAGAGCCAAATATTATGCATGGGTGTGTGTGTAAAAAACCAGGCGTCCTATTGGATAACTTTACACCTATGCGGAAAGATTTCGTCGAATAATAAGAGTCAAACTGGAGAGATTTATGAAAATTGCACTGATGATGGAAAATAGCCAAGCACCGAAAAACGCAGTCGTATTAGATCAGCTAAATACTGTCGCTGGCCCGTTAGGTCATGACGTATTTAACGTAGGCATGAGTGACGAAAACGATCATCACCTCACCTATATTCATTTAGGAATAATGGCAAGTCTACTCATTAATTCAAAGGCTGTGGATTTTGTTGTAACAGGTTGTGGGACAGGCCAGGGTGCGATGATGTCATTAAATCTTCATCCAGGTGTTTTATGCGGGTACTGTCTTGAGCCTTCGGACGCCTTTCTTTTTAATCAGATTAATAATGGAAACGCTTTGGCTCTTGCCTTTGCGAAAGGCTTTGGCTGGGGCGCAGAACTCAATGTACGATATATATTTGAAAAGGCCTTTACTGGAGAGCGTGGAGCAGGTTACCCATTAGAGCGAAAAGAGCCTCAAGTTCGCAATGCGGGTATCTTGAATGACGTTAAGTCAGCGGTACTAAAAGATAATTATCTTGAAACACTAACTTCAATTGATCAGGAATTGGTTAAAACCGCTGTTTCGGGCGAGCGTTTCCAACAGTGTTTCTTTGAAGGGTGCAAAGATGATGCTATTTCTGATTATGTACGTTCATTAATTAGCTAAAAGGTTTCGACTGTTAAATAACGTTAGAAGTCTTATTGTTCGAATAAAAGGCTGGCATGTATATGTCAGCCTTTTTTAGTGTTATAGGTGTTGATATATATCTTGTAAAAAATATCCATGAAAACTGGATAAAAGTGAAATTTTAGTGAAAAATAGTCTTGATAGCTTAGAGCTAAGTATGGTGTTGTTTTAACATGGAAGAATTCAATTTATAAGGGATAAATATGTTCTTATTACGAGGGGTAGTTTACCTCTTTTTTGTTGCCGGTGTTGCTCAGGTGATCTCGCTTGAAGCGTTTGATTTGGGCCCGTTAGCAGAATACTCTGAAGATTCATTAACAGAAACTCTACAAGATACCTTTGCAGCGTTAAGTGCAGCGATGTTTTTTACGGTAGCTTACATCAGTACCAAGTTTCGATATGCGGCGATATTGCTTGGCTCTCTCATGTCAATGATGTGGGTCCGAGAGTCTGATTCGTTTCTGGATCAAAATGTATTTGATGGTGCTTGGCAAGCAATTGTATTTGCGATCCTTGTTGTTACGCTATTTTCTCTTCGCAATAAGTTTGTTGCTGCTTATCAGTCCCTAAAAGACTACTCGACGACTGCAAGTTTCGGTTTAATGTCGGCAGGCTTAGTAATTGTATTGGCTTTTTCGCGACTTATGGGACGCGGTAAACTGTGGCAAGCTCTAATGGATGACTCTTATATGCGTGCCGTAAAGAACCTCGTCGAAGAGGGAACGGAGTTACTAGGGTATACCATTATTGTATTAGCGGCAGCTGAATTGTTAGTGTATGCGTTGAACTATAATAAGCGGACTAAAAACGAAGACGCTGCACATCCGAAAATGCAGTATCAGTAGATACTGTGTTTCATTAAGAGTAGTGTTAATTCTTAGGAAATGACTGAAGCATTTTCGATATCTGCTGTGTCATTTCTTTAATCTCTGATTGGTTTACGTATATCCCATCTAAAACGAGCCTTGCAAAACCATGCAGGCTCGCCCAGCAAGCTTGCCCGACTCTCAAAGGGCTGTTTTCTTTATCAAGAATTCCTTCCATTTGAAGCTCTTCAACCCATTTTATCCAAAGCTTGAATGTTGTTCTAGAGGCCGATTTTAGGCTATCTGTTTGTAATTGATTTCTCCATATTAACTGCCCGTACATAAGGTCATAGAGGTGGTGGTTATTGGCTGCAAAGGAAATGTAGCTTTGAACGTATTCTTCGAATGCCTCTCTTGATTTCTCTTTTTTCATTATTGTTTGTAGGGCGTTCTTTTGCGTCGCGAATCCAGATTCTGCTAGCGCACAAAGTAAGCTGTTTTTGTCTTTAAAGTGGTGATAAAGAGCGGTTCTCGACACGCCTACTTGAGCGGCAAGCTTTCGTATTGAAAGTTCGCTTACTCCTTCATTTTTCAATATTTTTTTTGCTTCTAAAAGTAATGTCGAATATAGGTCACCATGGTGATAGGGTTTAGGCATAGGGCTTACCATGTATATAAAAAGATGTAGTTTAGCGCCTATCTTGACGGTGTCAAAATTGAACGCTATCTTGACAGTGTCAACATAATAAAACAAGAATAAATAAAGTGAGGGTTTATGCCTAATTATCCGCTTCATGCCACTTATCCAAATGTGTTTACGCCGTTAGATCTCGGGTTTGCACAGTTAAAAAACAGAATCATCATGGGGTCAATGCACCTAGGGTTAGAGGAAGTTAAAGGTGGCTTTGAGAAAATGGCCGTCTTTTATAAAGAAAGGGCAGAGGGCGGCGTTGCACTAATCGTGACTGGAGGGATTGCTCCAAACTCAGAAGGAGCAGTATATCAAGGGGCTGCTCAAATGAGCACAGAGCGAGATGTTAACAATCATGCACTTGTCACAGAAGCCGTTCACAGCGTAGGAGGCAAAATATGTATGCAAATTTTACATGCTGGCCGCTACGCCTATTCCCCAAACCTAGTTGCCCCGTCGGCGCTTCAAGCGCCCATTAATCCTTTTCAGCCAAAAGCGCTTTCAGAAGATGAAATACAAAAACAAATTGATGATTTTGTTCAAGCGGCGGTTCTTGCTCAAAAAGCGGGTTACGATGGCGTCGAAATAATGGCTTCAGAAGGGTATTTCTTAAATCAGTTTATTTGTACGCGAACGAATCATAGGGACGATGGATGGGGAGGCTCATTCGATAATCGCATTAAATTGCCCATCGAAATTGTATCTAGAATCAGAGAAGCAGTTGGCACAGAATTTATTTTAATATTTCGCTTATCTATGCTGGATCTTGTCGAAGGGGGTTCTACCGCTGAGGAAACTGTGAAGTTAGGTCGTGAGATCGAGAAGGCGGGAGCGAATATAATTAACACTGGAATTGGCTGGCATGAAGCGCGAGTTCCTACAATTGCGACGAAAGTGCCTAGAGGAGCGTTTACATGGGTAACCAAAAAGTTTCGAGAGCAGCTTTCGGTTCCAGTAGTAACCTCAAATAGAATCAACATGCCAGAGACGGCTGAGTCCATATTAGCGGCGGGAGATGCTGATCTGATTTCTATGGCTCGTCCTTTTCTGGCGGATCCTGAATTTGTATTAAAGGCTCAAAATAAACGTACGAACGAAATTAATACTTGTATTGGCTGTAACCAAGCCTGCTTAGATCACGTATTTGATGGAAAAATGACGTCGTGCTTAGTTAATCCTCGGGCTTGCCACGAAACAAAAATTGTCATAACGCCAACAGACTTCCCTAAAAGAATCGCGGTTATTGGCGCTGGGCCAGCCGGATTGGCGTTCTCTACTACGGCGGCGAAACGAGGACACATGGTGACTTTATATGACAAGAACTCGAAAATAGGTGGTCAATTTAACATTGCTAAGAAAGTGCCCGGTAAATCTGAATTTAATGAAACACTTAGATATTTTGCTAAGCAGTTAGACTTATTCGGTGTTGATGTGGTGCTTAATCATGCAGTGTCTGCCAATGAGCTGAATGAATCAAACTTTGATGAGGTGGTGATAGCGACAGGAATTATACCCAGAGTACCTAAAATTGAAGGGGTTGCGCACCCAAAAGTGCTTTCCTATGTTGATTTGATTCGAAATGAAAAAACAGTAGGGGGGCGTGTTGCAGTGGTGGGGGCTGGCGGGATTGGATTTGATGTGTGTGAATACCTTGTTCATGAAAAAACGAGGGTGGCGGAACATCTTTCTGAAAAAGAAACCTTCTTACAGGAGTGGGGAGTTGATGGAAAGCTTAGTCAACGAGGTGGTTTGCTTCCTATCCAGCATAGAGAAAATCCAAATCGTCAAATCTATTTGTTACAGAGAAAAGATGCGAAAGTCGGTGCAAACCTAGGCAAAACCACCGGATGGATACATCGAGTAGGGCTTCTCAAAAAAGGTGTTCAAATGATGTCTGGTTGTGAGTATCTTAAAATTGACGACGCTGGGTTACATTTAAGAGTTAAGGGAGAGCATCTGACTATAGAGGTCGACAATATTATCATTTGTGCAGGCCAAGAGTCTTTGTCTGATATTCAAGAAGATTTGATATTGCCGAGCCATTTAATTGGTGGTGCGAGCTTTGCTTCTGAGTTGGATGCAAAACGCGCTATTAAGCAAGGGACTGAGCTTGCAACTAAGCTATAAGGTATATGTCTCTATTGGCGCCAATGTGGCACCAATAGGAAATGCAGCAAAAAGTTCGCTCTATATAATTTAGTGCTGAGTTTATTGTTCAGTACTGTCTTGGTTCGCCTCGTCTGTGCTTGATTGGCTAGGCGGCTCACCTGTTTTAAGTAATCGTAAGAGATTGAGGCGTTCTAAACTCGATTTCAAGGCGAGGTCTGTACGATATTGGTATTCGTTTGCCCAATCAGTACCTCGAGGTACGAGATCTGATAGATCACCAATGCCTTGGCGCATGACTGCCAAATAAGCTTGAATATTTTCTTCCTGATTGATTAGAATGTTTTTTAAAGCCGTTGAGCTGCTATGGCGTAAGTAGGTCTTGAGCACGCTGCTTTCTTGCTCTAGTTTACTGATAGTTTGCTGTTGCTGTGCAATTTGTGATTCAAGCGCTTTTAGTGTCTCTTCAACAGACTGTTCTCCTGTAACAGATTCGGTTACGCTGCTGCTAGAAAGGAAAAACGATATCCCAGATGACGCGCCGACACTGATTAAAAAGCACATGAAAAAACCAATAATTAATCCTAAAGGGAGCTTTAGTTTTTTCTTTTCGGCCTTGTCTTTCGTTTCTTCGTCTTTCGGTACATCATTTTTTGACATAAATAGTCCCCTTTATTAAAACGGGCTGATAATAACGGCTTTGTTAATTCTGTTGGCTTGATGTAGCGGGTTTAAAGCAATAATTCTGAATATTGCACGATCCGACGCTTAAGTTCCATCCTTTTACAGCAATTGTATGGGTGTAAAGGTTCAGTTTTTTAGAATTACACCGTAAAATACGCGCAAATTTTAAACTTATGATTAATAACCTACTAAATTAGTTGGTTATATACTTGATAAAAATACTGGGTTTTTTGTATACTTGGTCGCAAAGATAATCGTATTCGGTGGGTAAAATGCGCCTGACAACTAAAGGTCGCTATGCGGTCACAGCAATGCTAGACCTTGCTTTACACTCGGATAAAGGGCCTGTTTCTCTATCCGATATTTCTGCAAGGCAAGGCATATCTCTTTCGTACCTTGAACAACTATTTGCCAAGCTCCGTAAACAGTCGCTTGTTTCCAGCGTCCGTGGTCCTGGTGGAGGTTACCTCCTTAGTAGGGAGCGTTGCGACATATTTGTAGCTCAAATTGTCGATGCAGTTAACGAATCCGTCGACGCTACAGGATGTCGTGGACGCAGTGATTGTCAAGGAGGAACAACCTGTTTGACTCATCATTTATGGTGTGACCTAAGTGATCAAATTCATGATTTTTTAAGTGGAATCAGTCTCGAGAAACTCGTCCAACGAAAAGATGTGCGTTTGGTTGCAGAGCGGCAAGATTCTGATATTAGGCAGATTGATCAGTCGCATGATAAAGACCAAGACAAAATAAGTGCAGCGCTTCTTGGCTAAACCGTCAATAAAAGCATAGAAAATAATGGCAAAACGGGACTTCCCAATAAGTTTCGTCGAAAGCCAATAAAGAAAGTGGGCTTTCGCCCAATACAGTGAGTGAATTCCAATATGACAGAGCAGATTGATAAGGCGCTGGCGAGAGAATATGAAGCGGGTTTTGTATCAGAGATAGAATCTGATACGTTTGAACCAGGCTTAAATGAAGATGTTATTCGTCGCCTTTCGCAAATTAAAGGCGAGCCAGAGTGGATGCTAGATTGGAGGCTTAAAGCCTTTCGAGTATGGCAGGAAATGGAGGAGCCGGATTGGGCTCATGTCGATTATCCTAAGATCGATTTTCAAGCCATTGCTTATTATTCCGCCCCAAAAAGCATGCAAGATAAGCCTAAATCGTTAGATGAGGTTGATCCAGAGTTACTTCGAACGTACGAAAAACTCGGTATCCCTCTAATAGAGCAGCAAATGTTGGCCGGAGTTGCGGTCGATGCTGTATTTGATTCTGTCTCGGTTGTTACCACTTTTCGAGATAAGCTTGAAGAAGCTGGGGTTATTTTTTGCCCTATATCTGAGGCCCTTCATAAATACCCCGAGTTGGTTAAACAGTATTTGGGCAGTGTTGTTCCTACCAAAGACAATTACTATGCGGCGCTAAACTGTGCTGTTTTCACTGATGGGTCGTTTGTATACATTCCCAAAGGCACACGTTGCCCAATGGAACTGTCAACGTATTTCCGAATTAATGAGCAAAATACCGGACAGTTCGAACGTACTCTGATCATCGCAGATGAAGGTAGTTACGTAAGTTACCTAGAGGGCTGTACAGCTCCACAGCGCGATGAAAACCAGTTGCATGCCGCTGTGGTTGAATTGGTTGCAATGGATGATGCTGAGATAAAATATTCTACCGTTCAAAATTGGTATCCCGGTGATGAAGAAGGGAAAGGTGGTATTTATAACTTCGTTACGAAGCGTGGAATTTGCCATACGAACGCAAAAATATCTTGGACCCAAGTTGAAACAGGGTCTGCCGTTACCTGGAAATACCCCAGTTGTGTATTAAAAGGGGATAACAGTGTCGGTGAATTCTATTCTGTGGCGTTGACGCGTGGCCGTCAGCAAGCAGATACCGGGACTAAGATGATTCACCTTGGTAAGAATACTCGCTCGACGATTATTTCCAAAGGTATCTCCGCTGGTAAGAGTAATAACAGCTATCGTGGATTGGTGCGTATGAATCCCGGAGCGAAAGGTGCGCGAAACTTTACACAATGTGATTCATTGCTAATTGGTGATCAGTGTGGGGCTCATACTTTCCCGTATGTAGAGAGCCGCAATCCGTCTGCAATTATTGAGCATGAAGCAACTACGTCAAAAGTCAGTGACGAGCAAATGTTCTTATGTCAGCAGCGTGGGTTGGATCCAGAAAAAGCAGTATCCATGATTGTTAATGGATTTTGTAAAGAAGTTTTTAAAGAATTGCCGATGGAATTTGCCGTAGAAGCGGGCAAATTACTTGAAATAAGCCTTGAAGGTTCAGTGGGTTGAGGAATAAATCAAACATGTCTAACGAAAACGTTTTGTTATCGATTAAAGATCTGCACGCAAGTGTAGAAGAGAAGAATATCATTAAAGGCCTCAACCTCGAGATTAAACCCGGTGAAGTTCATGCGATCATGGGGCCAAATGGCGCGGGTAAAAGTACATTGGGTTATGTTTTATCTGGTCGCGAAGGTTATGAAGTTGATTCAGGTTCAGTTAGCCTAGGTGGCGAAGATTTGTTTGATATGGAAACGGAAGAGCGCGCTCGCGCTGGTTTGTTTTTAGCGTTTCAGTATCCAGTAGAAATTCCGGGTGTAAGCAACCTAGAGTTTTTAAAAGCATCCGTTGATGCGACTCGCGAAGCGAACGGTGAAGAAGCGATTACATCTGCGGATTTCCTTAAGCAAGCGAAAGAAGCCTGCAAAAAAGTTAATTTGCCTGTTTCATTTTTGAAGCGTGGTGTGAACGAAGGTTTTTCTGGTGGTGAGAAGAAGCGTAATGAGTTAATGCAAATGCTGCTTCTGAAACCAAAGCTTTGCATCCTTGATGAAACCGATTCTGGTTTGGATATTGATGCTCTTCAGGTAGTTGCTGAAGGTGTTAATAGTCAACGTTCAGACGAGCGAAGCTTTATTGTCGTAACACATTATCAGCGTTTGTTGGATTATATTAAGCCGGATTATGTGCATGTTCTCTCAGACGGCAAAATTGTAAAGAGCGGGGATGCATCGCTTGCGCTTGAGCTTGAAGCACAAGGCTATTCTTGGTTGCAAACTGAACCTGCTGAAGACGAACTAGAGGGCTAGGCATGAGCGAATGGTTTTCAAATGCGCTCATTCGAGCTCAAGACCTAACAGGGCTTGTGGATCAGCAATGGATGGATCCGGTTCGAACGAAAGCAATTACGCAGCTAAAAAACACTGCCTGGCCGAACCGCAAGACAGAAGCTTGGCGTTACACGCCGCTACGCTCTGTTGAGCGTACAACAGCATCTGTAAAGTCGACGGAAAACGACTTAAGCCAATTAGCACCTGTTGTAATACCTGGTATCGAGCCAATTGAAGTTGTGTTTATTGATGGTCGATATTGTGCGGCTTTAAGCTCTGGAGAGCTTCCTGAAGGCCTTTCTATTGTGCTTGGATCCAAGCTCGAAGCACGTGATGAGCTGCTAGATAAACTTTCTGCGATAAAGCCTGAACGGCATTTGTTTGGAATGCTAAATGATGCTTTAGCGCAAGACGTAGTTTGGATTAAAGTCGGTTGCGGTGTTTCGATTGATACTCCTATTCGAATCAGTAATTTGTCATCGCAGTCTGCAGAATCACACGTTAAGGCGTTTGTCTCTCTTGAGGAAGGCGCTCAAGCAACGATCTTAGAAATGGCTGATGCAGAAGGTCAGACATTGTCTACTGGGTTTACCGAGTATGATTTAGCGAAAAATGCTCGACTGGAGCACTATCGATTTGCATTGCAGACGGGCGACAACGTGTCGGTTGGAGGGAGTCATTTCAAGCTTGAAGAAGGTGCTCAATTAAATAGCAATATTATTGGTTTCGGTAGCGATTTACAGCGATTAGACACAGACATTATCTACGCTGGCGAAAACGCAAATGCTAAATTAAATGCTATTTATTTATTGGATGGAAAAGAGCTCTTTGACCTCCATGCTACGGTTGAGCACGCGGTGCCGAATTGCGTAACCGAAGAGAATATCCGAGGTATTGTTGCAGATCGAGCTCGTGCGGTTTTTAACGGTCGAATTCATATTCACCGTGATGCACAAAAAACGCTAGCTGAGCTTAATAACCGAAATTTGTTATTGTCTGATAAAGCTGAAATTAATACAAAGCCCGAACTTGAAATCTATGCTGATGATGTGCGATGTGCTCACGGTGCAACGGTTGCAGAGATTGATAAGAAGGCCCTTTATTATTTGCAAACGCGCGGCATCAGTAGAGCTAAAGCGCAAGTGATGCTCAATTTTGGTTTTATTAATGAGTTGATAGATCAGATGCCAAATGAAGTGATTGCGGAATGGGTGCGCCCTATGATTCGTAGTCGATTTGAGCAGATGGAAGTGAAATAGGCGGTAATGATGAAGTTTGATGTTGCGGCTATCCGTGAACAGTTTCCAATATTGAAGCGTGAAGTGGATGGCAATCCATTGGTGTATCTTGATAATGCTGCAAGTACACAAAAACCGCAGTGTGTTATTGATGCGCTGGTGGGTTATTACACACAATGCAACTCTAATGTTCATCGCGGTGCTCATCGGTTGGCGGACGAAGCCACTAAAGAGTTTGAATCAGCTCGTGACATTATTAAACAATTTATCAATGCCCCGCATCGCGAAGAAGTTATTTGGACATCGGGCACCACTGAAAGCCTAAACATTATTGCTCATGGCATGCGTGAGAAATTGCAGCATGGCGATGAAGTGATTGTTACTGAGATGGAGCACCACGCGAATATAGTAACATGGCAGCAAGCGTGTCGGTATGCGGGAGCGTCACTGAAAGTGGTTCCAGTATCGGAGCAAGGTGAGCTTGATTTGAACGTCTTTGAGGCGTTACTTAGTGTTAAAACTAAGTTGGTTGCTTTCCCTCATGTATCAAATGCATTGGGTACAGTGAATCCTGTTCATTGGCTAACCAAAAAGGCCAAAGAGGTCGGGGCACTCGTGTCGATAGATGGCGCTCAAGGGATCGCCCACGGTGGCGTAGACGTTCAAGATATCGGTTGTGATTTTTACTCGTTCTCAGGTCACAAAATATACGCTCCAATGGGTGTTGGTGTAATGTGGGGTAAGAAAGACGTCCTTGAAACTTGGCCAGTATGGCAAACAGGTGGAGAGATGATTTCGACTGTTACTCTTGAAAAAGCGACTTGGAATACGTTGCCTTATCGCTTTGAAGCCGGTACGCCAAATGTGGGTGATGCCATTGCTTTTGGTGCTGCGATCAAATGGTTTTGTGAATTTGATTTGCAAGAGGTTCAGGCGCATGAACAGCAGCTTATGGCTCGAGCAACGGAACTTGCTTCCGCGTTTGATGGATTAACTATTGTTGGAAATGCAAAAGAAAAAATTGGTGCACTGAGTTTTGTTCTTGATTGCGGTCATCCTGCTGATGTTGGATTTTTGCTGGATAGGCAGGGCTTTGCTATCCGTACTGGAGATCATTGCGCGCAACCGCTGATGTCTCGTTTCAATGTTCCTGGAACGGCACGAGTATCTTTTGCAATTTATAATACACTTGAAGAAGTGGATGCCTTTTTTGACGCACTTAAAAAAGTACGCATGATGTTGGCGTAGGAGGTAAAAGATGATAACTGCAACTTTTGATCCGAATCAAGCGGTGACGTTAACGGACGCTGCACAGAAATACTTTTCAGCAAAATTAACGTCTCAGCCGCAAAAGCTTATAAGGCTTAGTACTAAAGAAAGTGGTTGTACAGGCTTTGCTTACGTTTTGGATATCGTAGATAAAGCAGAAGACAGTGATGAGGTGCTAACGTTTGAAAACGACCTAGCATTTGCGGTTGAACAAGGATCGCTAAAACTGTTAAAAGGCACAGAAATTGACTTGGTGCGTGAGGGTGTGAATCACGTAGTAAAATTTAATAATCCAAACGTCGTTGCTGAATGTGGCTGTGGCGAAAGCTTTAGTGTGAATTAATTAATGCAGAAAATGGTTGTGACTCAACGAGCTTGTCCCGCTCGCCGAGTACCCAGTGGTGAGCCTATGCTCATTCCAGAAGGGCAGTTTATTACAATTAACCAAAGCTTGGGTGGAAACTATACCGTCACCTATCAAGGAAACATGCATCGTATTGATGGAACCGACGCCGATGCCATCGGACAGGAACCTGAAGTTCTAAATTTCGAAGATAACGGTTCCGGAATTATTGTTGAAGATCAGGTATGGCAGGCGCTAGATTCTGTATTTGATCCTGAGATTCCAATTAGTCTAGTGTCACTTGGATTGATTTATAGCGTAGATATTAATCAAGATGAAAATGCTGTTTCTATTAATATGACGTTGACTGCTCCGGGTTGTGGAATGGGTCCAGTACTGGTAAGTGATGTTAAATATCGAGTTGAACTTGTGCCTAACGTCGAAAGTGCCAATGTTGAGCTGGTGTTTGATCCGCCTTGGTCACGTGAAATGATGAGTGAAGAGGCTCAGCTCGAAGCAGGTTTGTTTTTTTAAGCTGTAATATAGTTTTTACAAAGATAAAATGTTCAAATAATTGTCTTAATGACAAGTTTTAATTTGACTAAATAGTGAACAACCATAGGCAAATGGCCTTTGGTTGTTTTTTTGTTTTTAGGGGTAAATGAGGGTAGTTATGTCTTTGCCAAGTACAGAAGATATTATTGATGATTTGTCGTTTTTTGACGATTGGGAAGAGCGCTATAAATACATCATCGATTTAGGTAAATCGCTTCCGAAGTTTGAGGAAGAATGGCGTACTTCTGAGCGTTTGGTAAAAGGCTGTCAAAGCAGTGTTTGGATTCAGCCAGGTAACGAAATGGATTCACAATATGGTGAAGTGTTGACGTTTTCTGTAGACAGTGATGCTGTGATTGTTCGGGGGTTGTTGGGGTTGGTGCTTGCTGCATATGATCACAAAACTGCCAAGCAAATCTTAGAGTTTGATATCGATGGGTATTTTGGAGCAGTGGATTTGGAGCGCCATTTAAGCCCGACTCGTGGGAACGGATTGCGCTCTATTGTCATGCGTATAAAAGCGATTGCAAGCGCTTCTGTTTAAAATTATTTAGTCGCTATTTCGCTCATTTTTAGATACATAAGTTAAAAGATAGTTAGAGACCCAATACATGCAAAGCCCAGTTTATCTCGATAATTCTGCCACTACTCCAGTGGATCCTCGTGTCGCCGAAAAGATGATGTCTTGTTTGACTGAAAACGGTAATTTTGGAAACCCTGCATCTCGTTCGCACCTTTTTGGCTGGCGGGCGGAAGAGGCCGTTGAGGAAGCTCGTCTTCAGGTTGCAGAGCTGATTCATGCTGATGCGCGCGAAATTGTCTGGACATCGGGGGCGACTGAGGCGGATAACCTCGCACTGAAAGGGGTTGCTTATGCTTATCGCAAAAAAGGTCGTCATATCATTACCTCTTCAATCGAGCATAAGGCGATATTAGACCCATGCAAGCAACTTGAGAAAGAAGGGTTTGAAGTCACGTATTTAAAGCCGAACTCTAAAGGTGAAATCACTGTCGCTTCTGTTGAGGCCGCCATTACTGAAGATACTGTTTTGGTGTCGCTTATGCATGGCAATAATGAGCTAGGAGTACTAACGGATATCGGGGCAGTAGGAGCGATTACAAAAGAAAAAGGTATATTTTTTCATGTAGATGCAGCCCAAACTACCGGGAAGGTAGATATAGATGTAAAGGCGATGAACGTAGATTTAATGTCTCTTACTGCTCATAAATCGTATGGCCCAAAAGGTGTTGGCGCTTTATATGTTCGGCGAACACCCAAAGTAAAATTAGAAGCCCAGATACATGGTGGAGGTCATGAGCGAGGCATGCGCTCGGGAACGCTGCCTACCCATCAGATTGTGGGTATGGGTGAGGCGTATAAGCTTGCTAAGCAAGAGATGGCGGACGATTCGATTCGCATTGCCGAATTACGGGATCATCTTTGGGAGGGGCTTCAAAAATTAGGCGGCGTGCATTTGAACGGTGCGAGTGATCAGCGCGTTGCGGGTGTACTTAACGTAGGGTTTGATGGAGTCGATGGTGAAGTTTTGTTGATGTCATTGAATGATGTCGCTGTATCTTCTGGCTCTGCGTGTACTTCCGCAAGCCTTGAGCCTTCTTATGTTCTTAAGGAAATTGGCTTGGATGATGCTTTGGCTCATGCATCTTTAAGGCTATCCATTGGCCGATTTACGACAAAGGCGCAAATTGATTACGCTCTAGATGTTATTACTAATGCGATATCTGCATTGCGTGAATAGAGCCGCATTACAGTTATCGCATATTGAGGTTGAAATGCTTTTTCGTTATTATCGCGCCAAATCTCAATAATCTATTGTTATTTAGGAAGCCACTCAAAAAACTCAATTTTGAGTCAGTGGTATTTATCATTTTTGAGAGTATAGTTATTAGTTAATGCTTTTTTCCATGCCAAATGGATTGCTGCATTTGAATGCTTACTTTAGATTGCTCGGTGTGGAAAAAGGATATTAGTATGACTAAGTCTGAAAAAGTAGAAATCGTTGAAAGTACAGAAAATGAAGCGACGGAAGAACTGTCAGGATCCGTTGAAAAAGCATCAGAGTCGGCAGCGTCTGAATTGGATCAGTTGCGGAACATTGTATTTGGAGCGGCAAAAGCTGATCTAGACGAAAGAATTCGAGCTCTTCAAAGTGAGATGAGAGCGGGCTTTGAGCAGGCTACTCAGTCTTTGCATCAGCAAATTTCAAACGTTCAAGCGGCACTGCAGGAAAGTGTTAATTCGTTAGAAGACCGTATTGGTCAGGTTGACAGTCACTACGATTATAAAACGTCAGAGCTTACTAAGAATATTGAGACGCTCGCCGCGGAAGTGGAATCGAATGACGAGAATAACCGTCAGTTAGATGAAGCACTTCATAAACGTATTGATGAAGAGATTCAGCAGCTTACCGATCAGTTTACTCAAAAACATAATCAAACAATTGACCTGCTTAATCAGGTTAAAAAAGAACTTAATTCCTCCAAAACAGACAGAAAAACCCTTGCGAAGCTTTTGGCTACGGTGGCGACAAATCTTGAGACAGAAGAAGACATCTGAGTTTGCCTATGAGCAGCAACAGGGACTCTCAAGCCAGTCAATTTGACGAAAACCAACAGATGGAGCAGTTGCGCTCTCTTGTTTTAGGTGAAGATTGTCAGATTGTTCGAGACGTTGTTGAAGAGAGTGCGCGAGATCTTGTTACCAATGTTTTAACGGAAGCGTTGCATGATAGGCAAAAAAACGACGGTAGTGTAACCGCTGTTATTGCGCCGCTTGTTGAGCAATCCGTAGAATCGTCGGTCGTCGCGCGAAAAGATCAATTTGTTAGTTACCTTTATCCGCTTGTCGGTAGCTTAGTTCGAAAGTCGGTAAGCTCGTTTTTAGCCGAGATTATTGAGCAGACTAATGAGCTTCTAGAAAGTAGCTTAACCTACAAAGGGCTTAAGTGGCGCTTTGAAGCTCGACGCGCGGGCATCAGTTATTCTCAGTACGTTGTACAGAAAACATTTGTTTTTCGTGTAGAGCAAGTTCTTCTTATTCATAAAGAAACGGGCATGTTGTTGAAAACGGTCATTCGGGATAAAACCCAAGCGACTGATGGCGATATGGTGTCCGCTATGCTGACAGCCATTAATGATTTTGTTGCCGACTCGTTTTCACCGCAAGAAAACGAACTAGAGCAAAGTTTGGATGAAATTAAAACGGATGATTTCATCCTTCTAATAAAACAGGGTCCTAAAGCCATGTTGGTTGCTGCGATTACCGGTAACCCTCCCGCTGGAATCGCTGACAAACTACAGCTTACTCTCGAGTCGATACATCAGATTTATAATGATGAACTAAACGACTACGATGGCGATTCATCTGAATTTGAAAACACCGAACAACAGCTTAATGAGTGTTTGTTAGCCCAGCAAAAAGAGAATAAAGCGGAGAAGAAAAAACTTCCGTGGTTAGCAATCGGGTTATTGTTGTTAGGGTTTGTTGGATTGGTTACATACTTCTCTAAAGGTTGGGAGCGAGAGGGTATTGCAAATGATATTCGCACTTTAAATGCGCCTCCTGGGATTGTGTTGCTCAGTTCTAAGACGTGTGGTGACAAGGTATGTGTTGAGGTACTGCGAGACCCTGTAGCTCAAGATGTGTCGACTTGGATCTCAAGTGTTTCTGATATGGATGATATTCTGCTTACCGAGCGAAGTTATCGTTCACTCGATGAAAGGCTACAGCCACAACGACTGAAAAAGGTTGCAAATACGTTTGCGGAGCTGCAATTTGATCCTGAAAGTGGAGTATTTCTCGGCAGTTTATCTAGAGAAAGGTACGATCAATTTCAATCTATGATTTCCGTAATCTTGGAGTCTAAATCTGTACAGGTAATTATGGATGCGGTTAAGCTGGATGAGCATAATGTGTCCAACACGATAGCGCTAAATAAATTGGCGAATAAGGTTCGTCTGCTTCCTGACGTACCCGGAATTGTACTGCTTAGTGCAGATGTTTGTGCAGAAAGTGTTTGTGTTGAGGTGCTTAGAGACCCTGATGCTCAAAAGGCATCTACTTGGATTCGTGATATTGGTTCTGAAAAACGAATAAAAATAAGAGAGCGTCATTTTCAAGCGGTTGATGAGAGGTTGTTGCCTAGTCGTTTAGCTAGAATCGTCAAAATGTACCCAGAACTGGTATTTGATTCTGATTCATTGCATATAACAGGCTCGATATCTGTGGCTCGGTTCCAAGAATTACGTACTCAATTGCTCGGCATACCTGAATCAATATCTGTCGATTTTCTGTTAAACGACGTCAGTGTTGAGTCGCAAAGCCTGTCTGAAAGAATGTCAGATGAACTGCAACTAGAACAATACATTTACGATATTAAGGCGACAAAAATTCGGTTTGATGTAAACGAAAATCAACTGCCTGATATTGAAATTGAAAACATTAAACGGCTAGGGATAAAGCTTGATGAAATACAACGTCTGGCTAAAAACGTAAAGCAAACGCTTTTTGTCATTATCATGGGAACGAGTACATCAGGTGGAACCGAAGCGTACAACAATAAATTAAGTCTAGATCGAGCTAATGCGGTAATGAAGGCGTTAATTGACGCAGGGATCCCTTCCAGTATTTTAAGAACGACAGGGCTTGGTGTGTTTGACCGGAATATCGATACACCAAAAGTGATATTTGATGTGGTCAGGCCATTATCCGAAGAAAATAGAGAAGTGCAGGACTAGATGATCCAAAAAAAAATATGCATGTTAGGTGCTTCTGCGGTTGGTAAAACCAGTTTGGTCAAACAATTTGTAGAAGGTATTTTTTCTGATAAATACCTCACAAGCATCGGTGTGAAAATCGATAAAAAGAAGTTGGAAGTTGACGAAACTACCGTGCAGCTCATGTTGTGGGATATTGAAGGTGTCGATCGATACGCAGGGTTTAATCCTAAATACCTACGAGGGGCTGCGGCTGCAATCATTGTTGTAGATCAAACACGCACTCAGTCATTTCTTGAGGGAATCGAAATTTGTCGTTTAGTAAAACTTGAAAAAGAGATCCCCATTTTTTTAGTAGCTAATAAAAGCGATCTGCCTAAATCAGAATCATGGGACAGTGCCGCTGATTGTGGTGTGACCTCGTTATTTGAGCTCAGTTTTAGTACGAGTGCAAAAACAGGGGAAGGCGTGGAAGATATGTTTCTTAATGTTGCTAAAGCAGCATTAAACAAATAGAGGTTGAGAGTATGAGTGCGCTGCTGTATCAAGAATTAGGAATATTCGATTGTGTCGTACTTAAGCATATAAAAGACGACTCTTTTCTGATTCATTTCGCAAACGATAACTGGTTTAACACTCTATTTCCCGGGATGCACGTAGGCGACGAAATCGTATTGGATGACACTCCTTATTATCTGGTTGACTTTTTGTATGATGCCAAAGAATTTTGGGGCTTAAATTCGCAGGGGCGAATTAATTCGGGTATCTGGAGTGAGCAAGTCGGTCGAAAGGTATTGCGTTTGGAAGCCGCAGCAATATCCAAAAAAGACGAGAACTTCCTTGTCCTCTTC
Source organism: Marinomonas balearica (assembly GCF_004362145.1). Lineage (GTDB taxonomy): Bacteria > Pseudomonadota > Gammaproteobacteria > Pseudomonadales > Marinomonadaceae > Marinomonas > Marinomonas balearica. The sequence continues at coordinate 21,510 of NZ_SNXC01000009.1, forward strand.
AATCTTGAGAATGAATACAATAAAAGACAAAGTACGCTACAAATTGCGCGAGAGCTTCTTATTTCGAATGATAAGGTCTTAGAGCAACATGAAGTCATTCGCGAACGTATCGAAGCGTTAGCAGTTCAGCAAAATAATCGCAGTAGTATTAACTTGCCTGTAACGGAAGTTATTCAAGGAGCAGAGTTTGGCGTGGCTATCATAAGTCACGAATACCAGCCCATAGAGCAAAATCCTGCGTTGTTTAAGTTGTTTGAAATGCAGGTCGGTGACGGCGGTCAACCAGCAGCCTTGCTGATGGACTTGTGCGGACGTCAATTTCCTGAATTTCAGCGCATTTTAGATACTCGAAGTCGATGGAGTGGCGAGCTGTATTGGATGAAACCTCCGTCATTAAGTCGGTGGATGCAGCTTACCGTTTGTCCTATTGAAAGCGAGATCGATGGACTTTATTGGCTTCTTTTAGTGACTGACGTTTCTCGTGAGAAGTACCTTCAACAAAGCAATGAGAAGCTGACTTATTTCGATGTGTTGACGAACCTTCCCAACCGTCAATACTATTGGCAATGTTTAGAAAATGCGATAGACGGCGGTCAGAGCTTTTTTGCAATGCAGTTGGATATTAGGCAACTCAAAACGATCAATGAAGTGTTTGGTTTCGCTGTCGGCGATACGGTGTTGAAAGAGTTGGCGGAAAGATTGCGCCAACTGATTAGCCCAAACGACGTGCTTGCAAGGATCGGTGGAAATGAGTTCGCGGTCATTTTGCGAGAAGCGCCACATCAGAATTGTGAGCAGATCGCCAGAAGAATGGTATCTGATATTTGTGCTCCATATTATGTGATGGAAGAGCAGTATAAGTGCAGTGTGGGTGTAAGTATCGGTGTTTCGCATTTTCCATATGACAGTGTAATTGCAGAAGAGCTTATGAAGTACGCTGATTTGGCTTCTTTCACTGCAAAACAATCTGGGAAGAATGTTGTTCAATTTTACTCTCGCGAACTAAAAGACAGCTCATTGCGCCGGATGGAGTTAGAAGCAGCACTTCGTGATGCGATAGAGAACGGAGAGTTTGAGTTGTTTCTTCAGCCTATTCTCGACCTTTCTACTGGTAAAGTTTCTCAGGCTGAGGCGTTGATTCGTTGGCGGCGTCCTGATGTAGGGCTAGTCTTTCCTGATGAGTTTATTCCTATTGCTGAAAAAACGGGGCTTATCATTGCGATTGGGAAGTGGGTTATTCAAGAAGCTTCAAGGTTGTTATCGCAGCTTCATGAGAACGGACAGTATATTAAGTTGTCCGTAAACTTATCGCCAGCGCAGGTAAGTGACCGATCGCTTTTGCACTTTATTAAAGAGCATATTGAAACCAATGAAGTTGATCCGACTTATTTGGAGCTAGAGCTTACGGAAGGCGTTCTGGTTAACGACTTTGAGAGAATAAATCACTTTCTTTCTGAGGTTCGAAAATTGGGGGTTAGTGTCGCGATTGATGACTTCGGAACAGGATACAGCTCCCTTTCGTATCTACCTAAACTGCCGATCGATTTTCTAAAAATAGATCGCTCTTTTATCGGAGAGTTGATCGATAGTGAAAGTAATAAGGCGATTGTATTGGCAATTTTGGCAATGGCTGAAAGTCTGAAATTAGGCGTTATTGCAGAAGGTGTTGAAGTTGAATCACAAAAAGCGTTTTTGAGTAAACATAGATGCCAATCTGCCCAAGGCTATTTATTCAGTCGCCCTGTGCCGTTTGATGAATTTTGTAAGCTGCTTTGATACGCAAATGCAATGATGCCTGGTTTTTCCCTTGTTTGGGAATTAGTCATGTTTTCTTGCTCGACTGAAAAGTAATCAAAGATTTTTGCTATGAGCATACAATTTTAATAAATACATGCGTATAATCCACGCGCGAAACTTTTTAGATTACAGGCTCAATGTTTGGGTCTGTTAAAAAATACATATTGGAGTTTAAAATGGCGCTAGAACGCACCCTATCTATCATCAAGCCTGATGCTGTTGCAAAAAATGTTATCGGTGAAATCTACACTCGTTTTGAGCGTGCTGGTTTAAAAATCGTTGAAGCTAAAATGATCCAACTGGATGACGAGCTTGCTGGTGGTTTCTATGCTGAGCATAAAGAGCGTCCTTTCTACAAAGACTTGGTTGCTTTCATGACTTCTGGCCCAGTTGTTGTATCTGTTCTTGAAGGTGAAAACGCTGTAGCACGTCACCGTGAATTGATGGGCGCAACTAACCCTAAAGAAGCAGCGACAGGTACATTACGCGCTGACTACGCAGAATCTATCGATGCTAATGCTGTGCACGGTTCTGATTCTACGACTTCTGCTGAGCGTGAAGTGGCTTACTTCTTCGGTAACTAAGAATAAGCATGCGGTCTATTTAGCGACTAATATAAATAGACTTGCAGAGGTGCAGTCATTTTGCTGCACCTCTATTTAGAGGCTTCTGAAAAGCGTACTTCTTTTCAGAAGCTTTTTTCGTATTTAATATTTGTAACATTGGGTTTTTAGGCTGATAGTTCTGAATGGCTGTAAATCCCTCAAAGCGTTTACGCAAGTGATTGGTTGAAACATGTCTGCTATACAAAAAGTTAATTTGCTCGGTTTGTCCCCTGAAAAATTGATCGAGTTTTTCGAATCGATAGGCGAAAAGAAATTTCGTGCAACTCAGGTTATGAAGTGGATTCATCAAAAGGGTGCTGAAAGCTTCGAGGAAATGACGGACGTCAGTAAGAAACTGAGAGCGAAACTAGAAGGGATATGTGAGATTCGTGCGCCTGAAATTGTTGAGCAAAATATTTCGACCGATGGTACTCGTAAATGGATTATTCGAACTGAAGGTGGCAAAAATGACTGTGTAGAGACGGTGCTGATACCTGATGGCGACCGTGCGACGTTATGTGTTTCTTCTCAAGTCGGTTGTTCTCTAGACTGTAGCTTTTGTTCAACTGGAAAACAGGGTTTTAATCGTAATTTGACGCCTGCAGAGATCATTGGTCAGGTGTGGATCGCTATAAAGTCATTTGGACCTATGGATCCAAATGGTCCTCGTCGTGTCACTAATGTGGTGATGATGGGGATGGGAGAGCCGCTCATGAACTTTGAGCCGGTTGTTGATGCAATGATCTTGATGATGCACGACAATGCTTACGGCCTGTCAAAGCGACGTGTAACGTTGAGTACGTCAGGGGTTGTACCAAAGATTTACGAGTTGGTTAAGCGTACCGATGTGTCACTGGCCATTTCACTGCATGCTCCTAACAATCCATTGCGTGATGAATTGGTACCTATTAACCGAAAATACCCAATCGAAGAGTTGTTAGAAGCTTGTCAGCATTATTTAGACAATCTTCCTGATAAGCGTCATATTACAATTGAGTACACTATGATGGCGGGTGTGAATGACCAAGAAACGCATGCTCGTGAATTGGTAGGCTTGTTGAAAAATTTGGAATGTAAGGTAAACCTAATCCCATTTAATCCCTTCCCTCATTCTGGGTATGAGAAGCCGTCGAACAATCAGACTCGTCGTTTCCAGAAAATATTGGCAGATGAAGGGTACACCGTAACGGTTAGAACGACTCGTGGCGAAGATATCGATGCAGCGTGTGGGCAGTTAGTCGGTGACTTTCATGATAAGACGCGTCGGTCACAAAAATACATAGAACTGCGTGAAGTAAGCGACCAGTCTTAATCGATCAAAGACAGGATTTTATGAACTTTGATCGACTGAAACGTTCAAATAATGGTCAAAGTTCATGTTCTACCAAATTTTGATATAAAAATGTGCATTCTTTTGCGAATGAGGTTTGATGGTAGCCGTCAATCTTGTTTTAATAGCCATTATTGATAAGGTGTGCTTTTAAGTATTACATCAGGCTCGATAACTTGTTTTTTAATGGATATGTGTGATTTGACATGAACATAAGCCATAAAAATGAGTAATGATATGGATATGTCTGTCGTGAGTAGCTTTTCACGAGACTGACCTTTCTTTCCATTCATTTCATGCCACCTTGTTTTGCCTGAGACCCAAGGTATAAAAATGACTACCGAATATAAAGTAGAGACGGTCTCGTTAGACGATAACAGCGAGACAGAGATCGGAAAAAAATTAAAAATGAAAAGGATGTCGCTTGGTCTTGATGAAAGACAAGTAGCGACAGAACTGAAATTACCTATAGAACAGGTTATTGCACTCGAAAATAATCAATTTGACTATTTTCGCAGTAGCATGTTCGCTAGAGGTTATCTTAAAAGCTATTGCCGCTTATTAGACGTAGACCCTCGTCCGATTTTATCTGTTTTTGATCTACAGCAAGCTTCTCACGAACCTACCGTTAAACCTGTCGATAAAGTTAATAAACAGGCCAACTTTGGCGATCCAATTGTAATTCTTGTCTCCGTGGTCATTGTTGCGGTAATGATTTTTCTTGCTGTTTGGTGGCCGACATTGGAACGATCTTCGCCAAATGAAAGCGCTGAACCTGCATATCAAGAATCTGTGACTGAACAAGCAGGCGCGACTAACGATAGTGGTGTTGAGGTCATGCAACCGACTCAAGAGGGTTCAACGGTGACGGAGGCTGTCGTGGCAGGCGAGCTGGCTGAAGAAAAAGCGGTTGAAGACAGTGACATTGAAATTGGCTTATCTGCTGAAACAAAAGCTATTTTAGAAGAAGCGGGCGTTGATCCAGAAAAAGTCGCTAAAGATACAGCACGAGATACAAGCGAACCTGAGCCTGTACTTGAAGTGGTTAAGCCAGAATATAAAGACGACGTAGTGATGACCTTCAGTGCTGATTGCTGGACAGAAGTGAGAGACAGTCGAGGGAGAATACTGTATTCGGGCGTTAAATCTAAAGGAAGTACGCTTAAGCTAAATGGCAGCGCGCCTTATAGAGTCGTCTTGGGTTTTGCTCGCGGAGTATCGTCGCTTAAATATAAAGGCGAAGAGTTCGATTTTTCTTCATTTATTAGTAAAGACTTAGCTCGATTTGAGCTTAAATAGAGAGAACTATGCATTTCGAATCACCAATAAAGCGCCGACAGTCTCGTCAAATTATGGTCGGAAATGTGCCTGTAGGCGGCGGGGCACCGATCAGTGTCCAAAGTATGACGAATACAGAGACGTGCGATGTCGATGCTACCGTTGCGCAAGTTAGAGCAATTGAGCAAGCCGGTGCGGATATTGTTCGTATTTCCATTCCCTCTATGGAAGCTGCGGAAGCATTTAAAGAAATTCGAAAGCAAGTTTCGATTCCGTTAGTTGCAGACATTCATTTTGATTACCGTATTGCTCTTAAAGTGGCGGAATACGGGGTGGATTGTTTGCGAATCAATCCAGGAAACATAGGGAACAAAGACCGAGTGCGCTCTGTTGTAGACTGTGCCCGAGATAAAAACATACCAATTCGAATAGGTATCAATGCAGGGTCTTTAGAAAAAGACTTGCAAAAAAAGTACGGTGAACCGACACCGGATGCGCTTGTTGAGTCCGCATTTCGACAAATCGAGTATTTCGATGAATTGGATTTTCATGAGTATAAGTTAAGTCTTAAAGCATCAGATATATTTATGACGGTTGAGGCATATCGAAAGATCGCTTCTCAAATCGATAATCCACTCCATCTGGGCATTACTGAAGCCGGGGGCTTGCGCTCTGGAACCGTTAAGTCCTCAATTGGTTTGGGATTGCTTCTAATGGACGGTATTGGTGACACATTGCGAGTATCACTTGCAGCAGATCCCGTTCAGGAAGTCAAAGTAGGTTGGGATATGCTTCGAAGCCTAAAACTTCGTAATCGAGGGATTAACTTCATTGCTTGTCCAAGTTGTTCTAGACAGAACTTTGATGTTATCAAAACGATGAACGAACTTGAGGAACGTCTAGACGATGTTACTGTCTCAATGGATGTTGCAGTAATTGGGTGTGTTGTGAATGGTCCTGGGGAAGCGAAAGAAGCGGATCTCGGTTTAGCCGGGGGATCTCCAAATAACTTGGTTTATCTAGACGGTAAACCGAACAGTAAACTAAAGAATGAAACACTGGTTGATGGTTTAGAAAAAATGATTCGTGAAAAAGCTGCGGCAAAAGAAAACGAACTTTCTAACATCATCGCCAAGCAATAAGGAAACGAAAGTGGGTAGTAAAGTACAAGCAATTCGAGGTATGAATGATATCCTGCCTGGTCAATCCTCTATTTGGCAGTATATTGAAAATGCAGTCGCGGAAGTGGTTAACAGTTACGGCTACCATCAAATTCGTTTTCCTATTGTAGAGCATACTGAACTGTTTAAGCGCGGTGTTGGTGAGACGACCGACATCGTTGAAAAAGAAATGTACACATTTGATGATCGCAATGGAGAATCGCTTACGTTGCGTCCAGAGGGCACAGCAAGCTGTGTTCGTGCTGCAGATCAGGCTGGATTGTTATTTAATCAAATCCAGCGTTTATGGTACGTTGGTCCGATGTTTCGCTATGAGCGCCCGCAAAAAGGCCGCTATCGTCAGTTTCATCAAATAGGTGTGGAATCGTTCGGCATGGCGACGCCCGATATCGACGCCGAGTTAATTATTTTAACAGCACGCCTTTGGAAGAAGTTAGGTTTACTTGAGCACGTTGAACTTCAGTTGAATACCATTGGTGTCGCTGAAGCTCGTGAAAATTTCAAAGCCAGTTTGGTTGAATATCTAACTCAGTATAAAGATGAGTTGGATGAAGACAGTCAGCGCAGATTAGAAACGAACCCTCTACGTATATTAGATTCAAAAGATTCAAACACTCAAAAGGTGCTCGAAAATGCGCCAAGCCTAGATGAGTATATTGATGAAGAGTCTCAAGCGCATTTTGATCGTCTGCAAGCCATATTAAAAGCCAACGACGTCCCGTATGTAATTAATCGCAAGCTCGTTCGTGGATTGGATTACTATGGTAAAACTGTATTTGAATGGGTAACAACTCATTTAGGTGCTCAGGCAACAGTATGTGCTGGTGGGCGTTATGATGGGTTGGTAGGGCAGTTGGGTGGTAAAGCAACTCCAGCGGTGGGTTTTGCTATGGGGCTTGAGAGGCTTGTTCTATTATTAGAAACGCTGAACTTAGTGCCTGATGTCGCAAAAGCGTCCACTGATGTGTTCATTGTCAGCATGGGTGACGCTGCAGAGTTAGCTTCATTTAAAGCTGCTGAATCGATCAGAGAGACAGTGCCAAGTTTAACGGTATTGCGCCACTGTGGAGGCGGTAATTTTAAGAACCAGATGAAAAAAGCTGATAAATCTGGCGCACGGTTCACGTTAATAATGGGCGAGAACGAAGTCGAAAAAAATGTTTGTCAGGTTAAAGACATGACAACTGGGCATCAAGAAGAATGTGTTTTGGACAACATTGCTGAGTATTTACTGTCTTTTTTAAATTAATTGAACGCTAAGAGTTCTATCTTTAGTGGTGTAAGCAAAAAGGCAGTGTAAAGCAGCGGATTAACAGTAAAACAGCGGTTGTTAGCGATGTTGTCGTTAGATACGCTGTTTTGATTAATAAGATAAAGATGTAACCTGAGGACGATTAGGTGTCAGAGTTAAAAACAGAAGAAGAACAAATAGAAGCGTTTAAAACGTGGTGGAAGAAAAACGGTACAGCGTTGATTCTTGCTGTTGCTGTTGGAGTAGGTGGCTACTTTGGTTTTCAAACGTGGAAACAGAATGAAGCGGCTCACATTAGTGAAGCGTCATCCATGTACCAAACTTTGGTTGAAGCGGCTGCAGATCTAGATACTGAGAAAAACCAAAAAGATGTTGCTGCGCTCGCTGCTCAATTAAGTGAAGAGTACGGCGATACTGGCTATGCGATGTTTGCCGAGCTTTTTGTGGCAGAGCTTGAAGTAAACAAAGGCAATTATGATAAAGCCATTTCTGCTTTAGAGCGTGCTATCACTGGAACCGAAGATAAATCGTTCCAAGCTGTCGCTGTTATACGTGTGGCGCGCCTTCTCGCTGAGAAAGAAGATTACGATTCTGCGTTAAGCAAATTGGATATGGTTTCAGACAACGCATTCTCGGTACAAAAGAATGAACTGAAAGGTGATATTTATTTACGTCAAGGTAAACGAGACGAAGCAAGAACCGCTTATGAGCAAGCTAAGCAAGCACTGGAGGTAGGACAAAATCATCCTCTGCTTGATATTAAATTAGGTGATCTTGCGAAGAGCTAATTATGTCTAAAATATTGCTTTTGTCCTCTTTGCTTATTGCATTGTTTTTGCAAGGGTGTGCCACCCAACTGCCTTTACCTGAACCTGAAAAAATGGATCAAGAGGTTTTTTTTGATACATCTTGGCGACGTGGAGTCGACGGATCATATGGGGAATACACTGAACGCTTTAATCCAGTAGTAAAGGATGATGGTGTATTTTTCGTTACTCGTCGTGGAGCAGTATATAAACTACGCCAATCTGATGGCCGCCGCTTAAACTATTTTGTAACAGATTATGAGCCAAGTGCAGGCGTCGAGTTAAACAACGATTTGCTGTATTTTGGTACTTATGATGCAAAATTAGTTGCCGTTTCTCTGAGTACAAAAGAAGTGGTTTGGGAGCGTTCGTTGACGTCAGAGATTCTGTCGGAGCCGACTTACCAAAATGGCTTTCTTGCAGTTCAAACTGGCGATGGTTGGTTAAGTGTCTTAGAAGCGAATACTGGTGATACAATATGGCGCGCTAAAGAGGACATTCCTGCCTTAACGGTTCGTGGTACAAGTGTGCCCGTTATTTCAGGTAATAAAGTCATTGCTGGTTTTGCAGATGGTAAGCTTAAAGCCTTTTCTTTGTCTCAAGGAAAAGAGCTATGGTCATACGAAGTAGGCACCCCCAAAGGTCGTTATGAAATTGAACGATTAACGGACGTAAACGGTCGTCTTGTAGTTAAAGGTGAGACGGTTTATGCGGTGGCTTATAACGGAACGTTAAGTGCCTTATCGGTTGAAACAGGTAAGTTGGAATGGCAGCGCAGTATTCCAAGCGCTGTTGGCGTAGCGGTAAAGGATGATCAACTTGTTATTGTAAATCAGGATAGCAGCGTAATTGCTTTGAATGCTCTTAATGGAACCCAGATATGGGAAAACCGAGAGCTTGAGGATAGAGCGCTTTCTGAACCTACTTTCTTCAGAGATTATATTGCGGTTATAGACAGAGGTGGTTTTGTTTTTTTACTCGATCCTAAGTCTGGTGAGAAAAAAGCCTTTAAATTAGCCGATACCAATCAAAAGCCTGGAAGTAGAATGGTGTCTAATGGTAAGCAATTGTTTATACTTACGCCAGATTCAAAAGTAACTGCACTTAGCTACTAATTTATAGATACGTTTCTATTCGCTTATCTTAATGCTAAGAGTACTTTTTCAAGGCTGCCTTCTCTGAAACGGTCAGGGGAGGCATGATTAAGTCCACTGTATTGAGTGTGAGAAAATTGTTTCGTTAAAGGTAATTTCTCTGTAATGAATCTATTTACAGAGCGCTTTGATGGAATGTCGCACCGCGCTCATTGCCTTTTTAGTGTCATTGTTTTTAGCAGTTGAAGTATTGCTGGAAGTACGTCTTCCAATACTTTTTCGCGTTGATACATGAAACTCATTTAAAGGCGAAATGCACAGAGGCTAAATTCATCCTTCTTCAGGTAGCCGTACAATATTTAAATAGGTATAAAAATGATTCCAGTTATTGCATTGGTTGGTCGTCCCAATGTAGGTAAATCCACCCTTTTCAATCGCTTGACTAAATCTCGGGATGCGCTTGTCGCAGATTACCCTGGATTAACCCGAGATCGAAAATATGGTGATGGCAAATTAGGTGAGCATGATTTCATCGTTATTGATACGGGTGGTATAACAGGAGATGAGCAAGGGATCGATGAGAAAATGGCATCGCAATCCCTTCAAGCGATCGAAGAAGCGGATGCGGTTTTGTTTTTGGTTGATGGTCGACATGGCCTAAACCCCGCAGACGAAATGATTGCTAACCACCTGCGTCGCTCAAATAAATCAATTTATTTAGTCGTCAATAAAACAGACGGTATTAATGAAGATATTGCCTTAGCTGACTTCTACGCTGTCGGTTTAGGGGAGCTGTATCCTATTGCAGCTGCGCACGGAAAAGGTGTTCGGAGTCTGATTGATACAGCTTTAGCGCCATTTGCAGAGCAAGTAGCAGAAGCGCGCGATCAAATTCAGTTAGAGTCAAAAGGTATTCGTATTGGTGTGGTTGGTAGACCGAACGTTGGTAAATCCACGTTGGTAAACCGCATGTTGGGTGAAGATCGCGTTGTTGTGTATGACATGCCGGGAACGACTCGCGACAGTGTATACATTCCCTATCAACGACATGATAAAGAATATACCTTAATTGATACTGCTGGTGTACGTCGTCGAAAGCACGTTAAAGAAGCGGTTGAAAAGTTCTCCATTGTAAAAACGCTTCAAGCGATCCAAGATGCGAATGTTGTAATCTGTGTCATCGATGCGCATGAAGATCTTGTTGAGCAAGACCTTCATATGATTGGATATGTTCTCGACGCTGGGAGAGGGCTGGTTATTGCAATCAATAAATGGGATGGCTTGCAAAAAGACGAGCGCGAACATATAAAGAAAGAAGTTGAGCGTCGTCTTGGGTTTGTTCCATACGCTAAGGTGCATTACATCTCTGCGTTGCATGGAACCGCGGTAGGGGATCTATACGACACTATCGAAGAGACCTATGATTCTTGTTATTCTAAATGGTCTACAAATAGGCTGACACGAATCTTAGAAGATGCCGTTTCTGAGCATCAGCCTCCTATGGTGAAGGGTCGTCGTATTAAATTACGTTATGCGCATCAGGGGGGGTCCAATCCACCACGAATCGTTGTGCATGGCAATCAAACAGATGCTCTTCCAGGCAGTTATAAGCGTTACTTGGAAAATAAATTCCGTACTGTTTTGAATATAACAGGAACACCAATTAGCTTTGAATTCCTTTCGTCAGAGAACCCGTACGCACCCAAAAAATAGCGTGCTGGGTACGAACGCATTCTGCTAATTGAATATGAAACCATAGATCTATCGAGTAAGTTACTTGATCGGTCTATGGTTTTTTTATTTTCAGTTCGTACTTCCTTCCATTGAAATTTTCTCTATAGCGCTCTCATCAGATAACTTCTTTTCATAGTCTTTGAGTACGATTTTCAGGGCGTCTATCGCCGTTTGTGGTTGAATTTGATTTCCTTCTAATAAGTCGATCAAATCTACCGCTAATTTTATATGATCGGGTGCATTTTCTAGCGCCACGGGGTTCTCCTGTTGCATTTTTTTTGTATCTTGAAACTAAGAGGCAAAAGTATTTTTTAGAAAAAATGTGTAAATTGATCCAAACTGTGTTTGTAGACATATTTTTACCACACTTACTTTGCGAAGATAACAGAGTTGATTGAAAGGTGAGATTATTGTGATTACAAATGAGTTTTGGTTGGATCGATGGAAAGCTGGACGTATTGGGTTTCATGAAGATGAAGTTAGCCCATTGTTGACCTTCTATTGGCGAAGTTTACCTCGCGGCAGTCGAGTGTTAGTACCCTTGTGCGGTAAATCCAACGATTTAATTTGGTTGGCGGAGCAAGGGTATGACGTTGTTGGTGTAGAGCTGTCTTCACTTGCAGTGGTTGAGTTTTTCGGAGACAACGACCTCGAGTACACCACCGAAAGTACACCGTTAGGTAAAATGCACAGAGCATGCGATATGGCTCTCAGTATATTTGAGGGCGACATTTTTGACTTTGACGAAATAAATTTTGATGCATGTTACGACCGTGCTGCGATGGTAGCAATGCCGCCTTCTTCTAGGCAACACTATGTTGATAAAGTCAGTGCATGTTTACGACCAAAAGCCTACATCCTTGTAATTGCTCTATATCATGATGGGGACATCACTGATCCACCATTTTCTGTATCAGATGATGAGGTTGCTGCTCTTTGGAAGCGAGATATTCACAAAATCGCGAGCGAGGATTTAGTGCAAACTAACATCCGTTATAAAGAGAAAAATCATGCATTTTTCGAAGAAAGCGTCTGGCAAGTACTGCCGGATTAAAGTTTCTAATTGCTGCGGTATGCTGTGCTGAGCGCTAATGTCACTTGGTGCTGTATACCTGACTGTTTTTCTGGGATAATCGCATTTCTTAAGTTTACGACAAAAATAGCCGATCAGAAAAGCAAACTAATGCAGTGTTATTGCATACAGTGTCTGTCTGATCTGCAACTGAGTACCTCATGATAAAACGACACAAGACTGCGCCGGACCTTTTTTCCTATCCTCAATATTGGGCTGAATGCTATGGAGTTTCTCCGTTTTTACCCACAACTAGAGAAGAGATGGATGCCCTAGGATGGGATAGCTGCGACATCATCATTGTAACGGGTGACGCCTACGTAGATCATCCAAGTTTCGGAATGGCAGTATTAGGTCGTTTGTTAGAAGCTCAAGGTTATCGAGTGGGCATTATTGATCAGCCAGATTGGCGCAATAAAGATGACTTTATGCGTCTTGGCCGACCAAATTTATACTTTGGTGTCACGGCTGGAAACATGGACTCGATGATTAATCGCTATACTGCTGATTTGAAAGTTAGGAATGATGACGCCTATACGCCTTATGGGGTCGGCGGAAAACGTCCTGATCGAGCCGTAATCGTCTATTCTCAACGCTGCAAAGAGGCATTTAACGACGTTCCGGTTATGATCGGCGGGATCGAGGCCAGTCTCCGTCGTATTGCTCAGTATGATTACTGGAGTGATGAAGTTCGTCGTTCTGTATTGATTGATTCTACGGCCGACATACTTTTATATGGTAACGCTGAGCGCGCGATTGTCGAAGTGACTAAGCAAGTAGCAGCTGGCAAAAAAATGAATCAAATCACGGACGTTCGCGGCACGACTTTAGTACGTGATGTTCCACCCGGTGGTTTTTCGGAGATTGATTCAAGCCGTGTCGATTGGCCAGGGAAAATAGATAAGATTTACAGCCCATACGAATACATTCCAGAAGGCAAATGTCAAACGAAAGACTCCAGTGAAGACGATGATGTCATGCCGATTCGGGTTATACCTGCGCCATTGCGAAGAGGGGAGAAGCTGGATGCTGACAAAACGTATATTCGCTTGCCATCGTTTGAGAAAGTGTCAAAAGATCCCGTCCTTTATGCACATACTTCACGTATTTTACACTTAGAATCCAATCCTCATAATGCGAGAGCATTGATTCAAAAGCACGGTAAAAAAGAAATTTGGGTCAATCCGCCGCCAATTCCATTAGAGACTGATGAGATGGATGGTGTGTTTGATTTACCTTATGCGCGAGTACCACACCCGAAATATAAAAAAGCGCGTATTCCTGCTTATGACATGATTAAAACATCGATCAATATTATGCGTGGGTGTTTTGGTGGGTGTACTTTCTGCTCCATTACCGAGCATGAAGGGCGAGTCATTCAGTCTCGATCTCATGAATCGATCATCAATGAAATAGAGCAAATTAAAGAGAAAGTTCCTGGCTTCACAGGGCATATATCGGATCTTGGTGGCCCAACGTCCAATATGTATACACTGAACTGTAAGGACGATGCGATACAAGCATCATGTCGGAAACTATCGTGTGTTTATCCTACTATATGTTCTAACTTAAATACCGACCACAGTCCAACGACTCAGTTGTACCGTAAAGCACGTGCAGTGGAAGGGATTCATACGGTTTCCATTGCTTCAGGGTTGAGGTATGACCTTGCTGTAGAAGACCCTGAGTATGTCAGAGAGCTAGTAACCTATCATGTCGGTGGTTTGTTAAAGATTGCGCCTGAGCACTCGGAAAAAGGGACGTTATCGAAAATGATGAAACCCGGTATGGGGACTTACGATACGTTCAAACGAATGTTTGATAAATACTCGAAAGAAGCAGGTAAAAAACAGCACCTCATACCTTACTTTATTGCCGCTCATCCCGGATGTGAAGATGAGGATATGATGAATTTGGCGGTTTGGTTGAAGAAAAATGATTTTAAACCGGATCAAGTACAGACTTTTTACCCTTCACCTATGTCATTAGCGACTGCTATGTACCATTCGGGGAAAAACCCTCTGAACCGAGTGACGTATAAAAGTGAAGACGTTTATACGCCTAAGGATCATAAACAAAGAATGGTTCAAAAAGGATTTTTACGTTACCACGACGCCAGTAACTGGGGTGATTTAAGAGACACGCTTAAAAAGATGGGGCGAACAGATTTAATCGGCCATGGCACAAATAAACTGGTTCCTGCTGAAGACAAAGACAACCAGATGCCTCGTCGTCCGAAAAATGCCAAACCTGGGCAGCGTACTGGAGCATCGCATACGAGTAATCGGCCGACCGACAAAAATATTAAAGAAGCTGAGCGTAATAGACGTAAGTCTGCTAACGGAGAGTCGCCTGCCGCTAGGCCAGCATCCGGCAAAAACAGCGGAGTTAAAAAGCCAACGAACTCTTCGAAAGGCAGTACACACTCTCCTAATGGCGCTCGATCTAATAAGCCGACTAAACGCCGACGTTAGCTCGACTAATCTTTGATGTCTGCATTTAGCCGATAAATTAGCTAAGTGCAGACGTCTATTTATGGGCATTTGTATCAATCAAATATCGCCCCATTCAACGTAATCGCATTTATCGTTCGGGTGTGCTCCTCGAAAACACCATGACGAAAAAGCCGCGTTTATGAAGAGTATTAGCAGTTTTATTAGAAATTAGCGATTCAATAATTGTTGAAACTCTGTATTCTAAAGCATCTTAATCAATGAAAAAGATTGGGTTTTACTTTTTTAGAATGGACCGCACCCAATGGGGTTCATTTTGTAGTTGCCCTGTATCCACAATTTCTATGGCAATACATGACAGATTTTAAGCATCTTACATTTCCCTTTTCTGCAGTTGCAGGGCAAGAAGCGCTCAAACTTGCATTAATTCTTTGTGCGATTAATCCGAAAATTGGTGGCGTATTAATAAGCGGCCCTAGAGGGTCAGCTAAATCAACACTCGCTCGTGGTTTATCTGATGTGCTACCTCCATTTGAGGGGGAAGTGCCTGTCGCATTTGCTACGTTACCTCTTGGTACGAGTGAGGATCGACTGCTTGGGGCGATTGATTTACAACGTGTTTTGAATGACAAAAAAATTGATTTCCATCCCGGTATTTTGTCAAAAGCGCACGGTGGCGTACTGTATGTTGATGAAGTCAATTTACTGGCCGATAATCTTGTCGATCAATTGCTCGATGTCGCTGCAAGTGGATTGAACCGCGTTGAACGAGACGGAATCAGCCATGAACATGAAGCCAAGTTTTTACTTATTGGAACGATGAACCCTGAAGAAGGAGAGCTTAGGCCTCAGTTAAAAGACCGATTTGGGCTCATGGCTGTGTTGTCGAATCAATACAGTCTTGAAGAGCGTGTTCAAATTGTTCGATTGCGAGAAGAGTTTGATGGAAACCCACGCGCTTTTCGCGATGCATTTAAGTACAAACAAAAGACCTTGAAACAGAACATAAATTCAGCGCGAGCACGGCTCGCGAACGTTTCATGTTCTGATACGGTTCGAATGGACATTGCTTCAAGGTGTCACGATGCGAATGTCGATGGCGTTAGGGCGGATATTGTTTGGGTTCGAGCGGCGCTAGCTCATGCAGCTTGGCGTGGGGCGGGATCGGTGACGGCAGAGGATATTCAAGCCGTAGCAGAACTGGTATTGGTACATCGTCGCCATGCCTCGTCTGGCTCAAAAGGGTCGCAAGGAGAGTCTCATTCTTCGACACCGCCTTCTGCCTCCAGACCTCCAAGTAGTCGAAGACCTCCTGATTCGTATAAAACTCCTTCGAATAACCCGTCAGAAGAAAGTGAGGCATCGTCGGGAAAGCCACAAGCCGCTTCTGATCAAGATTGGGGCGGCCTTCCACCACAGCAGCAATCAACGTATTCAAAAATAGCGTTGAGCAAAGCTAATAATCATTCTGACGATCGACCTATAAAGACTGCTTTGTCTAGAGGACCGCTTCAGCAATGCGTCAGTAGGAAAATCGGCAAAGACGCGGGTGGTTATAGACTTTCCAACAGTTCATTGTCTACGTCGGTTAACTGGTGCAGAACATTGACGTTATCTCCCCACAAGTGGCCACCTAAACTCATAATGGCGAATGAGAAAACGGGACTGGGTGTATTGAATATTATAATGCTCGACACATCAGCATCTGTATTAGGTCAAACCGTTTTCTCGAAAATGAAGGGAGTAATTCTGGATATTTCTCAGCGGGCCTATTTAGCACGAGAGCAGCTTACTATATTTGGATTTTCAGAAGAGCGTGTCGAAACAATACTGCCGAAGGTTCGCTCTCCAAAAGATATACATACGTTACTTGATGGCCTTACCGCAGGAGGGGGGACGCCTTTATTATCAGCGTTGTCTAAACTAGAGTGTGAAGTCAGTCGCCATCGAAAACAGTATCCAAGGTTAAGCATAAACGCATATATAATGACGGATGGCCGAAGTCATATGCCGATTTCTGATATGCCTAATATCGACAGTAGAGTAATCTGGTTAGACACAGAGCTTGCTCACGTTAAGCGAGGAAGAGGCCGGCAATTTGCGGATGCGCTTGGTGCAGAATATTACACATTAGCACAGCTCTTAGCGTAACCTGTTAGAGACAGTAGCTTTTAAGTTATACGGATGAGCCATCGGCTTAGTGAAGTCGAGATACAACCTATTTTGAAAGATCAAAAGCAGAGTAATGATATGCCTTCAAATAAGATGATATTACAATCACCAAATACGAACCAAGTCGCATGCCCAGCGTTATTTCTAACTGCGCCTGCGTCGAATCAAGGTAAAACAACAATTACTGCTGCACTTGCCCGTCATTTTTCAAAATTAGGCAAAACCGTTCGGGTCTTTAAGACGGGTCCAGATTACTTGGATCCGCTAATACTTGCTCAGGCATCAGGGCATCCCGTTGAACAACTTGATATTTGGATGGCAGGTACAGAGTATTGTCAGGAACGTCTCTACTTGGCGGCACAACATGCTGATTTAATCTTAGTGGAAGGTGCGATGGGAATGTTTGATGGAGAGCCGTCGTCTGCTGATCTTGCGGCGTGTTTTGGTATTCCAATGGCCATCGTGATGGATGTAAAAGGCATGGCGCAAACCGCAGCGGCGGTTGCCAGTGGCTTAGCTGCGTTTAGAGACGATGTTGAAGTGTCTGGTTTGATTGCGAATCGCTGCGGCAGTGAACGCCACGCACAGCTAATACGAGACGCGCTACCTGAATCCGTTCCTTTGCTTGCAACATTGAAGCGTGACGAAGAAGTCACGTTGCCAGAAAGGCATCTTGGTCTTGTTCAAGCAGAAGAAGTAACTCAAGAGTTAGAACAAAAGTTTGAAGCCGCAGTTGATTGGTTACGGCAAACCAACGACAAAGGCCTTTTGGAATTGCCTAAGCCGGTTGTTTTTTCTGAACCCGTAACGTCTTATGAGAATAGCGATATAGAGCCACAGCTTGACGGGAAACGCATTGCTGTAGCGAAAGATTTGGCGTTTAGTTTTATATATCATGCGAACTTAGATGCTCTAGAGCGTTTAGGCGCTAAAATTTATTTCTTTTCTCCCCTTTACGATCACGAGTTACCGGACTGTGATGCGGTATGGTTACCCGGCGGGTATCCAGAGTTGCACAGTAATGTTCTCGCTAATAACGACGAAATAAAGCAAGCGCTGTATGCGTTTTATGAAGCAGGAAAACCCATTCTAGCGGAATGCGGAGGCATGTTATATTGCCTTGAGAGTTTGACGGATTTGGAGCAAAACACAGTGCCTATGCTGGGGATCTTGCAAGGCCAAGGGTCTATGCGAGGTAAGCGTGGTTGTCAGGGAATGCAGACTGCGGTTTGTCCTCAAGGAGAGATCAGAGCACACGCACATCATCGATCACGAAGTGCTGGCACACCGGATCCTATTGGACATGGACGACGACAACGACATCCTGCGCCCGGTGAACCGATATACCAAGTCAAAGGGTTAACCGCCAGTTATCTACATTTCTTCTTTCCTTC
Organism: Marinomonas balearica; assembly: GCF_004362145.1. GTDB lineage: Bacteria > Pseudomonadota > Gammaproteobacteria > Pseudomonadales > Marinomonadaceae > Marinomonas > Marinomonas balearica. Next base: position 39,678 of record NZ_SNXC01000009.1, read on the forward strand.
AAACCTGACCGCTATAGCGGCTATTTTTAGCGAACGATAAACGCGTATGTGGCCTGAAAGTGCAGAGGAAAATAAACCTCTTAGAACGGGATTAACAACAGGCACATGCGCAACGGTCTGTGTGATGGCTGCGGCGCAGGCTTTGATCGCACAGCGTGAAGATCCCAAGGCCTTTGTAGTGTTGCCGAAGGGGCAAAAAGTCTCTCAGGCAATTCTATATTACCAGTATCTCAATAGTGCTGTTAAAACAGCAACGATCAAAGATGGGGGCGATGATCCTGATGCAACCCATGGAGCGGTTGTTTGGGCTGAAGTTCGTCTCACCAAGCATAAAGGTATTTTCTTTATCGCAGGTGAAGGGGTTGGAACCGTAACGCGAAGTGGTCTCGTGCTCGATGTGGGAGAGCCTGCAATTAATCCCATCCCCCGAAAAATGATGATGGAAAACCTTACCTCTTTTGCAGCAGCATATGGCTATGAAGGCGGCTTTGAACTGACTATCGGAATTGAAAACGGTGACCAAATCGCGCAAAAAACCATGAACCCAAGGCTTGGAATACTGGGTGGCTTATCGATATTGGGAACGACCGGAATTGTTCGCCCGTTTTCTTGTGCGGCGTACATCGCGTCGATTCATCAAGGTATTGATGTTGCACGAGCAAATACGCTTAACCACATTGCTGCAACGACCGGGAACGCAAGTGAGAGTGCAATCAAAGCGCATTACGGTTTAACGGAAATGGCATTGATTGAAATGGGAGATTTTGTCGGCGCTGTTTTAAAACATATTCGTAAAGTAGAGAAAGAGCCACAGCTTAAAAAGCTCTCCATTTGTGGAGGCTTTGGTAAAATCAGCAAGTTGGCGCAGCGTAACATGGATCTAAACAGCCGAGCTTCCTCTATTAATCTCGATGCACTGGCTGACACCGCTTTAACATTAGGTGCATCAAGTTCTCTGCATGAAAAAATGCGTCTCGCGAATACCAGTGTAGAAGCATTAAAGTTTGCTCAACTCGAAGGGCTGGCTTTAGCTGATGTGGTTTGCGCTCAAGCTCTACACTTTTGTCGTGAATATATCCCTGATTATATGGAATTGGAAGTGTACGCAATAGACCGAAGTGGGCGTTTTGTTGGGCATGCTAAAGGTTAGAATTGATGCACGATGCCTTGGTATTTGTTTAATACAAAATGATAAGTGAAAATATTGAAAATTTTATTGCTTGGTGGAACCGCAGATGCCCGCCAATTGGCGGATCAGCTTCATTTGCGCGGTGTTCATGTGATCTATTCTATCGCTGGATTAGTACGTGTTCCCAGATTGGGGTGCGAAGTGCTGGTGGGGGGCTTTACTCAGTTTGGTGGGCTTGAGCGTTATTTAACGGATCACAATATCAGTTTAGTAGTCAATGCGACGCACCCGTATGCTCTTAATATGACGAATACAGCAGTGCGCGCCTCTAAAAAAGTAGGTGTAGATTGTTGGCGATTTTTACGTCCAGAGTGGCAAATTGAAGCGGGAGATAATTGGATCTACTATGAAAATGAAGACCAATTAATAAACGCTCTTTCTCGATTTCAGCGACCATTATTGAGCGCAGGGCAGCATTCACAAGAGTTTATAATGTCTGTTGCTGGGTTAAGTAGCATCGATGTCGTTTGTTGGCGTACCGCAGTCACTCCGAAGTTTATGCTGCCTGATGATGTTAAATGGCAAAAAGCAATCGGGCCATTTAATTTCGAAAGTGAAAGAGCATTTATTGGCGATAATCACATTGATGTTATTGTAAGTAAGAACAGCGGTGGAAAATCGACATACGCTAAGCTCGAAGTCGCAAGGAAGCAAAGTATTCCAGTGCTTATGCATAGAAGGCCAATTACCGAGACGGCTTCAGCGACTTACTCGTCACATGATGAGATAATGGATGACATTATCGATTTTTCTAATAAATTTTGTCAAAAGAACCAAGCTCAAAAAGGCAGCACGCAGCAGTGAAACAACCGCTAGAAAACAAAGATCAGTCTCTATTTAAGTATGAAGCGAATCCACAAGCGATCGAATCAGAAAGCTTCCGCCAGATTCGTGAATGCACAAATCTAGATCAATTTAGCCGAGATGAGCAGCAAGTCGTTATGCGGATCGTACACAGTTTGGGGTATCCAGACGTGGCTGAGCAAGTCAGGTTCAGTAAAAATGCGTGTGATGCAGGTAGAAAGGCGTTAGCAGGAAGCCACACTATATTGTGTGATGTTGAAATGGTGAAGCAAGGTGTGACGAAAAGAATGATTGAGACGCCGCCTGTCTGTCGCTTAAACGACCCAAAAACCGTTGAGCTGGCGAAATCTACCGGAGAAACCCGTTCGATGGCGGCACTTAAATTATGGGACACCGAACTTAAAGGAAGTGTCGTGCTCATTGGCAATGCGCCGACGGCCTTATTTCGCTTATTGGAAATGATTCGAGCTGGCGCTCCTAAGCCTGCTTTAGTCATAGGTATGCCCGTTGGTTTTGTTGGAGCGGCAGAATCGAAAGAGGCTTTATGGGAAGTGCATGAGTCGCTGGGAATAGAGTGCATTACACTTCTAGGAAAAATGGGCGGAAGTGCTGTCACCTCAGCCAGTTGTAATGCGTTGCTTCGTTGCAATAGAAATGAGTATTACTAATGCAGATTCATGTTGTTGGGCTTGGAGTTTCAGAGAACGCAGAATTAACAGAAAACGCCCGTTACCTAATTCATAACTTGACCCCCAGTGACCGATTGGTAGGAAGTGAGCGGCAAATAGAAATGCTTTCACAGTACCACTCGGGAACATCATTTATCTTGCCTAAGCTCTCTGAACTTAAAGAGGTGGTTAGCGCGTGGCATGAAAGCGGTGTTAACCGTGTTGTCCTTCTTGGATCAGGGGATCCGCTGTTTTACGGAATTGGGCGCTGGGTTCAACGACATTTTGCGTACCTCGACGTATCATTCTATCCTAATGTATCCAGCATTCAGGTCGCGTGCCATAGAATCGGTTTGTCGTTGCAAGACGTGCATACAGTGAGCCTGCATGGGCGTCCGCTGCAGATCCTTCGAAAACACCTTCATACCAATAAAGTACTTGTTTTATTAACCGACAGTAACAGTCATCCGGCGGCCATCGCTAAAGAATGTGTTCGAGCAAACCTTGGAGACAGTCGAATAACCGTCTGTGAAAGGCTGGGTTATAGTGATGAAAGAGTTCAGCATTTCACATCGAAAGAATTGCAATTCTCCAGTTTAACTTTTGATTTGTTAAATGTTGTGATCGTTGAAGTAAGTTGCCAACAAGCGTTAGTGCCTTCGACACCTGGTTTTCGCGATGATTTGTTTGTCACTGACAAAGGCGAAGGTAAGGGCATGATTACTAAGCGAGAAGTGCGCCTTTCTATTTTGTCTTATTTAGGGGCTGAAGAAGGTGAGACAATCTGGGATATCGGCGCAGGATGCGGAAGCGTGAGTGTTGAATTGGCTTATTGGAATTCGAATACGCAGGTGTATGCGATTGAGCATCATCCAGATCGCATTGCTTGTCTTGAACAAAATCGGGAAAAATTTGGATTGATGCAAAATCTCACGTTAATCCAAGGTAAAGCGCCAGAGGTACTTGACCAATTACCCCGTCCAGACCGTATTTTTATTGGGGGGAGCGGCGGTGAGCTGCCGGTATTGCTCCAATTTGTTTGGTCGTTGTTGCCTGAAGGCGGAGTATTGTTACTCAGCTCTGTTACTGATTCGACACAGCTCGAAGCCATGACGTTTCTTAATGTCAGAGAAAAAGCCTCTGATGCCAAATGTGAAAGTATCACGATTCAAGTTTCGCGCAGTGAAGTATTAGCAGGCAGTACACTGCGCAAACCCTCTTTGCCTGTTACATTGTGGCAATTTCAAAAGTCGCGCGTGTTAGAATCATGAAGCAAGAAATAGTGTTATTAATAGGAAAAAGTGAATGAATGCGCTTGGCTCTTTTGTTGGTATAGGTGTTGGGCCCGGTGATCCGGAGCTGCTCACATTAAAAGCTGCGAGTTTGATAGAACATGCACCTGTTGTTGCTTACTTAGCGAATGAGGAAGGTGTCTCACAGGCGAAAAAAATTGCGTGTATTGCAATGGAAAGACGATACTCTATACACCCTGATGTCGTTATTCCTATGCCCATGTCAATGGATAGAACGAAAGCAAACATTGCCTACGATCATGGAGCACAAGAAATTGCGCTGCATTTAAAACAAGGTCGAAACGTCGCATTTTTATGTGAGGGAGATCCCTTGTTTTTTGGCTCTTTTACCTACCTTATGGAACGACTGGAAGGCGACTACAATTGTCAGATTGTTCCAGGGATTTCAAGCATTCACGCAGCGGCATCTGCTCTTAAGCACCCGCTAACGGTACTTAAGGAGTCTTTCGCCGTGGTCAGTGGACGTCACTCAGACAATGAGATTGTGAGTGCACTTGAAAATCACGACTCTGTTGTCATTATGAAAGCGGGATCTGCGCGTCCGCGAATTTTAGCAGCGTTAAAAAGAACCGAGCGAATGTCCGATGCAAAATACTTGGAATACATTGGTCGAGAAAACGAGCATATAGTATCGGATGTTAGAGAGCTGGTTCCCGCTGCCGGCCCTTATTTCTCGTTGTTTGTCGTTACTCGAGGCGACAGAAACCGTCAATGATTCGCATTATTTCGTTAACAGAGCGTGGAAAAAAACTTTCTGAAGCGATAGCTAAAAGGTTGCAGGGTTGTGAAGTGACCCACAACCCAAAGCCCTTTAAAGAGACTGTTCAGGACTATTTTAAGCAGGGGGATAGCCTCATTTTCATCTGTGCGACTGGCATTGTCATACGCACCTTGGCTCCAGTGTTAGAAAGCAAACTTTCTGATCCGGCCGTATTGGTAATGGATGAATTTGGCCGGTTTGTCATACCTTTGTTATCAGGCCATGAAGGCGGCGCGAACCACCTTGCAAGCCAATTAGAAAAGCAACTTGCAGACTTTAACACACAGTTAGTTATGACGACTGCAAATACATATTTAGATCCTATTTATACACTTGGGATGGGATGTGAACGAGATTGCCCTTTAAGTTATTTAGAAGAATTGATGCTCGAAGCGTTAGCTTTAAAAGGCCTTGCTCCTGAAGACATACGTTCTCTTAACAGTATCGATATAAAGTCAGATGAGACTCACTTAATTGCTTTAGCGCAAAAGTATGGGTGGGCGTATGTGACTTACTCTGTTCAGGAGCTAGGAACAATGGAGTCGAGGCTTAATTCTCGCTCTGAATACGTTTATAAAACGGTTGGCGTATATGGCGTAGCGGAGTCTGCTGCTTTATATGGTGTACAAGAGGCAGCGGGTGCTACTCCTGAGTTGTTGCTACCTAAAATAAAAAATGCGAAAGCAACCTGTGCTTTAGCAAGAGCTTACCCCGCATCCAATCGCGAGGCCAGTCGTCGACAATAGAATATCAGGGTAAAACCATCGTAAAAGTAGGGATAATATCCTATTATTTGTTTCGTTTTGAATTGTCTTGGATCGAAGAGTTTCTATGCTTCATTGGTTAAATGCGTCATTAAACAGAAAGATAGGCAGTCTATTTGTCGTCCTTTTCTCGTTCCTATTCATTGTGATCATTTTCTCAATTTATAAGCTTCGTTTAATCGACTTTGAAATGAAAGAAGTCGCGGAGATTGATATCCCGCTTAATGAAGTGATGGTGCAGGCAGAAATGTTGCAACTAAAGCAACATGTCTTTATGGAGCAGTTTCGACGATTAGGGGGAGACGAGATGTTTACGGATCCCAAAGTACAATTCTCCGAGCGTCGTCAAGAACTGGTTCAGCTTTTGAACAGTGCAACTCACGTCATTCGTTCTAATATTGAGCGACATCGTATCCGGTTTGAGTTGTTAGAACACAAAGAACTTCTGAGAGAAATACAGGCCTTTCATCGAATAAGTAACGCTTTCGAAAACCAACTCGGTACGGTGTTAGATCTGCAGAATGTATCTGCATCTGAATGGCAGGCAGTCGAAACTCTTAGTGTACAGTTAGACAAGAGTATGAGTTCAATTCTGCATCAAATAGAAACTCTGTCATTAGAGGCTGCACGTTATACGGAAAAGCACGAACGAGAGTTTATGTTTATTAACGGGTTATTAGGAGCTGGAGCATTTGTTATAGGGCTTTTTTTAACCGTTTATATTATTCAAATTATTCGATTTCGAATTCTGCGAATACACAGTCAGGTTGAGAATATTCACCAATCGCTGGCAGAAGGTGGCCCTATTCAGGTTGATTTAACGTCAAACTCAAAGACAAAACCACAAGACGAGTTGGATGAACTTGAGCAAGACCTTCAAAAAATGGTGAGTCGCCTTTCGGATGAAATGGATGGACGGATTGCCGTGGAAAAGCAACTACTGACGCTTGCTACGCGAGACAAACTCACAGGCGCCTACAATCGCCATAAATGGGATGAGCAGATTAAAATCTCATTGGATCTCGCGCAGCGTGGCAGTGAATTTAGCTTAATCATGATGGATATAGATCATTTCAAAAAGGTCAATGATCAATATGGGCATCAAGTTGGCGACAAGGTATTACAGTTTTTTGTAACATCGTTAACTTGTTGCCTACGAAAATCAGATTTGCTGTTCAGATTGGGAGGCGAGGAGTTTGCAGTGCTTCTTCCCCAGCAATCTATTCAACAAGCTGCGGAGGTCGGAGAGCGAATACGTCAACGAATTGAAACGGCAGATGACGCTAATATTCCCGCTTTTACTGTCAGTCTGGGTATCAGTTCTTATCATGAAGACGACGAGGAAAGCTCAATTTTAACGCGAGCAGATAAAGCACTGTATAGGTCAAAATTAAATGGACGGAACATGCTGACGCTCGAAATAGAATCCTAAGAGATGGCTTCGCGTGTTTGAGTGACATAGCATATTGGCTGGGAGGTTATACGGTAATATCGATCAGGCTGCCAATCATGCTATCTGCGGTTTCAAGTACTTTTGTGTTTGCTTGTGCTTCTAACTTACTGCTAGAGGCTTCGATCAGTCCTTCTTGAATGTTAGAAGATCCGTTAGTCGAACCAGCCGTTGTCGCATTGACGACCTTATTACTTGCTTGATCTAAGTTGCTTTGGCTTCGTTGAAGCCCTGTTAGACCATTGCTAAAAGGTGATCCATTAATCTGCATCTTAGTTTACCTACTTTTCTCTACAAGCGAATTTATCAATTGTCAGCTTAGAGAGTCTACTTGAAAAAAGCAATGAGCTAGAGAGGGTGCAATTAAGCCTGTTGACTTCAATGAGCGGGCTGTTCGTCCAATACTCGGCAGTCGTCGCACCGAGTCCGATTACAACTACCGGGAGCGCCAATTGACTATACAGACGGGGCTGATGAAAAATACGAAGGCGTTAATTTCGTCGCAGTGTGTGGTTATGTTTTATAAGGTCGCTTTTTTATTACAACTTTTGACAAAAAGCGTGTTAACTGGCTTTTCAGGGTGTATCCGTTTTATCTTGAATCTTTTATGCTGGTTTGTTGAAGTATGTTTATCTTTTAAAACGCATTGAAGAGGGACGACGAGCTAAGATGATACGAAACGCGACACAGAATGATGCAGCCAAAATCGCGGCAATATACAATCACTATATTGCAAAAACAGTGATTACGTTTGAAGAAGAGCCTGTCAGTATTATTGATATTGTCGAGCGTGTGCAAAATGTTCAATCGCTTGATTTACCTTGGATTGTGGTTGAGGTAGATGGAGAGGTGGCAGGCTACGCGTATGCTGCTCATTGGCATAAACGAAGTGCGTATCGATTTTCAGTTGAAGCGACGGTCTACTTATCACCGTGCCACTCTGGGAAGGGTTTAGGAACCTTGTTGTATCAAGCGTTATTCGACAAACTTCGGCACTCTAATATTCGTACTGTTATAGGTTGTATTGCATTGCCAAATGATGCCAGTATTTCTTTGCATGAAAAGCTTGGAATGAAAAAAATAGGACACTTTGAAGAAGTTGGCTATAAGTTTGGTCATTGGTGGGATGTGGGTTATTGGCAGCTAACATTGGCGAGCGAATAAAAACCGAATTAACGCAGCGTAGAGCAAGGACAGAATATGATAGTTACCCCAATTTATGCCAGCCTGATTGCTTTATTGTTTGTTTATCTCTCTGTCCGAGTAATTAAATTGAGGCGTTTGCAAAAAATTGGCATTGGTGATGGAGATAATTTACTGCTTAAGCGTGCTATGCGAGTCCACAGTAATTGTGCCGAATATGCGCCGATCGGGGTTATCTTACTTGCGTGTTTGGAGTTTCAAGGCTTCTCTGTAATATTTGTACATGCGCTTGGGTTGATGCTGTTACTGGGGCGGCTGATTCATGCGTATGGCGTAAGCCAATCTAAGGAAAACCTCATATTTCGAGTCTCGGGAATGATGCTCACTTTTTCAAGTATTACCTTGTCTTCCATCTGCCTACTTGGCTATACCATTAAACTGGGACTATCTTAAAAGGAACGCATCTTTTTGCTGGGGTTCCTTAAAAATGGCCAGTTTTCTTACGTCGTTTTTAAAGCGTGGTGTCAGTGTTGTAACTCGTAAGCCACACTTTTTTGCGATTTGTCAGCCAGAACTTGAAAGCTTTCGCTTTAGATTGAGGCCGTTTCATATGGATGATGCCCGCCGAGTCGTGACTCTGGTGAATACGCCACTAATCGCTAATATGACTGCAAATATTCCGTTCCCTTATTCCTTGCATATGGCAGAAGACTGGATAAGTTCCCACCACCGCGCTTGGTTAACCAGTGAATACGGTGTGTTTGCGATAGAGCAAAAGTCCGATGGGCTGGTTATCGGAGCCTGTTCTTTAATGAGTTTCGCTAAGCACGAAGCGGAAGTCGGGTATTGGATCGGTACGGAGTACTGGGGGAGAGGTGCCGCGACGGAAGCAGTACGTGAAATATTAACGTTTGCCCATCAGTCTCTGTCTATTGAGTGTTTTCGTGCCCGACATCTAGTGGTTAACCCAGCATCGGGGAGAGTGTTAGAAAAGTTGGGTTTTAACCACACAAGTGATTCGTATGAACAAATTGGCTTAATGACTCATCCTCAGTGGATGAAAGTGTATGAATTGATATATTAAACGCACTTACTCATTCTCTAGATAAAGAAAAGGCTGCCCGAAGGCAGCCTTAAAAGGGGGATGTTGGTGATTAAAACTGGTTCATTGTGTTGTCTTTTCCTGATGCTTTCAGAGCCGCATCTCCAGAGAAGTATTCTTTGTGGTCGTCACCCATGTTTGAGCCAGCCATTGCTTGGTGTTTCACGCAAGCGATACCTTGGCGGATTTCTTGGCGCTGAACGCCTTTTACATAACCTAGCATGCCTTGCTCACCGAAGTATTCTTTCGCAAGATTGTCAGTAGACAATGCTGCTGTGTGGTAAGTTGGCAATGTGATTAGGTGGTGGAAGATTCCGGCTTCTCGTGCTGCATCTGCTTGGAAAGTACGGATGCGCTCATCTGCTTCAGCTGCTAGATCGCTTGCATCGTATTCAACAGACATTAAGTTGGCACGATCATATGCTGATACATCTTTACCTGCTTCGGCCCAAGCATCGAATGTTTGCTGACGGAAGTTTAGTGTCCAGTTGAAAGAGGGCGAGTTGTTGTAAACAAGCTTCGCATTTGGTACAGCTTCACGAATACGGTTAACCATGCCTGCAATCTGTTGTACGTGCGGCTTCTCTGTTTCGATCCAAAGTAGGTCAGCACCATTTTGTAGAGAAGTAATGCAGTCAAGTACAACGCGGTCTTCGCCAGAACCTGTTTTGAACTGGAACAAGTTGCTAGGCAGACGTTTAGGGCGAACTAGCTTGCCTTTTTGGTTAAGGAGTACATCACCGTTTTTCATGTTGCTTGCATCAACTTCTTCCACATCTAGGAAGCTGTTGTATTGATCACCTAGGTCACCTTCAGCAGCTGTTACTGCAATTTGCTTAGTTAAGCCAGCACCTAATGAGTCAGTACGTGCGACGATAACACCGTCTTCAACACCCAGTTCTAGGAAAGCGTAACGAACTGCGCGGATTTTCGCTAAGAAATCTTCATGTGGTACCGTTACTTTACCGTCTTGGTGGCCACATTGTTTTTCGTCAGATACTTGGTTCTCGATTTGAATACAGCAAGCACCTGCTTCGATCATTTGTTTCGCTAGAAGGTAAGTGGCTTCTTCGTTACCAAAACCTGCGTCGATATCAGCAATGATAGGCACAATATGAGTTTGGTAGTTGTCGACTTCAGCTTGTACTTTTTCTTCAGTAGCTTTGTCGCCAGCATCACGAGCTGCATCTAGGCTGCGGAATAATTCGCCTAATTCCCTAGCATCTGCTTGACGTAGGAAGGTGTATAGTTCTCCAATCAAACTTGATACTGAGGTTTTCTCATGCATAGATTGGTCTGGAAGAGGGCCAAATTCTGAGCGAAGCGCTGCAACCATCCATCCTGAAAGATACAAATAACGTCGGTCAGTAGAGTTAAAATGCTTCTTAATTGAAATCATTTTTTGTTGACCGATAAAACCGTGCCAGCAACCTAGAGACTGAGTGTATTGGCTAGGGTCACTGTCATAGCGTTCCATGTCCGCTCGCATGATTTTCGCAGTATAACGAGCAATATCCAAACCTGTCTGAAAACGATTTTGTGCTTTCATTCTTGCCGCAAATTCTGGGTTGATCGCTTTCCATGAATCTCCTTGGCTGGCGATCAAAGTTGCTGTGTCGTCGATATCTTTATTGTAATTAGACATGCTCAATTCCTCTATATAACAGTTTGAGTGGTTGCTTGAATCCGGTTAACAAATCCAGTTTGGCTATAAATAAATAATTTCTCAAATCTATGTTTGTTATTGTGTATATATATTTTATGAATGTGCTATTTCGTTTTTTATGCGGCATTATCGGTTTATAGGTTTTCTATACCGTTTGTTTTTGTGTTTTATAAGATTTGTATATTCATATTGTGAATGTGTGTATTTCGTAAAACGTATAGTTGATGTGACGGATCATGAAAATAACAATTAATAATGAAAGGGGCTGAAAGATGAATCAAATCCACCGGAATGGCTTAACAATAGCAACACCTCTCTATGATTTAGTGAACAACGAGATACTTCCTGAGACAGGGGTTATGCCTGATGTTTTTTGGGATGGATTTGAACGTGCAATAGAGACATTAACGCCAATAAACAAGGCTTTATTGGAAAAGCGTGAAGCCATGCAGAAGCAGCTAGATGAATATAACGTGTCTAGAAACCAGAGCGGTGACCCTTTTGCTCATTCTTTTGGTGAGTATGAAGATTTTCTAAAACGAATTGGTTATATCGTCCCTGAGGGAGCTGAATTTAAAATTTCTACTCAAAATGTCGATACCGAGATAGCTACTCAAGCAGCCCCCCAACTTGTTGTTCCTGTTAAAAATGCGAGATTCGCCTTAAATGCCGTTAATGCTCGTTGGGGGAGTTTGTATGATGCGCTTTATGGAACTAATGCAATTTCAGAAGCGGAAGGTGCGGAAATTACGACGGAATACAATCCGATTCGCGGTCAAAAGGTTGTTGAGTTTGGTCGAGCGTTATTAAATCAAGCAATACCGCTTTTGACTGGTAACCATGCTGATGTATTGCAGTATGCCATGGTCGATGGTGAGCTGGTTGCAACGCTGAAAAATGGCGATGCGGTACAATTAGCAAACCCGGATAAATGCATTGGTTATAAAGGTAAGGCTTCAAATCCTGATGCTATTTTATTGGTCAATAATCAATTACATATCGAAATCATTATTGACCGAGAAGGGAAAGTAGGCGGCACTGATAAGGCGGGAGTGCAAGACATTCTTCTTGAAGCGGCTGTTACAACGATTATGGACTGTGAAGATTCAGTAGCCGCCGTCGATGCCGAAGATAAGGTGGAAGTATACCGCAATTGGTTAGGGTTAATGAAAGGCACTTTGTCTGAAAAATTTGAGAAAGGCGGGCGAACCGTTACTCGCCAGATGAACCCAGATCGTGAATACCTAGATAAATCCGGTAATGAGTTTAGCTTGCCCGGCCGAAGCTTAATGTTTATTCGTAACGTTGGCCATTTGATGTCGAATCCTGCGATTAAAGATAAAGAAGGCAACGAGGTTCCTGAAGGCATAATGGATGCATTTATTACCGCACTGGCTGCAATTCACGATTTAAAAGGAAATACGGAACGCAAAAACAGCCGTGCGGGCAGTATTAATATTGTAAAACCTAAAATGCACGGTCCAGAAGAAGTGGCTTTTACAGTGTCGCTGTTTGAAAGCGTTGAAAAGGTACTCGGCTTGGCGCCAAATACCCTCAAAGTGGGGATTATGGATGAAGAGCGTCGTACAACGGTGAATTTAAAAGAGTGTATTCGAGCGGCTAAAGAGCGAGTTGTATTCATTAATACTGGGTTCTTGGATCGTACGGGAGATGAAATTCACACTTCAATGCATGCAGGGGCATTTGTTCCTAAAACAGAGATGAAAATGCAAGCATGGATCAAAGCCTATGAAGATTGGAATGTTGATGTGGGCATAGAATGTGGATTGCCAGGGAGAGCTCAAATAGGTAAAGGAATGTGGGCGATGCCTGATGAAATGGCAGCGATGCTTGAACAAAAGAGCGCACATCCGCTCGCGGGTGCGAATACTGCTTGGGTGCCATCGCCTAACGGAGCCACGCTTCATGCAACTCACTACCATTCGATCAATGTGTCGGAACGTCAGAACGTACTCAGTGAGCGTGACAGAGCAAGCTTAGAAGACATTCTTACTGTTCCATTGCTTCCGAAGGAACGTGTATTAACCGACGAGGAAATTCGGTCAGAGTTGGACAACAATACTCAAGGGATTTTAGGGTATGTGGTGCGTTGGATTGATCAGGGCGTTGGCTGTTCAAAAGTTCCTGATATTAATAACGTTGGCTTAATGGAAGACAGGGCGACTTTGAGAATTTCGTCTCAGTATATCGCTAACTGGTTATTGCACGGTGTATGTAATGAAGAACAAGTAATGGCGTCGTTGAAGAGAACGGCGGAGATAGTCGACAAGCAGAATAGCAATGATGCGTTGTATTCGCCAATGGCTCCAAGCTTTGATGGTACGGCATTTAAAGCTGCTTGCGATCTCATATTTAAAGGTGTCGATCAACCGTCAGGTTATACCGAGCCGTTGCTTCATGCCTACCGTTTGCAGAAGAAAATGGGGTAAAGGCGCTTCTTAACACTGCCAAGAAAAAAACCAAGTCCTTTTTTCTTGAAGAAGGTGTGCTCTTTTGGACTAAAGAGCTTTAAGTGAGCCTACACTCTAACTGTGTACGGCTCACTTTTCTTTTATCTAGAAAAATTTACGGCACTGATCGAATCTCGTTCTAACGTTTTTAGCCTTTTGTTGCTGATATTCTAATCGTCGTCAAAATCTGCTTCCAATATAAAAATTAAACTGCACGATGAAGTCAGTGGGCTTTTTCGTATCTTCCCTAGCCATTAAACCGCAAGAAGTTTCGTGTTACCCTGACCGTCAATTTTAGATCGTATGGTTTTTAGAGGTTAACGATGATGGTATTCCAGACCACAGCAAGGATGTTTATTGGAGTGATGGCCGTGTCTGTTGCTTCGACAAGTTGGGCGGTTGAGCGCCGAGAGGAGTCTAATTCAACTTTTATGGCTGAATACCAAACCGGTTCGGATATTGAAGCATGGTCATTGGGCTTAGGTGTCCAACCGAGCGATCAGCCGGGGAGCTTTGGTGGGATTTTTTATTCTCAGATGACGCTTAATGATGAGCAGTCGTTTGAAGGTGTCAGCTTGGGAGAACGTGAAACGACCATTAATAGCCTTGGTGTTCGAGGGTTTAGTGTAAACGGTACAGGCGATTCGTCTTATGGTGCAGATATGCGTATCGCGCTAAGTGAGACAAAAACTCAAAACTATTCACGTACAGGCCTGGAAATTGGAGCAGATTTTTACAGCCCGCTGGCAAAAGGTTTGACTTGGTTTGGCGGTATGACGCTTCGTCCGGAGTTTTTATCTTTTGACTGGAACTCGGATGTCATTACTGAAATTGGCGTAAACGTTGGGCTAGACTACCGCCCAGTGTCAGGAGTCGGGATTTTCGCAAAGTACTACTATGAAAATATGCTGACAGACAATTTAGATTCTTGGAATCTAGGAAGCGGTACATTAATTGGTGTAAACCTCGTATTTTAGGTTAAAAGCACCCTTGAGGTTTTGGTTAAGTCACTTCCGAGCTATATCATATAGTGAACGAAAGTGACTTAAAAAACTGAGCAGAAGAGCCTTATAGGCTCTTTGCTTTTTCTGTTAGGCGCATTGCCTCATCCGCCGCGTTAGCGAGCTCTTTTCCCTTTTTAACGAAATGACGCTTAAAGTAACTAGAATGCTCGTCATGCTCGTGGAAATTATGTGGCGTTAGCACGGCAGTTAGGACAGGAATTTCGGTTTCCAGCTGAACTTGCATAAGCGCATTGCACACGGTTTGAGCAACGAAGTCATGACGGTAAATGCCGCCGTCAACAACTAATGCACTGGCTGAAATCGAATCGTACTTTCCACTTTTTGCTAATAGTTTAGCCTGAAGCGGTATTTCATAAGCGCCAGGCACAGGGATTATATCGATGGAATTTTCATCATAACCGCGCTCTAGCAGTTCTGCTTTGAAACCTTCCCAAGCTTCTAGAACGATGTCTGTATGCCAAGATGCATGGATGAAAGCGATACGTTTGGTTTTTTGATTGTAGTTTTGGTTCGTCGAGCTCTGATTCATTTTGAATACCTATTACAACATTAGTGAATCAGGGCGAAGGTAGGGAACGTCTAAGCACAGACCATACAACCCTTTTATAGGCAAAATATTGTCTGCACTAGGACTCCATATAATTGGAATCTTCGTATACTACCCATTCTCTATCATCCGGACTGTAACCGTCGGCTCTGGATTCACACCAGATCTGCTGACCTTTCAAATTATTGAAAGCGCTCGCGGGCTTGAAGCATAACTTCTTACCGCCGGTGGGGAGTTTCACCCCGCCCCGAGAACGAATGCAGTTTTGTGACTGCATACTGAATATAACGACTTTGCTCTTTGACTGTCAAATACATCGAGACGATTTAGATCAACAAAAAATTAAATAGTGTAATTACTATGCATAAAGTGTTTAAGCCAGTAATATCTGCGTTACGAAATTGTGAATACGTCTACATGCTGAAGCCAGTAGAAGTATTCGTATTTTCTCTTAGAATCAATTTATTGAAGGTTAAAGTGAAAGGATTCGGCTAAATGAACAGATTAGCAAAAATTAATGTGTCCGTTCTGATTGTTTGTGCGTGTAGCGCTTCCCATGCAAATGACATGGTGGCGGCTTATGAATGTGAGGGGAAAGAACTTAAAGTTCACTTTCATGATGATTGGGCTGAAGCTCACTGGCTTGGCAGCGCGTATGAACTTCATAAAGCGGTCAGTGTCGATGATGTTGTTTATCTCGGAGAAGAGTTGAGTATTCGTGAAGACGCGACTCACCTTGAACTGGATATTATGAATAAAAAGCAAATACATTGCGTTCGAATTACATCTTAACGAAATGCAAGCTTACGACTTGATTGTTCACTGTTCTTGTTGAATTTTCCGGTTTTTCCATCATTCACGACTTGAACATTTCTCATTTTTTCGTTCGTTCCTTTCACCTTGGATTGCATCCGCTCCCAGTACAATGATTGATAGACAATAGCAAATCGAAATATGGTTTATAAACACTGAATGACGACATTATTTGTAATGGGAATGGGGCCGGGCGATCTAGGCTTGGTCGCTCCAAACGCAACGAAAGCATTGGCATCCTGCACTGATTGGGTCGCTTATGGTTATTATCTAGAGTTGTTGGGTGAGCTGAGCCAAGGTAAAACATTTCACGACTTACCCCTCGGAGAAGAAATTGGTCGTGCGCGATTGGCGCTCAACTTGGCCGCACAAGGGAAAAAAACAGCTCTTATTTCAAGCGGCGATATTGGCATCTATGCGATGGCGACCTTGGTGTTTGAATTGCTAGATCAGCAATTACAGGGAAATGAAAATCATCCAGAATGGCTGGATGTAGACATTGAGGTCATACCGGGGATTTCCGCTATGCAAGCGGGCGCAAGCCGTGTTGGCGCGTCGCTTGGACACGATTTTTGTACAGTATCACTGAGTGATTTACTCACTCCTTGGGAAACGATTGATAAGCGAATTCACGCTGCGGGTGCGGGTGATTTTGTGATTTCATTTTACAACCCAGTTTCAAAAAAACGAGACTGGCAATTGAATCACGCTCGGGATGTTTTGCTTCAGTACCGTCCTGCGAACACACCTGTCATGATTGGACGACAACTGACTCGGCCAGAAGAAGAAATTACGATTACCACATTGGCTGAGTTGGATGGCAAAAACGTCGACATGTTTACTATGGTAACGGTCGGAAACTCCGAATCAAAACACATTGTCAATAAAGATCAGCACTGGCTATATACTCCACGAGGTTATTCTAAAAAGCTTTAGAACAATACCAAGAGTAGAGAATCTCCCATTACTGCGGCCGAGTTGTTTAGAGAGTTATTTAGAGAGTAATTTATATGAAAGTGTTTTTTATCGGCGCAGGCCCTGGTGATCCAGAATTAATGACGGTTAAAGCGGTGAAGACCATCGAGCAATGTCCTGTAATCTTGTACGCAGGGTCGCTCATTCCGGAGCAAGTTATTGACAGTGTTAGAGGGAAAGCGGAAGCGATTTACGACACGGCATCAATGAATCTTGATGAAACCACTGCGGTTATAGAGAAAGCTGCAAAAGAAGGCAAAAGTGTTGCTCGTTTGCAGTCTGGCGATCCAGCATTGTACGGCGCGACAGGGGAACAAATGCGTCGATTGGACATCTTAGGTATTGATTATGAAGTGATACCCGGTGTCAGCGCGGTGGCGGCTTCTGCAGCATTGCTTAAGAAAGAGCTGACGCTTTCAGGAGTGTCTCAGACGGTGATTATGACGAGATACGAAGGTAAGACGCCATTTCCTGAGAGAGAGCGATTACCCGCGCTTGCACAAAGCGGAGCATCGTTAGCCATTCACTTAGGTATTACGCGAATACATAAAATAGTTGAGGAATTGATTCCACATTATGGGGAAGATTGCCCAGTCGCTGTTTGCTATCGAACAAGCTGGCCGGACCAAGATTATGTCACAGGAACACTGAGTGATATTGTCTCCAAAGTGCGAGAAAAAAAGTTCACTCGTACCAGTCTTATTCTCGTAGGACGCGTATTAGATACAGAAGACTTTGCAGACTCCTACTTGTATGACAAGAGTCAGGCCCACATATATAGAAAGATTCACAAAAATAAGAGCGAAGGTTGATCATGCAACTGAATAAAATTCCCACAACTGTCGTCACAGGTTTTTTGGGCAGTGGTAAAACGACGTTATTGTCGAACGTACTAAAACAAGCCGCTGGCAAGCGTATTGCCGTTATCGTTAACGAGTTCGGTGAGCTGGATATTGATTCTGATTTGCTGCGTAACTGCCCTTTAGACTGTGAAGACGGTCAGGAAGCAACACGCAGTGATGAGGGTTTTTACGAGTTGGCAAATGGCTGTATTTGCTGCACCGTAGAAGAAGAGTTTCTTCCTGTGATGGAACAGTTAGTGGCTCGTCGTGACGATATTGATCATATACTAATTGAAACCAGTGGATTGGCGTTGCCTAAGCCTTTGGTGCAAGCGTTTAATTGGCCGGGTATAAAAGAACATTGTACGGTCGATGCCGTGATTACCGTCGTTGATGGGCCAGCGGTCGCGGCCGGTCGCTTTGCGAATAATGAAGACGAAGTTCAGGAACAGCGTTTGGCCGATGAGTCACTGAATCACGACCCAAGCCTTCGAGAGTTACTAGACGACCAGCTAAGCGCAGCCGACCTAGTGGTTGTGAGTAAAAATGATTTATTGAATGACTCTGAACGCGAGGCGGTGAAAGATGTTATTCAAAAAGAGGTGCCAGACCAAGTTAAAACGGCCTATATAGAAAACGGCGAGGCGTCATTAGATGTGTTATTGGGGCTTGGTTCCGAAACGGAGTTGCGCATAGATCAAATACATAACCACCATGATCATCATCATTCTCATGGACATGAACATGATCACGCCCATGATCATTTCGACTCGTTTGTATTGACGTTTGGTGAAGTAGATTCAGAAGTCTTGGTTGAGACAATTGAGGATCTTGTTGAGTCGCGAAATATCTTTCGTGTAAAAGGCTTTGCGGCGGTAAATGCAAAACCAATGCGTAAAGTGATTCAAGTGGTTGGTAAGCGCGTCGACAAATATTTCGATCGTTTATGGGCTCCAGAAGAAATACGTAAAACCCAGCTTGTTTTTATCGGAAAAGGCATAGATAAAGATGATATAGAGGCTGCGCTTAATAACGCTTTGAGTGCGTAGTTTTCTATATTGAGATCTTCGCACGGTTAATCACAGAATTATAAAGGTGCATATGAAAATGCGCCTTTATTTTTTGAACAATATTAACAACTTAGAGGAAACTTGTGCACTTACTGGCAGCAAAACCGGGTGGCTTTGTTGATGATGAAGGCATTATCGACTTAGAGCAGGACCCAGCAGATATTGTCGTTTTATCTGCAGCAGACAGTGTATTAAGCGCGCTCGGAGGGGCTTTGGATCGGCTGCCCGATTTAAAGCACAGTGTGCGCTTGGTCAATTGGATGCAATTGGTAAAACCCGCTGCGTATGATTTGTACGAAGATTCCGTCTTGGATCATGCCAACGTTGTAGTATTGTCTTTGCTTGGTGGCGAACATTACTGGCAGTATGGATTTGACCGTTTGGTGGCGTGGTCGAAGAAAAAAGGCCGAACGCTAATTGTTGTTCCTGGTGATGATTCTCCTGACCCAAGGTTAATCGAAAGCTCAAATACGTCGGATCAAAATGTCTACCGAGTATGGCGCTATTTAAGAGAAAGTGGCCCTCAAAACAGCGATCAGCTGTTCTATTTTCTTGAGTCTGAATATTTAAATGCTGCCCATTTTTGGCGAGAGCCTGTTGCACTTCCTAATGCTTCCATTGTTATGCAAGGAGAGGCGGTTGGGTTTAGTACGTGGTGTCTGAAATATCGCGGTGTATTCCAGCCGACGATTTCTGTTGCCGTTGTGGTCTTCTATCGCTCACATTTACAAAGCGGCAATACGCAAATATTTTCTGAGCTTGAAGAAGTCTTGGAAACAGAGCAGCTAGTTCCGCTTTCAATCGCAGTAAATTCACTTAAAGATGAGCAAACCATTGCGCTAATTGAGAGTGTGATTGCTCGCGTGAATCATGAGTGCAATGGTGCAAGAGTGAGTGTGATCCTGAATACGACGGGCTTTGCTGCTAATCGATTTGGTGTCCCTGATTTGGCTTCGGAACCGACGGATTTTCAATCTAGCTTTGACTCTAAACTCCCCGTACTTCAGCTTATTTTATCTGGCAGTACGAAGGACGATTGGCAACAGCAGAAGCAGGGTCTTAGGAGTCGGGATGTAGCAATGCAAATTGTGCTTCCTGAAATGGATGGTCGAATTATCACCCGAGCGGTGAGTTTTAAAACCTTAAGTAAATACCATGAATCGGCACAAATTGATTTGGTTCGGTATGAGCTTGAATCTGAAAGAGCCGCTTTTGTTGCGAAGCTTGCTGCTAAATATTCGCAATTATCGAGAAAGCAAAACAGTGAAAAGCGCATAGCGCTCATTCTTGCAAACTACCCAACCAAAGATGGACGTATAGGCAATGGCGTGGGTTTAGATACGCCTGCATCCACGATTAACATATTAAACGCGATGTCTGGAGCGGGCTATCCGATACCGGATATTCCAGACGACGGCAATGCACTGATTAAGCGGCTCCTTGGAGCGGTAACGAATAATCCTAATACTCTTCACGAAAGATCAGCGTGGCAAAGCTTAGCGATTGATGTCTACTTAGAATATTTTTATCAGCTTCCGCTTGAATGTCAGCAAGCAGTTTGGGAGCGATGGGGAGCGCCAGAAGACGATCATAAATGCCGCGTTTCACCGACTGGCGAACGACGTATTATGTTGGCAGGTATTCGGTTGGGCGAGACTTTTATTGGTATTCAGCCGGCTCGTGGGTTTAACCTTGATTTGGCAGCAAATTATCACGATCCAGACTTAATACCACCTCACAGTTACCTCGCTTACTATTTCTGGCTGCGCCATGTTTACCAAGTTGATGCCATAATACACGTTGGAAAACACGGTAATTTGGAATGGTTACCCGGCAAAGGAACAGCGCTATCCGAATCTTGTTGGCCTGATATTACATTAGGGCCAATGCCGCATTTTTATCCCTTTATTGTTAATGACCCTGGTGAAGGTGCGCAGGCAAAGCGGCGCGCTCAGGCAACGATTATCGATCATCTTATGCCACCCATGAGTCGTGCGGAAAGTTACGGAGAGTTAGCTGAGCTGGAAACATTAGTCGACGAATATTATCAAGCGATGGGAATGGACAGTCGACGAGAGGCTTGGTTGCGCGCGAGTATTCTAGAGAAAGTCCGCACTGCGCATTTGTTAGAAGAGTTGACTGGTGTTGTTGACGAAAATGAAGATTCTGTTTTAGAAAGTTTGGACGCGTATCTGTGCGAAATCAAAGAGTCTCAAATTCGCCACGGCCTGCATCGACTAGGAGAGCTGCCAGATGACGATAAGCTGTCCGATACCTTGGTTGCTCTACTGCGATTACCACGTGGAAACGCAGTGACGTCTAAGGGGATCCTTCACGCCCTTTGTGAAGATCTAGAAATCTCGGAACCAGAGTTCGACCCAATGGAAGCCAGTCCGCATCTTTGGAAGTCCGGAAAACATGAGATACTTCTAAAGCAGAGCTCCGACAGCTGGCGCACCCATGCAGATGCAAAAGAACGTTTGGAACTGCTTGCCAAAATGCTTGTACAGCAATCGCTTATTTCAGCACAGGCAATAGAAAAAGCACAGTTTCCAGTAACGAGCCAATTGTTAGCACACGCAAAGAACAGTCTTTTCAAGGCGCTGAAAATGAGTGCACGGGACGAATTAGGTGCTTTACTTACGGGGTTAAGCGGTGGTTTTGTCCCGCCTGGGCCCAGCGGAGCACCGACGAGAGGGCGGTTGGATACGCTGCCGACAGGCCGTAACTTTTTCTCAGTAGATAATCGTGCTATTCCATCGCCGGCAGCATGGGCGATTGGCAAAAAGTCTGCTGATGCGCTTGTGTTAAGACACCTCCAAGAGCACGGTGATTACCCAAAAAATATTGGTCTTTCGGTATGGGGAACTGCAACCATGCGCACCGGTGGCGATGATATAGCGCAAGCGTTTGCGCTTATGGGCGTTCGTCCGATTTGGGCTACGGGCTCAAATCGGGTGACGGATTTTGAAGTAGTGTCATGCATGGAGCTGGGAAGGCCTAGGACAGACGTAACGCTACGCGTATCAGGCTTTTTTAGGGATGCATTTGCGAATGTGATGCAACTTTTTGATGCGGCTGTTCAAGCCATTGTGGATTATGATGAGCCAGGGACAGGTAATACCATTCGAAGCAGTATTCTAGAGCAGACTTCTAACCTAATGCAGCAAGGAAAGAGTGCTCACGACGCCGCACGACAAGCAAGCTTTCGTGTTTTTGGCAGTAAGCCCGGTGCCTATGGCGCTGGGTTGCAAGGTCTTATTGACGAGCGTTGTTGGGATACTCAAGCAGACCTTGCCGAAGCCTACATAAACTGGGGAGGATATGCCTACGATGGAAAAGCATCGGGAGGCGTAGAAGCGAAAAGTGCGTTTATTCAGCGCTTATCAAACATAGAAGTGGTGGTTCAGAATCAAGATAACCGTGAACATGATATTTTGGATTCGGATGATTATTACCAGTTTCAGGGTGGAATGACCAACGCAGTGACGGAATTAAGCGGTAACGCCCCAGAGATCTATCACAACGACCACTCTAATCCGGTTTCGCCAAAGGTCCGTACGTTAAAAGAAGAGCTGAACCGTGTTCTTCGCAGTCGCGTGTTAAACCCTAAATGGATTTCGGCAATGAAAGAGCACGGATACAAAGGCGCATTCGAAATGAGTGCGACTGTTGATTACCTGTTTGCTTATGACGCGACCACAGATTTAGTAGCGGATTATCAATATGAAAAGGTCGCGGATGCTCTATTGCTAGATGAAGATAATCGGGAGTTTATGGAGCAAAACAATCCTCATGCTCTGGAAGAAATGGCAGAGAGGCTGTTAGAAGCGATTCAAAGAGACATGTGGAATGATACGGGCGAATACGAAGATAAGATTCAGTCGCTTCTGCTTGATTTGGATCAGCAACAAGAGCAACCGCAATGATCGAAAGGTGTTTTCATTCTGAAATACGAGTGCCGCACTTGCAACTCACAATAATCTTATTACTATCTGCACTACTATCTGTACCCCTATTGGCACAAAATATAATTAGAAATTAGATAACATCTTACGATATCAAATAACGAGACGATTAATGAGCGAAACGACACAGGCTAAAAAAGGCATTATGATTTGCGGTCACGGCAGCCGTGATAAGGACGCAGAACGCGAGTTTGGTTTGGTTGCCGAAGGGTTAAAGCAACGCTTTCCTGATCTTCCCGTTGAATACGGATTTTTAGAGTTTTCCGCCCCAAATATACACATGGGGCTTAACCGTTTGTTAGAGCAAGGGGTTGATAATATATACGCAATTCCAGGGATGTTGTTTGCAGCGACACACGCAAAGAATGATATTCCTTCTGTTTTAACCACGTACGAAGAAAAGAATGCCGGTCTTCATGTGACGTATGGTCGTGAGTTGGGTCTTCAAGAAGACATGATAGAAGCATTTCAGGCACGCATTTATGAATCTCTAGGTATCGATCCAAATAACCCACCAGACAGCCTATACGACACGATGTTGGTTGTGGTTGGTCGTGGTACATCAGACACATCTGCGAATGCGGAAGCAACGAAATTAACGCGTATCGTAAATGAAAACATGGGGTTTGGTTGGGCGGATACTGTGTATTCAGGCGTGACTTACCCGTCTGTTGGTGTGGGTCTAGAGAAATTGCTTAAGCTGGGCTTTAAGCGCATTGTTGTTGCACCATACTTCTTGTTTACTGGACGTTTAATCAAGCGTATTCAAGGGTACGTTGATAAGGTGGCACAAGAAAACCCTGACATTGAGCTCATTCAAGCACACTATCTAAGTGACCATAGCCGTGTCATCGATGCATTTGAAAATCGAGTTAATGAAATCATGGATGGCTCACTGGAAGGTCAAGGTGAAGAAACACTTATGAGTTCGTTTAAGCGTCGTTTAGCTGCGGGTGAGGTTGATGTGCACCATCATCACGCTGAGTACGTGGATCCTGAGGATGACACTCAAGGGTTGTCTGTGTCAGATCATTCGCACAGTCATTCACATGGGCATTCGCACGACCACCATTCACACAGTCATGGTCATTCCCATAGCCATGGAGAAGGGCACCACCATCATGGCGTTTACCAGCATATTGGTCACCCATTGGGGCCTCGTACTATGATAGGTGAGAATATTTGTTGTTGCTTTATGGGACAATTTACAGCAGATATTTTGGAGGCAGAAAAGCACAAGATTGATGGCGATTGCACAAAAACGGCATTTGCTCATAAAAAGTAATAGCAGGTCTTCATCTCAGTTTTATAGGGTCTAAATGGGGGTAAGGGAGGCTGAATTTAAGCCACCTCCCTTTTCTTCTTTTTTGCCTTTTTTGTAAAAAGTGCGCCAAAAAGTAACACCTTTTCTTTTTTTATTCCTTTTTCACTTCCTCCATATTTAGCCTACCTTTCTTAATGCTTTGATTATCAAAGATTAAATTTATAATTCTTGTACGTTTTTTAAAATTGGTATAAACGTTGCCTATCTTAAAAGTTGAATATTCAATTAAATAGTGTTCTAAATTTTGATTGTTTTACGTCCAAATTTTGATTGTTTTACGTCCAAATTTTGATTTGTTCAAACTTTAAGGAGAAGGTTATGGGTTATAAATCTAAGTTGTTTGCAGGTGTAGCGTCTCTTTCTCTTCTCGCGGCACAAGCATTTGCCGCAGGAAGTACTCGTTTAGAAATTCAAAGTGCCTGGCCGCTTACGCTGCCTGCCAGCGGTGCCAGTGCAGAGCATTTCGCTAAGCAGCTAGAAGTCAGTGGGGCTGATTCGCTGAAGGTGCGATTGTACTCGGCAGGTAAACTGGTGCCGTCTTTGCAAATTTTTGATGCAGTGCAGCAAGGGACTCTCGATGCAGGCTACACCTCACCATTGTATGTAGCGGGTCGTTTTCCTGCGGTACAACTTTTTGGTGGTGTGCCATTTGGCCCTGACGCACTTGAATATGTTGGTTGGATATACAACGGCGGCGGATTGGATATTTGGAGAGAAATCTACGCGAAACAAGGTGTTGTAACTGTGCCATGTGGCATCATGGATTCAGAAGCTGGCGGTTGGTATAAGTTTGAGATCAACTCAATAGACGACTTAAAAGGTAAGAAAATTCGTTTCGCTGGCTTAGCTGGTGAGGTGATGAAGAAGTCTGGCGCTTCGGTTGTTCTGTTGGGAGGTGGAGATATCTATCCAAACTTTGAGCGAGGCGTAATCGATGGGACTGAGTTTTCAATGCCTGCAATCGATGCTGCAATGGGATTTGAGAAAGTAGCCCCTTATTATTATTTGCCTGGATGGCACCAGCCTGCGGCGATTACAGAATTAATTATCAATAAGCGAAAATGGGATCGAATGAGCGCACAACAGCATGCGTTAATCGAAAATGCGTGCAAAGATACGATGCTTTGGACCGTTACTTCGACATCCGTTGCCAACTCGGAGGCAATAGAGAAGTTTAAAGCGGCGGGTACTGAAATTAAATCATTTCCACCGAGTGTATTAGCGAAATTCAAATCGTCAACCGACGAGGTATTAAAAGAGCAATCAGAAAAGAATGCGGACTTTAAACGAGTATTGGACTCGTTGAACGCGTATCGCGAAGAAGTGGCATTGTGGTCGAAAAACCGTTCTTAATCTTGTAGCCATCGCAGGAACTCGCCTGCGATGGCGCTCACCTCTATTCTATTTGGTTGAGTAAATTATGTCGTTTCCTCGATATTTATCGCAGAAGATTGATTATGTTTCTGCACTAACAGGTAAGAGCGCTTCCCTTGTATTGCCTGTTCTCGTTATTACTATTCTTGTTAATGTCAGTTTGCGCTATGTGTTCAATATTGGATTGATCGAACTTGAAGAATTGCAGTGGCATTTAAACGCTATTGTGGTTGTTCTGTGTTTGGGTTACACCTTTCAGCATGATGAGCACGTTCGTGTTGATGTCTTGAGTCATCGCTTTTCACCTAAGACACGTGCTTGGTTAGAAATTTTTGGGTTATTGCTACTCTTCTTTCCGTTTACCGCACTTGTTACTTGGCATACTTGGCACATTGCAGCGTACTCATGGGAGCTTAGAGAGGGCTCGCCAATGCCATCTGGTCTTCCTGCACGTTACTTGATAAAAGGTGTTATGGCGCTCGGTAATAGCATTCTCGTTCTACAAGGCTTTTCTATTTTGTTGCAAAAACTGAGTATTGTTGCGGGCAATTCAAATGAGCAACATGCCAAGTCGGGAGATACCATATGAGCGTCGCCTTGGTTATCCTCTTATTTTCCTCGTTCTTAATATTCCTATTTACCGGCTTTCCCGTTGCCTTTGTTTTAGGTGGTGTTGGCGTATTATTCGCCATTTTAGGTAGTGTGCTCGCCGACGTTTTGGGCTATTACGATGTTGCAGAAATCCGTTCGATAGGTTTTGTTGCAAACCGTATATTCTCGACGATTTCAAATTACTCTTTGATCCCGATGTCTATGTTCATCTTTATGGGCTACTTGCTCGATCGTTCTGGTGTTGCCGAGCGACTTATAGCGGCAATGCATAAAGTGTTGGGAAGAACGCCTGGTGGGCTGTCAATCGCCGTGGTTTTCATCGGCGTCATTTTAGCCGCTTCAACTGGCATTATTGGAGCGTCGGTTGTTCTACTTTCGACGATCGCTTTGCCGTCTATGTTAAACGCAGGTTATGCTCGTTGGCTAAGTGCAGGCACAGTTGGTGCAACGGGCTGCTTAGGTATACTCATTCCGCCGTCTATTATGCTGGTGGTCATGGGAGATCAGCTTCGTTTGCCTGTTGGGGATTTGTTTACAGGCGCAATACTTCCAGGCCTCGTGTTAGCGCTGTGTTTTGTGAGCTTTATCTTTATTGTGGCGTTGGTTTGGCCTGAGACGATGCCGGCAACGAAAGATTCGGCGGAACGTTTTGATCGTCGGGCATTATGGGATCTCGTTGGCGCGCTGGTGGTACCTCTCGTTTTGGTGATAGCGGTCTTAGGATCGATTGTCGCCGGTATCGCGTCACCAACGGAAGCATCGGGTATTGGTGCGGCTGGTGCAATGGCGTTAGCAAAAGCAAATGGGCGACTAAGTTGGAAGGAGCTAAAAGACGTGTGTTATGCAACGGGTCGAACCGTAGCATTTTTATATGCGCTGATTTTTGGTGCTTCTTGTTTTTCCGTCGTCTTAAGAGGCTACGGCGGCGACGAAATCATTGAAAATGCGTTGCACTTCCTATCGCTTGGTCCAAATGGCACATTGATTCTAGTGCTTGGTATCATCTTTTTGCTGGGGTTCTTTCTGGATTGGATGGAAATTGTGCTCATTGTTGCACCGCTTTTAATGCCGATTCTGCTGCAATTTGGGTTAGACCCAATCTGGGTCGCGGTATTGATTGCGATTTGCTTGCAAACTTCTTTTCTCACGCCGCCCGTTGGAATGGCATTGTTTTATATACGTAGAGCCGCTCCGGCGGAGTTTAGCCTTGCTGATATTTATAAAGGTGCGATTCCCTTTGTGCTGTTACAACTGTTCGTTTTAGTGCTTGTTGCGTGTTTTCCTCAGTTGGTAACAGGTTTACTTTGACGTCAGTTCTAAGTAAGACGACGAGCCAAGTTAACGTATATTGAGCGAACGCAGAGTAAGCGAAAGCAGTCACTTAAAAAAGTAAGCGAAAAGGAATAGTAGCGAGAAAAGAGCGATGCATGGCATTGCTCTTTTCTCTGTCCTGTTACGTGTTAAGCCTGAGTTTCCGCTTCGGGCTGTGGTTGCTTTTCTAATTTAATTAACAACGTATAAAAAATGGCGGCGCTTAAAACACCGACAACAGGCGGTAGAATCGGGGTGAAGAACGCGCATGCACAGGCTAAAAAGTACGCTGTTAATCCAACCCCGTTGAACGACGGTAAGCGCGCTTCAGCAAGCTTTGGGTAGTGACCGTTATGTTTTATCCAAAAATCCGCCATAATGACGCCACCCAGAGGGGGTATAAAGGTTCCAAGTAAAATTAAGTATGGGATCAGATAGTTGTACATACCGCCCAAAGCTAGAGCGGTGCCAATAGCGGCGCCAGCCAACGTAACCAATTTACGTTTGTCTGTTCTTAATAAGTTACAGCCCGCCACAGCGAAGTTGTAAATAGTATTGTCTTGAGTCGTCCACAGGTTCATAAAAAGCATAAGGATAGCGAGAGAAATAGAGCCTTGTGCAATCATGACATCGACAATGTCTGCTTGTTGGTACATTAAGCTGCCGAGCGCTCCAGTAAGGATCATTAACCCATTACCGAGCACAAAGGCAGCAAGTGTGGCGTATATCGCGACCTTTCCTGATTTTGCAAATCGACTCCAGTTTGTCGCCTGCGTGCCACCACTCACAAATGTGCCGATAATAATGGTGATTGCAGTCGTAAAGCTCAAACTGTCATTTGATTCACTCGAAAACACGCCTTGTATTTCTGTGGTATCAAGAAAGCCTTTATATAGGCTTATCAAAATAAAGACCAGCATGGCGGGAACGGCGATGCGTGAAAGATAATCCATTCCTTTGTAACCTATCATGGCTGTAATACAGAATGCGAACCCGAAGAAGATTGTGAGAGGAACTTCAAGCGATGGCGCTAAAGAGAGGGTTTTGACCAAGACAACAGCAATGGTTGCTGCGCCCCAAGCGTACCAACCGACTTGAGTGAAACCGAGCAGCAGGTCAGATAGTTTGCTGCCTTTCTCTCCAAAACAAAAACGCCCCATTAAAATCGCGTTTAGGCCACTTTTGTATGCAATGTAGCCCAGTGCTGCTGCGTATCCGCCTAATAGTAAATTGCCTATTAATATCGCAAGTAGCATTTCTGTCATGCTAAAAGCGGCGCCAATTTTTCCTCCTGCAAACATAGTTGCAGTGAAAAATGTGAATCCCATCAACACCATACATGTCGAAAACATGCCTTTTCGAGCAGATTGTGGCACTTCTTCCAAAGGATAATCCGTTGCTTCACTCATAATAGCCTCCGTTCTATAGAATTATTAAAACTGACTTTTAGCCAGCTAGAATAAAAATCAAGCAACCAAAGTGCCATAATATGGAAATGGGAGACATTTTCATTAATTTGACTATTGGTGTGGTTGGTCGAGCTTTGTCGATAAGTGATTCATCATAAAGTCGATAAAAGTACGCAGTCTAGCCGGCATATAACGCGTTTGAGCGTATTGCATTATGATGGATCCATGATAACTGCTTTTAATATGCCAACTGGGTAGCACTTGTACGACGTCTTTTTTCTCAAGTGCCTCCTTCACGACAAAATCGTGAAAAATACCTATTCCAAGGCCTTGTTTCACTCCATTTAAGCGCATTTGCGAGTGATTTACGGCATATCGGCCGCCAACGGAAACTGAATAAGATTCGTGTAAGTTCATAAAGGTCCAAATGTTATCTTTGTCGTTTTCTGCTAAGTACAAACAATCGTGGTTAATAAGATCATTTGGGTGTTTAGGTATGCCTTTGCGAGAGAGGTAATCTGGACTTGCACAGACCATTAATGCCGTTTTTCCGATGTTCTTCATGACCTGATTTTCATCGGGTTGATCTGTTAATCGAAACGCCACATCAATGTTGTCGTTGAATATGTCAATGTGGCCGTCGGCGGCACGTAATTTGAGCTGAATTTTTGGGTGCTCTAATAAAAATGGCACGATCAAAGGTTGAATCACGGAGAACAAAAATGCCTCAGGCGCTGCAACGGTAAGCTCGCCAGCGGCTTCAGCGTGCTCAGCGTCTGAAAGTTCTACCGCATTTTGAGCCGCATTGATCATCACAAGGCATTGTTCATAAATTCTTTGACCAGCAGCTGTAATAGCCAGCTTACGTGTTGAGCGCTCAAGCAGTTTGACAGACAACGCATTTTCTAATCGAGTAACCAGCTTACTCAATGCAGAGGGGGTGACTCCTAATTTATGGCTTGCAGCCGTAAAGCTGCCTTCGTTGACGATAAGAATGAAGGTAGCGAGGTCTGGCAGTAGTGAGATGAGTTGCGGAGTCATGCTGTTTTGTCACCTGAAGCAAAGGAGTTCTAAAGACATACATAGAATATTATAGATTTCAGGTTGCTGAATATCTTTTATTTGGTCTTTAGATTCATAAATGATTTTCCTGAAGCTAGTCTAATGTACGGCGAGTTCATGGC
Source organism: Marinomonas balearica (assembly GCF_004362145.1). Classification (GTDB taxonomy): domain Bacteria; phylum Pseudomonadota; class Gammaproteobacteria; order Pseudomonadales; family Marinomonadaceae; genus Marinomonas; species Marinomonas balearica. Next base: position 69,462 of record NZ_SNXC01000009.1, read on the forward strand.
ATATAGTTTTTAGAAGTAGCGAAGAGTTAGCGCTCTTTAATAAATTTTAACGGTAGGTAACGCCATGTCTTCTGAATTCTATAGTCAACTTAATGCCCAGATTGATGTTTTAAAGCAGGAAGGCTTGTACAAATCCGAGCGTGTTATTACATCCGCTCAAAACGCCGCGGTTGACGTCGCATCGGGTAACAATGTATTAAATTTTTGTGCAAATAATTACTTAGGGCTCGCTAACCATCCGGAACTTATTCAAGCTGCTCATGAAGGCTTAGAAAAGCACGGTTTTGGTATGGCGTCGGTGCGATTTATCTGCGGTACGCAGAATATTCATAAAGAGCTTGAGAATAAACTGTCTAATTTTCTCGGTATGGAAGAAACGATTTTGTATTCCTCTTGCTTCGATGCCAACACGGGCTTATTTGAAACTGTGTTAGAAAAAGAAGATGCCATTATTTCAGATGCTCTGAACCATGCTTCCATTATTGATGGTGTGCGTTTATGTAAAGCAAAGCGCTTTCGATACGCCAACAATGATATGGCTGATCTTGAGCGACAATTGATTGCAGCTGACGGGGCAGGTGCTCGTCACAAAATGATAGTGACCGATGGAGTGTTCTCTATGGATGGCATTGTGGCAAACTTACCTGCCGTATGTGATCTCGCGGATAAATATAACGCACTTGTAGTTGTTGATGATTCTCACGCAGTTGGTTTTATGGGAGAGAACGGGCGTGGAACCCATGAATATCACGATGTTGTAAATCGTATTGATATTATTACCGGAACATTAGGTAAAGCGATGGGGGGCGCATCGGGTGGTTATACGTCAGGCAAAAAAGAAGTGGTTGATTGGCTGCGTCAACGCTCTCGTCCTTACTTGTTTTCAAATTCTTTAGCGCCGTCTATTGTCAAAGCGTCTATCCATGCTTTGGAGATGCTAGAGAACAGCAGTGAACTTAGAATTCGGCTTTGGAAAAATGCCAATTACTTTAGAGCTCAAATGCGCAATGCAGGGTTTAAGTTGGCGGGAGCGGATCACGCTATCATTCCTATTATGTTAGGCGATGCCAAAATTGCGTCAGAGTTTGCTGAAAAAGCGTTGAAGAAAGGCGTTTATGTCGTCGGTTTTTCTTATCCGGTTGTGCCAAACGGTTTGGCGCGAATTCGTACTCAAATGTCGGCTGCTCATACAAAAGATCAACTTGATCATGCAATCGACACGTTTATCAGTGTCGGCCATGAAATGGACATCATATAGGAGATCACGTTATGGCACTTTTACAGGCAACATCGGGCACAACAATTTCTTGTAAAACCAAGAGTGATACGCGATTAGAGCAAGTGTCGACAATCTCTGCTTTGTCTAAGCTCAAGGCAGAGCAAGGGTTGTGGATGACGCAAGTTCAAAAACCTATACCAGGCCCAAATGATTTACTCATTCAAATTAAAAAGATGGCCATTTGTGGCACGGATGTTCATATCTATAATTGGGATGAGTGGGCTCAAAATACGATTCCAGTACCAATGGTAGTTGGGCATGAATACGTTGGCGAGGTGGTGGAAGTCGGGCAGGAAGTAAACGGATTTGATATAGGGGATCGAGTTTCTGGAGAAGGGCACATTACGTGTGGACATTGCAGAAACTGTCGAGGTGGGCGTACCCATCTTTGTCGAAATACCATCGGTGTGGGCGTTAATCGTACAGGCTGTTTTTCGGAGTTTTTAGTCATACCGGCTTATAACGCTTTTAAAATTCCGGTTGAGATACCAGACGACATAGCGGCGATTTTTGATCCGTTTGGTAATGCATTACATACCGCATTGTCATTTGATTTAGTCGGAGAAGACGTTTTGATTACGGGTGCAGGGCCCATTGGCATTATGGCCGCTGCGATAGCAAAACATGTTGGTGCTCGCCATGTCGTTATTACCGATGTGAACGACTACCGACTTGAACTCGCTAAAACGATGGGAGTAACGCGCGCCGTTAATGTAGCTCATGAATCCCTGTCAGATGTAATGAATGAACTTAAAATGACAGAGGGTTTTGACGTGGGAATGGAGATGTCTGGCATCCCTGCAGCCTTTAGCGATATGTTGCTTGCAATGAATCACGGTGGACGTATTGCTATTCTTGGTATTCCTCCCTCTGATACCTCAATTGATTGGAAGCATGTCATCTTTAAGGGGTTAGTTATTAAAGGGATATATGGAAGAGAGATGTTTGAAACTTGGTACAAAATGGCCAGTTTGGTTCAATCGGGCTTGGATTTAACGCCTATGATTACCCATCACTTCCCGATTAAAGAGTTTCAGACTGGTTTTGATGTTATGCGCTCAGGAAACTCTGGAAAGGTATTGTTGGAGTGGTAGTTGTGGTCTGATATGGACTTAATTAACCTAAAAAAGAAAGAAGCCAATTCATTCAGAATTGGCTTCTTTCATGTTCTTTAATCGCTTGCTTAAGGCGGGCTGAGAAATCCCCAGCATCTGAGAAGCTAGCGACTGGTTTCGATCTGCACGAAGCATCGCTTCATTTACCAGCATTTCGGACAGTTGATTCAGCGTTGGTAGAGGCTGATTTTCTGAAAACTTCACTTTTTCTTCGCCGAAATTCTGAATGCTTACATTTTCTAAAATGGCGTCAAACGGCGTAGTTGCTAGAGTCTCTCCTTGAGTCTGACTAACACTGTCATAAACGAGCGCTCTTAATTCACGCGCATTACCGGGAAAAGGGTAATGCATCAGTCGACTGGGCAAGCTTTTCGGAATCTTTAAGGGCGCTTTACCCATTTCCTCACAGGCAACGCGCATGAAGTGATTTAAAAGAGGAGGGATATCTTCGGATCTTTCTCTCAGAGGCGGGATATCCACGCGATGAGTTCTTAAACGATAGAATAGATCTTTTCGGAACTTTCCTTCGGATTGCCTTTCAGCAAGGTCTTGATGGGTTGCAACGATGACTCGTGCTTCTATTCTTTTGGGACGATCGCTCCCGATCGGGTAGTATTCACCTTCTTGAAGTAAGCGGAGCAGCTTTATCTGAGATGCTGGGCTTAAATCGCCTATCTCGTCTAAAAAAAGCGTTCCACCAGATGCTCTTTCTACTAATCCAGAACGTTGTTTGTCCGCTCCCGTAAACGCACCTTTGGAATGCCCAAATAACGTATCAGAAAATATGTTGTCGTCTAGGCCGGCGACGTTAACCGTAACCAGTTCACCACTGCGTTTGCTCGCCGCATGTGTTGCTTGTGCAATTAATTCTTTACCGACGCCACTCTCGCCTGTGATCAAGAGAGGTTGATTGCTTTGTCCTATAGATTCTAAATAGCGGAACACAGAATACATTTGATTATTGACCGTGATAATAGAGGAAAAATAATCGGATTTTTGCGCTGTGTTAGATAAGAGCTGGGTACGTAGAGCGTGATTTTCTAAGCTAAGTTCTTGCGTGTTAATCGCTCGTTTAATGGATTCGAGAATTTGTTCTTGATCCGCAGTCTTTACGATGTAATCAAAGGCTCCTTTTTTTACGCAATCTACTGCTGCATCTATTTGATTCAAACCACTGAAAATAATAACGGTGATATCTGGATGCTCTTCCGTAAACCAATTGAGAAGTTCTTGCCCCGATATAATGGGCATAGTTAAGTCAAGCAGCACCAAGCCTACTTGCTCTGTACTCACAATATTTTTGACATCTTGAGGTGATGAGCAAGTCATTAAATTGTTGTAGCCCTGACGCTCAAGAGTCAGCGACATACTTCGCAGAAAGGATACTTCATCATCAATTAATAGAATTTTGAATTGTGGGTAAAAACGTGTGTTCAAATCGAACTCCTAATCGTGTACCAGCGCCGCTCTATTGATTCATCTATTCGCTGATTTCAGCGGGTTCAATGCCGGGCAAAATAGCAGTAACCGTTGTACCTATTCCGAGTTCCGATTCGAATGTTAAACGTCCTTTGTGTGCTTTTATTATGCCTGCGGAGACAGACAATCCCAAGCCTGTCCCTCCCATTTCTCTTTTTGTCGTAAAGAATGGATCTGTTAAGCGAGGTAAATCTTCTGGTGAAATACCATCGCCTGAGTCGATTATTGTGATGTAAACTTCTTTTTTGTCGAGACTGAAATTTGTGCTGATTTCCAGTGTTTTATTCACTTTTTTAGAGCTTTGAAGCGCGTCGCATGCATTAATAATGAGATTAATTATGACTTGCTCAATGCGTTGCGGGTTTGCAATGATTGTGGGCTCAAATTGATCTAGGTGAATGGTAAAGTGATCAACCGATTTTTGGATCGATTTCTCTACAAGCCTTATAGCAGCGTTCGTAAGTTTGTTTACATCGACTTCATGAACGACTTCATCTGGCTGAGCTCTCGCGAAGTCTTTAAGATCATTTACGATGTTGCGAATTCTTTCAGAACTCATTTGCATCTCTTCTAATAGAAAAGGCAATTCGCTCTTTAATCTCGGATAAGGTAATCCAGCGATTGTTAAGCGCTGATCTTTTTCGTATATCTCATCCAATATTGGCAGTATGTCGTGCCAAGCGTCTTTCAATATGGGGAGATTTAACAGTAGCAGCCCCGTAGGGTTGTTAATTTCGTGTGCAACGCCGGAAACAAGAACGCCTAACGACGTCATTTTATCGGCTTGGATCAATTGTTCTTGTTGCTCTTTTAGTTGCCGTGATCGCTTTTCTACTTCTTTTCGTAACATGGCGGACCATACGGTAACAGCCCCAAGAATTATGATTAAAACGAGAATGGTGTAGAGCGCATACTGACCAAGCTTTTTCCATTGAACTTTAGGCTCGTTCAGAGCGCCTAGCCATTTATCATAGATTTCTTGTTGTTTGCCTGTATTTTTTAAAATGGCCAAACCTTCACTAAATAGAGCAATCAGGTCTTCATTTTTTGGAAGTGCGCCGTACCCTAATCGTTGTCCTGAGACGGGTCGTCCAGCGGGGTGGATATTATGTAGCCCTAGCTCTTTGCTCAGATATAGGCTAGGAAGATTCGCCGTCAGTGCAAAATCGTGCTTTCCGGACGCTAATAACCTAAGTGCTTCTGCATGCGTTGCTGTGGGGATGGGAATAGCTTTGGGTATTTTTTCCTTTAGGTATTCGTGCATGATGCTCGAGTTTTGAACAATGACTTCCTTCCCCGAGAGTTCACTAATACTTTGTATTTCCGGTGCTCCCTTTCGGGCAAAGATAGATTGGTTTGCAATAGAATGAGGTGATGAAAAGAGAATATGTTCTGCTCTTTTTTCGGAAAAAGCGATGCCTTGTAAAACGTCGTATTTGCCGGTTTTTAGACCTTTATAAGCTTCCTGCCAATTGGTGAGTATTATTTTTACTTCAAACCCCATGACCTCAGCAATGGCGTTGGTTATGTCCACGGTATAGCCCGTGGGCTCTCCATTTTTATCGGCGAATTCGTAGGGTGGGTAATTGTAATCTGCCGCTATTGTTATTGTTCGTTTATCAATATGACGCTCTCTGTCTCTGGCGTTAATATCGTTTGGAGATGCAAACATAAATGTGCAAATCAGTACGACTAAGAGAGATTTGATGATTGATTTCATTTGGCTAAAACTTCGACAGATTTTATTGTGCGCAATATTAACGAGTAATGTTATGAAAATGAAGAGGAGTAAAATTTTCTGATTGAGGTGGATGAAAATCAACCTATAACTTTTGTTATATGTATTGATTTTGTTATAAATGTTCAAATTTATCGCAAGGCCTTCTGTTTAGGGCGGTTGCACGCAAATGAGATTAGATGGTGGCGATTTAGAGAATGAAGTATATAACAAAAGTTATAGTATACGTGTTGCGTTTTTTTATGGGTGTGTTGTTAAAAAAATAATAAAAAACAATGGGTTATAAGCTAATTTGTCGAGTTGGCACTCTCTTTGCGATAGTTTCCTCCGATTTTTCTATTTATTTTAAATAATATGACACAACGAGGAATTTTTTATGACCATTAAAAAAGCGATATTATCTTCGATTTTTGTTGGATCAATGGCCGTGTCTGGCGCCGCTGTATCATCTGACATGCAGTTTATTTCGATAGGTACTGGCGGTGTTACGGGTGTTTACTATCCTGCTGGTGGTTCAATCTGCCGTATGCTAAACAAAGGACGTAAAGAGCATGGCATTCGTTGTTCTGTAGAATCAACGGGCGGATCAGGTTACAACGTAAACAGCATTCGAGCGGGTGAACTTGAATTCGGTGTTGCGCAATCTGACGTTCAATCTGATGCATTGGAAGGGAAAGGACAGTTCAATAACAACCCGTATCCGAAATTACGCTCAGTATTTTCTCTTCACCCAGAGCCTATTCATATGATGGCACGCGAAGATTCTGGTATCTCTTCGCTGGATGATTTCGAAGGGAAGCGAGTCAACATAGGTAACCCAGGTTCAGGTAACCGCTCTATGATGGAAATGCTTATGGCGGAAAAAGGTTGGACAAAAGACAACTTTGCTTTTGCAGCTGAACTAAAATCTTCAGAAATGGCTCAGGCAATTTGTGACGACAAATTTGACGTTACAATTTTCGTTGCGGGCTTACCGAATGGGTCTGCACAAGAAGCGACTACAACCTGTGATATTAAACTGATTCCAATGACGGATGACGCTTCAATGGCTGTTATTAAAAAGCAGGGCGCATATTCACAAGCAATCATTCCGGGTGGCATGTACACAGGTAACCCAAATGACGTTCCTACATTTGGCCCTAAGGCAACGATTGTGACATCAACAGACGTGTCTGACGAAGTGGTTTACCAACTAACTAAATCTGTTTTTGAAAATCTTGAATCGTTCAAGCGTTTACACCCAGCATTTTCTCGTTTACAGCCTGTAGAAATGGTTCATACCTCTTTGGTTGCACCATTGCATCCGGGTGCTGAAAAGTACTACCGCGAAGCGGGCTTAATTAAATAATCCTACCGTTATTTCAACCTTAGTTATAACTGTAATGCCTTCATTGAGCACAGATTAATAATCTGTGCTCACTTTTTTTATTTGTGTTTATCGGAGTTCCGTATGTCTACGACTACTTCTGAACCCATGTCTAATGACAAGCTTGACGAGTTGGTTGCTGAAGCCGATACAGGGAAACGTATGCCTACGGGTAGGATTGCGTTATCGCTACTCTTTGTCCTGCCTTTGTGTTGGTCTTTATTTCAGCTTTGGATTGGATCACCTTTACCGTCTCAGTTTGGTATTGGTTTTCTCAATGATACTCAGTCTCGTGCTCTTCATTTAGCCTTTGCCGTTTCATTGGCGTTTTTGGCTTTTCCTGCATTCAGCAAGAGTCCGACATTTAAAATTCCGGTACTTGACTATTTATTTGCGCTCACCGCAGCATTTTGTTCCGCATACTTATTTTTATTTTATGATGAGTTAGCGATGCGTCCAGGCCTGCCGACGTCGTTTGATTTGGTTGTTTCGATTGTCGGGTTATTGCTGACACTGGAAGCGGCTCGTCGATCTCTTGGGCCGCCGTTAGCCATTGTTGCAATTCTCTTTCTCCTTTATGTCTTTTTTGGCGATTCCACATGGCTTCCTGAGGTTATTCGATGGAAAGGTGCCTCTATTGAAAAGGCCATGACTCACATGTGGCTTACCACAGAAGGAGTATTTGGCATCGCACTGGGAGTGTCATCTGGTTTTGTATTTCTATTTGTGTTGTTCGGTGCCTTGTTAAATCAAGCAGGAGCGGGCAACTACTTTATACAAGTCGCTTTTTCTTTACTCGGGCACATGCGTGGTGGCCCAGCAAAAGCAGCGGTACTGTCTTCTGCGATGACAGGACTAATTTCGGGATCATCCATTGCGAACGTGGTAACTACAGGGACTTTTACGATCCCATTGATGAAGAAGGTCGGCTTTAGCGCTGAAAAAGCAGGGGCGGTCGAAGTGTCTTCTTCTGTGAATGGCGTGATCATGCCTCCTGTCATGGGCGCTGTTGCTTTCTTGATGGTTGAGTATGTAGGCATTCCTTATATTGAGGTTGTAAAACATGCCTTTCTCCCTGCTGCTATTTCTTATATCGCATTGCTTTACATCGTGCATTTAGAAGCAATGAAAGCCGATATGAAGGGCCTGCCTCGTTCTACTCCAGCGCGCCGTTTCTCTGAGCAGTTGATTCGTACTGGAATCATAGTATCAAGTATGCTGATTCTGGTCGGTGCACTTTATTATGTGATTGTTGCGATTAAATGGTTATTGGGTGACTTCGCTAATCTAGCGCTGGTTCTGTTCGTGGTATGCGGGTATTTCTCTTTGCTCTATGTGTCTTCAAAAAGCGCTGATTTAGACTTAGATGCAACGGGTGGAAAGATTGAGAAGTTGCCAATTTTTGCCGATATCTATAAATCAGGTTTGTACTACCTTGTACCTTTGGTTGTACTGGTTTGGTTTTTAATGGTTGAGCGCAAATCGCCAGGACTTTCTGCGTTTTGGGCGTCCATGTTAATGGCATTTATCCTGTTCACTCAAAAGCCTATAAAAGCTTGGTTTAGGCGAAACACCGTAGAAGGTTCGGTAACTAACCTTTCTACACAATGGAAGTCAGGTCTTATTGATTTGGTTGACGGCTTAAATACGGGCGCACGCAATATGATAGGCATCGGTGTTGCGACCGCGACAGCTGGGGTAATCGTTGGCACTGTAACGCTAACTGGAGTCGGACAGGTTATGGCTGAATTCGTTGAGCTAATCTCCGGCGGTGTTCTGATTATTATGCTTCTTATGGTGGCTTTGATCTCATTGGTATTGGGGATGGGCTTACCAACGACGGCCAATTACATTGTCGTGTCCTCATTAATGGCCAGCGTTGTGGTTGAACTCGGTGCTCAATCCGGTTTGATCGTGCCAATGATTGCTGTACATATGTTTGTATTCTATTTTGGCATTATGGCAGATGTCACACCTCCAGTTGGTTTGGCGTCTTTTGCCGCTGCTGCCGTCTCCGGTGGTGATCCTATTAAAACTGGATTTACGGCTTTCTTTTATTCGATGCGTACCGCGTTGTTGCCGTTTTTGTTTATTTTCAATACGGATCTGTTATTGATTGATGTAACTTGGTGGCAAGCTATTTTTGTCTTTATTGTTTCCCTCGCAGCAATGCTTGTGTTTGCTGCTGGTACTCAAGGTTACTTCTTTGCTCGCAGTAAATTGTGGGAAAGTGCGTTGTTAATATTGATTGCGTTTACTTTATTCCGCCCCGGTTTTTGGTTGGATCAGGTTGAAGCGCCATACAGTCATATTACGGGCAGTGAGATGATGTCTTATATTGAGGCGCACCCAAATACGACAGAAGTTCGATTATCGGTTGAAGGTGAGAACCTAGAAGGCCGATGGATTGAGAAAACGGTGAATTTACCACTTAGCTCTATGGGCAGCGCAGAAGATCGTCTTTTTAAAGGTGCGGGATTAGAAGTGCGTAATGAGGAAGGGCGTGTATTTATCGATAATATGGGCTTTGGTAGTGCCGCTGAAAAGCAAAAGTTAGATTTTGATTGGGAAATCACCGGAGTGGAAATCGAAAATGATCGACCTGCAAAGGAATGGTTCTTTATTCCTGCTTTCCTGATTTTAGCGTGGATCATAATTCGCCAGCGCAAACGAATGTAGAAACATTCTGAAAACCTCTTTGGAAGTACCTGATTAAGGATGGCGGGTACTTTCTTTTTTCTTTCCCTTTTTGTCGTTTTTATTTTTACCATTTATATTCCTGTCTTAAGCTTTCCTAAAGGTTCAGTCGCTAAAGTGACCTTAGTTCAACGTAATTAAGGAAGAAACTTATGCCTCGCTACCGCCACTACGCCGACTTTATGCGTCTTGTACGCCATGCAAACAGCCATTTTGAAACACATCTACCAAGTGGGATACATCAGCTCATCGAAGTTTTGAATGATGATTCTTGTACTTTATCAAGAGTTCAAGACGCGTTGAGCAATGTAAATGCTACGAGAATCCGTAAATACCGCGAGGCTCTGTGGTTTCTAAAAGCGTCCTATCCAGGTTTAGGGCAACGTAGGTTGAGTATTGGGGAATTAGGTAAAGCGGAAGCCACAAAGTATACAAGAGCACCTTTAACTGCATCCTATAATCCTGAGGTAATACCCCCAGTGCGTCACAAACCTCAGTCAAATAAATTAGGTAAAACGGTTGAGGAGTGGTTGCTCGATTTTAATGGAAGTGTTTCGATTATTTTGATTCATCTATCGGATTATGTTGCCAATATGGACGATGTTTTTAACGAGCGTAAGTCGGTAGATCATATGAAATCCGTACTTAGAATTGGCAATATGAAAGGAGCGGATGTTGCGTGTCTTCATATAAAATCAACTCCCCTTTGTATGGAACTCGAAACCGAGGTTCAAAAATACGGAACACGGCGGCAGAATTTTCGGACACCTAGGCATCATATGGGCACGACCAATGCGCTCTTTAGGGCAATGTGTGTCAGTAAAGATGCTGTTATTGTTATGGGCTTTGACGCCAATGTATGTGTTAATGCAAATATGTTTGGAACATCGGATAAAGATGCAAATGACGTCTTAGCAACACCTATTACGGCACTCACCAATGTGATTACTTCGCGTTCGCTATTAGTCACAGACGGAGTGATATGTCCCGCTATGGGAGGAACAGAGTGGGGACCACTTTACATGGATTAGGTCGCAAGTGCTCACATTTTATTCGCTGTCTATCTCCGGCAAGGAAGCAAATAATCGTTTTTTATCTGCCATCCAATCTGAAAGCCCTGATGGTTTGGCCATGATGTCTCTCATTGCTTCCATGGCCCTTAGATGAGCCTCATCGCCTTGTTTTAACATGTGTGTCCCATGCGCCTTGCTAAGTTCGGCTATTTCATTAAAGGTGTTTCCTTTAAATACCATGTCACACGCGCCCCCAAGTTGTTTACATGTCATTGATTTCAAAATAATTCTCCGTTGAACTTATAAATTCTAGTAATATTAATCCTAGCCGACAATATCAAAGTTATCTTAGCTGACTATCGAAAAACCGGCCATCAAACAGTATGTCTTTGTATCGCTGGAAAAGGTCAAAATTGATTCATGAATTTTTCATGTTTTTTTTACAGCGAGCCGCTTAGAATTGTCGTGCTTTGTAATTAAATGTAAATATTACTGTTCTAGTATAAAGCAAGTATTGAAACATCGATTCAGAGGTAAGTATGAAGAAGGTAATTTCGTTGATCATGGCGTCAGTTATTGCGCCAACGACCGTATTCGCAAGTGAGCACACCGCGTCACAAGATGTGATTGCCGAACAAAGGCAAGAACTGGCAGAGAATACCTTTGGTAAAGGGTTTGGGCCACAAGCTCCACGTGATATCGATGCTCATTATGGGAGCAACAAGCGAGCATTTTCTACGGCTCCGAAATACCAGAAAATGAACCTATGTAATATTCATTTTCATAAAAATGCAGAACATAAAGGCGGTCAATTTACGACATTTGCTGGCGCAGGTGACGGTCACGGTTATAACAGCGGTTACAAATACGATGGCGTTCTTACAAAAGCAGAACTAAAGCCAGCAGGTGACATTTGTGATAGCAAACACGGTGGCCTAGATTCTGGTGACACGATTGAAGTGCACTATGTTTTCTCCACTGCGGCCATTGAACCTGGCCCGACTTTAGGTTCTTGCTTAAGTCCAGATGTGATCAACAACCCTCAACTTCGTGTTGAATCACAAGTGTTTGTGGCTGTGAATGATGAAAATGCCCAAGACTTTATGGCGTTGGTTGCTCATGAGAAGCAAAATGGACTTTATCAAGCCACAGGTATACCAAGTGATACTGGTAACCCTGTCGAGTATGCTGGCTCAACAACGGGTCCTGGCTACAATGAAACTGGCTCACCATTTCAAGTAACTTGGAATGTTCGCCCGTTGGTATCAAAAGTGAATATCAAAACGGTCGGCGAATGGTGTAAAGGAAACGTCTTTAAAGAAGACCATGCTCACGGAGTTCGTAATCTAATCACGAACCCTGAGTTACTTTCTCAAATTCCTTAAGTAAATTACTAAAGCGATAGAGAATAAGGCCATCACTCCAGTCTACTGGAGTGATGGCCTTTTATTTATTTATTTATTTGTTTATTTATTTGTTGTTGCCACATTATCGACTGGTCTCAGTCCGTCTAATTTTTCTTCATACTTCCTGTATTCGCCCAACGCGACGTCTTTTGAAACAATGTCTTTATCGTGATTTTTGTTCATTTATGTAATTTGCAAATTTTTGGCATATACAAAATGGCGATACCTATTAAGCTTGAAGGGTACGTAAGTTTGTAGAATACGATCGATACATCAAAGACATCCGTCATTTATGACAACTTAAATAAGTAGAGGAATGTGTATGTCTAACGGTGTGAGTCAGCTGTCACCTTCGACTTGGTATGCATCTACGATTTTCGCATTCGGAATCGCAGCAACGGTTTTTGTGTGTGCAGTGCTTGGTATTTTGACTCGTCCAGAAGGAATGCCTGCGATTATTTGGCCATCGAACGCTATTATTCTTGGCGTTATGATTCGGTTTCGTCAGTATTGCCGTTATCTTATTCTTGGGTTTTCATTTTGTGCATTGGTTGCTGCCGATGTGGTAACGGGCAGTGTGTTTTGGCAGGCGTTTGGGTTCACATTTGCAAACATAGTCAGCGTTGTACTCTGTTACTTGATATTGACTCGATGCCCCGGTTTGGATTCTCAACTTCGAGAAAAATACTCGATTCTACACTTATTGTTGGCTTGTTCCGTAAGCGCCATAGTTGGCGGAATGGTTGGCGCTTCTATTTTCTACTATTTCAGCGGTCATGGCTTTTTACAAAGCTTTGTTTTGTGGTTCACCGCTGATATTTCCAGTACATTTGCAGTATTACCTGTGTTGTTGACTCTTCCCGATCGTTTTAACAGATTATGGAATAATATTAATTTCAAGCGTAGAAATGTGGTCCCCGTCGTCTCTGTCGTGCTTGCTACAGCACTTACAATGACTATTTCAGGGCCCGGCGCAGTGGCTTTTCCAATCTCAGCTCTTATTTGGTGTGCTTTAACCTATAGTTTGTTTGTGAATGCAGTGATAAGCATGTTACTCGCCGTATTTTTGTATACGATGGAAGCGCTTAATTTGATCGCTATATTTTCATCCGTTCATTTTGTGTCAGATATTGTATCGTTCCGCATTGGTGTCACGATGCTGGTATTAGCCCCGTTAGCGGTGGCTTCCATAAATATATCTCGGTTGGATATCATTAAAGACTTGGATTATGCAGTGAATCATGATCATCTGACCCGAGCGATGTCCAGAGGAGCTTTCGAATCAAGTGTTCAACAGCATGCTCATTCTGAAGAAGCAAAACATTCTGCGGCCTTTATTATGATGGATATTGATCATTTTAAGGTGGTAAACGATCGATATGGACACTTAGGGGGAGATCAGGTTTTAATCAAATTTTCTCACCTCGTAGAAAATTGTTTAGCTGACACAGATCTGTTTGCCCGAATGGGAGGAGAGGAGTTTTGCGCATTAATCCATGATAAAAGCTACTCGGAAGTAATAGAGCTCGCTGACACGATCAGGGAAAAGGTCAGTCGTCTCAAAGTGACGTCTTTGGATAATCGAGAGATGATGATAACGGTCAGTATAGGACTGTTTTTTAAATCTGAGGGGGAAGTGTGCCACCTAGATGAAGCTCTGATTGGTGCAGATAGGGCGTTATATCGAGCGAAGGAGGCAGGGCGCAATTGCTTGTATTGCACCCAAGCCGCAAAGACTGCATAGAACTGCGCAGAAGCTCAACCCTCGTTATTTTTTAGCGCGTTGTCTGCTTCATCCCTTATTTCTAAGAGAAGCATGAATGCTCCTTCTGGTGTCATGTGATACGGATCAAATAGACCATTAGCATTGTATTTGAAAAAGAGTTTTATCAATGTGCCTGTATTTTGTAAATACCCCATATTCCAATTTGGGAACTCTCTAAAATTGACACTTTGGTAGTCTAAAATTTCTAGCTTCTCGTGACGAGAATCGCTCGCGATGCGATGGTAGATCGCATTGACATTTTCACGAGAGCCTTCTAGGCATTGCAAAAAATAGTGGCGATCAAATGTAAGCATGCCGGTGACATTCTCTTTCGCGTTATTTCTTTGCGCAGAGGCAAGTATTTGTTTTATGTCGTCGGCGTTAAAGCTATCACTAATAGTACTTGCGTAAAGTAGGCGAACTAAGCTCATTGTTCTCCTCCGTCAATTCTAACTTGTTAATTTATATTGAAAGTAATGATCTAAGAGTATCTTGACCAAAGATTAGTGCGATCTGTTATATTGGTCAAATTTGTGTAAACAGGCTGCTTCTAGAATTGAAATTATCTTAGTCTGCAGCAGGCTAATCCGAAGCCAGTTAACTGGAAATGTTAGTAAGTCATAGATGTTATTGATTTTTATTAGGGATGCGTAAGGATGCATTATGGGAAATTATTTTTCTGAGAACATCGAGTTTTTGGGATCTTTTGTGCCTTATTTGGCAAAGCAATATCGAGCGTATAAACCTCAAAAAATCCATGTAGATGATCAATATGAAGATGATTTAATTGTAAACGGGCGTCCCTTTTATGGAGGTAATGCTCGCTCAGCATGTGTATCGCAAGTTGAGGTGTTCAAAAAGCACCCTACTCACCATTCTGTTTCCTATCGGTCACAGCCTCAAGCAAAAAACGTACATCAAAAAGTAATAAACTCTTTGAATGATGCTGCAAGTGATTTGGATCATCGTTCAAAAGGCAAGCCTTACGAGGCTTCATTATTTATCTTAGGTGTCGGCTTAGGTTTTCATATTGACGCGCTAATACAAGGGGAAAACTACCCTCATATTATCTTAGTTGAGCCCGACTTTGATATATTTTATCACTTTTTGCATTCAGTTCGTTTAGTTGAATTACATGAATACTGTGAAGCTCGCGGTGGCCAATTGATAATACTTCAACCTGAAAGTTTAAGAGACTTCTCAGTAAAGGTGTCTTCATTATCTAAAAAGGTTGGTATAAAAATATTGAGTGAAATATCTGTTTTTAGACACTATGAAACAGATTTAATAGATGAAATTTATTGCGGGTTTCGATCACTAAGACATGATTGGTTGTCTGCGTGGGGTTTTTTTGATGATGAGATTATTGGCCTAAAGCATTCCTTAGAAAATTTAAGTGAGAGCAGGTTTGCTGTGAATGAGTGTAAAAGACTCGATTCAGAGGCTGTTTTTCTTGTTATTGGCAATGGCCCGTCGTTAGACTCGGATTTAGATGAAATTAGATTTAAACGAGAGCAATTTGTGGTCGTCAGTTGTGGGACGTCTGTTGGAGCACTTTTACGAGCAGGTATAGAGCCAGACATACATGTTGAAATGGAGCGGAGTCTGTTTACGGCTTCCGTGCAATCTCCTTGGTTTGATGACGAGTTTTGTGCCAGGACTTTACTCATTGCTTTGAACACCGTGCCTTCGTCGGTTATAAAAAAATTTCCAAACTCTATTTTATTCGCCAAGAACGGCGATGTTGGATCAACGTTTCTTAATAAGTGTTTAGGCAATGATTGGCACTACCTTCCAAACTGTAATCCAACTGTTACGAATCTAGCTGTTTCAGCACTTGCTCGTTTAGGTGTTAGAAAAATTGCGCTTTTAGGGTGCGATTACGGTTTTCGGAAGTTAAATCACCATCATTCAACCAAGTCAGACTATTTTAGCGACAAGAGTGTACTAAAAGGTGCACGCTACGAATCTGAAGTGGTTGTTAGGGATAATCACGGGAACGGTATCCACTCGACACGAATATTTAATCAGGCAAGAAAAAAAATAGAGAGCGTTATTAGTGAATGCACCGCGACAACGTTTATTAATTGCTCAGATGGCGCAAAAATTAATGGAGCGGAATTCCAAATATTTTCGGATGTTAGATCCACGGAATTTTCGTTTGGTAAAATACGCAATCACTTTTTTGCAAACTTAACGTCATATGATAACGACATACAGTCGGGGTTGTTTCAAGGTCTTGAATATTTGATTGGTGTCGCTGAGCGGCAAAAACAAATATTTTCAATTAATCATGGCACTCTTAAGACTTCTTCAATACTTAATGACTTGTTTACGCATGCTATTTTAGAGTTGGAAAAACAAAATAATCAATTTGGTGAATACGTTTTATATAGTGGTATAAATAAGTATCTTTCGGCTGCCTCATCAGGGCACCTGTGCAGGATGCCTGAGCATAATCGTTCCAGTTATGTTCAGGTAGTGTTAGACGAAGTGAGTCTAATGTGGGATGAAATAGGAAAAGAGCTAAGAGCTATAAAGGAGCAATTTAATGAAGTTTAGTGTTAAGTCTGCGTTGCCTGTTGCCTTACTAGCGGTCGGAGCTGTTGGTAAAATAGAGCGTTCGTTTGCGGATAGCTTTGAATTCCAAGGTGATGGCCCGTTAACATACAATGCAATTAGCGTATCTAATGGAGCGTGGGGATCGTCTGATAGCTATGATTCAGGCGACAGCTATGACTCAGGCGGTGGCTATGATTCAGGCGATAGCTATGACTCAGGCGGTGGCTATGATTCAGGCGACAGCTATGACTCAGGCGGTGGCTATGATTCAGGCGACAGCTATGACTCAGGCGGTGGCTATGATTCAGGCGATAGCTATGACTCAGGCGGTGGCTATGATTCAGGCGATAGCTATGATTCAGGCGACAGCTATGACTCAGGCGGTGGCTATGATTCAGGCGACAGCTATGACTCAGGCGGTGGCTATGATTCAGGCGATAGCTATGATTCTGGTGACAGCTATGATTCTGGAGATAGTGGTTGCTCTTCAGCAGTTTGCAACGACGACCCTAAAATCGAATATGGAGTCTACGTAATATCGAGAGACTTTGTTAAGGACGGGTCAGTTGATTTGTGGTCAAGTGTTCAAGATACTTTGTGTGTTAAGCGTTTTAACGATGAAGTAATCATTGCACAGTCTGTTAATAGTTTCTCATATCCGTATGTAGCGACAGGAAAAATCGCTTCAGATGGTAAGATAAAACTTAAGTTGTCGGATGATCCTAATGTTGAGGGAGATTACGTTTCTACTATTAGGTTTAAACAAGACCGCCATAACCCATATGGACAATGGAAGGGACGCTGGAAAAACCATGTAACAGGTGGTGATGTCGTTGTAACGGTCTACAATGATGTCGACGGCTATGGTTATTATAGCTCTTATGGATGTAGCTATTATTTAGGCGTAAAATAAAGTTTTTTGAATTTTGGGTATAGCTGAAAAGGGGAGGTTTTAGAACCTCCCCTTTTTTATTGACAAATAATTTGGGGTTTTATGCGACGTTTGCGCAGCAATTATGTCATCGTTTTTCTCGTACTTTGTGCTTTCGCTCTGAACTCAATTTTGTGTCGGTTTGCTTTGAGCCATACGAGCTTAGATCCGATGTCATTTACTACCCTTCGACTTGTGTCTGGGGCGGCAGTATTGGTTGTGTTGTTAACACTACTGAACAATCGAGAAACGGTAGGATGTTTTGAGATACAAGAGTTTAGAACGGAGTGGTTCACACCTTTATCTCTTTTAGTTTATGCGGCGGGTTTCTCCTATGCGTATGTGTCGTTACCTGCGGGTATGGGTGCGTTATTGCTGTTTGGTGCTGTTCAGTTTTCAATGATTTGCTACGGGCTTTATTCAGGAGAAAGGCTGAATACTATTCAGTGGATCGGATTGTTGGTCGCTGTAGTCGGTGTTTTAGTGTTGTTTTTACCCGGTGCAACGGCTCCTAGTCTTTGGGGGAGTGTGCTAATGGTGACTGCAGGAATCGGTTGGGCGTTTTATACTGTTCGTGGAAAAGGGGCATCTAAGCCTGTCAGAGCAACCGGAAGTCATTTTGTAAAAGCGAGCGTAATTTCTCTATTGATTTCAATTGTTTTAAGTTCGGAAATTCGTTGGGATGGGGCGGGCGCGTTGTACGCTGTTCTTGCAGGTGGAGTGACTTCGGGTTTGGGCTACGCGTTATGGTATTTTGTATTGCCTTCTATCAAAGTAGCGACTGCCGCTACCTTGCAGCTTAGTGTTCCCGTTATTGCGATTATAATGGGGTTACTGTTTTTAGAAGAGCAGGCGACACTGCACTTGTTTTTGTCCTGTATAACCATTCTAGGCGGTATTTTTCTTTACATTTTTTCGGGTATGAGAACACGCTAAAGAAGGCGACTCAACCTGATAATTTGGATAAGCCGCATTTTTTATTTTCGTTTCTAGAAGCTGTTAGTCTATACCCTATTCTTAATCCAGTGCTATTGAGGCATTAATGTAAAGGTGCCTTTAGGAGTTACTGGAAGGTACTTTTTATAAAAATCTAAATACGCGTCTTCCGGGTTGAGATCAGCAAATACCGTGGGATACATGGCTTTGGCAAATAATTGGATCATTGCACCGTCCAGTATTGTTCGGCATGCTCCGTGATATGCTCCAAATAGGCGATTGTTTTTTATCGCCGATAGATTCGACCAGCCTAGTCGATCTTTAAAGCCTTCTAGTCTGAGTCTTGCTGATTTTTCAGAAACACCTTGCCCCATTATCATACCGTCGCTGCCGCTTGCTGATTCGTATCCAGTCATAATGATTACATCAGGATTTGCTGCGATTACTTGTTCAGGGTTTAATTTTCCCCACCATTCAATATACGGTGCTGAAATGTTGTCTCCCCCAGCCATTGTAGAGATGGCACCCCACATATTTTTCCCAAATGTATAGCCCATTTCATCAACACCAGCTGCACCGTATTCTGCATATACTTTTGGCTTAGGTAGGTTGTTTTCTTCTAGGCGATTTTGGATCATTTCCAAGTTCGCTTTGTATTCTTTTACGATTTTGGCAGCTCTTTCTTCTTGGCCTGTAATTGTGCCTATGATCTCTGTGCTCTTACTGTGGCGCGCTAATGTCTGCGCATTGAAGTCAACGACCACAACAGGTACGCCAGCGGATTCAATTCTTCGAACTTCCGATCCCAGCGCTTTATATTGCCAATCTGCAAGTAATAGGATATCGGGTTTTAGGCTGAGTACTTGTTCGATTGAAAAGGCTTGAGAACCAATTTTTCCGATTGCAGGAATATCATTCAGCGATGGGCGATGTTCAACATACATTTCCCAGTTTGCTGGACGGGCTTGCCATATGTATTTAGAGAGACCAACCACGTTGTCATAAGCCGCCTCCGTTCCGATTGCCATATAGTCTTCAGGGTAAAAGCCAACAATGACCCGTTTTGCAGGAGCGTTAAATGTGACACTACGATCTAGCACGTCGAGAATAGTAATGTCTTTCGCCCAACTGATGTTGATCTGGAGTAGCACGATTAGGCTTAGGAGGAGGTGTCTATACATTGAGAGAGTACCGTTTAATGAATTGAAGTTATATGATAATCATTATTAAATAATATTGAAAATCAATATTTTGTTGATTCATAATAATTTTCGAGTAGTATTCTCAAAAAATATTACATGGTACAGACCAAATTTTTGGGATATCCCGTCTTAATACTCTTGGAAGGAGAAAAATATGCAGTTTGGTAAATGGTTAGCGGCGTCTACGATTTCTGTTATGTGCACGGTTACAGCACAGGCCGAAGTGATTCAGGATGTTTTGGATCGTAAAGTGGATGTTGACCTTCCTGCAGAGCGAGTAGTGTTGGGTTTTTACGCAGAAGATTACATGGCAATTGGTACGGAAGCGGCTTTTGATAAAGTTGTCGGCATTTCTCGTGATACTTGGGAAGCGTGGCGACCTGCAAGCTGGAAGCTTTACACAGATTACCGTCCTTCATTGAAAGATATTCCTGATGTTGGTGAAGTTGAGTCACAAACCTTTTCTATTGAAAAAGTACTCAGCCTGAAACCAAGCGTTGTCGTGTTGGCCGATTGGCAATACAAAGGTTTGGGAATGGATGTAGACCGTCTAGAAGATGCAGGCGTCCCAGTTATTGTGGTTGATTACAATGCTCAAACTCTTGAGCGTCATCTTAAAAGTACTGAGATATTAGGCGAATTAACAGGCCAAGAAGATCGCGCGAAGCAAATCTCAGAAGAATATGAAAACACGATTGTATCTGCCCAGAAGCGCATTGCAGACGCACACCTTCCAAAGCCTCGCGCTTATGTCGAGTTCGGCAAAAAAGGGCCTGATCAGTACAGCTTTACATACGGTAAAAACATGTGGGGCGCAATGCTAACGGCAATGGGCGGCGATAATATCGCTGCACCTTTTGTTGAATGGTGGGGGCCGATGAATCCTGAACAGGTTATCGCTTCAAAACCAGAAGTGGTATTTATCTCTGGAACGGAATCTGGCGTTAAAGGGAAAGCAATGGTTATGGGACAGGGAATCGACCAAAAAATATCGGTGGAAAGACTAAAAGGTTTTGCAAATCGTGCTGGTTGGTCTGAAATGCCTGCAGTAAAAAATGAAAATTTTCATGGAATATACCAAGGCGCATCTCGCTCAATTTTAGACGCTTCAATGGCTCAATACATTGCAAAGTCTCTTTATCCTAAGCTGTTCGAAGATGTAAACCCTCAGCAAGGTTACTTGGACTTCTATAAAAAGTATCTCCCTGTTGCTCCTACGGGAACATTTGCTATCTCGATTACGGAGTAATGGGTGCTATGTGATTGATACTCATTTATAATCGAAAATTAATCACATTAACTCAGATAAAATTTATGCATTCACAATCTATTTCGAGTGCAATACAAGACCAGCGGCGAAGTGAAAAGCGCCGCTGGTTTGTTATTTGTATACTCTTCATTATTCTTGCCTTTTCTTTTGTTCTCGATGTTGCGACAGGTCCTTCGATGCTTGGTGTTGTTGAGGTGTCTCGCGCCCTTATGCAGTTCTTTGGTTTACCAGCGAAGGTGGACGTAACGACACTCGTGATCGTAACCGAATTGAGATTGCCTATTGCTATTATGGCGGTCATTGTCGGTGGCGTATTAGGAGTAGGCGGAGCAGAAATGCAAACTTTGCTAAACAATCCGATGGCCAGCCCATATACGTTGGGAATGGCGGCTGCAGCAGGTTTTGGCGCTGCCTTAATGCTTTACATCGGATCCTTAGGTTTAAGTTCAAATGTAGCGGTTCCTATTGGGGCCTTTGTTTGCTGTATGTTGGCAGCGTGTTTGTTGTTTGCATTGGCAACAATGCGTCACATTACATCAGGGCAACTCATTTTAGCCGGTATCGCGTTACTCTTTTTATTCCAGTCAATGTTGTCTCTTGTGCAATTTATTGCCTCGCCCGAGTTAAGTCAGCAAATCTTGTTTTGGCTGTTTGGAAGTCTTTCAAAAAGCAGTTGGACGAATCTTGCGATTGTCGCAAGTGTGACGGTTGTCAGTATGGCGTTGCTAATGAACGATGCGTGGCGTTTGACAGCCTTAAGGTTGGGTGAAGAACGAGCAAAAAGCCTAGGAGTAAATGTAAACAGTCTAAGGCTTAGAACATTGTTTATCGTCGCGGTCATGACAGCGACTGTAACTAGCTTCGTTGGGATCATCGGCTTTATTGGCATTGTCGCACCCAATATAGCGCGAATATTGGTCGGAGAGGATCAGCGTTTCTTTTTACCGCTGTCTTTTATCATTGGATCATTTTTGCTTTCCAGCGCTTCAGTCCTATCTAAGGTCATCGTTCCCGGCGCTTTATTTCCCATTGGAATCGTGACGGCCATTATAGGCGTTCCATTTTTCTTTTGGCTCATCATTGGCAGGCGTCGTCGGTAATTCCTATGAATCAGAAAATAATAGAACAAAGCCTTTGTGTGAAGAATCTACATGTGAAAATTGATCAGCTTGAGCTGGCAAAGGGCATGTCATTTGATCTTCATCCAGGCGAAGTAACCGTTATTATCGGACCAAATGGGACGGGAAAGAGTACTCTTTTAAAGACCTTATTCGGTGACATCAATAGACAACAGGGTGATATCTGTTTTGGTGAAACAAGCTTAAATAAAAAATGGTTGAGTAAGTGGCGTAAACACTTTGGTTATATGCCTCAGGACATCCATTTAGACATTGAACTGAGTGTGCTTGAAGTTGTTTTATTAGGGCAGCTTGATGCACTCAGTTTGCGTTTGAATGAATCCATGGTCAGTGAAGCATTGTATGCGTTGGAGCAGATAGGTTTATTGCACCTTGCGGATCGCCCAGTGAACGCCTTGAGTGGTGGTCAGTGTCAGATGATATTGTTTGCTCAAGCGATGATGCGAAAACCGAGTATCTTAATGTTGGACGAACCTGTCAGCGCATTGGATTTACACTTTCAGCAAGTGCTTCTTGATCACCTTGATAGGAAAACTAAAGAAAATCGTTGGATATCCTTGATGGTGTTGCATGATCTTAACTTGGCTGCACAGTATGCGGACAAATTACTTGTTGTGAAAGACGGTCTCATCGTTTCTCACGGTGCGCCAAAGACGGTTCTTACACCCGAGCTTGTCAAAGATGTATATGGTGTCGATGCGGAAGTCACAGTGGATGGGCAAGGTATTCCCTTTATTCGTACAAGACGCTCTTCTTATAAGCAAGAGCCGGATAACGTAAAGACGAAATTGAAGAAAGAAACAGGAGTTTCAAGTGTATTTTAGATGTATCACTAAAGCAGTTATCGTGGCGTTTGGCGTTGTGCTGTCAACCTTAAGTGTCGCAGAAGAAATTAAAATCGAAATGCTTAACTACGGAAAAGATGGCGGGATGGTTTTTCAGCCTTCTTTCGTTAAGGCGGAGGTTGGGGACGTGATTACTTTCGTACCGACGCATGCTGGGCATTATGCACAATCTTATATTACACCAACAGAGCAATCTGGCTGGAAGACTAAAATGAATGAACCGTTTTCATTAGAGCTTTCACATGAAGGGTTACATCTGTATTATTGCCCGCCCCATTTGATGATGGGAATGGTAGGAATGATTCAAGTAGGTCAACCTACGAACCTCGAACTTGTAAAAACAAAAGTGGGCCGCTTGAAGTCTAAAGTCGCACTTAAACCTGAACGTGTCGATGCATTAATGCAGCAAATTCAAGAGTGATAGTGTTCTGACCTTCAAGGCCAAGATTTGATAGATTAGGCGTTGATGGTTTTAAAAAAATTCTTATATGATTGGCGTGACCTCACTCCCGCAGGTCGCGTTCTTATTCTTAACGGTTTTACGTTTAATCTTGGTTTCTATATGCTTTTGCCATATTTGGCGAATCATTTAGAAAATACCATTGGATTAAGCGGCTGGTATGTTGGTTTAATTATTGGGCTTCGTGTCCTAAGTCAGCAAGGTATGTTCTTGGTGGGTGGAACACTGGGCGACTACCTAGGCTATAAACGATTAATACTGCTAGGCTGTCTTGTTCGTGTGTTCGGCTTTGCTTTGCTCGGAGTCGGGCAAGATATTGTTGTATTGGTTATCGGAGCCATTTTATCCGGTCTCGCAGGCGCTTTATTTACGCCTAGCAGCCAAGCGTATCTGGCGTATGAGTACCCCACTCAGGAACACCGAGATCGCGTCTTTGCCTTACAAAGTTTTAGCACGGTTACAGGTATGCTCCTCGGGCCAATTATTGGGTTGTTGTTGGTGGCCTACAGCTTTGCTTGGATCGGGTTGATTTCCGCAGGTTTATTCTTCATTTTATTTTGGGTGCAAAAGCACTTTCTTCCGGATATTCCTGAACAAAGCGGTAATCATAAGCAGAGTGGCTCATTTTTTCAGCATTGGCTAAGTATGCTAAATCAGCCGATTTTTATGACATTTGTACTCGCGGCATCGGTTTATCAAGTTCTATTCCATCAACTTTATATCGTGATACCTCACGAAGTCACGTCGAGACATTTTGATGTTTCTGTCATAACGTGGACATTCATGACCACCTCGATTATGGGGGTGGTTTTGCAGCTGCCCGTTAGTCATTGGATTTCTAAAAATTTAGACACGGGCAAAGCCATGGGGATGGGTCTGGCCATAATGGGCAGTGCTTTTTTGTGTTTATCACTTCCAATAGCGGATCATTCGGCGATACCTTTTGTTGTGTGTGCAATGGTATTTAGTCTTGGCTCTATGATGGTATTTCCACTTATTGGCTCTTATCTTCCTAATTTTGCAGGGGAAAATGAACTAGGGCGATACTACGGATTGTACTCTTGCGTCGGCGGTATTTTTGCATTTATCGGTAATGTCACGACAGGCTGGCTGCTTTCGAGCTCGTCTATCGATCATATTTGGATTTGGACAGGGATGATGTTCATGGGAGGCGTTGCGGGTATTACTCTTTATTGGGTTGTCTCCACCGAATTTAAAACGGCTACGGTGTAGCCGTTTCCGACGCTACTTAATTAAATTCCTCCGTTAATGTAATGGGCAAGCGTATTTGGAAGTGCGCTCCCAGTGAGGCGTCCTGCTCAATCACACGGATTTCCCCTGCCAATTTCTGTGATACAAGATTATAAATAACGGAAAGTCCTAACCCTGAACCACCATTAGACCTGTTTGTAGTAAAGAACGGTGTAAAGATGTTTTTTGCAATACTGTCGCTGATTCCCACTCCATTGTCCTGATAATCGATCACAAAATCTTTCCCCTGAACAAACACTTTTATAAAAATAAGATTGTGTCGTTGGTTAGATGCTTGGAATCCGTGAATACAGGTATTGTTGACTAGGTTTGTCAGTATCTGATCGATCGATTCTGAATAAGTGGTGACATAAAGCGCATCGGGTATATCAAGAACGAACTCGACTTGATGAGGCTCGTAGATTGGAGTGAGGCTGGCAATGATAGAATCGATTAAGGTCTTTAGTTCTAATGTGACGAGTACCCTGTGACTTTGATCTGCGGATGTTTGTTTAAACTCATGGATTAGCGTTGCCGCTCGTCGCATATTCACTTCTGCAATGTCGTGAGCGGATAGGGCGTGCTCGATGAAGCTCATAAATGTTGGCTCATCTAATGTGCCTGAATCGTACGACGTCTTCAGCTTGTGTATTTCCTCGCCTAATATCGACAATGATGTGATAGCAACGCCAAGAGGCGTGTTTACTTCATGGGCAACTCCACAAACGAGTTGCCCCAACGCCGCCATTTTTTCTGACTCGACGAGGTGTCCTTGCGCCGTTTGTAGATCTTCAAGCGTCTTTTTCAGCTCTTGATTACGTTTTAAAACGGTTTGTTGGAGATCCAAATTGGCGTTTTTTAACGCATGTTGAAGCTTATTATTTTGTGTTGCGAGAATCGCTCTGCCAAATAAATTTGCAAGGGCGCTAGTGAACGGAATGGATTTTTCGTCAAACCCTGCTTGATGGTTTTGTCGCCTTCCTTGTAAGAAGCCGACGATGCTTCCTTTATGATATATCGGAGTGTAAATAACGGAGTGGTTGATTAAGTCTACATTAGAGACCCAATAGGCGCTTGTTGCTTGTTTAGAATTTAGAACAAGGTAAGCGTTGCTGCCTAACTCTTGGAATAGAATCTTAACTTGCATTTCATCCATCGCGGAGAAATGATTAATCGATTTCTCATGCATGTCTAATATAAATGAACACACCATGCTGCCATTGTCATCTAATAGCCAAATGCTGCCGTCTTTTAGATACATTGCTTTAACAAACGCTTGTAATACCGCTTTTGAGGCTTCGTGGATATTACCCGAATCGATAGACGAGTTTCTAAGCAGTTCTATTAGGTACTTTTGATACTTCATTTTAGCGCTATTCCTTCGGATCTGGGAACTGGTCACGAATACGCATAATTTCATCAAAATTTTGGATGACTAAATGACAAAGCTCAGGGTCAAAATGGCGCCCTTTTTGTTCATCTAAGAACGTCGATATCTCGTCGCTACTCCATGCCTTTTTATATGAACGATTTGAACCGAGCGCATCTATAACGTCTGCAATGGCCATAATTCGTCCTTCTAAAGGGATATCCTCGCCACTTGTGCCATTTGGGTAGCCCGATCCATCCCATTTTTCGTGATGAGCGATGGATACCATTGCGCCCATTCTAGGCAAGCCGTGTTTGGATCGGCTCAGTAATTTATACCCAATAGTCGGATGAGATCGCATAATATGCCATTCTTCATCTGTTAATTTGTCTGGCTTATGAAGGATACTTTCAGGAATGCCGATTTTCCCTAGGTCATGCATTGGAGCAGCATGTTTAATCATGTGAACGTGTTTTTCTGGTAAACCAATAAGGCTGCCAATGAACTCACAAATATGTGCGACACGTCGAACGTGAGCCCCAGTTTCTTTTGAGCGCTCTTCGATCGCTTCACTGAGCATAAGCATCAGTTCTTCCTGCACGTTCTCTACTTCGCGTTTTGCACAGATTTTTTCAAATGCTAAGGCGATGTTGGTCGTAAATAGAGGCAACAACCGCGATCGATTTTTGGTTAGTGGCTTGGGAAAGTTTACATGGACGATCACATGGCTGAACTCATCGGTTGAGACTTGATGAGTGACATACGTATCACCACGTTCTAGAACAGTTTGGTGAGCTTGAGGTGATCCATTATTTTGCTCAAATTGCGAAAGAGTTTCAGCGAGTTCGTCGACACTCTGACCCTGCTGAATGGAATCGTTTGAAACATAAAATTGAGTGACAGATTTTTCTGCATATGGAACATAAGCATGAAAACTAATGCCTAAATTTAACTGACTTTGCTTTAGAAATGAGCTGATTTCTTCCTGAGCTTTACGCAAAAATGCGTTGACGTTAGAGTGTGCTAGGACGCTGCTACAGGATTCGAGCATATGTTCGACTTTTCTTTGATTGCTCGATATGGCCATAAGGTCTCGATAGGATCGTAACGAAGCTAAAATAGTGGTTTTTAGCCGAGACGCTGTCATGTCTGTTTTATGTTTGTAATCGTTAATTTCGTATTGATGAATAACGGTTTCTTCAGGGGCTTGGCCTGGCTGCCCTGTTCTCAATACTAAGCGGATATGAGCGTTTTTTTGCTCCTCTCTAATCCACTTTACTAAATCTAAACCAGCGCTATCTGTTTCCATAACAACATCGACTAAAGCGAGAGCGATGTCATTGTGTTCATTTAAAATCGTACGTGCTTCTAATCCTGAATTAGCTTCTAGAATTTGAATAGGTGCATTTTCAAAAAAAAGGTCTTTTACGGCCATTTTTGAGACGGAGATTACATCTTTCTCATCGTCTATAAGAAGCACTTTCCAAGGCCTCATCGTAGAAACTAACGAGTTAGTTTCCGATTTTTTGGGGTTGCTGTGTGCAGCAGCAAAGAGCGAGTTTTTCATATCGGAATCGGCCTTCTTTCGAAATTATATCTCATATAATTTAATCACATATTATGCATTTATTATGCATAAATATGTGTTCTCAGTGTGTAGAAGCACAATAAAGGTATTTTTAGACCCCAAATTACATTCGCTTCCCCAAAAGAATAGCAGTGCGTTAAGGAAATAAGGGAAGAACTTAACGTCGTCATGAATCCTTCATCGCGTTGTCATACCCATTTCTTACGATATTTGAGTAATTGTTGACCAAATGGATAAGAATTTGGTATGACTATACGGTATTACAGAATATTATTGTTATGCCTGAGTCGTTAGTGCGAGGAGGGAATTGCACGTTAGTGACAATTTTCAAACAAAAACCGCTTGCTGAAAAAAACAAACTAAATATCGGTAAGCAAACGCAGGAACTTTGAAATGAACACATTAACCAAAGCATTGATAAGTGCTTCGGGACTGACATTGGCGTCAGTATCGCATGCACAGCTCGTTATCAGTGAATATGTCGAAGGAAGCGGCTATAACAAAGCACTTGAGCTTTACAATTCAGGGACAGACTCTGTTTCACTATCAGAATATGAATTGATTCGTTATGTGAACGGAAGTACAACAAGCTCCTACAGCATCAGTTTGGGAGAAGACTCTATTTTAGCAGGCGCGACTTACATTCTTGTTGAGAATAAAAGTAATACCGACGATGCTCTTAAGGCAAAAGCCGATCGAATTACGTCTTTAAACTTTAACGGTAACGATCCTATTGCTTTGAAAAAGGATGACGTTGTTGTTGATTTCTTCGGGGATTATTCCGGATCAAATTTTGCGAAAGATAAAACCTACGCTCGCACCGATTTGACGCTACTGGCTGACGGGGAGTGGCGTGCGGATTCATGGAATGTTTTGGCGAAAAATGATTTTTCGGGTTTAGGTATTGCCCCCGATGGCACGGTAACTGAGCCTGTGGTGTTCAGTTGTGAAGGTCAGTCTTTAACACCTATATACAGCATTCAAGGGAGCGGAGAAGTCAGCCCTTTGACAGGCGAAGACGTGTATACGACCGGGATTGTTACGCAAATCGTTTCGAGTTTGTATAAAGGCGTATTCATCCAAGATTCGATTGGCGACGGTGACAATACAACGTCGGACGGACTGTTTGTATTCAGCTCTAATATACCTTCGGATGTCGAGGTTGGAGATGAAATTTGTGTTCTTGGTAATGTAAAAGAGTATTACAACTTAACCGAGCTGGTATTGAAGGACGACAGTGTTGAAGTCTTATCAAAAGGCAATGTTGTTGCCTCAACACCGATGGAGTTATCAGGTGATGCGCTATTGCATGATCAACTGGAAAAGTACGAAGGCATGCTGGTTTCGACTACGGACAGCGAGCTGGTCGTGACTCGTCCATTTAGCTTCGATTATGACTCATACCGTAACAATATGGTTTTGAGTTACCAATCTCCATTGTATAAGTCGACTCATTTGTACATCGCAGGTTCCGAAGAGGAGCAACAACTTGCGCAGGACAATATGAAAGGCGCGCTGTTTGTTGATACGGATGCGAAAGCACCTAACGGAGTTGTCCCATATTTCTCTGATTTTAACGCAGAGGATGGCTACATTCGTATCGGTGATGAAGTGCAAAATCTCGAAGGTGTGATCAGTTACAGCTATTCACAATATCGACTCATTCCAACTGCGGATGAAAATCTAGCCAAATCAGATTTTGAACATACTTTTACCGATCGTACTGGGTATGGTCCTGAATTGTCGCAGCAAGGGGATCTTCGAATTGCGAGCTTCAATGTTCTCAACTTGTTTAACTCACCGTTTAACGGTGCAGAAAACCCATTTGGCGATAATCGCGGTGCGGAGTCTTTGGAAGACTACAACTTGCAGTTAACGAAAATTGCGACGGCAATCAGTTTACTGGACGCCGACATTGTCGGGTTGATGGAAATTGAGAACAATGGGTTTGATGAAAACAGTGCAATAGCAGCCCTTGTTGACGCGATTAATACGACGCAATCAGCCAGCGCAGCGCCTTATGAGTTCATCAAAGCTGATGCCGGGTATGTTGGATCTGATGCCATTGCTGTGGGTTTGATTTACCGTCCGAGCGTTGTGAAGCCTAAGAAAACCCCTGTCTTGATTGAAATGCCAGAGCAACATGGCCTAGATGCAGACGGGAACCAGTTTGATAAATATCAGCGTACCGCATTGTTACAGACGTTTAAACACAGACGTTCTAGAGAGCGCATTTCGGTTGTAGTTAACCACTTTAAATCGAAAGGTTCTGGTTGTATTGAAGATTCCAATGCGCAAGCAGCGGGTCCACAAAGTAACTGTAACGCTTTTCGTGTATCGGCTGCGGTTGCTTTGGGTGATTATTTAGAGCGTAATGTGCGCGGTAAGGTCATGATCCTGGGTGATTTGAACTCCTATGGAAAAGAAGACCCTATTCGCGTATTAACGAATTACAACGCTTTCTCTCCAGAGTTTCCTATTTACACGGCTGAGCAAGCAACGCTTAACGGCGCTCAAATTAATAACGGCGACTCAGTAGAAGTCACACGTAATTACGGCTTTACTAATCTGGTTCCTCATTTTCAAGGCGATAAAGCATTCTCATATACTTACAACGGCGAGCTAGGTGGTTTAGATCACGCTTTGGCAAACTGGCAACTTATGAAGCATGTTGTTGATGCGGACGATTGGCATATAAACTCAGCCGAATCTAATTTACTTGAATACTCTAGCGAGTTTACGGGTGATTTGGCTAAATCGAACAATGCTTACTCGTCTTCTGATCACGATCCCGTTGTTGTTGAGCTAAGAATGAGTCATTGGAAGCCTTGGCATGGTGGGCACCACCGCCCATGGCATTTAGGGCACCTATTTGGATATTCAAATCATAATTCGAATTGGTACCACCAACCAATGAGATGGGGCTGGTGGAGATAGCACCTTAAATCTCCTCGGTTGTATTTGAAGTCGAATATGAACGATACAAAGGGCTGCCGACGGTAGCCCTTTCTTTTTTTTGCCAATATGGTAAATTCCGCGCCCCTTCAAAATTGATTTTAAAAGAGGTAAGGCATGTATTGTGGTTTTGACTATGGAACATCTAATTGTGCGATGGGTGTTTTTGAGAACAATGAACCTCAGCTCATTCCTCTTGAGGGCGAAAAAGTGTTTTTGCCGTCTGCATTGTATGCGTTTAGCCGCGACTTTATTACAGAGGGCGTTGCTAAGTCTATTCAAGATGAGATTGCTCGACGTTCATACATTGAAAGTCGAAAGGCTATTCTGACTCGTGCTCAACGGGTACGAAGAGAAGAAGATTATCAGGCAGACGACCAAGTTGTGTTTTATGGTCGAGAAGCGTTTTCTGAGTACTACAGTTACCCAGATGAAGGGTACTTTATCAAATCACCAAAATCATTTTTGGGTGGATCTGGGCTTCGAAACGAGCATATTCGCTTTTTTGAAGACATCGTTACATTAATGATGTTGAAGGTGAAGCGCGCCGTCGAAATTAAAACAGGTAAAACTCTCACTCAAACGGTCATTGGGCGTCCTGTAAACTTCCAAGGAATTGATGCAGAAGCGAGTAATAAGCAGGCATTAGATATCTTGATGGTGGCTGCAAAAAGAGTCGGCTTCCAAGACGTCGAATTCCTATTTGAGCCGATTGCCGCAGGTATGGATTTTGAACGTCGGCTGGAAACGGATCAAACCGTATTGGTTGTCGACATTGGCGGTGGAACGACGGACTGCGCCGTGGTTAGGATGGGGCCAAGCTATCGTGAGAAATTGGATCGTACGGGAGATTTCTTAGCACATACTGGTGAACGAGTGGGCGGGAATGATTTGGATATACAGCTTGCAGGCAAAGAATTTATGCCTCTTTTTGGTATGGGCGCACCGCTAAAAACAGGCCTTCCTATGCCGACACAGCTTTTCTGGAACGCCGTGACTACCAACGATGTGTCAGCTCAGACAATATTCAACAGCTTAGAGACAAAAAAACAAATTGATGAGCTGAGATTGGATACCACCACCCCAGCACTAATAGATCGCTTCGCACATTTGAGAGAGCACAAACATAATTTCCATCTGGTGCGAAATTCTGAAGAAGCCAAAATCAACTTGTCAGAGATGAGTGAGACGCAAATTCCGTTAGATTACATAGAGAAGGCTCTGTCGCTCACAGTATCTCGTGATCAATTGGGAGCGGCCATTACGCCACCGCTTGAAAAAATGATGCAGTTAATGTCGAGTGCGATCGAAGAGGCTGGAGAAAAACCGGATGTCATTTACATTACAGGTGGTTCAGCAAAGTCTCCTATTATTCAGCAACAAATACGTGAGCGAATTGGTGATATTCCTGTTCTTGATGGGGATCACTTTGGCAGTGTCGCGTCAGGCTTAACTGTTTGGGCTGCAAAAATCTACAAATGACTGATTTAAGTGTAATTCTTCTTTTTTACAGCTGAGAAAGGCTGTTTAAGTCTATTTTTAATTTCTATAGAGAGAAAGGTTATAGTTCGGGCGCCGCAACTCCCGTCCGTAAACGTCGCATAAAAATGTCCACGATCTGTTTTTGTCAGCAAAACGTAATTTTCACACTGGTCTCCTCTTGACTAGTTGTACCTTAAACTATCTAATTGATATCTGATATTTTTTATTAGCGAAATGGCTTTATTGCTCTAGAAAATTTCATTGTGGGATAAAGGCATTTATTTGAGTATTTAAGGATATAGATAAGGAAACGTATGAAAAAGTTAACTTCAATTTTGTTGTGCAGTATTTCGGCAATGCCTGTGTTTGCTTCAGAGTCTCTTCAACTTGGTATTGGTTATTCCTCTTTAAGTGTCTTGGATTCACGTAGTCAAATTGATTACACGGATACTGTTGATTCAGTCCACTTAGCTGCAAAATACGTTTTCAACGATAACGTTGCAGTATCAGGAATGTACCGTATTGCTAGTGATTCTGAATGTGAAACTTCTTTTGATACGGACTGTACTGATCCAGCATTTGAAGTTAGTGGTATCGATATAAATGTTCTCCTTGGTGCTAACTTAGATAACAAGCGTGCGTTATATGGTTATACAGGCCTAGGTATATATTCTGAAACATGGGATTACAACAATGGCCAAGTGGAAGATACATTTAGAGGCCTTCAGATCCCTTTTGGCATAGGTTACAATTTTGGGGTAGTAGCGCTTGAAGCTGAATATTTGATGAGACTGACAGGTGATTACGAAAACGGGCTCTCAAATTATTTCTCAGACGATATTTCAGCTGGTTTGTTCTCTGCTAGGGCGTTGGTTAGCTTTTAATAGTACACTGATTGACGTATCGATTTTATTTAGACAGCATAAAGGCTCTTTCTCAAGAGCCTTTTTTATATCAGATATAGTTATGGATACGAAGACGTTTACTTATTTAAGTGAAAATTTTTTACCTACTATAGGAGCAAATTACTTTCTTCTTTTAGGATATCTAAAAGGTATTTGTATTTTTTAAGTTATATACAGTGGTAGTTATTAGAGTCTTTTATCCGAGATATAGAACTTTGTTTATAGGGGTTCATCATCCACTATATTATGCTTTAACTATAAGGGGAGTGTTGTGTTATCCAAAGTAGGCCAACTCCTTAAAGAGCTATCAAGCATTAACAAAATAAAGCGGCCGTGGCACCTGCCTTTGGTTGCGGCGTTTTGTGTTGGGCTACCCGCCATGATTGGTGCGGCTCTGGAGCAATTCCCACAAGGCATGTTAGCCAGTTTGGGGGCAATGGTCGTTCTTTATATGCCTCAAACCCGAACCGCTCATCGTATTGTGACTCTCAGTTTATGCTGCTTTGGGTTCATTTTTTGTTTTATGGTGGGCTCTTTGTCAACGGTCGTCAGTTGGCTGCCTCCGTTTGCTTTGTCGCTTACTTTGTTTCTCGTGGTTGTCATGTCACGCTATTATCGTCTGCCGCCACCGGGTAGTTTTTTCTTTGTTGTGGTTACAACAATCTCGATAGCATTGCCGTTTGATTTGCCATCTTTGCCCAACAATATTGGGTTGTTGGCAATAGGGGGCATGACGTCATGCATCGTTTGTTTTATTTACAGCTTGATGACAGGGGCCAATGCTCTCCCCAAAACCGATGTTCAACTTGATGAAAGAGTCAATGCAATTGTCTTGGAGGCTTTGTTTGTTTCCTGTTTTGTAGGTGGTTCCTATGGACTGGCATTGGCACTTGCGCTAAATAACCCATATTGGGTGCCAATATCGTGCGCGGCGATTTTGCAAGGTGCGACGTTTAGGCAAATCTGGCATAGGAATGTTCACCGGATACTTGGAACCTTAGTCGGTATGTTGCTCGTATCCGCTATCTTCTTTTTCCAACCGAATGCTTGGGTGTTGGCATTTTTGATCTTCGTTTTACAATTTATTATTGAACTGCTTATTGTAAAAAATTATGGCTATGCAGTGATATTTATTACACCTCTAACTGTGATTATGGCGGAGGTTACTAATGCGCAAATCTCTCCAGTATTGCTTCTTGAATCTCGTATTTTTGACATTGTTTTAGGCAGTGCTATCGGATTCGTTGGCGGCGCTATTTTTTTTAAAACTCAATGGCTTGCCGCTCTTGAAAAGAAAATGAACGAACGTAAATCACTTTCTCATCTGCTCTCTAGAAAGAATCACTAGTCATTGCTTTATCGCTTAATTTCACACATGTCATAATTGTCATTTAACTGTCACCGGACTGTCATTGATGCTCTGTACATTTACTTCGTCTTTGAGGAAAACACTAACCTCAAGCAGTTGATGGGCTTTGTCTGGTAACGAAGCTCTACTGACAATAACTGTGGCTTTGAGTGGTACAAAGTCATTGATTGATAAAACATAACAGGGCAGAAAAATGACTATCGAGAAGCATGAAGAATTGAGCTTTGACGCGTTTGATGAAATGGTTCGTCCAGCGCCAGAAGTAGTAGAGTTTGAAGAAGTAGCAAATGCAATGGTGTCGCGCCGTGGTTTTCTGTCAGGAGGCGCAGCAGTCGGTGCGACAGCATTCGTTATGGGGTCTACTTTGGGTGCTGCGCAGGCAGTAGCTGCGAATCACAAACCTACTCGTTTAGCGTTTGATATGGTGAAAGCAACAACTGCAGACACAATTACCCTTCCTAAGGGATACAAATGGGATGTTTTGGTTTCTTGGGGTGATCCACTTTGGTCAAATGCGCCAACTCTAAATACTGCAACAGGTGGTACAGGCGCTTCTCAGGAACTTGCGTTCGGTGACAACAACGACGGTATGGCATTCTTCAACGCCAATGGTCGTTACGTTATGGCAATCAATAACGAATATGTAAATGCAAAAACGCTTCATGCTAACCGTGAAGACGGCACGCCAATGACTGCTGATGACGTACGCAAGAACAAAGCGGCTCACGGTGTTTCTATTGTCGAAGTTGCTAATCGCGGCGGTAAGTGGAGCGTTGTTCAGGACTCTATGTACAACCGTCGTATTACGGCTGATTCTGAAATGGAAATTACAGGACCTGCGCGTGGTCATGATTTAGTCAAAACTTCTGCTGATCCAGAAGGTGTATTGGCAAAAGGTACTTGGAACAACTGTGGTCAAGGTCAAACACCTTGGGGTACGTACCTAACGTGTGAAGAAAACTTTAATGGTTACTTTTCTGCAAGCGATGACAGCTATGAAGTGCCAGAAGAACTTAAACGATACGGCGTAAGTACTAAAGCTGGTCGTTATAAGTGGGAAATGGCCGACGAGCGTTTTGATCTTTCAAAAGAGCCAAACGAGCCCAACCGTTTTGGTTATGTTGTTGAAATTGATCCAATGAACCCAAATGCTCGTCCGAAAAAGCGTACTGCTCTAGGTCGTTTTAAACATGAAAATGCGGAAGTAACGATCGCTGCAAATGGTCATGTTGTTGTTTACTTGGGTGATGACGAGCGTGGTGAGTTCTTATATCGTTTCGTATCTAAAGGTAAATACCAAGTAGGTGGCGATAATTCTGAGTTGCTTTCAGAAGGTACGTTGTACGTGGCTAAGTTCCACGAAAACAACAAAGGTGAATGGCTAGCGCTTACGCCTGAAACGACAGGTATGACAGAAGCGGAAATCGCGATCCATACTCGTCAGGCTGCATCTAAAGTAGGCGCAACAACAATGGACCGTCCTGAGTGGGTAGCGGCGAACCCTAATAAAGTTGAAGCGTACTGCTGCTTAACGAACAACAAAAACCGTGGTGTTAAACCTAATGCTGGTGGTGATGCAACAGCTCCAGGTGGTCCAAACCCACGAGTTAAGAATAAATTCGGTCAGATCGTTCGTTGGGAACCAATGAATGAAGATCACACTGCTGATATGTTTGTTTGGGATCTGTTTGTAATGGCGGGTAACCCTGCAGTATTTGATGATGCTTACGCAGGTTCTGCTAACGTCAACAAAGACAACATGTTTAACTCTCCAGATGGCCTTAAGTTTGATCGCAATGGCCTTCTATGGATTCAAACAGACGGTAACTACTCGAACGAAGGTGACTTCGCTGGTCAGGGTAACAACCAAATGTTGGTAGCGGATACTGAAACTGGCGAAATCAAGCGTTTCATGGTAGGACCGACTAAGTGTGAAGTGACGGGTACTGCATGGAGTGCGGATCATACAACTATGTTTGTTAGTATCCAGCATCCAGGTGGCACTTGGCCAACAGGTTCAACGCCACTTTCTAGTGTTATTGCTATCTCCCGTGAAGATGGCGAGATGATTGTATAAGACAAAGCGTCTTTTCGAAAAAAAGCCAGCTCATTGAGCTGGCTTTTTTGTTGCGTTTGATGATAGATAAACGACCGATAATATCGCTCAGCTGTATTATCGGTATAATAATTGCTTATACAAAAACTTATTGAGCAAGATCATTTTTTTTCATTTTCCAAGGTGACAGCGGTACTTTTTTTTGTAAGTCTATAACGAAAAGTAATATTCTGATTCGAATTCAGTTAGATCTCAAAAGCGCGGTTGGCTAAGTGGAGCGTGATTTACGTTGTATTTAGTTCCCTTTAATGTGCGTGAAGCGCCCGTGCCCAAGCTAGGTAGAGCAGCTCTTACAACAATGTGAAAGTATAAGGATCGTCGAAATGATTGCTATTGAGCAAGTCAGTTCATTTCTCCTACAATTTGTTCCGAGGGTGGCTAGCCGTGAAGAATTTTGATTTTTCTCAGTCGCTCTATTTAAAGCAAGCCGTTCTAACGTTTTTGCTGGCTATCTTTTTAAGCGTTGCTTTAAGCTGTTTGCAGTTTTATCAGGTATTTGAATATCAAAAGAAGCAACGAATAGAGCAGGTAAATCAATTACTTGATGTGATTGAGGAGCCACTAGAACAGGCTTTATTTAGAATCGATAAAGTATTGGCTCAGAAGCAGATCAACAGCTTGCTCAGCCGATCAAATATTTCTCAGGTAACGATACTGGATGAAAATAATATTGAATTTGTAGCCTCGAGAAACGAGCCATCTAACCTTGGTTTAAGCAGCGGATTAGTGGATTTATTGATCGGCGAAGACAGTGAGCAGGCAAGGCCGCTTGCGATGATCTCACCTCAGCTTTTTCTTGGAACAATAAAGATTCGACTTGATCGTTCTTCGCTTGCTCAGCAAATCCTTTTGTACAGTTTCAGCGTTTTTATTCAAAACCTTTTCAAAGATCTGATATTAGCATCTCTTATTTCACTGCTTTTTTATTATGTAGTGACGCGCCCAGTTGAACAACTGACAAAAGCGTTATCCAATATACAAGGCACAGATCATTTGATGCTTCCTAAATCGTTCAATAAAGATCATGAATTCGATGAACTTGGACGACTCAAAAAAGTATTTTCAGGGCTATGGGAGCGCTTGTCTAAGGCTTTAAATGATGTAGAGCGTAGTAACTTGCATTCTAAAGCAATGATAAATCACGCAGCAGACGCGATTTTAGTACTAAATGAGAGCGGTCAAATAACACTTTCCAATGCTGCTGCAGAAAATCTCACTGGGCTGACAAGCTATGAGTTGACCCGAACAAAAATGTCCTCTTTGTACGATGATCCGTGGATTTCTATGTCGGAGATATTGGCTGATATGCACTTAAATCAGTCGATCACCATCGAAACGTTTTTTGTATCGAAAGAAAAGCGTGTTCCTGTAGAAATACGTATCGCCAAATATGAAATCCATAAAGTTATTGAAATTGTTCTGCTTGTTCGCGATATCACTGAGCGTAAGCGCGCAGAAGAGCGAATCAATCGTTTGGCATTTTATGACTCACTAACGCGTTTACCTAATCGACACTTTTTTGTAGAACGGCTAAATGAACTGCTTGACGAATTGCGTTTAAATAGACGTCACGCAGCTCTTATTATGTTCGACTTGGATCGATTCAAAAATATAAATGATTCATTAGGGCATAATGTGGGTGATGAATTGTTATGCAAAGTGGTAGGTGCCATTACGCCGTTGCTCCCTGAGCGAGCAATGTTTGCTCGCATCGGAGGAGATGAGTTTGCCATTTTATTACCCGAATTTTGTCAAGAAGGCGTTGGTGCGAATCAACCACTCATTGATATTTCAAAGGACATTCTAGCTCGCTGTAATACCGTCAAAAAAGTGGGTGAATTTGAGCTTCACGTGAGTGCCAGTATAGGGATCTGTCTTTTTGATGGTAGCATTGAAACCTCCACTTCCATCCTCAAACAAGCTGACAGTGCTTTGTATCGGGCAAAAGAGTTAGGGAGGAATACCTTTGAATTTTATGAAGATAATATGCAAGCCATCTCCGATGAGAACCTTAAAATGGAAAGGGCGCTGTTTTTGGCAATGGAGAATGAAGACTTTGAGTTGTATTATCAGCCTCAAAATGATGCTTCGGGGAGGTTGATTGGTGCCGAAGCTTTAATACGTTGGAATGAGTCTGAGCAAGGTTTTATTTCTCCAGCGAAATTCATTCCTATTGCCGAAGAGATGGGCTTGATTGTTGAGTTAGGAGAGTGGGTTCTTCATCAAGCACTAAAAGATGTCAGTCGCTGGCGCTCACTAGGGCTTTGGGACGATTCATTGCAAATGTCTGTCAATGTTAGTCCAATTCAGTTTCAACATGCGGGTTTTATGCAAATGCTTAAATCTGCTATCGATAAGTTTGATGTGCCTGCACATTGTTTGGATTTGGAAATTACCGAGAACACGTTGTTATCTGACTCTAATGCAAGTTTAGACTTAATGTATCAGGTTCGTTCCCTCGGCGTGCGCTTGTCAATTGATGATTTTGGTACCGGTTACTCTTCGTTAAAGTACTTAAAATCACTTCCAATTGGTCGGCTAAAAATTGATCAGTCGTTCGTAAGAGATTTGTTGAATGACCACAGTGACGAGGTGATTGTGTTAACAATCATTGCAATGGCAAAAGCGCTGGATATTGACGTACTGGCGGAAGGCGTTGAAACCAAAACTCATCAGATTCGGCTTGAAGAGATGGATTGTACTCTCTATCAGGGGTATTACTTCGATAGACCGTCCCCTGCGCACATTTTTTCTAAGGCATGGTTAGAATCATAAAAAGCTCATAAAGAGCTTTATTTACGCGTTTTCCTCTATTTTTGTTGATGAGCTCACGGGATTGTAACGTTCTCTAAAATAGGTTGAAATAGCGCCGTAAATGCTTTTTTGCTTAACTTTGAGTTAGCAACTGAGGTCATGTGTTTTGGTAAACGACTTTTGTTAGGGAGAAATAATGAAGTCCCCAGTTCCTTTTTGTTCGCGTTTAAGTATAGAAGAGCAGCGTTTTTGGGTTAATACGTTATCTGAAGCATTACCTGAAGAAAAAATTTTGCTGTTCTCGGAGTTGTCGGAATCAGAACGAGCTTCTGTGGAGGTTGCTATCGTGGCTAATCCCGAACCTTTAGAGCTTTTAGCGTTACCTAATCTGATTTGGGTGCAAAGTGTTTGGGCCGGTGTGGAACGCATGATTAAAGAGTTGCCTACCGCATCGTTTAACATTGCTAGAATGATCGACCCGAATCTTTCAAAAACCATGTCTGAAGCCGTGTTGGCTTGGGTTCTGTATTTACATCGAGACATGCCCGCTTATATGCGGCAGCAAAAAGAGGCCAATTGGCATCAGCATTTTGTATCACAACCAGAGCAAAGGCGCGTGGGTGTTTTGGGGCTTGGCGAGCTTGGTCAGGTTTGTGCTAAAAGGCTACTGAGTAATGACTTTGACGTGTGTGGTTGGAGCCGCTCTCAAAAAGAAATTGAAGGCGTTGAATGTTATTCAGGAGAAGAAGGATTCAAGAAAGTCATTTCACAAAGTGATATTATTGTTATTTTGTTACCCTCGACGCCTGATACGAATGGCCTCATAAATTTTGAAACCGTAAAAATAATGAAGCCAGGGGCACAGATAATTAATTTTGGTCGAGGTCCCATTATTGAAGAAGAAGCTCTATTGTATGGACTCAATACTGGCGCGTTAAAACACGCAGTGCTTGATGTATTTGATCGGGAACCATTGCCACGCTCCCATGCATTTTGGACGTATCCAAATGTTACAGTGCTTCCTCATATTTCAGCACCGACCAGCCCGGATACCGCGAGCGTGATCGTAGCAAAGAACATTCGAGCGTACCGTAATCTAAAAATGTTGCCTGAGTGCATAGATACTAAAAAAGGATACTGATTCTTTTTGGTTCATCGGCTGGTAATCGTAACAAACAGCTTGCAGTGTTGTAACGATTATCTACAGTCGCTAGTATGGCTTAAAAGGTGTTTTTTAATGAGTCGTATGCAAAGAGCATCTATTCATACAAATTATAACTGTAACTGATAGGAGCGGCATATGCCTCATTGTATTGTTGAATACAGTCAAAATTTAGCACAAGAGGTCTCTCCTGATGATTGGTTGGAGGCGGTAAAAAGAGGGTGCCTTGATTCGGGATTATTTGAAGAATCTGACATCAAGTTACGAGCTGCTGCATTTAAAAACTATATGACCGGCGGGCAAGAAGACGCATTTGTGCACGTCGTTGTAAAAATTTTGGATGGGCGTACTCAAGCTCAAAGGGCAGTGTTATCCGAGTCTGTATTACATCAGCTTACATTGTTGCAAGTTAAACAAATCAGCTTGACTGTAGAGGTCGTTGAAATGGAATCGGCTTCTTATTCTAAGCGAGTGGTGCTCGACTGATGCGCTCGTTTTCTACCTATATTCGATCGATGGGACCCCTAACCCTTGCTCTTTCTTTTGGTTGTACCGTGAATACCAGCCTTGCAGAGACAGAACACATTGTTGATGCAAGCTTTAAAGAAACAACTGAAGTGGATGTGCAAGGCAGTGAAGAGGGCGCACTGGGTATTCCGTTACCAAGGGAGCCTGAATCCCCTGAGACTATTCAGCAACGCGTTCAAAAAGATGGGTTATTAAAGCAGAGAGAAATACAAGAGCTGAACTCTATAGCAAATCCATTTGTGCTTACCCCTCATCGACCAAATTATTTTCTGCCCATCACTTATACGGATAACCCAAATGGTCGAGACTTTGTTGTTCATGATGAAAGTGACGGTGCATTAGACAACGTTGAGTTCAAATTTCAGTTAAGTGTTAAGTTCCCTGTTGCCTATGATGTGGTAGGCCGAGGCTCTAGTTTGTGGTTTGCGTATACTCAACAGGCATTTTGGCAAGCGTATAACAGTGAAATCTCGGCGCCATTTCGGGATACATCGCATGAGCCAGAGGCGTTTATTGTCGATAGGCTCCATGGCGACTTTTTGGGAATCAAGCCTACTTACATAGCATACGGTATTAACCATCAGTCTAATGGTCAAAGCGAGTTAATGTCGCGTTCTTGGAATCGCCTGTTTGTAAATGTCGTATTTGAATATGAACATCTCGCTGTGTCGATTAAGCCGTGGTATCGCATACATGAAAGCGAAGATGAAGACGATAATCCAAATATTGAGCGGTATCTTGGTTACGGAGAAGTGACCGCCGTTTTTATAGATCAAGATATTAGCTATGATCTGATGCTTAGAAACAACCTGCGTTCGGATAATAAAGGAGCAATTCAGCTAGGTGTAAATTTTCCCTTGTGGGGCAAGACTCGTGGATACGTTCAGTATTTTGATGGATATGGGCAATCTTTGTTGGATTACAACAACCATATTCGCAGTTTAGGTTTTGGTATTATGCTTACGAATTGGCTTTGATATTAATTCATTAAGGTTAAAGATGGCGGTGTTGTAAATAGATCGTCATTTTTTTGTCTTATTTCTGACACATATATCTCTTAGGGTATTACCCATATTTAACTAGGAGAAAGACCATGAACAAGAAAATTCTACCTTTCGCAAGTGGGTTATTAGTTGCAGCAATGCTAACAGCATGTGGGCAAGGTAACGTAAAGTCTTCTGATGACATGGCTGCGGCTGAAATGTCTTTGAACAACGAAGATATGTATGAAGTTCATCATGAAGGCCGTATTTACGTTTTTGATGATAAAGGAATTTACGAAAGCTTCATGGCAGTGGGTGAAACCGCATTCCGAAAAGTACGTATTGGTGAAGGTCCTCATGGTGAAACAATCGTCTTTGGGTTAACGGGTGCAGACAAAAAGAAAACATCTGGCATCGCTAGTATCGATATGTACGATGGCAACTTAGAAGGTGCTGAAGATTTTTACGGTGAAATGCGTACAGAAGGTCGTATATACGTATTCCAATCACTTGAAGAAATGAACACAGCTCGTCTTGTTGGTGAAGTACCATTGCGTTATACGCAGATTGGCGCAGGTCCAAAAGGTGAAACCGTTGTTTTTGCCCTAAACTCTAGCAATAAAAAACAGAAGCCAGAAGCTCTTATTGCTAAGTTCAAAAAAATGAACAACATGTAATAACCGCTATAGATATTTCTAGATAAGAGCACCGAATCGGAGCTCTTATGAAAAAAGCGCCCCATATGATCGGGCGCTTTTTTTGTATTTTAGAATACTTTCCTGATTATATTTCACGTCATAAAACGGTCACTGAAGTGCAACCTTGCTGACATTTGTTCTGAGTACATTGATTAGGAAACTTGCAATTAGGTCTTCAATTTTTATGAAGGGCTATCGGCACATAAAGGTCAGTCGAATTATTCAACGCTTCTCTAGCAACAAGTGAACATTCAGAGAAAGGGGTGACGTTAATGCTTTTCTTAAAAAGTATTCATGCGATAGACGTACACACATTTTATTGGTGTATGGCTCGAAAACACCGAGTATTGATTACAAATATTGGACGAGCAATTTCCAAAACTGCAGATGGTCCCTTGTATGCGGTTCTTGCGATGGTGTTTTGGTATTTAGGCGAAATGGCTTGGGTGATGATTATGGGCACAGGTTTTTTGTTTGAACGGCTGTCCTACTTTATTTTAAAGAAAGGTTTTAAGCGCAATCGCCCCGCCGATATATTGGACAATTTTAGTAGTTTTATTATTCCATCAGATAAGTTCTCGTTTCCGTCTGGTCATACTTCGGGCGCTTTTTTCATGGCGTTTCTTTTGTCTGACTGGTTTCCCGACTTTCAAATTGGTTGGTACCTTTGGGCCGCTCATGTTGGGCTTGCAAGAATTTTTCTTGGCGTTCATTTTCCGACAGATACCCTAATGGGGGCGTTGTTGGGCTCAAGTTGTGCAATGTTTGCGTTAACGATGGTTGGTGTATGAAAATATTATATGGGGTTCAAGGGACTGGGAATGGTCATATAACACGTGCTAGAGCGATGGCCGACGCGTTTAAAAAGTGTGATGTTGAAGTTGACTATGTCTTTTCAGGGAGGCCAGAGAAAGAATATTTTGATATGGAAGTATTTGGCAACTATCGAACGTTTAGAGGTTTGTCGTTTGTAGCCAGAGATGGAAAGTTGGATCTGCTCGCGACGTGTAAAAATGCGTCTCTAAGAACTCTTTTTAAAGATATAAAGAGCTTAGAACTCGATAGTTATGATCTCATTGTTACGGATTTTGAGCCAATTGTTGCATGGGCCGCGAAAATGAAAGGCGTTCGATGTATTGGGTTTGGTCATCAATACGCATTTAACTATTCTGTTCCTAAGCATAAAGGAGATCGTTTAGGAGCGTGGATCATGTCAAAGTTTGCACCCGTTGATCTTTCATTAGGAGCGCATTGGCACCACTTTGGTAACCCCATTTTACCTCCTTTGATGCAAAGAGAGCATCAAAGTTACGTCGTAAATGAGAAAGACGTATTGGTTTACCTGCCTTTTGAAAACAGTGAAGAGGTAATGGATTGGCTTGAAAATATTCCGGGGTATCGGTTCAGGTTTCATTGTAAAGACATTGAACCGGGCGTTTATGACAACATCACCGTTTACCCATTCTCAAGAGATGGATTTCAACGGAATTTAGGTGAATGTCGGTCCGTGCTTTGTAATGCTGGATTTGAATTGAATTCTGAATCACTAATGTTAGGGCGCAGAATTTTAGCAAAACCACTTAAAGGGCAAATTGAGCAGCATTCAAATGCGTTGGCACTTGATATGCTTGGTATCGCAAGTACCACATCGTATTTATCCAACAAGGTGATTCGACAGTGGTTGGATGAAGGGCAGGTGGTTAAAATTGATTACCCAGATGTGGCAAGTGAAGTTGCGAAGTGGCTATGCAATAGAGCAGATGATTCAATTTACGAGCTCTGCCGCAATTTGTGGAGCCAAGTTACTCCGACACAAGGTTTGGACTTTGTGTTAGAAGAAGAGGCCGAGCCAAAGTTTGTAAAAGTGGGCTAATCCACGTTTTAAAGTCAGTACCTGTGAAAAGGCACTGACTTTAAACATCATTGGCTTGTACTTCTGCTTATTTGCAGTAACGCTACACTATACCGAGTTTTTGGTTGAAAAAAGCAACGGTTCGACCCCATGCTAAATCTGCCGCTTTTTGGTCGTATCTCGCTGTCGAATCATTGTGAAACCCGTGGTTTACATTCTCGTACGTATACGCAGAGTAATCAATCGCTGCATGTTTTAACGCTTTCTCATACTCGCTCCAAGTGTTGTTTACTCGCTTGTCCAATTGTGCAAAGTGAAGAGAAAGTGGTGCAGTAATCCTATCTACTGGCGATTTGGGAGGCGTTCCATAGAACGGAGCGCCTGCATCTAATGTGGAACCCAAAACGGCAGCCAGTTGATTCGTAAGATACCCACCAAAGCAAAAGCCAACCATGCCTAATTTACCTGTAGTAAGGTCATGTCCTTTAAGTAATTTTGCAGCAGCAATAAAGTCAGCTTCAATTTTATTTCTATCGAGGGTCTTTTGCATAGCGCGGCCCTCATCGTCGTTACCAGGGTACCCGCCTAGTGGGAATAGGGCGTCAGGAGCAAATG
The DNA here is from genome assembly GCF_004362145.1 of Marinomonas balearica. GTDB lineage: Bacteria > Pseudomonadota > Gammaproteobacteria > Pseudomonadales > Marinomonadaceae > Marinomonas > Marinomonas balearica. Next base: position 114,292 of record NZ_SNXC01000009.1, read on the forward strand.
CGACAAACCCTTGTTTTGCTAAGCGTCTAGCAACATCTTTAATATAAGGGTTTAAACCGCGATTTTCATGTGCGACCAAAACTGCGGGTGCTTTGTTGGTCTTCGAAACATGGTTTGGCTGAACGAAGTATCCCTGACCTTTGATGTGTCCATCTGGAGAATCAAACTCTAAGTAGGAGGCTTTGATATCAGGGTCGTTAAAAGATACCTGTTCAGCCAGCGCGTAATTTGGAATTAGTGCGCCTGTAATTGATGAGATCGACAGCCCCGCGAGGCCAAGAGTCCCCAGTCTCTCTAAAAAGGTTCTACGATTAATGTCGCCATGAGCATATTCATCATACCAATCGAATGCTTCTTGGGGGATTTTACTACTGTCTACGGGTTGTTGAAATTCAGCCACTTTTGTCACCTTTCCTTTTCAGATGTATGAATACAGCAATGGAGTTGTCAAATGTTCTCTGTTACCTAGTGGTCAGAAAAAAGTCACAGGCATTTTGTGCTGATGTCTACTAGGGTGTTAGGGAAAGAACGACTAAAAAAGTATTGCTCAGTCAGAGAAGGCGAATCGCTATCGTCGCATACGCTTATCTGCATCAAATATTTTAATAGCATGATCTAACCTCAATAATAAATCGTAGAAGACATATGGTCTGTTGTATTATTGAATATAGCTATCGGGCAGATATGTCCAAAATACTAGAAAGGATATTGTATGCAGGAAAAATTACCTATCCTGATAACGGGGGGAACCCAAAGACTGGGTTTGGCTATTACCCTCTCGTTGGTGAAGGCAGGGTACGAACTCATTGTAACGTATCGAACGCCCAAGGAGTCGATTGATGTATTGCAAAAAATGGGGGTGAAGTGCATTCGTACTGATTTTGAAAAGAGCAGCAGTGTCGCGGAGTTAGTGGACATTGTGGCTCAGGAATACGGGATGTTGAGGGCGGTGATTCACAATGCGTCTGATTGGTTAGCAGAAGATGATGTGCCGTGCTCCGAGTTAATGGACAGGATGTTTAAAGTTCATGTAAATGCCCCATACCAGATCAATATCGGCCTGTCTGATTTATTAATGAAGGGCTCATCGAATGATGAAAACCAAGGGGCGGATATCATTCATTTTACTGATTATGTTGTAGAGAAGGGGAGCGATAAACACATTGCTTACTCAGCGAGTAAAGCCGCTTTGGCAAATTTAACCTTGTCGTTTGCAAAAAAGTTGTCTCCGCAGGTAAAAGTGAATAGCATTGCGCCTTCTCTTCTAAAGTTTAATGATGAAGATGACGAAGAGTATCGTGCAAAAGCGCTAGCGAAGTCGCTTTTGCAAATAGAACCTGGCGAACAAGAAGCGGTAGCGGCAGTAGAATACATTTTAAGTAGCCGATATATGACTGGACGAACGATTGCTCTTGATGGTGGGCGGCACTTGGCCTGATGTTAAATTGTTGAGTGTATGGCTAGTTGAATTAGGAATTTAGGAATTTATTATGACCACTGCAATTGCAGAAAATACGTCTTCTCTAGGGTTGACTGAATTGTCCGAAGAAGCGGTAAAAGTGCGCGATGCGCTTGTTAAGCATGGCTTAGAAACTCCAATGATTGACAACGGATTATCATCAGAAGAGAAATATCAAAGAATTAAGTCTGCGTTTGAGGATGTTGTATACACACTCGGGCTGGATATGAGTGATGACAGTTTGGCGGAAACACCACATCGCATCGCTAAAATGTATGTTCGTGAAATCTTCTCTGGGCTAGATTACGCTAAGTTCCCGAAAATCACGGTCATTGACAACAAAATGAGTGTTGATGAGATGGTTAAGGTAAACAATATTAGTTTTACTAGTACGTGCGAACATCACTTCGTTACGATTGATGGGTTTGCCAAAGTTGCCTATTTACCTAAGAACAAAATCATTGGTCTATCGAAAATCAATCGTATTGTTCGGTTTTTTGGTCAGCGTCCACAAGTACAAGAACGACTTACCCAGCAAATACTGGTTACATTACAGACTTTGCTAGAGACCGATAATGTCGCAGTGAGTATTGAGGCGACGCATTATTGCGTTAAAGCGCGAGGCGTTATGGATGCGAGTTCTTCTACACAAACTACTGCGCTGGGTGGGTTGTTTAAAAGAAGTGATAAGACTCGCAGTGAGTTTTTATCCAATTAATCTAATGGTTAATAAAGGATGAATTCCTGATTAACAAGTGGAATATATGAAAGAATCAAAAGTTTGGTTTCCAGCGAAAAAAAATGGGTGGGGTTGGCAAGCCCCTACTTGTTGGCAGGGTAGAGCTGTATTAGTTGTGTATTTTGTATTTTTTATACTTCTTACGAGCCTAATACATCCGAAAGAAAATTTAGAAGCTTGGGTGATCTGTACTGTCGTATTAACCAGTATTGTTTTGGGTGTAATACGGCTTAAAGGGGATGCACCTAATTGGAAATGGAAAAAAATCGAAAAGGAAAAACGCTCGTTATTTCGATTTGAAAAATCCATTGACCTTGGTGACAGTGTTGAAAGCAAGCCGACTGAAAAAAAAGATTAATTTTTTATAAAAAGGTTGACTCAATTTCTCAATTCCCTATAATGCTCGCCATTCCAAAGCGGGAGTGGTGGAATTGGTAGACACGCTGGATTTAGGTTCCAGTGCTTCACGGCGTGAGAGTTCGAGTCTCTCCTTCCGCACCATATTCGAAAAGCCAGTAGTTACTATGTAACTACTGGCTTTTTTCGTTTTTTCTCCTAAGGTTTGTCTTCTAGTGTTTGTCTGGATACGATTTGAGGAAACAAATAGATCCAAATTCCGACAATGGCAAGCGTGCCAACTCCGCCAATAAGTATCGCTGGTATGACGCCAAACCAAGCCGCTGTTACGCCAGATTCAAATTCCCCTAATTGATTCGAACTGCCTATAAAGATTGAGTTTGCAGCTGCAACTCGTCCTCTCATTTCATCCGGTGTTTCTAACTGAACAAGAGTAGAGCGGATTACGACGCTGACCATATCGGCAGCGCCCAGTGTTGCTAAGACAACCATCGATAAGATTAAGTTTTGAGACAAACCGAATAAGATGGTCGCAAATCCGAAAATAGCGACCGAAGCAAACATTATTTTTCCTACGTTGTGCTTCAGAGGGAAGCGCACTAGGTATATAGACATGAGTAAAGCACCTACCGCTGGTGCACTTCTTAGTAACCCTAACCCCCATGAACCTGTGTGTAGAATATCTTTTGCAACAATGGGCAATAGAGCTGTCGCACCGCCGAGTAGAACTGCAAACATATCCAGTGATATGCATCCGAGAATGATTTTATTGTTTTTTATGAATTTGAACCCGCCAAGTAAATGGTTCAGATCGACCGGGGCTTTTGAGGCCGAGTTATAATTGTATTGAAGAAAAAATATCAATATGCAGGAAAGCAGAAAGCAGCTCATACTTGTAAAATACAGGATAGGTGCGCCGAGAAGGTAGATCAATCCGCCTAAGGCTGGTCCCGCTATGACGGATATTTCACGCGCTGAGGCGATGGCACTCACTGCTCGGGAGAGTATGTTGTTAGGTACTAAATTTGGGACAATTGATTGGTTTGCCGGCAGCTCAAAGGATCTCGCCATACCTAAAAGAACGGCGCAGAGGTATATGACATTTGGGCTGAGTTCATCGATTAAGTTCGTATATGCGAGCAGTAGCGCCGTAGCGCCCATGATGAGGCGAGTGGAAAAACAGATTAAGCGTCGGTTGTAGCGATCGACCACATGTCCAGTGATGAGAGTCAGTACAAGTTGCGGAAGAAATTGATACAGCCCCACTAGACCTAAGGCAAGGGCGCTGCCTGTTAAATCGTATATTTGCCAAGAGATACCAACAGCGAGCATTTGGAAAGCGAAGGATGAGCCTATCTGAGCGAACCAGAATTGAACAAAACGTGATTGTTTGAAAATAGACTCTGATGGCATGCTTGTTCCCTATAAAAATTAAAGCGCCGATTTCGGCGCTTTAATTGAGTATTGTTTATCCAATCATACGGCGTGTGTTACAAAATAGAAACGCCTCTCCCCATCTTGGGCTCTCCGCGCATGTATTCATAAAAGCGCATCATGTAGCCACAAGACAGTGGTTCGCTAACATGGTTCATGAGTGTATGCGAAGGAGGGTTTATATTAGGTATACCATTAAAGCTAATGATATCGAAACTGTTAGGCTGCAAAATGGTTGTCAGCCTTTCTAAAATATTCGAGTTGACCGCACTTAGATCCATGTTTGTTTCAAAGCTAACGTAAGAACTTTCTTCCTGAGGCGTTATATGAATGGTTGCATAAAGTTGATCTTTTATTGCATTCATAGAATAGCCAAATGGTTCAAATACAAAATCGTTGATCTCGAACCCAGGCAGTAGCTGGTCCAGTTCTAGCAATTCTCGGATTTTATCAGCGGATTGATGCTCGCTTCTTAGATACTGAGCCGCATTTCCATGAATGTGATACATCAATAATTCGTAGGTGTAGTCGTCAGGCGTTGCGGTATAGGGCTTATCTAAATGATAAACATAGTTGTGGTGAGTATCGAGATTACCTAATTGATAAGCTTTTCCTGTTAACTCTTTTTCTAGCTTATTAATATCTTCATTAAAAGACGATTTTTGAAGATGAGACAGGTATTCATTTTTCCGTTGGAAAATCAGCGAAAGGACTTGCTCTTTTTCAAAGCTCTCTAAAAAGTGCAGAACCGCGTTAACGAGGGTTGTTGTCCCACAAGTTAACATCACAAAGTGATGATCCCAGACAAACAAACTTGATTCAGAAAGCAAATACGCATCACACTTGTCGTTTGAGACAGTTGAGAGTATTTCTGCATTCGCATGAGCAACAAGGTTGCTCCAGTAATCTTGTCCAAGAGATCGCAGTGATGGAGTTGACTCGCATACGACCACCTCAACCTTTTTTTCGGAGCCTTCAAAAAACATCAATTATGGTTTCCCCCAGTCGTAAAAAGCCTTGATTCTAAAAGTGCTATTGTATCTATATGAGGGAAAATCGATAGTCATATTTTCTATAATTAGTTTAAATTTTTGCTCAGTATCTGGCTTGGTGGAATGCCATAATGCTGATGGAATCGGCGACTAAAATGGCTAAGGCTTTGATAGCCTAGATCGTAGCTGACTTGAGTTACTGAATGGTTTTGTCTTAACTTTTGATAGGCTGTCGCCATTCGCCTTTGGTGTTGATATTCTGCGGGCGTACATCCTAAATGGCGTTTAAATTCTTGATAAAAGCGACTGCGGCTCATACAGGCCATTTTACTCAGTTCGTAAATATCCAAATGTTCCGATAAGTTGGATTCAATCCAGTAAAGAGCACTGCTTAAGCTGTTTGCTTCAGGGTCTTGTTGACAGTATTTTAAGAGTGTTTCTCTTCCATGATGTCGTAAAATTCGAGTAACCAATTCACTGACACCGAGATCAACCAATAAATCTCTGTCGGGGTCGTTTTGAACAAAGCCACTTACCAATCGTTTTAGCAGGTGTTCTGTGGCTTGATTATGAAGCGTGTGAAGAGGCTGTTCTGCATTAAACGTATACGAAGGAACGCGTATCGAGGACGACTGAGTAATGTCGTGCATTCGGTCACACAGTTGAGAAATGCGCTCTGAAGAAATTTCGATGGTTAAACAGGTCGTAGGTGTGTCCAATCTCGCTTCTGGGAAATCGATGAAGACTTCTTCTTTTGGCGCTAAAATAAAGGATTCATGGGGAAGAAACGGAATGTTTGGCTGACGTTTGGTGTGCATGACTTTTGCCCCTGTGACCATGCCACAATAAAGCAGTGAATCTGCTTTCAGGCTAACTTGGCTGGCTTGCTCGTATGTGTCATACACACTGAGCTCTGATTCTGGTCCGGCGAAGCAAATTCGGTTTTCAACCAATTTAGCAGGTTGTGATGGCCGATTCGTTCTCGTGATAATCTGTTCTAATGTCTGCTCCATTGTACCTGCCCTACCTATTTTTATTGTTTCTTATCGTTAGAGAGTTCATCAAGTCTATACCGAAATTCACGAAAAACGATGAAAAAATTCAGTTATGGACTGCAAGATAAATTTTTTAGACTCTCAGGCAAGCACTTTGTATCGGTGCTTACTAAATTCAGGGTTCAAATAAAAAAATAATACGGAGAGCTCATATGATTTACGCCAAACCTGGAACCGAAGGTAGTGTTGTTAACTTTCAGAGCCAATACGAAAATTTTATTGGCGGGGAATGGGTAGCGCCTGTAAAAGGCCTGTATTTCGATAATGTCAGCCCTGTTGATGGTCAAGTATTTTGTCGTATTCCTCGTTCAAGTGAAGACGATATTAACCTAGCATTGGATGCTGCGCACAGGGCAAAGGTTGCGTGGGGAAAAACATCTGTTACAGAGCGTTCTAATATACTGCTCAAAATGGCGGATCGGATAGAGCAAAATTTGGAAAGAATAGCCGTAGCCGAAACCTGGGATAATGGTAAAGCGGTTCGTGAAACCTTAGCTGCGGATATACCTTTAGCTGCCGATCATTTTCGCTATTTCGCAGGATGTATCCGAGCGCAAGAGGGCAGTACGGCCGAGCTTGATGAAAACACCGTTTCTTATCACTTTCATGAACCTTTAGGGGTTGTGGGGCAAATAATTCCGTGGAACTTTCCTATTTTGATGGCTGCTTGGAAGTTGGCTCCCGCTCTTGCCGCAGGTAACTGCATTGTTTTGAAGCCTGCGGAGCAAACTCCCGCATCGATTCTTGAATTGATCAAAGTGGTTCAAGACCTTTTGCCAGCAGGCGTGCTGAATATTGTAAACGGATTTGGTGCAGAGGCTGGTCAGGCTTTAGCGACCAGTAAGCGTATTGCTAAGATTGCATTTACCGGCTCTACACCTGTCGGATCTCATATTTTGAAATGTGCCGCGGAAAACATTATTCCTTCTACAGTTGAGTTGGGCGGTAAGTCGCCTAATATTTACTTTGCAGACGTTATGCAGCAAGAAGATGCATTTGTTCAAAAAGCGGCAGAGGGATTGGTTTTGGCGTTTTTTAATCAGGGTGAAGTCTGTACGTGCCCATCTCGTGCGCTTATTCAGGAATCAATATATGACGACTTTATCGGTCACGTACTTGAGCGCGCAACCAGAATTAAGCGAGGTAATCCTCTCGATACAGATACACAAGTCGGAGCCCAAGCCTCTCAGGAACAGTTTGATAAGATATTAAGTTACATTGATATCGGCAGGAAAGAAGGTGCTCAAGTGCTGTGTGGTGGTGGTGTAGAGCAATTGGATGACTTTAATCGAGGTTTTTATATTCAGCCTACGATAATGAAAGGCAACAATGATATGCGGATTTTTCAGGAAGAAATATTCGGGCCTGTTGTGAGTGTCACGACCTTCAAAGATGAAGCTGAAGCACTTGCTATTGCAAACGATACGGAGTTTGGTTTAGGGGCAGGGGTGTGGACTCGTGACACCAACCTAGCCTATCGCATGGGTCGCAATATTGAAGCCGGTCGTATTTGGATGAACTGCTACCACCAATACCCTGCGCATGCGGCATTTGGAGGCTATAAGAAATCGGGAGTAGGGCGTGAAACTCATAAAGTTGCGCTTGAGCACTATCAGCAAACCAAGAATATGTTGGTGAGCTACGATATTAATCCGCTGGGTTTCTTTTAAGCAAAAAAAAGCCGATGCTTTACGTTAAGCATCGGCTTTTTTAGCGGTAATTCTTATTTGAATTTTTTGAATTCGCCTGCGCGAAGACGAGTCATGTAAGAATTTAGCTCTTTCTTAACGACTGGCATTAAGAAATACAAGCCAATGATATTCACAACAGCCATTGCAAAGATGGCAGCGTCAGAGAAATCGATAACTGGACCTAAGCTGATCGTTGCACCGATAAAAACAAAAATACAGAAAATAATTTTGAATGTTAGCTCTGCGCCTTTGCTCTCGCCAAATAGGTAAGTCCATGCTTTTAGACCGTAGTATGACCAGCTCAACATGGTTGAGAAAGCGAATAATACGACAGCAACAACAAGAATGTATGGGAACCAGCTGAACGCTGAAGCAAATGCTGCTGATGTCAATGCAACACCAGAAGAACCGTCAGCAGTTTGAATAGTGCCAGACTCATTTAGCATGTACAGACCTGTTGTAGGGTCTACGACCAATTGCTGAGTGATGATGATCACCAATGCAGTCATAGTACAAATAACAACGGTATCGATGAATGGCTCTAGAAGAGACACAAGACCTTCTGTAATCGGCTCGTTTGTTCTTACTGCAGAGTGAGCTATCGCAGCCGAACCTACACCTGCTTCATTCGAGAACGCTGCACGTTTGAAGCCTTGAATCAAAGCACCAACCATACCGCCAGCTACACCTAAACCGGTGAAGGCTCCTTCGAAAATCTGGCCAAATGCCCAGCCAATTTTATCCGCGTTCATTAGAATAATAACGAGAGCCGTACCAACATAAAGCACACCCATGAAAGGGACTACTTTTTCAGTTACGTTTGCGATTGATTTAATACCACCAACAATAACTGCGAAAACGACAACAGCAAAAATAATACCTGTGATCCAACCAGGGTAATCGCCAATAACACCGCTTAGTTGAGCGTGTGCTTGGTTTGCCTGGAACATGTTTCCGCCACCTAATGCGCCGAAGATACAGAAAACTGCAAACAGCGCCGCTAGGAATTTACCAAAACCTGCTGGTAAACCACGTTCGATGAAGCCTTTAGAGATGTAGTACATCGGGCCACCAGAAACACGACCATCGTCGAATTGGTTACGGTATTTAACACCCAGTGTACATTCTGCAAACTTGGAAGCCATACCCAATAAACCAGCAAGGATCATCCAAAATGTCGCGCCAGGACCACCGATGCTGACAGCCACTGCAACCCCTGCAATATTTCCTAAACCTACGGTGCCGGACAACGCCGTTGCTAAGGCTTGGAAATGGCTTACTTCACCTGCATCATTAGGGTTAGAGTAATCACCTTTTACAAGAGATATAGAATGCCCTATAGCGCGGAACTGGATAAAACCGAAATAAAGAGTGAAAACACTCGCTCCGACAACCAACCAAAGTACGATCCAAGGAAAGCTTGTACCCGGTAGAGGAGAGAAGATAAGACTAACAAACCATCCCGTTGCGGAAGAGAAAACACTGTTTATTGTTTCATCAATTGAACTTGCTGAAACCAGCGAACTAAAAAGAGCAAAAAACGATACGGTCAAAGCCGTAAACAGTTTTGAAATCATAGAAAATACCTGAAATTAACTTACTACAGTGACGGGGACATTAGAACCCATTACAAGATTAGCGGTAACACTGCCAAATACGCGCGCGCTCAAACCTTGTTCAGTGGAACGAGCCACAAAGATTTGCTCAGCGTTATTCTCAACCGCAATGTTATTTAGGATTGTCGCAGCTTTACCGTGGATGACACGGCCTTCAGCATTAATGCCGTCGTTTTTAAGGGCTTCTAGCAAGGGGTCGATAACGCGTTTTTGGGCGCTGTCAGACTCTTCCTGCTTTTGCTTATGACGAATCGCATTCTCTTCTGTTGTTTGGAATTTATATGGAGACCATTCAACGACACATACAAGCATAAGCTTGCATTCTTCGCCTACTAAAGAAGCTTGCCTCTTTGCAAATGCCAAAGCGCGGTTGCTTGCGTCACTCCCGTCAACTCCGACTATAAATGTTACGGACATATTCCCATCCTATCGATTTTTATTGTGGGGTACACATGGTTGTGTAGGCGCGTATTAAACTGAAAGTTTGCTCAGAACTCAAACTAAATTTAGGGCTTTAGGCCACATTTTGTACTATTTTTTCGCATTTATGCGCGTCTTGAGCTATTGGGCTAGGGTAAAAGCAGTTTTTTAAGCTGTTTTTGCAAAAATTACTTATTAGGGGTTTTATCTTAATCTCGGCTGTGTAGAATTGCCGAGCCTTAGATGTGACAGTATGGTTTCATTTATATTTCATAAATGTTACCGAAATGTTGCGGTGCTGGCAGGGACTGAATTAAGTACATGATACTGGCCTGCTTATTTAAAGGGATAATAAGTGGTCGCTAATCAATATTACTTAGTATTGTTTAACTCTATATAAAGAACCATTTATGGACTTCACGAATAAAACCACTGATTCGAACTCACACAGTTCTGATTTCATCAAAATTCTCATAGCCTTAGCATTTATATGTTGCGCTGGCTACTATGCGACGTCTAATGGCGCTGCGGTTTCAAATGTATCTATTTTAGCGATTGCTGCGGCAATTGGCGCTTACATGGCAATTAACATTGGTGCAAATGACGTTGCTAATAACGTTGGTCCTGCTGTTGGTGCGAAAGCGTTGACGATGACCGGAGCTATTCTAATTGCGGCTATTTTTGAAGCAAGTGGCGCACTTATTGCGGGTGGTACTGTTGTGGGTACCATTAAAAAAGGCATCATTAACCCTGCCGCTATAGCGGATGCGTCTACCTTTATTTGGGTTATGATGGCCGCTTTGCTAGCCGGGGCGATTTGGTTGAACCTAGCTACGTATCTCGGTGCTCCTGTATCTACGACACATTCCATTGTGGGTGGTGTTATGGGTGCTGGTATCGCTGCTGGTGGTTGGGACATTGCAAATTGGAGCAAAGTTAGCGCGATTGTCGCTAGTTGGATTATCTCTCCCGCATTGGGGGGGATGATCGCCGCACTCTTTCTCATCTATGTTAAGCGAGCCGTTACTTATAAAAACGACATGATTAGCGCGGCCAAAAAAGTTGTTCCTTTGCTGATCGCAATTATGGTGTGGGCATTTTCGACATACCTTATTGTTAAAGGTTTGAAGAAGCTGTTTAAAGTTGAATTTATTACCGCTTTGGGCCTTGGTTTTATCATTGCTATTGTTGCTTATTTAATTGTGCGCCCTATGATCGCGAAAGCGGCTGCGTCCTTAAAAAATGAAAAAGAGTCCGTTAATAGCTTATTTACCTTGCCTTTGATTGCGTCGGCTGCCTTACTGAGTTTCGCTCATGGAGCTAACGATGTTGCTAATGCGATTGGACCATTGGCAGCGATAAACGATGCATTGATCAGCGGCGGTATATCAAGTAAAGCGGCTATTCCTCTTTGGGTTATGCTGGTTGGCGGTGTCGGTATTGCTGTTGGTTTGGCTTTATTTGGGCCTAAGCTGATAAAAACAGTTGGCTCAGAAATCACGCACCTTGATAAAACGCGTGCATTTTGTGTCGCAATGGCTGCCGCGATTACCGTGATTATTGCATCTCAGTTGGGTTTGCCTGTGAGCTCAACTCACATCGCAGTGGGCGGCATCTTCGGTGTAGGTTTTCTTCGTGAATACTTGAAAGCATCATACGAGAGAAAGCTAAATGAAGTGATGGTGCACTCTAAGCGAGCAGGTTATGATGTTGATCAAACGACATTGTTTGTAGAGCGTTTCAAAAAAGCTGACGTTGATGAGAAAAGAGCCATTCTTAGAGAACTCAAAGCAGAAAAGAGTACAGATCTTATTTCTAAACAAGATCGTAAAACTCTAAAACGTGCCACTAAAAAAGAATTAGTGAAGCGTTCTGCTCTGCTTCGCATTGCCGCAGCATGGATAATTACAGTGCCTGCTTCTGCACTGCTATCTGCATTGCTTTTCTATACGTTGGTTGGGTTTGACGTTATAAACGGTTAAGTATTACTGTTAATATACCGTTTGAAAATGGCTGGTTTATCCAGCCATTTTTTATTATTAAATTAACTTAAGTTAATGGATGAATTTTTCTTATTAGAGTGGGGTTCTTTAAGGTAAGTTTCTCTGTCTCTTCTTCTTAGTGCGAAGGAATCGCTCCTCCGTTTTTGGCAACAAGGCCAACGATGTTGTAATATCAACATTGATGTCGGTCTGTTAGTGTTGGCTTTTTTTAAAAATGTCTCAGTATGTTAAGAACTTAAAGACGAGTTGTTTTCCTAACTTTCTGTTCTGAGTGTTATTTTTTGATAAGCCTATTGTGTAGAATCTAGAATCGCAACTTACCAATACTACCTTTTCCAGGGATGCTTAGCACTCTATGTTACGTTTAGAAATCATTCTAATAACGGCTGGACTAGCCCTTCTATTTGCGGCTGTTCTTGCTATCGCAATTATGCGATGGCGGAAGAAGCAACAAGTTTTGCAGTTAGAAGCGAACATGCGCTTGCTGAAAAGATGCTTGAAAATTGATGACTTATTAAGTGTTTTAGCCGATCGCTATATCCCTCTTTCGACAAAAATGATGCTTGTTGACTATGTAATTGCTTCAATGGAAAAAGTAAAATCCCTCCCTAATGCTTTTCCTCTTACCGAAAAACATGAGGAGTACGTGGGGCTTCGTAGCGAGTTAATGCGCGCAGAGCAAGCTACAAAAAACGAAAAAGTTGCTGTTCAGGCTGAATTTGTAAGGGTTCAAGGGGCGTTAAGAGTATTACTTACGTTAGTAAAAGCGTTCTCGGCAAATAGAATGATCGATAAAGCTTCTGCGAAACAGCAAATGTCCATGATTCGATATGGGTATCAACTGGCACACTGTGATCTTCTGGTAAAAGAAGCGCAAGAGGATCTGGATTTAGAAAAAAATGCTCGGGCATTGGAGAAATATCGAACCGCGTTGTCTGAAATGGAGAGTGTGAGCTTTATTCCTGAGTCAAATCGAGTAATTAATACACTAAAAAATAGAATCCAGATGGTGGAAGGTATATTATTTAAGAAGAAGCAAAATGTGGATCAGGGATAGTTTTTAATCGTAAATCGTAGTCTCTGAAACTATAGCTGGTACTTTGAGCAATTTTATGACGTTATTACTTGTATTAGAAAACATATGACCTCTATCGCAGTTACATTAATGTTGGTGGCGATAGGTGGCTTTATAGCATTTGCTATTTACTTACAAATGAAAGAGCAAGCGCGCCTTGAGCGCTTACGTAAGTCCGCTTTACTAGGAAACCAAGCCCGTCAATTACGACGTTATCTGGATGATTTGCCGCCTCAATATCAACCTAAAGACATGCGTATTTGGATTTTACGTAGGCTGGTTGCTACTTATGATGAGTTGATTGAATTACAGGCTGACGATTCACTCCGCCGCCATCGTGGTTTTTTTATTGAAGAGTTGCAGCAGTTTCAAGAAAGTAAGGTGAAGCGAAAAGCAAAGCCCGTAAATGATGAATTGCAAATTACTGAACTCAGGCGTTTGTTTGAATCCTTTAAGGGCTACCTTGAATTTGCCAAACAGAATAAAAAAATAGACCCTGATCTGTATGTTCGGTATCAAGACCTTTTTACATTCTATAGCTATCGAGTGAACGCCGACTACCATGTTTATATGGCTCGTCAGGCGTTTCTTACCGAAAAATTCGATAAGGCAATTGAACTTTACAAAGAGGCGATTTCACAACTTCAACCTATCAATGAAAACCCTGAAGCGAAAGTTGTTATTGATGGTTATCAAGAAATCATTGATGAAATAGAAAGTGATTTGGCACTGCAGCGTCAAGAGGAAGAGCTTGCCGCTGCGAGCGAAGAAGACGATCAGGCAGAGGAAGATTTAGATGATGAATGGAGTCAGTTTATGGACCAGAATACATTTAAAAAGAAGAAGCACTTCTAACCTGAATTAATACATTTAATTCCGTGATATTAATTTTCATATCCAATCTATAATTAGGTTTTTGTATTCTAATGAACTTAAATTTACTGTCTGTTTTTATTCCTACGTTCTTTTTTGTCTCTGTGACGCCTGGGATGTGCATGACCTTGGCAATGACACTTGGAATGACCGTCGGGATTCGACGAGCATTGTGGATGATGGTTGGTGAACTCGTTGGTGTTGGGCTTGTGGCTGTTCTTACAGCAGTAGGCGTCGCGACGATTTTGCTACGTTACCCAGATGCTTTCCTTGTATTGAAGTACGCTGGCGGCGCTTACTTGGCCTATATGGGCATACAAATGTGGCTTTCAAAGGGGAAGATGGCGATTAAAATGGAAGAGGAAAAGAAGCCTGCTTCCAAAATTGAACTTGCCGCTCAAGGTTTCGTTACAGCTGTATCTAACCCAAAAGGTTGGGCATTCTTTGTTGCATTGCTTCCACCGTTCCTTTCGACCGAGACATCACTTGTTTATCAGCTGTTCATTCTTGTTTCCGTTATTCTGTTACTTGAGTTTGTTTGCTTACTTATTTATGCATTGGGTGGGCGTAGTATGAAATCTATACTCATGAAGAGTGGTAACGTGAAAATGATGAATCGACTTGCAGGCACTCTGATGCTATTTGTCGGTATTTGGCTTGCTTTCGGGTAATCAAAGAGTCACTGAACAAAAAGTCGCTAAAATATTGTCTTTCGCTCTAAGTATTCGATGCCTTCTTTTTGTATGTTCTTTTAGTATACGACCCTTTCGATTTCTTTGCGGTTGTTGCTTTTCGTGATGTTCTAACGGACTTCGCTGGAGTACTCTTTGCTAATTGAGTTAGTGATGTTAAAGGAATATTCCTAGCTTCTTGCAGCAATTGATTTAACGTGCTCTCAAGCGTATCCATAAACTCTTCATAAGAAGCTTGCCTTTCACTGATTGCACTTAGAGTGGATTCCCAAACGGCGGTCATATCAGGTGTGATAGTGGGTTGAGGTAAACACGCGACAAACAATCGGCCTGCTTCTGTTGCTTTTATTTGTTTGCTGTCTCTATAGAGAAATTGGCGTTTAAACAGCAGCTCTATAATACTGGCTCGTGTAGCTTCTGTGCCTAATCCATCGGTTTCCTTTAGCACGCTTTTTATCGAGCGGTCTTCTACGTATTTTGCGATACCTGTCATTGCACCAAGCAAAGTTGCATCCGTAAAATAGGATGGCGGTTTCGTTTGCTTTTGTATAACTTCACCTAAGCGACAAAAGAGCTCATCGCCTTGTGTCAATTTTGGTAGATTAGGTGTGGCCTCTTCATTTTTTTTATCGTCATTGTTTGAGTTTGCGCCAAGAAGTAATTTCCATCCCTGTTTTAACGGTGTGCTGCCGGTTGCCGAAAAAGTACCGCCCTCAATGTCAGCGACGATTTTCGCGGCTAAATACTCATAATGCGAGTAAAACTGCATTAAATACTGACGAACTATGAGTTCGTATACTTGTTTTTCTATTCGGCCAATAGATCCATATTTCTGAGTTTGAGGTGTAGGGATAATTGCATGGTGAGCGCCCACTTTTTTATCGTTCCAAGCATTGCTTTTAAGGCTTAGGTTTGCGTTTTCGCTCCAGTTACTTATTTCAGAGGATGTGTTTTTTAGTGATCGTACTATCGGTTGTATTTCTGACATTTGTTCAACTGGCAAATATCGGCAGTCAGACCTAGGGTAGGAAATCATTTGGTGTTTTTCATAGAGATCCTGACACGCATCTAAAACTTGTTGAGCAGATAGCCCCCAGCGTTTGGCTGCATCAATCTGCAAGCTCGACAGGCTGTACGGTAGAGGAGGGGGTTGTCGCTTGTTGTTGTATTCGGCTTTTATAACCTTCCCAGGCTTTTGGGTAATACGTCTTGCAACGTTCTCGGCCAATGCTTTATTGATGACTCTGCCGTCTTCATCCATATGAGGTTTACAGGCATCACTTGGTTGCCAACCAGCAATAAAGTTGTCGTTCGTTGTCGTTGCAAGGTGTGCATGTACTTGAAAATAATCCTTAGAAACAAAGTTCTCTATTTCAAGGTCTCTTTTTACAACAAGGCCAAGAATCGGAGTTTGGACACGGCCAATAGAGAGTACGCCTTGGTATCCAGCTTGGCGGCCTTTTATCGTATAAGCGCGTGTAAGGTTGAGTCCGTACATCCAGTCAGCTCTCGCTCTTGCGAGTGCAGAGCGGGATAATGCTGAAAACTCACTGTTTGACTTGAGTTTGTTTAAAGATTTTTTTATGGAGGTGGGTGTTAAATCGCTTACAAGAAGACGTTTGGTTGCTTGCAGTTTTTTCTTTGGGACTTTCGTATAGTGTAATACTTCATCGACCAATAACTGTCCTTCTCTGTCTGGATCCCCCGCGTGGACTAATTGATCGGCTTGTTTAATTAACTTTTTCAGTTTGGTGAGCTGTTTTTTGGTCTGGCTTTTTTCTTGCCATTTCCATTCGCTGGGTATGATAGGGAGGTGATCTAGCGACCAACTTTTGTATATTGGATTGTATGCATGTGGCTCAGCCTGTTCCAGCAGATGTCCAATGCACCACGAAACACAGTCGCCGTTTGGTAACCAAATGCATCCATCTTCTTTTTTTTGTGGAGAGGGAAGTGCTGCAGCGATGGCTCTGGCTAAGCTGGGTTTTTCCGCAATATAGAGAATCATAAAAACTACTGTATATATGTTTATATATACAGTAGTTTATCGAATATGAAGGTGATTTGTAAGAGCTGTTTTTTATACAGTGTGATCGAGCGCTATTTGATTGGGACGACCAACACAGGAACATCGCTGTGGTGGATGACTTTGTTTGCAGTTGAGCCAATAATCATTTGACCGATGGCGCTGTGTGTTCGGCTATTCATAACAATAAGATCAACGTTTTTGGACTTTACCGTTTTTTCAATAGCGTCAGCAGGTGCGCCCGTTGTAATGACTATTTCAGGCTTTGAAATACCGTCAAGATCATTCTTGTTAGCCTCTAAAAAACTAGCAAGTTGAGTTTCTGCTTTATCGGTTGTTGCTTGTAGGGTTTCTTTTCGAAGTCTCTCTAGCGTTTCTTCGGGAATGTAGTTGTTGATCAAATAAGAAGAGTGCGTAGTGAGCGGTTCTAACGCATGCATAAGAACGACGCTTGCTTGATTGATTTTTGCCAATTGCATGACATAGCCAAGTGCTTCGTTGCTTTGGTTATCCAAAAGGTCGCAAGCGTAAAGAATAGTATTGATTTGAGGTAACATTGCTTTTCTCCAGTGAGAGGCTGATGCAGATTGTTTACCCTCTGCATATTCTTAAATTTTGGAATTTCTCCCGACCTCTTTAGTGTAGCCATCTTCCAAATCTTCGACCTGATGTAGATCAATGATGCTTACGCCTTTTTTTATCGTTACTTGTTCATGGTGGGCATCGAGCAGGAAACCTGACGCGGCAAAGATCAGTACAAGGCTCGCAAATACAGCAGTCCAACGGCTTTGTCTTTGAGAGGAACTTTTCATATTGTTTGTTGGGATTCTATTCATAATAGTGCTGTTGCCTTTGTTGAGAGCGATTGAACAAAAGGTGGTATATAAAATTATAAATGATAATAACTATCATTCAAGGTGTGTTTTCTTTTTATTGTGATGATGGACATTTTCACACCTCGTAAACGTGTGTATTGGTCGTCAGCGAACCTACCGTTATGTTAATATTCTGCTTCTTTTTTAAATGACTAAGAGTATTGAACATGTCAGAACTGTCTTTCGACACGAATGAAGCGAAAATTGCTTACGGGATTGGTCGTCAAATCGGTGATCAACTTAAGAGTGGAGATTTAGGTGAATTGTCTCTTCCACATCTTTACGCTGCAATTGAAGATGCACTAAACGGTGCTGAAATGCGTGTACCGGGCGCTGAATTAGAAGCGGCATTTTCTAAGCTTCAAGAAGAAATGGAAGCGAAGTCTAAAGAAGCTGCAAAAGAAACTGTTGCTGCTGGCGAAGCATTTTTAGCTGAAAATAAAAAAGCTGAAGGTGTTCAGGTTACAGAGAGTGGTTTGCAATATGTTGTACTTGAAGAAGGTACAGGCGCTATTCCAAACGCTCAGTCTACTGTAAAAGTTCATTACGAAGGTCGTTTGACTGACGGTCAGGTATTTGACAGCTCAATTGCACGTGGTGAGCCGATCGAGTTTCCTCTAGGCGGTGTTATTGCTGGTTGGACAGAAGGTCTTCAACTTATGAAAGAAGGCGCGAAGTACCAATTTACAATCCCTGCTGAGCTAGCATACGGCGCACAGGGTGCTGGTGCTATGATCAAGCCTCATTCTGTGCTTGTATTTGATGTAGAGCTTCTAGAAGTTAAATAAGCTCAATAAGAAATGGACGGCAGCGCCGTCCATTTTTTTAGATTTTTCTTTCCATACGAATGTGTGGCTTTCCTGCATCTAGAAAAACCTTGCCGTCCGTATTAAATCCTATGCGTTCGTAGAATATTTGAGCGTCTATTTGAGAATTGAGGAATACAGAGTCTAAGCCCATTTCTCGCGCTACCTGAACAGCCCGTCTCATCAACATGATACCGTAGCCTTGGCTTCGATAATTCGGTAGCACAGCCAGTCGAGAAATTTGACCGTTTTCTGTGAGTCTACACACTCCTGTTGGGACAGCAGTTGTTCCAAATGAAACAAAGTGAACAGCATCTTCGTCTTTCCCATCCCATTCATCTTGTTCGTCAAACCCTTGCTCTAAAATAAAAACCTGTTTTCTGACGAAAGTAAGTTGGGCTTTACTGCTTCCCCAATCGGAGGTTAGTACCTTCATGTTTCTCTCCTTGTTCTTATTCAGTTGGTAAGGCAACAAGTGCTTGGTATTTAAAGAAAAAGCGTAATAGCGGCTCGAGCTCCTTTGATTGAGATAGATCTAAGCCACTAAAATCGAATTCAGTATCATCGCTGACTGCTTGCACAAACGAGGTAAGATGGCTGCCTATGACCATTTTTACTCCATTGCAGTAGACGGTGGTGCTTTCTTTGTCTTGGTAATAGCATATACGAGCATCGCCTGGCCTTATAAAACTGGCGCCTTGCATTGCAAGGTCAAACGTATCATCTTCTTCTGTTTGATTGAGTGCAGGATTAAATTCTGGGTATTTGCTTTCACTCATTGTTTCGCCAAGCCAATCGGTAAGTAGCTCAGGCTGCTCAATTAATTCAATCAATTTGCTTCGAAGATGTTCAATGTCGGATTGACAAATTTCACCATGGTGCGGGCGTTCTAAAGGTTCTTGAGCGCAGAACCTACGTTTTTCTAATGCCGTATTTTCGCTTGCTTGTTCTTCAAGAAGAGTGTTAATGCCTGAAAGTGCTTCACTAGAAGACGGTGCACGGAATCCAATTGAATAGGTCAAACATTCATTGTCTAGTGAGCGCCCATTGTGTGCAAAGTTAGGAGGTAAGTAGAGGATGTCTCCTGGAGCGACGTCCCATTCCATTTCGGTTTGTTCTGGAAAACCATCTAAGATATGAAGAGGAGTGTTTTCTAGCGCAGAATCTTCATAGCTGTTTGGTGGTGCTACTTGCCAATGGCGTTTTCCAGACATTTGAATCAAAAATACATCGTATTGGTCATAGTGTGGGCCAACACTGCCACCTTCAGTAGCGTAGCTGATCATCACATCGTCTAAACGCCAGCTGGGTAAAAAGTAAAAGCGCTCTTTTAATGCTTGTACTTCCGGTACCCAATGATCGACGGCTTGTACTAATAACGTCCACTCTTTTTCAGGTAGGTTTTGGAATGTGTCTTCTTGAAATGGACCTTGCATGAGTTGCCATGGCGTCTTTCCATTTTCGATGACAATTCGTGCTTCCGCCTCTTCTTCCATTGAAAGACCTGCCAACTCGTTTGCATCCAGTGGTAATTCAATGTCTGTTAGCCCTCCACGAATAAGCAGGGGTTTTTTCTGCCAGTATTCAGATAGAAAGGTTTCGAGTGTCATTCCGCCTAAAATGCTAATCGGAGTATCAGAGGTCATTATGGTTTCCAGTTTTAATTGCGAGCGTCAGTTGTGTTTAAAGTAGCAGATTTTTATCAAATGGGTTGCTCAAAATAAGTAGGGCGTTGAATCTATGAAAGATATCAACGCCCTAAATAATACCTTGAACAAGGTTCGTAATAATTAGTAATTAATTACGAATGGCTTTTGCCTGATCAACTGCATTACCGATGTATGTTCCTGGGGTCAGAGCCTTAAGTTCTGACTTTGCAGACTCAGGTAGCTCTAGGGTATCGACGAATTCGCTGATTGTCGCTTGATCGATATCACGGCCACGTGTTAGCTCTTTTAGCTTCTCGTAAGGTGATTCGATACCATAGCGGCGCATCACTGTTTGAATTGGTTCAGCAAGTACTTCCCAAGAGTTATTTAGATCATCGTCTAGTCGCTGAGCGTTGATTTCCAGCTTGCTGATACCTTTAAGTGTCGCTTGGTATGAAATTAAGCTGTGAGCAAGACCAACACCTAGGTTACGCAATACTGTGGAATCTGTTAGGTCACGCTGCCAACGAGAAATCGGAAGTTTAGCGCTAAGGTGATTCATAATTGCGTTAGCAATGCCTAAGTTCCCTTCCGAGTTCTCGAAATCAATCGGGTTCACTTTGTGAGGCATTGTAGAGGATCCAATTTCTCCAGCAATGGTTTTTTGCTTGAAGAATCCCATCGAGATATAGCCCCAAACATCACGATCGAAATCGATCAGGATTGTGTTAAAGCGAGCAATGGCATCGTATAGCTCAGCAATGTAATCATGTGGCTCAATTTGAGTGGTGTAGGGATTCCAAGTCAGGCCTAATGACGTTACAAATTTCTCAGCGTGAGCTTGCCAATCAACATCTGGATATGCAGACAGGTGAGCATTGTAGTTACCGACAGCACCATTGATTTTGCCTAAAAACTCAACGGCTTCAATTTGTTTAAGTTGGCGGCGTAATCGCGCAGCAACGTTCGCCATTTCTTTACCAATGGTCGATGGAGAAGCAGTTTGTCCGTGTGTACGGGACAACATTGGTTGAGCTGCATGCTCGATCGCTAGGCCTTCAATCGCTTCTGTTACTGCAACAAGTTCTGGTAAAACACCTTCTTCTAACGCTTCGCGAAGCATTAGAGCATGAGAAAGGTTATTAATGTCTTCAGAAGTACACGCAAAATGAACAAACTCTGACACAGATGCCAGTTCTGTGTTCATAGCCATCTGATTTTTTATGAAGTACTCGACCGCTTTCACGTCGTGGTTGGTCGTTTTCTCAATGTCTTTGATTGCTTGCGCATCTGCTTCATTGAAGTTTTTAGCCAAATTATCAAGCAATTGATTGGCTTCTTCGCTAAGTGGCGGAACTTCGGTGATTTGAGGGTGGTTAGACAAAGCTTGAAGCCAGCGGACTTCAACGATAACACGCATACGTAGTAAGCCAAATTCGCTTACAGAACGACGAAGTACGTTAGTTTTTGAGCCGTAACGACCGTCGATAGGAGAGATAGCATTTAAGCTGGTTAATTGCATTGAGATAACGCCTCGACCATGTGGTTTTCAGGGAGCCGCTATTATAGGTGAAAGTGGTTTCGAGTTCTATTGGAACAGAGGGATAGATAGAAAAAGACCCCTTCTCCTCCCCCTTAGCAAGGGGAGGAGAAGGGGTCTTAGAGTTTACTAAAATTAGATCGCAGCAAGAATTTCGTTAAAGGTTGCGCTTGGACGCATTACTTTAGTAACGGCATCCAGATCCATGTTGTAGTAACCTGATAGACCAGCATCTTTACCTTGAACAGAGTTAAGCTCTTCAACAATCTTAGACTCATTTTCGACCAACGCTTTCGCAACGCTTGCGAACTTGTCAGCAAGTTCAGCATCGTCAGTTTGAGTCGCTAATGCTTGAGCCCAGTACATTGTTAGGTAAAAATGACTTCCGCGGTTATCAATATCACCTACTTTACGAGATGGGGATTTATTGTTATCCAGTAGTTGCTCAGTCGCACGATCTAGGGCAGCAGCCAGTACTTTTGCTTTAGCGTTATCTTGCTTAATGCCCAATTCTTCAAAAGAGACGGCAGTTGCAAGGAATTCGCCTAAAGAATCCCAACGTAAGTAGTTTTCTTCTTGAAGCTGTTGTACGTGCTTAGGAGCAGAACCGCCTGCACCTGTTTCGTACATTCCGCCACCATTCAACATAGGAACGATCGATAGCATTTTCGCTGATGTGCCTAGCTCCATGATTGGGAACAAGTCGGTTAGGTAATCACGAAGTACGTTACCAGAAACTGAGATAGTATCTTGGCCACGCATCATTCGCTCCATAGAGAAACGAATCGCTTCGTTGTAAGACATGATATGAATTTCAAGACCTTCAAGATCATGATCCTGCAAGTACAGTTTTACTTTTTTGCGTAGTTCATTATCGTGCGCGCGCTCTGCATCTAACCAGAAGACTGCAGGAGTACCAGAGTTACGAGCTCGTGTAACACCTAATTTTACCCAGTCTTTAATCGGAGCATCTTTCGTTTGGCATGCGCGCCAAATGTCGCCTTTTTCTACGTCGTGCTGCATTAGGACATTGCCGTCTGCATCAACCACGCGCATTGTACCGTTTTCTTGAACTTCAAACGTCTTATCGTGTGAACCGTACTCTTCTGCTTTTTGAGCCATAAGGCCAACGTTAGGTACAGTACCCATTGTTGTTGGATCAAATGCACCGTTTGTTTTACAGAAGTTGATAACTTCCTGATAAATACGAGCGTATGTGCTTTCAGG
The DNA here is from genome assembly GCF_004362145.1 of Marinomonas balearica. Taxonomy (GTDB): domain Bacteria; phylum Pseudomonadota; class Gammaproteobacteria; order Pseudomonadales; family Marinomonadaceae; genus Marinomonas; species Marinomonas balearica. The sequence goes on from NZ_SNXC01000009.1 coordinate 136,821, forward strand.
CATAACGGCTTTAGTGTCTTTAGTCTTGCCGTCACGTCCCCACATTTTACCAGAACTACGGATCATAGCAGGCATAGAAGCATCAACAATGACGTCACTTGGTACGTGCAGGTTTGTAATACCACGAACTGAGTCTACCATTGCAATTTCTGGACGGTGCTCGTAGCAATCGTGGATAGATTCTAAAATTTCGTCTTGAGTTGACTGTGGAAGAGTTTTGATTTTATCGTAAACGCTGCCGATACCGTTGTTTGGATTAACGCCAATCTCATCGAAAAGGTCGCCAAATTTGTCCCAAACTTCTTTGTAGTAAACCGTTACAGCGTGACCAAATACGATAGGGTGAGAGACTTTCATCATGGTCGCTTTTACGTGCAGTGACCACATGATACCCGCTTCTTTTGCTTCTTGAAGAGATTGCTCGAAGAAGTCGCGAAGTTTGCTTGCACTCATGCGCATTCCGTCAAGTACTTCACCTTCTAACAAAGGCAACGTTTTCTTAACGTCTACTTCGCCTGATTTGTTTACAAACTCAATGCGTACTTCTTGAGCTTTGTCCATAGTGACAGATTGTTCAGAAGAGAAAAAGTCGCCATCACGCATATAGTCAGCGTGAGTTTGAGATGTTTTTTGCCATTTACCCATGGAGTGAGGGTTTTTGCGAGCAAACGCTTTTACTGCAGCAGGCGCACGACGGTCAGAGTTACCTTGACGCAGTACTGGGTTTACAGCACTACCTAGCACTTTAGAGTAGCGAGAATGAATTTCTTTTTCTTCATCTGTTGCAGGCGCTTCTGGGTAGTCAGGGATTTCGTAGCCTTGTGATTGAAGCTCTTTAATTGTTGCCGTTAATTGAGGAATAGAAGCACTGATGTTCGGCAGTTTGATGAAGTTAGCATCTGGATCTGCAGTTAATTCACCTAGGAAAGAAAGACCGTCTTCAACTTGCTTATCTTCAGGTAGGCGGTCAGTAAATAAGGACAATACGCGCGCTGCCAATGAGATATCCGTCAGTTGCAAGTTGATATCAGCTTCTTTTGCAAATGCCTGAAAAATCGGCAGTAAAGATGCGGTAGCAAGTGCTGGCGCTTCGTCTGTCAGTGTATAGTAGATAGTGTGCTTTGACATGTAATTCCCCTAACGTTTATGGCCTGATTGTTTGCCAATGAATAGAAGGTGACTTATGGTCGCCATTCCTTTTAAAAACCTCAAAATGACTTTTCAAGGTTTTTGTATCGACACCGTGTTTTACATTTAGATATCGACTTCGAGTGTCGTCTAAGGCCAAATGTGCGTTTTTAATAAATGATGTCGAGTATAAACTCGCGAATATAGTACATAAAATTAATTCAGAGTGACATTGCAGGAGGATATAGTGGGAATTGATGCCACCTATATAGTCCTATTTGTACAGGCGAGTTTACAATGAATTCTTAAATTAACCCCGCCTAACATTCAGTTAAGCGGTTGTTAAATAGATGTTTTTTTTAGGATCGTATTATGCGTCGAGTGCTTTTAGCAATGCTTTACGTTTAAAAACTAAATGCCAGCGTTTGCCGCCCAATTGACGCCAAAGCATCGAGGCTCGGATTCCGGCCATTAAAATCGCGCGCACTTGGTTAGCGACATGGGGCTGTTGAAGAAAGCGGCTGTCTCCTTGAACTTGAACTCGAAACGGGAGTGTGCTCAACGTGTCTTGATACATGCCAGCAATGCCTGCTATTACGTTTTCGTGCATTTCGTCTTCATAATGCTCAGACTGACGTTCAATCTGCTGAATTCGGTTCCCTATTGCACTGAGCATATCAGGGTGCTTTTTTAGTTTATTTTCTAGGTGTACGAGACTCAATGCATATCGAAGTGTCTCTGGATTGACCTCTGCTCTATCTTTACCAAACGTCTGTCGGGCGATACGGCGACCAAGCATGAGATTTTGCTTATAATCCCATTCCCCACCATATATCTCTTCGGTGTTACTAGCGTTAACGGTCAAAATGCTTTTGATGAGAGGCAAAGTTTCTTCCCTAGGAGCGTTGCCATTCTTGGCGAGCTGGGAAACAAGGTCTGCCGCTTGAAAAACAGCAGACAGTGCGATGGATTGATACTTTTCTTGTTGGCTCACAGAGGTTATCCAAATCTTATCGCTTTACTCAATGGATCACTGGTGTATTTGTTTATCCGTTGAGTAAAAAGCAAAATTAATTTTTGTTAAAGGCGATGTTTATGATTCCGCCACCGAGACAATTCTCTCCTACGTAAAATACGACGGATTGCCCAGGTGTGATGGCTCTTTGTGGTTCCTTAAAACTGACTTCCACTCGGCCATCTTTTAGTTCTGAGATGACGCACTCTTGATCAGGTTGTCGATAACGACACTTTGCCACGCAGGTAAGAGGGAATTGCGGTTTCTCACGTGCCACCCAGTCGAAATTATCTGCAATAAGATGAGTTTTATAGAGCGAAGGGTGTTCCCCGCCTTGCGTCACTTGCAAGACATTTCTTTCAAGGTCTTTCGCAACAACGTACCAAGGCTCGTCTGGGTATTTAGAAAGCCCACCAATGCCCAAGCCTTGTCTCTGGCCGATTGTGTGGTACATGAGTCCGTGGTGTTGAGCAATTATATCGCCTTCTAGGGTTTCTATGTCACCCGGTTGAGCGGGCAAATATTGTTCTAGAAAGTCTTTAAAACGTCTTTCACCGATGAAGCAAATACCGGTGCTGTCTTTTTTATTGTGCGTGATTAGGTTGTGCTCTTCTGCAAGTCGGCGAACTTCTGGTTTTTCCAATTCACCGACAGGAAAAAACGTTTTCGCGATTTCATTCTTTCCAACGGCATAAAGGAAGTAACTTTGATCTTTGTTGTTATCTAACCCTTTTAACAGAAGGGCGTTGCCATCTTGGTCTTCACCTTTTCTTACATAGTGACCCGTTGCTATGTAATCCGCGCCTAATGTCAGTGCGTATTCTAAAAAGGCTTTAAACTTAATTTCTTTGTTGCATAAGATGTCGGGGTTGGGCGTCCTGCCTGCTTTGTATTCTTCTAAAAAGTGTTCGAAAACATTGTCCCAATATTCTGCCGCAAAGTTTGCTGTGTGCAGTTTAATACCCAATTTATCGCAAACAGCCTGAGCGTCGGCCAAATCTTCTTTTGCCGTACAATATTCTGTTCCGTCGTCCTCGTCCCAGTTTTTCATAAACAGGCCTTCGACGTTATAGCCTTGCTGCATCAAAATAAGAGCCGAAACGGAGGAATCAACACCGCCGGACATGCCAACGATAACCTTAGTATTGGGGTTGTTTTCTGAACTGTTCATTGTGTCTCTAGTAGTATCGCGAGAAAATCAAACGTGCATTTTTCGAAATGCACTCAGAATCTCACATTGAAATAATGAGTAAATTAATTAGATTGTACACCAGTTCGAGAAATGGAACGATATTGCGATGAATAAGTCAGTGTTTATTGCAAATTATGGTGTTTCATTGATCTTAAAAATCGGCATGTACAGGCTATAAATAATCGTTACATATGGCATCAAGTGGGATAAGTGATCTCTTGGATTTTGCGTATGATGTTAAGTCATCAATGCACTTTTTTACAAGAGGGCTTCTTAATGCATGTGCATTAATCTCAGTTTCGCTAAGCCAAACGCTTTCAATGATGTCGGGGTCGAGCTCAAACGATACTTGCTCTAAAGCATCGCACACGATGCAAATGCGATGGTACGTATCGGCTCCATGGAATGGCGTTAAAGTATAAAAACCGAGAATGCCTTTAGGTTTGACGCGCCATCCTGACTCTTCATATGTTTCTCGGATGACCGCGGATACGATACTTTCGTTATTTTCGACGTGCCCCGCGGGTTGGTTGAGTACGGTTATCCCGTCCTGTATTTCCTTTACCATGAGAAACTGATCGTCTTTTTGCACTATTGCGGCCACGGTTAGGTGCGGCTGTCCGTTTATTTTGCTCAAATTCGGATACCTGTTGTTTAAGTTGTTGAGTGAGCTCGACTTCGGTGGATTCGCCTGATTTCAAATTCGCTAATGAATATGGCCCGATAGAATATCGTATTAGCCTCAAGGTAGGGAATCCGACTGCTGCAGTCATTCTTCTTACTTGTCTATTTCTTCCCTCGGTTATCGTGAGTGCGATCCAAGAAGTGGGGATATTCGCACGATAGCGTACGGCGGGGACTCTGTCCCAGACGTCGGGGGCAGTCATTTTTTCACAGATTGCTGGCTTGGTAGGCCCGTCTTTTAGAGTAATGCCATTAGAAAGCGATTCAATTGCGTCATCCGTAATCTCTCCCTCAATCTGCACCCAATACGTTTTGGGCATTTTAAAGTTTGGTGATGCAATTAAGTGTTGAAGGGAGCCATTGTTGGTCAGCAACAATAGCCCTTCAGAATCGTAATCTAATCGACCCGCTGCGTAGACATCGGGGTTATTTACGTAGTTGGCTAATGTCTCTTTTCCATCATCAGAGGTAAATTGGCTCAGTACACGAAAGGGTTTGTTTAAAATGATCAGTTGTTGCGGCATTTATTGAGTCTGACATTATTTAAGAATGAATAGGCGCAATAATACCATCTTCCTGTCTTATCCAGTAAGGGAAGTCAGACCGTTTCATGAATTACGTTATATTGTGCTAAAAACGCAATCACGCGGGCAGTGTGTCTTTATTCTCGATGCTTTCGTTTTCATTAACGGCAAAGCCAACGGGTGTTATATCTACGGCATGGAGACCTCTCTTGCCGGGGCTGACGTCAAAAGTGACAGATTGACCAGCTTTTAGTGTTTTATAGCCTTCCACATTGATTGCAGAATAATGGATGAACAAATCCTCATCAAAGCTGTCTGATACGATAAAGCCATATCCCTTAGCATTATTAAACCATTTAACAGATCCGCGGTGCATGAGTCACTCCTTAAACACTCTAAATGGCTGTTGTAGGTAAACAGCCTCTTACTCACATTTGGTTCAAGATTTGAACTCTGAAGAGTGCTACCATGAGAAGATTATTTTAACAAATATGTAAATAACCGTTGATTGCACAAATCAAAGCCCTCATAAATGAGATTAGAAGTGGTTTGGCAATTTGTAAAATGTAAGAGTGATCTGTTTATAAACTCGCAAAAATTGCGTCGTTATATGTGGATTGCGTGTAATTTTGTAGTCTTTGAGGCTTAAGATGTTTGTTTTTCAACAAATTCAACTAAATTTAGAAGACGAGGATCAATACGGACACTCGTCAGTCGCTACGGCACCAGATGATGTAGAGTTGTCACCTCCCTCCATGTATCAGGTGGTTTTGTTCAACGATGATTATACGCCAATGGATTTTGTCGTATTTGTCTTACAACGCTTTTTCAATATGGACAGTGAAAAGGCAGAGAAGGTGATGTTAGAAGTTCATATGAAAGGGAAAGGTGTGTGCGGAGTGTTTCCATTCGGCATCGCTGAAACCAAAGTGGCACAGGTGCAACAATTTGTGCAACAAAATGAACACCCCCTAATGTGCGACTTACAACGAGTCGACGGATAGAGATGAGGGACAGGCTATGCTAGACAAAGAACTAGAGCAAACCCTGAATACGGCGTTTAAAGCAGCTCGCGACAAACGTCATGAATTTATGACTGTAGAGCACTTATTATTGGCTCTTATATCAAATGATGCCGCTTCTAGTGTTTTAACGGCATGCGGTGTTCGACTGGAAGTATTAACTCGCGAATTGGAAGAGTTTGTAGACAGTACCACTCCATTAATTCCTGAAGACGATTCCGAGCGAGAAGTTCAGCCAACACTTGGTTTTCAAAGAGTGCTTCAAAGAGCCGTGTTTCACGTGCAATCATCCGGAAAGCGTGAAGTTACCGGTGCAAATGTATTGGTTGCAATTTTCAGCGAGCAAGAAAGTCAGGCAGTCTATTTACTGAAACGGCATAGTGTTGCTCGCATTGATGTTGTTAATTATGTCGCACATGGCATTTCCAAGCTAGGAGATGCATCTCAGACAGACGGATCAGAGCAAGAGGATGAGGAAGGGGAGGAATCAACTAAAGCGCCACTTCAAAAGTTTGCAACCAATCTAAACGAAGAGGCGAAAGCCGGACGAATCGACAAGTTGATCGGACGAGAGCAGGAAGTAGAGCGTGTCGTTCAAACTTTGTCGCGTCGTCGGAAAAATAATCCGTTGCTCGTTGGTGAATCCGGTGTGGGTAAGACGGCGATTGCTGAAGGCTTGGCAAAACGCATTGTCGATAACCAAGTACCTGATGTGATTTCGGATGGCGTTGTTTACTCTCTTGATTTGGGCGCATTGTTAGCAGGCACGAAATATCGTGGTGATTTCGAAAAACGTCTTAAACATTTGCTAGGGGAGTTGAAAAAGCAACCTAACGCAATTCTATTCATCGATGAAATTCATACCATTATTGGGGCTGGTGCCGCTTCAGGTGGTGTGATGGACGCATCCAATCTCCTTAAACCTGCATTGAGTTCTGGTCAACTGCGTTGTATCGGTTCAACCACATTCCAAGAGTTTCGTGGAATATTTGAAAAAGACCATGCCTTGGCTCGACGCTTTCAAAAAGTCGATGTAAACGAACCAAGTGTCGACGATACTTATCAAATATTGAAAGGAATCATCGGCGCATTTGAAGAACATCACGATATCAAATATGAAGAAGCGGCATTATTGGCAGCAGCAGAGCTGGCTGACCGCTATGTCACTGATCGACATATGCCTGATAAGGCTATTGATGTGGTCGATGAAGCAGGTGCGTTTCAACGTCTTCAGCCGGAAGGTAAGCGTAAAGAGCTTATTACCGTAGAAGACATTGAAGATATTGTTTCTAAAATTGCCCGAGTTCCCGTTAAAGCGGTTAACTCAGATGATCGTAAAGTGTTAAGTAATCTTGAACGTGATCTTAAAATGGTCGTGTTTGGTCAAGATGAAGCGATCGAAACGCTTTCAGATGCCATTAAATTGTCCAGAGCAGGCTTGAAAGCCGATCAGAAGCCAATTGGCTCATTCTTGATGGCCGGGCCGACTGGGGTTGGTAAAACCGAGGTGACTCGTCAGCTAGCGAAACAGATGGGTCTAGAGCTTATTCGTTTTGATATGTCGGAATACATGGAGCGTCATGCGGTGTCTCGCTTAATTGGTGCTCCACCGGGATATGTAGGCTTCGATCAAGGTGGTCTGTTAACAGAGGCTGTGACGAAAAATCCGCACAGCGTTGTGTTATTAGATGAAATTGAGAAAGCCCATCCAGAGGTCTTTAATTTGCTGTTGCAAGTCATGGATCACGGTACATTAACGGATAACAATGGGCGCAAAGCTGATTTTAGAAATGTGATTCTGATCATGACATCTAATGCAGGGGCGGAAGAGCTTGCAAAACGCTCGATTGGCTTCTCAACGCAAGATAATTCCACCGACGGTATGGAAATCATTAATCGTACTTTCACGCCTGAGTTTAGAAACCGATTAGATGCCGTAGTGCAATTTAAACAGCTTGATGAGCAGATTATCTTCAATGTCGTGGATAAGTTCCTTGTGGAGCTTCAAGCGCAGCTTGATCCAAAAGGAATATTGTTGGAGGTGTCTGATACAGCGAGAGGTTGGTTGGCTCATAGAGGCTATGATCGACAGATGGGCGCGCGTCCTATGGCTCGTGTAATTCAAGAGCAACTTAAGAAGCCGCTTGCGGATATGATCCTGTTTGGTGATTTGTCTGAAGGGGGTGTGCTTAAAGTTACGTTGGATGATGTGAAAGACGAACTTGTATTTGATGCGGTAATTGAAGCACAAGTGCAGCACTAACGAATCTAAATGTTCGGTTGAGTGTTTGGGATTTTTGTAAGAAGCAAAACCGACAACATTGATTATGTTGTCGGTTTTTTTATATCGCTACTAGCGACCGCGGTATACGATGCGGCCTTTGGATAAGTCATAAGGAGTCAGCTCAACTTTGACTTTATCGCCTGTTAGGATACGGATGTAGTTCTTGCGCATTTTTCCTGAGATGTGCGCAGTTACAACGTGACCGTTTTCAAGTTCTACACGAAACATAGTGTTAGGTAAGGTATCAATGATCGTACCTTCCATTTCAATGCTGTCTTCTTTTGCCACAATAAGTGTCCTATATAATTAATCGAAGTGCGCATTTTTGCGTTTTATGTGTGTTTTAAATCGATTTCTGAAAGCGCTTTGGCTTGATTCAAGGATTACGATATTCAACTCGCATGCAAATGCGCTAAATTTATCGGGCGTATTTTGCCCAATTTGCTTCCCTAAGGCAAATTGTAACTCTAATTATCTGATAAATACTTTTGTTTAGACTCAGATAAATCCATTAAAGTTGTATTTTTAGACGGATTTTCGACAAAATTGGCCAATTCTGAAATAAATTCCTCTCTTGGGAAATTTTTCGCGCCCAATGATATTAGGTGTTCTGACTCCACTTGGCAGTCAATGAGTTTGATTCCCCATTCGTTACAGTGATCCGTAAAGAATTTTAGTGCCACTTTGGAGGCATTTGGCTTCAGGGAAAACATAGATTCGCCGAAAAATACATGACCTAACGATACGCCGTAAAATCCACCCGCCAACTCGTTCTCGCTCCAAACTTCAAAAGAAAATGCATAACCATTTTTGCTGAGATTGATGTAAGCGTTCTTAATATCTTCTGAAATCCAAGTTCCCTCATTTTCGGCGCGCAATGATGAACATTTTTCAATGACTGTTTCGAAGCAGGTGTTAATGCTCCAGCGCCAGTTTCCTCGCTTTATTGATTTTTTTAGAGATCGCGACGTATGAAAGTCGTTTGGAATTAAACAACAGCGATGGGGTGGGTGCCACCAAAGTATTGGGTCGGGGTCACTGTACCATGGAAAGAAACCTAACTGATATAAATGAATCAGTCTTTCAAGAGAGAGGTCGCCTCCCACTGCAGCGAGCCCTTCAGGTTCATCTAAGGCTAGATTTGGTATCGGGGTATCGTAAGGGTTGTCGGTGAGGAGAAGAAGCTCTTTTTCCGGTTTATTCTGCTGGGTCAAGATATAGGCTCTTTTAAAGGAACTTTTGTTCAGGTAAATTATTAAATGTTAATTTATTCGGTTATGAACAATTTATTTCATAGTAGAACACATTTAATCGAACAAGAATGATCTTTGAAAGGGATGAATTTAACAAAGAGAGCTAAGTTCTAGCAATCAGAATAATGGTTTTTTATTGGTTAGTTTTTTTCACTTATTTCTTGTGAGGTTTTGTTGAGTTGAGTGAAAAACATACTGAGAATGTTTGTTTTTTGCATGTCGATGTGTCATAAATGTCATATATCGGCACAAAATGAAAAAAAAACCTAAAAAATGTGCTCGTAATGCTTGACCGACAAAGGAAAACTTGGTTTTAATCGATGTATTCCAAGACGATGCGAAATCGGTTCGTATTTTTTGTCGGGGGATTTACACGAATCTTTTGATTTTTGTGTTAATTGTCACAAAAATGAAACTGATCGATTTTATGATGCTTGAGTCGTTGATTTGTCAGCGCTTATTGACATAATGAAAATCGTTCAATAGGTCTACAGACCAAATATATAATATAAAGGGGAATCTTGAATGAAAGCGATTAAACTTGCTTCTGTATTTGCGGTATCTGCCGTAGCAGCTGCTGTTTCTACTACTACTTTTGCTGCTGAGCCAGTGTTTTCTGGTACTGCGGGCTTAGTTTACACATCTGCTGAAGCTGATGGCGGCGATAGCTGGGGCTCTAAAGGTGAGGTTAATATCATCGCCGACACTGGCGTTGTGTATTTTGATCTTGATATGAAAGATGGAGCCTTCGTACTTGACGAAGCTTACGTTAAACAAGGTGCTGTATCTTTCGGTGACTTCGACGGCACACTTGTTGATTCTGCTGTAATGTATGGTGGCGTTGAAGAAGGTAATGATTTCTCAACTGATTTCGGTATCACTTTGGGTGCTCGTTACGACGTAATGCCTGGTTTGACTGTTGCTCTTGAAGCGGTTGAAGGTTCTGCTGGTACTTTCGGTGCGTTCTCTTACACAGCTGATCTAGGTGCCGCTGAGCTTACTCTTTCTGGTGGTGCTTCTGTAGGTACTGACAAATCTAACCAAGCTGTAGCTGTAGGTGTATCTGTTCCTGCTGGCGACATGGTTACTGTTCAAGCTTACTACCAAACTGGTGAAGAAGCTGATGCTGACATCGGTAGCATGGGTGCTGGTATTGACGTAGCTGTTTCTGATGAGCTATCTATCTCTGCAGCAATGTATACTGATCAAGAATACACTGCTAAGAAGAAAGCTGCCGGTAAAGATGAAGATATTACTGAAGTATCTGCATACTACACTGCAGGCGATCTAACATACTACGCAACTTTCTTGTCTGGCGATGCTGACAAAGGTTCAAATGACTACTCTTTAGTAGGCGTTAAAGCTTCTTTCTAAGATTTCCCTATCTTAGCGAAAGCGAAAGCCAGCCCTTTGGGCTGGCTTTTTTTATGTTAAGCTATTGCTCTGTTGATCCTATTCTAAAGCCTGTATTCCTTTTCCGTGTATATGCTTTAGAATGGGATTGTTTTTATTTGGAATTTGTAAATTTCTAGGGTAGGTTGAGTTTGTCAGAAAGTCGGAGTGAGTCGGTACGATCACCCATTTGGGGCACTTTTTCGAAGCAAGCTGCATTTATATTTGCGCTTGTTGTTTTTGCGTTTTTTGCGTTTTCGACGTACACCTATAGTCCGAATGACCCTGGATGGTTTTACTCAGGTTCAGATGGTCTAACTCGAAATTCAATGGGACCGATGGGGGCATTGGTTGCGGATTTGAGTTCGGCGTTTTTTGGTTCTTTATTTTATTCACTTCCTCCACTGTTTTTAATCGTTGCTTTCATAATTTGGCGTAACCCACATAAACTTTTTCCGCTTAATAATGCTCTGCTTACCACGGTTGGTAGTGTGACTTACCTTTCATTTGGTTCAAGCTTGTGTTTTTTACATACAATCGGTACGGATGAATTGCAATACGGAGCTGGTGGAATACTGGGCCGTGCGCTGGGTACTATGCTTTATCATTTTATTGGCTATGATGGGGCAACGTTAGTCAGTCTGGCGTTGTTTCTTCTTGCTATAACACTTGTGTGCCAAGTGTATTGGTTAACGGTGATTGAGTTCGTCGGTGAGAAGGTCCTGTTGCTGGTTGAAGGGCTTTCAAGTAAAGCTTCTCGATTTCAGGCGAAACGCGAGCAAACGAAAGCAGATAAAGAACGAGCTTCAGAAGGTGTTTCTCAGCTGAACAGTGAAATGGAAGGCGAGCTCGAAAGTGAACTAGAGCTTCCAGCTATAGAACGAAAACGTTTGAAAAAGATCAGGTTGGGTGTCAGTGAGCATGTGTCTAGAAACGAGGATTCTAAAACCGAGGCGCCCAGAAATGAATTGTCAGAAGCGGGTACTGAGGAAGTAAACACAGATAACGCTGAAAATGATCCAAGCGCTCGAAAAAAACGCTTTTCTATTGGTCAACTGTTTAATAAGAAAGAAAAAACAGAAGATGCTATCTATGAACATAAAGAGCCGAGTTTCGATAATCTAGATTTTGATATCGACAGTATTCCCGTCAGCGATGTTGAGCTAAGCGATGATATTTCCGTTGACGATACTTTGTATATTGAAGAAAGTTTCGACGATACAAAAGAGCGGGCGGAAAATGTCTCTCTTGATATCCCCGCAACACCTGTTACAAAAACGAGAACAGAAAAGCCCATTGAGCAAAAGAAAGAGCCTGAGCCTAACGCCCATCTTCAAGAATCAGATGTTCCTTGGAACCTTGACGACCACCAAGAAAAAAGCGAAATTGCAGATGCGCCACGTTTAGAAGAATTACGTAGCGCAAAAGAACCAGACAGTATAAAAGAAACGGACAATACAAAAGAAGCACATCGACCAGCAGTCAGAACTTTGTCAGAAGCGAAACAGCTGACTCATTTGGAGGGGCCGTCATCCACAGCAGCACTGACAGAGAAAAAAGAGCATACGCCTTACTCTCTTCCTGATCGATCTGTATTAACCAAACCAACCCCTAAAAAGGGCGGCTATACGGAAGATCAGCTATTAGAGCTCTCTGAGTTGCTTGAACAACGTTTAGCGGATTTTGGTGTAAAAGCGGAAGTGGTAGAGGTTAATCCAGGTCCTGTTATTACTCGGTTTGAAATACAACCAGCACCGGGCGTCAAGGTTTCTAGAATTACGAATTTGGCGAAAGATTTAGCTCGATCTCTCAGTGTAATGAGTGTACGTGTCGTAGAAGTTATTGCGGGTAAATCCACGATTGGTATCGAGATACCGAATCAAATTCGCGATACCGTGTTCTTTTCAGAAGTCATTAATACCCCCATTTACGATAATGCCACGTCGCCACTGACGTTGTCTTTAGGTCATGATATTTCCGGTGAGGCTGTTGTGGTAGATTTGGCTAAGATGCCGCATTTACTCGTTGCAGGTACAACAGGCTCAGGTAAATCTGTGGGTGTGAATGCGATGATTTTGAGTATGCTGCTGAAGTCGACTCCCGATGAAGTGCGCATGATCATGGTCGATCCAAAAATGTTAGAGCTTTCCATTTACGAAGGCATTCCACATCTATTGACCCCAGTGATCACAGATATGAAAGATGCGGCCAACGGGCTGCGTTGGTCAGTGGATGAGATGGAACGGCGTTACAAACTCATGTCAAAAATGGGTGTACGTAATCTCGCGGGGTTCAATAAGAAAGTACGAGACGCAATCGATGCCGGTACGCCGATAGAAGATCCACTGTGGCAACCAGAAGAGGCTATGTTCTCGCAAGACGGTGTCGCTAGAACGGTTCCTCATTTAGAGCCCTTACCCTACATCGTCATTGTCGTCGATGAATTTGCCGATATGATGATGATTGTCGGTAAGAAAGTTGAAGAACTTATTGCTCGAATTGCGCAAAAAGCACGTGCGGCAGGCATTCACTTAATTCTTGCAACCCAAAGACCGTCAGTAGATGTGATTACAGGGCTTATTAAAGCAAACATTCCGACACGTATGGCATTTCAGGTGTCCTCAAAAATTGACTCAAGAACCATTCTTGATCAAGGTGGGGCAGATCAGTTGTTGGGACAAGGTGATATGTTGTATCTTCCCGCGGGGTTGCCTACTCCGATTCGCGTACACGGCGCGTTTGTGTCAGATGACGAAGTGCACGCGGTTGTTGAAGAGTGGAAGGCCCGCGGAGAGCCTGAATATATTAATGGTGTCGTTGCTAACCCTGAAGACCTAATGGGAGGAGATTCGAATGAAGACAAAGACGAGCTGTATGATCAAGCGGTTCAAATTGTGATCGAAACTCGAAAAGCGTCGATTTCATCCATACAAAGGCGTCTAAAAATAGGGTATAACCGAGCTGCTAACCTTGTTGAATCGATGGAGGCGGCTGGCTTGGTTGGGCCAATGGGAACCAACGGCCAAAGGGAAGTTCTAATCCCTGAATGATTCATTTTGGAGAAAACATGTTTAATAAGATAGTGATTGTGTGCCTTTGGTTTTTATCTTGCAGCTCTTCATTCGCGTTAGCAGAAGATATAAATCAAGCTCTTGTTGTACTGTTGGAAGAAAATCGGAATGTCGAAGGTGAGTTTCGTCAAATTACATATACAGAAGAAGGAAAAGAGCTTCAAAATAGTGAAGGCGTATTTTTACTAGCACAACCTAATCGCTTTGTATGGGACAGCATCTCACCGTTTCCACAGCGTATAGTGTCTAACGGCGAAACAGTGACAATTTGGGATGTTGATTTAGAGCAAGCAACACAAAAGCCACTTGCGAAAACGGTGGGAAACTCTCCCGCTGCTTTATTAAGTCAGCCGGCTGTTGATGTGCTTCCTCATTATAAAGTGCTTGCTCTTGCCGGCAATAAATATCGCCTGACGCCGAAGGATGAAGATGACTTATTTCAAACACTGACTCTGTCTTTTAAGGGCGACCTCATTGCTGCAATGAGCTTAAAAGACACATTAGGTCAAACAACAGTCATTGAGTTTACGAATTTAGAGCACCATGAAGGTGTTTCGGCAGAAAATTTTAAAATAGATTTGCCAAAACACGTTGATTTGATTGTTGAGCAGTAACTCGATGAACGATCTTTTTTACGACGAGAGTGCTGAGCGACAGTACCAGCCTTTAGCTGCTCGAATGCGACCATTGTCCTTGAATGAATACATTGGACAGGAGCATTTAGTTGGTGAAGGAAAGCCTCTTCGCAAAATGATAGAAAGCCAACATGGTCACTCATTCATATTGTGGGGGCCGCCAGGTGTTGGGAAAACGACGTTTGCGAAACTGTTTGCCAACTCTATGTCTGCGCAGTTTATCGAATTGTCAGCGGTTATGTCGGGCGTAAAAGACATTCGGGCAGCCGTTGAGAAAGCCAAACAATGGCGTACCGTACACAACAGCTCAACACTCTTGTTTGTAGATGAGGTTCACCGTTTTAATAAGTCTCAACAAGATGCTTTTTTGCCATTTATCGAAGACGGTACTTTTTTGTTCGTAGGGGCGACGACCGAAAACCCTGCCTTCGAGCTAAATTCAGCGTTACTCTCTCGAGCGCGAGTTTATCGGCTCAAAAATCCGTCGGTTTCAGTGATCAAGCAAGTCTTGCTCAATGCGTTAAACGATTCAGAAAAAGGGCTTGGTCAGCACCGTATTGATATTTCTGACGAGCAGTTGGATATATTAGCGCATGCAGCCGACGGAGATATCAGACGTTCGTTAAATTTATTAGAAATTTTATCTGATTTTACCGAACCCAGTACGCCAGTTACCCAACAAATGTTAGAAAGCGTGCTTGGGAGTAGTATTCGGCGTTACGACCGTAATGGCGACATCTTTTACGACCAAATTTCAGCTTTTCACAAATCTGTTCGCGGTTCGTCTCCTGATGGTGCCTTGTACTGGATGGCTCGAATGTTAGATGGCGGCTGTGATCCCCTTTATATTGCTCGCCGTTTACTTGCCATTGCTTCCGAAGATATCGGCAATGCAGACCCTAGAGCACTTCAAGTCGGGTTAAACGCTTGGGATATATTTGAGCGAGTCGGGCCAGCAGAAGGAAACAGAGCCATTGCTCAAGCAGCTGTCTATATGGCTTGCGCGCCGAAAAGCAACGCCGTTTATCAAGCCTATAAAGACGCGATGCGAGAGGTAGCGCAGCAGCCAAGTTTTGAAGTGCCGGATCATCTACGAAATGCACCAACAAGCTTAGCGAAGGAAATGGGGCATGGCGAAGAGTATCGTTATGCACATAACGAACTAAATGCGTTCGCTGCGGGAGAATGTTACTTACCCGAAGACATTCACGAACAACGTTATTACCACCCAACAGATCGCGGGTTAGAGAAAAAAATATCCGAAAAGTTGGATTGGCTCGATAAATTAAATAAAGAAAGCCCATTAAAGCGGTATTGAGTGTAACAAGGTCGACGGGCACACATGTTCATTGGCATGCATGTCCATTAATACAATAGTAGAGCGAAAACTGTATGACATATTTGATGATCGCCTTAGGCGGCGCATTGGGTGCAATAAGCCGATTTGCTTTAGGGAAATGGATCTCAAATTTATGGGGTCATACTTTTCCACTCGCTACTTTTTCCATCAATATTCTAGGTAGCTTTTTAATGGGCGTGGTGTTTATTCTTATTTCTGAAAAAATGGCCATTCCAGAGACCTATCGACCTTTGTTAATGGTAGGTTTTTTAGGCGCGTTTACCACTTTTTCTACGTTTTCATTAGAAATTGTCTCACTAATTAACCAGCAGGCTTGGCTTACTGCCATAAGCTATTTATTATTGAGCTGCCTGCTGGGCGTCTTAGCGCTCGCGGCAGGAATGTTTATAGCGCGACTGATGTGATTTTCAGCGCGAGGGCTTGAAAATTCAGGTACCATTCAAAAATTATTTTTCGTCAACGTGTTTTTATTCATAAGTCATTCTCATCGAACTTGGCGTTATTAAATGCGTAAGAACCCACTAAACAGAGGAAACTGTTGCAACAATGTTAGACATTAAAGCACTCCGTACAGACCCAGACGCGATAGCGGCTAAACTAAAGAAAAAAGGGTTTGAGTTAGATGTTGCTGCGTTCTCATCACTAGAAGAGCGTCGCAAAGGTATTCAAATCGAAACGGAGAATCTGCAACAGTCCCGTAACTCTGTATCGAAGCAAATTGGTCAGGCAATGAAGTCTGGCGACAAAGAAAAAGCGGAAGAGTTAAAAGCGCAAACGGCTACCTTGGGTGACGACCTTGCGAAAGCCAAAGAAGAGCTACACCAGGTTCAAGCCGATTTAGAGCTATTGCTGGAAGGTGTTCCGAATCTGCCTCATGAATCTGTACCAGAAGGCACCACAGAAGACGATAACGTAGAAATTCGTCGCTGGGGTGAGCCACGTACGTTTGATTTTGAAGCGAAAGATCACGTGGATCTGGGCGAAGCTCTGGGCGGTTTAGACTTTGAATTAGCCGTCAAAATTACGGGTTCTCGTTTCGCAGTAATGCGTGCTGATTTGGCACGTCTTCACCGCGCTTTAACACAATTCATGATCAATACTCATGCTGATGAGCATGGATATTCTGAAGTGTATGTGCCGTATTTAGTTAACGCTCATTCGCTTAAAGGCACGGGGCAACTGCCTAAGTTTGAAAAAGATCTGTTTAAAGTGCCTGTCGATAAAGACAGTGGTAACAGTGATTTGTATCTAATTCCTACTGCTGAGGTTCCTGTAACGAATATTGTACGTGATGAAATTCTTAATGATGCCGATCTTCATCACAAATACGTTGCACATACTCCATGCTTTAGAAGTGAAGCGGGAAGTTACGGCCGAGATACGCGTGGAATGATCCGTCAGCACCAATTTGAAAAGGTTGAATTGGTACATATTTGTCGTCCTGATCGCTCAACTGAGATTTTAGAAGAGCTGGTGGGGCATGCAGAAGTTATCTTGCAAAAACTTGGATTGCCGTACCGTACTGTTATTTTGTGTGGTGGCGATTTAGGCTTTTCTGCTCATAAGACGTATGACATTGAAGTGTGGTTGCCTGGACAAGGTAAATACCGTGAGATTTCTTCTTGCTCTAATATGTGGGATTTCCAAGCGCGTCGTATGCAAGCTCGTTGGCGTAACCCTGAAACCGGTAAGCCTGAACTGGCTCATACCTTAAACGGATCTGGGTTAGCCGTTGGTCGTACTTTGGTAGCGGTATTGGAAAACTATCAAAATGAAGACGGCAGCATCGATATCCCAGAAGCCTTAGTACCGTACATGGGCGGAAAAACAAAGTTGGTTCCTTAGTTTGATCCACTAGTGTTTCAAGTCCGAATAAAAAAGCCTCATTTGAGGCTTTTTTTTGCATATTTTTTTGAAAACTAGATAATGGTTGTTCAAAGAGAAGATATTACGTTTACATTCGTTTGGCTAAAAGGTTATTCATGTCTGGAAAAGTTTACTTAATTGGCGCGGGTCCAGGGGATCCTGAGCTTCTTACACTAAAAGCTCATCGTCTGCTAAGTCAGGCAGATGTGGTGTTGTATGATCGACTTGTCGGCCAGCAAATTATTGAGATGATTCCTGAACAGGCAGAGAAGCTCTACGTAGGAAAAGCGAAATCTTTACATACGCTTCCGCAGGAAGATATAAACGTTTTGTTGGGAAAGAAAGCGCAAGAAGGGAAAACCGTTGTTCGTTTAAAAGGCGGAGACCCATTTATTTTCGGGCGCGGTGGTGAGGAGCTGGAAGAACTAGTAGAAGAAGGGATTCCTTTTGAAGTTGTCCCCGGTGTAACCGCAGCGGCGGGGTGTGCGGCTTATGCAGGTATACCACTTACACACCGTGATTATGCGCAGTCTGTTCGCTTTTTAACGGGGCACTTAAAAGACGGTACGACGGAGCTGCCTTGGGATGAGCTTGTACACCCGTCTCAGACACTTGTTATTTATATGGGGTTGACTGGTATTGAGTCAATCAGCCAATCTCTTATTCAGTTCGGAATGCCTCCTACCATGCCTGTTGCGGTTGTTGAAAAGGGCACCTCTAAAGATCAGCGAGTTTTCACCTCAACGATAACAAGCATCAGTGATGTGGTACGTGATAATGATGTGAAATCTCCGGCCTTATTGATCATCGGAGAGGTGGTGACCTTGCAGGAAAAACTGTCTTGGTATGGAAAGTAAGAACGTATAACCAACAAATATAATAAATAAAAGAGGCTCGACGAGCCTCTTTTACCTTAAGCGCAAGGGGAATGATTTACATACGGTAGGTCGCGCTTAAGCCTACAGTTCGTGATTGCCCAACGGCCGCTCTTGAGCCTCCATTTATGATATAGACAACGTCCTCATCTGTTAGGTTTTTTACGTAACCGCTGATCGTAAAATCACCGATTTCGTAATCAACACTCGTGTCCAACAAGGTGTAGTTGCCTACCGTATAGTCTTCAGTATTTGAAAGGTCTGAGTAGCTTTCTCCGACATACGTTGCATCGCCACTAATTGTCCAGTTTTCACCAATAAGAGTGGTAAAGCCAATTGATGCGTTCCAGTTGGGTGCATTCGATAATTCGTTACCTTCATAGGTGTCATTTTCGTCGATTTCGGACTCCAGATACCCGATTGACTGGCGAATGTCGAGTTGGTCATTTATACGCTGAATCGCTTCGACCTCGATTCCGGCAGTGTGAGCAGAAGAAACATTTCGAATTCTACTCTCTGATAAGGCTTGATAGTCCGCGTATTTGTTGTAGAACAATGCGACTCGAACACTGGATCCGTCTTCTAAATGTGTTTTGGTGCTCAATTCGTAGGCGTGAACAGTCTCAGAATCATATTCATAGGTTTCAGGATCAAAGGCTTGCCCAATACCTGAACGCCAACCATCATCGTAGCCAATGCCGCCAGAGTTGTAGCCTTTACGAGCGGATAGTCCAACGTTAGTTTGGCTGGTTATGTCGTAGGTTGCGCCGATTTTAGGGAGGAATACATCGTCAGTCATTTTTGTATCGATATTAGTCGTACCATTATTCTCGTAATAACGAGTTTGTTCTTCGTGTTGGAAGCGACCTCCGGCATCGATAGCTAGCTTTTCGGTGAGTTGGTAACTGGCATTCGTATAAACACCCATTCGTTCTTCGGTTGTCTTACCTTTTGTGTCTTCATTGTCTAATGTATTCTTGCGATCTGCAGCCATTATCCCTACGACGCCGCTAAGTGACGAAGACGATGTGTTAAACACTAATTTGCTTTCGAATATGCTGTTCTCATCCTTAAACGTATAGGTTTCTTCCTGTGGGTATTGGTCAAATCGGTTCTTTTGAGAATTTTTCGAAATTGTTGATATATTCGTGAGAGCATTGGACAGAGGATAACTTACCTCCAAGGAAAGGTTGTTTGTTTCGGAATCTTGGATACGTGTATTGTCGTAAGTAGCATTATTCAGAGTAAAAGTTTCGTCTTCATTGCCAGTACCATTACTCCAGTTTGCCCAGTTCAAATAGCTACCATTTGCTTTCCTATGGTTAGCAGTCAGCTTTACGGTAAAGTCTTCATCGGAGGTGGGCTTCCAAAGTAACTTTCCGCGAATATTAAGCGTATCACTTGCTTCAGGATCCACTGGAACACTGCTGGTTTCTCCGTCATAACTTAAAAAGCCTTTTCCATCAGTACCATCGGCCGCAATGCGGTATGCAAGGTCATCCGTAATTGAGCCAGAATTCATAACCGCGAGGTTTTTCATTAAGTTTCCATTCTCATAGGTTTCGATACCTAAACGAACAGCGGACTCAGGATAGAAGGTTGGATCATTGCTCTTGACTACGATGGCGCCGCCAATCGAGTTTTCGCCTTGAGAGGTAGATTGCGGCCCACGCAATACTTCAATTTGCTGAAGATCCCATACACCAGATCCGATAAAATTATAGCCAGTAAATGCGTCCGGTACACCGTCAACAGACGTGTTAATACGTTGGCGACTTCCGCTTACCGTCGCATAGTACCCCGTTGTTGCGCCGCTTCCATTAATACCGCGTATGTTGACAGTTCCGAATCCAGCAGTAACCACATTTGGTGCTGCTGTTACGACATCATTAACGGTTTTAGCATCTCCGTTTTCAATTTCATGGCCTTGTATCACTGTCACGGCGGTCGCTGTGTCTTTTAGGTTTTTATCAATTTTCTCGCCCGTAACAACAAGTGTATCCAATGCGATTTCTTCTGCTTGAGCGGTTGAAGAAATAATCATTGAGTTGATGCTAATTACTGATAAAGCGACTAATGACAGTGAAGAGGGGATGTAAGCGCGACGCGGTTTATTCTCAAGAGCCATGGTTTTTACTTCCTTCATTTTACCAACAGGTTAGGTTTGAAAAATTGATGATGTCTTTATGAATCCGCTTAGAGTTCTGTTTACAAAACATACTGAATTCGTAAATACGGCGAGAAGTCTATTGATAGTGATAATGATTTGCAATAGCATTTACATAAAAGTTGAACTTGAGTGCTTGTTCTAATTTCAGTTCATTTTTTGGATGCAAAGTAAATTTAATGGGATTGGGGGCGTTTATATGATCGCAAAGGATGTCGGTATCCAACCTGATATAGACATGGAGAAGTTACTTGAGCAAGAGCCTATGGATTGGTTGGACAGCACCTACGTTGGTTCGGAGCTTTGGTGGCGAGGTTTAGCAAAAATCGGCGGGCCATTTCAGTGCTCGTT
Source organism: Marinomonas balearica (assembly GCF_004362145.1). GTDB lineage: Bacteria > Pseudomonadota > Gammaproteobacteria > Pseudomonadales > Marinomonadaceae > Marinomonas > Marinomonas balearica. Next base: position 157,640 of record NZ_SNXC01000009.1, read on the forward strand.
TAGTGAGCCCGCAAGTTCTTTTAACGGCAAACGGCGTGTGGATTTCTTTTGGCGAGACCCCGAAGGGAATCAAGACGAATCGACCATTTTCCAAGTCTTGCTGGACATTAATTCGGTAACTAACCATAAAAGCTGGGAGCCAACGTGTTTGAAGCGCGTTAAAAATACAGATGTCTGGCATCAGTGTGTGTATGTGGACGAGAAATGGAGAGGAAGTTATAGCTTTATTCCCTTGATGCAGAATCAATCTTCATCCGTTGTTTACGCTTTGTCTGACGGTTCGTCGAAAGCGCAGCGGAGCTGGTATCTGTCAATTATGGATTTCGCGATAGCAGACCCATTGAACACCCGGCCCGAAATAATATCCAACCGCGGAACGTCAGCGTCAATGCTCATCATGAATGACGCTGAAGTCGAAATGGGGTGGGATCAATGGGACCAACGCACTTTACCGCCAAAAAAAAGAGAGGATGTTTTTTCTTTCTTATGGAAAAGCGACCTGCTCAAAAATACCCGTCGAATTTGGCATATAGAGACGCATCGCTCGAATGAATCATTTTCTACCAGTGATCGTCAGAAGGGTGTACGAGAGAAAGTGCCAAAACCAATCGTTATTTTGCTGGACGGTCAACGTTGGACAGCGCCATCAGGCACCCCCTCTGTGCTGTCTTACTTGACTGAGATCGGAGAAATAGCGCCCGCACATTACCTTTTGATTGATTCTCTAGACGGGGAAACGCGCTGGAAAGAGTTGTCGTGCAATATCACGTTTTGGCAAGCCATGTTTACGGAATTGGCTGTCGAAGCGGCTCATAAAGTTAACCTACCTTCGCTTGAAAGCAACGTCATCATTGCGGGTCAAAGTTTAGGCGGTTTGTCTGCATTCTATGCCGGCGTGCATTTTGAGACCTATGTCACAAAAGTGATCAGTCTGTCCGGCTCTTTTTGGTGGCCAGACGTTGATAGGTTGGTTGCGCATCAGTCTAAAGAAAGTTGTTTAAACGAACTTATTTTAGGTACGCCCTTGGGTGGGCCGCTAGAAGAGCTTCAACGAGGTTGTATTGATGTTAAGCATTTAGAGCTGTTTATCAGCGTAGGGTCGGGAGAGGGGGATATGAACCTCTATAACGATATCTTAGCGACATCTCTACAGCGCAAACAGGCTCGGTTCACATTTGAGCGTTTTAGTGGTGGCCATGATTGGTTGGCATGGCGTTTTAGCTTGATTAACGGACTGCGCACTTTAGTACCTCACAACCCCTCCTACCAACGCGTTTAACACCTTTAATTTAAATGGAATAACCCTTATGAGCGACTCTTCAATTAACCCCTTTGATAACGAATCTTTGGTCTTTTTAGTGCTTGTGAATTCATTGAATCAGCACAGTTTATGGCCGGAATTCGCGCCTATCCCTGAAGGCTGGGCGACTGTTTTTGGTCCTGCTGCACATGCTGAATGTCTAACCTTTATTGATGAGCACTGGTTGGATATTCGCCCAGTTAAACGTACTGCTTAAATTACATTTCTTAGGCAATGTTCCAATCATTTTTCTGATAGAGGTGCGCCACAATGGCACTCCAAGACAATGTATATAATCAAGAAAAAAGCCCCACACTCCCTTTAACAGACATTCAGTTAGGTATTTGGTTGGGTGATCAAATCGCTGACCATAGCAATGCATTTACCATCGCTCATGCTGTCACCATAACGGGACACATTAACGTTTCTCAGTTAGCAGAAAGTATTAACGAGACATTGCTGAAGGCAGACACGATATGTGCGGAGTATGGTGAAAGTAATGAAGGAAACCCTATACAAACCTTGAGCGTTGAACTTGCAAGCGTAAAAACACAAGTTGTTAGCCTAGTTGAGCACAATAATGCTGAGCAAGCTGCGCAGGAAGAGATTATGCGGGATGTGAATGCGGATCTCTCTTTAACTGCTGAGCGTCCACTTTGCCGCCAGGTTTTGTATATTGTTTCTCATGAAACAGTTATTTGGTATCAGCGTTTTCATCACATAATGTTAGATGGATTCAGTTTTAACTCCTTTACCAAGCAGGTTTCGAATCATTATTTGTGGGCTACTAAGGCGACAAACGATTCGACGGGAAGCGTCTCGATTGATGCTCCATTCGCGCCCTTTAGTAACGTTGTGCTTGAAGAAAGTGCATATAAAGAGTCTAAAAAATACCAAGATGACAAAGCATTCTGGAACGATTACGCCTCGAATATTAGTAACGTTGTCTCATTGAGCTTCGAGGGAGTCGGTTCAAAAGCGCCTGCTTCAACTAGGTTGACATCAGAAGAACATTTAACAAACGCCATTCAAACGCAGTATGCCGATAGCGCTCAGTGCCTATTGCGAAAAGACTCAATCATATCAAGTCGCCTATTAGATAAGTTCATGGTGTCGTCTCGTTTGAAGCGCGTTAATCCCGCAGATGTGTCTCTCGCGTTGGTCTTTGCCTATCTTCATAAAATGACTGGCGCTCGAAAAATTCCGGTCGGTTTTCCATTTATGGGGCGAATTGGCAGTGCATCTTTATTGGCGTTAGGACCTGTAGTGAACGTGCTTCCGTTGCAGATAGATGTGGATTTTGATTCGTCGCTAGACGATGTAATAGCCAACGTTACAGCAGAACTTAGAAAAGTTCGTAAACATCAAAAATACAACGCCGAACAGATTGCTCGGGATGTGGGCCGTGCAGGGGAGGATTTTCCTCTGTTTGCGGCAACGCTTAATTTACGTCTTTTCAATTATGATCTTTCGTTTGGCGATGCAACGGCGCAGATAGAGCATTTAGCGGCAGGCCCAGTGGAGGATTTGGATTTCGGTATGCATTTTGAAGAAGGTAATTTGCATATTGAATGGGTCGCGAACAGTCAACGTTACAACGACGCCACCTTAGCACGACATACAGAGCGTTTTATCGAGTTCGTCAATCAACTAGCGGAAGCGCCGAATAAAAGGATTGCACATCAAGGTGTTGCTACTCAACAGGAATTGAGGCGAATCCACCATTGGCAACAGAGCCCATACAGCAGTATTGAAAACAAGCCATTGGTCTTTTCAGATGGGGGTTCCACAACAGATATTACTGAACAGTTTTTCTTACGCCCTAATGCGTATTCTCACTATTTGGCGCTTAAGACGGATCTTTGCGAGATATCGCACCTTCAATTGACGCATTTGGTGTGTCGATGGGCGCGAGCGTTTCAGCATTATGGTCTTAAGCAAGGCGATGCGGTGGCGATGCTTCTACCTAGAGACGAGCGTATTGTTCTAGCCATTCTGGCGTTGATGCAGGTGAGAGCGACGGTAATTCCAGTTGACCCTGAGTACCCCATATCGAGATTAGAGTGGATTTTTGAAGACTCTGCGCCGCAAGCCATTATCACAATCGCTTCTTTATCATCACGACTGCCCGAACTTACCAATAGCGCAATACAGTACGCAGACAAAACAATAGTGCTGGATGATCCTAATGTGATTGCTCAGATCGAATCTCAATCTGATGAAATGTGGGGAGCGCTTGATGGAGAGGTTCCACAGCGGTCGCCGCTTGATCTGGCTTACATCATGTATACCTCTGGTTCAACGGGGAGACCTAAAGGTGTAGCCATTCCTTATCAAGGGCTGACTAATTTGTTCCAAGCGCATCGAGTTGCAGACTATGAACCATTGTTAGCGCAAAACCGTGGAACGGTGTGCGCCGCTCACACGGCCTCATTTTCGTTTGACAGTTCGTGGGATATGTTGCTTTGGATTTGGATGGGGCAAGTGCTTCATATTGTAAATGATGAGCTTCGTACCGATGCGGCGGAGTATGTTCAGTACATACAAAACGAAAAAATTGATTCAATCGATGTTCCTCCTTCTTTTCTGATGCAAATGCTCGATGCAGATTTGTGCGCAGATGAGCATGTACCAAAGATGATTTTTATTGGCGGTGAAGCGGCTTCTGCTGCGCTGTGGGAACGCGTGCGCCGTCTTTCAAATATTGAAGTGAAGAACTATTACGGCCCAACAGAAAACACCGTTGACAGTGTTAGTTGCTCTGTTCGTGATTCAGAGAGCGTCATTATAGGCAGGCCAATAGCGGGGACTCGATCTTATATTTTGGATGAAGGACTAAACCCTGTACCTGAAGGTGTTGTCGGCGAATTGTATGTGTCGGGCGCGGGTCTGGCGCATGGTTACATTAATCGCGCTTCGCAAACTGCCAGTCGTTTTGTGGCGAACCCATTTGAAAGTCATGCCCGAATGTACCGAACAGGGGATTTAGCAAAATGGACAGCCGAAGGGCATATCGAGTATTTGGGACGCAGCGATCATCAAGTTCAAGTTCGTGGATATCGTGTGGAGCTAGAAGAAGTTGAGAATGTTATTGGCGCTGTCACCGATATATCAGCCTCAAAAGTGTATGCAGTTGAACAGGGCGCCAGCAATCGATTAATTGCTTATTGTGTATGTTCGAACCTAGACGACAGCAATGAGGACTTAATCACAAATCGCGTAATGGCAGAGATATCTAAAAAATTGCCTGATTACATGTTACCCAGCGCTCTAAAAGTGGTAAACGCGTTTCCGCTAAACGTAAATGGTAAAGTGGATCGCAGCGCGCTGCCCACTCTAGATACTCAGCAAAGAGAAGAAGGTAAAGCACCTGAATCGTTACCGGAACAGCTGCTATGCAGCGCGATCGCAAATTGCCTTGGAATGGAACAAGTTTTTGTTGATGACGATTTCTTTCAGTTAGGGGGCGACAGTATAACGGCCATGTCACTAGGGAATTTGCTGCGAAAAGAGGGGTTCCGAGTACGACCGAAAGAGATCTTTACAGCCAAAACGCCAGAAGCCATAGCCAAACTAATGGTTCGATTAGACACACATAAAACAGCTAACCAAATGGTAACATCGCAAAGAGTGTCATCGAACGGTGAGTTAAAAGATTTGCCAATTTTGCATTGGTTTAACGAACACGTTCACGCAGAAGGTGAAAGAGGCAAGCAAGAAGAATACGAGGGACAAATAGCAGAAACGTTAAATCTCACTTATGTTCAAGGGGTATTTGTTCTCCTCCCGCCACTAGTGACCCAAGATCATGTAAATCAGGCGTTGGATATCGTTGTAAAAAGGCACCCGATTTTGACTGCGGCATTCAATCGTGGGGTGTTATATCTATCCGATTCAATAGAACAGCAAAACTGGTTTATTTCTATTGAGGAAAACCACGACGCTCTTCAGGTAAGTCACAATCATTGTGAATTAAACCACAAAGATCTTGGGCGAATCGCCGATCGAGCGTTTCATCATATTGTGCAGGCGATTTCTCCTCAAACGAGTCAATTACTAAAAGCAGCGTACATAGATGGCAACATTAATGGCAGCCCGAATCAACGCCAAAGCCCTAACGGATTGGTATTAGGAATACACCACTTAGCGGTAGATGGCGTGTCTTGGAGAATACTTCTTCAAGAGCTGAAGTCTATTTGTGAGAGCTTGCTTTCTGGAGAAAAAGGCGCGATAGAAGAATTTAATAAAGAAGGAGAAGAAACATCGCTACGTCAGTGGCAATCTACATTGTTAGATAATATCGATGTCTACCGTCAGCAGAGCGCATTTTGGAAGCAGCAACTTTCTCCACGTCAACGAACTGTACTACCAACAAAATCATCCCGTAAGGCGCTTAGGCACAATCGTGTGTTACTGGGCGTTGAAGCCACAAAAACCTTGCTTGAACAATTGCCTCAAGATTATCGAGCGAACCTTGATGAAATTTTAATGGCAGTTACTGCGTTGGCGTACGCACGGCATTTCGACAAAGAAGACGTTCGCTTTGCTCTCGAATCTCATGGTCGAGCCGAGTTAGAAGATAGCAAAGGGATTACCAGTGACTTATCCCGCACGGTTGGGTGGCTTACATCGGAGTTTCCTCTGCGTATTGAGCTGAGTGGATCCGTGTTTGACCGATTAAAAACACTTGATCTTCCTTATGAACAAATAGTGCGCGTCGTTCGTTCACAACTTCAACATGCTGGAGAATGCGGTATTGGCTATGGAGTCTTGCGGTATTTGGATCCTCACATGAGTGAAGAATTAAAAACACTAGAGCAAGAGAATCGCCCAGATTTACTGTTTAACTATTTGGGGCGCTTTAGAGAAGGGCAGTCTTTTTGGTCGCCTCAACAAACCGATGGCGCTTTTAAAGATGCTTTTGCCGTTTATCAAGCAGAAACCGTGTCACAAGACTATCCAATTGAACTCAATATATTCGTACAGGAAGGAGAAGACGGTGCGCAGCTTGCTTTACAGTGGAGTTGGTTACCTGACTATTGTTCTGAACAGGACATAGAATCAATAACAGAAACAGTGGCTGCGTACGCACAGTGTATGCATCAATATGCGAAACGAAACCCTGAAACAGCCGCTAATACCGCGACTTTGATGGAGATCAGCCCGTTAACAGTGCCAGAAGGCGCAGTAGTTTCTTTGAGCGAGAAATATGGCGTTGTCGACAAAGTTTTACCCGTATTACCTCTTCAAGAAGGGTTGCTGTTTCATGCTCAGATGAACGAACTTAACTCCGATTCAGAGACGGAAGAACAGCGTGATTCTAGCTACAGCTCTCTTGCAAGGCTGACGCTCGACGGCCCCTTGGACCTACCGCGCTTACAGCGATCCTTAGATGCCGTTATTCATAAACACCCTCAATTGGCTGCAATATTCGATGTTAATACCTTGTCACAGCCCGTACAGGTTTTAACATCCATAACCGGGCGTGTCTTCAATCAACAGGCAGCAAACATAGATACAAAAGGTTCATCGCTTTGGCCTTTGGAAACCGTCGATCTTTCACATATGCAATCCGGTGAGCAAGTAGCAAGGTTACAGGAACTTGAATGCAAAGAATTAAGCCGAGAGTTTAACGTTTTTCAATCTGATGGAGAGCCGTTGTTGCACGCGGTGTTGGTCGTTTTAGCAACTGAAAAGCACATGCTGTTCCTAAATGCGCATCATTTGGTTGTAGATGGGTGGTCAACTCCGATCATGCTAAACGATCTTTTATCCGCCTATGGCTCAGCTGACCAGCGGCTGGCTCAGACGACTGCTCCGTACCATCAAATTGTTTCCGATATGTGCGCGCGTAACAAGCTCGAAATGAAGGCTGCATGGCAAGAGATGCTAGCAGGCGTGACACCGACACTGGCATTTGGTGAAAATCCACCAGACGATAGAGTTAATACATATCGTATTCACCTAAACGAAACGAAATTCAGTACTTTGGTACTCGCTTATCAGAGCAGAGGCCTGACGCTAAATTCGGTGTTACAAACCGTATGGGCAAACGTATTAAGTGCTATGACAGGAAAGTTTGATCTTGTTTTTGGTACACCGATTTCTGGACGCTTTAATTCGATAGAAGGCGTTGATGAGCATATAGGTTTATTCAGTAATACCGTTCCGGTTCGTGTCACTCTTTCCCCCAAAAATACGCTGTGGGAACAAATTCAGGTTGTTCAAAATGACCAAGTTCAGCTTTTAGAGCACGATGGACTGGGTCTGTCAGAGATACAACGCCTTGTGCAACCGACAAATCAAGTAAGTGGGAATCTATTTGATACCTTGCTGGTGGTTGAGAATTTTCCTGATCAAGATCATTTGGGCGAGAAGGCATTCCACGGTTTGCGGTTAACCAATGTAAAAAACCGAGGCTATACTCATTACCCGCTTACTATTTTGGCGTTGCCGAGTAACGAGCTGGAGCTTTTGTTTGAATATCGAGGTGATAAAGAAAGCATTCAAGCGATCATGTCTCGATTTGAGTGGCTTCTGGGTCGATTGATCGATGACACGTCGTCGAAATCTCAAGAGCATTCAAAACTCGTCACGTCCACTGAGCCTGAATCAGAAAAAACCATAGCGGCATTGAACCTGCAAACTCCCTCTGAGCAATCTTTAATTGCATCGATTAACGAAACTGCCTTTGATTTGCCTGCATCAACGTTGCGACAGGAACTCGCGTCTCAGGTTGTAAAAACACCCAATGCGATATGTTTAATGGATGAAGAGTGCGCTCTAACCTATACACAAGCGCGTGAACAGGTCGTAGCACTTGCACATCAACTTCAACTAATTGGGGTGCAACGAGGTGACATAGTTGCGGTCGCGCTGCCGCGAACGGTCCGATTGACCATTGCGTTGTGGGCCATCATTGAAGCGGGTGCCGCCTATTTACCTTTAGATACTGGATACCCAACGGACCGCCTAAACTACATGTTAGACGATGCAAAACCGTCAGCATTGATCACATTAACTAGCGAAGCAAAGCGGTTTGACAGTCAGGCCACTGTTGTTCTATTTGAACGTCTTATTGAAATTGACCAAAGTATAAAGGCGCTGATCGAGCATCAATGGAGTGCACCGGAATTGTCTCCTTCTGATGCCGCGTATTTGCTTTATACATCGGGTTCAACAGGGAAACCAAAAGGCGTTTTGGTTCCGCACAATGCAATTGTAAATCGAATCTTATGGATGCAAAGCATGTACCCAATGGACGCTACCGATACTGTGTTGCAAAAAACGCCGTGTAGCTTTGATGTGTCCGTTTGGGAATTCTTCTGGTCAGCGATGGTTGGCGCTAAGCTGATGATGGCGCCGCCAGAGTCACATCGGGACCCACAATGGCTGCGCCAGTTGATAAACGATTTTCAGATAACCACCGTACACTTCGTGCCGTCCATGTTAGCGGCCTTCGTCAGTGATTGTATGGGGTTGCCTCCTGTCGAACAGAGTAGCAAAGATTCGGAAGCCCTGTGTGCAAGTTTACGTCAGGTTTTTTGCAGTGGAGAAGCGCTTTCTACCTCGTTATCGACAGCCTTTGAAACGCTATTCAATAGACCATTGCATAATCTATATGGGCCTACTGAAGCCGCTGTCGACGTGACTTATCATCCCGCGTTTGGACCTCATTTAAGTAAGGTGTCGGGCGTCTCTGTGCCTATCGGGAAGCCTGTCTGGAATACACAGTTGCGCGTTTTGGATAACTATTTACGTCCCGTTCCCGTTGGTGTACCCGGAGAGCTTTATCTTTGCGGGGTTCAGTTAGCAACGGGTTACTGGAATCGATTTGATCTTACGGCTTCGCGCTTTGTTGCTGATCCATTGGGTCAAGGGGCGCGCATGTATCGAACAGGTGATGTGGTTCGTTGGTTGGCCGACGGGTCTGTTGATTATCTTGGGCGCAGCGACGATCAACTGAAAATTCGAGGCCAACGTATTGAGCTAGGTGAGATTGAGAGAGTACTGAACGCGCTTGAAGGGGTGGATCAATGTGCTGTCGTCGCCAAAATATGGGGACAATCGGAGAATATTGTCGGGGAAGATGCGCGTCAGCTGATTGGTTATGTTGTGTGTGATGAGTGCGGAAACCTTGATGTTGCCGCTGTCCGTGCACGACTTGCAGAAATGTTACCGATACATATGGTTCCTTCCGTCATTATGCAGTTGGACGCATTGCCACTTAGTGCGAACGGAAAACTGGATCGAAAAGCCTTACCCGTTCCGAGTGAATCCAGCTCTACCGAAGGACGAGAGCCTCGTCCCGGTTTGGAAACCAAGCTCGCGACGACATTCGCTCAAATATTGGAAACCGACCACATCTATGCGGACGATGATTTCTTTGCGTTAGGAGGGCATTCGCTGCTCGCCGTCAAATTAGTGTCTGAATTGAGGCGTCACTGGCAACTTAACGTGTCCATTGGGCAGGTTATGGTTTCGCCATCCGTGGAGAAATTGGCGCATGTTCTTTCTGATGAAACGTTGGCAAACAATCGGGAATTGGCGGGTTTTGGTCAAATTTTACCGATACGTCAAGGCAAAGGTACGCCGATATTTTGTATTCACCCCGCATCTGGATTTGCATGGCAATACACGGGTATTAGTCGTTACTTAACAAACAATTGTCCGATTGTCGGTCTTCAGTCGCCTCGTCCAGATGGCCCAATTGCCGCGCAAGCGGATTTAGAAGGCATGATTGATCAGCACTTTGAGTTACTGCTCACCCAGCAAGCGACCGGCCCGTATCGGTTAATGGGATACTCTTTGGGTGGCGTAATTGCCCACGGATTGGCGGTGCGATTGCAACGTATCGGAGAAGAAGTCAGCTTCCTTGGTTTACTCGATACGTATCCACCTGACGATCAGGATTGGAGTGATCCAACGGACGAAGAAGCTCAGCAGGAAGTTGAACGAGAGAAAGCGCAGTTTATGAATGATGCTGCGGAGCACTTGGACAGCGAACATCATGAAATCGAAAGTACAGCGGCTCAGGAAAAAGACGCCATGTTCGAGGGAATCGTCGCGAACTACGCCGATTCTATTCGTCACTTATCGCAGGCAACGACTCATAAGTTTTACGGTAAAGCGGTTCTTTTCGTCGCCGATCGAACTGTCCCAGAGGGAATGGACATCGACGCAACATGGATGCCCTTTGTCGACGAGCTTGAAAAGCATCATTTTGATTACCCACATGAAGACATAATGTCTCCAGATGCATTGGCTGAGCTAGGTCCCTTGGTGAATCAATTAGTAAATCAAATTTTAAATGCGCACGACGCATAAAACGTTGGAAGAAACATGTCTAAAACAAACATTATGCTGGATTTCAGCTTATTGAAAACAAATAAGAATTTTCGAGCCATTTTCATTGCACGGCTTATGTCGGTGCTTGGTATCGGGATGCTCAACGTGGCGGTTCCGATACAAATCTATGAACTAACTGGGTCCAGTCTTCAAGTAGGCTTTGCCGTTGCGCTAGATGGTTTTGGTATGTTCGTAGGGTTGATGTTGGGCGGTGTGCTGGCCGATAGATACGACCGAAGGAAACTGATTCTTTTCTCTCGGTTTATCTGTGGAGTGGGCTTCGTTTTATTGGCGCTAAACAGCTACCTTACTGCACCCTCAGTGTGGGCTGTGTACGCAATATCCTTATGGGATGGATTTTTCAGCGCCATCGGCATGACGGCATTACTCGCTTCCATTCCGCATCTGGTAGGGAGGGAAAATGTACCCACGGCTGGCGCGTTAAGTATGCTGATAGTGCGTATTGGGTCAGTTATCTCACCTGCGTTAGCGGGTGTTGTTATCGTATCGTTGGGGGTTACGTGGAATTACGGTTTAGCCGCAGCTGGAACACTGTGCACGCTGTTATCTCTTGTGTTTCTGCCCAGTATGAAGCCGACAGAAAAACCAGAAGACGATAATCCGATTAAATCCATGGTGGGCGGTTTTCGTTTTGTTTTCCAACATAAAGTCATTCGTAGTGTCGTTGCATTGGGTACACTGGAGGCCGTGACAATTTCAATTCGAGTGCTTTTCCCCGCGCTTGCACTGAGCGCATTCGGTGGCGGAGCGTTTGAGGTGGGCTTGATGTATGCAGCCGTTCCCGTCGGCTCAACTCTAGGTGCATTAACCAGCGGTTGGGTGCGATCGGTTAATAAGCCCGGCATCGTGATGCTGACAACAGCGTTCTTAGCATTTATGTGTGTGGCACTGCTTGGACTCATGGATCACCTTATTCCGACCCTGATTATTTTGGGAATGTTCGGCTATTTCGGCTCCATTGGCAGCTTATTGCAATATTCAATAGTACAAGGTCACACTCCCGATCAAATGCTTGGTCGAATGGGGAGTTTCTGGACCGCTCAGGATGTGATCGGTGATTCAGCAGGAGCGCTGGGCATAGGTGTATTGGGTAAAGTGCTTGCTCCATTCACTAGCTTATTATCACTTGGTTTAGGTTGTGCAGGCGTTACCTTGCTAATGGCCGCGAGCTTTAAATCTCTCCGTACGGCTAAACTGATCGATCCAAGTGTTATGGTTGTGTCGGATAAAACAAACATCGACCCTGACGTATCGGATACCGGAAGCACTCATAAGCTTGCGCAGAGCGCAACTTAACGGAGAATGAACTCTTACTTAAGTAGTAACTTAATCACAGATAAGACTCACGTTGAAATACGGCTTAGGCGTTGTGAGTCTTATCTGTCATACAAAATCTACAGGAAATACATCACACAGGTTCCCGCAACGACACTCAATACAAGAGTATATGGCAATGCCATCCACACCATTTTCCCGTAAGACAATCTCACTAGCGGTGCAATCGCAGAGGTAAGCAAAAACAGGAATGCCGCTTGACCGTTGGGTGTAGCAACACTGGGTAGGTTGGTTCCTGTATTTACGGCAACGGCAAGAATTTCGAATTGCTCTCGTGAGATCGCACCGATATCCAATGCATCTTTAATTTCACTGATATAGACGGTCGCAACAAACACGTTGTCGCTGATAGCGGATAGCAAACCATTAGCGATGAAGAACATAATGGGTTGGCTATGGGGTGGAAGCGCGAGTACATAATTGATGATGGGGTCGAATAGGTGTTGAGAGTGTATGACGGACACAACAGTAAAGAACACGACAAGCAATGCTGTAAAAGGGAGTGCTTCTTCAAATGCATGACCAATTTGGTGTTCGTCAGTCACGCCATTGAAGGCCGTGAGTAATACGATGACCATTAGCCCGACAAGCCCCACTTCTGCAACATGAAACGCCAACGAAAGAACAAGTAGAACAGCGACTAACCCTTGAACCACCAAAGTGGCTTTACGTTTCTCAGTGTATTTTGCTTTTTCTTCCTTTGAGAAATTCTTTAATATATTGCGAACATTTTCAGGCAGCTTCGCGCCGTAACCAAACCAGCCTGATTTCTCTAATATTATCACCGTGCATAGCCCGGCAACGAGAACTGGCATTGAGATCGGTGCTACATGTAAAAAAAAGTCTACGAAATCCCACCCAGCGACTTTAGCAATGATCAGGTTTTGAGGTTCTCCGACCATTGTGGCGACACCGCCTAATGCGGTTCCAACAGCACCGTGCATTAACAGGCTTCTTAAGAACGAACGAAAGTGAATAAGATCATCTTTGTTAATTTCTAATATCTCGCTGTCGTCGTTGTTATTGGACGCATTGGAGCTACTTGGCTGGCCTGACGCTACTTTATGGTAAACAGAATAAAACCCGACGCTGACACTAATAAGAACGGCAGTGACTGTGAGTGCGTCTAAAAACGCTGAGAGAATCGCAGCGGTCAGACTAAACACCAACGAAATGGCAATCTTTGATTTGATCCGTACTAGCAGCTTGTTGAAAATGAAAAGCAGCATGTCTTTCATAAAGTAAATGCCGGCAACCATAAACATCAACAGCAGGATCACATCAATGTTATGGATCACTTCAGTATAAATACCGTCGGTAGTGGTGAGGTTGAGCATAACGGCTTCTAACGCAATTAAACCTCCCGGTTGAAGTGGGTAGCATTTCAGCGCCATTGCTAGGGTAAAGATAAACTCGATGATCAGTAACCAGCCCGTAATGAAAGGGCCAAATGCGTTCAAAATGATGGGGTTCGCGATTAAAAACACAATGATTACTTGCTTATACCAAAGTGGTGAAGCGCCAAGAAAGTTATTACCAAATGACTGGGCAAACGCTGACTTCATTCATTTACTCCTTGTGTGTGGTTATTTTTTATTGTTATCGATCAAATTTTGAGCTAGATGATAGGGTAATAACGACAAGCATGCTATGAATTCATTGGTTGTGTCATTGTTATTAGTCAATCAATCCCCATATAAAAATGAATAATTTTAGATATTGCAGAGGACTATTTTGGAATTTATTACGGAATATGCAGGGTTTCTTATACGACTGCTAACGGTCATTGTGCTATTTGCATTGGTCTTAGTGTTGCTGACCGCTGGGAAGAGCAAAAAAAGCGCCGGTCTAAGTATCAATAAGCTTAATGAAGGCTACGATAAAGCGAAGTCTTTAATGGAAGGCGCGTTATTGGATAAAAAAGCGTTAAAAGCCAAGGCTAAAGCACGTAAAAGCGAACAGAAAAAAGAGAAAAAATCGCCAGCAGTAGACAAAAAGAAAGTTTTTGTACTGGACTTTGACGGTGATATTAAAGCGTCTGCGGTCGAATCAATGCGCCGCGAAATTACCGCTATCTTAACTGTTGCAACGAAAGAGGACGAAGTGGTTGTTCGTCTTGAAAGCGGTGGTGGTATGGTTCATAGCTACGGTCTTGCGGCTTCTCAACTTCAACGCATCAAAGAAGCGGGCATTTCGCTCACTATTTGTGTTGATAAAGTGGCAGCCAGTGGGGGTTATATGATGGCGTGTGTCGCTGACAAAATTGTAGCTGCGCCATTTGCTATTTTAGGTTCTATAGGGGTTGTTGCTCAGGTTCCTAATATTCACAGGTTGTTAGATAAAAACAATATTGATGTGGAACTGCACACTGCGGGTAAATACAAACGTACATTGACCGTAATCGGTGAAAATACCGAAGAAGGACGCGATAAATTTAAACAAGATCTGGAAGACACCCATGTTCTATTTAAAGATTTCGTGGCGTCACAACGTTCGGTGTTGGATATTGAATCCGTTGCGACAGGTGAAACTTGGTACGGTAGCCAAGCAGTAGAAAACAAATTGATTGACGAAGTAACCACCAGCGACAGTTACATCGTGGGTCAATATGAAAAAGCCGATGTGTTTAAAGTAGAGTACACCGAGCCAAAATCTGTTGCTGAGCGATTAGGTCTCTCTGTGCTAAGCGCTGTAGAAACGAAGGCAACTGGCTGGTTTTCACGAGTGCTTAATAGCCGAGGGTTTTAATGCGCTGTTATTAGAGTCGGTCTTAACGATCTTAAAAAAAGCTCTTAAAAAAACCTCTTTAAAAGCCTGCTTGAGGGGCTGGAAAACGAGTTTTCCCAGTCCCTCTCTCGGTGATTTTAATCATCAATGTGTTGAGTTTTAATCCCGTTTAATATCAGTTGATACAACGTATTTAAGGTTTCGTCAAAGAAAGCTTTGTTGTTCAAATTCTTACCTGTAATCGCTTCAATTTGTACCGCAAAATCCGCGTAGTGTTGAGTTGTTGCCCATATGCTAAAAAGCAAATGGTACGGGTCAATACGCTTCATCTTACCCGCTTTAATCCATGCGTTAATGACTGAGACTTTCGTTTCGACTAAATCATGCAACGGTGTCTTTAATTCGTCAGACAATAGCGGAGCACCTTGAACGACTTCCATACAAAAAAGGCGTGATTCTTCTGGAAAATCTCGCGACATTTCGAGCTTAATTCTAATGTAATTCGAAATCGCTTCCATCGGCTCCTGATCTTCTGAAAAGCCTGCCAATGGCGTAATCCATACGTCCAAAACACGCTTAATCACTTCGATATAGAGTTGTTCTTTGCTGTTGAAATGATAAAGCAGATTACTTTTCGATACGTCCGCAAGCTCCGCAACTTGATCAATACTGGTGCCGCCCAGCCCATAACGGGAAAAAAGCGTTAACGCCGCTTCCATAATGCGATTTTGCTTACTTTGTTTTGCTTCGGATCGCCGCCGTACGGTGTCCACACTAAAAGCTCTTTCTGGTTTTGTTTTATGCGTTTCGGGTGTGACGTTATCTGATGACATACTTCTTACTTCAGTTGTTATAAAACGCCTGCCTTTACCGAGCATTTTTGTATCTAAGCGGAAAGGGCGACTCATTCATTGTAAAAGGTACCTTAGTTTTTATCTATATTTTGAACGACCTTCCTTTGCGACAACTCGCTATTTCTGGATAAAAAGTACTCTGCACAAAATGTGAGCAATAATCCTGACTTATTGTTCCAGTTTAGACCATTTGGTCAAAATACATCTCTAATAATTTCTTAACTCATTGAAAATAATAATAATTATTTTTTGGCATGCATACTGCTAATAGTAATTTGTCATTTGAAAAAAGAGTGAATGGGAAACGCGAACATGTAAATCAATGTATTTGCAGTTTTGTATCACTTAGACGGCTCATCAAAGGCCGGCGATTAACCAAAAGATAAGAGAGGCGAAAATGGACGTAGGCGTATTTATTCCAATTGGTAACAACGGCTGGCTAATTTCAAAAACGTCACCGCAGTACAAACCGAGTTTCGATCTGAACAAAGAGATTGTTATGAAGGCTGAGGAGTTCGGGATGGACTTTGCGCTTTCTATGATCAAGCTTCGTGGCTTCGGCGGTGAGACGGAGTTTTGGGATTACAATTTAGAGTCTTTTACTCTTATGGCGGGTCTTGCCGCTGTTACAAGCAAAATTCAGCTTTATGCGACAGCCGCAACCTTAGTCTTGCCTCCCGCGATAATGGCAAGAATGGCGACCACGATAGACTCTATATCTAATGGGCGCTTTGGTGTGAATTTAGTGACAGGTTGGCAACGTCCTGAATATTCACAAATGGGCATGTGGCCCGGAGACGAATATTTCGCAAGTCGTTATGACTACCTTGATGAATACATCAAAGTGGTTAAGGAGCTGTGGTCGACTGGGAAGAGCGATTTTAAAGGCGAGTTTTTCCAAATGGATGATTGCCAAATGCTGCCTAAGCCTTCTCGCGATATCCCGATCATTTGTGCTGGTCAGAGTGCTTCAGGCATGGAATTTACCGCTAAACATGGCAACTACAATTTTTGCTTTGGCAAAGGTGTTAATACACCTACAGCATTTGCTCCAACAGCAGCACGTTTGCAGGAAGCTGCGAGCAAAGCCGAACGCAGTGTAGATTCAGCCGTTCTTATGATGGTCATTGCTGACGAGACGGATGAAAAAGCCATGGCCAAATGGGAAAGCTATAAAGAAGGTCAGGACTTTGGTGCAACGGATTGGATGACGCAACAAGGTGCTGCCGATAAAAAATCGGGTAAAGACACCAACGTTCGAGATATGACAGATCCAACCTCAGTCGTGAATTTTAATATGGGAACTTTGGTCGGGTCGTATGAAAAAGTCGCGGCAATGTTAGATGAGATTGCTGACGTACCGGGATGTGGTGGTGTTCTGCTTACATTTGACGACTTCATTAAAGGCATGGACGACTACGGCAATAAGATCCAACCGCTAATGAAATCTCGTGCACACATTCATCAGTCGGCGGCGGTTTAAGTTATGAGTGTTAGTGAGCAAATCAGTGAGCTGAATGTGGCGGGTTATTGTGATGGCAGCCAGCCGAATGAAATTGTATTACCAGCAAAACCAGAACCGTTAGCCATCAACTTGTCTGAAACGGCGGTCATTGTTGTTGATATGCAAAACGCCTACGCAACAAAAAATGGGTATTTGGATCGTGCTGGGTTTGATATCTCAAGTACAGGCCCGGTGATCGAACAAACCGCAAAAGTACTTAATGTTGCGCGTAATGCCAATATCCCCGTTGTTTATTTTCAAAATGGCTGGGATCGAGAATACACAGAAGCGGGTGGCCCCGGATCCCCCAACTGGTACAAATCCAATGCGTTAAAAACGATGAGAAAGCAGCCTGAGCTAATGGGTACTTTATTAGCGAAAGGCACTTGGGATTATGAGTTGGTAGAGGCGCTTAAACCTCAATCTGGCGATATTGTCATCCCAAAAACGCGGTACAGCGGATTCTACAACACAAATCTAGACAGCATGTTGAGAAGTCGAGGTATTAAAAATCTCATATTTACCGGCATCGCAACCAATGTCTGTGTTGAATCCACTCTGCGAGACGGTTTTTTTCTGGAGTATTTTGGCGTTGTTCTCGCCGACGCAACACATCAGGCGGGGCCTGATGCGATACAAGAGGCCTCGCTTTACAACATTGAAACTTTCTTTGGCTGGGTATCAGACGTCGACACTTTCTGTGTTCAAGTGATGGAAGCAAATACATCGGGTAAATGATGCATCTTCAAACGTATGGTCAGCAGCTTTACAGCATAACTTAAATAAGAATTGAGGAATCAGGTATGAGTAAAAAGTCGATAATTCCAGCAGGTACAGGTAAACCATTAGCGCCTTATGTTCCTGGGTCTATGGCAGACAATGTTCTTTATGTTTCTGGAACCCTACCTTTTGATAGTGAAAACAATGTCGTTCACGTTGGCGATGCCGCAGCTCAAACTCGTCATGTATTAGAAACCATCAAGGGTGTCGTTGAGGAGGCGGGTGGCACGATGGATGACGTTACGTTCAATACAATCTTGATCACTGATTGGGATAACTATGCGGCAGTGAACGAAGTATATGCGTCGTATTTTCCGGGTGAAAAACCTGCTCGTTATTGTATTCAGTGCGGTTTGGTTAAGCCGGATGCGTTGGTTGAGATCGCAAGCTTTGCGCACATTGGCTAAATAAAAAGTGAATAAGCAGCGGTTGAAGAGAAGTTAAAGAACATTTAAACCGCAGAAACTTGAGTTTGCCTCCCCTTAATAAGGGGAGTGCCAGAGAGCGGCGTTATTCCAATAAAGGGCAAGTTATGTATTTCGAAGTATTGGGTGTTACTGATCCAAATGCACACACAGTTGTACTGAGTTCCGGATTAGGCGGTTCTGCGCACTTTTGGAAACCTCAATTAGAAGCGTTAACAAAACAGTATCGAGTGGTTGTATACGATCAGCTTGGTACAGGTCGAAGCCCTGCGACCTTGCCAATGGATTACAGCATCGAACACATGTCAGACGAGCTGCTTGAATTGCTAGATGGTTTGGACGTTAAGCAATGCCACGTTGTCGGTCATGCGCTTGGTGGTTTGGTCGCAATGAAAATGGCGTTAAGGCGTCCAGATATATTAAAAAGCATGGTGCTGATCAATGCGTGGAGTAGCCCAAATCCACATACGTTGAGATGTTTCAATATTCGAAAAGCCATTTTAGACACATGTTCAAAGGAAATCTTTCTGCAGATGCAGGCATTGATTTTATACCCTCCGGATTGGATCGCCGACAACATTGCAACACTGGTTGAGGAAGAAGCGCACCTTCTGAAGGTGTTTCCAGACAAAGACAACTTATTAAAGCGTATTGCGGCGTTAAGTACGTTCGACATTGAGAATCAGATAAAACAGATTCAAACCGATACGCTGATTATCGCGAATAAAGACGATCTGTTGGTGCCATGGCAGCAATCGAAGCAGCTTGATGACGCATTGCCGAATTCAAAAATGAGTTTGCTTGATTATGGTGGTCATGCTTCAACCGTAACGGCGACTCAGACGGTTAATACGATACTGATGGAGCATCTCAATTGCTATTAACGAGTTCGAAGTCAGCAATCATTTCAATGACTACCTGAGAGGCCGGTTAGTCAAAGAATAGACAATAACGAGAGAACATAATAATGAGTAATACGAACGAATTAGCAATCGAAAAACAGATGCCGATTACGGCGCAATCTTATAAGGAAGGGATGGCTAATCTTGCTGGAGCGGTCAATATTGTGACCACAGCAGACGGTGGTGAAAAGGTGGGCTTCACTGCCACCGCCGTATGCAGTGTGAGTGACAGTCCGGCAACTTTATTGGTTTGTCT
Source organism: Marinomonas balearica (assembly GCF_004362145.1). Taxonomy (GTDB): domain Bacteria; phylum Pseudomonadota; class Gammaproteobacteria; order Pseudomonadales; family Marinomonadaceae; genus Marinomonas; species Marinomonas balearica. The sequence goes on from NZ_SNXC01000009.1 coordinate 177,092, forward strand.
CAACCGAAATTCATCGGTTTATGAAACGTTTAAAACGGCATCAACCGTTGCGATTAATACGCTCGCAAGCGGGCAAGATGACCTTTCTAACATGTTCGGTGGCAAAGCGCCTATGGCTGAACGTTTTGAGAGCGGTGAATGGACGAAACTTCAAACGGGTTCTCCTGTATTAGTCGGTGCAGCAGTAAGTTTTGATTGTCAGGTCAGCCATCGACAGAGTATTGCAACGCATGACGTGTTTTTTTGTGAAGTCGTCGCGCTAAAAACCACGGATGAAAGTGGCGCTTTACTGTATTACCAACGAGGCTACCACAACCTCTAGTGACCATCGTTCCGCCATAACGCATTAAATCTAATATCAATTAATGCCTGTTGTTCGCTGATTTTATTGAGAACGGATGAGTAGTATGAGTATGACTGCAGATGTCTTTGAAAAATCTGATGTATTAGCCGAATTTAACCCGCCTCAATCTGCTAGAAAAATGATTACGATTGAGGATTTATCTCTTGTATTCGAAACAAATGATGGCCCTGTGAATGCGTTGTCTCATATTGATTTAGCAATAGAAGAGGGGGGTTTTGTCTCTTTTATCGGTCCGTCAGGTTGTGGTAAGACCACGCTTTTAAGAGTGATAGCGGATCTTGAGCGCCCAACCTCTGGAACCATTTTAGTGGACGGTACATCTCCTGAGGATGCACGTTTAAATCGATTGTATGGCTATGTGTTTCAGGCTCCCGCTTTATTCCCATGGCGTACAATTGCAAGCAACTGCAAAGTGCCACTGGAAATTTTTGGGCTATCAAAAGAGCTACAACAGCAGAAAACAGACAAATATTTGGAGCTAGTAGGGCTTCAGGATTTTCACAACAAGTTCCCTTGGCAGCTGTCGGGAGGCATGCAACAGCGTGCATCGATAGCACGAGCATTGAGTTTTGAACCGCAATTATTACTAATGGACGAGCCGTTTGGCGCACTAGATGAAATTACGCGTGACCATTTAAACCTTGAACTGCTCAAAATTTGGCACGAGACCGGTAAAACAGTCGTCTTTGTAACGCACTCGATACCCGAAGCCGTATTGCTTTCTACGCACATTGTGGTGATGTCACCCAGACCGGGTCGTATTGCAAAGATAATCAAAAGCCCATTAGCAAAGAAAAGAACATTGGCGGATCGAGAAAGCCCTGAATTTGTGGCAGTGATGCAAGAAGTACGTGAAGCGCTTGCAAACGATCATCGAATTGATTGAGGGAAATGAATGAAACGTTTAACTCATCCATTGTCTATCGACTCGTTAAAAAACAGTCAGCCTGCCGCGCTTCTATTGGTGTTGATAGCTCTGACGATTCTTTGGTATTTGGCCGCATTTTGGTTAAACAGCGATTTATTGATTAAAGGATATGAGCGTCGCGGAATGACGTGGGATGTTAGTCGGCTTATTTCCGATGCGTATTCGATGAAGCGTCCTTTGTTACCAACGCCTGACCAAATTGGTTATGAACTGTACAAATCCATCTTTGAAACCAAGATTAGCTCTAAACGTTCATTGGTTTATCATTCAGGGATCACCTTATCTTCAACGTTATTAGGCTTCTTACTGGGAGCATTCCTCGGTATTGTGTTAGCGATAGGTATTGTGCATAGCCGTACATTGGAGCGCAGCCTGATGCCATGGGTTATCACGTCTCAGACGATACCAATATTGGCCATTGCGCCTATGATCATTGTTGTTTTGGGAGCAATGAATTTTACCGGCATCCTGCCCAAAGCCATTATCTCTATGTATCTCTCCTTTTTTCCTGTGACCATTGGCATGGTAAAGGGATTACGAGCGCCAGACACACTTCATATGGAGCTGTTGGCAACTTACAGTGCCTCTCCAGAACAAACTTTTCGAAAGTTACGTTGGCCAAGTGCAATGCCGTATTTATTTGCGAGTCTGAAAATCGCCATTGCAGCATCATTGGTGGGCGCTATCGTCGGAGAGCTTCCAACAGGAGCGCAAGGAGGGCTGGGTTCTCGATTATTAAGTGGATCCTATTACGGACAAACCATACAAATCTGGTCTGCTTTAGTGGTCGCCGCTATATTGGGATCGGTACTGGTTGCCTTAGTTGGGTATTTTGAAAAACGAGTGAATCGACGAATGGGGATCACAGGATGAAGCACGTAACCATTATCTTAGCGGGCTTTGTTTCTTTACTCCTTAGCCTGTATTTAGTGTCGAATTACGAAGGGGTGTACCTTCAGCGTCCACTTTGGCTCACCTTGGTTCCTGTTATGCTGGTAGGTGCTTGGTTTTCAATGGTACAACTGACAATACTTGCCGACAACGTGACGTCTAAGTTAGCGGAGCGGTTCATTGGGGTGATGGTTCCTGCGCTGTTTGCATTTGTTTTACTGGTTCTTTGGCAGCTGACAGTCACTGGTTTTAGCGTTCCTAAAGTGCTTTTACCCGCACCAAGTACCATTCTTACTACCTTCGTGACCCACATTGATGTGCTTTCTAAAGATTTTGCTCAAACGTGGTTAAAAGCCGTGTTGGTCGGTTGGATAATAGGCTGTGCGAGTGGCTTTATCGTTGCGTTACTGATTGATGGCAGTCCATTTCTACAAAAAGGTTTTCTTCCTGTTGGCAATATCATGTCGTCCATTCCTATTGTTGGTATTGCACCAATTATGGTGATGTGGTTTGGCTTTGATTGGCAATCAAAAGCCGCTGTAGTCGTAATCATGACTTTCTTCCCTATGTTGGTAAATACGCTTGCAGGCTTACAAGCGAGGGATTCATTGCATCTCGACGTCCTGCAAACCTACGCGTGTAAACGTCACCAAGTACTTTGGTATGTTCAATTACCAGCCGCATTACCTTTTATTTTCAACGCTTTGAAAGTCAATTCGACGTTGGCTCTGATCGGCGCCATTGTTGCCGAGTTTTTTGGTACTCCGATTGTAGGAATGGGGTTCAGAATCTCGACCGAAGTAGGGCGCATGAACATGGATATGGTGTGGGCTACGATATTAGTTGCCGCACTTGCTGGTTCCATCAGTTATGGGGCGCTGGCCTTGCTTGAATCAAAACTGACCTTTTGGCATCCATCAAGAAGAAGCAAATAGTTCATGACATAGATCTGTGAGTCTATTCATGAATACACCTATGAAAGAACAAAGAGAGTTAACCGAGAGAACTACAAATCGAGAAGGGGCAATAAGTATGAAAAAGAGTATCCGTTCGTTGATCGCAGGTTGTACCTTGACGTGTTCTGCATTGGCGGCATCGATGTCGCAAGCGGCAGACCCGTTAACATTACAGTTAAAGTGGGTAACTCAAGCGCAATTTGCGGGTTACTATGTGGCATTGGAAAAAGGGTTTTACGAGGATGAAGACCTCGACATGACGATCAAACCGGGCGGGCCAGATATTGCTCCTCCGCAAGTCATAGCGGGTGGCGGTGCCGATGTGATCGTTGAATGGATGCCCGCTGCGCTGGCGTCCCGTGAGAAAGGATTGCCGTTGGTTAATATTGGTCAAATATTTAATAAATCGGGCATGATGCTCACTTGTCTGAAATCGTCAGGGATTGAAAAACCAATGGATGTGAAAGACAAAACATTGGGTGTTTGGTTCTTTGGTAACGAATATCCATTCTTAGCTTGGATGTCAAAAATGGCTATTGCTACAGATGGCAGCGAAGGCGGGGTTACCGTACTTAAACAAGGATTCAATGTTGATCCTATCTTTCAGGGGCAGGCTGATTGTGTATCAACCATGGTATATAACGAATACGGTCAGGTTCTTGATGGTGGTCTAATGCCATCTGAGTTAACGGTCTTTAGCTATCAAGAGCAAGGTGTGGCTATGCTTGAAGACGGCTTATATACAACCGAAGATAAGCTGAAAGACTCAGCCATGGTTGATAAACTTGCGCGGTTCTTAAAAGCGTCTGTAAAAGGTTGGGAATGGGTTGCAAACAATCCAGAAGAAGCGGCTGAAATTGTCCTTGAATATGATGATACTGGCGCACAAACGCTAGAGCATCAAGTTCGTATGGCGAAAGCCGTTGCTAAATTGATAGAAGGAAACTCTAAAGGCGTTGGGTATTTAGACCCTGCGGCCTATGATCGCACTGTCGAAGTGTTAATGAGTGGGGATTCGTCACCGGTTATTACAACCAAACCATCAGGAGCTTGGACTCACGATATCTACGAGAAATCGGGCCTATAATTGATAATCGACTAAAGATGCCTTTCTAAAGGAGCGGTTTGTCATGCAAACCGCTCGACTCAGTCTTCGTTCTGCTTTCTCCAAGCCAGCTGCTTAAATGTTTTTCTCGTTTCTTTCTGATTTTTACTAGTTATTCGAGAATGGCCCTTTTTTATACCCTTTGCCAATAAATAGTAGAGTTTGTCGCCTGAAATAAGTCGCCTGATTCATATCAATTGTTATTATTCGAGCCTCTCACGAGAGGCAAAAATGCCTTTTCTAGTGTTGCCAAAGAACGATAAAAGAGATGAGTGGTTTACGCGACGCCTTTTCTCTTGATTACAAAGAAAAAAACCTTATATAACCCACTATTAGCAAGAAGATATAGATCACTCTCAAATATGCATTTGAGAGTAATACCGACCATAAATTTATGGTAGGGTATGCACTCTTAAGAATATAACCGAGTAGGAATAATGGGCAAAGAAATTGTTTTAACAGGTATTACCACCTCAGGAACGCCTCATCTTGGCAATTATGTTGGTGCAATTCGTCCAGCAATCGAAGCAAGTAATCGTGAAGACACCGAAGCTTTCTTCTTTTTGGCGGATTACCATGCATTGATTAAGTGTCAGGATGCCGAGCGTGTGCAACAGTCTCGTCTTGAGATTGCGGCTACCTGGCTAGCGTGTGGACTGGATACTGATAAAGCAACTTTTTACCGTCAATCTGACATTCCTGAAATCAGTGAACTAAACTGGTTGTTAACCTGTGTTACTGCGAAAGGTCTAATGAACCGTGCTCATGCGTATAAAGCAGGAGTAGATGAGAATGTAGCGGGCGAACAGGATGCAGATTTTGGCATAACAATGGGCTTGTTTTGTTATCCAGTGTTAATGGCCGCGGATATCTTGGCATTTAATGCGCACAAAGTGCCAGTTGGTCGAGATCAAATCCAGCATATTGAAATGGCACGTGATATTGCAGGCCGCTTTAACCATATCTATGGAAGCGAATTTTTTGTGATGCCTGAAGCGGTTGTTGGTGAAAGTACTGCCATCCTTAAAGGCTTAGACGGACGTAAAATGTCTAAGAGCTATAACAACACTATTCCGTTGTTTGACACTGAGAAAAAGCTGAAGAAGGGCATTAACAAGATCAAAACAAACTTGTTGGAGCCAGGTGAGCCAAAAGACCCAAATGATTCGACTGTATTTGAGGTCTATCAGGCGTTTGCAACACCTGAGCAAACTGAAGAAATGCGTCAGAAGTTTGCAGACGGTATTGCATGGGGCGAAGCGAAAAAAGAACTTTTCGAGTTGGTTAATGGTCAACTAGGCGAGTCACGAGAGAAATATTTAGAGCTTATGGCGAATCCAGCGCAAATCGAAGAAGTACTACAGGCCGGCGCCGCAAAAGCCCGTGCTCGTACTCGCGATCATATTAAGAAGCTGAGAGAAGCCGTAGGCCTTGTGAACTTTGTTTAACGCAAATTTAAGCAAAGTGTCTCAGAACAGTTTTATTTAAAACTATGGAGTAATATCGTGAAAACATCTGTTTATGCCATTGTTATGGCATTCGTATTGATGGTAGGAGGCGGCTTTAGTGCGGACCTTCAGGCTAAAAAATTTGGTGGCGGCAAAAGCTTCGGCAAGAGCTTCTCTGTTTCTAAGCCTGCAAGTTCGTCTAACAAGTCGCTTAATAATTCTGCTACAAACAGCACAACTAAGAAGAAAAGTGGTTTTCTTGGTGGCCTAGGTGGTGGATTGCTAGGCGGTCTTCTTGCCGGTGGTTTGTTTGCCGCTCTGATGGGAAGCGGTGCATTTGATGGAATCTCTTTTGGAGACATCCTATTATTTGCTTTGATCGGTTTCCTAGTCTACAAGTTCTTTATCGCGCCGAAAAAACGCGCTATGCAGCAAGCTGCTGGCCATGGTGCTTATCGCGAAATGCCTGAGTCATCACGTGATTCTTTTCAACCGTCTCCGATGTCGGGCAATGCAAGCTTTGGTGGTCAACCTGACATTCAGCTTCCACCCGGTTTCAACGAACAAGCATTTGTTGCTGAAGCAAAAAATCATTACATTGATTTGCAAAAAGCATGGGATGACAATAATTTCGAGACGATTCAGGAATACGTCAGCCCAGATTTGTATAATATGCTAAAAGAAGAGCGCGCTGCTCTTGGCGCTGATAAGCCAAAAACAGACGTTGTTTCTCTAATGGTAGACCTAGTACGTGGCGAATTTATCGGCTCTACTGCGTCCATTAGTTTGCAGTTTTCAGGTTGGATAAAAGAAGGCGGTGAAACGTCTGAAACCAAAGAAATCTGGCATTTAGAAAAAAATATGTCGGATGCAAGTTCAAGTTGGGTTATTGTTGGTATACAACAAGACAACTAATTGTTACGCAAAATTCTAGGCTAGATAGCGAAGTTTTAGCTATCATGTAAAAGAGTCTGGTATCTGGGGAATTTGAAGACAAGTTCCCCAGCCGTCCAAATAAAATGAGTATGGAAGTAAGCCATGTCTGAGATAGCGACTATTAAAGAATCTGGAAAAGGGTTAGCCTCTGAGAGTAGTAAAGGCGAACTACTCCAATATCTGACCTTTAAGTTGTTGGAAGAAACATACGGTATTAACGTAATGCAAATTAAAGAAGTATTGCGTTACAGTGAAATAGCACCTGTACCGGGTGCGCCGATGTATGTTCTTGGTATTGTGAACCTTCGTGGTAACGTCGTAACGGTTGTTGATACTCGCGTTCGATTTGGCTTGCCAGAGTGCACCATATCTGACGATACTCGAATTATCATCATCGAACATGATGGTGAGCAAATTGGTATGCTAGTAGACGCCGTACAGGAAGTTTTCTACTTGTATCAAGGTGAAATCGAGCAAAGCCCAAGTGTGGGTAATGATGAAGCACTTATGTTTATTCAAGGTGTCTACCAGAAAGAAGAAGAGCTAGTAATCCTACTGGATCTTAATCGTATGTTTGAAAGCAACGAAGCGCTTGGCATTGAAGCGATGATCTAATCGTTTAAGACTTTTTTGTACACCAATAAAACCGCATGAGGCGTTAAGCCTATGCGGTTTTTTTATTTACTGAGATTCACTTTTTTCCTATCGCCTGCAACTCTTTATATATCTCTTGAGCTTCGTAAGTAAGCTGAGAATACGTTTTAATATCACCACTACGTTGCGCTTTCATCGCCAGTTCGAGTTTCTCGGAATACTGCTTGTCTAATTTTTTGGCTGGATCTGATTTAAATATTGAAAACATTTTAGTCTCCGTTATTGTCATACCTTACATACGTATCAAAGTAAGCATCGGCCTCAAATTTGAATAAAATTAATGAGTAAGGCATGGAAACACGCTAAGACGGACAATGTTTAATCGGTGCGACTTCTTTATGACGGATTGCTTTGGAGAAGGATAAGAGAAAGGAGAAGGAGGTCCGTGACCTCTCTCCTCTTAAGCTAGAACACGTTCAGAGGGTTAAATTCGATTTAAAAGTTCAGCTTTTTTTGCATTGAATTCATCTTGAGTCAGCACACCTGCATCAAATAGTTTTCCAAGTTTTTCAAGCAAAATGAAAATTTCGTCTTGAGTACTAGAAGCCGTACTTATGCCGTAATTCGAGTCGTTCTGCGGTGCTTCAACCGCGTTTTGAGAAAGGTTACTAGGCTCAGCGAAGTTTACCTGAGTGTTATTTCCAATCACGGTGTCTTGGTTAGTATTACCTTGTTGCGATGATGATCCAGATATAACGGGTAATGTATCGACCGAGATTTCGCCGAATTGGCTTGAGAAGCTGAGTGAGGTGTTAGACCCTTGTTGCTGGCTTACGCCGCCAATGTTGTGGTTCAGAGTATCATAAACCGTAACTGCGCCGTTGAGTTCTACCGCTAACCGATTTGGAAATACCGCATATCGAATATTGTTTTGGGCTCCGCTACTAAATGGCTGGCCTAAATCTCCTGGCCACCATTGTAGTCCACCAGCGCTATTGGCTGGCGCTGGTGGAAAAAGTTGCATGTTGGCTAACGCATTAGCGAGCTCGGAGCACAGGTTGTCGACGGTATTTTTTAAACCATTGTTAAACATATCGCCAACCATAGTCATGCCGCCCTGCATCCATTGGCCTGACCCGCCAAGCTCAGGGCAGTTAAATTGCGCCATAGTTCCATTGCCATTATTGACCGCAACCAACATATGTATCACTGCATCTTGGCTAATGCCGAAGCGATACGATATATCGCTGACTAAATTTTGGCCAGCAGGTGTGAGATTTTGCATAACTTTCTTCCTAAAATATTGTGCTTTTCGACGATGCTTGAAAATGCAATTTGGGTTGGTTGAGCCTGATAATGAACCAGCAAGCTTAAAGTGAGAGTCTAGTCCGGCATTGTGACACATTATCGTGTGCGAGTGCTTATTATTTAAACAAAAAAGCTTGATCGGAAAGGCGAAATAAAAGCTATATAAAAAACTACATCGAAAAAGAGTGATTGATTTATGATTATTTCGTATCCAATAATAACGTTAAGGAGATTTGGTTTGATGCAACTGTTTTTATCATGAAACATGGTGTTGTCTTTAAACTTGTATTCATTTTTAGGGTAGTATTGGTACAAAGGACTTGAGAGTTCTAGCTCTCTTTCAATAAAGCAAGGAAAAAAGCAAGGAACGCCGTTTGGGTTTTATAAGTATGTTCTTACTAAGGGGCACAAAATTGACCTTTAGTTGTGATCAGAGGGTAAATGTATGTTTTCTAATGTCAGCTTTCGAGTAAAGCTTTTAACGTTACTGCTCACTGCTATTTTTGGCTTTGCGATTGTAACTGGCGTCGCCTTCAAAGGCCTTAACGAGCAAGATGCCTCATCGGTTCGTTTTGATACGTTAACCGAAGTCGATAAAAACTTATCGTCGCTGGTTATTTCCATCATGAAAGAGTCTGAAGCACTTAATCGTGTGGACGATCAATCTTACGCGGAGTTTCTAGATCGCCAACAAGACAACTATAACCACTTTAGCGCCATGTTAGCGGATGACGTGAGTGTGTTGGTTGACCCAGCAGCTCAGGGTCATTTACGAGAAGTCGCTGCTGAATTTAAACGTTATAACGATTTGATGAGGCAATTGTTAGAGAGCAAACATAAAGTAGGCTTTACTGGTTCGACTGGGTTGCGTGGCGAAGTCAAATTATTGGGCGAAGCTCTTTTCGCAAAAGTCTCGCGCTTAAGTCTTATGAAGCAAGCTTTCTCTCCAGTCCGTGAAGCGGAAAAGGTCTATATTTTTGAGCCAACTAAAGAGAACAAAGAAGCCTTTTATGCGGCGTATAGTGCTTTCTCGGAAAGTGTGAAGAAGTACAATTTAGAGGACCGCTTCTCCGAGGCGATGACACCTTACTTAGCGGGTCTATCCGTATTTGATGACGCCACAAAGCAGTATGGCGAGTTGCAGAGTCAATTTACAAGTGTGAGTGAATCCTTGAGCAGTGTGCATCAATCTGCTTCCGCTTTTATACAAAGCTTGGTATCTAGCGCCAGAAACGATGCTCAAGACAGTGCTGCGCAAGCGAAAGTCAGCCTTTTAGCCGTTAGTATTATTGTGGCTGTGGTTGCAGCACTGATGATGTTGGGCATTGGTCGCAGTGTAAATAATATGCTAAGCCAAATTATTAAAGACCTTGGCAAAATTAAAGAAGGGGATTTAACCGCCCAACTTGCCGTGAACAAAGCGCGAGGAGATGATTTTGATCAGCTCTGCGGCTCTGTTAATGAAATGACCGAGGGCTTAGGGAGCGTAATTGGCGATGTCATTTCAACGACTCAGGATGTAAATGACAAAGTCACGGAGTTAAACTCAGCGGTATCGAGTATTACAAAAAGTAATCTTTCAGTGAGTCAGCAAACAATCGAGCTGGCGTCATCTACGCAGCATATTTCGGCGACGATCTCTGATATTTCTGCAACGACCAGCGATTTGAGTACACAATCCAACAATACTTACGACTCAGCGAAACAAGGAGCGGAAACCATCAATGATGCGCTTTCAAACCTTACTAATGCCATTGATATTGTCAACCAAACCAGTCTTAAACTGAATGAATTGGGTGTTCTATCTAAGGACATTGATGGTGTTATTGCAATGATTAACGATCTTGCCAATCAAACCAATTTATTGGCTTTGAATGCTGCCATTGAGGCCGCACGTGCGGGTGAGGCTGGTCGCGGTTTTTCTGTTGTCGCGGATGAGGTTCGGTCCCTAGCGGAAAAAACCGTAGAGGCAACATCTTCGATTACAGGGATTGTGAGTACTATCCAATCCTCGACAGAAGAAGCGATATCGACCATGAGCAGTGGCCAGGAGAGCCTAAAAGCCATCGAACAATTGGGTGAAAACGCAGGCTTGGCGATTCGTGAAATAGAGCAAAATGCGCAAATGAGTTCCACAACATCGAATGACATGGCGCAGGCAGTGAAAGACATTTCTCAAACCGTGGTTCATATGAATGAAGAAATGGACAATGTTGCGCAGTTGCTCAAGAAGGATCATGAATTTATTTCCAGTATTGGCAGCAATGCTGGCGATATTTACGAGAAAGTTCATTATCTCGACAGTAAAACGAGAACGTTTACTATATAGAGAGCGTTTCTATTAGATTATTCTTCAATAACAAGCGCGATCTTGATCAGCGCTTGTTATTGAAATACTGCCGTTCGAATAAACGAGTAAGAAACGAAAGTTTACCTTTCCCAATAAGCTTCTTCCAAGCTGTCTTCTCTTTCTGGTAATCCTTTGCTTAGTCGCGGTGCGCTTTGCGCTAAAATCTCATAGCTGACGCGATTGGAGTATTTGCATATTTGAGCGAAAGACGAATAGGCAAGGAAAGGTGCCGCATGCTTACTGGAGCTTGGCACAGCTTGTTTGTGATAGTGGTTGGCTGAAATGTCGTGCAGCAATGCAGACAAAGCGCCATCACCAGCGCCATTGGTGTTTTTTATCTTCTCCGGCCCGCCCATATATGGGTCTATGTGAGAATAGACCTTGATGGAATTTTTGCACAGCTCACGTTTCATAGGTCGGCTAAATTCCCAACGATTGAAATCGACGATTTCACCGGATTTAATGGGGTTGTTGGTTTCTCTTTTGAGGTCGTTCTCGACGTGTCCGCAGAGATATAGGCCTTCTGGCCCATTTGTAAGAAGAACCATGTTAACGTCGTCCAGAATGGACTCTGCGGCTAACAACGGCTCCTTATGTCCTGTCAAAGCTTCGGCTTCTAGCTCATTCATTGCCAAAACAGTTACGTATTCACGTATTAGCGTAAGCAGTTCGTCGCGATTGTCTTCAACGAGGTGTTGTGTTCCTAACGTGAGTACGACGGGCACATTGTGCTTTTTAGCATCTTGCAGAGCTTTTAACATGGCAGGCTTAATGGGTTTACCTTCATGTCGCAATGGGTAAGCACAAGTGACTAATGATGCAGCGCCGGCAATGATATCCTCAGGGATATGGTCTACATTAAGTTCATCCATATCACCGGGTGATATCGCAAATGTTCGTTCACCATCAGGTGTTACAAGCGTGACGCCTCGGCCAATATCTCCTGCAACGCCTTGCAAGTGGCTCATATTTACTTTGCTGCTGGTCGTGCAGACATAATGGTATTCCGGTGATCCTAATGTGATATTCGAGGACATAACACCTAGAAGTACTGATTTGTCGTCCGCAAGCACGGAATAATTATGGATAGTGTTAGCAATGGTGCCGCCAGCAAAGTGGTCAGAGATACTGTTGTTTTTGATCAGTTCCGCGTAGATCTGTTGTGCAGTGCTGGCGTCAATCAGGTTAGATAATCCTTTTTTGATGCCAAACTTATCTAAAAATGCTTCGTCGATGTTTGCTACAAGATCAACAATGGTTTCATCTAGTCCGACAATATAGGTATCCTTATCAGGCCTGACCTCTGTAGAAGGTAAAACGGCTTTTTCTTGGGATACAGGGAAATAATGTTTGAGCTTTCGTCGGCCAGGAAATTTCATGTAGTGTGTCCGTCTAAATCATGCTTGTAAATTAAACTGCGGATAATATCAGAATTTTGACCTATCGGGCAGGAATAGACCCGTAGCGTCACTTAATTAGAGTGAGTAAATGAACGAATCACAACTCAATCGGTACAGCCGCCAATTATTGCTTCCTAATTTTGATATCGAAGGTCAACTTAATCTTAGTAGCAAACATGCTTTAATTATAGGGGTTGGTGGGCTAGGGAACATCGCAGCAACCTATCTAGCTGGGGCGGGAGTGGGGAAGCTAACGCTGCTGGATGACGATACGATCGAGGAAAGCAACCTACCAAGGCAAGTCTTGTTTAATGAGCGGAATGTTGGCGAGAGCAAAGCAATGGCCGCTCAAGCATTGTTGCGTGAGAAAACATCCGAGGTCGACATTCAGGCCATTGAGAGTAAGTTGACAGAAGAAAACGCAGACGCCTTGCTTAGGAGCGTCGATGTTGTTTTAGATTGCACAGATAACTTTACAACGAGAAAGCTGCTGCACCGAGCATGTCACAGCAACAAGGTACCGTTAGTGAGCGGTGCAGCGATTCGTTGGGAAGGGCAAATTATTAGCTTTCGGTACGATACCAACTCAACGCCTTGTTACGAGTGCTTGTATTCCGAGCTGTCGGATCAAGCATTGAGTTGCAATGAAAATGGCATAATCGGCCCGGTAGTCGGGATGATAGGGGTAATGCAAGCGCTGGATGCATTGAAGCTCTTAAGCGCTAAGGGCGAGGTTGTACATGGCCGTTTGAAAATCTTTGATGGATTTTCTGGAAGTTGGCGTGAACTGACATTAACGCAAGATCCAGAATGTGCGCTTTGTACGCTTGAAAAATCATAGAGAGTCCCTATTTAAACAATTAATTAAATTCTCTAAGCATTTGGCGTTTTTTCCGTTATCATCTCGCCAAATGATATTAAAAGCTTTTTAAGGAGCGCTTAAATGAGCGAAGTTAAACACGCTAAATTACTGATTTTGGGATCTGGTCCTGCTGGCTACACTGCTGCGGTTTACGCTGCTCGTGCGAACTTGAACCCAGTTATGGTAACTGGCATGCAAATGGGCGGTCAGCTTACAACGACGACTGAAGTCGATAACTGGCCGGGTGATGATCAAGGTGTTCAAGGTCCTGAGTTGATGGAGCGTATGCGTAAACATGCAGAGCGTTTCGAAACGGAAATCATTTTTGACCATGTTGGTAAAGTAGACCTTCAACAACGTCCATTCCGTCTAGAAGGCGACAGCGGTGTGTACACGTGTGATGCTTTGATCATTGCAACGGGCGCAAGTGCTCAATACCTTGGCTTAGAAAGCGAAACGAAATTCATGGGGCAAGGCGTATCTGCTTGTGCAACATGTGATGGTTTCTTCTACCGTGGTAAAGATGTTGCGGTAATTGGCGGCGGAAATACAGCCGTTGAAGAGGCGTTGTACCTGTCGAACATTGCGAACTCCGTGACTGTTATTCACCGCCGCGATAAATTCCGTTCTGAGAAAATTTTGTCTGACAAACTGCTTGAAAAAGCAGAAAACGGCAACGTTAAAATCGAATGGAACTCAGAGCTTGACGAAGTGTTAGGTGACGACGCTGGCGTAACAGGTGTTCGCATTCTTAACAAACAATCAGGTGAGAAGAAAGATCTTGAGATCGCAGGTCTTTTTGTTGCCATTGGCCATAAGCCGAATACAGATATCTTTGATGGCCAGCTAGAAATGGAAGACGGCTACATTAAAGTTCAATCTGGTTTGGAAGGCAACGCAACTCAAACGAGCATACCGGGCGTTTACGCTGCTGGCGATGTAATGGACCATATTTATCGTCAAGCGATTACATCTGCGGGTACGGGCTGTATGGCTGCTCTTGATGCAGAAAAATTCCTAGACGATATGGAATAATCTGTAACGCATTACAGAACGAAAAAAGCCGATCAAATGATCGGCTTTTTTGTAGCTAATATTGTTGCAAGTTAAATCGCTGAATTATTGAGCGTTGTACGCTTCAACACCTTCAACAAGTGCTTTGCGCGCTTCGTCAGCATTCGCCCAGCCGTCAACTTTAACCCACTTACCTTTTTCAAGTGTTTTGTAGTTTTCGAAGAAGTGTTCGATTTGATCACGTAGAAGCTGAGGAATGTCTTCAACGTCTTGGACGTTGCCGTATTCCTTGCTAAGTTTTTCGTGAGGTACTGCAACAAGTTTTGCATCTACGCCAGCTTCGTCTGACATGTTTAACACGCCAACAGGACGACAACGAATAACAGAACCCGCTACAACTGGGTATGGCGTGATAACCAATACATCAACTGGGTCGCCATCGTCTGCTAACGTATTGTTAACATAACCGTAGTTTGCAGGGTAAAACATCGGAGCCGTCATGAAACGGTCAACGATCAAAGCATCCATATCTTTGTCTACTTCGTATTTAACTGGGTTCGCCTCAGCAGGGATTTCGATGATTACGTTGATGTCATTTGGCACATCGCGGCCAGCAGGAATGTCTTTAAAGCTCATTGTAAGTCTTCCAATGGTGTTATAAATGCCGAGCATTATAGGAGCTGATAAGTCTTCGAACAAGTGCTGTTGCGTCTAAATAAGACTAGAGTATGAGGTTTTCGTCTGCGTCGGTAAAAGTGATGCTTTAGCGATTCTGACGTCAAAAAAGTGAATAATCATAAAAAATAACATAAAAAGTTAAGAAATATTGGGGTTCTTGCGCTATAAGTTATTGCTTTCTTTCTAGATTTAGCTAATCTTAGCAAAGTGATCAAATTCTAGTCGAGAGGACGAGATGACGAAATCTGAGCTGATAGAAATATTGATCGATCAGCAATCTCATTTGCCTGTGAAAGATGTGGAGCTAGCAATCAAAGCGGTTCTAGATCATATGTCTGAATCTTTAGCAAATGGTGAGCGCATCGAGATTCGCGGCTTTGGTAGTTTCTCATTGCACTATCGAGCACCAAGAGTAGGCCGTAACCCAAAAACGGGCGATTCTGTGGAACTTACCGCAAAATATGTTCCACACTTCAAGCCTGGGAAAGAACTGCGAGAACTTGTAAATCTAGATGATTTAGCTCATCAAGAGCTTAATTAATGTGTAAGCGTACTCGAAATTTACACCAGACAACGGCATAATGTAGCGACAGTATTTTTTGGTGGGGACATTATGTTGAAATGGCTTAAACGTGTGCTTTTAGCGGCGTTGCTTATTATATTTCTAGTTGTCGGTGTGTTTTTCTCTATTCGCAATCCACAATTAATTACTTTGGACTTGGTCATTTGGCATGCCCCTGAACTCAGTATAGCCCTTTACCTAATCTTAGCGTTTGCTGCGGGTGCTGCTGTCACTTTATTGGCCAGCTCTGTCACGCTTATACGTTCTGATCGACAAATTAAACTCCTATCCAAAAAACTTGAAAAAAACAGGTCTGAGTTGGATTCTCTCCGTAAAGCCTCTCTTACGAAAGAGCTTGCTGAAAGCAAGGAGTAAAGACACTTGACCGAGTTGGGGTTGTTTTTTGTTCTTTTTGTTGCGCTCTTTTTAGGGTGGGCAATGGGGCGACGTGGATCTGAGAAAACGTCCAAAAAAGAACTTAAAACCATCTCATCTGATTACTTTCGAGGCTTAAACCATTTATTAAATGGGCAACAATCCGAAGCCATCGATGCCTTTGTAGATTCGCTTGAAGTAAATTCTGAAACCTTCGATATCCACCTGACACTCGGGAACCTGTTTAGGAAGAAAGGTGAAATCGAAAAAGCCATCAACGTTCACCAAAACTTGCTTGCTCGCCCAGATATAGGCGATCGAGAAATGCGCCTTGTGCAATTAGAGTTGGCAAGCGATTTTATGTCGGCGGGCTTACTTGATCGAGCCGAGCGATTATTGCTGAACATTGCCGCCAGAAAAACAGAGTTTCAAACGCAGATTCTGACGTTGCTTATTGACTTGTACGAGTTTGAGCAAAGCTGGGAGAAGGCCATTAGCATCAGCGCCCAGTTGCAAAAAGCAAATCCATCGGCAAAAGAAGCAAAGCGTTTAGCGCACTTTCATTGTGAGCTTGCTCAAGCACAAATGAAGAACGAGCAATGGAAACCGGCGTTTTCGCATTTCAGAGATGCATTAAACGCTGATCCTAAATGCGTACGTGCGAGCGTCGGGATGGCCGATGTATTATGTGAACAAAGGCGATATCGTGACGCAATCAAAGAGCTAAAAAATGTGGCAGAGCAAGATGCCGATTTTATTCCGGTTATATTGCCCCAGTTAAAAGAAGCGTATCAAAAAATTTGGTCTGGTAGCGGTTATCATCAATTTCTGGTGGATCAAAATAAAGCGCACGCATCTGCGTCGATCATCCTTGCACTGACGAAACATTACGCACAAGACGATAGGCGTTTTGCAGAGCAGTTTTTAATAGAACAACTTCGAACACACCCAACTATTAAAGGGTTTAAAGAGCTTATTCAAATGCAACTCTCTGAAAGTCAGGGAGTAAACGAGCAGCATTTGAATGTCCTTTTTGAGCTGATTGATCAGCTAACAAAAGCGAAACATAAATTCCAGTGTCGTCAGTGTGGCTTCTCTGGGCATCAATTACACTGGCAATGCCCTAGCTGTAAAAGTTGGGGATCAGTGAAACCTATACATGGTCTTGAAGGCGAATAATCTCAAGGCGAAATTGAAAGAAAGAGGAATACGAATGACCTGCCAATCCCCAATTGTGGTGGCTTTAGATTTTCCAACACCTGCTCAAGCAATCGATATGGCGAAACGCTTAGATCCAGCCCTTTGTCGAGTAAAGGTCGGGAAAGAATTATTTACTAAAGCAGGTCCTGCAATTTTAGATGAATTGCATGCATTAGGGTTTGATATCTTTTTGGATCTTAAATTCCATGATATCCCTAATACGGTTGCAAACGCGGTGTCTGTTGCGGCCAAAGCGGGTGTTTGGATGGTGAATGTTCATGCATCTGGCGGTCGTCGTATGATGGAAGCTTCCGCAAATGCGCTGGCTAACATCCAAGATCACAATACCTTACTGATTGCTGTAACGGTATTGACGAGTATGGACCAGACGGACTTGCAAGAAATTGGTATCGACTTGTCTCCAAGAGATCATGTGTTGCGTCTGGCGACATTAGCAAAATCATCTGGCATGGACGGGGTAGTCTGCTCTGCGCAAGAGTCTCAAATGTTGTCATCAGAACTCGGTAAAGATTTTGTTTTGGTAACTCCGGGTATTCGCCCTGTTGGTTCAGATCAAGGCGATCAAAAACGTATCTTAACACCCGCAGAAGCCATGGCTGCCGGAAGTCATTATTTGGTGATGGGTCGTCCTATTACTCAAGCCGCCGACCCCATTGCGGTTTTGATGCAGACAAATAAAGATCTTGGTGTTGCATAGAACGTTATCGTTTACTCTTTCGTGATAAGCGGTTGAGTTAAATAAGCAATCGAGATAATCTACTTAGCCGACTCAGAAGAGTCGGCTTTTTTGTTTCGTAATGCAGTTAATGGATTAGGCAGACAATGCCTGTCATTGACCTCAACCGAAATTGAGAAAGGAATGTAAGAAAGTTTTACTGTGAAACCATGAAGGTTTCAATTTCAGATAAGGAAATCGAATTATGTTTGTTAACGCTATTCAACTATGGGCACGTACGGCTGCCTTTGTATCTATCTTGTTCTCTTTACTGTGCTTTTCTACCGTCAGTTTAGCGGCAACTCCCTTAAACATTAATGTTGCGACTGCCGATGAACTTGCACTTGTATTAAAAGGCGTAGGAAAGTCGAAAGCACAAGCGATTGTAAATTACCGCAATGCACACGGTTCGTTTGCGAGTATTGATGATCTAGTAAACGTAAAAGGCATTGGTACTTCATTGCTTGAGAAAAACCGAAACGTTATTCGCGTCGCGAAAGAAACAGACTAGCCATTAAACATCGGGGAGGTGACAACGCTATTTGTTGCTTCCCCAATGTTATCTTTTCTTTTGTGGTTTTGTTTACCCACTAGCATTTCGCTTCATACTCTAAAAGGTTCTCTACTGCCTGATGTTGAGTTAAGAAAATGCTGCCAGATAAATGCTGAATGAACGAAGTCGACTTGAGCCTATCCATCACCGGCCCTTTGATCTCAGAAAGATGCATCTTTATTCCCGCTGATTGAAGTCGAGAGTGAATCATCTCGATGCTTTCCAGAGCGCTCGAATCAATCAAATTGACAGCAGTACACATTAAAATGACGTGTTTGATCTCACCTTGATGAGCAACAAGGTAGTTAACTCTATCTTCTAAAACTCTGGCATTGGCGAAAAATAGGTTTTCATCTATCCGCACTGTAACAATAGAAGGGTGAGTCTCTACGTCGAAGCGTTCGATATTTCTGAAGTGTTCTGTCCCCGGAACCTTACCAACAACCGCAATGTGGGGATGGCTGGTATGCCATAAAAATAATAAAATGGATAACCCTACGCCAGTCACAATACCGGCTTCAACACTCATCAAAAGCACCACAATAAACGTGGCCATCATAGACGCCGCATCGTGTTTCGAATAACCCCAAACAGATAGAAAATTCTTAATATCGATGAGCTGTACGACTGACACAATGATTGTCGCTGCAAGTACGGTATTTGGTAAGTAGTAAAACGCATCAGTAAGGTAGCTAAGTGTGAGCAAGATGAATAGAGCGGTAAAAATGCCGGTCATTGGTGTTCTTGCCCCCGCATCGAAGCTGACAACAGAGCGAGAAAAACCACCGGTTACGGGAAAGCCCGCGCTGATTGCCGAGCTGATATTTGCCGCTCCCAACCCAATGAGTTCCTGATTCGGGTTGATGCTTTGTCTTCGTTTAGCAGCAAAAGATTGTGCGACAGAGACCGATTCTACGAATCCCACAATACTGATAAGAACAATTGACGGAAGTAATTCTGAAAGCGTTTCAATATGCCATGATGGAAGAGACAGCGCGGGAAGCCCATTAGGTACAATCCCGACAACCTTTACATCATTTTCATAAAGCTCAAGGTACATGACAGACAGTGTCGCTAAAATAACAACCAGAACCGGAGAGGCCTTGCTAAGGAGTTGGCTAGAAGCTTGGGACAGGCCTAATTTTTGTAAGTATCTAGGCATGTATCTACGAAAGGTGACTAATGCCCCGATGGAAAAAATGCCTAATATTAGCGTTGCAGGGTTACTGTTGGGCAAGTTCTCATACAAGGCGTTCAACAGCTCTAATAAGTTGTGTCCTCCTGCGTTAATACCAAGAAGGTGTTTGAGTTGCCCGGCAGCGATAATGATAGCCGATGCACTTATAAACCCTGAGATCACAGGGTGGCTGAGAAGGTTTGCTAAAAAGCCAAGCTTTAGGATTCCCATACCGAGTAAAAACAGCCCGGAAGTTCCCGCCAGAAGAATGACTATCCCCGTGTATTCTGCCGTTCCCGGTGCAGCAAACTCCATCGCCGCAGCTCCCGTCATCATAGAGACTACCGCAACGGGACCGACAGCGAGCGTACGGCTAGAACCAAATAGCGCATAAGCAACAAGCGGTAAAATACTGGCGTACAAACCGACTTCTGGAGACAGTCCAGCAAGCATTGCATAGGCAAGGCTCTGTGGGATCAGCATCACAGTAACAATCACGCTGGCAATCAAATCCGCGTGAAAGTCGGATTTTTTATAGGTTTTAAGCCAATCTATGGCTGGGATATACCGACTTATATTCATATGCTGACTACTTTTATTAGGCTCTTTTGTTTGTCGCTTTTGTTAGCCACTTCGGTTTTAAACAGCGTTTAAAGGAATTTTTAGATAACGAACACCATTGCTCTCAGCTGGAGGCAACTGCCCCGCACGCATATTCACTTGCACAGAGGGAAGAATCAGTTTTGGCATATTGAGTGTTTTATCTTTTGCAGTACGCATTTCACAAAATTCATGTTCGCTTATACCGCTGTGAATGTGCGTATTGGCGTTTTTTTGCTCAGCAACACTGGTTTCCCATTGATAGTCGTCACGACCGGGCGCTTTGTAATCGTGACACATGAAGAGCTTTGTCGTGTCAGGAAGCGAAAAAATGCGCTGAATTGAGTGATAAAGAGTGCTTGCATCTCCTCCCGGAAAATCACACCGGGCTGTGCCGTAATCCGGCATAAACAATGTATCGCCGACAAAGGCAGAACCCCCAATGTGATACGTGACGCAAGCGGGTGTATGGCCCGGTGTGTGCAGAACCTCAATGGAAAGCGATCCCAATGGAAGCTGTTCAGCGTCGGATACTAGAATGTCGAATTGTGAACCGTCTCTGGCGAAATCTGGTTCTGCATTAAACAGGCTGCCAAACGTTTCTTGAATGGTGGTGATGTGTGAGCCTATTACGATCTGACCACCTAATTTCTCTTTGATATAGGGCGCAGCGGATAAGTGGTCGGCGTGTACGTGAGTTTCGAGTATCCAATTAAGGGTTAATTGGTTTGTCTGGATGTAATCAATGACTAAATCTGCGGAGGCGAAAGAGGTTCGTCCAGAGGCACAATCGTAATCTAATACGGAATCTACAATGGCACACGCTGACGAGTTTGGGTCTGTTACCACGTAAGAGACGGTATAAGTGGCTTCATCAAAGAACGCTTTCACTGAGGGTTGGCTGATATGAGACATGTTACCTTCAATATGGTTATAAAGTTATTTCTAAAAAGAATAAGTGAAAAGTCTATATTAGTAAATACTGATCTAATTCATATATCTTATTAAAATTTGTGAGTTGGCTACTATTTGGTTATATGGCGACACAACGTCACGCGTAAACTCGGTTTTGAAACGTATTCTGTTTGTATTTTTCGTCAAACATAGGATTCAGCTCGGACGAGAAAGCGAATTTTGTTAAGATGAGAGCGTTCTACAAACGCAAAGAAAACTGGAAGGTAGGAAGGCAACGTGACTCAACAATTTGAAGTAGTATCTGCGTATCAGCCCGCTGGTGACCAGCCAACAGCCATTGAGAAATTGACTCAGGGAATTGATGCAGGTTTGGCACATCAGACATTGTTGGGTGTAACGGGATCAGGTAAAACCTTTACTGTGGCGAATGTTATTGCGAAAGCAAACCGCCCGACCATTGTTATGGCGCATAACAAGACATTGGCAGCGCAATTGTATGGTGAGTTTAAAGAATTTTTCCCAAACAATGCCGTTGAATATTTTGTTTCTTACTATGATTACTACCAGCCAGAAGCCTACGTCGCGGCGTCGGATACCTTCATAGAAAAAGACGCTTCTGTAAACGAACATATTGAACAGATGCGATTGTCTGCAACAAAAGCTCTGCTTGAGCGTGAAGACGTAATTATCGTCGCGACGGTCTCCGCTATTTATGGTTTGGGCGATCCTCAATCGTACCTGAAAATGATGCTTCACCTTGATCGTGGAGATCGAATTGACCAGCGCGCCGTATTGCGACGTTTGGCTGAGCTACAATACTCCCGAAATGATTTGGTGTTTGAACGCGGTAATTTTAGAGTGCGTGGGGATGTGATTGATGTCTTCCCAGCAGATTCTGAAGACACGGCATTTCGCATAGAGTTATTTGACGACGAGGTTGATAATTTGTCTATTATTGACCCATTAACTAACAAAACCATTCGCAAAGTCCCCCGCATTACCATTTATCCGAAAACGCACTATGTAACCCCTCGCGAAACCATCGTCGAAGCGATCGAAAAAGTGAAGCTTGAGCTGGATCAGCGTTTAGAACAACTGAAATCATTGAATAAATTGGTGGAACTTCAGCGATTAGAGCAGCGAACAAACTATGATCTAGAGATGATGCAAGAGCTAGGCTACTGCTCAGGCATCGAAAACTACTCTCGATATTTGTCAGGGCGACCAGAAGGCTCACCGCCGCCAACGTTATTTGACTACTTACCCGCCAACGCATTACTGGTGATCGACGAATCTCACGTTACGGTTCCTCAAATCGGCGCAATGTACAAAGGTGATAGGTCACGAAAAGAAAACCTAGTCGAATACGGTTTCCGTCTACCGTCTGCGTTGGATAATCGCCCGATGCGCTTCGAAGAGTGGGAATCAATAAAACCGCAAACGATCTTTGTTTCCGCAACACCGGGTAAATACGAAGCAGAGCATCAAGATTGGGTCGTAGAACAGATTGTTCGACCGACCGGATTGATTGACCCAGAAGTGGAAATTCGCCCCGTTGCAACGCAGGTAGATGATCTTCTCTCAGAGATTAACCTTCGTTTGCCGAAAGGCGAACGCGTGCTGGTTACCACGCTGACAAAACGCATGGCCGAAGATTTAACCGATTACCTCTACGAACACGGCATTCGAGTTAGATATCTTCATTCCGATATCGATACCGTCGAACGGGTCGAGATCATTCGAGATCTTCGTCTTGGGGAGTTTGATGTGCTGGTGGGGATCAACTTGCTGCGAGAAGGTCTCGATATTCCAGAAGTTAGCTTGGTGAGCATTCTTGATGCAGACAAAGAAGGTTTCTTACGCTCAGATCGTTCATTGATTCAAACCATCGGTCGTGCCGCGCGAAATGTGAACGGTAAAGCGATACTTTATGCCGATAGAATTACTGGTTCTATGCGTCGTGCCATTGATGAAACTGACCGTCGCCGTGAAAAGCAACAAGCCCATAATGAAGAACATGGCATTGTACCGAAAGGCATTTCCAAATCGGTAGAAGACATAATGGAAGGCGCTTATAATCCGGGCGCAGGCAAAGGTCGAGGCAAACAAACGCGTAAAGTGTCTGAAGCATCTAAAGATTACAAAGTCGAGAACATGGACGATGTAGCAGAAGTGCGCAAAGCCATCATCAAATTGCAAAAAGACATGATGGAAGCCTCAGAAAACCTACAATTTGAGCTTGCTGCTGGCTACCGCGACCAAATCCGAATCTTACAGAAAAAGCTGAAAGAAGTAGGCGAATTTTAGAGGGTAAAAAATGTCACTGACATTACGAAATCGAAATATCATCCGCGTGATTGATGGCGATGTCATCGTAAACTGCACCATCATCAAAATGTGCTTTGATTACGTTGTTGTCGTGTTTAGAGAAAACGAATACAAAGTACCCTATGACAAAATAGACGAAGTCATAGGGCACGAACTGTTAGTACCGGTGAGCTAAAAATCGTTGAGCGGCTAATGTCGAAAATGTAAATAAATACGCGAGAATGAAAAGTCTACGCAAAGTCGATAACGACGAACCGTAGGTGGTGGCATACTGAGTGTTATCACAACCTTAAGTATGAATATTATGAACCGAATCTTTTTATTAGCTTCCCTCATCCTTTCGTTTTCGACGTTTGCACAAGACCGCCCAGAACCGCCAACTGGAGGAATGGGGGGGCAACCACCAAGCTTTTCAGACTTTGATCAAAACGGTGATGGCTACATTTCCTTAGATGAAACACGCGGACCGATGCAAGACGATTTTAATGAAATTGATGCAAACAGCGACAGACTTTTGACGGAAACTGAGATCGATCTTTTTATGAAGAACCGTCGCCCACCACAACCACCGCGTGATTCAAATTAGAGAAAAGCAGAGGTAATAAAATTTTCATAAAACCTTAAAAATTATTAGGTTAGTGCTTGCCAATACAATTCCTCTGCGTATAATAACCACCAATTCGTAGGTCTATAGCTCAGTTGGTTAGAGCGCTACCTTGACATGGTAGAGGTCAGCAGTTCGAATCTGCTTAGACCTACCAACGAATTCTACTCACTTCCTAAGTGAGTCACGAAAGCCGAACCCAGTGTTCGGCTTTTTTGTGCCTGAAATTTATGTCACATCCGTTTTACAGATTACCTTCCAGTGCCTCCCACTTCTTAAGGTTAAAGCTCTCGCGATTTCCTGACTTCCACCCGCTACTGAGCCTAGGGCTAGGGTAGGATTAGAGGCTCGTTCGAACAAAAAAAACTATCAATAGATAGTTTAGATAGTAAGAAGATAATACGACTAAGATCTGACTAATCGGTATTCTGCGGCGTAACCAAAGGACTTAAAGAGCAACCGCGACCAGGTGAAAGGTTCTCAAGGATTAGGTTTGCCAATCATTTATTATCTGGGTAAAACTAAAACGTTCAAAAAAGAGGCTTCTTAGTTGTATCTAAGGACGAGGCCACTCGAAAACACACCGCAAACACATAGGAGGTCGTATTCTTAAAAGATCAAACCCCCTATATAAATTGCGGCAGTTTAATAAGTGCTGCACGGAGCTTATGTGTTATCCCTTGTAAGAAAAATAATTGCGCACTGATTGAGTAAACGTCAGTCCCAAACTGACGATAGAAATGACGATACCTATAGGTGCTGGTATAAAAATGGAAAGGATCAGATCGGCCGCAATTACCGACCGCATTCCGACCATCTGTCGTTTTAGGATGAAAAGTATCATTACCGCGAATAACGCAAGATATCCAAAGGCTGCATAAAGCATTGTCATCGCCGCTGAATCACCCGCAAGCTCACCAGCAGTGAAGCCAAAATACTTGAAAGCGGTAAAGAAACCGAACGTGATTAAAATTTTCAGCGCGTTTAGGATGAAAATGATGCGAAGCTTTATGGGCTTTTTAGCGCCTGTTGCTGTTGTAATAGTCATTAAACTGTCTCCTGTAAGTTCGTAATATTGTCGTCTTTGAATTCGGATCTAATGGTGCCCATAATGCGATCAACGCTGCTGCGTACTCGGATATCATCCGACTGATCAATCCAACGAATTATGCCGTTTTCGTCTATGAGCAAGGTGGTGGGTATGGCCATTGCTTCAAACTTAATTGGCGCGAAACCAAGGGCAACGCCGCCCAGAGTTGAAGTTGGGTTTTTTGTTTGTCCAAGTGTTTTATGATGTTCGGCACCATAAGACCGGATTACTTCAAGTTGAGGGTCTGATAGAAGGGTAACGTCTAGCCCATCGCGGATTTTATGAACGTTAGCTTCTTGTGGTGTGTCTTTGCTTAATGCATAGACGGAAATGTTGAAACGCTCTAAGTTAGGGGCCATCTTATTAAACGCAGCCAGCTCGGCAACGCAATAGGGACACCACCCACCGCGATAAAATTTAAGAAGAACTCTGCGGCCGTGAAACTCGTCGCTACTAAAGTGTTGTCCGGCACTTGTTGTCGAAGTAAATGGCTGTATTTTGTCGCCGACCTTTACTTTGAGGTCTCCCAAAGGGATTTTGCGCTGCGAAAGGAAGAACAGAATAAGTGAGCCAAAAGCTATTGAAAAACCTGCTGGTAAATACACTGCCAAACTCGCGCTTCCAACCCCCGTTGCACCTAAGAAAATCCCCATAACTGATGATGAAACACCAAGCACAAGTCGAGCAGTAAGTCCGGTAACGGATTTAGGTACTGTTCCACGTGGAATTGTTCGGAAATACAGAACAATCGTTGCGAAGGTGAAAACGAAGCCAAATAAGGAGAGCGATAAGGCAATTAAATTCATTTTACATATCCTGTACAATTAAAGTTAATGAATGTTTGCTCTGAAAAGAACATACTATCCAGTCGGATAGATTTGTAATTCTATCCGACTGGATAGATTAATCAAGAGGAATTTTATGTCGCGCAAAAGAAATACAGATCATGAAACGGCAATAATCGCTTCCAAGCGCCTTTTTTGGCAGCGAGGATATGCTGCTACTAGTACCCGTGAAATTGAGGAAAAGACGGGCTTGACACGCTTCACCATTCAAAAGACTTATGGCGGTAAGCGCGGCCTTTTCTTAGATACCTTAGATAATTATCTAGAAAATGCCGAAACTCATATTTTAAGGGATGCTGAAACTGGAGATCTAGAAGACCTAGCATGTTGGTTTGAGCGACTTGCGAGCAATGACCAGATACCACGCATCGATGAAATGGGTTGTTTAGTATTGAATTCGATAGACGAATTTGAGCGTGAAGACAGCGAAGTCAACGAGCGAATAGAGCGCTATTTTAAATTTATAGAAAAACGGTTTGTAAACATTCTTAGCACTGCTGTCGCAGCTAAGAACGCACAGCCTAATCTCGACATTCAGTCATTGGCTGTTGTATTAATTGACCTTTTGCTTGGCGTGCAAATGGTGTTTAGAGCACGAACAGAAGATTCTTTTGCGCGTTCACATGCCCGCGCTGCTGCAACATTGATTCGTAGCTGGAAAATCGCTGATTAGAAATTTAATTTACGGGTTTAATGACAAGGGCTCTTAAGGGTTAGACCCGCGTTAATATTGGACAATCAACAACACCGCACAGACACAGGGAGGTCGCATCATGGAAAAAGTCCCTGACATAAAAACCAATAAAGAAGAAAAACCGCGTTAACCCAAAATCAATTATGTTTTTTGGGGACGCACTGTTGTTTTTACACAATGTTGCCATAAAGGTATATCTAAAATCTAAAGTAGTATTAAAAAGCATTTTTGCTTTGTCTTTTAGCGCTGCCAGTGCAAAGTTGTTGTTGTCAAACCTAAAAAAGTAGAAAGTAATTAGGGAACCTGCGAGTAAGTCGGCAACATGAGACTATCTCACCGACTTAAGCCGACTAAGATTCCCAATCAACCATGAACCAACTCTCCTTCGCAGATACCGAATTTGCCAGCAAACGCCGTAAAACCCGCAAAGAGCTTTTTCTGGGTCGAATGGATGAGTTGATTCCATGGAAAAAACTCGAAGTTCAAATTGAGCCCTTTTACCTGAAAGCAGGTAACGGGCGACGAGTCAATTGTGTCAGCCGACTTAGGCTACCGTGGTGTAGAAAAACGAGAGGAAACTAAAGGAAAGAAGCTGGGTTGGTTGATTGCTGAAATGCCCAGTAAAATGCGAGCTTGGAAGAAACGTCCTCGTATAAATAAGAACCCCATCCGAATAGAGTATTTAAAGGCCAGTATTAGAGCCAAAGTCGAGCACCCGTTTAGAATACTAAAATGCCAGTTTGGCTTCCGAAAAGTAGTCTACAAAGGCTTGTCGAAGAATGACAATAAACTTGCTGTCTTATTTGCGCTTGGAAACTTACTGCGAGTCGACCAAATGATACGATCTGCACGGGGGGAGTCTGTCTAGCCTCCCAAAAAATGGGAGTAACAATCCCAAAATGGTGTTAAAAGCGCTCGAAATTTATGTTTATAGAGCGCAAATGCAAAACTTCAACGCTGAGCGACTAATAGACTGAGTTATTCGCAGGTTCCCATACCATGATGCTGTGTATTGTGTGTCTTACAAGCATCTGCCTAGGGAATCTACTGATCGCCAGACAATAATAATTAAGGCCAACATCATGTTGGCCTTAATTATTTTCCGTGAGAAAGCGAATAATGGACGAGCAGATTAACTCACCATTTTATGTGGGTCGATAACGAATTTTTTCGCAGCGCCGCCATCGAAGTCAGCATAACCTTGTGGTGCTTGATCCAATGAGATCATTTGTACGTTCACTGCTTTTGCTATGTCGATTTTATCAAACAAGATAGCTTGCATCAGTTGACGGTGGTATTTCATGACGGGGCATTGACCAGTGTGAAGGGAGTGAGATTTTGCCCAACCTAGGCCAAATCGCATGCTTAAACTGCCTTGTTTTGCTGCGTCGTCTGTCGCGCCTGGATCTTCTGTAACATACAGCCCCGGTATGCCAATTTGCCCACCTGCGCGAGTCATTTGCATGGCAGAGTTCAATACGACAGCAGGGGATTCTTGATGGTGGTTACAGCCACAGGCATGCGCTTCAAAACCCACGCAGTCCACAAACGCATCCACTTCGCGATCACCAAGTATTGCTTCAATTTTATCTTGAATGTCGCCATCTTGAGTAAGGTCGATGGTTTCGCAACCAAATGAGCGAGCTTGGTCCAATCGATCTTGCACCATGTCACCAACGATAACACAGGCTGCACCAAGTAAATGCGCCGAGGCCGCGGCAGCTAAACCAACTGGACCCGCGCCTGCGATATAAACAGTGGAACCTGGGCCTACGCCTGCGGTAACACAACCATGAAAACCAGTGGGAAGAATGTCAGAGAGTAATGTCAGATCTTGAATTTTCTCCATTGCTTGATCAGCATCGGGAAATTTAAGTAAGTTGAAATCGGCATATGGCACCATGACATAGTCGGCTTGTCCGCCAACCCAGCCGCCCATGTCCACGTAACCATAAGCCGCACCGGGGCGAGCAGGGTTGACGTTTAAGCAAATGCCAGTCTTGCCTTCTTTACAGTTACGGCAACGGCCACAGGCAATATTGAATGGAACAGAAACCAAATCACCTACTTTAAGGAATTCTACATCGCGACCACATTCGATGATTTGGCCAGTGATTTCATGGCCAAGCACCAAACCACTTGGCGCGGTCGTTCGGCCTCGAACCATGTGTTGGTCACTGCCGCAAATATTCGTTGTGACAACCTTGAGAAGAACGCCATGATCACAACGGCGTTTACCTATGGATAACTCGGGAAATGCAATGGCGTCGACCTTAACCGTACCATTACCTTGATAAATAACACCTCTGTTTACGTGGTTACTCATAATGACACCCTTATTTGCTGTTGTTTTTGTTGTGTGCGTATTTGATCATTTTGTCACCAGCAGTAAACGGAGTAGGTCTTTTCGCGACGGAAACAGGGGCTGAAAACGACAAATAAGTCACTTTTTCTGACACTCCTTAAGATCATTGTATTTCTCGCTGTATTCCCTGTGCTTTCATTTATGGAGAGAGGATTCCTGAACTGACAAAAGCTTCGAACATTGTTGTAGTTGGATCGAAAGCCGTCTTTTATGTCTTGATCAAGTATATTTCGTTGAGGCGCGTGCTTATGACGTGATGATTGATGGCGACCTTTTCTACTATCTCTCTTTTAGAATGGGCATGAATATTGCCTTAATTTATTGAGTGACTCATTCGTATATTCATCATCCGCTGTAGAGGTCAGAACATGTTAAATAGATTATTTAAAAAACAGAAAGCACCTCGTTTGGCTATTGACGATAGTCGCCTCAATGACATCTCAGAAAATCAATATTCTGAAACAAATCAACAGAATAATCGTTTTGAGGCTCTTACTCATGGTGTTTCTAGCTCATTGAATTTTCTGCAAAATTTACTCAGATTCGCCAGTACAGCAGGGGAAGCGCAAGACAGTTTAATGCGCGAAATAGATGTTCGTTCTCATAATTTACGTACTGGGTTAAGCGAAACACGCGAAGAAATAGAAACCAGCACCAAAAGTGCCAACCAAGTTAAGGAAAATACCCGTCAATCAGTCGAGCAAAGAACGCTCGCAATCAATAATGAACTGGCTCGTATTCGTGACGAACTTGACACTAAAGCAGAAGGGGCAACTAAGGTTCTTAATAATATCGAAGATATAGGGAAAGGCATTCAGCTGCTTGCCCTTAATGCCACCATTGAAGCGGCTCGTGCAGGGGATCAAGGGCGAGGCTTTGCCGTCGTTGCGAAAGAGGTAGGTGAACTTGCCAAAAAAACCATGGCACAAACCAATGAAGCGGTGAAATTGATCGACTTATCTGGAGTGACTCAGTCTCTTCAGAAAACGATGAGCACAATTGATCAGGAGCTCAATACGCTGGATATGGAGATTGCATCTTCCTTGTCCGATATCCAAACGCGTTTTACTCAAATGTCCGATCGTTTAGAAACCATCAGTGAGCACAACTCAGTGGTATTTGAGTTGCTCGAAGCCAGTAAAGAATCCTCAAATCGAGCGATAAATAAGGTCGGGTGGGCGACTGATATAACCCGATCTTTAGACTCTTACCTCGCTCGTGATGAGGGTTTGATTGAAGAGGGCATTAACCAATTTTTAAAAGTTAATCATGTCTACAATACGCCTTCATTTGATAAATTAGCGGATATTAAAAAACGTGGTGTCATCCGTGTTGCAGTGGACCCTGCATTGGTTGGCGTGACATTTCGCCGTTCATCCAGTGGAGCTATTCAAGGTCTGGATGCGGAGTATGCCAGAGCCTTTGCAGATTGGCTGGGGGTCAAATGTGAGTTCGTAGAACATCCTTGGGACCTTCTAACGGAACTGTTGTTTGCAGGAAAAGAAAAAGGCCAACGAAACGCGGATGTGGTTTGGTGTGCTGTACCTCCTAGTGATTTTTATCAGGGCATTGCTTTTTCAGACACCTACACCTACCTAAAATTTGTCTTGTGTCGTCAAGCCAACGACGCCTCAATCAAGCATTTGTCTGATTTAGAAGGTAAGGTACTCGGCGTGGTTAATGACCCTGCCGCATTAACCACTTTAGAAGATCAGGGTTTTCGATGGGCGGAAAATGAACACAAACCTGGCGGCAAGGTAAAACTGTCAAACCTCATTGCTTATGGAGACATATCAAGGGTGCATGACGCCTTGGCTAATGGTTCGATTGATGCTTTTGCCGCTGATCATCCCGTATTTCATTGGGCGTCGGTTAGTCCAGATAGTCCTTGGCATAACAAGGTCGAAGTGATTAACAGCATCCTGCCTGACCCGTTTTATTATTCCGCGGTGGTTTCAGCTGAACCTTCTTCGTACCAATTATTGAAAGCCATTAATGACTTTATAAAGGAGTTCAAACAAACGTCTAAGCGCCTAGAAATTGAAAAAGAATGGCAGGGGGAGGCGATAGATCACACTCTGAGTTATCGTGATGAAACGGGTAACTTAAAAGGCATTGATGAGGTGCACTCTCTTTACTTAGAACATCAACAGAAACATTCTTTGGTCGAGGCTTGACGTTTTATGGTGCAAGTATTATTTAACAACTTATAAAGAAACCTACTTTTTAGTGGTTTCAGGCTTTGGTTTTCATGTTCTCAGTGGCGTTAATTATTGGGAGTACTCATAATTAACGCCAAATTGATAAAGACATTGCGGATACGTTTGAAAGCGCTCAATTTATCTGTATGAAGAATCGAATTATGCAAGTAGGCCGACTGATCTTTGGTGGTAATTGGGCTTCTTCGAAACTTCATTTTTTTAATTAAGCGCAACTCCTTAACTAATGAACGACTTACATAAACGTTCAACTTCTGTTCGATATGTCTTACTTACTGGGATAAATTCACCGTTAGTCATGACCAACTGCCATTTTCCTTGCTTCTTATCTAACCTTTCGATGAACTGTAAGGAAACCCACCAAGAACGATGAACTCTCATTCCACTGTAAGGTTTCAGTAATTTCAATGCATCGCTGAAGCGGTGCAATACAAGCTGACTTTCTTGCTCAGTAACAATTTTGATGTAATGATCTTCGGCGGAGATAGAGACCAACCTTCCTTTCATTTCAACATCGAACAACGCCATAAGGTTTGGATGCGACGTGGTTTTTGGTAAATCTATTTCATTTTTTTCGGTGGTAAGAGTGGATGTAGGCTCAGTTATGGATTCCTTTTTTAATGGCGTTTTAAATCGCTTTTCTAACCTTTTCCCAAGCGGTAAAAAAATCATCAATAGAACCAGCAATACATAGGCCGACAACTCAAGAATAGAGATAGGCATTTCTATCGGCATCATCTTTTGATTTAGCCAATGAACTTGAAAGCTGGCGGGAAAGGCCATGATCAAAGACGTTACAATCATGGTTTTAGACGTTGGCCATTTGGCGGTCATTGGCAAGTGGAAGAACATTAAGATCAGTACTAGGCTTTCGTGCCCGATGACAGCGATCGTGAGTTGCCAATATACCAATCGTTTTAACAAACTCATTTCTGAAAAAGTGCCAAATGGCCCGATGATGGATATCACAAAACCAATCACAAGGCAGGATAGGGCAAAGTAGATGAACTTTTGATTATTGTTCACAGTGTTGAAAAAATTACGATACATTATTAAAAATCAATAACTTAAAAGAGTGCAATTCACGATTCGTGAATTGCGTATCAAGGCTATTGACGAATTCCCTCCGCCGTTCACGTATTCACTATTGGTCGAATTTTTTATCTAACCATAATGATAGAAATCTTAACACAATGGAGAATTAAAAAATGACAACCTTGTTCTACAAGGCTTTTTCGGCCATCACATCATCCCTATTAAAACTTATTTTTTCACTGATTGTCTTGTATTGCACATCAAGCCTAGCATCTGAAAAATCAGCTGGATTACAGCTGACTTTTACGGGGTTAGTGCCAAATTCTGGCTACATTATGGGAAGTTTTTACCACTTAGAAGAAGACTTTAAAACAGGGAAAAACGGTTTTTCACAAATTAGAGAACCTGTTTTATCGGATACGCTTGCCATTACAGTTTCAGATTTACCGGACGCGCCTATCATTTTTGTTAGCTATCAAGATCTAAATGACAATCAGGCGTTAGACACAAATTTGTTTGGCGTGCCTACAGAACCGTACGCATTCTCAAATAATGCTAAAGGTCGATTTGGCCCTCCTAAATTTTCAGACATGCTTTTTACGCCTAGCATGACCAATGAGATGACAATTCATTATTCACACACTTCTGATTGATTAGGCTTGGAGGTCTTATGAACCGTCGTGAATTCATCAAACTACTTTCATGTACGATGGCGGCGTCAGGCGCTACGCTTTTTCCTGCGGCGTTGTATGCAACCTATCTGGAAGGTCATCAAAGCAATTTTGCAATAAGCTGGAAAAAGTCATTTGATGCAGCACTAAATAAAAAACCTTGGCTGGCTCATATCTCCAGTTTAGACAAATCGCTTTCTGCACAAAACTTGGTAATAGAAGGAAAGATTCCAACCGGTTTGATTGGGACTCTATACCGGAACGGGCCGGCACAACATGAAATCAATGGACAGCGTTATCATCATTTATTTGATGCCGACGGCATGATCCAGCAGTTTTGCATTAATGGAGAAAATCAAACGGCCACTTACTTTGGGCGTTTTGTCGATACGGCGAAGCGAAGAAAAGACCTGTTTACAGGACAAATGAGCACACCAACATTTGGTTCTGCGTTTCCAACTATGAGCCATGTGACTAAAGCAGACGATATGAACGCTGCAAACACCAGCATAAGACAACA
This sequence comes from Marinomonas balearica, assembly GCF_004362145.1. Classification (GTDB taxonomy): domain Bacteria; phylum Pseudomonadota; class Gammaproteobacteria; order Pseudomonadales; family Marinomonadaceae; genus Marinomonas; species Marinomonas balearica. Next base: position 210,415 of record NZ_SNXC01000009.1, read on the forward strand.
TGCCGGGAAATTACTGGCCCTATGGGAAGCTGGGTCTGCGTACGAAATAGATCCACTCTCATTATCGACAACTGGCATAGTTACTTGGTCTGAACAGACTCAAGGTATGCCTTATAGCGCGCATCCAAAAATTGACCAAGATGGCAGTATGTGGAATTTTGGTGCTATCGGTACGTTTCAAGGATTGGTTTTTTACCATATTGGGGCTAGTGGAAAGTTGTTAAAACAACAAACCATTCGTTTACCGGAAGCGAGAATGGTGCATGATTTTATGATCACAGAGCGATATTTGGTGTTTATCCTAGCGCCTTTTGTCTTTGACCATGAATTGGCTCATTCTCGCTTGCTTACAAGCTATCTAGACGCGCATCAATGGAAGAAGCAAGAAGCTAATTGGTTGTTACTCGTAGATAAAGATAATTTGAGTAACGTCCGCCGCCTAGAGCTGCCTGCAAGCTGGATCTTCCATTTTGGGAACGCTTGGCAAAAAGGCCATTGGCTTTACTTTGATATGTGCGAATACAAAGACACATCGGTGATGACGCAAGGTCTTCGCGACATAATGAAAGGGGATGACCATGTCACCGAATTAGCAAAACACAGTGCTCTCAAAATAAATCTGAAAACAGGCTATTTTGAGAAAGACACTCTTTATCAGAACGTTGAATTTCCAATCTATGACGAACGTTTTGTTGGCCGAAAAAATCAATACACACTTGCGATCTGCAACAGAAATGGCAACCATCTTTTAAGTGCTAATAGGCTGGTTTTAATTGATCTCACTAACGGTCAGCATCGCCACTTTGATTTCCCCGAAAATGAGGTAATTGAAGAGCATTTATTTATTCCCAATAAGTACTCAAACAAAGAAATGGAAGGCTGGTTTATTGGCGTTTCATTCGACTACAAACGGATGATCAGCAAGGTTAATATTTTTACAGCGTCTTCTTTTGAATATGGCCCAGATGCAATGATTCAACTGCCTTACCATATTCCTACTGGTTTTCATGGCACCTTTGTAGGTGCAACATAAAAGCAGTTATCTGAAACGATCAAAGGGAGTCACGCCATCGTGTGGCGGTTTAATTCTCTTACTATTGCCGTAAAGAGACTTGAGCAGAGAGACTTTAGTTTGATGGAAATGAAATCGACGAATGGCATTTTATTCGGTGCTCCGCAGCGTCATTTTTCGAGTCACAGAGTGGCTGTAACCAAGCGGAAGTCTCTAAACAATCTTAGCTTGCTAATCATCTGTGATCTGGGTACAACTAATGTGATAGAGGAGCATGATTGCTCCGTGTAAGTACCATCTAGCCACAGGCCGGGTCGAGATCATTTGAAAACACACTCAATCATCAGGCCGTTATAATTGTGGCTGTGTCGTTGTATAACCTTTAATTGTTAAGAGACAAAATGAGTATCACTTTCCAACAAATAGAAGATCCATTTTCAGATGAAGTTTTTCGGTTAACCAAAGTCGGACTTTTTCCATATGTTAATGAAGTATTTGGTTGGGATGATGAGTTTCAAAAGCAGCGTATGCGTGACGATTATCAGCCCGAGTGGTTTCACTGGGTTTACCATGTGAATAGAAGAATTGGCTACGTGTGTTTTAAACCGTATGACCAAGCACTGCATGTGCATCTCATCGTGTTGGACCAGAGTGTCATTGGTCGAGGGCTAGGTAAGAAGGTAATGGTCGAAATTCACAGACTCGCTGCTGAAGAAGAGCGCGATATTACATTATCAAGTTTTAAATGTAATGAACGCGCAGTGAGAATGTATGAATCACTAAATTACGACATTGCAGAGGAAGAAGAGCATTTTCTTTCATTCCGAAAGCCTCATAACAAAGCGCTGTAGAAAATGGACTCAATTCAACGCCTCGCTTGGCGCTCTAGCTCCTGACTGTGCTTTTTCCACAGATGTTGATTTCATTATTTTAATATCTGACTTGCATACCTTTTATTCGTCAAATAGTTATCCACCACCATTTTGTTACCTATGACCTAAAATATTCTGCGTGAGATTCTTCTAATGGCAGAATTCTCGGTATCAGCTGCCCAATATGGAACCTCATTGCGTCTCTTGCGGCATCGACATCTTGGTTTTTGATTGCCGCAAGGATCGCTTGGTGTTCTTTTACGGCTTCTTCTGGTCTTCCTGCCTCTGGCAAAATCAACATACGCGCTCGGCTTAATTGTAACGACACGCTGTCGAGTACGTGCGACACACCACTAAACCCCGTGAAATTCATGAGCAATGTATGAAATTCTTCGTCTATCTGGTACGAGCCGATGAAGTCTTTGTCTTCGACTAGTAAAGCTTGCATTTTTACATTGCGAGTTAATGCGGCTAATTGCTCTTCGCTGCGTTCTTTGGTGACTTTTTCAACGGCTGCAATTTCTAATGCTTGTCGTAAAAAGCACGCTTCACGTATTTCATCCATTGAGAAACAAGATACTTTGGTTGCAGATTGTGGAATGACATCCACTAAGCCTTCCGCCGAAAGTCGCGCTAACGCTTCAGAAACAGGGGAGCGTGATACGCCCAGTTGTTCACATATTTCGTTTTTTCGGATTACCGTGCCGGGCGGGTATTGCATTGAGAGTATCGCTTCGCGCAATGATTGATACACTCGCTGAGACAGTGAACCGCTCAAATTTTGGATTCTATTTAGTGAGGATTCGGTCATAAATATACGTTCCTGATAACTAACATGTTAGTTGACGGTTGATAATGTCGATGCTAGTTTAATATACAATAACAATAATTAAATGTGAATTTAGAACAGGGGATTACCCGTGATAATTGGGTCTAAACAAAGTATTCGTTTACACGCTCATGACAATGTTGCAATTGCCTTAAGTGATCTTTCTCAAGGCAGCAATTTAACCGAATTTGATGTCACTCTGCTTGGGTATGTTCCACGAGGTCATAAAGTAGCGATCAAAGAAATCGCGAAGGGCGACAATGTTGTTCGCTATGGTCAAGTCATTGGTCAAGCGACTCAAGCGATTGCCATTGGTGAACATGTACATGTTCAAAACATGGGAATGGGAGCGCATCTACAAGACTACGCATTTTCTAAAAGCAGTGAACCTCTCCCGCCTATTTCAAGTCCTCGTACGTTTAACGGTTTTCATCGAGAAAACGGTAAAGTAGGCACGCGTAACTACGTAGGGATTTTAACGTCTGTAAATTGTGCTGGCTCAGTGGCTCGATTTATCGAAGAAGCCGCTAATAAATCCGATTTCCTAAAAGACTATTCAAATATTGATGGCATTGTTCCCATTGTTCACAGCACTGGCTGTGGTATGTCGTCACAGGGGGAAGGTTATCAAACCCTCCATCGCACACTCATGGGTTACGCTAATAATCCCAATTTTGGTGGCATTCTTTTAGTGGGTCTTGGTTGTGAAGTGTTGCAAGTATCGAGTTTGGTTGATCGCCAAGAACCGAGTGCAGCTTTTCGGTATATGTCGATTCAATCCGAGGGGGGAACACGAAAAACGGTGGAAAAAGGCTTGCAAGAGTTGCACGCATTAGCCAGTGAAGCTAACAAAGCGACCAGAAAGCCTGCGCCAGTTTCTCAAATCATGGTAGGCATGCAATGTGGTGGTTCCGATGGTTATTCAGGTATTACTGCTAACCCCGCTCTTGGTTATGCTTCTGATTTATTAGTACGTCACGGTGGAACAACCATTCTTTCTGAAACATCTGAAGTGTACGGTGCTGAGCATTTGTTGACTTGTCGTGCTGTGTCTGAGGATGTTGGAAAAAAACTCATTGACCGCATTCATTGGTGGGAAGATTACTGCGCACGCAATGGCGGAGAAATGGACAATAACCCAAGTCCCGGTAACAAGAATGGGGGGTTAACAACGATTCTAGAGAAGTCTCTAGGTGCCGTGGCGAAAAGCGGTAATTCACCTTTAATGGACGTGTATCAATTTGGCGAAACGATTGATAAAAAAGGTTTCGTGTTTATGGACAGCCCAGGTTTTGATCCGTGCTCTGTTACTGGTCAGGTGGCTTCGGGCGCTAACATCATCATTTTCACAACGGGGCGCGGTTCCGTTTCTGGCTATAAGCCCACTCCTTGTATCAAGTTAGCGACTAATACCGAGATGTATCACCGTCTTCAAGAAGATATGGACTTGAACTGCGGTGACATTGTTACGAGCGGCATATCTATCGAAGAGAAAGGCAGCGAGCTTTTTGAGCTTATTATCCGAATTGCATCGGGCGAAGAAACAAAGAGTGAAGCGCTCGGGTATGGCGGTGTTGAGTTTGTTCCTTGGCAAATTGGCGCTGTTATGTAGGCCTTTATTGTTCGAGTGTTTTTTAAAAACCAAGTGCTTTCTGCCGTTCTAAGCGGTCTATGTACACGAACATATAGAATGAGGCGTACACATGAGACTCGATGGAAAAACCATACTGATAACAGCAGCGGGACAAGGGATCGGCCGTGCCAGTGCTGAAGCGTGTTTGAGAGAAGGGGCGAACGTCATAGCGACGGATATTAATGCCGAGGCGCTTCACTCTTTGAAACAAGAATATCCTCACGTTGAGACGCATCTACTTGATGTGACAAACGCTCAGGCGATTGCATCTTTTGCTGCTCAGATGCCAAATTTAGACGGTTTGTTTAATTGTGCTGGCTTTGTCCATAACGGCACGGTGTTAGACATCAGTGATGAAGATTGGGAATTCAGCCTCAATTTGAACGTGACTTCTATGATGCGTATGTGTCGCGCGTTTTTACCGGGAATGATGGAACAAGCGAAAATAACGGGCTCATCGTCTGTGGTAAACATGGCTTCGATGGCGTCTTCGGTGAAAGGGTTCCCAATGCGAACCGCCTACGGCGCAACGAAAGCGGCTGTGATTGGTTTATCAAAAGGCATTGCTGCTGATTTTGTAAAGCAAGGTATTCGTTGTAATTCAGTTTGTCCGGGAACCGTGGATACACCTTCCTTACAAGGTCGTATTTCTTCTGCCGCGGATCCAGCTCAAGCCCAAAAAGATTTTATTGCTCGACAGCCTATGGGTCGCTTAGCCAACGTTGCGGATATTACACCGATGATTGTGTACTTGTTATCTGATGAGAGTGCATTTGTAACAGGGCAATCTTTGTTAGTAGACGGTGGTGTTACGATTTAATTTATTTTACTTTATCGCCCAGTCGGCGCTGGTTGCCGCCTTTCAAACATCTCAATTAGGAGAAGGTAATGAAATTAGTTCGCTTTGGAGCATCAGGAAGTGAAAAGCCCGGAATGCTTGATGAGAATGGTCGAGTACGAGATTTATCTTCGGTTATTCCAGATTTGCGCGATGAGCATTTAAGCTTAGCGACCATGGCGACATTGAGTGCGTTAGACATTAACTCTTTACCGTTGGTAGATGGCGTGCCACAAGAAGATCTTCGACTTGGCGCTTGTGTGGCAAATGTCGGGAAGTTTATTTGTATTGGACTGAATTACGCAGATCACGCTGCAGAATCGGGTATGCCCGTTCCGGATGAACCTGTTATTTTTAGCAAATGGACTTCTGCAATTGTGGGGCCTAATGACGATGTGAAAATCCCCAAGGGTTCTGTTAAAACTGATTGGGAAGTAGAGCTGGGCGTGGTCATTGGCGAAGGTGGCAGTGACATTGATGAAGCTGACGCAATGAAACACGTAGCGGGTTTTTGTGTGATTAACGATGTGTCTGAGCGAACTTTTCAATTAGAAGGAACCGGTACTTGGGACAAAGGAAAAGGTTGTGACACCTTTGGTCCGACCGGTCCTTGGTTAGTTACTCCTGATGAGGTAGGAGACAGTAATGATCTCGGCATTTGGTTGGAGGTTGACGGGAAGCGTTATCAAAATGGCTCGACTTCGACCATGGTCTTTAAAGTGCCTCATTTGATTGCCTATTGCAGCCGCTATATGAGCTTACAGCCGGGCGATATCATTTCAACGGGTACACCACCAGGAGTCGGCCTTGGACTTAATCCGCCTGTTTATTTAAAAGGCGGAGAGCACATGAAACTCGGGATTGATAAATTAGGCGTGCAGTGTCAGAAGGTCACTCGAGCTTAGTTTTAAAGTATCGATAGTTTTCCTTAGATTCCAATACGCTGGTGAATTGAACAAAACATGATTCTCTTTTGATATTTCGTTATTATCCACGCACTTTCAAATATTCAATGGACGTTTTGTATGGATTACAGCCTATTTACCATTTCTCTTCTAGTAGGAACGGGGTTTATTGCTGGAATAATTAACACGTTAGCGGGCGGAGGTTCAAACTTAACCTTGCCTGCATTAATGGTGATGGGGATGCCCGCAGACATTGCTAATGCAACCAACCGCGTCGGCGTGTTTTTGCAAAATGTCGCAGCAACAATGGGCTTTAAGAAAGCGAAAAAAATTGATTCTCAAGATGTTTTGCCTGTCATGATTCCCTCTCTATTAGGGGGCGTCGTAGGGGCATTTGCTGCGAGTTATGCGCCGGAAACGTGGCTAAAACCTTTATTGCTAAGTGCTATGATTGGCATGACGATTATTATGATTGTAAAGCCCGCGATGATAGCGCCGCCAGAAGGAACAATACCGTTTAAAGTCTCCGAAAAACCGAGTGCATGGTGTGCGTTGTTTATTGCAGGCGTTTACGGAGGTTTTGTTCAAGCAGGGGTTGGCTTTATTTTGATCGCGGCATTAGCGGGCACATTGCGTTATGACTTGGTGCGAACGAATGCGCTTAAAATGGTTTGTACCTTAGGGTTTACTGGATTAGCACTTATCGTTTTTATTTGGAACGACCAAGTACTCTGGGTGCCGGGTTTGATTTTGGCTACAGGTACGATGCTAGGTGCGCACGTGGCCGTTAAGCTGGCGATTAAAGCGAATCCTAACCACCTTAAATGGTTTCTACTTGTTATGACTCTCTGTGGCAGCGCCGCAGCAATGTTGAGTGATTAGGAACGTTGAAGCCTCTTCGACTGAATATCACATAGTAACTAGGACGATTAAAATCATTAATTTTCAATTATTAATTGACATCTAAATCGCTTGTGTATAAATTACCCGCAGCTAGAAAGTTAGCTTCTTTTTAATCAGCTCCATTTCGTTGCGTTACTACCAAGTTCGTCGTCCTGTAGTTTTTAAATTTTTGTCTTTTTTTTGCGCTAATTCAGTTTGCTGTTATTTTGACAAGCGAGCAAATCTAATTTTATTTACAGGATAATAATCATGTCTAACAAAACGACTGGTACAGTTAAATGGTTCAACGAGTCTAAAGGCTTCGGTTTCATCGAGCAAGAGTCTGGTCCAGATGTATTCGCACATTTCAGCGCGATCGTAAGCACTGGCTTCAAAACACTTGCTGAAGGTCAACGCGTTGAATTCACAGTTGGTCAAGGTCCTAAAGGTCCTCAAGCTGAGAACATCGTAGCGCTATAATTTCAATAGTGCTCTGAAAAAAGCAAGCTTATAGCTTGCTTTTTTTATGCCTGACGTTTGAGCAAACGGCACTTTGCTGACCTCTCTGTTTCTCCTCGTTTTACTTTTGTTTTACCTTCCTTTGAGCATTGCCTCTCATTAATTTAGCGTTTAGCATACCGTTCCAATATAGATGTGTTTTTGGAGAGTGGTGTGAGTACAGATTCAAGCAATGCAATTGCCAAATTAGACAAGATTCGAGCTGCATGGTTGCCCGTGCTTATTAAGTTGTTTGGAGCTCCTGCAAAAGAGTCTCAGTTCGAGGGCTTTATTCTTGATGATGTGGCTGCGCCTTCTGCGTTATATGAAGATGCTGCGAACCCTTATACCTTTAAAATACGCATTCCAGAAAAAAGCCTCGAAAATGATGTAATGTTATTGGCAGATGTCGTTCATGAGAGCTGTTTAGGCCTGTATCCATGCGGTTGGAACGTTGTCTCTGCGGGTAAAAAAGAAACGGTATTGTCGAAAGGCGCGGCGGTATATGGCTCTTTGATCGCACTACGTTTTGCGTTTGGAGACGATTGCGTTGCTGATTATCTGCAGGCACTTGATGAGAAAGCACCTGAAAACTTGGAAGCGTTTGAGGCGATCGAATCTCTGTTGGAAAAAGACGCTCAGGCGATTATTAAATTGCGGGCGGAACAGACGTTTTTAAACAAAATAACGGCCGAAGAGTTCCAAAAAGCAGGTATAGAATTGGATGAAAGCCAACTTAATCAATTACTTGCGCCGTATACAATTTAGAGCGTAAAGCGAACTAAATACTGAAGAGAGGTGGACACGGGCGATCCGTGTTTGAACTTTACCGCTGGGCTTCCCATACTTTTGTTTGAGAACGAATAAATCAATATTTAAAGGTGTTCATTTAATATGAGAAAAGCGTTAATAGCACTGTGTTTAACTGCGCTACTTACAGGGTGTTCTGACAATGAAGTAGGGGATGTGTCGCTTGGTTTGTTCACACTAAAGGACATTAAAATCTCAAACCTTTACGATGACAAAATTCCTGGTGTTACCTGTCACGTTGCGTCTATTGAGGCAAACTTGAGTTTATCCGATCCAAGTGATAGCTCGATCTCTTGTCGTCAAACGGGCGATATTACACCTGAGATGATCGCTACAATCGATAAATCTAAATCGGGCGAAGTGGTGTTTAAGAAGTCGAAAAGTATCTTCTTTAAAACCATGAAGGTCCGACGCATTTACGATGCAGAGAATCAAACATTGTTGTATTTGTCTTACACAACGAAAGAGACTGATGGAAGCTTCAAACACAGTTTGTCGACTGTTCCATTGTGGGGAACTAAGGCCTATCAAGAGCCGATAAAACCATAAGCGCAAAGCCGTATCGCTGCCTAAGCATTGCTGGCGATACGGTGTAAATGCTTGATTCTTAGAGATTACCCTTATAATCTCGACACTCATATTGAATGGAAATCTAACAGGAGTGATTCTTATGAGCGTTCAACCTTTCCACCTTGCGATTCCCGTGCACGATGTGTCGCTAGCCAGAGCTTTTTACCGAGATGTATTTAATTTAGAAGAAGGTCGCTCGTCAGAGACTTGGGTGGATTTTAATTTCTTTGGGCATCAGCTTGTGATTCATTATCACCCTAAAACGCCTTCTCAAGAGAGTGCAACCACGAATCCAGTGGATGGGCATGATGTGCCAGTACCACATTTTGGTGTGGTGTTGACGTGGGATCAATGGGAGGCATTAGCTGAGCGCCTTAAATCATTGGGTACGAAGTTTGTAATTGAGCCCTATGTTCGATTTAAAGGGCAGGTCGGTGAGCAAGCGACGATGTTTTTATTCGACCCCTGTGGCAACGCATTAGAGTTCAAAGCGTTTAAAGATATGGATCAATTGTTTGCTAAATAATCTTATTGTTACAGTCTCTATGTAATTTCTGAATACCTTTCAATCAGGCTGTTAACCATTGTTGGCAGCTTCTCTTCCACAATTCTATCAATACATTACGCAATCTTTTACTTCTTTTCTGCTCTTTTGGTACAAAGGTTCAGAGCAGTCATAAAAATTCCTCCTAATAAAGCATCATATTTGCGTACCTTTAATTGGTTTGACGGATAAATAGTGTGATCACACCGATTTATCCGTCTCTAAGCGAAATCTCGCTCTAGGTAATCAATCACGCGGCACTCGCCGTGCGAGTTCTTCCAAATAGCGGTTGGGCTGTCAAAGCTAAACTCATTGTGTTCAAGTGGTGCTTTATTGGTGTAAACACGTATTGAGCTAGAGGCTTCAATTTTTGTTGATTCAGGAAAGAGGTAGCTCTTATTATTGGTTCTGGATAGGACGTGCCACCCAGCAATTAAGACATCAGAGTTGGCGAGGTTAGAGGTTTCGACATATTCATCACCTTCCGTACGAACGTGTTCTCCATCATGGTGAATGTAGGTAATTACTACCTTGTCTCGGGCATGGTCGCCATAACTAAGAGCGGAAACTAAATTGCCAGCATGATCAAACAGTTGGTCGGTGTCTCCTTTATCGTTCCAGATGGGGACATTGGAACCAAATGAATGTTTCGTATCGCCATAGGTATCGATGGTTAGAGTCCCGAACGGCTTAATGTATGAATCGCTAGGAAATGTATAGTTCTGCTTTGGGCCCGCGCTGATACGCCACCCAGATAGATCGATTGTGAGCTCACCGCGATTTGATAGTGTGACAGACTCATCGAGACGGTTCATAGTGCCTTTGTACTTAATTGTTTCGATTTGCACCTGTGACAGCGCTTGAAGCTTATTAAGTTTGCTCCAATAATCGTCAATTTGGCGGCGCTCTAGTGGGGTATCTGAAAAAAATACGCCAAGAAGGTGTGCTATATCTTGTTGTAGTTGACGGCGGTTTGATGACATTGATGTTTCTCCGTTGAGTATGTCTGTAATGTCGTATGGAATGGTCAAAGAAAACTTGCAAAAAGCGCGGTAGGCGGACTTTATCGCCTCCGCCATTTTGCGCAATGAATCAGATAATGCTGACTTAGAGTGTTCCGTAGTTGTCATAAGCTGCCTTCAATTTTTCATCGTAATGGTTTTCTGCATAGCTCGGTCCATTGTAATGGCGGGCAAATGTCGCCCAGTCTAAGCTCTGGATGGATTCAAGCAGAGAAGTATTCGATTTGATGAAATTGACGAAGGCCTCCAAATGGTGCTTTTCTGCTAGGAACATGTCACAAACGAAAGGCTCGACATCATCGTACCCAGCGGTTTCGTGATTAAACCCCATAATTTGATAGCGTCCATATGATGCTGACATTAATGCGGCCTCACGGTCTAAAGACATGGCTTTCTGTAGGCGTTTGTATTCTTTCTCGCCGCCGAGATACAGAGATCGATCCCATGATTTTGAAGAAATATCAGGGTGCGATTCGTCAAATTGATGTTGGCTGTATTTCGAGAAAATATGTGCTTCAAATAGAATGCACGGCATACCATTCTCAAAATAACCACTGCCAGAGGACTCTACCTTCGATACCGCTTTAATAGCGGCGACATCACACGACAGCATTTCAGCAGCGTGCTCGAAATCTTCGTCTTTTAGACCTTCCTCTGGTGTGATTTTAGGTAGAAAAAGGTTGGAGACGGACGATACTAACTTGTTTACTGCTTTAGTAAGCGCCCTATGACTTTTACCGTTTGGATCGATAACACCATCGGGATTTTTAAATCCTAAAATGGCACTTTGCATGGCGCATATTGCAATGCAAGTAGGGGATTCCTCTGTGTTGTCATTAATGAGGCCATCTTCTGCTAGAGCTTCCTCCAGATTAATTTTTTTGCTGATGCAGTTGAGGGCTTTTTGTACCTCAATCACGTCATTTGAATCGTTGTGACCATTGATACCGACGGACGCTGAGAGTGCTAGTTCAGACATTGTTTTCACCTTTAATTGATGTGTTGGTGATGAAAACTGTAATCAAAAACTTTAGTGTAATATCGGTGCGACTGAGTTTCTCATCCGCTTAATATAGGAAGTATGCGCAATGGTTGGAATATTGGGGTTTCGTCGGAGAGAGTTCTAAGGAGGGTTTTATCGGGTTTTAGAATGCCGATTTTAGATGATTTTCTGAAATAGGTACGAATTAAAAGATCAGATTGAATGAAAAGTGTACACATTTGTAAGTTTTTTGAGATTTATTCGCCGCTTTTTTAAAGACTGGTTTTAATGAAGTATGCTGTTAAGTTTGCGAAAATGTTAGATAAAAATAAAATGTCGTTTTAAAAATCGATTTATAATGTGCATAAAATAAGATCGAAATGTTGTTTTCTCGTTACAAAAATGGTGAGGCTTTCCCTTTATATGCGCGGTGCTCTGCTAGGTTTAGGTTGTTCACACACGTGAGCGGATAACCTATTTTTTTAGAGTTGAGGGATGGCTATGAAAAATAAAAATATTAAGAATACTCATTGGAAAACGTTATCTAGTGTCATGATATTGGGTGGTTGTGCTCTGTCTTTAGACGCTGTTTCAGCGGATTACTGTACAGATTCTCCGAAGGATGGTGAAGTTTATAAGATAATCAATGCGGGCGCGAACAAGCTATTGGCGGCACAAAATGGATCAACAAACGCTAATACTCAAATAGAAAGCAATACAGGGCTGGCATCACAGCGTTTCTATCTAAATAAAAACACTTCTTCTGGAGGATGGGCGATTCAGGCGGCAGACACCTACTACGCTGTGACGGTTGACGGAGGCTCTACATCTAACGGCGGTAATTTGCTTCAAACTCCATACACTCAAAGTTCAACTCAAGAATGGTCTATCCAACAAACGTCTTCAGGTTCGCATTCTGGAAGCTACAGAATGATCAATCTGAATTCGTCACTCGCGATGACAGTGGCGGGTTCGCAAGAGGGCGCAAATGTTTATCAGAATCAAGATGCAGCGGAAAGCTCACAGCGCTGGTGGTTAGAGCCAGTCAATGCATCATGTGATGGCGGCAGTACGGTTTCTCTGTCTGGATACGGGGGCAACGGTTCTGTAACGTTAAACTGGTCGGATTCCGGCACTGGTTCTGCTTACCAAATCTATCAAGACACTGACAGCAATCCATCCGGTCGAGCGCGTGTTGGATACGTTTCGTCATCAACTCATAACTTCACCGTTACTGGCTTAAACAACGGTACAACCTACTATTTTTGGATTAAATTCAAAAACAGTGACGGAACATTTTCAAATTCGAATGCTTTTAGTGCGACGCCAAATGGAACGAGCGGTGGTTCGCAAACCGATAGCTCTAGTTCAGCTGCAGCGCCAACGGCAGCGGCGGCTTCCTATGCGGGTGCTAACAGCGAACCATTAACGAATGGTTTTCCATCGTTTATTCGTTCTTACTCATCAGGAGCAACGGTCGTATCGAGCATGAGTGCGCTTCAAAGTGCTATATCTTCTGCAAGTGCGGGCGATGTTATCTATATTCGTCAGGGTACGTACAGTACGTCATCTACGATCAAAATGACCAAAAACGGTACGTCTTCTAATCCTATTGTATTGAGTGCTTACCCTGGCGATGCGCGCCCTGTTATTAACTTTTCGTCTCAATCTGAGAGTAGCAGTAATCGTGGTTTTCAGTTGTCGGGTGATTATTGGCATATCTATGGTTTTGATATAAGAAATGCGGGTGACAACGGTATGTTTGTATCGGGGTCACACAACACCATTGAGTTTATGTCTTTTTACCGTAATGCAGATACAGGGTTACAGTTAGGTAATGGTGCAGCGTACAACTTCGTTAAAAACTCAGATTCGTACTATAACGCCGATTCGAGTTTAGAAAACGCCGATGGTTTCGCAGCAAAACTGACCGTGGGTACAGGGAACTATTTCTACGGTTGCCGCGCTTGGCAGAATTTAGACGATGGATTTGATGGGTATCTGCGTGACAACAATTCAACGATTCTGACCACAATGGAATACAGTTGGATGATTCGTAACGGTTACCAAGAAAATGGTTCTGCAGGTGTCGGCGATGGTAATGGCTTTAAGACAGGAGGGAGTGACGATAAAGACCTTGCTCACAACGGTGTCTATATTAATACCATTTCCGCTGAGAACACGGCCGATGGCTATGATCAAAACAGCAACCGAGGTTCTGTAACCATCTACAATGCGATGGCGTATAAGAATAACCGCAACTTTGGATTGGGAGACAGCGGTTCTCGTGAGCTGAATCAATTGATCATAAAAAATTCAGTTTCTTATGATGGAAACAGTTCAGACAAATTCAATGCTAATTCGACGAGTATTTCTAACAATAGCTGGCAGGTTGCGTCTGTGTCATCTTCCGATTTTGAGAGCTTAAATATTGACGAATTATTAAGCGAACGTCAGAGCGATGGTTCTCTGCCGGTGGTTAATTTCTCCCATCTTAGGAGTGGAAGCGACCTCATTGATGCAGGTACAAATGTTGGGCTAAATTACAATGGTTCAGCACCCGATTTAGGTTCATTTGAATCGAATTAATAATAAATCGTAGGAGCAAAAAAGCAGGGCTTTTAGCCCTGCTTTTTTATTTATAGCGTTTTAAATGGAAACAATTAATGGAAGATTTGGGCGTAGATCATAGGTTTTTCCTTGTCGCCCATGATCCAGTTCAAGTTCTAAAAGGTGGATGTTTGGCAGTACATTCGGTGAGTGACTTTCTTCTATCTGATCTTCTATCCTTTGCGTTTCTAGGAGTGTTAGCTGATCAATGTCACTAAGCGTTCTTTTTGTTTCGTCTGAAAAATGAGCACAGTGAAGTTGGACGTTCGTTACGTGTTCTGCGCCGTTCTTGTGGATAAGCGAATCGTCGTTGTTTAGTGTGTTACTCGGTGCTTTGCCAAAGCTCAAAAAGAACCACATCGGCTCGTTTACGCCACGTGTGCTAACGGGAATCGAAACGCCATTTGGTAAATAGCTGGGTTTGTAATCCCAACATTCCATCGTAAATGAAAAGCTGTTAATAGACGGTCTAAAGCACACGCCAAATGGAGAAACCGTCGGGTGTCTCGATGGAGTCAATCGTTGATAAAGCTGAGTTCTTGAAGTTGCGGAGCTGGTTGCTTCATGTTCGTCTACGAGATATAAAAATTCGAGAAACACATTGTTGAATCGAACGATTCGATTTTTTGTGCCTTGGCCTGCATGGCGGCGTCCTTGAGTTTCATTAAACCCTAAGTTGAAAAAGGCGTTGGCTTCTTCGCGAGATGGGGTCGCGATGAATACATGATCAATCTCCACGTTTACAGTCCCTACATTATGCGTTTTTGATATGAAACGTATTCAAAACATCATAAGGACGAAATCGGCTAACCGCCAGCGTGTAACTTTGTAAATATTAGGGAAGTCAGTCTTTATGGTTCGCTTTCTCTGAATACGTTCTCCATATCGACTTTTTTGTTCTCCCAAAAATCCAGTTTTAAGTGACTTTCAATATCAGCTAAATGTTGTTTCATATAGAGAATGGCGGCGTTTATATCGCTGTTTTCGAGTGCTTGTACAATGTTTTTATGGTCATCACAGCCACATAATTCTCCCGCTTCAATTTGATAGAGAGAAATTATGAGCGAACTTCGTGTAATGAGGTTTTGCAGCATGTCTGCAAGGACGGAGTTGCCCGCGAGCCGTGCTAAAAGAAGGTGAAATTCACCTGATTCCTTAATGATCTGCTCTCGTTTGTTGTTTTGGATCGCAGCGAGCTCCGCTTTGAGTTGCTTCTTTAGAATCGCGATGTCCAATTTGCGGCACTTTTCACTCAGTATCTCAATGATGCCGCGTTCAACAATGGATCGAGCTGTAAAGACTTCTCTGGCTTCTTCAACCGAAGGTTGTGAAATGCTGGCGCCTTTGTTGGGAACGATCGATACGATACGCTCAAGTTCTAACCGTTTTAGGGCGGAACGGACGTGGTTTCTATTGGCTTTTAGGCGTGCAACCAACTCTGCTTCGACCAATCGTGTCCCCGGCGGAAGTCGTTGTTCAGCAACGGCATTGCTGATCGCTTGCACGAGTCTTTGAATTTCAATTTCTTTTTTATTAGACATAATAAATTACGATTGTTAGCAATATTTCTATTGAGGTTAGCATAAGCTCTTTTTGTACGCCAAATGCCCAAAGTGCACTTGTTTTGATCATAATGTTTAAAAATGCACTAATTTAATGTGTTTTATCTACTCTATAAGGGATCTTTTTCGGTACTTATAAACTTCCTCCAGACCTGTCTAATCAAGCTTCTAATAGAAATGGCATCGCATTTGCAAATAGGTTAATCAAGATTGCTAACAATTTATGGATAATTATTTAGGATTCTGAGGTATGTCAGGTTCGATAGAGTTAGTGCAGACAACGAAGGTTTATGATCAGATCTCAGTCGTTGATGCGATTAATGTTAAGGTCGACAAGGGGAGTTACTGCTGTCTGCTTGGGCCAAGCGGTTGCGGTAAAAGCACGACGTTACGGATGATTGCAGGTCATGAAGCCGTCACGGAAGGCGACATTTTATTAAACGATCGAAATGTAACAAGATTGACGCCACGACAACGTGGCACCGCCATGATGTTTCAAGACTACGCGCTGTTTCCTCATATGAGCTGTCTAGATAACGTTGCATATGGATTAAAAGTAACAGGTGTCAGCAAAGTAGATCGGTACGAGCAAGCGGACGCAATGCTAGGCCTTGTGAACATGGCGGAACATGCCAATAAGTTTCCCGACCAGCTTTCGGGAGGCCAACAACAACGAATTGCTTTAGCAAGAGCGTTAATTTGTAAGCCAGATGTTGTGCTCTTAGACGAGCCGCTGTCTGCTCTGGATCCATTCCTTAGAATACAAATGCGAAAAGAGCTAAAGCAGCTTCAGCAAAAACTCGGCCTCACTTTTATTCACGTTACCCATTCTCAAGAAGAGGCATTCGCTTTAGCGGATCAAGCGATTGTTATGTCTCGCGGCAAAATTGAGCAAGTGGGCTCACCCAGAGCCATTTTTGAGTCTCCAAACACGCCATTTGTGGCCAATTTTATTGGTGGGCACAACGTTCTTAAAGCATCGGGTTCCCTTGAGTTTTTAAGCTGGAGCGCTGGTTCAGATTCGGATGATCCGCTTTTAGAGGCGAATACCTCATTCTCGGTGAGGGCAGATCACATCACGACTCAGCCCCGATCAGATAAAGACGTCGCAGTGAAAGCAGAAGTGATTGGTACAGAGTTTCAAGCTCAATTTTATCTTGTGGAATGTGTTCTGGAAGACAGTCAAAGCGTTACCTGCTATCTACCCGAAGAATCCTTCGACGTCCATTTGATATCCTCCGGTAAATCTCTTTACCTGTATTGGTCCCAAGAGCGGATCAATACGTTTCGTTGTTAGTTAACCTCAATGGAGACAAAAAATGAAAGACAAAATGGTCATTGATCAAGTAAATCAGGACAACTCTTCTTCTGTCGAGACGGATCTCAAGTCTCCATCTGTGAGTCGTCGCGGGTTATTAAAAGGCGCAGCCAAAGCCGGTGTTGCTGCGGGGGCGATTTCTGGCTTCCCAATGATTTGGGCGCAAAACATAAAAAACATTACTCTTCGTCAGTTTGGTACAGGCGTGTCTAACCTAAATGCCATTGCCGATAAATGTAAGGAAGACTTAGGCTTTAATTTGCAACTGACATCGCTTGATTCAGACAGTGTGACGCAGCGTGCGGTCACGCAACCGAACTCATACGATATTGCTGATATCGAATACTGGATCTGTAAAAAGGTTTTTCCTTCTGGTGTGATGCAGCCGCTGGATACGAGCAAGTTAAAGAACTTCAGTAAAATCTCTCCGTTATTTATAAACGGTAAGCTGGCTCCTGATTCTACTATTGCCCAAGGCACTGCACCTCATACCGTTGGTTTTGTCGAATCGAAAGATTCTAAACGATTCGCTACAGAGCAAACGAATTGGATGACGTTGATTCCTACGATCTACAACGCTGATACTTTGGGGATTCGTCCTGATTTGGTGGGGCGCCCAATCACCACTTGGGCAGATATTATGGATCCTGCGTTTAAAGGAAAAACCTCCATACTGAATATCCCTTCTATTGGCATTATGGATGCTGCAATGATCTGTGAAGCGATGGGAGAAATTAAGTACGCTGATAAAGGCAATATGACGCGTGAAGAAATAGATAAGACCATCGAAATCTTGATCGCTGCGAAGCAACAAGGACAATTTCGTGCCTTTTGGAAATCCTTTGACGAGTCAGTCAATCTCATGGCGTCAGGTGAAGTAGTGATTCAAAGTATGTGGTCGCCCGCGGTTGCAGCAGTTCGAGGTCGTGGTATTCAGTGTGCGTATCAGCCTTTAAAAGAAGGATATCGAGCTTGGGGTGGCGGCTTAGGTTTAGCGTCTCATTTATCGGGCTTGGAGTTAGAAGCCGCGTATGAATACATTGATTGGTATTTGTCGGGTTGGGTCGGAGCGTACCTAAACCGTCAAGGTTACTACAGTGCAGCGCCTTCAACATCGAAAGACTATATGACACCGGATGAATGGGGATTCTGGATTGAAGGTAAGCCTGCACAAGGCGCAATTTTAGGGCCTGATGGCAATTTGATGGAAAAAGCCGGTGCCGTGCGTGACGGAGGATCGTATTGGGATCGCATGGGAGCCGTTTCGTGTTGGAACTCCGTCATGGACGAAAACAAATACATGGTTAGGAAGTGGAACGAGTTTATCGTTTCTTAAAGGGAAAGAGAGGATAGGGATGTCCTCAATTTTATAAGGTAAGTAAATAGACCATGATGTTGTCGAGACAAATACACAGTTACTGGCAAGCATTACCGCTAACGCTCATATTGCTTGGTTTTTTAGTGTTTCCTATTTGCGTTATTTTGGTGGTGAGTTTTTGGGACTATAACGAATATTCATTAATACCGGATTTTATTCTAGAGAATTACGAATTCTTGCTCACGTCAAAAGTAACATTAAAAGCCTATTTGCAGACGTTCAAGTACGCATTTCTCTCTTGGCTTTTTACTTTTTTGATTGGTTTTACCCTTGCCTACTTTTTGGCGTTTCACGTACGCAGCCAGAAAACCCAGACCGTATTGTTTCTTCTTTGTACCGTGCCTTTTTTCACTTCCAATATCATTCGCATGATTTCGTGGATTCCCTTATTAGGTCGAAATGGTCTGGTTAATTCATCCTTACAATCCAGTGGTTTGATAGACCAACCTCTGGATTGGCTGCTCTATAGCGATTTTGCCATTGTTTTGGCCTACATTCATTTGTATACCATGTTTATGGTGGTTCCTATTTTTAACAGCATGATGCGGATCGACCGCAACCTTGTAGAAGCAGCGTTAGACGCAGGAGCCGCACCGTGGCAAATTTTAAAAGACATTATTGTTCCTTTGTCTAAATCGGGAATTATGGTGGGGAGTATCTTTGTTTTTACATTGGTAATGGGCGATTTTATTACCGTAAAAATTATGGGAGGCGGCATAAAAGCGAATGTGGCGACCTTAATTTATAACGAGATTTCGCTGCTTCAATACCCCGCGGCAGCCGCGGGCGCCATTGTACTTTTGATTACGGTGCTAATGATGCTGATGATTCTATTTAGACTCGTTGATGTGCGTAAGGAGTTATAGCGTGGATAAAAGGCCGATGAGTTTCTATTTTTTAGGGGCGTTTTTCATTGTGTTTTTGTTGTTTTTGTACGGCCCAAATATCACGATTGCGATTTTGTCATTTCAGGGGGAAAACGGCGGATTAACGTTTCCAATGCGAGGCAGTTCACTGCATTGGTATGCTCAACTGTTTGAACGCCAAGCGGTTGGGGATTTTACCAGCGCGTTGTTGCGATCTTTGGCGTTGGGTGTGATGGTCATGATCTGCACGGTTGTGTTTTCATTACTTGCAGGCCTTGCGTTTCGTAAGCGCTTTGTTGGAAGCAGTACGGTGTTTTATCTCACGTTGGCCAGCCTGATATTGCCTTCGATATTAGTCAGTCTGGGGATTGGGTTGATGTTTGATCGTTTTGGGTTGACGCCTAATTGGTTTAGTTCTGGTTTTGGCTCTCACTTAACGTGGACATTGCCGTTCGGTCTGCTCATCATGTTTGCGGTATTTAATCGGTTTAACCCCAGCTATGAAATGGCCTCGGCCGATTTAGGGGCAACTACTTTACAAACCTTTCGTTTAATTCTCTTACCTTTGTTAGCCCCCAGTTTGATGGGCATTGGGTTATTTGGATTCACGTTAAGCTACGACGAATTCGCTCGTACCTTAATGACATCGGGGGCATTAAATACCTTGCCTCTAGAGCTGTTCGCGATGACGACCAATGTGACCTCGCCCGTGCTGTATGCGTTAGGAACCGTGACGACTTTAGTCTCACTTTGCGTTATTTTACTCACTTTAGTTCTGCTAAAGCAGTTAAACAGAAAACCAAAGCATCAAGGGAATTAACACGTTTCAAAACCGCCGTGTATTGAGCAGGGCAATGAATGCCCAATAGGATAAGGATAAGCCGATGACGATTGCGATTATAAACCCGAATTCATCACACACCATGACTCAGCAAATGCAGTCATCGTGTGTGAACCTCATTCTTCATAATGAGACTCAATGGTATGAATGCTCAAATAGCCCTGCAAGCATAGAAGGCCACAGCGATGGCGCTCAGGCAGCGTATCATCTGTTAGAAAAGATTCGAGAGCTTGAAAGTTCTGAGGTGCCGCCGAAAGCCTATGTCATAGCATGCTTTGATGACACAGGGTTAGACGCAGCTCGTGAGATAACCGCTTCTCCTGTTATAGGTATCGGAGAGGCCGCCATGCACGCAGCAAGCTTTGTGAGCCAGCGTTTTGTTGTTATGACGACGTTAGAGCGATCCGTTTCGATTCTGGAACGCAATCTAAGTCACTATGGTTTGGCAAATCGAAGTGGTGGCGTATACGCATCGGGTTTGCCTGTTCTCTCTCTTGAAAGCGACCAACAAAGCTACGACATTGTAAAACGCGCTGCGAGTAAGGTATTAAATGAATACAAAGGAGACGCACTGGTGCTGGGCTGCGGGGGAATGAGTCACTGGGTTGAACGCTTGCAAAGCGGTATCGGTGTTCCTGTTTTGGACGGTGTTCGTATTGCGGTTGCTTTTGCCGACAGTTTTATTTCGTTAAAACTTTCTACAAGCAAGGTTGCCGGCTATGCATGGCCAGAAATCAAAGCCAATCAGAATTAAAAGTCTTGTAAACACAAAACAGCACAATAAGAAAAATACGACTGTTTTAGAAGGAACTTTGTCTTTCCGCTATGATCATAACTATCACCGTTTGATTTAGCGTTGAAAGGCATTTATGAAAATCACGCCATTGAGTCGGCATATTGGCGCCGAAATATCTGAGCTACAGCTTCACTCTGTATCCGATCGGGAGTTTGATCAGCTTTACTCGGCTTTTTTAAAGCATAAGGTTCTGTTCTTTCGAGACCAAGAATTAACTCCTGATCAGCATTTGGCGTTAGGTAAGCGCTTTGGTGCATTAGAGCCTCCGCATCCATTTTTTCCTCATGTAAGTTCGCACCCTCAAATCGTTGTGATCGAAACTAGCCGAGGCAACCCTCCGGGCGAAAGTTTTTGGCATACGGACATGACGTTTCAAAGTATTCCACCCAAATGTTCTATTTTGCATGCGCAATATGTACCTGAAAGTGGCGGAGATACTTTGTGGTGCTCGATGGCCGCAGTTTGGGATAGTTTGTCTGACTCCCGAAAACAATACTTGAAGGAATTAAGCGCTTGTCACCAGTTGCACGCGTTTAAAGGCAGCCGTTACGATAAAACGACTGATCAGGGAGAAAGCATTGTAGATAAAAAGAGTGACCAATATCCCCCTGTCTTCCATCCTTTACGATACATTCATCCAGAAACACAAGAAGAAGTCCTGTTTATCAACGAGCAGTTTACACGCCATATAAATAGATTAAATGTAGAAGAAGGTGAAGCGTTGCTATCCGAGCTATTCACGGTTGCTCGACGGGAGGAGTTTCATGTTCGGTTTTCTTGGCAACCTAGATCTGTGGCGATATGGGATAACAGAGTAACCCAGCACTTCGCTGTGACAGACTACGGGGATGCACCTCGAAAATTACATCGAGTAACAGTAAAGGGTGAAAGCGTTTAAAAAGGGACTTTGGGAGGATTTTGAAGTTCCTTGCTTTGCTTAATCAAGCGTGTAGTATCGCTTTTAAAGACAATTGACCGGAACTCAACATGATTTCAATGACAATGTGAGTGATATTGTAGTGAGTCTATACTGGTTAAAGGTCGTTCATTAGCAATGTTTCAATTCATGTTTAAATTACAGGATATAAAGAAATGGAAGAGCTGGATTTTATCTTTGATTATGTCGCGACCATTCCGGTCTTTCTGCTTATTTTTGTGGTGGTGTTGCTAAAACTTTCTATTAAGTTTGTCCCTCAGAATAGAGCTTTTTTGGTTGAGCGTTTTGGCAAATATCAATCCACTAAAGAAGCTGGCTTAAACTTCATTGTGCCTTTTATTGATAAAATCGCAGCCGACCGTTCACTAAAAGAGCAAGCCGTAGATGTCCCTTCCCAAAGTGCAATTACACGAGACAACATTTCACTTACCGTTGACGGCGTTCTCTATTTTCGTGTTCTTGATCCTTACAAAGCGACATACGGTGTTGAGCGATATGTATTCGCCGTTACCCAGCTTGCGCAAACTACCATGCGTTCTGAGCTTGGTAAGATGGAACTGGATAAAACTTTTGAAGAGCGTGACCAACTTAATACCAATATCGTTTCAGCGATAAACGAAGCATCAAGCCCTTGGGGCATTCAAGTTCTCCGCTATGAGATCAAAGACATCATTCCCCCTCAATCTGTTATGGAAGCGATGGAAGCGCAGATGAAAGCAGAGCGTGTGAAACGTGCGCAAATTTTGGAATCAGAAGGTGATCGTCAAGCCGCTATTAACCGTGCAGAAGGTGAGAAGCAAGCAGTCGTACTTGCTGCTGAAGGTGAAAAATCGGAACAGGTTCTTCGAGCGGAAGGTGAGGCGCAAGCTATTATTGCCGTCGCAAACGCTCAGGCTGAAGCTTTGCATAAAGTGGGTGAAGCGGCTAATACCGAAGAGGGCCAAAAGGCGATTCAGCTTGATCTCGCTTCGAAAGCGATCGATGCGAAGAAATCGATTGCTAAAGAGTCGTCCATGGTTATTCTGCCTGATAGTGCGACTGACGCTGCATCACTTGTTGCGCAAGCGACGAGTATTATTAACAAATTGAACGTGAAAAACTGATGGACTTTCTTAACGAATACCTTGTTCAAACCCTCGCTATTATGGGGATTGCACTGTTAGTGACCGAAATATTGGTTCTTGGTTTCAGTACGTTTGTGCTGTTTTTTGTGGGTGTGGCCATGATCATTACATCGCTCATGGTGTATGTGGATATCGTGCCTTATACATGGACTGCATCCATTCTTGCTATTGCGATATTAAGTGCAATATTGGGTGCCGTGTTGTGGCTTCCATTCAAAAAAATGCAGGGAAAAGTAGACCATGCTCCGGTAAAAAGTGATTTCGTTGGGCATACGTTCGTTTTGGATTCCGATATCGGTCCAGCAGAACCGGGTACTTATCAATATTCTGGCGTGATCTGGAAAGTAATAAGTGAGAGCGAACTTGGTATGGGAGCGAAAGTAGAAGTCACGGAAGTTCAGGTTGGCGTTATGTATGTAAAGGCGACCACTGTTCACAAATAATGGTTGTTTATAAAACAATCATTATTAAAAATCGCGTCTTTACCAAGGCTCGCATTCAATGGCGATGGCTCTGCCCGCAAAAGGTTTGCCGCGGTACATTAAGACGAACTTATCGGTGCTTGTTGCGATGTTATTTTGAAAAAAGGATACGCAACCCTCAAATCGCTTATAACCATGTTGTTGATAGTAACTTTCGAGACGATGTGGGCAAAACAATGCAAACGTTTCCGTGAGGCTGGTGGCGTGTTCGGAGTGATGCAAATAGTCGAAAAGCAAAGAGGGGATCCTTTTACCTTGAGCTTCAGGTCGTACCACGACATCACCAACACCAACCACAGTTACCCTTTGATAGCCATCTAACTTGATCGAGTAGAATCCGTATCCAAGGTGCGCTGATGGTTGTTCACCTTCGTTGGCCGCTAATAGGTGCCAAGTGGGTTGCGACCATTTGATGCCTTTGCTTTCAATTGGAAAAACCTGATCTCGCCAATGAAACAAGTGAGTATCGTCTTCCTCTGAAATAGATTCTGAAAATTGTATATTCATAAATACGTCCTTACTTAGTGATATTCATGCACCCCACGATAAAGAATAGCGTTAACAAAGCATTATTGCTTGCTGTAAAACGACGCTCTAATTTATATGTCGTTACTCAAATGCTGCTATTTGTTTCATGATCAATTTTCATATAAATGTCTAAAGTGTTTAAGTTCAGTTATTTCTTGTTATTTTATTCTCTTTCGTTACAATTTATCTGCATATTCTAGTTTTTTGAAATTTAATAACTGGGCATTAATGGCTATTAATTAGCCAGAGAATCGGCTCTTTCCTAGTTATTCCGCTGTTGTTACCGATTCAATTGTTGTGCTGCTCTATGATAAGAAAACGTTTAAACGCCGCTGCGATCGGTGTAATTGTATTATTGGGTTGTGCTGCAACCAGTTTGACAAGTTACTTTTATGCAAAAAGCTCTGTGTATGAACATGTGAGTAGCCAGATTCTTCCTCTCTCAAGCGATAACATCTATTCTGAAATTCAACGTGATTTTCTGCAATCTACATTAATCTCGTCTTTCATGGCCAATGATTCGTTTGTCCAAGATTGGTATTTTGAGGGAGAAAAAACACCGTCTAAAATGGTGAATTATCTTAAAAAAATTCAGACGGAATACGACACCATAACGGCATTTTTTATCTCTGAACAAACACGAAAGTACTACCATAGCTCAGGCGTGTTGAAAACGATTTCTGAGGAAGACCCACGTGATGATTGGTACTTCCAATCAAAATCATCGTCTCAGCCCAGTATCATAAATATCGACCACGATACCGCAAATACGCAACGTGTTACGGTGTTTGTTAACTATCGAGTTGTGGATAATCTCGGTACGTTTATGGGAGTCATTGGCGTTGGTTTGTCATTAAACTTAGTCGAATCTCTTATTGAATACTTTGATACGCAATATGGTCGTAACGTTTACTTTATCGACGGTATCGGTGAGATGATGTTTAATGAGATACATCAGGATGATTTTCCTTTTCGAGATGATAATAAAGCGTTGTACGAGCACGCATTTTCTTCTTTGGTCAAGATGGACTCAAACTCCTTTTCGTTTCAAACCGAGCATGGAAAAACCGTATTTTTAAACAGTCGTTACATTCCTGAGTTTGATTGGCATCTGGTTGTAGAACAAATCGAGGACGTAGACACCGAAGAGATAGAACAAGCGCTGGTCATCAATTTAGCACTTTCTGTGGGCGTCAGTTTAATTATTCTGGCCTTTGTGTATTGGGTTACTCGTGGATACAACAATAAGCTCGAACGAATGGCACGCTATGATCACCTAACCGGTGCTGTGAATCGTCAGGCATTGGATGTTTTGTTTCATCGAGCTGTTGTTTCGTCAAATAAAAAGCACGAAGCAATGTCACTGGTATTGGTCGATATTGATCATTTTAAAAAGGTGAACGATAATTTCGGGCACCAAGCGGGCGACAGTGTGATTTCGGGTGTGGTGAGTCTGATGAAAGACTGGCTGCATAAAGAGGATATTGTTTGTCGTTGGGGTGGAGAAGAGTTCTTACTTATTTTGTTAAACAGTAAGAAGAGAAAAAGTATTCGCCTTATACAAGATATGCTGAAACATGTTGAACACACGTCGTTTGATGTCGGCGAACAAGCCGTATCCATCACGTTAAGCGCAGGTTTAACGCAGCTTTCTGCCGATGATTCGTTACCGCAGGCCATCGCACGAGCAGATGAACGACTCTATCAAGCTAAGGAAGAAGGGCGTAATAGGCTCAGAAGTTAATTTTACTTTTGAGAATTGCGCTCTTTGAACCTTTAAACATCCCTATTTTTTCTATCCACAAAAATATGACTTAGATCAATAAATAGCCATCATCTTGCTCGATGAGTGCAGACTGCACTGGGTTTCTTGATCTAACGCAATACTCTTTTCTAAGTCCTTACCCATAATGCGTACTTATATTAGACCTCGATGGACGAGGTTTAATGGTGTGGCGGTTGAATAACAAGAGCATAAAGAAAGCCATTACATGGTTTTATTAGTGCCAGATAAAACGCCTTTCATTTACGTATAACATGGGTTGAGATCATGATTAACGAAGCAGTCGTAGATCTGTCAAGGTTACAGTTCGCTCTAACGGCCATGTACCACTTTTTGTTTGTACCTCTGACCTTGGGCATGTCTTTTCTTCTTGCGATTATGGAGTCTGTATATGTCATAACGGGCAAGCAAGTTTATAAAGACATGGTTAAATTCTGGGGCAAGTTGTTTGGTATTAACTTCGCACTGGGTGTTACAACCGGTTTGACGATGGAATTTCAATTCGGAACAAACTGGTCTTACTACTCGCATTATGTTGGCGACATCTTCGGAGCGCCGTTGGCAATCGAAGGTTTGATGGCATTCTTTTTAGAATCGACTTTAGTAGGCTTGTTCTTCTTTGGTTGGGATCGCCTAAGCAGAGTGAAACACTTATTTGTAACATGGGGCGTTGCATTAGGGTCTAACTTGTCTGCACTTTGGATTTTGATTGCCAACGGTTGGATGCAGAATCCAGTGGGTTCAGAGTTCAACTACGAAACAATGCGAATGGAGTTGGTCGATTTTGGCGCGTTGTTATTTAATCCAGTGGCTCAGGTGAAATTTGTTCATACTGTGTCAGCGGGTTACGTAACCGGTGCTGTGTTTGTCTTGGCTATTTCCAGTTATTACCTGCTTAAAAATCGTGATCTTGCCTTTGCTCGTCGTTCATTTGCTATTGCCTCAGCGTTCGGTTTAGCAGCGTGTCTGAGTGTGATCATTCTTGGGGACGAATCCGGCTATGAGCTAGGTGAAGTACAACGTGTGAAATTGGCAGCTGTAGAGGCCGAATGGGAAACTCACGAAGCGCCAGCGCCATTCACTGTTATCGGTTTTCCTAATCAAGAGCTTGAAGAAACAGAGTTTGCTCTGCGAGTGCCGGGCTTGATGGGCTTGATTGCAACGCGTTCGCTTGATCAAGAAGTCATGGGTATTAAAGAGCTTAAAGAGCACAATCGTCAGCGTATTATCAATGGTATTTACGCTAACCAGTTGCTTGAAGAGCTTCGTGATGGTTCGCAAGATCCGCTAGTAAAAGAGAACTTTGAGAAGGTGAAAGACGACCTCGGTTATGGTCTGTTGGTCACCGCTTTTACGGAGAACATGAATAACGTTACTTCAGAGCAGATCGATATGGCTGTGGATTTCTCTATCCCACGAGTCGCGCCTTTGTTCTTCGCTTTCCGTATTATGGTGGCATGTGGTTTCTTAATGTTATTGGTGTTTGCAATCGCATTTTACCAAAACGCTCGTCGCAAAATCGGTACAAACTCTTTCTTCCTTAAGGCCTGTTTATTCACTTTACCTTTGCCTTGGATTGCCTGCGAAACAGGTTGGTTTGTTGCCGAATATGGTCGTCAGCCTTGGGCGATTGGTGAGGTATTACCGGTAAATGTGGCTGCGTCAAACCTGACCGCAGGTGAAATCTGGCTGTCTATGGGTCTAATGACCTTGTTATACACCGTCTTCCTAGTTGCAGAAATGTACCTAATGATTCGCTTTGCGAAACAAGGTCCATCCAGCTTGCATACCGGTCGCTATGCGCTGGAAAAAGAGACTGAGCAACTACAAGCACAAACACCAGCTCAAGGGGTATAAGATGGATTACGAAATTCTAAAAGTCATTTGGTGGGTACTGGTTGGCGTTCTGCTGATTGGTTTTGCTGTCACCGATGGGTTTGATATGGGGGTCGGTTCTTGGCTGAACATCTTGTCGAAAGAAGACAGCGAACGCCGTATCATGATCAACTCAATTGCGCCTCATTGGGACGGTAATCAGGTGTGGTTGATTACAGCAGGTGGTGCATTGTTCGCGGCATGGCCAATGGTTTATGCAACGTCTTTCTCAGGCTTCTACTTTGCGATGATCCTGACATTAGCGGCCTTGTTTTTCCGACCAATTGGGTTTGATTATCGCTCAAAATTGGAAGACAAAACGTGGCGTAGTGCATGGGATTGGGGTATTGGCTTCGGCTCAGCAGTGCCTCCAATCATTTTCGGTGTCGCGTTTGGTAACCTTTTACAAGGCGTACCTTTTGAGTTTGATAAATACATGCACGTGACATATACCGGCTCATTTTTCGGCTTGTTAAACCCATTCGCCATTCTATGTGGTTTGGTTAGCTTGCTGATGATCATGACGCAAGGCGGTGCATGGCTGCTAATGAAAACCGAAGGAAGTCTGCATAACCGCGCTGCGTTGGGCACATTAGTATCAGGTGTATTGGCTGCGCTTCTCTTTGTACTAGCGGGAGTTTGGTTGGCGTTGGGTATTGATGGCTATGTCCTAACCAGTATGGTGGACGGCAATGCGGCAATGACACCGTTAATGAAAACCGCTGAAATTCAAGAAGGCGCTTGGCTTGCTAATTACGAGAAAGTGCCTGCACTGATGTTAGCGCCTATCTTGGGTATAGCAGGTATGCTGGTGGCTGCATTGTCCGCCAAAGCAGGCAAAGGAGGAACTGCGTTCTTATTCTCTTCTTTGGGCATCGCGGGCATTATCGTGACAGCGGGCGGCTCTATGTTCCCATTCCTAATGCCTTCGTCTTCTTTCCCTAATATGAGTTTGACGATGTGGGATGCGACATCAAGTGAAACCACTATGATGATCATGTTCGTTGTGGCCTGCATCTTTGTACCGATCGTATTGGCTTATACATTATGGAGTTACATTGTGATGTTTGGCCGTTTAACCAAAGAACACATCGCTAAAAACAAGCATTCTCTGTACTAAACTGTGATTCACAATGTACGTCAGAGAATAGCATTACGATAACGAAATTATACGGTGACAAGTGGGGTGTAACGACACGCCACTTAGTCCTCTAATTGGAGATATATTATGTGGTACTTTGCTTGGGTTTTAGGAGTGTTACTGGCTTGTTCCTTTGGCATAATCAACGCAGTATGGCTTGATTTTAAAGGCTACGAAGGCGAGCCTCAGGAATAAAATATGATTAAGGCCAATGCCAAAAGTAACAAGGCCGACAAACGTTCTGGACGTGTTCTCACGCCAGAGCGTTTGTTTCTGAAGGACCTTGCTCAACCTGAGAAAGCGACCTATAGAACGGTTAACCTGTTAGGCATACTCATTGCTGTGGGGATCGTCTTACAAGCTTTTGGACTGGCCTTCGTTTTTTCTGATCTTGTATTAAACGCCGTTGCCGATCTTCAAATGTTGGTGTTGGCGGGGGTCGGGTTCTTACTTAGAATTTCTGCACAGTATTTTCGCGACGTGCTCAGCGCATCGGCAAGTCGCAACATTCGTTTTTCATTACGGCAAAAAGCACTTTCACATCTCGCAGATTTAGGCCCTAAAAGACATCAAATTGAGGAAGACGCTGCATTATCAACGCGTGTCTACGAACAAATTGATGCGTTAGATGACTTTTTTACTCGGTACAAACCTCAGGCATTTTTAGTCGCGGTGATTCCTTGTGTCATTTTGGCGAGCGTCGTTTGGGTGTCTTGGATCGCGTTTGGCATCTTTATGTTGACTGCGCCCTTAGTCATATTATTTATGATTTTGGTCGGGCACAAAGCGGCGCAAGCCAATAGAAAGCAATTTAAAGTATTGTCTCTGCTTTCGAACCAATTCAGTGATTTAAACCAAGGGCTCGCTGAATTAAACCGCCTTGGCCAAACGACGACGGCGCGTAATCGTCTTTCAGACAGCGCTGAGCGCTATCAAAAAACGACCATGGGCGTATTGAGACTCGCTTTTTTGTCGACGGGAACATTAGAGTTGTTTGCGTCCGTGTCGATTGCGATGGTTGCTTTGTATTTAGGGTTAGGCCTACTGGAGCAGCTGCCTTGGTCGGTGGGGTCGTCTCCAGTAACCTTGAGCGAAGCATTCTTCTTATTATTACTTGCTCCTGAGTTTTACTTGCCGCTTCGCCAGTTAGGCAGCGACTATCATGCTAAACAAAAAGCCGAAGCAGCGTCGACGGACTTGATTGATCTCTTTAATGTTAAAGCAGATTCACACACAGCAGCGTTCCACAAACCAGAGAGCTCCCTTTCTGAAGAAGCGAACGGCAATGACCAAATTATGTATCCCACGTTTGAAAGCGATGCTTTGATTGTGATGAGGCACATGGGGTGGGAGCAGGCTGGACGACAGCGCCTAGCGCCTTTTACGGGTTCTATCCACGAAGGGGAGCGTGTCTGGCTTAAAGGGGAATCGGGCATTGGTAAATCCAGCTTGATGACTATTCTACTGGGCTTTGAGCAACAGTATGAAGGTAGCCTTAAAGTAGCAGGTGGTGAATTAACCGCTACGAATTTGTCGCAATGGCGTAATCGATTAGCGTGGATTCCTCAAAAACCTGAATGGGTGCAAGGCACGATTCGTCAAAATTTAGAATTGGGGATTGGGCGTTGCACTGAAGCAGCGTTAAGGGAAGCTTTGATACAAGCCAAATGTTGGGATTTTGTGCTGACATTGAAGTACGGATTGGACTCGACCATTACAGAAGCAGGCACGGGCTTGTCAGGCGGGCAAATGCAGCGCTTATCCATTGCCCGCGCGTTGTTGACGCAAGCAGATATATGGTTGCTTGATGAACCTTGCTCAGGGTTAGACGAAGACACAGCGGAACATGTGCTCAACACCATAGACGATGTGTCTCACGGTAAAACTATGTTGATTATCAGTCATGATACGCACCCCGTTTTTTGGGCAGATACATTTTGGACTTTAACAAAGGAAGGCGTGCATGCCAAAGCGCAAATCAAACGTTCTTACGTTTAAGTCGTTACTCTTTCAAAACCCTTTCGGTCTAATTGTTGCGGCCTCTATTGGCGCAATTGCCAGCTTGGCTGCGGTGGCCTTATTGGGCATTTCTGGCTGGTTCTTATCTGCGGCGGGTCTTGCAGCTGTGGTTGGAACAGCGTTAACGTTCGACTTTCTTACACCCGGTGCACTTGTGCGTCTAATGGCCATATTACGAACCGCAGGCCGCTATGGCGAGCAAGTTTTTTCCCATGATCATCTATTGGGGTTGCTTCGAACACTGCGTTTATGGGTGTGGGATCAGCGTCAAAGCCTTCCTTTTATTGACCTAAATAAGCAAACAAAGGGCGATCTCTTACAGCGATTAATTGGCGATCTAGATCAAATTATTAAATGGCCTCTTGCTGTGGCTATGCCGTGGTTATATGCCTTCTTAGGGTGTATTGCTTTAGCAACACTCAGCGCATTTATTGTGCCGTCACTCTGGCCTTGGGTGTTGCTTTATTCCGCATTGCAGTTGGTTTTTCTGCCTTGGCTTGCGCATCGTCTTTGTTCCGTGGCGGTGTTCAAAATGCAAGCTTTGTCGACCCATCGACGAGCGCGTTTCATGAGTGTCTTTGGGGCTTTAATTACCTTGACCATTCGAGGAAACTGGGCAGGTTACGCGAGTAAATTAAAAACGCTCGATCTTCGTCAAAAAGCGCTACAAGCCTATATACAAAAAACAAGCAGTATAACCAAATACCTTTCTCAGTGTACGACGTTTGCGTTAATGGCAGTGACGTTGATTCAGGTATTAGCTTATAAAAATGACGTGCTGATTTTGGACGAAGGTGTGCAGGCAACGTGGTTAGTTGCCTTATTGCTAGCGATGCTTGCGGTCAATGAGTTATTGCAGCCGTTGTCTAATGCGTTTATCGCTCAAGGCCAGTCCAAAGTCGGGCTAAGACGGTTAAATCAGATCGCTCTGCATGACCACGGTGAAAGAGCAACGGTCTGTAAACTTGGGGAAACAATACGATTTGATAACCTGATCGGACGTTACCAGCAAGGTGCATGTCAAAGTGATTTGAAGGGTGTGAGTGCAGAGATAGAATTAACCCAGAGCTTACGAATCGTAGGAAAAAGTGGCGCAGGGAAATCCACGCTTCTTGCGGCGTTAGCGGGTGATTTGCCATTCAGTGGAAGTCTATTCATAGACGATAACGAGGTGAGCATTACCTCTAATCAAAATTGGTACAAACAAGTCGCATATTTACCTCAAAATCCTATAATTTTTCAGCAAAGCCTGTCTTCTAATTTAAGATTAGGTGCGCCAAATGCGACAGATCAAGAGTTGATAGAAGTACTGAATATTCTGGGGTTAGGGGAGTGGTTAGAAAGCCTACCAAATGGCCTCGATACTTTGTTAGGCAATCAAGGTCGAGATGTATCTGGCGGACAAGCGCGCCGAATCGCCCTAGGTAGAGCGCTGCTTAGAAAGTCTGGATTGATGTTACTGGATGAACCGTTTGATGGGCTTGATTCAACCAGCATTCAACGTGTTTGCGAAGCCATTGAGAATAATAAGTATCGCCCTGATTTTTTGATATATGTTAGCCACATCAACAGTCCGCTGGATCGTAACGCAATGTCACTGCCCGTCGAATAGGGCCGTGACATTTCTCCTTTTTAGAACGGCTCTTCGATATTTTCATATTTCTTGTCCATAATTTTCTTGTTTTTGGGTGCTGTTTTAGATGATGCACGCCCTGTTACGGATTGATTTAATACAAGCGCCCAGCGTATGGTATCCGTCGTAGCCGTTCATTCTTGCTGATCGCAGTGTTCGACGTTCAATCAAATATCAATTTACAAAGTGGGAGAGGCATAATCGATGAAAGTTAGTCCTAAGTACGCAGGTATTATGATGGGAGTAATCATTTCCGTTGGAATGAGTTTTTTCATGTCCTTCGCAATGCTTGCTTTAAACGTTGGGTTTGTTGATGGCTTTCTTCATTTATGGATGAGAGCGTGGGGCGTTGGATTCGGTGTCGGATTTCCAGCCGCAGCGATCATTGTGCCTGTAGCGAGAAAGGTGGTTTCTAAAGCAACAGGGCTTGCTGTCTAAAACAAACGGAAAGCACCATTTTAATTTAAACGAGCAGATGTTAGATGTTGGTTTATTGAATCTTGGGCCACAGGTTAGAATAGCGGCACTTTTGTACATTTTAGGTTGTAGTATAAACAATGAATGCAGATAAGTTTTTAGAGATTATCGACAACACGCCATTGGTTTCCATTGATATTATTTTGCGAAATTCAGAAGGGCACATTTTACTGGGTAAACGGGTAAATAAACCCGCCGAAGGGTTTTGGTTTGTACCGGGCGGAAGAATTCGTAAAAATGAGACATTGAAGGCAGCAATGCAGAGAATTTCACTTGTTGAACTTGGCTTCGAAATTGACCTTCATCATGCTGAAATGATTGGCGCTTTCGATCATATATACGACGATAATTTTAATGCGACAGACGGAGTAAATACGCACTATGTCGCGTTAGGCTATAACGTGAAGATGGACTCTCAAAACAAAGTGAAGAACGATTCTCAGCATTCAGATATGGTTTGGATGTCCGAAAGCGAACTGATCAATAGCGAACATGTGCACTCGAATACAAAAGCGTATTTCTTATAATGTTTTCGTAAATTAGAGTTTATGTTGGTAGAGGAACATTCATTTCAAATGGAAATCAAAAAAATCGCTTGGCAAGACACAATTCCTATTCGACATAAGGTTCTGTGGCCAGATAAACCACCGGAGTTTTGCCACGTTAAAGAAGACGAGAGTGGAGATCACTTTGGTGTGTTGGTTCAGGATGAATTGGTGTGTGTTGCGTCGGTGTTTATTGATGGTCAATCAGCGCGCTTGAGAAAGTTTGCAACACTGGAAACTCATCAAGGAAATGGAATCGGAACCACGGTCGTTAATCATATCTTGAAGGAGCTTTCCGCTAAGGGCGTCAACAATATGTGGTTTGATGCACGAGAGTCGGTAACTGGTTTTTATAGCCGATTTGGCTTCAATGTGATCGGTGAGCGTTTTTACAAAGGGGATATTCCCTACGTTAGAATGGGCATGAGTTTTTAAAAACGCTGTTTATGTGATCTTACTCTTTTGAAAACGCCTTAGGTAACACGAAATAATGAATCTTGATGCGATTCCACCATTAGAGAAATTAGGCATAGAATTAAAACACTGCAATGGCGTAACCGCCGCCTTTTTTCTCCCGTACGACGGTAATCAAAATGACAAAAACACGGTATTCGCGGGTAGCCAGTATTCTGCCTTGGTGATCGCAGGCTGGTATTTAGTTGGGGTTTGGGCGGAGCAAAATTCGCTAGGTGATAAAGTCGCGATAAAAGAGGGAAATGTGAGTTACCCTAAAGCCGCGCACAGTGATGTGACGGTTACCGCCCGTTTTGATGAAACACCCAATAAGCGCCCAAGCGGTCACTATAAAAGCATAGTAAGGATAGAGGCTCGGGATGAAGACGGCGACTTAGTAAGCCAGCTGATCGCAGATTATCGAATCTTATTGTAACGCCAATGCGTTGAATTATTGAGAGTGCATTCATGATAAAGGGCATTCACCACGTTGCTATTATTTGTTCGAACTACGCGGTTTCGAAGCATTTCTATGTGTCTATCTTAGGGCTTGAGATCATTGCTGAAAATTATCGAGAAGCCCGTGATTCATTCAAATTGGATTTAAAATTGCCCAACGGTAATCAAATTGAGCTGTTTTCCTTTCCTGATCGACCCAAGCGCCCAAGTTACCCAGAAGCTCAGGGTCTTAGGCATTTGGCGTTTTATGTCTCGTCGGTAGAAGACACCGTGGCTTATCTAGCAGAGCATGGGGTGGCCACCGAACCTGTTCGTATAGACGAATATACGGGCAAAAAATACACCTTCTTCAGTGATCCCGACGATTTGCCGTTAGAGTTGTATGAGGCTTAGGCCTTTGCTGCTCCCATTTGGTTATTCTCTTTTGTCAGTAGACATCCTGAATATAGCGTCCGCAGGGGAAGGGAGCATGACGCTTTATTAGGAGTGCTTTGTTTATGAACAGCCGTTTAAAAAGTTACTCGGTTTTACGTGAATATTTCGTTATATTAAACACTTAAACGGAGTTGTAATGGATTGACGAGATGACCTCAGGCATTAATAAAGCGAAGTTAACAGAAACCGACATCATTACGAAATTTGTTCTGCCAGCCATACAGAAGGTTGGTTGGGATGATATGACGCAAATTCGTCAGGAAGTGAAGCTCCGTGATGGCAAAGTCATTGTCCGTGGACAAATGGCAGCACGTCAAAAAGTAAAGTCTGCTGATATTGTTTTATATCATAAGCCGAGTATGCCGTTAGCCGTGATAGAGGCCAAAGCGAATAAGCATGATATGGGAAAAGGCATGCAACAAGCGTTGGATTACGCTCACTTATTAGACGTCCCTTTTGTTTTTGCCACCAATGGCGACGGTTTTATCTTTCACGACAAAACCAATCCTACCCAACTTGAAACCGAAATTCGTTTAGAAGACTTCCCAACACCGCAACAACTTTGGCACAAATACTGTGTTTGGAAAGGCTTCAAAAGCGAATATCTACCCACTATCACACAAGACTATCACGACGATGGTACAGGTAAATCGCCACGTTATTATCAGTTGCAAGCGATTAATAAAACCGTCGAAGCCATTGCCGCTGGGCAAGATCGCATATTATTGGTCATGGCTACGGGAACAGGCAAAACCTACACGGCCTTTCAAATCATTTGGCGCTTATGGAAAGCCCGAGCGAAAAAGCGCATTCTATTTCTAGCGGATAGAAACATCTTAGTGGACCAAACTCGTATCAATGATTTTCAGCCTTTTGATACGGCGATGACCAAAATAACAGGTCGTACCGTGGATCCCGCCTTTGAAATTCATCTCGCCCTTTATCAAGCACTTACCGGCCCAGAAGAAGAGCAAAAAGCCTATAAACAAGTGGATCCTAATTTCTTTGATCTGATTGTGATAGACGAGTGTCACCGAGGCAGTGCTTCAGAAGACAGCGCATGGCGCGAGATATTGGAATATTTCAGTTCTGCCTCTCAAATAGGGTTAACCGCCACGCCGAAAGAAACTGAAGAAGTCTCTAACATCGAATACTTTGGAGATCCTCTTTATACCTATTCCCTAAAGCAAGGTATAGAAGACGGTTTTCTAGCGCCTTATAAAGTCGTGCGTGTAGACATAGATGTAGACGTGCAAGGCTGGCGACCAACCAAGGGACAAACCGACAAAAAAGGCAATCTGGTCGAAGATCGCATATATAACCAAAAAGACATGGATCGAACTCTCGTCATTGATGAGCGTACCCAATTGGTTGCGCAAACCATTACCAATTACCTAGAGCGCACCGACCCCATGGCGAAAACCATCGTCTTTTGTAACGACATTGACCACGCCGAACGCATGCGCAGCGCTTTAGTTAATCTGAATTCCGAGCAAGTGAAAAAGAATGACAAATATGTGATGAAAATCACCGGAGATGACGATTTAGGCAAAGATCAGCTAGACAATTTTATCAATCCGAAAAAGCCTTACCCAGTCATTGCCACCACATCGGAACTGATGACCACAGGGGTCGATGCGAAAACCTGCAAGCTGGTGGTATTGGATCAAGGCATTCAATCCATGACCAAATTTAAGCAAATTATTGGCCGTGGCACTCGTATAGAGGAACGATACGGCAAACTCTGGTTCACTATTTTAGACTTTAAAAAAGCCACCGAATTGTTTGCCGACGAACGCTTTGATGGTGAACCAGAGCAAGTAAAAACCACCCAACCCGAAGACTTTGAAACGGAAGAAGGTCTAGATAATATTATCGACGGTACGGATAATATAGACAGTGCTGACCCTTTTGCTGAAGCAAATATAGATCCAAACACCATTCAAGAGCCAGAAGCGCCGTACGATACAAACAACGTCAATGGAACCAGCAATCAAAGCGGCATGAACGCAGACATGAATGGAGACTGGAACGACGAGGAAAAAGTTCGTAAGTTCTATGTGAAGGGCGTAGCGGTAAAAACTCTAGCCGAACGTATTCAGTATTATGATACCGATGGCAAACTGGTAACGGAATCTTTCAAAGACTACACCCGTAAAACCATGGCCAAGCAATTCTCTTCCCTCGATGACTTTATTAAAAAGTGGCAAAGTGCAGACCGTAAACAGGTTATTCTGGATGAAATGGCCGAGCAGGGCATTATCTGGCAAGCACTGGAAGAGGAAGTAGGCCAAGGGCTAGATCCATTCGATATGATCTGCCATGTGGTTTATGATATGCCGCCTTTAACCCGAAAAGAGCGGGCGCAAAATGTGAAAAAGCGCAATTACTTCACCAAATACAGCGAAACCGCCCAACAAGTATTAAATAACCTGTTAGATAAATACGCAGATGCGGGTGTGCAGGAAATCGAATCCATGCAAGTACTGAAAGTACAGCCATTTAATGAAATTGGCAGCTTGAGTGAGATTATTAAAAAAGGCTTTGGTGGCAAACCTCAGTACAACCAAGCCATCAATGAATTGGAAGCCGAAATTTACCAAATGACTCCGCCTAAATCTGCTTAAGCTTAACAGCACATCACCTAATTAAATATCAATTTAGCAAACCGAATTAACCAAAAGAGAGCACTATGTCGATCAGTTCAGCGATTAAATCCATCCAAGATATTATGCGTAAAGATGCCGGAGTAGACGGCGACGCACAACGCCTTGGTCAAATGTCTTGGTTGCTGTTCTTAAAAGTGTTTGATGCCCAAGAAGAACAACTCGAACTGGAACTAGACGACTATCGGGAACCGATTCCAAGCGAATACCTTTGGCGCAACTGGGCGGCCGATAACGAAGGCATGACAGGCGACGAACTGCTTGAATTTGTTAACCATGACCTATTCCCAGACCTGAAAAACTTGATTGCTCCAATCGATAAAAACCCTCGAGGCCATGTGGTAAAAGCCGCGTTTAGTGACGCCTTCAACTACATGAAAAACGGCACATTATTACGCCAAGTGATCAACAAGCTCAACGAAATAGACTTTACCGACTCGAAAGAGCGTCACCTATTTGGTGACCTGTACGAACAAATCCTCAAAGACCTACAAAGCGCAGGCAACGCTGGCGAATTTTATACGCCTCGTGCCATTACCAAATTTATTGTTGCCGTCACTGACCCCAAACTGGGCGAAACCATCATGGATCCGGCGTGTGGCACCGGTGGTTTTTTGGCTTGCGCCTTCGACCATGTTAAAGCCAACTATGTAAAATCGGGCAGCGATCACCAAACCCTGCAACAGCAAATTCTTGGGGTAGAGAAAAAACAACTGCCGCACCTACTTTGTACCACCAACATGATGCTGCACGGCATTGAAGTCCCCGTACAAATCAAACACGGCAATACGCTGAATAAGCCCCTGTCTAGCTGGGACGATCAGGTGGATGTGATCGTCACCAATCCGCCTTTTGGCGGCACAGAAGAAGACGGCATAGAGAAAAACTTCCCCAGTGACATGCAAACCCGCGAAACCGCTGATTTGTTTTTACAGTTGATTATAGAAGTGCTCAAGCGCGATGGCCGCGCCGCTGTGGTGTTGCCAGACGGCACCTTATTTGGAGAAGGGGTGAAAACCAAGATCAAAAAAATGCTCACCGAAGAATGCAACCTACACTCCATAGTGCGCCTGCCCAATGGCGTGTTTAACCCCTACACCGGTATTAAAACCAATATATTGTTCTTCACCAAGGGTCAGCCTACCAAAGACATCTGGTATTACGAACACCCGTACCCAGCCGGCGTTAAAAACTACAACAAAACCAAACCGATGAAGTTTGCAGAATTTCAAACCGAAATCGACTGGTGGGGTAAGGAAGAAGACGGCTTTGCCAGCCGCGTCGAAACTGAACAAGCGTGGAAAGTTTCTATTGATGAGATCATCAGCCGTAATTTTAACCTAGACATTAAAAACCCCTACCAAGAAGAGCAGGAAGTTCACGACCCTGAAGAGCTGCTTGCCAGCTACCAAGCGCAGCAAGACAGCATCGCCGCGTTACGCAACCAGCTAAAAGACATACTCGGCGCAGCATTAACCTCTTCTGCGGGTGGAGAAAACTAATGTCGGTGGATTCTAAGCAAACAGGCGCGAGCCATACTAGGGTAGAAAACCTGATCACCGAACATATGGACATCTGGACTAGCGCCATTAAACGCAAATCCAGCTCTGGTCGTGGTAGCAGCAAAAAAATCGACCTCTACGGCATCAAAAAACTGCGTGAACTCATACTGGAACTGGCGGTACGCGGCAAACTCGTCCCCCAAGACCCGAGCGACGAACCAGCGTCTGTTTTGCTAGAGCGCATCGCCCAAGAGAAAGGCCAACTTGTCAAAGACGGCAAAATCAAAAAGCCGAAAACACTGCCAGAGATCCGCGACGCCGAAAAGCCGTTTGAACTGCCGCAAGGGTGGGAATGGGATCGCCTTGGAGAATTGGGTTATACACAAACGGGAGGAACTCCAAACAAAAATAAGACTGAGTATTTTGGAGCACATATACCTTTTATAAAACCTGGAGATATATTAGAAAGGAAAGTTGATTACTCTAATGAGGGGTTGTCTTTAATTGGAGAAGAGTCTTTAGGACGAAGTGCACCAAAGGGCTCTATCTTAATGGTGTGTATTGGTACAATTGGTAAGTGTGCTTATATCGATCGCAAATGTGCGTTTAATCAGCAAATCAATTCAATAACACCATATTTGGAAATTACTGATTTTTTAATTAAAGCGCTTTCTGCTTCTTACTTCCAAAATTTATCATGGAGTCTTTCTGCCAGCACTACAATCGCCATAATAAATAAAGGAAAGTGGGAGTCTATACCTGTTGTATTGCCACCACTTCAAGAACAACATCGCATTGTGGCGAAAGTCGATGAATTGATGGCCTTGTGCGATGAACTCGAAGCGCAAACCGAATCCAGCCTAGATGCCCACCAAACCCTTGTTACGGTATTGCTCGATACCTTGGTCAATAGCCAGAATGCCGACGAGCTGACGGAAAACTGGACGCGCCTTAGCGCCCACTTCGAT
Source organism: Marinomonas balearica (assembly GCF_004362145.1). GTDB lineage: Bacteria > Pseudomonadota > Gammaproteobacteria > Pseudomonadales > Marinomonadaceae > Marinomonas > Marinomonas balearica. The sequence goes on from NZ_SNXC01000009.1 coordinate 250,210, forward strand.
ACGTTATTCGTCACCGAAGACAGCATCGACCAGCTAAAACAAAGCATCCTGCAACTGGCGGTCATGGGCAAGCTTGTGTCACAAGATCCGAATGACGAACCTGCGTCTGTTTTGTTAGAACGTATTGCCGCCGAAAAAGCTCAGCTCATTAAAGACAAAAAAATCAAAAAACAAAAACCATTGCCACCGATTAACGACGACGAAAAGCCCTTTGAACTGCCGACGGGGTGGGAGTGGGTAAGGTTTGGAAATGTCGTTATATGTCGTCTTGGTAAGATGCTTGATAAGGCAAAAAATACAGGAAGCCTCTTGCCATATTTAAGAAATACGAATGTCCAATGGGATCGATTTATTCTTGATGATATTAAGTTAATGAAATTGGAGGAATCGGAATTGCAAGAGTTTCGTATATTACCTGGCGATTTACTTATATGCGAAGGAGGAGAGCCAGGTCGATGCGCTATCTGGATTGAGGCAGAATTAGAAATGTACTTTCAAAAAGCTCTGCATCGGGCAAGGCCTTTAGCTGGAGTTCAAAGTAAATACCTTCAGTTATGTTTAACTGTTGATGCTAAGACCGGAGTGCTCGATAATTACTTTACGGGCGCTACTATTAAGCATTTTGTAGGTGCAAAACTTAATAACTATATTCATTCGCTTCCTCCACTCGAAGAACAGTACCGTATCGTTGCCAAAGTCGATGAACTCATGGCGCTTTGCGACCAGCTCAAGGCCCAGTTAACCTCTATTAAACAAACACAACTCCACCTCGCCGATACACTGGTGGCGCAGGCGTTATAACCAAGGAGGGTTAATTTTGCTTTATCAAATTTCATTGATAATTTTTTCTTTTCTTTCTGCACTTCTTGTTTTTTTAAAAATCAATTCAGATAAATTAGAACCTATAGTAATTACGTTTACAGTTAGAAAAGTTATTTTTAATTTCTTAATGTTTACCTCCCTTTCTATTATTGCTTTGAGCATGTTTTTATATATATTAATGTTCGTTATGTTTTGGATCTTGTTTTTATTGATACGGACGAAGTCAAGAGGGGTAAGAGAAAAAAATAACGATTTTAAAAGAGTTAGCTTTTTTTATAAAATTTTTAATTACCCTATTGTGCTTCCCATAAAATGGAGCTTTCCTACATTCCTTTACTTAATTTCTTTTTCTTTTTTGTTTTTTCATTATAAAGGGATTTATTATGAAAAAATATCAGTTTTTGATTATGTTTCAATGTCATTTTTAATTCTATTGTCTTTTCTAATATTTTTATTGGAATTTGGTTATGAAAAAGTTAAATCTGTATATTTAGTTCTTATTCCTATTTTATTGGTCAGTACATTTTTGGCGCCTTATTTCACATCAATTATTTTTTCTACTTTTTCTGATGTCTCACCAGAAAAAGTAGAAAATTTACTTTTTTTAATGAATGCACTTTCAATTTTTATCACTTCTGTTTTGGTTTTTTCTTTGGTTTATATGTATTTTATAATGTCATTCACTTTTTATTTTTTTATTTATCATTTTTTTTTAAAAATTTCTTTTTTGAAAAAAGATAAAATGGAAAGGTATATAAGTAACTTATATGGTACCAAAGGTATTTTAATATTATTTTTCTATATTTTGACATTAGGTATTCCTCTAATTAGTGCCTTGAAGTATGTCGAAGTTCCTAGAGATCTATTTGATCAGTTAATGTCTGAGATTTTTCTAAAGGAAAATAAAAATAGCTGCGAAGGATTGCTTTCTGACGATAAAATTTATTTTTATGACTCGGATAAAGTTATAAAATACAGTCCTGATGATGAAAATGAAATCAAATATCGTGATGTAAAGTGTTCTCCTAAACCGAGCAATAATGAGAACGCTTTGAATTAGTTATACTTCTATTGGTTTAATAAACATATCATTTTAATTTGTTCGCACGCTCCGCGTGGAAACAAGAACAAACACAATGTCACCTCGCCGATACACTGGTGGCGCCGGCGTTGTAACCGATAAAAATACCTCGTCTCCGTGTTATTGAAAACACGGGGCGACACACTGTAATCGCCAAGGAAAAGTAAGGACAACACAATGAAAGTATGGGGCATTCACATGAGTGAGGAGGTGGGTTCTTCCCCTCTGGATAACCACTACGTTGCGATTGGCTGGGACAAGCTGGGGGATTTGAAGCACTACGCGGGTTCCCGCGAACAATTAAAAGACGCCTTGCAGGACACCTATCCCGACATCAAAAAAGGCGCAATCGCGGGCAACGCCGGTGTGTTGTTTCGGTTTGTGAATAGCATTCAGCGTAACGATATTGTGGTTTACCCTTCTAAGATGGATCGAATGGTGAATATCGGTCGTGTCATCAGTGACTATGGCTACGTGGTAAATGACCAATACGGCTACCCTAATCAACGCCGTATCGAATGGCTGGGCAGTTTTCCACGCAGTGACTTTAGTCAATCGGCACTCTATGAAATCGGCGCGTTTATTACGCTCTTTTCGATAAAACGCCATGCGGCGGAATTCTTAAACAAGGTCAACTTAGCGACCCCGTTAGAAACCATTGCAAACCCTGATGACGTCGATGACGATGCCAGTGATGTCACCAGTGACGACGACCTCGCCACAGAAAGCATTTCCCAGCAAGCGGTACAAACCACCGAAGATTTCATTATTAAGCAATTGCACAGCAAATTAACCGGCTATGAATTCGAATATTTCGTGGCTCATATTCTCGAATGCATGGGCTATAAGGCGCGCGTGTCGTCTAAATCGGGAGACGGCGGGGTCGATGTGATCGCCCACAAGGACGAACTCGGTTTTGAACCACCTATCATCAAGGTGCAATGCAAGAAGTCCACTGGACAAAACGGCGAACCTGACGCGAATCAATTACTTGGGGCTTTGGGGGAAGGGGAATACGGCCTGTTTGTTAACCTTGGGTCTTATTCACGGCCAGCTCGATTATTAGAGCGTAATAAAGCAAAACTGCGGCTTATTGATGGTGATGAACTGGTGGATTTGGTGTTGGAGCATTACCCCAAACTATCGCATAAATACCGTGCTTTGCTGCCGTTGAAGCAGATTTACGTGGCGAATTTGAATTAGGGGAGGATTGTTCATACTACTCGGTTACTGAGCCTAATTGGATCAGATGAAAAATTAGACGTTATTCTTCATCTGGTCCTAAATTCCTCTAAATGCCTTTAATACCAATAACCGTAGGGGAAATTTTTGGGGTCTTCCGGAAGCTTTTTCCATCCTGACACATTGTCTATGTAGCGCCGTTTAAAATTCCGCCTCTGTACACCATACGAAGGTAGGCTTCCCATCAAAGATAAAAGATCTTTTGCTTGCTGTGAATCTCTCCCTTGCCTACGGATGGTAGATACTAATACAGGATATAATTTCCGGTACGTATCTTCTGCAACCGATTTGTCTTTGTGAATGCCATATAAAAACGTGGCTGTCGAAAACAACCTGTTAATATTTTCCATATATAATCCTTTATAATTTAGTTCCTTAGCCTCGGAATAGAGATATCCGAAACGAGAGCATAAGTGCTGGAATGAGATAGATGAAACATAAAAACAGCGTCTCCCTGATCAGATACCCTCCTGCACTAAATTCAAATACCAACCCGACACCTTTTGACAGCAATAAACTGATCAGAATTAAATCTGTTAGTCGATTGCTAATTGATATGAATCTCTTACAAAAATACCGATACAAGAGACAAGCTAAATAGACGAGAAAGAGCACCCCATTTGTAAGGATTACGCCATGTGGAATCTCCATTAACAGTAACTTGGAGACAAACATGAGGCAGAAGATGCTAGTAAGTTGTAGAAAAAGAAAGGTCGTCATTCCCCACAATTCGATAAAGTGCGCTAGCCTAAACTCTTCAATTGTCGAATCGTGAGTAGACGATAAACGCCACAATGCATATACACTTGGAAAGCTGAACAATACACACAGAATCGTGTATGTTTCTCCATCCAATTGACTCGCATGTCGTTGAATTATACTTGTCCAAACAATACATAGGTTGCTAAACAGCAAGACTATCCCTAATGCTCGAAAAAGAGCCTTAGACTGAATGAATTTCGGAAGAGGTCTATTAAATGCGTAAAGATATAAACCATATAAGGCTCCCGGAAGTAGAATGCTGCTTATATAATTGAAAAGGGAATAATCAAAAAAAGTATTGCCAATAATAATGCGACTTGGCGTAACGTCATTAGGCGTGACAAGTACTGTCCAAACCGCATTACAAACGATCGCAATCTGAATGAAAAGCAACACTTTCCACCCAAATTTGGGAGATATAACAGAGATCATGTTCCATCCTTAGTAATCATGCTCGCATCCGTGCGCACAAGCGTAATGGGATGCTAACAAAGCTATTTAATGGAATAAAGTCATAAATTTAGATAATAAGTGCGGCACAGCAAGGAAGGAGTAGAAGATGCACTCCTGAAGTTGCTATGCTTGTTTTCATCCTGCCTCTAAACTCCCAAACCATAGAGGCTCCTATTTAGTTATTCTCTATTGTTAGTACACATCCTGAATATAGCGTCCTGCTTTTTCTAAATCCGAAACAGACAACTGTTCTTGTTTAAGAATGTTATCTAATGACGCTCGTACGCCGTCTGCCATTAGCCTGCTCCCGCAAACCATGATTTGTGCGCCATCTAAAATACGCTTCAATATTTCTTTTGCATCGTCTGTTATTAGGTTTTGTACATACTGAGGTTTGGTGGAACGAGAGAAGGCAAGGCGCAGTTGCTTTAACTTTGATGTCGCTAACGCGTGGCTCAAACTGTCCTCATAGATAAAGTCTGAATGTTGCAGTCGCCCGCCCCAATAAAGGTAATACGGCACCTGTTTTTTATTTTGCTTGATGAAGCCCTGCAATGGCGCCATGCCTGTACCCGCTCCAATCATGATGATTGAGCTTGCATCTTGAGCAGGTCTAAAAGACGCTTTCTTTTGGATAAAGGCTTGTATCGAATCGCCTTCCTTTAAGGCGTGTAAAAAGCCTGAACATTCGCCGTCTACTTGCTTACGAACACAGATTTCCAACATGTCATCCTGATCATTGCTGGCTAAAGAATAATAACGGGCAAAGTTAGATCCGGGAGGCACGATGCCGACTAGGTCGCCCACCTCAAATTCCGGCCATGATGTCTCAGAAGATAACATAGCAGCTTCGTCAATCGCCGGATTTAGAAGCGTTGCTGGGTTACTTATCGCCTTAAACCGCAGAACTCGAACAGGAGCGTTTACTTCGTCGCCATAGTGACGTTGTTCAAAAAGCTGCATCTGAAATGAGCTGACTTTTTTCTTATCCAGTTTCAAACACAGACTTTGATTAAGGCAGGTAGAGACTTTTTCGATCCAAGTTTCTAAACTGGCTTGGCAAAATTTATCAATAGCTGTGAGAGGGAACATTTGCTTAAATTCCTTTTTCATAACTAAGGCATCGACTTGTTTGGCAAAGCCGACAAACTGAGTAAATTGACGATCCCCAAAGCCGAGCACGTTAACCTGACAGTCTTTCGGTAGGCTCAAATGTTTGGCTTTCTCCAAAAAGAGTGAAGCACTCGAAGGCGCTTGCCCCTCGCCATAGGTAGAGGTCATGAAAAATACGTGGGTTGCTTTTGCATATTGATTTTCTACCTGATTCATCTTATTGAGATGCACTTGGTTACCCGCTCCAATTAGCGCCTGTGAAAACTCCTGCGCAAATCGCCATGTACTCAAGCCTTCGCTACCGACTAAAATGATAATCTTCGCTTCTTGTGCTGACGCATCGTTTTGCGCATTTAGGCGGTTTTTCTCTCCAAAAACGTTTGAGTTAATGCGCTTTCGAGCCCACATTATTATGCCACTGACGCCAATAATGGGCAGGATAAGACTGGTGAGGCTTAAGAAAAGTGTCCAAATGCCCATTCCTTCTCCAGTATGAAGCGCTCGAATAAACTGACTAATTTGATAGAAGTTTGAATGAGCTTGATAATCGAGCCACAGCCCCGTAGTTGGATCGATATAACCTAAACCAGACTGCGTTTCTAAGCTGTAAACCGAACTTGGGTCATCAGCATAGGGGAACTCAAGGCTGACAAGTTCGCTTGCTTCAACCTCTTGCAATGCAGTAAAGCGATCGATAGATAGAGATTGAGTGTGCGGGGGTCGATGAGTGTAACGAGTTCGAGAGTTTGCAAACGTGTCTAAAATGACAGACTCAGAAAGTGCCTCTTTAGATGAAGAATAAGAAAGCTCAGGATACGCAAGGTCAGGCGTGCTTGCCTCAGGAATAAGAGAAAAAGTCGTGCCACTTAGAAGTAGGGCGGTCACTGTTAATATCAAGCTACCAACGAGAGCGAAGCGACTTAATTCAATATGAAGTCTTTCGCTTGTGTTGCCTTTTGCTAGTTTAAAGAAATGCTTAATGCCGCCTAATCGTCGAATCATCAAAAACAGCCCACTTACGCTCAAGGTAAGCAAAGCAAAAGCAATGAAGGCTACGAACATTCTGCCCTCATCACCCATTTTCAGAGATCGGTGAAAGTTCTTCATCCAGTTATAAAGATCTGACCTTTGATAGGCTTTTACTTTTAATCCTGTTGCAGGATCAATTTGGTCTTCCTGAAATCCCTGAGCATTGGAATAGGAAACTAAAAAATGCCCGTTTTGTGTTCGTGTTAGTTGTTCTGCATTTGGGTAAGTGCGTGTTACCTTCTCTGCCAATGTCGCTAATGACGTTTGGCCTGTATTTAACGTAGGCGATGATACTGCTTCGTTCAGGGTTTCCAAAGATAAAAAACAACCAGATAAAGCAACGAGAATAATAAAGACGGTTGCAGGAAGTGCGAACCAAGTATGAATTAATCGAGACATAAATTCTCCTATTGGCCAGCCCGTAAAGGAGTAGACCGACTGGTTCTAGAGCAGTGCATTAACAAGTTGAACGGTTTTTTTTAAACGTTAAAAACGATAAACAAAAGATTTGACATAACCACTGCCAGATACAGGTTGATTAACACCTTCATGACTCAACAGAACCACAACTTCAGATGGAATCTCTCGTTCATCTTCAACCGCCGTGTCGATATGAATAAAGTGATTTGAATCTATGTATTTGTCATCAATCGTGACGACGTAATCTTTACTGCGGTTACGATGCAAACTCGCCCCGGTTAAACCATCAAAACGCAAAGAACGATTTACCCGTTTCCAATTTCGTAAATGCTTTTGATACTTCTTTTTACGACCTTCGACAGCAAGCGTTTGAACATGACGACCATTCGTATCCATTAGATAGACCGCCACATACGCGCCGCTCCCCTTGTAATTAGCCATGGTTAGCTGCATCTCAATGGATTTTGCAAGGGCAGAATGAGACAGGCCAAGTACAGTAAGTAAGACAAATAAACATCGAATGGTTTTCATGAGCATCACTCCTTTTCTAGATTAAGGTGGAGTGTAAAACGCGAACCTTAAGTGAGTCTTAAGGTCAGATTCGTCCGCGTTTATATACATAAAAATAAATGAATAGGCGTGCAAGAGTACTTGAGAATACATCTCACAGAAACAGGGAGGTCATATCATGAAAAAAGTTAACTCCTTTAACTTTCTAAGCTTTCCGAGTGAGCTTTTTTCCACTCACCGACAATGGAAAATTCCGGCAAGTCTTTGATTTTATTTTCTGTAAATGCGATTAACGCTTCGTCAGATAAAGAAAAATCGACAGCGAATTTGCAAGGTTGATTCACGTGCCAAGGTGTATCTGTAAAAATTTCAAATCGGTTATTCTCAGGGTCACGAAAATATATCGACCATGCTGTACCGTGGGAGACAGTATCTAATTTTATATCGGGAGAGCGGCTTAAAGCTTTATAGAAGGTCTTTAGTTCAACCGTAGAGGCGACGCGAAAAGAGATGTGATCAATCGGGCTTTCAACAGTGCGATGAGATTCTCTTGGGTTAAGTACAATTTGATGGTGCTCTTCTGGGTTACGGCTTAAGAACACCATTCCAGCACTGCCTTCACCCTTATCTGTTACGACAAAGCCTAGATTTTCAGTATAGAAAGACACCATTTTTGCGATATCTTGAACATACAATTCCACATGGCTTAGACCCATATTCGGAAAATTTACTTCACCCTCAGTCTTCATGTTGCGTTAGCTTCCTTTTTATCCTTAATGTCATGTAACTTTACTCTGATCAAAGTATACGGAACAGCCATCCAGTAATACAGTCGCATTAGTCGAATCTGATTTTTCCATTTGACGGATTCATGGAGCGAGGCGCTATGGTCTAAAGTTAAACGGAGTATACACGTTAAGAGTTGATTGACTCCCGCCTTGTCCCATCGCCCACGAGTTTACAGATCTTTCATTATAAGAACGTTAAACCCTTTGAGAGAGGCGTTATCGACATACTTTGAGAAGTAGGTGATGAAGTCTTCGTCAATCACGTGTTTGTGCGTTTGGCTGGCGTGTCTAAGATAAAGGCGGTCGCCTTTTCGAATCGCAATGGACTGGTGGGAAACGTTCATGTTCGTACCAATCCATTTTTTTATTTCCCAGTTTGGGCGAACCATGCTGATAATACTGCCAGAAGGTATTTTGTCTAAGATGTGTTGATTAATTGATGTTGCGTTTATGTCTTCGCCTTTTTTGTAGATCGCTGAAAGAGGGACGTATGCAATGGTACTGTTCTTGGGTTGAAAGTGACGTCCTTCTTCTTGCAGTTGAGTTAGGCGTTGCTTACAAGAAAGCGAATCTTCGTCTTCGCATTTTAGACGGCTTGCTTTCATGTTTTTGTACCAAGAGGGTTTGTCTATCGTAGCTTGAGCTAGTTGGACAGCATCGGGGGCAACTATGTGAGTAATGTCTGTGAGTTTATCTTGGTTGTTTGGAATCCAATCTAAGCTTGGGAAATGGTTTCGGTAAATAAACTCGACTTGTCCATTTTTGTATCGAAGTTGCTTGAGCTTTTCCTCAAACGTCGCTTTTGACTGTGACATGGCGCCAGCTAAGACGGCTTCAACGTAGGTTGTGCAATCGAACGCGTCAAAGCGCATTAATGGGTCTTTGTCATAGCGCCCTTGTAAACCTTCTCCTAAGTTTCCATCTTCATACAAAGCGCCAAGTAAACTGGCGCTCAAATGTTCAATTCTTCGACTTTGTAGTTCGTTGCTGAATGATGTTTGAAGGGCGTTCTCTTCCAGAGTGTCAAGAGTCTTAAAAAAACGGTGTTCATATTGAGCTGCGTGAGACGGAGAGTCTGTAGATGCGTGGACAGGTACAATGAGAAATACGCTACAGATAGAAATAATTTTTGCGACGCTGTTGGTAGGTAACATTATCGAATTTCCCTATGTCTTATTTTGAATTGGAAGGTTTATATTGCTTTATTTTAGTACTGAAATTTTGAGAGGAGCACGAATATTCGTCCTTGTTGTTTTGTATGCCTACCGATAGTTTAGAATCCAATACATCGCTATAAAAAAGCGGCCAAAACAATTAATGCTAGATTCTAACAGGTGTTTCGTTATAAGGTAACTTTTGAATGGAACTCAATTTTGATCCGACGGTGTGTAAAAGATAATTGTGAAGAAGTCTTTATTTTTAAAGTGGTTGATCGGTGTGTTGTTTTTATCTGCAGGGATGTCGTATGCGCTAGAGGCAGATCTTGATTTAACGAAAGCGGAACGTGATTTTTTAGCGCGGAATAAACACTTTTCGGTTTATATGGAAGAAAATTTCTCGCCGTTTTCCTTTTGGGAAGGCACTCAGCTCATTGGGTATTCAGTTGATTTTGCCAACTTAGTCGCTCAACGGCTGGGTGTTTCATTTCATTATCAATCACAGGGTTTACACTGGAGCTCGGCGGTTGATAAATTTAAAGCGGGCAAAATTGATGTTATTGCTCAAATGAAGCGAACCTCTGAACGGGAGGAATTTGCTTTGTTTTCATCTCCCTATATGAGCCACTACCATTCAATCGTAATCCATAAAGACAACCAAGAAGAGCTGAATTCTCTGGAAAAGCTTAAAGGCAAAGTGGTTGGTGTTGTTAACGGTTTTGATGCTCATACGGTGCTACTTGAGCAATATCCTGAGATTAAATTGCGTTTATACGATAACAGTAAACAGCTTGTTGATGCTGTGATTCTAGGGATTGTCGATGCCGCGGTTGCAAATCATCAAGTTATTCAGCACCGAATTGACACTAATTTCATCACTGATATTGTCAGTATTCCGATACTGGACAATACGAACTTTCCGGTTGCGAGAGATTCATTTGCAACAAGAAAAGACAATGTTCTATTAGCATCGTCAATACGTAAAGCGGTTGATTCTTTAGTCATAGAAAGGAACCAACTGAGAACGAAATGGTTTGGTGATGAAGGCCCGAAATATGTTGCATTGTCGGACTCAGAGCAAAAATTTTTGCAGGCTTTTGGTCCTATCAAATACTGTATCGATCCTAAATGGAAACCACTTGATTTCATAAACAGCGCCGGTGAACCTGATGGGTTGTCGGAAGACGTTCTTAAGCTGTTTGAGTATAGAAGCCCAATTCGGTTTGAATATGTTCCAACAAAGAGTTGGGAAGAATCGATCAATTTTGCCAAAGAGCGTCGATGTGATGTTTTATCAATGGCGGCTCAAACCGAGGAGCGTAAAAAGTTTATGACTTTGAGTACGCCGTATGCGAACTTTCCTGTCGTTGTAGCTACTCGTATACATCAACCCTTTGTTAAAAACTTCGAAAATATTTTAGGTGAAACCTTTGCCGTTGTTCGAAGTTATTCCATCATTCAAACACTGCGTGCTCAGTATCCAAGCATTAACCTTGTTGAAGTTGACAGTGCCTTAGATGGCCTGAATATGGTTACATCCGGTGAGGTGTATGGTTTTCTCGATTCGGCCGCTTCAATCAGCCAAATGGTTGAAGAACATGGAATGGTGGGCATTAAAATATCGTCCCAGACAAATGAGACTTTCTTTCTTGGTTTGAGTGTTCGCAATGATTTTCCAGAATTAATTCGCATTATTAATAAGCACGTAGAAAGTATTGATCCTTCGTTGTTGCAAACGTTAATCAGCCAAAGGGTTGCTATTCGTTATGATAAGGGAGTCGACTACAGCTTATTGTGGAAGGTGCTTTTTGTGGTTGGGGTGTTTGCGCTGTTTATCGTATTTCGATATCGCGAATTGGCCAAAATGAATAAACAAACTCAGCGTGCGTATGATGAGTTGTATGCAACCAAGCAAGAGCTTGAACGGATTGTAACTCAGGATTATTTAACTGGACTGCTTAACCGTAAACGGTTAGATGAACTGATGGAGCAAGAATCCCGTTATGCAGGCGGCTTCGGTTCACCGTTAGGCTTGATCATGATCGATATCGATCATTTTAAAGCGGTTAATGACACCTATGGGCACAGTGTGGGCGATAATGTGATCATCTGCGTTGCCGATATCTTAAAGCAACACGCTAGATCGACAGACATCGTCGGTCGTTGGGGAGGAGAGGAGTTTATGATTCTATGCCCTAATACAAGCCGAAGTGAGTTGATCGGTTTAGCGAATACGATAAAAGATGAAGTCGGACACTATGAAATCCCTGTTGTAGGGGTGAAGACCATCAGCCTTGGGCTTGCAGTACTTGCGCCTAATGAAACGGTTATTGAGTTTTATAAAAGAGCCGATAATGCTCTGTACAGTGCGAAGAATAATGGCCGTAATCGAGTTGAATTCAACGATATTGAAGAACACTAGTCCGATAATTGTGGGTCTAGTGTGACGTTCTTTTTCGAAACGGTAGCGTGTCTACAATCTAAAGTGTCTATCGGCTAAAGTTCTCGTGCTGTACCACGCAATAAACTGTTGCCATTGTGATTGAGCAGCCGTGTTTCTAGAAATAATACACTGCCTAATATTATCAGCGATCCGAAAATGACGGTTTCCCAGCCGCCATAGTGCCAAAACGGATCAAGGTAGAATCCTCCTGTACTTGCTCCGACGTAGTAAAAGACCAAATACAACGAAGATGCGCTTGCCTTAGAATGGCCTGCGTTTCTACTTACGAAAGCGCTGCATGTCGAATGACATAAGAAAAAACCAAAGCTGTTGACTAGCAATCCGATAATGATTGCGAGCAGAGCATCACCCAGTGTAATAAGGGAACCGCACATAAAAACCGAGGTTCCAATTATCATGATGTTGGGTTGATTAAAACGCTTGGCCAGTTTGCCTGATACTGCGGATCCTAGAGTGCCTGATAGATAAGTAAGAAAGAGCAGCCCAACGTATTTGGCGCTTAAATTATAAGGAGCACCTTCCAATACAAAGGTTACATAGCTGTACTGGTTAATAAAAATAAAAAAGCTAAGACCGCCCACGAGATAACTGATAATAAGTTGTCTTTTGGTTAAGTGCGTTAGGAGTGTTTTTTGGATGCTTTTAAGATTAAGCGGTTTAGGCTGAAAATGGGCAGAAGGTGGCAGCAGTAAATAGAAGCCAAGTAAGCACAGGCTACTTACGATTCCCATCGCAGCAAAGGCGGCGAATGGCCCAAATGATTCTCCGACAAATCCTCCGATTAACCGTCCTCCAATGCCACCCAAGGTATTGCCACTGATGTAGAGTCCTACTGCAATAAGTAGGGCATCTGGAGAATATTCGTCTCCAAGATAGGCTACCGCTATTGCCGGCAGTCCAGCTAAAAAGAACCCTTGTATACCCCGTAAAACAAGCAACATCTCATATTGGGTGACAAGCGATAAGCACCAAGTGGTTAATGTTGTACCTATTAAGGTGAGTAGCATAATGCCCCTTCGCCCTAATGCATCGGAAATGGGACCGTAGATTAGCAAAGACATGCCCAGCGTGAATGTCGTGATTGTAAAGCTGCCACTGGCTTGAAGAGGGGATATCGAAAATTCCTGAGCGATCATTGGCAATAACGGTTGCGTCACGTAGACATTTGCAAACACCATGAACGAGCCAATAACAAGTGCCAAAGTACCGCGCCAAAAGGCTGGGCTATTAGAGTGAATCACAGTACGTCCCTGAATAATTCTTGATAAAAATATATCGTCACTATACTCTGCGTTTTTCTATCATAAAAATATATACAATTTATTGAATCAATAAGAGTTACTGATGGAGATAAAACAACTTAGGTACTTCGCTGCCATTGCAGAGCTTGCAAGCTTTACTAAAGCGGCAGAACAACTCGGCGTGGCACAGCCTGCGGTCAGCATGGCGATAAAGAAGCTTGAATCTGATCTCGGTCTTACCCTTATACATAGAGCAGACCGAAACATCAGTCTTACTGACGAAGGTAGCAAACTGCTGACACACGCCAAAAAAATCATACAATCGACAGACGACGCATTATTGGAAATGCAGGAGCTAAAGGGTTTTGAGCGCGGAGAGGTTCGTGTCGGTATTCCCAGTATGCTGGGGTCGTATTACTTTCCTCCTATCTTAATGGCATTTCGAAATCGCTTTCCTGATATATCGCTTAAGGTGATTGAAGGAGGCACTTGGCAGCTGCAAAAAATGTTAGAAAATGGGGAGCTAGATTTGGGCGTGATTGTTGCGGAATCATTGCCTGAAACTTTGGATACCCAAAGACTGCTTCAACAAGAAATGAAGGTCGTAGTGGCCACAGATCACCCGTTCAGTGAAAAGGAATCTGTCACTCCAGCAGAATTTTTTAAAGAAGAGCTGGTGATGTTTAAAGAGGGCTACTTTCATCGACGAATTATCGACAAACTTGCGGAAGAGGCGGGTGTCAAAGCCAATATTGGGTTTGAAACAAACCTAATACCGCTTATTAAATCCATCACCGAGCAAGGGTTCGGAATTTCGACCATGCTTTCAATGGTGATCAGTGACGACGACCAACTGATTACGCGCTCATTTAACCCCAGCATTTGGTTAGATCTAACGATAGCGTGGCGAAAAGACAGCTATTTATCTAAGGCCAACCAAGCATTTTTAGAATTTGTGTGTGAACAAGGGCGAGATGTATAACATGCTTGAGTTTACATCTTACTAACAGGTCTCAGGTCACAAGGATGTGTAATTGTTTAAATTGCTTCTCATTTCTTCTATGGTGGTTGAGGTTGTCGACGCGAAATTGAGCGCACCTAAATAGGTGTTTGATTGGACAAGCGAAATTGATTGACTTAAGTCTACGCCCAGCGTCTCCAACACAAATGCGCGTACTTCAAGTGGATCGAGTGCCGTGAACGAACCGTCCGGTTTCGTATAAATTCGAGTGTTACTGTCCGACTGTAACGTAGATGCGTAGCTTTTTCCTATGTGGCTTATGCTGCCAGCACCACCCACCAATAGGCCTATTTGATGATCTCCATGATCCCAACCATTCGAACTGTTTAAATAGTAATTACGGCCAAAATCACCACGCAATAATATAACAATCGGCTTTCCTTGATCCTCGATTTGGTTGTTTGCTGCGACTAATGCGGCCGTTAAATTCGACATTTTAGGACGATAATTGTTAAAAGCATTGCTGTGCATATCCCAACCTCCAAAGGGGATGGAAGCATAAACAGTACTGTCACTGGCTTGAATGTACGACAACACCGAGAGGATTTCGAGCCCAATGTCCGATTCATATGTGTTTGCATATTGATCGCGAATCGTTTGTGCACTGTTTAGCGAACTGGCTGCCAATTGGAGCGCTTGATGTTCGCTGCTGCCTAAATTGGAATAGAGGCTGGTGATCGTTTCGGCTAAGTCGCCTTTATCGAAAGGGTTTGTTAATTCTCCGTCCGTAGATATGTAGCCAGTCTTGCGCCCCACAAGGGATTTTCCACCACTTCCTATAGCGATAAGTTGCGTGCCTGACGGTAAGTTTTCTGCCTGACCAAGTACGTTATAATCCTGACAAAAACCATGTGCTTTCGAGTTATGCCAAGGCATGATTGAGAACAACGATAAACGGTTTGCTGACAACAAAGTTTCTAAATTCTCTCCTCCAGCTTCTTCCCAAAATCCGTTGTCTGTAAGCGTGATTCCGCTGTATCCACTAATGCCTTGGTTCTGAATAAATTCTGCTTCGGTAATGGCTGAAGAGGCACCACCATATAAAAAGATTTCGATGACCGAGACGTCTTCTGTGCTCAGCTTAGAAAGCGCCTGTGACGATACTAACGATAGAGAAGCGCTCAAACCGGCTGATTTTAATAGGCTGCGTCTAGATATATTCATTATGAAATGACTCCATGTGCATACAGTGCGTAATTCATTGCTGCAATTCGAAGCGCCGTATTAATTTTATCTCTATCAGTGGCTTGCTGCGTTACAAGCTCTTCAAACTGAGTAGGGTACGTATGGTCTTCTCTCCATAAAATGCGATGTGCGTTTTGAAGAAGAGTGGAGCTGTTATCTACGTTTCGTGCAAGCGCCAAATATACTGACTGTGAGTATCCATAGTTCCAGTGTGACGAGAAACTGCCCGCTTCATTGGTGTAAACCCTTTCTAACAGGCTGGAGATGTTACCGATATTCAATGCATTCCAAGTGGCTCTGCTACGCTCTAGTTTTGACAACATAGGGCGAGTGCCAATTTGATCCATTAGGTTCAAAAACACTGTGAAATCATTGCGCCTTACCTGATAATTTCCTGATTTTAAGGCAGGGAACAGTACTTCTTCTGGAAATTTGGGGCGTGTCACTGATGCCATATTTTCATGGAACAATGCCGCTAAGTAGACTTCTCTAAATGTTGTTGCATTGATCTGCTGAAGCTGTCCAATTACCTCGCGGTCTTCATAGCCATACAGCTGCTTGACGATGTGGGTGTAGATATGCGGTAAAAAATCGTCGTGATTTACAACAAATTGATAGAGTTCGCCGGGAGTGGTTAATAGTTCGCCTAAAATTTCCTGTGCCTCTGTGTTGACTTCAAGGCTCTTCTCAAGGCTGCCGGTGCTCTCATTAAAGGAATAATTTTTGAGGATCTGCGCTGCTTTAGGAACCAAATCATCCTGAAAAAGCCCGAGATAAATTTCTAAGACCTCTCGGCCATTATCTTCGGGGCTACGAAAGCGCGCCCAAAACATCTCAGACAAAAAATATTCGTAAACATAGTCTTTTATCGATGTGTCGTTTGCAACGGCTTCTCGGATGTCGTGGAGGTGGGAAATCACTAAACTGTCTGACACCGTTGCAAGTTCACTTCCGACCGCGAGAACAAATGTATTGGATAGTTGATACGTAATCCAGTTATCGAAAAACTCTTTACTCAGAGGGTTGCCGTGACCTAAATGGATCATTAAATAGATGATTGGATTATCTGTTCTTTCATAGCGTTCTAAGTATGGCTCAAGGTCATAATAAAATGCGCTATCTCTCGTCGAAAAATGGGCTAGTGCGGCTGAGTAATCGAATAATGCTTCGTTATTGGGTAAATAGAGTGCGACTGCGCCTTGTCGGCTTAGCATTTGATTGGAATTTGGCGTTGAAGAATTGCCCGCTGGGCTGTCAGGGTTGCTTGAATTCTCTTCGGAATCGCTATCACCGCAAGCTTGGAGTGCAACAGCCGCTCCAGTTATTAATGCTCGCTTTTTAATATCCATAAAGCAGTGTCCAAAAAATAATCAGTTATATCTATTCTCCTAAAAAAAAAGCAAAGATCAATTTATTTTTTACATTACATTTACAATTTTAGGGGCGCTTACAGTATGACCAAGCATACGTTCCTATGTCTATAAACTAGCCTTGTTTAAAAATCAGTATCTATAAATCAATTTAATACATAGAGCACCTCTCTGGCTAAATCCGTTTTGTAAATCATATATTTTTAATGCATATTACTAACTTAATGAAATAACTTTTTAAGGTCTGCTATGAATCCGTTTTTTCAACTCGATTCGCTTTTCAACAGTCAAAAAAGGGCTTTTTTAGCTCAACCAAATGAATCTTTATCGATTCGGTTGAGTAACCTTAATCAGCTTAAGCGAGCAATTCTTGAAAATCGGAAGGCGTTGATTAAAGCCGTTGATGCGGATTTTGGTGGGCGTTCTGAGGATGAAACAAATATAGCGGAAATACAGGTGTGCATTGATGCGATAAAGTATGTCTCTAAACATCTCAAAAAATGGATGAGACCGTCTTCACGAAAGGTTGGCATTGTTTATTGGCCAGCGATAAATAAAGTCGAGTATCAGCCTTTAGGTGTTGTAGGGATCATGTCACCTTGGAATTACCCCATTCAGCTCGCAATTGTGCCATTAATCTATGCGTTAGCTTCCGGTAATCGCGCGATCATAAAACCGTCAGAACTGACGCCCGAAACCAACAAAGTATTGCAGCATATTGTCGAAAAAGCATTTCCGCTTGAGCGCGTGGCGCTGGTTGAAGGTGATGCTGAGTTCGCTGCTTATTTTTCTTCAATGGCTTGGGATCATCTTATATTCACTGGATCAACCCGTGTCGGTAAGAAAGTGATGGAAGCGGCGTCGAAGAATTTAACGCCGGTTACACTTGAACTGGGAGGGAAATCTCCAGCATTAGTATGTGAAGATTTTGATATTAGAAAAGCCGCGCAAAGAATTTGCTTCGGAAAGTGCGTTAACAGCGGCCAGACATGTATCGCACCTGATTATGCGTTGGTTCCCAAAGAGTATGTAAATCGCTTTTTAGAAGAGCTCGAATATGCCTTCCAAGATATGTATCCCTCTGTTGTAGACAACCAAGACTACACGTCGATCATTTCAAAAGAGCACAAAGCTCGTCTCGAAAAGATGATTGAAGATGTGAAATTACAAGGTGCGAATGTCATACAGCTTAATCCGGCGAATGAAGACTTTTCAAAGACGAAAAAACTGTCATTGCATTTGGTCAGCGGAATAGAGGGCGAGCCAGATTTAATGCAAGAGGAGATATTTGGGCCTGTTTTGCCAATCATTGCATACGATACATTAGCCGATGCTCTGCATTTTATAAATGCTCGACCTAGACCGTTAGCTCTTTATTGTTTCAGTGATGATAAGGCCGTGCAACGCGCCGTATTGGATAAAACGCAATCAGGTGGTGTGTGTATTAACGACACCTTATTTCACTTGATTCAAGACGATTTGCCGTTTGGTGGTGTAGGAGAGTCGGGAATAGGGCAATACCACGGACCAGAAGGTTTTTTGAGTTTATCGAAGGCTAAGCCGATCCACATAAAAGGTAGGTTTTATACCGGTCACTTTTTTTATCCGCCGTTAAATACAATGCTTAAAAAAATGCTTAAGAAGATATTTTTCTAACGCTTCCCTGCATTTATTTGGGGTCAATCGAACCGATATTCAGGGCTTTGGATAGTTCCTTGTCTTGGACAGTATCTTAGTCTGAAAGGGTTCTCAGAGTTTCAAGTAACCAAGCGACCTCTTTTTCGTCTTTTAAACGAGAAGTCATCTCTTTTTCATGATCCATGACTCGTTTGCTGGCCGTTTTGAAAAAGTCATTTCCTGTTTGAGTCATATACAATGCATAGGAACGACGGTCTGACTTTGATGGGCGGCGTTCAATGATTTTCATATTCTCAAGCTTGTCTACCGCAGCGACCATGGCGGATCTGTCGTTACCTAAGGCTTGAGCAATTGCGGTTTGTGTTCTTCCGGGGTTGCTCTCCACAAGGGCGATCACGGCGAATAAGCCAGGGCTAATACCCAAATCTGAAAAAACGTCGCTAAAGGTTGCAAAGAAATTCATTTGCGCTCTTCTTAGGCGGTAACCAACGACTTTATCGAGTAGGCCGTAATCAATCGTGTTATCTGCATCTTTGTTTTCGGGTGACATAGTGCTCCTTAAAAATCGTTCGTCATCGGATGTTATTTTTAGTTAAATCCTATCTACATGCGATGATGATAATTTCATTTAGGGGTTTATGGATTACGTAAAGGGAGTGATTGTAATACAAATTGCAATTAACATGAAAACGGACTTCCTTTTCAGCGAGTATCCTAAACACAGATTAACGTACTTTAATTTTGGTCTATTCAATAGCGAGAAGCATTGGCTCAATACTAGTGCTTCTGCTTCTCGCTATATTGACATTACAATCAAGCAATCAGATGGACGAGCCCAAGTGTAATGCTTGGGAATAAGATCAGGAGTGCGACCCTAACCACATCAGAGATAAGGAACGGGACGACGCCTTTGAAACATTCTTTCAGTTTAAGGTCTTTATCAAATGATTTAATGATAAAGACATTCATACCGACCGGAGGGGTTATCAGCCCAACCTCGACAACGATCAAAGCCAGTATGCCGAACCAAATACCTAAATCTTCTACAGGGATCCCAAAATCCATAGAAATAATCATCGGGAAGTAGATCGGAATCGTCAGTAGAATCATCGCAAGACTGTCTAGAAAACAGCCCATTACCAAGTAAGTGAGCAGCATTAGTACCAGAATAGTGTAAGGAGATAATCCAGAATTAGAGATAAGCTCAACACCCATGTCAGGCAGTTTAGACAAGGCGATAAATACGCTGAAAAGGTCTGCACCTAATACGATAAAGAAAATCATGGCAGAGGAAACCGCTGTGCGCGTTAGACATTCTAAAAGTCCGTCTGTACGCATTTTACCGTGTGTTATTGCAAGCAATGCTGTGAGAATAACACCTACCGCAGCGGCTTCTGTCGGGGTAAACAATCCAAAGTAAATTCCTCCAAGTACGACTAAGAAAATCCCTGTGATGTGCCAGACATCTTTTGTGGATTTTAGCTTTTGCGTGAAGGTTGTTTTTTCACCGCGCGGCCCTGAATCTGGGTAAATACGCACGTAAACAGCGATTGCAACAATGTATCCAAATGCCGCTAAAAAACCTGGAATGAATGCAGCGATGAACATTTTTGCAATATTTTGTTCGGTTAAAACGGCGAAAATGATCAATACCATAGACGGCGGAATTAAAATACCTAATGTACCACCAGCAGCCAATGCCCCAGCAGCTAAGCTGCCTGAGTATTTAAGGCGTTTCATTTCGGGCAATGCAACTTTACCCATGGTTGAAGCGGTCGCCAAGGAGGAGCCACAGATTGCTCCGAAAGCCGCACATCCCGCTACGGCCGCCATTGCGATACCGCCGCGTTGACGTCCGATCCACGTATTACACGTTTTGAAAAGCTCTGCGGTAATGCCGGAGCGTGTCGCCAGCTCTCCCATTAGGAGAAACAAAGGGACAACCGACAGATCATAACCTGAAAACTTCGAAACCGGTGATGTCCCTAAGTATTCCATGAGGGCAGGTGTGCCGCCAATAAAAGAATAACCAATGGCACCACACACCATCATAGAGATAGCGATTGGGATCCGTATGCTCATAAGAACGAGCAGCAAGCCCATCATGACAAACGCTAATTCAATGTTAGTCATTGTGTTTACCTCCAAAAACCGCCGCCGCTAACTTGTATAAACCACACACGCTGCAAAGCGACATGGATATAACACCAGCGACGTACATCCACCATGCGGGTAATTCTAAAATCATAGATTGCTCGAAATATTCATTTGCCTCTATGCCACTGAGAGCTAATCGATAGGCAAAAACAATGGAAAATACCGTAAAAAGAAGATCGCCAATGGAATCTAAAAAGCGAATAGTTTTGTCTGTGCAATGAGCCGTAAAGAGGTCGACGACGATGTGTCCACGTCGCACATAACACAATGGTAGAAAGAAAAAGACCGCAATAGCTAACCCCATCTCAGTGATTTCATAATCGCCTTCCACTGATTGGCCAATCGTTGTTCTACCCACGATACTTATAACCGTGACAGCAGCAATGCAAAAAATAACGAGCCCGCCCATAAGCGCAAAAACATACGCGAGCTTTCCTAAAGGGGTTTTACTTACGTCAGCAGTAAATAGAGTCATCGTACAGCACCTGATCATTTGCCCGTGTCTATTTAAAAATACACCAAATTTGATGGTGCTTTACATGACACAGAGCACTAGTCATATCTTAAATTATTTAAAATAAACGTTTAGCAATGGTTCGTTTGAAGCTGTCGAACGACAGGTCGTCGTCCGACAGAATAGGTGGCTTTTTACAGAAGTGCCAGTAAACGAGAGTTAGAAGTTCTCATACTTTTTGATCAGTGTTTTTGCTTTTTCAAGTAGACGTTCTGCGTCGTATCCGTCGTCGTTCATGTCTTCAATCCACTTCTCGGTAACGGGTGCAAGCGTCTCTTTCCAGCGATCGTATTCCGCTCCTTCGATTGTGCTGAACGTATTACCACGATCGACTGCATCTTTGCGTGCACCGATTTCGTATGCATCGAATGCATCACCGATAAAGCCTGCTAGTGGTACACCTGAGTTTTGGTCGATCACTTTCTTAAGATCGTCCGGTAGGCTGTTGTAGGCTTTTTTGTTCATTGAGAATATGAAGAACTGAGTATAGAACCCGCGATCACCTTTGAACTCTGTATGATGTGGTGCAAGCTCATGGATTTTAAGAGGTTTAACAACTTCAAATGGTAGCGCTGTTACATCAATTACCCCTTTAGATAAGGCACTTGGCATTGATGGAACAGGCATAAAGACCGTATTTGCACCAAGGATGCCCAATGCGCCGGCCATCATTTTGTTTGGCGCTCTTACTTTTAGGCCGTCCAAATCTTCCATTGTTTTGATGTCTTTCTCACGAGAATGGAAAGAGCCCGGGAAGTGCGTATGAAGAGCCAATACGTGAACATCTTTCAGTTCATCTTGCATTTCAGTCTCTGCGTATTCTTGCAGAGCCATACTTGTGATTCGTGCAGAAAGAGGCACGAATGGCAGCTCAAATGCGGTTGCTTTTGGGAAACGGCCTGGCGTGTATCCACCAACCGTCCAAGTGATGTCTGCAATCCCTTTACGAGCTTGGTCAAATAGCTGTGGTGGCTTACCGCCTAATTGCATCGCTGGGTAAAGCTCGATGTCGATTCGACCATCGGATTGCTTTTCGATTGTCTCAGCCCATGGCTTTAGGAAATTAGCTTGTGCGTTAGACATAGGAGGAAGCATGTGATGAAGCTTAAATGTATATTCGGCTTCTGCGAATGCCTGCGTCGGAAGTAATGCACTTGTTGATAAAACTGTACCAGCCAAAAGAGCCAGAGCGTTTGCTTTCAACTTTTTCATCGATAACCACCTTAGGATTGTTTTTGTTTTAATTAGTGTTCTTGTGCGTAACAAATGAACGGTTTTACGACATCAACACAAAACGGTTCAGATTATCTATATTTTTGACACAGCCCCAGCGTATTTGCAATGAACTCTGCGCTTAGTTTTTCGCCGACGGTATTCAAAAAAAGCAAACAGAGCTAAAAATGTTTGTTTTTATAATAGTTGTGGTTTACAACTAAAAAAGTGGTTTTTACCCTTGCAAATAAATAGAAAAAATCAATGAGGGATTGTAATGAGCAAGATAATTTCTTTGGAAAAAGCGGCGGAACTCATCCCCGATAACGCCTCCGTCGCTTGGTCAACTATTGGTATGTCTTTCTTTGCTGAAGCGGTCGCAAAGTCAGTTGAACAACGCTTTTTGGAAACAGGACATCCACAAAATCTTACATTAATTCACGATTGCGGTTGTGGTGATGGTAAAGGAAAGGGGATGTCTCACCTTGCTTATGAAGGTCTAGTTAAGCGACTTATCTCCGGACACACAGGTCAAGCGCCTAAAATGGCGAACATGATATCAGAAGATGAGATAGAGGCTTACCTTCTCCCTCAGGGCGTTCTGACAACCATGTGGCGTCAGATCGCCGGAAATAAACCGGGTGTTATTACGAAAATCGGTATGGGAACGTACGTCGATCCACTGGTTAGTGGCGGAAAGGTAACCTCCCTTGCGAAAGAAGATTTGGTCAAGCGAATCTCAATCGAAGAGGAAGAGTGGCTATTATATAAAACCTTCCCACTCGATGTGGTTGTGATTCGTGCAACGACTGCGGACGAAGACGGCAATTTGTCTGTAGAAGAAGAAGCGATGTTGGCTGAAATTTTACCGATGGCTCAGGCGGTCAAGAACAGAGGCGGCATTGTCATTGCGCAAGTTAAGTTCATTGCTGAACGTCATTCTATCCACCCGAAAGAAGTGAAAGTTCCGGGCGTGCTGGTGGATTACATCACAGTGGCACCGGAAGAAGATCACATGCAAACCATCGGAACAACTTACAACCCAGGCTTAGCGGGCAATTCTCGTGTTCCTTTAAATGCTATTCCTCCCATGCCTTTCAGCGATAGGAAAGTCATTGCTCGCCGCGCTGCGATGGAGCTTGAATCAAATGTCATGGTGAATTTGGGAATAGGGATGCCAGATGGCGTTGCCAGTGTCGCAGCGGAAGAGCAAGTCACTCGACACTTTACGCTAACAACCGAGCTTGGCACGTACGGTGGAATTCCTGCGTCAGGTCCTGATTTCGGAGCGGCGTGGAACGCAGATGCCATCATTGAACACGAAGCCCAATTCGATTTTTATGATGGCGGTGGTCTTGATATCGCATTTTTGGGATTGGCTCAGGCTGATCAGTTAGGCAACTTAAATGTCAGTAAATTTGGCCCTAAAGTCGTCGGCCCCGGCGGTTTTATCAATATCTCTCAAAGTGCCAAAAAAGTGGTCTTTTGCGGAACGTTAGAGAACGGAGCCAAATTGTCGTTTGAAAACGGCCAAGCGAAGGTGATTCAAGAAGGAAAAGTTAAGAAGTTTGTTCAATCTGTTGACCATATAACCTTTAGTGGCGCGGTCGCTCAAGCAAATAATAAACCTGTTTTATTTATTACCGAACGGTGTGTTTTAGAGCTAAGAGAAGAAGGCATGGTGTTGACAGAGATTGCACCGGGATTGGATTTGGAACGTGATGTATTAAGTGCTATGGCGTTCACTCCTATTATTGCTGAAGACCTGAAAACCATGCCTGAAGAAATCTTTCAGGAGAGTTGGGGCGGCCTTGAAAAATACATTATCGGGTAGACCGTAATTATCAAGGTGATTAACAAAATGAGCCGTTGACCTATGCGCGGCTCAAGCTTAAAGAATTAGAATAAGAGGCAAGCAAGATGGCTTTTTCGAATGTAGAAATTCCTTATGGTGCGTACTGGTCTACGCCCTTTACAAAATGGCAGGGCTCTCTTCAGCACCTGCACTCTATGAAGTTTGCCGCTCACGTCGCAAAACAAGAATTAGCGAAGCGTGCTATTGATCCGGAAATTTTTGATTCGGGTGTATTGGGTATCACGATAAATCAATACCAGTCTTTTAACGGTGCGCCATGGCCACTTCATGAACTCGGTGCAACACGTACACCAGGCCATGCCATAAATCAGGTTTGTGCAACAGGAGCAAGAGTTCTGTTTGCCGGAGCGACAGAAGTGGATTGTGGGCTGAGTGACGTGTCATTAATTATGACTACAGATCGTTGCTCAAATGGGCCTAATATTTACTATCCAAACCCTAGAGGCATTGGAGGACAGGGTAAAACTGAGGATCAAGTCTTCTACAACATGATGAACGACTGCGTTGGTGGGCATTCCATGTTGCAAACGGGTGAAAACGTTGCGAAGCAATTTGATATCACTCGTGAAGAGCTGGATGACGTTACGGTACGTCGTTATGAGCAATATCAAGATGCGCTAAAAGACGATCAAGCGTTTCAGAAGCGTTTTATGACGTTGCCTATGTCGGTTCCGACGCCTAATTTTAAGAAAGAAGACACGGTTCTCACTGGCGATGAAGGTGTTTTTCCAACCACGCTTGAAGGGCTGCAAAAACTCAAACCTATTATGGAAGGCGGTGTGGTGACCTACGGGAACCAAACCCATCCAGCTGACGGTAACGCAGCTGTCATCATGTGCCGTTCTGAAAGAGCACAAGAATTGGCCACGCGACCAGAAATTAAAGTTGAACTGATTGGTTTTGGCCAAGCTCGCGATAAATTGGCACACATGCCTGCCGCACCTATAGAAGCGTCAAAACGTGCATTAGCAATGGCGGGCATCGAAATGAAGGATGTAAAAGCCATCAAAACGCACAACCCGTTTGCGGTCAATGATGTTGCGCTAGCAAAAGCATTCTCAATTGATGTGATGGAAATGAATAACTTTGGTTGTTCGCTTATTTGGGGGCACCCTCAAGGCCCAACCGGTATGCGCGCGATCATCGAATTGGTCGAGGAATTGGTGCTTAAAGGTGGTGGATACGGGCTGTTTACAGGCTGTGCTGCGGGCGACACTGGAATGGCAACGGTTGTACGAGTTTCGGATCGTTAATCGCATTCAAAGAATAAAAATACAGAGGTATCTATGAGCGAATACAAATTTATTAATTTCACAGTAGACAACGGTGTCGGTCACCTTGAGTTAAATCGACCAGAGAAGAAAAATGCGATTAACGACAGTTTATGTTTAGAAATAGAAGATGCTTTTATCAACCTTCCTGATGACGTCAGTGTGATTGTTTTCTCGGGCAGTGGTCCAGAATTTTGTTCAGGTTTAGATCTATCAGAACATAAGGCACGGGAGCCTTTTGAAGTCGTTAAGCATTCTAATATGTGGCATCGCGTATTTGGACACATTACAAACTCTGGAATTCCGGTTGTTGCGGCGATGCACGGTGCTGTAATAGGTGGCGGATTGGAGCTGGCGATAACGGCACATGTTCGTGTAACAGACGAAACTACGTTTTATCGTTTGCCAGAAGGTAAGCACGGTATCTTTGTTGGTGGCGGCGCATCGGTCAATGTTGCGAAAGTCATTGGCACAAGTCGAATGACAGAAATGATGCTAACGGGCCGAAACGTAGATGCCGAAGAAGGTTATCGTATCGGACTTGGCCACTATGTCGTTGAAAAGGGTCAGGCATTACAAAAAGCCTTTGAAATAGCACAAGGCATTGCAAAAAATTCAAAGTACTCCAATTGGGCTATGACAACAGGGCTGCGTAATATTGAAAGCATGGCGGCAGATCAAGGTTTATATACGGAATCATTGCTGTGCGGTATTACTCAAACGAGCGAAGAAGTTAAAGCGAGAATAGACGCCTTTCTGAATCGTAAAAAGTCCTAACCCATTCTCAGAAGGAGATTATTATGCAAGTTAAAGGTAATCATTTTGTTGTAACAGGATCCGCATCGGGAATAGGGGAAGCGGTTGCTCGTCGTCTGCACTCACTCGGGGCTTCCGTGAGCCTCGCTGATGTAAATGAAGAAGGGTTAAAGAGAGTCGCACAGAGCCTAGGTGAAAGAGTGTCGTATGCCGTGACGGATATTTCCAGCGAAGAGTCGGTACAAGCAAGCTTGGATGCGGCGGAAAATGCATTTGGTTCAATATACGGTGTTGTAAACTGCGCAGGTATCCCAGGTGCAGAGCGTGTGGTTGGTCGTGAAGGGCCACATCGTTTTGAGACATTTGAAAGAGCGATCCGCGTCAACCTTATGGGTACGTTCAACATGATTCGCTTAGCGGCGAATAAAATGCAGGAGAATGAGCCATTGGATACGACCGAGCGCGGTGTGATTATCAATACGGCTTCTGTGGCGGCGTATGATGGGCAAATTGGTCAGGCGGCTTATGCGGCTTCAAAAGGCGGTGTGGTTTCGATGACGCTGCCTATCGCTCGCGAGCTTGCGCGATTTGGTATTCGTGTAATGACGATTGCCCCCGGCATTTTCAAAACTCCGATGATGGATGTATTGCCTGAAGAGGTTCAGCAGTCGCTTGGTGAAGCGGTTCCGTTTCCACCGCGCCTTGGTGATCCTGATGAGTTCGCTGGGTTGGCGCAGCATATAATTGAAAACTGCATGTTGAATGGTGAAGTTATTCGTCTGGACGGCGCTATTCGAATGGCAGCGAAGTAAACTCAAAAAATTCAATCGTTAGAACAGTCATCGTTAATTAGAAGCGTTAGAACAAATTTCATACCTCTAACGTTTCTTTTTGGCTCCAGAAATAAGAATAAAAAGTAAGCCACATAAAAACAAATAGGTGGTTTGGGAGTAGAAAATGAACACAGGTTTTCATCCTATAAATGTGATCGCACATCCGATTAATGTTGTCCATCGTGAAGACGGATCTCAATTGATTAACAGCAAAATGCCCTTGGATAATTTTGCGAGATGCTGGACTGATAGGCTTGAATATTGGGCAAAAGAGACGCCAGATACGGTCTTTGTCGCACAAAGGGATGCTCAAGGGGAGTGGGACAAAGTTACGTATTCCCAAGCCGTTCAACGAATACGAAAAATAGCGTCTTGGCTTATCAAGCAGCCTGTAAGCGTCGAGCGCCCAATCATTTTTTTATGCGGTAACAGCGTTGAACATCTGATGCTTGCGTTGGCAGGAATGTATGTCGGTATTGCTCACGCACCCGTGTCCCCAGCCTACTCTCTTGTGGCGACGGATTACTCTAAGTTAAAACATATTTTTGATTTACTAACGCCTGGGTTGATCGTTGTTGACTCTCTTGCTCCTTACGAGAATGCGATCCAGTCTGTATGCAATGATACTGGTACTCCTGTTGCTGTGATTAACGGCGATGTCACTCCTGCAAAGATAACGAATCCAACAGTCCCATTCAGTGAATTCTGGGATTCACCAATCGACACAGCAATTGACGTTGAAAATCAGCGTGTTGACGGAGATACGGTGGCGAAGATTTTATTCACATCTGGCACAACAGGGATGCCAAAAGGGGTGATGAACACAGAGCGGATGATTTGTGCGAATCAGGTTATGATTGGGCAAGTTATGCCTTTTCTAACAGAGAAGCCACCCGTTATGGTGGATTGGCTTCCTTGGAACCATACTTTTGGTGGCAACCATAATGTTGGTATTGCGCTCTATAATGGCGGCTCGCTTTATCTTGATGATGGTAAGCCAACCCCTAAAGATTTTGATAAAACGCTGAAGAATCTCGCGGAAATTGCACCTACAGTGTATTTCAACGTGCCAAAGGGTTTTGAGCTATTGGTAAAAACGCTGAAAGAAGATTCTGTATTGGCTGAAAAGTTCTTTTCTCGTCTTCAGTTTACCTTTTTTGCTGCAGCAGGTTTGGCTCAACACATTTGGGATGATTTGGATAATCTTGCTATTCAATATACCGGCAAAAAAATTCCAATGTTAACTGGGCTTGGGTGTACTGAGACTGCACCATCGGCCACGTTTGCCTCGGTTGAAGAATCCGCGTCAGGTGTTATAGGAGTACCCGCTCCGGGCGTTTCTTTAAAGCTCGTTCCTAATCAAGGAAAACTTGAAGCGCGCGTTAAAGCGGTGACCGTTATGCCGGGATATTGGCGTATGCCGGAAATCAATGCCAAGGCATTTGATGAAGAGGGGTATTATTGTTTAGGGGACGCGTTTGCGTATTTAGATGAAGAGCAGCCACAGCGAGGCTTTCGTTTTGATGGGCGGGTATCAGAGAATTTCAAATTAGACAGCGGAACATGGGTAAACGCAGGAGTGCTAAAAGCCAAGTTTATTGAAGCATTTGCTCCGTATGTTCAAGACATTGTCGTTTGCGGCACGAATCGTAGCTTTATAACCGGCTTGGTTTTTCCTGATATAGCACATTGTCGTTCATTGGTTAAAGACTCTGATGGTTTAAGCGTCGAGGCGTTGATCCAATCGCCTGAAGTAAAAAGCGCGTTTGAAACCAAGCTAGCTGAGCTTGCGAAATCAAATACCGGCAGCTCCACTCTGATTAGGCGAATTCAGATACAAAGTGTTGCACCCTCTATTGATGCTCATGAGGTGACCGACAAGGGGTCGTTAAACCAAACTGCGGTTCAAGTGAAAAGAGCGGATCAGGTTGAAATTATGTATCAGCAGCCAATTCATTCTTCCGTCATCGGTTTGTCATAAAATATGTGAAAGGTTTCTGTTTCAGAAATGCCTTAAACATTGTATCTTATTGAAAAAGCGCAATAATTTATTGCGCTTTTTTTTGTTTTTATATGTAAACAATTGTGTAAATTATTGCATTATTCGTGTGTAATCACTCAATAAAGTTTATTTGGTTTTTTTGTATGACTTATATCTCTATAAGACATAATTCGATCAAAGAATGAGCCATTTGATGCTAAAAATGTAGCGGTATGATATCGCTTGCCTTCACCCTATTAGCTAAATGCTGGAGTTAAAGATGTTTGGGTCGAACAAGTTAAAAAGTGAAAATGCTCAGTTAAGGGAAGAGCTGTCTTCATTGCGTCAGGTTGTGGATAGCCTAAACAGTGATATGTTGAGCTTAAGGGTGTCTGACAAAGGTGTAATTGATAACGTTAATTCCGTTTTTCTTGATGAATTAGGTTTTTCTGAAAATGCACTAGTAGGGAAAAAGCTGATAGATCTCGTACCGTCAGATGCTCGTAAAACGGATCATTATCGCTTGGCCTCTCAAGCACTCAGTAGCGGGAAGCATTGGGCTGGAGCAATGCAACTGAACGATGGGCAACAAAAGCAAGCATGGCTAAGATTAGTGATTCAGCCGGTTCGTTCGTCTTCAGGTAGGTTGATGTACTTTGTGGTTTATGGCAGTAACCTTACGCGAACCATTGAGAGCTCTATCGAGCATGAAAATTTAATTAGTGCATTGCAACGTTCAACAGCTGAAATTGAATTTGATTTAGAAGGCAATGTAATCAGCGCGAATGATCTATTCTTAAAGTCGATGGGGTACTCAAAGCAGCAAATAGAAGGTAAACATCATCGCATTTTTTGTTTTCCTGAGCAGACAGAATCAGCAGAATATCGCGAATTCTGGAAAAAACTCAGTAGAGGTGAGTTTGCTACAGGGCGTTTCAAACGAGTCGATAGCCGTGGTGAAACCGTTTGGCTTGAAGCGTCTTATAACCCTATTTGCGATGCACATGGTTCATTTTACAAAGTCGTTAAGTTTGCTTCTAACATTACAGAGCAAGTTAATCAGGAACTTGCGATAAACAATGCCGCTTCCATTGCGTTTGAGACATCTCAAACAACGGACGTTACCGCAGTGAAAGGGTCAAAAATTATTAAAAATACCGTTGATGCAATAGGCAGCTTATCTAGCCAAATGTCTAAGGCAGCACAAGGGATCGCCGATCTTGATGATCAATCGCAAAAAGTGGGCGAAATCATTAAGAGTATCAGTGATATTGCCGAGCAGACTAACTTGCTTGCGCTAAACGCTGCGATTGAAGCCGCGCGAGCGGGAGAGCAGGGGCGTGGTTTTGCTGTGGTAGCGGATGAGGTGCGACAGCTTGCTTCGCGAACATCCAATGCGACAGAAGAAATTGCGGGCGTGGTACAACACAATCAAACGTTGGCCAGTACTGCTGTGAATTTAGTCGAAGAAGGACGTAAGCAAGCAGAACAGGGACTAGTGTATGCGAATGAAGCGGGCGAAGTGATTGTAGAGATCCAACAAGGCGCGCGTGAAGTAGTACAGTCGATTGAGCAGTTTACGAGCCGATTAACCGACTAATCGAACTAGAACTATTTCGCACGTATCTTACTCGTATCTCACTAGGGCTCGTAGGCAGTGTTAGTGAGATACTTGTAAGTACTTATTCCGGCTTTTTAAGTAGATTGAATGCTAATGTTCATTGAGTCGGAAGCTGTCAGTTCCACCGCAATACTTTTAGATGTAGGTGTAAAGCTGTAGTCCCCTAAACTGTCCAATGGCACTAATGGGTTTGTTTCTGGATAATACGCAGCAATGTTCCCAACAGGAATGTCGTAGGGGATCACTTTAAAATGTGGTGCTGTGCGGGTTTTGTCGTCATCCCATAGACTGGTTAAGTCTACAAGCTGTTTACTCTTAAATCCTAAACGCTCTATATCAGCCGGATTCATGAACAATACTCTCCGCTCTCCTTTGATACCTCGATAGCGATCGTTCAAACCGTATATGGTGGTATTGTATTGATCGTGCGATCTTAACGTTTGAAGTACCAGTGTTTTGTCTGTGAGCTTCGATCTGGCTTTTTTATGTACGATGCTTTCCGGTAAGGTATGCGCATGAATAAGAATGGATTTACTTGGTGTGTTCCACTTTCGATCACGTGCACTGTTTCCTAAATAGAACCCACCGGGTGTTTTTAAGCGCTCATTAAAATCAGAAAACGCCGGAATCACCTGTGCAATGTCATTACGAATATCATCGTAATTTTCTACTTTTTTCATCCAATCTATTGGGTGCTTTCCAAGTGTTGCTTGCGCCAGTAGGGCGATAATGAACGGCTCCGATTTTTGTTGTTCACTTAACGGTGTTACAACACCACCAGACGAATGTACCATGCTAAAGGAATCTTCGACTGACACTTTTTGTGGTCCGCTTGATTGTGTGTCAATGTCGGTACGACCAAGGCAAGGAAGGATATAGCTGTTTGCGCAAGTAACAAGATGGGAGCGATTCAGCTTTGTACTGATCTGAACGTTAAGGTCGCAATTAGAGAGCGCTTCGTAGGTTTGTTCTGTATCGGGTGTTGCGGCGGCAAAATTGCCACCCAGTGCGATAAAGGCTTTAACATGCCCTTCTAACATCGCTTGAATTGTCGGCACAACTGCGAGCCCATGTTCCCGAGGAGGGGTGAAATTAAAGTGAGACTGCAGCGAGTCTAGAAACGCATCAGCAGGGCGTTCATTGATGCCCATCGTCCGGTCCCCTTGGACATTACTGTGTCCACGCACTGGGCATGCGCCAGCGCCTACTTTTCCTATGTTGCCTCGTAGACTTAAAAAGTTAACGATTTCATGAATGGTGGCAACCGAGTGTGTATGTTGTGTTATGCCCATCGCCCAAGTACAAATCACTTTATCGCTGTTGCAATACACATTCGCGGCGTGTTGCAATTCCTCTAAAGTGAGGCCTGACTGTTCGGTAATATGACTCCAACTGGTCGATCGAACTTGGCATAAGTATTGATTAACCCCTTGTGTATGCTCATTGATAAATGACCAATCTAGAACGCTTTCTCCTTGGTCTTCCATTTCAAGCATGAGTTTGACGATGCCGCGAATTGCCGCCATATCACCACCAATTTTCGGAGTGAAATAGGCCGTGTTTAACGGTTTCGAGCCATTAGTGAGCATCTCGACCGGGTTTTGAGGATGTTGGAACCGTTCTAGCCCTCGTTCACGTAGGGTGTTGAACGTTAATACCTGAGCGCCTCTTTCGACAACCTCTCTCAGTGTATCAAGCATCCTTGGATGATTTGTGCCGGGGTTTTGTCCAAATACAAACACAGCGTCAGCGTGCTCGAAATCTTCAATTGTTGTCGTTCCCTTACCAATCCCTATGCTTCCTGTTAATGCATAGCCACTTGCTTCGTGACACATGTTTGAACAATCAGGAAAGTTATTTGTGCCGTAGGCTCTAACGAATAACTGATAAAGAAACGCCGCTTCGTTGCTGGCTCTGCCAGATGTATAGAATGCCGCTTCATTCGGAGAGTCGAGCGACTTCAGCTTGGAGGCAATTTGGTTGCAGGCTTCTTGCCAGCTGATGGGTTCGTAGTGATCACTTTTTGGGTTGTAACGCATGGGCTCAGTCAGGCGCCCTTGATACTCTAAAAAGTAATCAGACTGCTCTTTAAGCCATGACACGCTGTATTTTTCAAAAAAAGATCGGTCAACAACGCGGCTCGTTGCTTCCCAGTTAACCGCCTTGGCACCGTTTTCACAAAACCGAATACGAGAAGGATCGTGTTTTTCGCCCCATGCGCAGCCGGGGCAATCGAAACCGTGTGGCTGATTCGTTTTTAAAAGCGTATTGATGTTGCGAACCGCATTGTCGCTTTGAAGAAGGTGTTTCGTTGTACTTTGAAGCGCACCCCAGCCACCAGCAGGACCGTTGTAAGATTCAACCGTATCGTCTTTCTTGCTCATTATTATTTTCCTATGCGTAGACGCGCGGAAGGTCGACTTTAGGTATATGTACGACGTTTATGCCCGCGTGTTTTGCCATTTCTACTGCTAGGCTACTGGGTGACGCTAGGTGAATTAACCCCGCCAAATTAGCTCGTGCAGCTTTTTGTACTAGTTCTGCGCTGCATCGGCTTGTCATGATGCAGAAGCAATGATCAATCGTTTTACGTTGTATTAGCTGTTTGCCTATCGCTTTATCCAATGCATTATGTCGACCTATATCTTCTGCGGTGCATTCCACGTCACCTTTTTCGTTTAGAACTACTGCTCCGTGTATTCCTCCAATTGTTTTACCTAATTCTTGATAGCGTTCCATGATGCTTCGAGCGGTGTTAAGAAACATCGTATCTAATTCTGCTATGGACTTTGGTTTTTTGTCTTTCCTGCGTTCAATATTTGGAAAGGCCAAATCCAAAGATTCTATGCCGCAAATACCACAGCCTGTTTTACCAAGCCTGCTTCTATGTTGATGTTTAAATTGAGACAGTTTTCTGCCTATTAGCGCAACGTTCGCTAATAGGCCCGTTGAGTTTATATTTGGTATCTGTGTTTTTGAGATTGTTAAATCTTTAATTTCACTAAAACTGTCGATGATGTTTTCTGTAAATAGAAAACCAACAATGAATGCTTCGATGTCTACGGGGGTGATCATCATAACGGCATAATTGATTTCATCGATCGAAATTGCGACGGGGGTTTCGTTAATGATCGTACTGTTTTGCTGTTTTCCATCGGAAGTGGCGAAATCAGTAATGTGTGTCGCATTTACATTTGCCAGTGTCATAGTGATTGGTCAGATATTAATTTTAGTTAAGGAGTCGCAAGATCATTTAGGCATTAATGCGAAACACGGAATGTTTTTGCCGATTGATTGCGAGTCTATGTGTTCAAAAAGCACCCAGCATAGGCCATTATTTTTAATAATGCAGGCTTTTCTGCTTTTTTTTGTTGAAAAGGACATGAGTCTGATCATCATTTTGATATTTAGTCTTGTGCTTCTGCGTACCTTCGATAGACTGTCCAATTTAATTTACCGTAAAGAGTTTAAGAAGTACCTAGTATGTCGCGTATACAGAGAAGGTCTGGATGGTTGCCGTCGGGCCCTCGCCTTTGGATAATTATTATAGTATCGGTATTTGTGCTCTTTTTGAGCATTTATGAAGGCCTTGTCTCTGACGATTCTAGAGAGCAAGAGTACGATGCTTTGCCTACTAATCAAATAAGTCTAGCACCTATCGAAGGGACCATTCCTGAGCCTCCCAAAATAGCCATACACAGCATTCCTAGTATTACAGATGGCGCAAAGGAATCGGATGATGGCTTAAATGTCGATCCTGGTGTTGATCCTTCAGATACAGGCTCTAACTCCATACTGCCCGATATTAAAGTCGTTGATCCTTTGGAAAGCGTTCGAAAAGACATTGCTAAGCCAAGCCTGATTGAGCATACGATTGTGTCGGGTGATACATTAGAAGCGATCTTTCAGAAGTATGGCATTGCCATTAATACCTTGTATAACATCCTTGAAGCAGATCAAGAATATCTGGTGCTCGAACCTTTGAAGGTTGGGGATCGGCTTCGTTTCGATATGGACACTGAGAATGAGCTGGCGCGATTGTCTCGTCGAATAGATCCTAGCAAAACAATAGCTTATGAGCGTCACGATAACGGAGGCTTTGTATACAAGGAAGAGCTTAAAGAAATCAATTGGAGCCATGAGGCATTGCACGGCACGATAAAAGGAAGTTTTTATCTTTCTGCTAAGCGCTCAGGATTGACCGATGGCAACGTAATGGTTATTAGCGAATTGCTAAAAAATCGCTTTGATTTTCGTCGCGATTTACGTGCTGGCGATACATTCGATGCCGTTTTTAAGCAGGGAGATGTGGGAGGAGAGCTTGTTGGCGGACGTCAGCTAGAAGCGGTTCGCATTAAGGTGCGCGGCAACTACTATCAAGCCTTTCTACATAATGATGGACGCTACTACGATGAGAAAGCGCATAGCCTAACGCCCGCATTGCGACGTTGGCCTACCGCTCAAAAGTACCGAATTACGTCCAAATTTAATCCAAATCGTCGACATCCAGTGACAGGTCGACGCTCGCCGCATAATGGTACTGATATAGGTACGCCAAATCGAACCAAGGTGCTTGCAACGGGCGATGGTATTGTGACTAGAACGGCAAATCATCGATATGCGGGTAAATACGTTGTTATCGATAATATTGGTAAGTACAGTACGCGTTTCTTACATTTGAGCAAGATTCTTGTTCGTCGCGGCCAGCGTGTAAAACGAGGTCAGGTTATTGCTCTTTCCGGCAGCACTGGGCGTGTTACAGGGCCTCATCTGCATTATGAACTGCATGTAAACGGACGTCCTGTTAACCCAATGACGGCGAGAATACCAACGATGCAGTCTATCTCTAAAAAAGAGCGTTCAGAGTTTGATAAACATGTTGTGACTTGGACAAACATGATGGATGCGACGGATAGTTTATAGCTCTCTTAGGCTGGATATCAGTAGGTAAAACGGTGTGAGAGCATACAGATGAACCTATAGTGCGAAGACAAAGGTTTTAAAGATAAAGTTTTATTTAAATGGAACTTAGTTAAAGGTGAAGGGTCTGACTATTTGTATTTAAGAGTATTTTAAGTGAACTCCCCTTTGCCGTTAGGCTTCAATTGCCAGCCCTTTAGTTTTATTGGGCTGGCTTTTTTTTGTCTCAAAAGAGGTAGAAACGAACGAAAAGTGGCGCTAAAAAGATACGTTGCTGTTTCGTGAGATTATGCGGGTACGAGAGCGTTGCTTTTGTTCCAAGCTATGCATTCTTCCAACGTGACACCAGAGCCGCCAAATATGTCTAATGCGCTTCCAATCGTCAAATCAACGTTACCATCAGAAAGCGTTTGAACCTTGCTAAGATCGTCGAGAGAACGGGCGCCGCCAGCATAGGTTGCGTTAACGGGACTGAATTTGCCAATTAGGTTGACTAAATCTTCATCTATGCCAGCTTGCAAACCTTCTACGTCAGCCGCGTGAATTAGAAACTCATCACAATGCTGCGCAAATTCATAAAGGTTCTCTTCATTGATGGCGGTAGATGTGATTGTTTGCCAGCGATCAGTGGCGATATACCAGCCGTCGTGTGCTCGTCGACAGCTTAAGTCAAGAACGAGACGATCAACACCGGTTTCGCGTTTGATCTTGTCTAGACGATCCCAAGAGAATTCGCCGTTTTTAAATAGATAAGAGGTAACAATGACGTGAGACGCGCCTGCCTTTAGATATTCTGTGGCATTCTTTGCGGTGACTCCTCCACCATATTGCAGCCCATTTGGGTAGGTGCGCAATGCGCAGATAGCCTGTTCGTGGTTCTTCTTATCTTTCCCTAGGGCTATGACGTGTCCGCCTTGTAATCCATGAGCTTTATACAGATCCGCATAGTATTCTGCGTCATGTTGGCTGATGAAGTTCTCTGTAGCTCCGCTATCATTTAAGCTACCGCCGACGATTTGTTTCACCATGCCTTGGTGTAAATCGATGCAGGGTCTAAATTGTGTCACAGTTACTCCGTATGAGCGTGTCATTTTTAATAAAGGTAATCGGTAATTGTAAAACGGAACCTCTATAAAACAAATCATATTTTAAAATAACACAAACCTCGGACCTAACGTGCATCGCCATCAATGTAAACAAAAAGGAGGTGCTGTGTATCAAAACGTCACAAAAGGCACACACATTCCAACGGTAATGTAATAGGAAATGAGTCACTATTCGTAGTTAGAATAGTTTAGTAAGTTTCTATGGTTTCAGTTGGAAAAACTAATGTATCTTAAATACTTGTTTTACAATAAAGTGTTTTAGTGGGTCATAGAAATCAAACGCAGTAACGTATTTTTTATAGTGGTTTAGGGGAGAGTTATGTCGAGATTAAAGATATCTCAAAAGCTTATTTTGATGAGTGTCATTCAGCTTGTACTGCTGATTGCGGTAGGGGTGTTTGCAATCTCTCAAATGGCGAAAATAGGAGATGAGATAAAGGAAGTTGCGCATGATCATTTGCCGTTGACTAAAACGCTTTCGCTAGTCACTGAGCATCAGCTTCAGAATGCCGTAGCGATTGAGAAAGTGATATCGCACGCGTTATTAGATCAGGTAAAGGGTAAAGGTATCTCGGCTGAATCGCAGGATCTGATCAATAAACTAAATAAAAATATGAAGAAGCTTCATGACGAGATTGTCGCTGCTGAGCACACTATTATTCAGCTCTCAAATGACGTGCATTCTGTCGAGGCGAAAAAAGAGTATCAGCATGTTCTTTCTGAATACAAGCTCGTAGAGAATGAATACTTTGAGATTGAGGAGTTAGTCTCAGTGTTCTTGCAGCATATTACGGACAGTGGGATAGAAAGTGCCTTAGATGAAATTGCGATGATTGAGCACGCAAATGAGACGCTTGATGAGCATATCATTGAGGTCTTAAATGAGGTTCAGCAATTTTCAATTAATTCTGTAAATACGGCCTATCAAGATGAGCAAAATGCCGTTCGGGTTATTGTCATTGCACTTGTCGTCTCTGTTTTAATAGGTTTGATGATTACTTACTCTGTGGGTGTATCGATTCTTCGTCCTATTAAAAAGTTGTTAGCGAGATTGGAAGACCTTGTTTCGGGTGAAGGTGACCTTACAATGCGAATGAACTTATCTACTAAAGATGAGTTAGGAGATGTCGCAAATAAGCTGGATCTCTTTTTGAGTAAGCTTCACGGCATTATCCTGAACGTTGCGAAATCTTCTGGTTCATTAAATGAAAGTTCGCAGTCTGCCGTTGGAGTGATAAAAAATACGCTCGACGGTGTAGAGAAGCAGAAAACAGAAACTGAAGTTGTAGCAAGTGCGATTGAGCAAATGAGCATCGCAACGAGTGAAGTGGCACGCAGCACCATGGAGGCGTCTGATGTTGCCGAAAATGTGCGAGATTTAGTGACGAAAGGTAAATCTGCCGCGGAAGAAAATCAGAGAATCACGACTCAGTTGTCGGCTGAAGTTCAAGATACATCTGACAGCATTAATAAGTTGGTTAAAGAAACGGATAATATCGGCGCTGTTCTGGATACTATTCAAGGTATTGCGGAGCAAACGAACTTGCTTGCATTGAATGCTGCAATTGAGGCCGCAAGGGCAGGAGAGTCTGGGCGTGGTTTTGCAGTGGTTGCAGACGAGGTTCGTTCATTGGCTCAGAGAACACAAACGTCAACGGTCGATATTCAGAACTTAGTTGAAAACTTGCAAAAAGGGGCTGAAGATGCAATGTCCCGAATGAACAAAGGTGTAGAAATTACTCAGCATTGTTTGGAAATTGGGCGCGAGACGGCTGACCAATTTGATAATGCCGTTCATGCTGTAAATGAAATTGCAGACTTGAACAATCAAATCGCCGCAGCGGCTGAAGAGCAATCTACGGTATCTAGCCAGATTCAGGGTAACGTTGAAAATATCAATCAAATTGCCCAAGAAACAAGCGGTGATGCTAAATCGGTTGCCAAGGCGAATCAAAATATCACTGGCAATATTGATAGCTTAAATGCTGATTTGAGTCACTTCAAAGTGTAGAAATGTTCTATCTGTCACTCTGCTTGCTTTAGAAATTTAAGTGGGACGAAGGGATAGATAGTTTTAAATAAAAACAAAAAACGGCCTTTTCAATGAAAGGCCGTTTTTTTTGTGGTTTGCTCATGGAGTATCTAAAGTTTTGAGCGGCAGTTATTCCAATTCACTTGATGTTAAGTCTTCTTGTGTTTTGTTTTCACCTAAATCTGGTGTAAATGATTCGAGCGCTTTCTGTTCGATTGCTTCTTCTAGATCCATCGGAACAAAATACAGCAGTGTTCCGATAATAGGATGATCCAAATAATTGATTTTTTTGCTGGCTGTTTTGTTATTGAGCGTAAGGTTGAGAACCTGAATGGGTCGTAACGGGATGATGCTTTGCGCAGACGGAAGGCCTACTAAAGTGGTTTGCTCGTTCTGGGCAGAGTCTAATGGAGCGCTTTTGTTTTCTTCGGACGCACTTTTATCCTCTTCTGAAGCCTCACTATTTTCTAGGGTAGAAAATAAATAATGCTGGTAGTTTAATTCCGTCTCTAAATAGCGACCCAACTTAACTGAAATGTCGCCATTGAGGTCAACGTATCCGTTTGCATCGATTGTGCTGTGAAAGGTTTCATGATGCGTGAAACCCGCTTCAGGGAAGATAAATGTCCACTTTTCGTTCGAGAGTACTTTTGCGTGTCGCCCTACCTTTTTATTGAACCCATCAAATGCGTTGAAAAGTGGTTCAATGGTTGCTGGACGTGTTGTGCTTTCTTCGATGTTCAGCTCTGGAGGGTCGTACGACACGATGTTCGTACTGTTTTTTATATCCTCATAGGTGACTTCTTCACTGCTTGTGCCTTTGGGCCATTCAAAGGTAAGTAAGTAGGCTTGGTAGGCACGCGCCTTTTCTGGATCTATGCTCGCTAAGTCTATCTCGGTTGCATAGGTGTACGCCGAGAACGTACTTGATAAGAGGATTAGCTTTGCGAGTTTCAATGTAGTAGTTCCAAAGTTTTGTGGGTTTGTTGGAATCGGTCGTCGGCGCTGATCATGCTAACAACATATCTCAAGGTGTCTGAGCCAGCTAATTTATACTGATCTGGTTTTTTCTGAATAAGTTGTATTAGCTTCATTGGGTCGACGGGGGTATCTTTGCCAAAATGGATTTTCCCCTCTTTTTGGTTCGCTTCTATTTTAACTATACCGAGTTGTTCTGCTTTTAACTTTAAGTCTGTTTGTCTGAACAGATTTTTGGTCGCATCCGGTAGAAGTCCAAAGCGATCAATCATTTCGACTTGAAGTTCTTTTAACGCGTTTTCTGACTCTGCGCTGGCGATTCGTTTATACAACATAAGGCGTGTGTGTACATCGCCAAGGTAGTCGTCAGGAATCAGTGCGGGGATCCGCAAGTTGACTTCTGTTTGTGCTGGTGAGGTGATGTCGACATTCGGTGATTCCCCGTTTTTTAGGGACTTGACGGCACGATCAAGCATCTCCATAAAAAGTGAAAAACCAACATGCTCTATGTGTCCACTTTGACCTTCTCCTAACAGCTCACCTGTGCCTCGTATCTCCAAATCATGGGTGGCAAGGGTAAAACCTGCGCCGAGTGTGTCTGCCATGGTAATCGCTTCAAGTCGCTTCTCTGCATCTCCTGTAACTTTTCTGTCTGGTGGTGTGAGCAAGTAGGCATAAGCTTGATGATGTGAGCGGCCGACCCGTCCTCGAAGCTGATGGAGTTGCGCCAGACCAAACTTGTCTGCTCGGTCGATAATAATAGTATTTGCATTTGGGATATCGATACCAGTTTCGATGATGGTTGAACAGACCAAAACATTAGCGCGTTTGTGATAGAAATCGGACATGACTTGTTCCAACTCTCGTTCACGCATTTGTCCGTGCCCGACCATGACTCTTGCTTCAGGTACCAGTTCGGAAATGAATTCAGCCGTTTTCTGAATGCTTTCTACCTCATTGTGAAGGTAATAGACCTGACCGCCACGGTGGAGCTCGCGTAAAATCGCTTCTTTGACTTGGTGGTCGTCCTTTTTCTTAACAAATGTTTTGACTGACAGTCGTTTTGCGGGAGGTGTCGCGATGATCGATAAATCTCTGATCCCAGACAGTGACATGTTGAGCGTTCGCGGAATAGGTGTCGCTGTCAGTGTTAATACATCAACTTCAGCGCGTAGAGCTTTGAATTGATCTTTTTGTTTGACTCCAAATCGGTGCTCCTCATCGATTATGACAAGCCCTAAGTTTGAGAATTTGATGTCGCCTTGGATGAGTTTATGTGTGCCAACTACGATGTCAGCCTTACCCTCTTCAAGCCTCGCTATTGCTTCTTTGGATTGCTTGCCTGAGCGGAAACGAGATAGAAGCTCTATTTGTACGGGCCAGTCTGCAAAGCGGTCGCAAAAATTCTCGTAATGTTGTTGTGCAAGTAAGGTAGTCGGAACCAGTACGGCGACTTGCTTGCCGCTTTGAACGGCTAAAAAGGCAGCGCGCATTGCGACTTCTGTTTTCCCGAACCCCACGTCTCCACAGACCAGTCGGTCCATTGGCTTGCCGGTCGACATGTCTTTGATAACGGCATCGATAGCCATTTGTTGATCTGGCGTTTCCTCAAATGGGAAGCTGGCCGAAAATAGAGCATATTGATCATCGGGTTTGGAGAATGCGTAACCTGATCGCGCTTCCCTTTTTGCGTATATTTCTAGCAGTTCGGCGGCAGTGTCACGCGCTTTCTCGGCTGCTTTTTGCTTTGCTATGCTCCATTTTTCTGTACCAAGGCGGTGAAGTGGTGCGTTTTCTTCGTCGGCACCGGTGTAGCGTGAAATCAGTTGTAACGATGAAACGGGGACGTACAGTTTGGCTTCGTTGGCATATCCAAGTGTCAGTAATTCTGTTTCTTGACCGTCTATTTCGAGATTTGTAAGGCCAAGGTAGCGTCCTACGCCGTGATCGATATGCACGACCGGCGCTCCGAGACGCAATTCGGTTAAGTTTCTAATAATGGCGTCTTCGTTGACGTCTGAGTGTTTGCGTCTTCGGTGTTGTGAAACGCGCTCGCCCATTAGTTCATTTTCAGCAATAACGGCGTACGTTTCGTTGAGTATAAAACCGTGTGTTAGTGACCCTTCGGTAATTGCGAACTTTGGTAGGGTGGTGTTAAAGGTATGCCAATCCCCAATGTATTCGGGCTTTAGTTTGTGTTTGTTGAGTAATTCGATTAATGCTTCTCGTCTACCTGCGGTTTCTGCGCAAATTAGCGTAGGAATGTCGTATTTCTCTAAAAACTGAATGAAGTTTTCAAGCGGATTTTTCAGTTTGGAATTTATGGTGAGAGTGGGTAAAGTGGAGAAAGCATTGTTCTCGCCGTCGGTGTC
The DNA here is from genome assembly GCF_004362145.1 of Marinomonas balearica. Taxonomy (GTDB): domain Bacteria; phylum Pseudomonadota; class Gammaproteobacteria; order Pseudomonadales; family Marinomonadaceae; genus Marinomonas; species Marinomonas balearica. Next base: position 292,135 of record NZ_SNXC01000009.1, read on the forward strand.
AAAAATAACACCAACGAATGTGTTGAGCTGAGCAAACACTTCGCTCTCTTCTAAAAAGACGTCTTTGGGCGCTAATATTGGGCGCTCTATGTCGTAGTTTAGGGATTCGAAACGAGATTTTATGTCCATAAGCGACGATGCGATATGGTCATTTAATGTCTTACTCCGCACTACACACGTGTCTTTATGCAAATACTCAAAGATGCAGCTGGTTTCCTCAAAGAAGAGAGGTAAGTAATATTCAATACCTCCAGGCATTAAACCGGATGAAATATCTTGGTAAATAGGGTTTGATAAAGGGTCTATATCAAACCGTTCCCTAAAGCGTTGGCGGAAAAACTGGATGCCATTTGGTGTGGTTGGGAACTCTTTAGCGGGTAAGATTTTAATTTCGTCAACTTTGGTCGCGCTGCGCTGTGTTTCAGGATCAAAAAAGCGAAGGCTGTCTATTTCTGTGTCAAACCAATCAATCCTGATGGGGTTGTCAGCCCCCATTGGAAAAACATCCATGAGAGCGCCGCGAATAGAAAACTCGCCATGTTCTCGCACAGTATCAACATTCAGATAACCGCCATTTATCAGTCGGCTAGCAAGTGTGTCCGGCGTGACCGTTTGATTTGTTTGGACATGAAATCGCTGTGCATCGATATGGCTCTGTGGACACAGCCTAGTCATGGCAGCGTTGACAGTGGTCAGTATTATGCAAGATTGACTTTCTTGGAGCTTTGCGAGCGTTTCGAGGCGCTGAGAAATAATGTCCTGATGCGGCGAAAAAGCGTCATAAGGTAATGTTTCCCATTCGCTAAATCGTAGAATCTCTATGTCGGCTTTGGCTAAAAAGGACAGCGCATCTTCAAGGTCATTTAATTCCGAAACCGTATTCGCAATAAATAAAATAGGGCGGTTGTTGGAACGACTGAGTTCCAATAACTGGGCAGCATAAAGTTTATTTGGAGAGCCCTGAAAAATATTTTTGTAGCCAGTCGTTGTTTTGAGCTTGAAGCGGTTGTCCATAGTTTATAAATCTTTAGCGGCGGTAAGAGTAAAAGAAACGGAGTCTGCAAATCGAAGTGCGTGTGGCTTATCGATTTCTACAGAAGCTTTAGTGACTTGCTCCGGCTCCATACATATTTGCAGAATGTCGGATGTTAGCTTTTCTAAAAGCAAAAAACGGTTAGACTCAACGTGTGCAATGATCTTTTTGCAAATGGTTTTATAGTTTACAGCATGGCTCACTTCGTCGGTAGCGCAGGCTTCATTTGCTGGGTACTCAATAAGGGCGTTTATAATAACATCTTGTTTGTTGCGTCGCTCTTCGTCGTTGAACCCAATAAAGGTTCTTAAGCGAAGGTCCTTTATGCGTATTTGTGCATGACTGTTTTGCAATGCAGTGCTCCTTGAGTAAGTGGTGCCTGAGATTCAGTTTTTATGTCAGGTCTCTTTTGTGTTCATAGGGGTTATTGTCTCGGTTTTAAAATAGAGTCGCAACTGGGTCTTACGGGAAATTTTGAGGATTCTGTTTTCTTAAAATTACCGCGACAAAAACACAAGTTGATCGCTAAATGATCATCATGGTGAACCATTGGCGAATATTTCTTCATTTTACGGCGAGTAATTCGTAATTCGGTAAGAAAAATGCAAAGAAGGGTGGTAAAGAAATTGCCTTCTAGTAGTCAAGAGAACTAATGCCCTCTATAATACTCCGGTTTTTTGGTGAAGTGAGATTGTGCTTTTTTAAACGTCGCTAAGGTGTTTATACAAACCCGGTTGTTGTCCCGGAGGGGAATCTGGTTTAAAGCACGAACGCTTTGGTGTTCAATTTTATTGTTGGGCAGAACATATGTATAAAATTACAAAAGGCCTAGAACTGCCGATTAGTGGAGCTCCCAATCAAACGATTGAAGCTGCTCCTGCTGCGAAATCGGTTGCAGTTATCGGCCCTGATTTTCATGGTATGAAACCTACTATGTTGATCAAGGAAGGTGACAAGGTCAAAAAGGGTCAGGTTATCTTCACAGATAAGAAAACGGAAGGAGTGAAGTACACTGCGCCCGCTTCAGGTGTTGTTTCTACGATTAATCGTGGTGAACGTCGTGTGTTACAGTCAGTAGTGATTGATGTCGAAGGTGATGATTCAGTCGAGTTCGCTAAATATGCGGGCTCCGAATTAAGCACTTTAGATCGAAATCTTGTTGTGACTAATTTAGTAGATTCTGGGCTTTGGACTGCGTTCCGAACTCGTCCATTTTCTAAAGTCCCTGCCGTTGATACAGCGCCACGCTCTATATTTGTAACGGCAATGGATACCAACCCACTTGCTGCTGATCCAGAAGTAGTGTTAGCGGACAACGCAGAAGCCTTTGCTGATGGTCTTACGGTTCTTTCTCGTTTGACTGAAGGTAAGGTTTACTTGTGTAAAGCGCCAGGAAGTAAAGTTCCAACGACGTCTGATGTTTCGGTACAAGAGTTTGGTGGTGTTCATCCAGCAGGGCTGGCTGGTACACATATCCACTTCTTGGATCCTGTGAGCGACTCTAAAGTCGTTTGGAGTGTGAACTATCAAGATGTTGTAGCTATTGGTAAATTGTTTGTTCAGGGTGAGCTTTATACTGATCGTGTTATCTCTTTAGGCGGTCCGCAAGTTAACAACCCTCGTTTGTTGCGTACGCAACTCGGTGCAAACCTTGATCAAATTGTCGCAGGTGAGCTAAAAGAAGGTGAGAACCGTATTATTTCAGGTTCTGTTCTTTCTGGCCGCAAAGCGACAGGGCCATATTCATTTATTGGTCGTTACCACAATCAAGTTTCTGTCATTCGTGAAGGCCGCGAACGTCAAATGGTCCACTACTTGCGCCCAGGCGCAGAGAAACATTCTGTATTAAACGTTTTCTTGTCTAAACTGCTTGGTAAAACAAGTTTCGACATGACGTCTACGACGAATGGTAGTGATCGTACAATGTTGCCTTTAGGCCACTTTGAAAACTTGATGCCGATGGATATTTTGCCAACACAATTGCTACGTTCGATTGTCGTAAATGACACGGAAGTGGCGCAAAAGCTTGGTGTGCTTGAGCTGGATGAAGAAGATCTTGCTCTAATGACCTACGCGTGTTCTGGCAAATTCGAATACGGCCCAATCCTTAGAGATTGTCTAACTCTGATTGAGAAAGAGGGTTAAGTTATGGGTCTTAGAAAAATTCTTGATAAAATGGAACCTGAGTTCCATAGCGGCGGTAAATATGAAAATTGGTATGCGCTTTATGAAGCTGTAGATACTATTTTCTATCGTCCAAGCAGTGTTACAAAAACCAATGCACATGTTCGTGATGCTGTCGATATGAAGCGAATCATGATTCTTGTGTGGATGTGTACGTTTCCAGCGATGTTTTTCGGCATGTACAATATTGGTCTTCAGGCCAATACTGCGATGGATGCAATGGGCGTTGATGGCGGCGAAACATGGCGTCATGCGATCATTGGTGCGGTAACGACTTACGATGTGTCTAGTGTTTGGGATAACATGATTTATGGCGCAATGTATTTCTTACCCGTCTATCTGACTACGTTTGTCGTCGGTGGTTTCTGGGAAGTTTTGTTCGCTTCTGTGCGTAAACACGAAGTGAATGAAGGGTTCTTTGTTACGTCTATCCTATTCTCTCTTTCTTTGCCAGCGACTATTCCGCTTTGGCAGGTAGCACTTGGTATCACATTCGGTGTGGTTCTAGGTAAAGAGGTATTTGGTGGTACAGGTAAAAACTTCCTAAACCCTGCTTTGGCGGGTCGTGCTTTCCTATTCTTCGCTTACCCGGCTTCTATGTCTGGTGATGCAGTTTGGACTGCTGTTGACGGTTTCTCAGGCGCGACTATGCTTAGTCAAGCTGCAGCAGGCGGTGTAGAAGCATTAAGTGTTGCTTGGTCTGATGCGTTCTTTGGGTTTGTTCAAGGCTCAATGGGTGAAACGTCGACACTGGCTATTCTGATAGGTGGTGGTGCTTTATTGGTTATGAAGATAGCCAATTGGCGGATCGTTGCGGGCGTTATGCTGGGGATGGTTCTTACCTCATTGCTCTTTAATGCTATCGGCTCTGAATCAAATGCAATGTTTGCAACGCCTTGGTACTGGCATTTGGTCATGGGTGGTTTTGCGTTCGGCATGATGTACATGGCGACGGATCCTGTTTCAGCGTCAATGACGAACAAGGGTAAGCTTTTCTATGGCGCTTTGATCGGTGTTATGGTGGTGTTAATACGTGTTGTTAACCCTGCGTATCCTGAGGGTATGATGCTTGCTATTCTATTCGCAAACCTATTTGCTCCCTTTATAGATCACTTTGTTGTACAGGCAAATATTAAACGGAGGATTGCTCGCAATGGCTAGTGGAAACGATAGCATCAAAAAAACCATTACGGTTGCGCTTTCTCTATGTCTTGTTTGCTCAATTTTTGTTGCAGCAGCAGCGGTTGGCTTAAAGCCAATTCAGGAAGCAAACAAAGACTTGGATCGTAAACGTAATATTCTTTCAGCAGCTGGCATGCTAGATCCGAATAAATCGATTGACGAAGTGTTTTCTACTGTAGAAAAACGTTTGGTTAATTTGGATACTGGTGCTTTTGCAACTCAAGCTGAGTTGGATGCAGCGGGTTTGAATGTTGATACTTATTTGCAAAAAGCGGCTGCCGGTGATCCTGCGTTGTCTATTGCATTGAGTGGAGATAACGATCCAGCTTCCATCAAGCGTCGCGCGAAGTTTGCAACGGTTTACTTGGTTAAGGCAGGCGAATCAATTGATCGCATTATTGTCCCAGTACACGGTTACGGCCTTTGGTCTACTATGTACGGCTTTATGGCATTGGAAAATGATTTCTCAACAGTCATTGGTTTTGGCTTCTATGATCAAGCTGAAACACCTGGACTGGGTGGTGAAGTTGATAATCCAAACTGGAAAGCACAGTGGAAGGGTAAAGAGGTTTACAACGCACAAGGCGAAGCTGTAATTCACTTGGTGAAAGGTTCTGTAGACTCAGCAAATCCGGACGCAGCTCATCAAATTGATGGCTTATCTGGTGCGACTTTGACAAGCCGTGGTGTGACTAACCTTGTGAAATATTGGTTGGGTGACGATGGTTTTGGTCCTTTCCTTGCAAAACTGCGTAAAGAGGGAGTGTAAACATGTCTGATGTGAAAAAGGTTCTGTTTGGGCCTATTCTATCAAATAACCCGATTGCTCTGCAGATTCTGGGTATTTGTTCTGCATTAGCAGTAACAAGTAGTTTGAGTGTCAGTTTGGTTATGGCGATTGCGCTTACGCTTGTAACTGCGTTCTCAAACTTTTTTATCGCTATTATCCGTAACCATATTCCAAACAGTATTCGTATCATTGTTCAAATGATCATTATTGCCTCATTGGTTATTGTGGTTGATCAGGTGCTTAAAGCATTTGCTTTTGAAATCAGTAAGCAATTGTCTGTTTTCGTTGGTCTGATCATTACAAACTGTATCGTAATGGGTCGTGCTGAAGCCTATGCAATGAAAAATGGCCCAGCAATGAGCTTTTTGGACGGTATTGGTAATGGCTTAGGCTACAGTGCCATGCTAATCATTGTTGCGGTTTTCCGTGAGCTATTCGGTGCAGGTAAGTTATTCGGTGTTGAGATCTTTACTACCGTTCAAAACGGTGGTTGGTATCAGCCAAATGGCCTTATGTTACTTCCGCCAAGTGCGTTCTTTGTTATCGGTTTGGTTATTTGGGCGCTACGCGCGTACAAAACTGAGCAGGTTGAAGAGCCGGAGTTCAAAATTGCGGCTAACTCTCGAGTTCAGGAGGCACTGTAATGGAACATTTTATTAGTCTTTTTATAAAGGCGATTTTTGTTGAAAACATGGCACTTGCCTTCTTCTTGGGTATGTGTACGTTTTTGGCATTGTCTAAAAAAGTTGAAACTGCAATTGGTCTTGGTATTGCTGTAGTCGTTGTATTGGCGATTACGGTACCGCTTAACAACCTTTTGTATAAAAACCTTTTGCAAGACGGCGCTCTTGAGTGGGCAGGTTTACCTGGCGTAGATTTAAGCTTTTTGGGCTTGTTGAGCTACATCGGTGTTATTGCTGCGGTTGTTCAGATACTTGAGATGACATTAGATAAATACATGCCGGCGTTATATAACGCATTGGGTGTATTCCTGCCTTTGATTACAGTTAACTGTGCAATCATGGGTGCGTCTCTTTTCATGGTAGAACGTGACTATAACTTCAGTGAGAGTCTGGTATACGGTGTTGGTGCTGGTATTGGCTGGGCATTGGCGATTGCTGCTTTGGCAGGGATTCGCGAAAAACTGAAGTACTCTGATGTCCCTGCAGGTTTACGTGGTTTAGGTATTACCTTCATCACTGTGGGCTTGATGAGTTTGGGCTTTATGTCATTTTCTGGTGTGCAGCTTTAATGTTGCGTACTTTAGGACAACCAAGAAGAAGGTTTTACTAACATGGTCAACTTAGAAATTATTCTAGGTGTGGTGATGTTTACAGCTATCGTGCTAGCGTTGGTTGCCATTATTTTGGCTGCTCGCGCTCGCTTGGTAAGCACAGGTGACGTCACTATACGTATTAATGGCGAGAAGGAAGTAACAGCCCCAGCAGGTGGTAAGTTGCTTCAAACATTGGCGAACAGCGGTATCTTCCTATCATCAGCATGTGGTGGTGGCGGTACTTGTGCACAATGTAAATGTAAAGTAATGAGTGGTGGTGGTTCTATGCTATCCACTGAGCAATCTCACTTTACTCGCCGTGAAGAAAAGGAAGGTTTTCGTCTTTCATGTCAGGTTGCTGTTAAGCAAGATATGGATGTTGAAGTACCTGAAGAGGTCTTTGGAGTTAAGGCTTGGGAGTGTACTGTTGAGGCTAACGATAATGTTGCGACCTTTATCAAAGAGTTAACGCTTCGACTTCCTGAGGGTGAAAATGTAGATTTCCGTGCGGGTGGTTATGTTCAACTTGAAGCGCCTGCTCATACAGCAAACTACAAAGACTTTGTCATTGATGAAGAATATCGTGAGGATTGGGATAAGTTTAATCTTTGGAAATTCGTATCTAAAGTTGACGAGCCGATCATTCGTGCATACTCAATGGCTAACTATCCTGAAGAGAAGGGTATTGTTAAATTCAATATTCGTATCGCTTCGCCACCTCCAGGTAAAGATAATGTGCCACCAGGTCAAATGTCATCCTACGTGTTTAGTTTGACGCCTGGCGACAAAATCAAAGTATACGGTCCATTTGGTGAGTTTTTTGCTAAAGATACTGATGCTGAGATGGTGTTCATCGGTGGTGGTGCAGGTATGGCGCCAATGCGTTCGCATATCTTTGATCAGCTTAAGCGTCTTAACTCTTCGCGTAAAATGTCTTTCTGGTATGGTGCACGTAGTTTACGTGAAGCTTTCTATACTGAAGAATATGATATGCTTCAGGACGAAAATGAAAACTTCAAGTGGCATTTGGCTTTGTCAGACCCACTGCCAGAAGATGGTTGGGAAGGTTATACCGGTTTCATTCATAATGTACTTTATGAAAACTACCTTAAAGATCACCCAGCACCAGAAGATTGTGAGTTCTACATGTGTGGGCCTCCAATGATGAACGCTTCTGTTATCAAGATGTTAGAAGATCTCGGTGTTGAGAAAGATAATATCTTGCTAGATGACTTTGGTGGCTAACCACCTCATGCTAAGGCCCGCCAATTATGGTGGGCTTTTGTTTTAATGGTAATTGCGAAGGAAATATGCGAAACAAAGCACTCATAGCTGTTCTGGCTATTGTTGCCGTTGCAGTACTGTATCGACTCTTTTCATTTACACCGGAATTAGTTGGTTTCTCTGGCCCTACAATGGGCACAACCTATACCGTTAAGTTTGTTACCAATGAACGTTCGCCTTCGACGATAGATATCAAAGACTCTGTCGATCAGGTGTTGGTAAGAGTTAACAAGCTGATGTCAACGTACGACCCAAGTTCAGAATTGTCTTTATTTAATAAATCAAACGTAGGGCAATCTATTGACGTTTCACGCGATATTGCTCATGTAATTGGAGCTGCACTCAAGCTGAGTGAGCTAACTGATGGAGCATATGATGTTACCGTTGGGCCGCTTGTGAACTTGTGGGGGTTTGGCCCAGGCGCAAAAGAAGATAAGGTGCCGACTCAGGAAGAAATTGAAAGTGCCCAACAAAAAGTTGGCTTCCATTACTTAAGCCTAGATGGTGTGCAGTTAGAAAAAACGGAAGACATTTATGTGGACCTTTCTTCTATCGCAAAAGGCTTTGGTGTTGATCAAGTTGCCGCCACACTTGATAGTTTTGGGATTCACGACTATTTGGTTGAAGTGGGGGGCGAAATCCGCACGAAAGGGATGAAAGATGATGGATCTCATTGGGAAATAGGTATCGAGAGTCCAGGTGGTGGCCACAGTGTTGCCCAAAAAATCATACAGGCGGATAACCTTTCAATTGCAACGTCTGGTGACTATCGTAATTATTTTGAGAAAAATGGTGTTCGATATTCACATACAATAGATCCAAAAACAGGAAAACCCATTACCCATAGGCTAGTCTCTGTTACTATTATTGCAGACAGCGTAATGTTGGCAGATGGTTTGGCTACGGCGATAAATGTATTGGGGCCTAAAAAAGGTCTAGAGTTTGCCGAGCGAAATGACATCGCAGCCTATATGCTTGTAAAAGAAGATTTTGGGTTTAAAGAAGAATATTCAAAAGCGTTTAAATCCTACCTTAATTAAACAGTATTTATCATAGCGTTAAAGTAGGTGCGCTAAGTTGGAGGTTTTATGTTAACCATCATTCTAGCATTCGTTTTAATGTTGTTGCTTGTAGCGGCAATGGCAGTTGGTGTCCTTATGGGTCGTAAACCGATTTCAGGTTCTTGCGGTGGTATGAGCGCACTGGGTATGGAAGTCGCTTGTGACATTTGTGGCGGAGATAAAGGAAAGTGCGAAAAGGAAACGAAGAAAGCACGCGCAGCCTCGGTCGATGACAGTCAATTTTACGATGCTTCCAAGTAAAGATTAAATTAAGGGGAAATTATGACCACTAGACATTACGATGTCGTTGTATTAGGAACAGGGCCTGCTGGGGAAGGTGCTGCTATGAACGCAGCCAAAGCGGGTAAACGTGTTGCAGTGGTGGAAGCGAGTCCAAAAGTGGGGGGAAGCTGTACTCATTTAGGTACAATTCCTTCAAAGGCACTTAGGCATGCAGTTAAAGAAATTATCGCCTTTAACACTAACCCGATGTTTAGGGATATTGGTGAGCCGCGTTGGTTTTCATTTCCTAAAGTGCTAAATCGCGCAAATAAAGTTATTGATAAGCAAGTTATGGGACGTACTGAATACTATGCCCGTAACCGCATTGATATCTTTTTTGGTCGAGGTCGCTTTAAAGACGCCAATACAATTGAGGTGAACACCTATGAGCAAGGACCAGAATTATTGGTCGCTGATAAGGTGGTCATAGCAACAGGTTCTCGCCCTTATAGACCAGAAAATATTGATTTTGATCATCCGAGAATCTATTGCTCAGACACTATCTTGAGCTTAAATCATACCCCAAGGTCTTTAATTATATACGGTGCGGGTGTTATTGGTTCTGAGTACGCTTCTATCTTTTGTGGCTTAGGGGTTCGAGTTGAGCTTATTAACCCAGGTAAAAAGCTTTTAAGCTTCTTGGATGATGAGATTACGGATGCACTAAGTTATCACCTTCGAGACAGTGGTGTATTGATTCGTCATAACGAAACTTACGACTCAGTAGAGACGACTGAACGCGGTGTTGTTATGCATATGACATCGGGTAAAAAACTGCGTGCGGATGCTTTGTTGTTCTGTAATGGCCGCTCAGGGAATACTAAAGATCTTGGCTTGGAAGCCATTGGGTTGGATGCGAACGCGCGAGGCCAGTTAGCCGTTAATGATACGTATCAAACACAAGTTGAGCATGTATATGCTGCGGGTGATGTTATCGGATGGCCAAGTTTGGCGAGTGCAGCTTACGATCAAGGTCGGGCTGTAGCGGCAAATATGTTTGGTATCGAAGGAGGTCATTTCATCAGTGAGGTGCCAACTGGTATCTATACTATTCCTGAGATCAGTTCAGTTGGTAAAACTGAGGCTGAGTTAACCAGTGAAAAAGTGCCTTATGAAGTGGGTCGTGCATTCTTCAAAAATACCGCTCGTGCGCAAATTACTGACGAAGCAGTCGGGATGTTGAAAATTTTGTTCCATCGCGAATCACTTGAAATTTTGGGTATCCATTGTTTTGGTGACCAAGCGTCAGAGATCGTACACATCGGGCAGGCAATTATGAAGCAGCCTGGTGAGCAAAATACACTTAAGTACTTTTTGAATACTACGTTTAACTATCCAACTATGGCAGAAGCGTATCGTGTCGCTGCCTTGAATGGATTTAACCGAGTTTTTTAAATTGTATTGCCGTTCTAAACGCAAAAAAAACCGCTCTGAATAGTTCTGAGCGGTTTTTTTATGCTTTGGAATAAATATCAGGTGTTTTTACTAAGTGCCTTTTACTGCGTAAATACCTTTCAGGTTTCTGAAGTAGCCTTTGTAATCCATTCCATAGCCGAATAAAAACCTATCTTCAACCTCTGCACCGACATACTCAGGTGTCATTTCAACTTTTCGATCGTGCAGTTTATTGACTGTCGTTGCGCAAGAAACGGTTTTTGCTCCGTTCTCTTTAAACCACTCAACAATGGCTTTTAGTGTGTGCCCTTGGTCAAAAATATCATCCATGACTAAAATATGTCGATCTTTGAAGTCAGATTGAGGGTAGCTGTGCCACTTTAGTTCAACTTGTCCTTCCAGTTCCATTCCATATCGTGTCGCATGAACGTAATCCAGTTCAAGAGGGAATTGTAGCTTTTCGAGAAGGGCTGCGGTTGGTATTAGTCCGCCATTCATGACGCAAATTACGATAGGAAGCTTATCGCCATAATCTTTGGTGATTTGGTTCGCTATTTTATCGATTGCGCTATCCAGTTGTTCTGCATTTATTAGGCAGTCTGCTTCTTCAAGAATGGTGTTTAGTTCTTCAATTTTTTGAATGGTCATATTTTATGGTTCACAAATAACAAGTAGGGTGATTTTAACCTATCGGCTGAATTATTGCGATTCATGCCATTCGTGTAATGTAGCGTTTAAGCAAATAGTTGCCAATGCAATGGCCCAGCTTGCTTGTAGCCAAACCAAAAAAATAGGTAGGGCAGCGAAAGCTCCATAAATCACCTGATAATTTGCAAAAAACTGAGCGAAATTCGCAAAAATGGTGTTGAGTAATATGAGTAGCGATGCGCCGAAGGCAGAACAAATAAGTGAAAGTTTGATTGATGTGTTGGTGTTTGGTGCAAGGTAATTGAGCAAAAGGAGCATAAAGGTATAAATGGCAAATTTACCGAAGTCAAAAAGTTTGTCGGTAAAGTGGCTTAGCTCGATGCCAGCAAGTTGGAAGGAAATCAGAGCTCCGTATAAGCTCAGTGAGGCCGCTAAAAGTATGGGACCCAAGGTGAGTATGGCCCAATATGTGAGTAGTTTGTCTTTTATGGAGCGTTTTTGGTGGATGTCCCAGATTGCTTGAACACTGTTTTCAAAACTGTTTAGTAACAAGAGTGCGGTAACGAGCAGTGTGACGAAGCCTGCGAGTGATAAGTTTTTTGCTTGATCTGAAAAGCTAAGTAAATAGGAGATAACTTCATTGCTGCTGCCCGGAGCCAAATTTGATTCTATAAAGCTAATCAATGTGGTTTCAAGAGAGCTCAGGGCAGGAGTTAAGCTTAATATGCCAAATATTATGGTAATGATCGGCACTGCTGCTAGGAGGGAAGCTAGCGTGAGTTGAGACGCTTTTTGAGATACAGCGCTTTTATTAAATCGACTGACTGCTTTTTTTAAGATGTCGAAAGCATTTGATCTGATTTGTGTTGCGTGCATGCTAATTGGTTATCCGGTCATACATTATTATTGAAATGTGCAAGAAAAGATCGCAATGCACACTGATAGTGCAAGATGCAATATTATGGCGCATCTTGCTTGCGTTAGTCTGTATTCGAGGATACTATATAACCGTTCCTTTTGTGATATTTGTTCCGTTGATTAGCTAAGTATTTTCTTGGTTTTTTTTACGGTTCCTTGGTGACAAAATGTCATATTTTCAGCCCAGTTTATTAAAACTGGGCTTTTTTATATCTTTCTGTTGACGGGACACGATCGATCTCTATAATAGCCCACCACGAAAAACGTAATGAGTTTTGCGCCTGTAGCTCAGTTGGATAGAGCATCCGCCTTCTAAGCGGACGGTCAGGGGTTCGAATCCCTTCAGGCGCGCCATTTCAGCCCATTGCTTTAATGTAATCAAATTTTGGCTTTGTTGATTGTTTTGCTTACTAAAGATTTTCATCTGCTGCCTACGTCAACAAATAAAGCAAACTCCCAAGAGGAAGTTTTATGCAAGTTTCAGTAGAGACAACGTCTCCTATCGAACGCGTACTTACCATCAGTGTTCCTGCTGCGCGAATTGAAGAAAAAGTAAGCTCTGAAGTCGCTAAAACCGCTAAAACCGTTCGTATCGACGGTTTCCGTAAAGGTAAAGTGCCAGTAAGTGTTGTTAAAAAGCGTTACGGCAAAGGTATTCGCCTGGAAGCGGTAGAGCAAATTATGCGTGATGCGTATATTGAAGCTGTTCAAGCTGAATCTATCCAGCCAGCGGGTATGCCGTCTATCGAACCTAAAAACATCGAAGAAGGTTCTGATCTAGAATTCACTGCAAAAGTTGAAGTTTACCCAACGATTGAGTTGGCTGATGCAGCGAAACTTGAAGCAAAACGTGTAAACTCTGATGTAACTGAAGCAGACGTTGATACAATGCTAGAGACTCTTCGCAAGCAAAATGCAGAGTGGACAGCTGTTGAGCGTGAAGCGAAAGATGGCGATCAAGTTACAATCGATTTTGAAGGTTTCATCGGCGATGAAGCATTCGAAGGCGGTAAAGCAGATGACCACAAATTGGTTTTAGGCTCTAATACAATGATCCCAGGTTTTGAATCTGGCGTAGAGGGTATTAAAGCAGGAGAAGAGCGTACTATTGAAGTAACCTTCCCTGAAGACTACCAAGCTGAAAACCTTAAAGGTCAAGTGGCTACATTTAAAATTGCTGCTAAAGAAGTTGCAGAGCAAATTTTGCCTGAACTGAATGACGAATTCGCTGAGAAATTTGGTCTTGGTGATGAGCCTACTTTAGAAGCTCTTCGCGCTGAAGTTAGCAAAAATATGGAGCGTGAGCTTAGCCAAGCGGTTAAAGCTAAATTGAAAAACAGCTTGTTCGACAGCCTACTAGCTAACAACGATCTTGACGTTCCAGCTTCATTGGTAGATCAAGAAGTTGATGGCCTACGAGAGCAAGCTGCACGTCAGTTTGGCGGTCAAGGTTTCGACGCATCTCAATTACCAGCTGAGTTGTTCCAAGACGAAGCGACAAAGCGTGCTAAACTTGGACTGTTAATCTCTGAAGTTATCAAGCAGAATGAGCTAAGCGTAGATGATGATCGTGTTAAAGCTTTCTTGGAAGATATGGCGCAAGCCTACCAAGAGCCTCAACAAGTAGTTGAATTCTACCTAAACAACAAAGAACAGTTAGCTCAAGTTCAATCTGCTGTACTTGAAGAGCAAGTTGTTGATAAACTTTTAGAAAGCGCTCAAGTGGAAGAAGTCACTTTGGGCTACGAAGACGCTATCAAGCCAGATGCGCCAGCCGCTGCTGAAGCAGTAGAAGGCGAAGAAGCATAAGTTTTAGCTTATAATTCTACACAAGGCCGATATAGCGTATGCTATGTCGGCTTTTTTGTTTTTAAGGAATGCAATATGAATTTAATGACCCCGACTACTGGTCCTGTAGCGATTACAAGTAACGGCCTTGTCCCTATGGTTATCGAGCAAACTGCTCGTGGTGAACGGTCTTTCGATATCTATTCTCGTCTGCTTAAAGAAAGGGTTATTTTCCTCGTTGGCCAAGTAGAAGATCACATGGCAAATTTGGTCGTAGCGCAATTACTGTTTCTCGAATCCGAGAATCCAGATAAGGATATCCATTTGTATATAAATTCTCCGGGTGGTTCGGTTACCGCTGGGATGTCGATTTATGACACAATGCAATTTATCAAACCTGATGTGAGCACAATGTGTATCGGTCAGGCTGCGAGCATGGGAGCGCTTTTGTTGACAGCAGGTGCTGCCGGCAAACGTTACTGCTTGCCTAATTCACGAGTTATGATTCATCAGCCGCTTGGAGGTTATCAAGGTCAGGCATCTGATATCGAAATTCATACTCGCGAAATTTTGTCTATCAAGCATCGTTTGAATGAAATTATTGCGCATCATACTGGTCAGCCAATTGAGAAGGTTGCAGAAGATACCGATCGCGATAATTTTATGAATCCTGAATCTGCTAAAGAATATGGATTGATTGACGATATTTTAGAAAAGCGTCTAGCTTAAATTAGTAAGGGTGGGATTTAATGTCTGATGATAAGTTTAGCCGAGGTGACCACTCTGATCGGCTGCTTTATTGTTCGTTTTGTGGCAAAAGCCAGGACGAAGTTAGAAAATTAATTGCGGGACCTTCCGTTTACATTTGCAATGAGTGTGTTGATTTATGCAACAATATTATCACTCAAGAGTTGATGCAAACTGATGAGTCTGAAGAATCTGGTGATGAGCTTCCTACACCGCTTAAATTGAGTACGTCTCTTGATGACTACGTTATTGGGCAAGATCGCGCTAAAAAGGTTTTAGCGGTTGCGGTCTATAACCATTATAAGCGTTTACGTCATCAAGGTGCGAAAGATGCTCCGGTTGAGTTGGGTAAAAGTAATATTCTTTTAATTGGCCCGACGGGTAGTGGTAAAACACTTCTTGCACAGACGCTCGCACGCGTATTGGATGTGCCATTTACAATTGCGGATGCGACTACGCTTACTGAAGCGGGTTACGTGGGCGAGGATGTAGAGAATATCATCCAGAAACTGCTTCAAAACTGTGATTACGATGTAGAGAAAGCGCAACGTGGTATCGTTTATATTGACGAAATCGATAAAATTTCTCGCAAATCCGATAACCCATCTATTACTCGTGATGTATCTGGTGAAGGTGTTCAGCAGGCCCTCTTGAAGCTTATTGAGGGGACTGTCGCTTCTGTTCCTCCTCAAGGTGGTCGTAAACACCCTCAGCAGGAGTTTTTGCAAGTAGATACGTCTAACATCTTGTTTATTTGTGGCGGTGCATTTGCAGGGCTTGAGCGTGTTATCAGTGATCGTACTGAGAAGAGTAGTATTGGCTTCTCTGCGACCGTGAAAAGCAAAGATGAAGACCGTTCTTTCTCTGAAGCAGTGCATCAAGTAGAAACAGAAGATCTAGTGAAGTTTGGTTTGATCCCCGAGTTTGTAGGTCGATTGCCTGTTGTTGCTACTTTATCTGAACTGGATGAAGAAGCGCTGATGACAATTCTTAGTGAGCCAAAAAATGCTCTGACTAAGCAATATCAGCACTTGTTTGATCTTGAAGGTGTTGAGCTTGAATTTACTGAGGACTCTTTACGTGAAGCGGCTCATTTGGCATTAGAGCGTAAAACGGGTGCTCGTGGTTTGCGAAGCATTCTTGAATCTGCGCTGTTGGATTGCATGTATGAACTTCCAAACAGATCAGATGTTGTTAAAGTTGTGATGGATGGCGCGTCTATTCGTGGTGAAACTACGCCTTTGATGCTTTTAGAGAAAGAAGACTCTGCAGCAAATAATGGCTAACCCGCGTAATAACTAGCGATCAAAAACCGAGTTGCGAAAGCAACTCGGTTTTTTTATGGCAAAGTATTTGCTAAATATGGATAAGAGATCCAATACTTAGAACGAAACGCTTGTAATTTCTCCCTTTGTCCCAATCTCTATATAACAAAGCTTGTCGCGATTAATTATTATAGGTTTGCGACCCAGATTGGAAAATAATATGTCGAATACACTAACACTCCCTATGTTACCTCTACGTGATGTAGTGGTTTATCCCCATATGGTGCTTCCATTATTTGTTGGGCGCACAAAATCAATCGAGGCGCTTGAGGCGGCTATGGATGACGACAAGCTCGTTTTCCTTGTTGCGCAGCAAGATGCTTCAAAAGATGACCCTATTCAGGCGGATCTCTATGAGGTCGGTACGGTTGCAAAAATTATGCAGCTGTTGCGCCTTCCAGATGGAACGGTAAAAGTTCTTGTAGAAGGTAAGTACCGAGCAAATCTACAGTCATTGTCTGACGGTGAAGTCTTTATTACGGCAACTGTCGAAGAGTTGGCGTCTTCAGACGAAGATCAGTCTGAGTACGATGCAATTCGAAATGCGCTTCTTAAACAGTTAGATGAGTATGTTTCTGGCAGTAAGCGCATTCCTAGTGAAGTCGTTACTTCTGTAAAATCCATCGATGACTTGTCGAAGCTTATCGACAGCATTACTGGGCATATGAGTCTAAAGCTTGAAGACAAACAGAAAGTCCTTGAACTTATTTCGCTGATAGAGCGAGGCGAGTATTTAATGGGCTTAATGGATGGTGAGCTAGACATTGCTCATTTAGAGAAAAGCATCCGCAGTCGCGTTAAAAAGCAAATGGAGCGAAGCCAGCGTGAGTACTATTTGAATGAGCAAATGAAAGCCATTCAGAAAGAGCTTGGCGATATGGATGAGGGCGGAAATGAGCTCGATATGCTTCAGGAAAAAATTATTGAAGCAGGTATGACAGATGAAGCAACTGAAAAGGCTGAGTCTGAGCTTAAGAAATTGAAGATGATGTCGCCTATGTCTGCGGAAGCGACAGTGGTACGTGGTTATATTGACTGGCTTATTTCACTCCCTTGGAAAAAACGCTCTAAAGTACGCAACGACTTAGCGTACGCGGAGAAAGTGTTAAACCAAGATCATTACGGTTTGCAGGATGTTAAAGAACGTATATTGGAGTTCTTGGCGGTTCAGCAACGTGTTAAAAAAGTAAAAGGGCCTGTGCTGTGTTTGGTTGGGCCTCCTGGTGTGGGTAAAACTTCACTCGGTCAATCCATAGCGAAGGCGGTAAATCGCAAATATGTGCGTATGGCACTGGGTGGTGTAAGGGATGAAGCTGAGATCCGTGGTCATCGTCGTACTTACATCGGTTCAATGCCTGGTAAGTTGCTTCAGAAGCTGGCTAAAGTAAAAGTTAAGAACCCTTTATTCCTGCTTGATGAAATAGATAAGTTGGGAATGGATCATCGGGGTGACCCTGCTTCCGCATTATTGGAAGTGCTAGATCCAGAACAGAATCACACTTTCAATGATCATTATTTGGAAGTCGATTACGATCTTTCTGATGTTATGTTCATTTGTACGTCAAACAGTATGAACATTCCTGGTCCTTTATTGGATCGTATGGAAGTGATTCGAATCCCAGGTTACACAGAGGATGAGAAGCTCAATATTGCAAAACGTTACCTATTGCCAAAGCAGGTTAAATTAGCTGGTTTGAAACAAGTTGAAATTTCTGTTTCAGACGAAGCGATTATGGATGTTGTTCGTTATTACACCAAAGAAGCGGGTGTCCGCGGTTTGGAGCGAGAATTAAGCAAGATTTGTCGTCGTGTGGTTAAACAGCAAGCATTAAGCAAAGATAAAAACACGGTAGAAGTGACATCTGATAACTTAGAAGAGTTCTCCGGTGTACGCAAATTTAGCTATGGTAAAGCGGAAGATAAAAACCAAATTGGTCAAGTTACTGGATTGGCGTGGACATCAGTTGGTGGAGAGTTGCTTACCATCGAAGCTGCTGGAGTGCCGGGTAAAGGGCGTCACGTGAAAACGGGTTCACTTGGTGATGTAATGCAGGAATCTATTCAAGCTGCTCTTACGGTTGTCAGAAGTCGCTCGCTCGCTTTAGGTATTGATGAAGATTTTCATGAGAAAGTAGACCTTCATTTACACGTTCCAGAAGGCGCTACACCTAAAGATGGTCCAAGTGCGGGTATCGCGATGTGTACTGCAATGGTTTCAGTGCTTGCAAAAGTGCCTGTAAAAGCTTCTGTTGCTATGACCGGTGAAATCACACTTCGTGGTGAGGTCCTTCCTATCGGCGGTCTTAAAGAGAAATTGCTGGCGGCCCATCGAGGTGGAATTAAGACGATTATTATCCCGAAAGAGAACGCTCGGGACCTTAAAGAAATTCCTGACAATATCGTCGCGGATATGGAAATTGTGCCTGTAAAATGGATCGATGAGGTGTTGGATGTCGCATTAGAGTATATTCCTTCACCAAAAGAGGCAAAAACTGCTTCAACACAGGAAAAAACTGTTGATGAACAAGAAACTGTAAGTCATCATTAGGCCAGTTCCCTGTGTTGGCAGGGTATAGGAAGGGCTTGTGTTTATGCTCGACTTAATCGGAGTACATTTTCCATTCCGATTAAGATTCTAAGGAACCACGAAAATACTGAAGGGGTACAACGTGAACAAATCTGAATTGATTGATGCAATTGCTGCGTCTGCTGATCTTTCTAAAGCTGCTGCAAGCAACGCTTTGGACGCAACTATAAAAACAATTGAAGAAGCGCTAGTTAAAGGCGATCAGGTTACTCTAGTTGGTTTTGGAACTTTTCAAGTTAAAGAGCGTGCGGCAAGAACTGGTCGTAACCCTCAAACAGGCGAAGAAATCCAAATTAAAGCAGCTAAGGTTCCTAGCTTCAAAGCAGGTAAAGGCCTAAAAGACGCTGTAAACTAATGTATTGAGGAGCAGTAGTTCAGTTGGTTAGAATACCTGCCTGTCACGCAGGGGGTCGCGGGTTCGAGTCCCGTCTGTTCCGCCATTAGATACAAAAGGTGTATTCCCCGCGGAATGCACCTTTTTCGTTTTTTTATAACTTAAAATTTAGAATGGAGGCAGAATGCTCCAGGATATTAGAGATAGGTCGCAAAGCCTAATTGTCAAAATCATAATTGGCTTTATTGTGGTGACTTTTGCTCTTTTCGGGGTTGATGCGTTAGTTACAAGTTTCAATTCTTCAGAAACAGTAGCTGAGGTCGATGGCCAAGAAATTACACGTACTCAAGTCCTTCAAGCGGCTGACACGCAACGACGCCAGTTGATTGCAATGATGGGCAATAATATTGATCCTTCGTTGTTAGATGAAAACTTGCTTCAGCGTCGAGCGTTGGACAGCCTTATCGAATTAACGGTGTTAAAAAACCAGGCTAGCAATTTGGAGCTTGGCGTATCTGATGCGCAAATCGATAACTTGCTTGTCAGTGCTGAACAGTTTCAAACCGATGGTGTTTTTGATCAAAATAAGTACATAAATACGATCCGTAGTTTAGGTTTTACGCCACTTGCTTATAAAGATCGTATAAAAGAAAGCTATGTGCTAAGTCAGCTTAATTCTGCTTTAACGGAATCTGAATTTACATTGCCTAGCCAGATTAATGCGATCTCTGAATTACAAAATCAAAAGCGAACGTACGAATATGTTCAGCTTTCATTGGCTGATCAAACAGAGCAAACCGATGTTACAGATGCTGAGTTAAAGTCATACTTTGACGAGCATCAGCAAGAGTTTGTTTCACCTGAACAAGTGAAATTGAGCTATGTCGTCGTTACTTCCGATTCTTTTAAAGAGGATGTGAAAGTAACGGATCAAGAATTGCAGAATGCGTATCAAACGGAAATTGCGGGTATGGACACAGAAGAGCGTGATGCATCCCATATTCTCATTGATACAAGTAATCGCTCTGACGAAGATGCTAAAGCCATACTTGTTGATATTCAGTCAAAATTGGCCGGCGGTGAAAGCTTCGCGTCATTAGCAAAAGAATATTCGGAAGACCCAGGTTCTAAAGACACAGGCGGTGAGCTTGGTTTTGTGAGCAAAGGTATTATGGATGAATCGTTTGAGACTGCTTTGTTTGCCATGAATGTTGGCGATGTTCAAGAAGTAGAGACTCAATATGGTTTTCACCTGATTAGACTGAATGCGATCGATAAGGCTGACGTTCCAACATTAAGCGAGTTAACGGATCAACTAACTGCTGATCTTATCGCTCGTAAAGTGAAAGACGCTTTGCTTGATGCACAGGAAAATATTGCTGATTTGGCTTATGCAAGCGACGAGCTAACGCCACTAGCAGAAGAATATAACCTGAAAGTTGAAACGACGGCCTACTTTGGCAAAGAAGGTGGAAATGACTCTATTTCGTCTGAGCCTGCAGTCATAAGCGCAGCGTTTAGCGATTCTGTTATGCAAGACGGCCAAAATAGTGATCCTATTGAACTGGGCGATGATAAAATTGTTGTTATCCATGTTGAGGATCATAAAGTAGAATCTCCGCTGCCTTTTGATGAAGCAAAACCAGAGATCGCATCTAAGCTAATTAAAGAAAAAGCAGAATCTGTTATTAACGAAAAAGCTGAACAGCTTCTTGTTAGTGCTTCAGAGTCTGCGGATTGGAAAAAAGTAGAACTGGCTCCACGTGGTCAAGACGAAGTGACATCTTTAGTGTTCTCTATGCCTCACCCTCAAGGTGATGGCTCAGAAAACGCTGTTAAGTCGCTTGTTAACGGTGATGTGGTCGCTGTGAAGTTGTTAGATGTTGTTGTCGGTGATTTAGACAGTGATGCTACACGGACGGAAGCGTATACTCGCTTTTTAACGCAGAACCAAGCTCAGTTGAACTCCGCTTCGCATTTACGATTAATGAAAAATAATGCGAAAGTAGAGCAATAAGTTCTTCATGATCTAAAAAGTAAAAGTTGCTTACTTATGTGAGTGGAGTGCTTTTAAACAATAAACCCCAGTTTTTACTGGGGTTTATTGTTTGAGGTCGGGCTATTTTTTGCGAGAGCTATTCTTGCCAAGTGCTATGTTCATTTTTCCTCAGGAGTTAAGTTGATTTTTTTGCGGTGGGGGAAAGATTGAATCTTAAAGGGGTTGGCTGGTTATTTGTATGAGATGGTATTGTTCGCAAGGCAAAAATCGAGCGGCATCTCTAGAGAATTACTTCAAAAACGAATTATAAAAAAGGAAGCGGCATGCTTCCTTTTTTATAAGGCTAGAGAACGTAAGAATGGCTTAAGACTTAACGAGCCATGAGTTCAGCTCGTTAATTTTATCCAGTGTTAATTCTCCAGTCAGTTCGTACAGTTCTACTTGCTGAATTACGAAATTGTAGCGTAACGTTTCATATGTACTTTGTGCGCTGTACAGATTGGATTGTGCACTTAACAATTCCACAAGGTTGCGAGTGCCCACATCGTAGCCTGCTTGAGTTGCTTCAAGTGCGCTTTTTCTAGATACGATGAGTTGACGTTGAGCTTCAACCTGAGCTGCGGTTGTTTGGAGGCCTAGGACGGCTCCTCGGATGCTCAATTCAATTGTTTGAAGAATGCTGGCTTTTGTTTCGTATGCCGCTTCAGCACTTGCTGTTGCTTGACGTACTTTCGCTGACATAGAACCACCGCTGTACAGTGGAATTGTAACTCCTAGAGCAACTTGAGCATTGTTGGTAACGCCATCGGATGTCGATGTAATACCATCATAGCTTTCGTCTGTTCGCGACAATGACCCTGTGATTGCAAACGTTGGAACGCGTCCATTTGATTTTTGAATATCAACGTTTTTTTCAGCAGCATTTACGGCCAATTCAAGCGAGCGCAATGATTTATTGCTTTGTTTCGCTTTTTTGATCATTGAGTCAGCAGTGATTGAAGGGTCGACTTTTATTGGGTATTGTTCAGACAAAACAGGAATATCTGAAAGAGTTTTTCCAGTACGCTGTTGAAGTGTTTCTTGTGCGAGAACCACATCGGATTTCGCGCTTAATTCCGTTACCCTTATGGAATCATATTCGGCTTTAGCGTCTTGTAGATCTGTAATCGATACCAAACCGACGTCGTACTGTTTTTGTACTCGTTCAAGTTGACTTGCGGTGCTTGTTACTTGAGCTTCGACTGTTTCGAGCGTTGCTTTTGCGATAAGCAGTTTGAAGTATTCTTTTAGCGTGTTTAGTGCAAGCTCTTCTTCTGCATCTTCTAAATCTACGCCAGCGCTATCAAGCTGAATTTCAACAGCGTCAACAGCATAATTTAGCGCTGGTGAATATATAGGGTAGCTTAGATTTACCGCTAGGCTATTCGACGTAGTATCAAATTCAGATGATGGCGCATCAGTATGTGCATATCCCAAACTACCCGAAAAAGTAAGTGAGGGGTATAGCCCGCCTTTCGTCGATGTTACTGACTCCTGTTCGGAGCGGTAGGTTGCCGCTGCAGAACGTAGACTTGGGTCGTGAGCTTTGGCCAGTTGGTAAACTTCAAACAGGGTTTCAGCATGTAGCGGGGCAGAGCAAGCTGCCGCTGTTACAAGTGCAGAGATAATATGCTTTTTCATGGATCTTTATGTGTCCTAGTTATGAAATAAATTTATATTACCGCATAAAACAGCCGAGAGGCATTAGATCAAAATCTATAAATGTTATGACTAGATCACCATATCACACATTAATTATTGCTGATCTAGCATAATGTGGAAAAACTCGTTATTCGGTCACTCTTATTTCGTATTGCATGATGTATTTTTCATTTGGAGCGAGCTCTTTGCTTATAATAATGGCACTACTGGATTCCCTTTTGAGGAACGCTGGCGAGATAGATTGTATGACGCCGTTCGCTTGATGAGTGAATGCCATTTTTTGTTTTATCTTGGCGTAGTTTTTTACCTGAAATTCCCAAATTTGAGTAGACGGAAGCTTTCGTGAAGAGGTGCTTATCAGTCTAAGCGAACCTATTACATCAAGGCTTTGATGGGTTATAACATCCACTTTTTGGTTTGCTCGCGCTCCTTGAATAGTGACGGCTTGTCCAGGAATATAATGTTCATTTTGTAGCCATAAGGTCTTGTACGTGCCGCTCACGCTTTCTTCTTTTAAAGTAAAGCTTGTGGTTTGGTTGAAGCTAATCGGCCTTTCGTTTGAGCTATTTGGGTGTGCGTAGATGCTGCCAATATTTAATTTTGACTCAATCGGATAGGTTGTATTTTTAAGTGTGATCATCGTATTGCTTAAAGCAGGCAGAAGGTACTGGCCTTCTAGCGAGTACGTTATTTGGTTTTCTTCGTAAGAGGGTGAAACTCCTTCGTCGGACAATGCGCTCATTCGAGAGCTCTTCATTTCCATTAAAGGGAGGCTGTGACTCTTATATTTTAGAAGCGCGGATGACAATGTATGTGGTTGATGGCTATTGTTGGTAAGGAGTGCTTGTTGGACGATTGATACGTCATGAGAATCAAAAACAAGTGTTAGAGACGGCTGCCAACGGATTTCATCTGTGTGGTATGTGACAAGTCCATCTGTTGTAAGGCGAACTGAATGCTGGCGTACTAAAGTGTCATGAGCATCGTTTTTATTGTTTATTAGATAAAAGTCATCTGCTGGCAGCGTAATAACCTTATCGTTATATTCCACTGTGATCGTATCACTATTTGCGGCTAACAGTGTTCCTTCGAAGCTTAAATCTCTATATTTACTGGTAATATTAATCGTTTGATCCAGATGTGATGCCCATATGGAATCTCGCTGTACTTGAGAAACGAGGCGATTGCCCTGAGTTACGGGAATGAAGGAGTGGATATTAGGGATAAAGCTCAGGTCTTGGTTCGAGTTAGCCTGTTCGGTGATTTGACTGCCGTTTTGATTAACAACCATTTTTATGACGTTTGATGCTTCGGCGAACGTACTAGACGCGGCTGAAAGTACCCCAATAAGTATCTTAACGTTGCTCCATTGAATTTGATTTGTGTGTGACATCGTAGATCCTCAACGGTAGACTATAGAAAATTTTGTAATAGTG
This sequence comes from Marinomonas balearica, assembly GCF_004362145.1. Taxonomy (GTDB): domain Bacteria; phylum Pseudomonadota; class Gammaproteobacteria; order Pseudomonadales; family Marinomonadaceae; genus Marinomonas; species Marinomonas balearica. The sequence continues at coordinate 316,105 of NZ_SNXC01000009.1, forward strand.
GCCGTAAGTTACGTCTGGCCACGATGAGATATAATAGGTCTATTCATCGGTGATGGATGCTTCATTTTGTATGCAACATAACCGTTTTAAATTATTGTTTTGCGAGCTTAGCATAGTGTCTCTGTCGAAAATTGACAAAAAATTGTTATTAATTGATGGTCTGAATCTTATTCGTCGTTTACATGCAGCGTTGGAAAGTGAGAAGGACGATAAACGGAGAATTGAACGTACTCAAGGGGCGTGTATTGATGCAATCGCTAAGCTCGTGACTCAGTTTAAAACGACTCATATCGCTATCGTATTTGATTCTCCAGAGAAAACTTGGAGGCACGCTGATTATCCAGAATACAAGTTGGGAAGAGTGCCAATGGACGATTCATTGTTCTCGTCTATTCCTGCATTTGCAGATGTGTTTCGGTTTAATCATTGGCATTGCATTCGACTTACAGGGTGGGAAGCGGATGATATTATTGCGACTCTCGCGGCAAAAAGTGCGCCACACAACGTGAAAAGTATTATTGTATCTACAGACAAAGGTTTTACTCAGCTTTTGGATGAACCCAATATTTATCAATACGATTACTTTGGCAAACAAGGGTTTGATAAAAACTGGGTAAAGGCAAAATACGGTGTACTTCCTGAACAGATGACAGACTATTGGGCGCTTGTAGGCGACACAACCAATCATATTCCTGGAGTGAAGGGAATAGGTCCTAAAACCGCAGCATCCATCTTCCAAGGGGAGATGAGCTTAGAGTCGCTATACCACAATGTAGAGCAACAGCCGCCCCGTATACAAAAGCAACTCGCGGATACCTTTGATCACGCGCTTTGGGCAAGAAAAATGGTGACGCTCAGACAAGATGTTGCTCTAGGAATCAAACTTTCCCAACTCCAGATCTGCTCGTCTAACTCTTAATTCCTTTGGTCATATGAGCTACCTTTCGGAAAATCTCGCATGTTTCATCAAGTGAACCATTTTTATCTCCTTTAGCAGTACTGGTTACGGTAGCTTGATCGAAGTAACACGATTATAATGGCGGCATTTAGTAACCCTGCTGATGAGAAAGGTATGTCTGAGGTTAGAACCCGTATAGCTCCTTCACCAACTGGTGATCCACACGTAGGCACAGCCTACATCGCGTTGTTTAACATGGCGTTCGCTCGAAAAATGGGCGGCAAGTTCATTCTCCGTATTGAAGATACGGACCAAACTCGCAGTACACCTGAATCTGAAAAAATGATTTTGGATGCATTGCGTTGGTTGGGATTGGACTGGGCTGAAGGGCCTGACGTTGGAGGTCCTCATGGACCGTACCGTCAAAGTGAGCGTGGCGATATTTACGCGCAATACGCTATGGAATTGGTCGAAAAAGGTCATGCATTCTACGCATTTGAAACGCCAGAAGAGCTGGACGAAATGCGTGAAAATCAAAAGGCTAATGGCTTACCGCAGAAATACGACGGCCGTGCGCTAGCGTTGACACAAGAAGAAGTTCAAGCAAAATTGAACGATGGCGTTCCATATGTCATTCGTATGAAAATACCTGAAGAAGGTACGTGTGTCGTTCAAGATATGCTGCGCGGTGAAATCGAAATCGACTGGACGCAAGTGGATATGCAGGTTCTGCTAAAAGCAGATGGAATGCCTACTTATCACTTGGCAAACGTGGTTGATGATCATTTGATGAAAATCACGCATGTTATTCGCGGAGAAGAGTGGATTAACTCTGCGCCAAAGCATATTTTACTTTACCAATATTTCGGTTGGGATATGCCTACTTTGTGCCACATGCCGCTTTTGCGTAATCCAGACAAATCGAAATTATCGAAGCGTAAAAACCCGACCAGCATTCTTTATTATCAACGTATGGGCTATTTGCCAGAAGCTGTTGTTAACTACTTAGGTCGTATGGGTTGGTCAATGCCTGACGAGCGCGAAAAATTCTCTCTTGAAGAAATGGTTGAGAACTTTGATATTCAGCGTGTTTCCCTAGGTGGACCTGTATTCGATGTTGAGAAATTAAGCTGGTTGAACGGTGTTTGGATGCGTGAAGACCTCACGGTTGAAACATTTGCTCAAAAGTATGCAGAATGGGCATTTCAGCCTGAGTATATTAATGCGATCTTGCCGTTGGTTGTTCCTCGCGTAGAGACGTTTTCTGACGTCGCTGATGTGGCCGGTTTATTCTTTAAGGGAATGTTGCCGATTACGGAGCAGGACTTTGAAAATGTTAAAGTGGAGCGTGAAACACTTCGTAAAGCGATGCAATTTGCTTTATGGAAACTAGAAGCGTTACGTACTTGGGAAAAACAAAACATCTTTGACACGATCAAAGAGCTTGCACAAACAATGGACATTAAATTAAAAGATTTTAATGCCCCTATTTTTATTGCAATTGCAGGCTCAACGGCCTCCGTTTCAGTGTTTGATTCAATGGCAATTTTAGGCCCTGACATCACTCGCGCTCGTTTACGTAAAGCGGTAACGGTATTGGGCGGCCCTTCGAAGAAAGAAATGAAGCGTTGGGAAAAAGAATTTCAGAGTTTGTAACACCTAGCGCCTAAAGTACTACCTGCTAAAACATAAAAAAAGCGCGGCCAACCGGTCGCGCTTTTTTCGTTTTACTAACTAGAAAATGAGATTTCTAGTGGTGACTATTTGGTAGTGAAAACGCTGGTCTTATCGTCAAGCTTTGCAACTTGTTCGTGGATCTGTGTCGTGTTGTCTTCAATACTTGCTATAAAGCCACTGTCGTGTTGTAGACGTTGTGCTATTCGATCCATCTCTTCGCTCATGTGTATCGCTGTTTTAGCGACCTCTTGGATAGAGTGCGCCATACTTGAAGACGAAGTAGAGCTTGTTTGAGCATTATGCTCAATCTCACGAATTGCAAGTTCGGCTTTCTCACTGAACTCCTCAATAGCGTGAAGATTTCCCTGACCACTTTCCATTGTTTCGATGGCTGTTTGAGTGGACGATTGAATAGTACTTACTATATCTGTGATCTTAGATGTCGCATCAACGGTTTTTTCCGCTAGAGAGCGTACTTCATCAGCTACAACGGAGAACCCTCGTCCTGCTTCGCCAGCTCGTGCTGCTTCTATCGCTGCATTCAATGCCAGCAGGTTTGTTTGATTAGCAAGATCATTGATCATTGCAATAACACTGTCGATGTCTTTAGACAATTTACCTAATGAATTAAGTTGATCGCTCGTTTCGTTAACCACTTCGATCGTTTTAGATAAATTAGATAATGCATCTTTAATTGTGTTTGAGCCAACAACCGCAGATTCGTATGTGTCTTGAGATTGACTGCTTAGCTCATCAGTCGTTGATGAAATACTGGAGATAGTTGTTGAAATCTGTTCTGTAGCGGCAGCCAACGAGTTGGTTTGTTCTGTCGTAGAACGGTTACTGTTTGCGATGTTGGAAACAGCGCCTTTGAGCTCCGTAACCATGTTGTTAACATCTCCGGTAGTGTGAACAACTTCTCCAATGACATTATCTAGGCCACTTGTCATCTCGTTAACCGAGCCGCATAGACTGTCAAATTCATCGTTACGCTTATCATTAACCGTAAGGCGTGCAGTCAAATCGCCATTTTTAACTTTGCCTAGATCACGGATGATTTGACTGAGAGTGGCGTTTACGCTTCGGCCGATTGCAAGCATTAGTAACCCAGCTACAACGGCAACGATAATACTTACCGTAATGACACTAATACTGGCTTGTTGCGAGCTGTCAGTTGCATTTTCACGTGCTTTGGCAACCGCTTCTTTTAAATGGTTAGTGGCTGATAATCTACTGGAGTTGAATGTTTCACGAGCTTGGTTAAAAGAGGTTTCTGCTTCGAGCTGGTTTTCGTGTGCTTTGCCGAAGCCATCGATTGCGGCCATATAATTGTTTATGACCTCTGAGAACCTTTCTTCTAGACCAAAATTAACGATTCTTTTGTGAAAAGCATCATAACGCGCTTGGAATTCATCTCTATTTTCTTGAGTTGGCTCAAAAATATAATTTTTCTCAGCTTCTCTAACAGGAAGGAATTCTTGCTTTATAAGGCTTAAGAAAGACACTTCTTCTGTGGTTTTTTCGCCTAAAAGAGAGACTTGCCCTTTGAGACCACTGGATCCGTTAAATCCAAGAACGCTGGTTTTCTCAACAAGGTTTATCAGGGACGAAGAGTAGGTGTTGAAATTCAGACTCACTTCCGTAAGGAGATCCTTCGCTGTTTTATCAGAAACGAGATTTATATCGCTCGCTAACAATGATTTGTAATTACTTGTCGTACCATTGATGTCTTCTAGATAGGATTGGTAGCTGGAATCATCTAGGCTATGGAGCAGCTCGAATTGTTCCATCATGGTAATGACTAGTGTCGACAGGTCGTCTTGTACTTTTGTAGTACGCTCGAATTGCCCTGATGCTGTTTCTTGGACTTTAAGTCCTTGCAGTGCGACAAATGTAACAATAACGAAACCGATCACTGCTCCACCAAGTAGAGAGTATAGTTTCGCGCGAAAACCCAAATTGGAAATCATAGGAACACCCACTTTTTATTATTGGAATGTTTATTTTATATTTTAATTATATAAAACGATGTTGGACGAACATCTTGTTCTATTAAATCCATTTTAGGTCGATTTGTCTAATTTTCGCAATCAGTACTTTTACTAATTTAGTTATTTCGCATTCTATTGATATAAATAGCAAAAAGATTAAGTGATTAAGGATGAATAGTGCACATACACTCCAATATTGCATAACTCATGACGAAACGACTACATTATTATAGTGCAGCCTAGTGATAATACGAGCGATCACGTATTCAAGTTAAGTCGATACGGAGCGGTTAAATTTGGTGCGGAGAAAGCCAGATGTCCATGTTTCTAGAGGGGCTCATGATCACGTTACCTGGATAGCGTGACGTTCCGTTGGCGGTGAATTCGAACTCGTATTTTCTGAGGATTCCGAATTGACCATTTTTCCATGAAATTTTCCATTGTGTTCCTGCTACGGTTTCGTCTAAAAGCTGGAGGTCGAGGGATTGGCAATGCTTTTTTACGTAATGGAACGCGTATTCTCGTGCCCTTATGTTTGCCCACCAAGCGTATAGAAGGAAGGCGAGAATAACGGCAATACAAATATCCGAAAGAGAGATAACCATTTTATGACTAATTTTTAAGAAATAGGCTGCCATCTTAAAATGGTTACGAGTTGGTGTAAATACGCCCCCACCCCCAAAGCAGGAGAGAAAAAGGGGTGGGGCGTGCTCTATACAGTGAAGTGTTTGCCTCATCCTCCCAGAGATACTATTTGGTCAATCGGGGCAGCGATTGAGTGGTAATCCAAATATGAGTCTATATGCACTGGGGCCAGTCAGCGGATGATTAAGCGGCTTCAACACTCCTTTCTGCATAAAGTTGGATCACCCACTGCTCGACACGTTCGTCAGTGAGTTCGAATTGTTGGTCTTCATCAATGGCAAGACCTATAAACGTTTCTTTGTCTTTAATGCAAGCGCGTGAGGCTTCAAATTCATAACCTTGGGTTGACCACTCACCGATAAAGGTGGCGCCTGTTCCTTTTAGCTTTTCGTATAGCCATCCCATCGCATCTACAAAATAATCTCCGTATCCAAACTGATCACCCAAACCGTATAAAGCGACGGTTTTTCCGGATAAATTTAAAGAGCCTAAGTTATCCCCCAAATCTTCCCAATCTGCCTGAATGCCACCGAAATCCCAGGTTGGAATTCCTAGTATCAGCATCTCATAGTGTTCCATGATGCTTGGGTCGGTGTCTTTGATGTTAAACATGTCTACTTGTACACCCAGATCATCAAACTGAGCGACAATTTTTTTACCAATTTCTTCAGTGTTATTGGTGTCTGTCCCGTAAATTAAAGCGATTGGAGACTGTTCCATATGTTCTTATATACCTTGTTTACTTTAGTGAATTTGACCGTATTGGTGACTTAGGACACCGAACTGCTTTAAGAACGTTTCTTCAAACTCTTCTTCGCTTAAGCCGCTGCCCATGACTATTTCACTTTTCTTTTCGGGTGAGTCTTTTATTTTCAGTGCGGCTTGCTTAACGCGAATATGTTTTTGATAGTGTGTCGTACTTTGTCCTGTTAAGTGATGGAAGCCGAGCTCGAATGCGGTTTGATTTAGCCCAACAGCTTGCGCGATTTCTTTGGTGCTGCGTGTCGATGAAAATGCTACTTCCAATAAATTTTGCCCGCTAAGAATCTTGTTTTGGCAATCTTCACATGCATTGATGTGCTTGGTGATTTGAAGATGTTCGAGTATCTCGAAGAATAGGTTGTAAATCTTTCCTGTCAGTGAAATAGATTTAGAGTCGCCGAAAGCGCAGACTAATAGAGGGCGTACTGCCTCTTTTAATTGGTGAGTATTGGAGAGTGTTATTACGTTACCCTTGTTCCCAAGTTTATCGCCGACCTCTAGAAAATAAGACAGAATTTTATCTTCTGTTTCTCCGGTCAAAGATGCACAGCGCTCGGGAGTAAGATGTATTTGCGTTAGGTTGTAAGAAGTATCGATTTCCAATGGAAACGTTCCACTTGCTGTTTTTGGCAAATACGTAACTTGTACGCAGTCATTGTTGTGGTTTGCGCGCTGATGTTTTTTTAAAGATGATTTTTGCTTAGTAGAAGCGCTACTGTAAAAAGATAAATATAACCCCGGTTGTGCCTGTTCAACTATTTCTACGCTTTTTGAAGCGCACACAGACTGCTCTAGCAGGGTGACTCCTGGAACGGGGTGTAATATATGCCTATGTCCCTTGACGGATAACGACCAAATATCCTGAACATTGCCTGTTGCATTGAAGAGGTCATTAATTGAAATCTGCATTTATCTATTAGCCTGTGACTGAGTATCATTTGATAATAGTTATCATTAAATACCTAAATGATAATAAATGCAAGTGGTTATCATTAATATTTGTGTAAGCCTTTTTCGGTGTTGCTGTATCGCAGGTGAAGTGCAATAAGAGAGGCTTGTCTTATTATACTAAGCTGCTTTCGTACTCATAGAGAGTATTGACCTGAGTAGAGTTACTCCAGCGACAGGGAGTGACTCTAACACGGCGAGTGAAGTGACTCTGACAATAGCGAGTTTCTAGATTAGCTCGAACATTTTGAGAATAGTAATCCCCACACTTGTCGACAATATTGAGCCAACAGTGGTTAAAACGATAATGTTTGCAGAAAGCGAAGCATTGCCACCCATAGCCCGAACTATAATATAGCCTGCTGATGCTGCTGGAGAGGAGGACAGTAAGAACATAACGCCCAGTTCCATCCCTCGATAGCCTAAAAGTATGCCGACAAACGTTATTAAGAATGGCACAGCAATGAGCTTTCCAATTGAGGCGTAACTCGCGACTCGTATATCTTTTTTGAATTCACCTACGTTGAGTGTCGCCCCTGCACATAAAAGCGCTAAAGGTAACGTCATCTGTGAAAAATAGCTTCCGACTTGGTGGATAGTTGCGGGGAGATGCAAATTAAATTTTGAAAATAGAAGCGCTGAACCAATTGCTATTACTAAGGGGCTTTTAAAAATCCCTATAAGGGTCTTCGTTAGGCTTTTATTGGCATTCATTGATCGATTTAGCGAGATAACCGACAAGAAGTTATACAGCATTACAACGCCGCCAAGATAAATTGAGGCGACAGAAAACACTTGATCACCGTATGCGTTAACACAATAAGCTAGTCCAATGATTCCCATATTGGAACGGAATGCACCTTGCACATATACGCCTCGATCAGCACGGGTGTGAACCAAATAGTTAGCTGATATTTCAAGTAAAATATAGGTAACAATCGTCGCACATATCGCATAGATAACGAGAGAATAGTTGGTATCTTCGCTCATAGGTGTTTTGGATATGTTGATAAACAATAAAGCAGGGAGCGTTATATTGAATACCAGTTTAGAAGCGACGTCAGTGAAATTATCATTGATGATTCGTAGTCGGTACAATACGACCCCTAAAATCATAATAATAAAAATAGGCGCTGTTACAGAGAGAGAGAATGCAACGGTATCGAGCAAATTAGACAATGTTCGTCCTTTTATTGTTGATCACTAAAGAGCCACATTTGTAAGTGGCTCTTTAACTGAGTTTAGTCGTTATTTTCGAAACGGTATCCTGCACCGTATACAGAATGAATAACGTTAAGCTCTGGCGCCACTGCTGAGATTTTTTTACGTAATTTTTTAATGTGACTGTCTATTGTTCTATCGCTGACGACTCGGCTATCAGAGTAGATGCTTTTCATAATAAGATCACGACCGAATACACGTCCTGGTTCTTTGATAAGCAATTGAAGTAGTTGGAATTCGACAGTCGTTAGGTCAATGAGTTCACCTTTATAAGTGGCTCTGAGTCGGTCTGCATCAAGATCGAAACCGTCGGTTTTTGGCGATTCAACGTGATCAAGTTCAACGCGACGCAAGTTTGCTTTAACACGAGCGACGACTTCACGCGGGCTAAATGGCTTACAAACATAGTCATCTGCACCCATTTCTAGGCCGATTAATCGGTCGATTTCTTCTGCTTTCGCCGTGACCATAATAATAGGTATACCGCTGAATTGACGTACCTGCTTACATACCTCGATACCGTCTAGACCAGGAAGCATTAAATCAAGCAAGATCAGATCAACCTGATTGTTTTTTACATAGTCTATTACTATGTCGCCTCTTTCAAGGTGGTAATGCTCGTAACCAGCTTGTTCTAGATAAGCGCTCATTAATTCCGCTAATTTTGGTTCATCTTCAACAATTAGTACTTTGCTCATAATCTAATTCCAAATATCCATTAATTAGTTAAAGGTAGTTCTACTCGTATACCTAATCCGCCAGTCGGTGCATGATATGCCTCAATGGAGCCTTGATGGCCTTCAATGATACTTGTGCATATCGCTAACCCAAGACCACGCCCACCTGTGGCTCTGTTTCTCGAATTTTCAACTCTGAAAAATTGATCAAATATTTTTGTTAAATCTTCATCAGATACGCCTGGAGGTGTATCTTCAAGTAGCACAATCGCTTTTTTGTTTTGCCTTTTCAGTGTGATTTTAATCTCACCGGGTGCGTTTGTGTATTTTAATGAGTTATTCATTAGATTTGTAAACAATTGATGTAATCGGTCAGTGTCACCACAAACGTGAATTTCAGACTTGCACTCGTTGTTTAGCTGTATGTTAATGTCGGCTTCGTCGAGCTGGAGAAGCATAGAACTGACGGCTTGTTCAAGCAGGTGTTCTAGGTTTGAGTCTTCCATCTGGTAGCTTAGGCTGCCCATATCGTGCATTGACAGCTGATTAAGATCGTCAATTAATCGTGCAATGTGGATCGTCTCTTGCTGTAAAGAAGCAAGAGAGTCAGGAGATACCTTTATAATACCATCTTGCATCGCTTCAATTTCGCCACGAAGAATTGCAACGGGAGTTCTTAGTTCGTGTGCTGTATCTGCTACCCACTTTCGACGAGCGTCTCGCATGTGATCAAGCGTTGAGGCAAGGTGATTAAAGTCTCGACCCAGTTCGGCCAGTTCGTCGGTTCCACGAATTTGGATTCGGGTATCAAATTGTCCTGCTGATAAACGCTTTGCAGCTGCACGTAGCGTACTAATTGGTCGGCTTAACCATTGAGCTAATGGCCAAGTTAAGACCGCTGCGATAATAAGCATGAAGGCAGAGATTAACAAAAATGCTTCGCCTTGTTGGCGTACAAAGCTTAATGTCCGGTCTTGCACTAAGTCTCTCATAGAGCGGAGGCCAACAAAGCCCACGACGTTGCCTTCAACTATGACGGGGTGTGTTTCCGCTTTTTGGAATGAAACGTGGCCAATTATCGGTGTTTTCTTTTTATTAAAAAGAAGAAAGCGTTGGCGATAATACTGAGAGGGGTAAATTAAGTCGAGATTTGGGGTGCTAGGAGGTGGGATCAGATCTCTTAAATTCTCGAGCTTTTGTTTTTGCCAGTGTTGTTCAAGTCTGCTTTCTTGGGCAAGGAAATACCAATCGTCATAGTAGACGTATAAATTTGCTGTTCTGTTTGCCATTTGCTCAAGGAAATCTCGATCCCTTTCTGTTGCATAAGAGACAAACCCTCTGTCGAAGCTCCATTGAAACACCTGCCACATGGATACAATGAGTAAAATGTTGCTCAAAACAAAGACGGCGAATAGTTTGTGCCGTATTTGGAAATTTCGTGAAAATCGCATAAAAGCGTAGTTATCCTCAAACTAAATAGCATTGGTCAATTTAGAGGCTAGTAAAACCAAAGGTGTCTTCTAGGGTAATGTTAAGGCTTAAAACTAACCGCCCTAGGTATTAGCGAACCTAAATTTAAGGCTTTCTTTTGTAAAAAAATCCTTTGCTTACTATACATTTTTTGTGAACGCACACCATTTTTTCGGTGTAAAAAATGAGGAATGTAAATGAAAGGGCACGTGAAACTGTGCGCACTGATTAAAAATTGATCAATTGTTGGTGGTGATATATAATCTGCGCCCTTTGAAGTAAGTGAAAGAGGTGAAGTAGGCGCTATGGTTCCAATGCAATTTTTTGATGTCGAGTTAATTAGGAAGCTGGATAAAAAGACACGGCGTAGAGCAGTATTTCATGCGCTGCTTGACTCAGGGATCTTAAGCGCTCGCAGTGTGGTTGTAAAGTTGCTGATGACGGCTATTAGTTTAAGTGTACTTTTCTTAGGGCCCTTGAGCATTGTGTCGGGCGCATGGATACCTGTGGCGATTGCTTTGCCTTTTTTGTTGTCTATTTTGCTTACTACGGAGCTTGAAAGTATTTTCAAACCATACCTTTTAAAGGTTGCTCTGCTGCTCTTACATACTGAAAAAGTTGATGCCTAGCGAAGGTGTGGACTTGTTCGTACCTTCTTAAGCCCTTGCCATTAAATTTAAAACTTTTCTTGTTATTTGTTTTTGGTATGATTTGTTCTGTATGTTATAGAGAATAATCATAATGCTAAAAACAATCTTTTTGGGTGTTGTGAGTGCTGTTGTATTGGCGCTCAATACATTGCTTTGCTTCCTGCCTGTTTTGCTTCTCGGTGTTGTTAAATTGTGTTTACCTTTTCCACTGGTTAGAAAAAAGTCTAATCAGTATTTGGATGCGACGGCATCGCTTTGGATTTCCATAAATAACCTTGTTCAGCGTCAAATGAATTGCGGAAAAATTGAAGTGAATGGGGTTGAAGGGCTCGTAAAAAATGAGTGGTATATGCTTATTGCAAATCATCAATCTTGGGTCGATATTCTGGTTTTGCAAAGAGTACTCAATCAGCGTATTCCGTTTATTAAGTTCTTTCTGAAAAAAGAGCTCATTTGGGTGCCGTTTATTGGATTGGCTTGGTGGGCGTTGGATTTCCCGTTTATGCGACGATTCAGCCATGCAACGTTGAAGAAGTACCCGCATTTGAGAGGGAAAGATATCGAAATAACAAAAAAAGCGTGTGAAAAGTTTAAGGACTCGCCAGTCGCAGTCATGAATTTTTTGGAAGGTACGCGTTTTACGCTTCAGAAGTACCATAATCAGCAGAGCCCATATGTAAATTTGCTCAAACCTAAAGCTGGAGGTCTTTCTTTTGCGCTGAACTCAATGGGAGGAAAGGTTCAAAAGCTTTTGGACATTACGATCGTTTACCCCGATGGGGTTCCTAGCTTTTTTGATTATCTGGGTGGTCGAGTTAAGCAAGTTAAAGTGTATGTTAGAGAGATTCGGCTGCACGATGGTTTGATTGGTGATTATCACAATGATGAGTTTTACAAGGCGAATTTTCAAGCTTGGGTTAATGCGCTTTGGTATGAAAAAGATAAGTTAATGAAGATCAATGGTAAGGTTTAGCGTAAGTGAATATGAATCAGGGCGTGGCTGTATGGTCTGATTCCTCAAAAACTGTGTCTTTTTCTAATGTGCGTTTTACCTAGAATTTGTTACATCGAATTCAAAAACACCGTGCATTAAAGGTAACCACATTGACTCTCATTCAGCTCGTTACTTCTCAAACTCAAAAAATGAAAGCATCGCCTATTCGCGAATTTCTTCGGTACTCTCAACAGCCCGATATACTTTCTTTGGCGGGAGGGCTGCCCGACGAGAGGTATATGCCACCATATCCTACTCTTGATTCTGTCGAAGCAAGTCAACAATACGGTTCTTCTGAAGGCGAGATACTGCTGCGCCAGCAAATTTCAGACATTGCAACCGAAAGAGGTGTTTTGGGAAGTGTAAATCAGGTGCTGGTAACGAATGGATCGCAACAGGCATTAGACCTAATAAGCCGCACGGTTCTAAATGATGAGTCGATCATATTGACAGAGCAGCCTACCTATTTGGCAGCAATTCAAGCGTTCGAATTGCAAGGAGCTCAAATAAAAGAAGTACCTTCAGATGCTTTCGGTATGGACATTAACGCTCTTCGAGACGCGCTAGATGTGCATAAACCGAAAGCTGTTTATCTTATTCCAAATTTCCAAAATCCCGCAGGGCATTGTTATTCCGATCAACGGCGCAAGGATATAGCGGCGTTGTTGGATGAAAAAGACGTGCTTCTTATCGAAGATGACCCTTATCGTGATTTGTGTTACGACAATGTGGATTTGACGCCAATCTGTTCCTATCTGAAATCTGCGCCTTGGGCGTATATGGGAAGCTTCTCTAAAGTTCTGTGGCCTGGGTTGAGAGTGGGTTATGTGGTTGCTAGTGAGGAATTGATACCATACTTAGTGAAGATAAAGCAGGTTACTGACTTGCATACCAATCGCTTAGCGCAATGCATTATTTCGAAATACTTAGCATCGGGGAAATATCCTCAGCATATAGAAATACTGCAAGACACGTATAGGAAAAAGCGAGATGTAATGGCGCAGACGATGGCAACATATTTAACGGATATAGTGGATTATTCGGTTCCGGCTGGTGGGATGTTCTTTTGGCTGCGGTTGCCTAAAAATGTGTCTTCAAATCGAGTATGTAGAGAAGCATTAGCTCAAAAAGTGCTTGTGTTGCCGGGAGGGGCGTTTTTTGCGAATCCGTCCGAATCGGATGATGCGTATTTGCGTTTAAGTTTCTCTCGTGTATCGGAAGATGATTTGCGCCACGCTGTTCGAATTTTAGCGGGCGTTATTAAGAAAATGATGGATTATGAGTAAGCAATTTTTGTCTGGTTTGCTTGGTGCCTTCCCATAAACCGCCTACTCAGGTTAAAATTTGTTTTTTGAACGTCAAAGAATAGGAATGAGTAATGGGCAGAGCCTATCAAAACCGTAAAGAGTCGATGGCGAAAACATCGGATCAAAAGGCAAAAGTTTACAGCAAATACGGACGCGAAATTTACGTTTGTGCTAAGTCTGGTGGTGCCGATCCAAATGGTAATCTCGCTCTGCGTAGTTTGATTGATCGTGCAAAGAAAGATCAGGTTCCAACACACGTAATCGATAAAGCGCTAGACAAAGCGCAGGGAAGTGGCGGTGAAGATTTCGATACAGCCCGTTACGAAGGCTTTGGGCCGGGGAACACAATGGTTATAGTGGACTGTTTGTCCGATAACCCTAATCGTACGTTTGGTGATGTTCGAACTTGTTTCAACAAAGTGAAAAGCAAAATAGGGACGCAGGGTAGTGTGTCTCACATGTTTGACCATTCTGCTATCTTTGTATTCTCGGCCGAGGATGAAGAGGCTGTATTGGAAGCGCTAATGATGGCTGATGTCGATGTGACAGACATTGAGCTTGAAGACGGTAAAGTGACCGTATTTACGCCAAACAATGAATACGGTAAAGCGCGTGCGGCTATCTTGGAAGCATTCGGCGAGATCGAATTTGACGTTGATGAAATTCAGTTTGTTCCACAAGTAACCACTGAGATTTCTGGTGAAACGGTTGAGCAGTTTGAGCGTTTTCTTGATCTTTTGAATGACCTCGACGATGTTCAGCGAGTATTTCATAACGCAGAATATTAAGAAGCGCTATTCATTGAGCTAAAAGTTGATCGGTCACTCTGAGTGTCGATGATGTTCAGCTTTTTTTGATGGTTAGAGTTATCCTAAGGCCTTGAATCTTTGCGTTAGATTTAAGGCTTTTTTGTTTTATCAAAGAAGGGTGTTAGGAGAGTGTGTGTGGACAAAGTTAAGCTTGATCGTCAGTTGTCTCCTTGTGTGAATGTGTGTTTTCTTAATGATGATGATGTCTGTGTTGGGTGTTATCGAACTGGTATGGAAATAGCGACATGGGGGAGAATGGGCGAGCAAGAACAGCGAGAGGTTCTTGCTCGGGTTAAAGAACGAGAGTTGGCAAGCCCGTTAGTCGGGAATTAAATGCACTGTGAATTAACTTAAGAGACTGAGACCTCGACAGTATTAGACCTTGTTTGTTAAGCCATTCTTTAAAGTGATCCATTGAGACATGTATTGAGTGCTCTTCATGCTATGGTGTCGTAGCATTTTTCCTGTGAAATGAGAGTGTCGTAGCGCCTCTTTTAAGTTGAGCTGTCGCTTTAATCGGTTAATAAATGCGACTTCCCAGGTGTTGATATCGTACCTTTCTTCAATAATTCTATCGCCGTTTTCTTGCATTAATGTCCAGCTGGTTTTGTCTTTATATAGTGAAACTGTTGCTGAGGCAAATTCTTCAGCGTCGTCAGTAATTACACCGTTCCATGGGAACGGGCCGTTCATCGCTTCTGCACCGATCGACGTCGTTATGCTCGGGGTACCTGCAAGCATGGCGTCGTAAAGTTTGCCTTTAATTCCAGCCCCAAAGCGAATCGGCGCGACACAAAGTCTGGTATTTTGCATTACCTCAGAGGCATCTTCTGCCCAGCCTTTGACTAAGAATTTCTCTTTTTCGTTATTGAGTTGAGTTGCTTTTGGGGGCGGGTATGCGCCGTATATATGGAGTTCGACGTTATTCAGGTTGTTCTCTTTTAGTTTTTTTCTAATGATGGGCCAATAGGTTTGCTTGAGTTGCAAAACGGCATCCCAATTTGGGGCGTGGCGAAAGTTGCCAATCCAGACGAGGTGTTGTCTGTCTTCAAATTGTTTTCGTGTAGATTTTTGCATGGTAGACAATGGTGATGTCATGAATGGTAAATGCATCAGATGAGTCTGAGGAACTTGAAAGTGCTGCTGTAGTAATTCAGTCTCGTGCTCTGAAACCATTAAAGTCAGGTCACTGCGGTGTATTGATGCGATTTCTCGTACGCCAGAATCGCTGTACATGTCAGTGATTTGGAAGTCAGTATTGTGCTTTACGGCTTTGTGTCGGGCCTCTCTCAGGGAGTGCAGGTCTTCAGTGTTTAAAACGCGCAAGCTGTCAGGAGAGTGTTTCTCTACGCGCCAACCGAATTGCTCTTCCATCATAAAGCGGTCGAAGACAACAATATCGGCACTTTTTTCTTTAATAAATGCATCGAATGTATCGTCATTCACCTGAATGTTATGGCATGACACCTTGAGTGACTTTAGGTTTGTCATATGGTCGGTGGGCTGTGCTGGGGTGGCGAAAGATACTTGCCATTCATTTTTCAGAAAGCACTGAATAAGTTGAAGCATGCGGTAACCCGCGGCAGAGGAGTTGGGTTCAGGCCACACATAGCCAATGATCAAAACATGAAGAGAATTTTTCAAAAGAGGTTACTTTCCAAATGTGTTTGTATGTTTGTAGAGAGGACTTTTTAACTGTCATATTGTATCATAGCGCCAATTTTCATGCCGCTTTGCTGATTATTGGAAAGTAAGGCGGTGACAATAATGGACAGCAATGAGAGTTAGCTATGATCATTAAGCCAAAGATTCGTGGTTTTATCTGTACGACAACTCACCCGGTAGGTTGTGAGAAGAATGTAAAAGAACAAATTGAAATGACTAAAGCGAAAGGGAAGGTTGAAAATGGCCCTAAACGTGTATTGGTCATAGGTTCATCTAGTGGCTATGGTTTGTCTTCTCGGATTGCCGCTGCATTTGGTAGCGGTGCTGCGACAATTGGTGTTTTCTTCGAAAAACCGGGAACAGAAAAAAAATCAGGTACTGCGGGTTGGTACAATGCGGCAGCCTTCGATAAGTTTGCCAAAGAAGAGGGTTTGTATTCAAAAAGTATCAATGGTGATGCATTTTCCAATGAGGCTCGTGATCAAGTAATTGATTTGATTAAAGAGGACTTGGGGCAAATCGATATGGTTGTATATTCATTGGCGTCGCCGGTGCGTAAACTTCCTGAGACTGGCGAAGTGATTCGCTCTGTTCTAAAACCTATTGGTGAGACTTACCGCTCTACCGCTATTGATACTAACCGAAATGTTATTATCGATGCTGAGATTGAGCCAGCGACGGAAGAAGAAGTTGCAGCGACTACGACCGTAATGGGTGGGCAAGACTGGGAACTTTGGATGTCAGCTCTTCAGGATGCTGGTGTGTTGGCCGAAGGCGCTCGAACAGTGGCTTATTCTTATATTGGCTCTGATATTACGTGGCCAATTTATTGGCACGGAGCTTTAGGAAAGGCCAAAGAAGATTTGGATCGCGCAGCGGCAGCTATTAGTTCTAACTTATCGACTATTGCGGGTGGCGCGAATGTTGCTGTGCTTAAATCGGTTGTAACACAAGCATCTTCTGCAATTCCTGTGATGCCATTGTATTTGGCGATGGTTTTTCGTGTTATGCGTGAAAAAGGCTTGCATGAAGGCTGCATGGATCAGATTTATCGCCTGTTTGCTGAGCGCTTATACAACGACAATACGCCTTCGGAGTTGACCGACGAGAGCAATCGCCTGCGCTTGGATGATTGGGAGTTGCGAGATGATGTTCAGCAAGCTTGTCGTGATTTATGGCCGACAATAACAGATGATAACCTTTTTGCTGAAACTGACTATCAGTTGTATAAAGACGAATTCTTGAAGTTATTTGGCTTTGGTGTAGAAGGTGTGGATTATGAAGAAGACGTTGATACTGCTGTAGAGTTTGATGTCATTACGCTGTAATCGGTGTCTTGATTGAGGGGAGTGTTTGTGTTCTTTCCTTGATGTTTTTTGTAAAAGGAGGCTAAGCCTCCTTTTTTTTGTGGTGGGTATTTTCTATAGTGTGTTGATAAGAATGACTGTGAGTGAGTGAAAATGAAATATCTGCTGGTGATAATGGCGTTGATTTCGGTGGGTGCGCATGCTCAGCGGGTTGAGCAGAGACAGGTGGATGTTATTTATGGCGATCGTGTTTATCGTGGTACTCATCAGGTGGTTGTTAGTTCCCCTCAAGATGTCGAGGTCATTCCTGCAGAAAAGCCAAGTTTAGAGTTAGGGCCTAATGTAGTGGTGTCTTCCACTTCTAGCTCTCGTTCGTATATTGAAGAAGTTCAGTTGGCGAAAAAAGAGCAGGATATATATGATGAGGTGAATCGTCGAACTCGTGAAGCTCCATTTACAGTTTTATTTACAGGTCATATTCCTGAAGTGATACAAGAAAAGCGTCTAAGTATGATGCCTGAAGTGGGAATATTTGGTGACCAACTAGAGAAGTTACAGCAAGATCAACAAGAGTTAAATCCGCCTACTGAATCATTGGGGCCGGATACAGGACAGTTTTCTGAGGTGACGCCAGGGAATCGAGTTCTTGGTACGAAGCCTTCCTCAGAGATTCAGGATGATCCGGCTGCGTCTCCAGACCGGAAGCAGATGAGTGATTCAGAAAAACTGGAGCAACTTATAGGCGGTTGAGTTAGGGTTGTTTATAAGAGAATAAAGCCAAAATTAAAAAGAGCGATTAGTGCTCTTTTTAATTTTGGCTTTTTTGGTTTTTGTGTTTAGGTTAATTTTTAGGTTGCGCGTCGATTGAGCACCCGTTAGTGTTTTCGCTGTCTTTTCCCATTAGATATAAATAGAGTGGCATTAAGTCAGATGGGTTTTTTAAATCAAGCGGGTCTTCGCCTGGATAGGCATTTGCGCGCATGGTCGTGCGAGTAGCGCCGGGGTTGATGGCGTTGACTCGAATGTTGCTTGTTTGCGCTAATTCTTCGGAGAAAAGCTGCATCATGGCTTCGGTTGCAAACTTCGATATTGAATATGCTCCCCAATATGCACGAGCTTTTCTACCAACAGAAGAAGTCGTGAAAATGACCGATGCACTAGAAGAGCGCCCTAGTAGTGGGAGTAACGCCTGAGTGAGCATGAATTGGCTGTTGACGTTAACTTTCATGACTTTCTCAAAAGTGTCGGAGTCGTAGTCTGATAATGGAGTGCGATCGCCCAAAATACTCGCATTAAGCAACAGACCATCTAATTTGGGGAACTCTGCTGCCAATGTGTTAGCAAGTTCTTGGTAGTCGTGTTCAGTCGCATTTTCGAGATTGATGGGCACGATCGCGGGTTGAGGGTATCCACGCTCTTCAATTAAGTCATAAACATCTTCGAGTTTCTTTGGCGTGCGCCCGAGCAATATAATGGTTGCTCCATGGGCTGCGTACTGTAATGCAGCCTCTTTTCCTATACCGTCTCCCGCGCCCGTCACGAGTATCGTTTTTCCCTGTAAAAGCGCTTTGGGGGCTTCATAATTTAGCATATTACCTCCCTAATTTTCTGTGCCTAAAGTCTCAAATATGGTGTGTGTTTGCTTTATGAATGAGGCTTTAGAGTGTGCATCATGTAATTTACTGAGACATCACGATCGTTTAATTTGTACACTTTCGTCAGTGGGTTGTAGGTAAGGCC
Source organism: Marinomonas balearica (assembly GCF_004362145.1). Classification (GTDB taxonomy): domain Bacteria; phylum Pseudomonadota; class Gammaproteobacteria; order Pseudomonadales; family Marinomonadaceae; genus Marinomonas; species Marinomonas balearica. The sequence goes on from NZ_SNXC01000009.1 coordinate 334,866, forward strand.
TGTCATATGTTGAACATCTAGGCCAGCGTTGCGTGCAAAATTATTTAATTCTGCGGGTTGAATAAACTTAGCATAGTCGTGAGTTCCTTTAGGAAGCAAGCCAAGAATGTATTCTGCACCAACAATTGCAAACAAATAAGCTTTTGGATTTCGATTAATTGTAGAAAAATAGACGTGCCCGCCGGGCTTGCATAGTTTCATGCATGCTTTGACAACAGAGGCTGGATCTGGGACATGTTCAAGCATCTCAAGACACGTGACAACGTCATATTGTTCTGTGTCTCTTTCTGAAATTTCTTCTGCTGTAATTTGCTCATATGTGACATTTGCGCCACTTTCTTTTGCGTGAAGTGTGGCCACGGCCAGAGGCGCTTCTCCCATGTCTATTCCGCGTACATGAGCCCCCATGTGTGCCATAGATTCTGACAAAATTCCCCCGCCACAGCCGACATCAATCACTTTTTTGCCTTCCAGTGAGCTGCGTTCGTTTATGTAGTTTACACGTAAAGGGTTTATTTCATGGAGTGGCTTGAATTCACTGTTTTTGTCCCACCACTTGCTTGCAAGAGCTTCGAATTTTGCGATTTCTTCTAGGTCAACGTTAAGGTTTGATGTTTGGTGTTCGTTCATTTTTATTTCCTGCATAAAAATCTAACGGTTCTGTAGGTTTTTACGCTTATGAGGTAACTACAGATGAAAAAATAGTATTAAGTTTTTGCATTATAACGACTTAGGTTGTTATGACTACAAAAAATGGAGTGTTGTTAGTCTTTGGTCAATAGAAGAGTTCGCAAATCACAGTGTGCTGCTCTAATTTAAGAAACGCAGCGGCAAAATATGGGTGTTCCAGAAATGGTTGTGATATAATTTCGCGCTTATAAAAAGTTAGTAGGAAGTCATTTCGACTTCAGGCATAAGGATCGGTTGTACCTATGGGTGAATTAGCCAAAGAAATCATTCCTGTCAGTATAGAAAACGAATTAAAAGGTTCATACCTAGATTACGCGATGAGCGTTATCGTTGGGCGTGCATTGCCTGACGTGCGAGACGGCTTGAAGCCAGTGCATCGCCGTGTTTTATATGCGATGAACGAATTAAAAAATGATTGGAATAAACCCTATAAAAAATCGGCGCGTATCGTTGGTGACGTAATAGGTAAGTATCACCCTCATGGTGATTCTGCGGTTTACGAGACGATCGTTCGTATGGCGCAACCTTTCTCAATGCGCTACACATTGGTAGATGGTCAGGGTAACTTCGGTTCGGTGGATGGTGATAGCGCCGCAGCAATGCGTTATACCGAAATTCGAATGGATAAAATTTCACATCATTTATTGATGGATTTAGAGAAAGAAACCGTTGACTTTGTTCCAAACTACGACGAATCAGAAACTATGCCGGCGGTGCTGCCAGCTCGAATTCCTGGTTTGTTGGTAAACGGTTCTGCTGGTATCGCCGTTGGTATGGCGACCAATATCCCTCCTCATAATTTGACTGAAGTGATAAACGGCTGTTTGGCGTTGATCGATCGTCCAGAGATCGAAATTGACGAACTAATGGAGTTTATTCCAGGCCCAGACTTCCCTACAGGCGCTTTCATAAACGGTCGCGCGGGTATTGTAGAGGCTTACAAAACAGGTCGTGGTCGAATCTACATGCGTGCTCGTCATCATGTAGAGGATATGGAGAAAGGCAATCGTCAGTCTATTGTTTTTACCGAAATTCCCTATCAGCTAAACAAAGCAAAAGTCATTGAAAAAATTGCCGAGCTTGTTAAAGAGAAGAAGCTTGAGGGTATCAGTGAACTTCGCGATGAGTCTGATAAAGACGGCATGCGTATCGTTATTGAACTTCGACGTGGAGAAAATCCAGAAGTTGTAGTTAATAACATCTTTACCCAAACACAGTTACAAAGTGTGTTTGGTATAAATATGGTTGCCTTGGTTGATGGGCGTCCTGAATTGCTTAATCTTAAGCAGATACTTGAATGCTTCGTTCGTCACCGCCGAGAGGTAGTGACGCGACGTACTATTTTTGAATTGCGTAAAGCGCGGGAGCGCGGTCATATCCTTGAAGGTTTGGCGGTTGCACTTGCAAATATCGACCGAGTTATCGAGTTGATTCGAACGTCTCCAACTTCGGCTGACGCGCGTGAAAAACTGATAGCGGAATCTTGGCAGCCTGGCGATGTCATGGCGATGCTGGAAAGGGCGGGAGCTGACGCGTGTCGACCAGATGATCTAGGGCCTCAGTTTGGCTTCAATGATGGAGCATATTGCTTATCGCCAGAACAAGCACAAGCCATATTGGATTTGCGTCTGCATCGATTGACAGGGCTAGAGCACGAAAAACTTCTTGCTGAATATAAAGATCTTATTGAAGTGATCGCGGAGTTGCTTGAGATTCTTGGTAACCCTGACAGATTGATGCAAGTGATTTGTGAAGAGCTAGAAGCTGTACGTGACCAATTTGGTGATGAGCGCTTAACTGAGATATTGACTTCTCGTCAAGACCTTACAATTGCAGATCTTATTGACGAAGCGCCGATGGTCGTGACGATTTCTGATACTGGCTACGCTAAGTCGCAGCCGCTTGAAGAATACAAAGCACAGCGCCGTGGTGGTCGAGGTAAGTCTTCCGCTAAGATGAAAGATGAAGACCATATTAGTCATCTGCTTGTTACGAGCAGCCATGATACGGTCATGCTATTTAGTAATTTTGGTAAAGTGTATTGGTTGCGAGTCTTTGAAATTCCGGTTGCTAGCCGCACATCTAAAGGTCGCCCTATTGTCAACTTGTTGCCGTTGGCTGAGGGAGAGCATATTTCAGCGTTGCTTCCTCTTAATGATGAAATGGAAGATTCCTATATCTTTATGGCGACTGCAAACGGCACAGTGAAGAAAACAGCGGTTGAGCATTTTGCTCGCCCACGTTCAACTGGACTGATTGCATTGAGTCTTGATGAGAGCGATGAGCTTGTTGGTGTAGCGCAAACCTCTGGCGAAAACGACATTATGCTTGTATCGAGTTCGGGTAAGACGATCCGGTTTAAAGAGAGTGATGTTCGGGCTATGGGGCGTACTGCGGCAGGTGTTCGTGGTATTCGTTTGGCTGAATCTTATAAAGTTGTTTCGCTTATTGTTCCCCGTGAAGGAAGTTCGGTCTTATTCGCTTGTGAAAATGGTTTTGGTAAGCGTACTTTGACTGAAGATTTTCCAGTGTACGGTCGAGGCGGACAGGGTGTAATCGGCATTCAAGTGTCTGAACGTAACGGCCCAGTAGTGGGAGCGACTCAGGTTGATGATGCTGATGAAATCATGCTTATCTCGGATCAGGGTACATTGGTTCGTACGCGAGCATCTGAAGTTTCATGTCAGGGTCGAAACACTCAAGGTGTTACATTGATTCGATTGATGAATGATGAGCATCTTGTGGGAGTTGAGCGCGTTGTCGATGAAGATGACGAAGAGAGTGATGAAGAGGGGATGGCAGAGGCTTCAGAGGCTGAAGTCGTAACTCCGGAAGCTCCAGAGGCTGGAAGGGTAGAAGAAGAGCCTGACAGCGAAGAAGAGTAAGCTAAAGTGGCGCACAATGTGCGCCTCTTTTGTGTTGGGCGTTTGAAAAGTGTCAGGGATTTAAAGTTGGCACTTGGATGAGTCAGGGTGAATTGTTTTTTAAGCAAGTGAGATAATGGGGATATTGGCGGAATGAGTCGGTCGTTTAATTTTTGTTCTGGTCCTGCGGCGTTACCTGAGGCAGTGTTGAAAAAAGCACAATCTGAGTTATTGGATTGGCATGGTGCTGGTGTTTCTGTAATGGAAATGAGCCATAGAAGCAGTGAGTTTACTTCAATTTTGGAGTCCGCAAAAACACGGTTGATCCGCTTGTTGGATATACCAAGTAACTACGAAGTTTTGTTTGTTCAGGGTGGTGCATCCACACTGTTCGCTCAGATTCCTGCTAACTTTATTGCTGATCACACAAGTGCTTGCTACCTAGATACTGGGGCTTGGTCGGCTAAAGCGATCAAAGAGGCAAAAAAATATACAAATGTGGTTGTCTCGGGTTCGACCAAAGATAAAAATTACACGACTGTTCCGGCTTGGGATTCGTTGAATCTAGATGAAAATGCAGCATATTTGCATTTGACGCCGAATGAGACTATCGGTGGTGTTGAGTTTGACGATTTACCAGAAACGGATTTGCCTATTATTGCAGATTTGTCTTCAACAATTTTGTCTCGTTCTATTGATGTTAGTAAGTACGGCATGATTTACGCTGGTGCTCAGAAGAATGTAGGCCCAGCGGGTGTTGTTATTTGTATTGTACGAAAAGACCTTTTAGAGCGATGTGATAATGATCGCCTTCCATCCACTTGGTCGTTTGCTAATCTTGCTAAAAATAACTCAATGATTAATACGCCCCCAACCTTCGCTATTTATTTGGCTGATCTCGTGTTTGAGTGGCTTGAGGGGCAAGGTGGTGTAGAGGCTATTGAAAAGGTTAATGAAGCAAAAGCTGAGCGATTGTATCGTGCGATTGATGAGAGCAAGCTTTATAGTAACCCTATTGAACTAAAATATCGTTCTCGTATGAATGTTCCTTTTGTTTTAGCTGATGAGTCTCTTGAATCGTTGTTCTTGCAAGAATCTGAAGAGGCTGGATTAAAAACATTGGCAGGACACCGCTCTGTGGGTGGAATGCGAGCAAGTATTTACAATGCTATGCCAATGGAAGGTGTCGACGCATTGATTAAGTTTATGCAAGATTTTGAAATGCGTCATTACGGAGCCTAATGCATGCTTGATAAAACAAAGTTACCGGACACATTGCCGGGTCTACGAGACAGAATTGATGAAATTGATCAGAAAATTCAACAGCTGATCAATGAAAGAGCGATGTGTGCACAAAAAGTTGCGGATGTAAAAATTGCTGAGCAAGGTGAAGAGGCGGTTGTCTTCTACCGTCCGGAACGTGAGGCGCAGGTTTTACGTCGTGTAATGGAGCGCAATGAAGGGCCGTTAGAAAACGAAGAGATGGCGAAAGTGTTTCGTCAAATTATGTCATCTTGCCTTGCTTTGGAAAAGCCGATGCGCATTGCTTTTTTAGGGCCGGCGGGTACGTTTACTCAACAGGCGGCTCAAAAGCACTTTGGTAAGTCTATTGTTAGTGCACCTATGGCAGCTATTGATGAGGTGTTTCGCGAGGTTGAGTCAGGTGCTGCAAATTATGGCGTGGTTCCTGTGGAGAACTCTACTGAAGGCGTTGTTAATCATACGTTAGATAGCTTTCGATCCTCTCGTTTAAAGATATGTGGTGAGGTTGAAGAGCGAATTCATCATCATTTGTTGGTGAGTCCAAATATTAATGCGGATGATGTCACGCATATATACTCACACCAGCAGGCGTTGGCTCAATGTCGTGCGTGGTTGGATCGATATTGGCCGCATGCAGAACGTGTTTCTGTAAGCTCTAATGCTGAGGCTGCGCGCTTGGCATCTGAGGCGGGTCGTAACGGAAAAGCCGTTGCAGCGATCGCCGGAGAAATTGCGTGTGAGCTTTATGGATTAGAAAAAGTCTCTTCCAATATTGAAGATCACCCTGAGAATACAACACGTTTTTTGATTATTGGGCTTCAGGATGTTCCTGCAAGTGGAAGTGATAAAACGTCTTTGTTAATCAGTGCTAAAAACGAACCCGGCGCATTGTATCGCCTGCTGGAGGCATTTGAGCGACATAGTGTGGATATGACGCGTTTAGAAACGCGACCTTCGTTGTTGAGTAAGTGGGGCTATATCTTTTATATCGATTGTGTTGGACATTATTCTGATGACGCCTGTAAGGCAGTGATAAGTGAATTGCGAGATCGTGCTTCAGAAGTAAAAGTACTAGGGTCTTACCCGATCGCTGTTTTATAAAACTATTCCGAGAATATAGGTGGTCGGCGCAATGGATGGCGCCTTGATTGCCGTGGTTGAAAGTAGGTTATTGCATGCAAGACAAAATGGTGTCTGAGCATTTTGGAAATGTGTTAATCATTGGTCTGGGAATGATCGGTGGTTCCTTTGCAAAAGCGCTAAAAAATAAAGGGGTTGCTACCTTATTTGGCGCGGACCGGAGGGAGGCTGAGCTAACGCTTGGTGTTTCAACGGGCGCGATTGATTATGCCGCTCGGCTGGATGAGCAAACGATTGCTAAGATGGATGTGATTGTTTTGGCGACTCCTGTTCGTGCCATGGTGTCAGTGCTTAAAGAAATACATACCTTTGTACGACCAGATACATTGATTACTGATGTGGGCTCAACGAAAGGCAGTGTTGTTGATGCAGCAAAAGAGGTGTTTGGTTTTAGTCCGACTAATTTTATTCCTGGTCATCCTATAGCTGGGGCTGAAAAAAGCGGTGTGTTGGCTGCAAACCCTCATTTATTTGAACGTCACATGGCGATTGTCACACCTCTTCCTGAAAGTGATCCTTTTTTGCTGGATAAATTGTACAAGCTTTGGGAGGCGGTTGGTTCTGACGTGGTTGGCATGGATGTAGAGCATCATGACTATGTATTGGCTTCGTCTAGTCATTTGCCGCACCTCTTGGCGTATACACTTGTGGACACGCTTGCTAATAGTGAACGAAGTCAGGATGTGTTCAAATTTGCCGCTGGCGGCTTCCGAGACTTTACTCGTATAGCATCAAGTGACCCTGTTATGTGGCGAGATGTCTTTCTTGCTAACAAGGATGCGACATTGGCAACACTGGATCTTTTTACTGATCGCTTGTCCTTTATGAGACAGGCAATTGTGGAGGGTGATGGTGCAAGTATGTTTGGTGTATTCTCACGCGCAAAATCAGCGAGGGATCATTTTTTAAGATTATTAGAGCAGCGAACGCTTGGAGCTAAAGCGGAAGTAAAATCTATTTCTATTTCTCTTTCTTCAGTAAATGCAGTTAAAGGCTCAGTTTCTTTGATGGGTGACAAGTCATTGTCACATAGAGTCGTTATACTCGCCGCCCTTAGTGATGGTGTGAGTATTATTGATAATCTTGATCTCACGGGCAATGTGACGGTGACGGTTCAGGCGCTCCGTGATATGGGTGTGGTTATTGACGATATCGGCCTGAATCAAGTGCGGGTGCATGGGGTAGGGTTAAGAGGCTTGAAGGCGCCAATCGCGCCTATAAATGTACATTCGTCTATTACCAGTCTATACCTTTTGCTCCCAGTGTTGGCTGGGCAGCAATTTGAGGTGTCGGTTACTGCAGATGAGGCTTTGCTCAATCGACCAATATCGTCTCTATTGGCTATTTTAAGTTCGATGGGAGCAAGTGTAGAGAGTGCAGCTGCAGATTGTTTGCCTGTGACTATAAAATCTCGAGTGTCGAAATCGTTGGATATCGCATTGGCACAATTTTCACGTCGCCTTTCATCTGCTGCTATGTTTGCGTGTTTGTTTGCGCCAAGCGAGTCGCAAATTATTTTGGCGAATGATGATGGTGAGATAGATGTTGATATTCTTAAGGCGTTTGGTGCCAATGTCGAGCTTGAGGGTAAGCGATTTAAGTCAACTTCGTCAGTTTTAAGTGCTACAAATTTGACGCTTCCAGCAGATGTAAATAAAACGGCTTTGCTTTTGGCTCTTGCGTGCTTATGTCCAGGTTCAGATTTATCTATTGAAAATGCGTTAATAGGGCAAAATATCGGTAGCTTGCTCCCATTTGTTGATAAGTTGGGAGGAGATGTGGATTTTACAAAAGATGTATCATCTCAACTTCCTCAGGGGAAAGTAAAAGCGCGTTTTTCTCAATTAAGTAATTTTGAGTTGTTGCCTGAAGATACGACTCGATTGCGAGAAAGTTTGCCTGTTGTGTGTGTGTTGGCTGCATTCACAAAGGGAGTCTCTAAAATATATGGTGTGCGCAGTTTGGCGTATTACTACGAAGATCGAATAATGACAATGCTCGATGGATTGAGGCATATGGGGGTGAACGTTACGTTAGATAATGACGTGATTTACATTGAGGGTGGTAGTCCTGTTTCTGGCAGTAGTTTAGATTCGGGGGGAGATTATCATATTGCTCTCGCAATGTTGGCGTTAGGGATGCGAAGTCGTGAATCTTGTGTTGTTCACGACTGTCAGAAATTATTAGAAGAATTTACCGAATTGGAAAGCGTGATGGTGGCATTGGGTTTGCAATGTGACGTCGCACGATAAAATAAGTATATGAGGAATTATTATGATTGATCAGGCCCCAGTTATTGCGATTGACGGTCCGAGTGGCGCAGGGAAAGGAACTGTCAGTCAGTTGGTCGCGGAAAAACTGGGATGGCATTTGCTCGATAGTGGTGCGTTATATCGCTTGTTAGCTCTTGCTGTATCGCATCACGGTATGACTGCAGATGATGTTGAGTCGTTGAGAGTTTTGGCTGAGCATCTGGATATTCAGTTTGAGCAAGGTGATGAGGGTAAGGTTGATATTGTGCTTGAAGGCGAAATTGTCACTCAAGCCATTCGTACTGAGCTAGTTGGCAACAGTGCGTCAAAGCTTGCTCAGATTCCTGAGGTGCGCGATGGGCTTCTAATGAGGCAGCGTGCATTCTCTCAAGAGCCGGGTTTGGTTGCAGACGGTCGTGATATGGGGACCGTTGTGTTCCCAGATGCTCCTGTTAAGGTTTTCTTGACTGCGACGGCTGAGGAGCGTGCAAGTCGCCGCTTATTGCAGTTGCAGCAAAAAGGGGATGAGGTTGATTACGACGAATTGGTCGCGACAATAAAAGAGCGAGACGACCGAGATGCAAATCGAGCGGTGGCGCCTCTTGTTCCTGCCGCAGGAGCCTTGGTTGTAGATAGCACCGATCTTACGATTGATAAAGTGGTTGAAATGGTGCTTGCTGAAGTTAAAAAAGCAGGCATTGTTTAGTTGTCTTAATCTACTTCAATAAAATGATTGTTCTATTCTATGTATCACTTGTGCTAAAATAGTCTAGAATTTATCCAAGTCGACATTGGACCAGCCAATGTCAATGTCGCAACTATTATTAACTGACCCATATTTGCTGGTAGTGTGGAGATAGGATGTGTTTCAGTTGAAATACAGTCCTTTTTTTATAGGAAACACAATGACTCAAAGCTTCGCAGAACTGTTTGAAGAAAGCCTTAAAACCGTAGAAATGGCTCCAGGCTCAATTGTTACTGGTATCGTTGTTGACATCGACAGCGATTGGGTAACTGTTCATGCAGGTCTTAAATCTGAAGGCGTTATCCCTCGTTCTCAATTCCTAAGCGAGAGCGGCGAATTCACTCTAAACATCGGTGACGAAGTAAAAGTTGCACTTGACGCTGTAGAAGACGGCTTCGGTGAGACTAAACTTTCTCGTGAGAAAGCGAAACGTGCTGAGACTTGGGCTGTTCTTGAAAAAGCCTATGATGAGGGTGAAATCGTTACTGGTATCATCAACGGTAAGGTTAAAGGCGGCTTCACTGTTGATATCGCTAATATCCGTGCGTTCCTACCTGGTTCTTTGGTAGATGTACGTCCTATCCGTGATACATCTCACCTAGAAGGTGTAGATCTTGAGTTTAAACTTATTAAACTTGATCAGAAACGTAACAACGTTGTTGTATCTCGTCGTGCTGTTATGGAAGCTACTAACAGTGCAGAGCGCGAAACTCTTCTTTCTTCTCTTGAGGAAGGTCAAGAAGTTAAAGGTATCGTTAAGAACCTTACAGATTACGGTGCGTTTGTTGACCTTGGTGGTGTTGATGGTCTTCTACACATCACTGATATGGCTTGGAAACGTATCAAACACCCAAGCGAAATCATCGCTGTAGGTGACGAAATTGACGTTAAAGTGCTTAAGTTTGACCGTGAGCGTAACCGCGTATCTCTAGGTCTTAAGCAATTGGGTGAAGATCCATGGGTGGCTATCAAAGCTCGTTACCCAGAGGGAACTAAAGTTACTGCACGTGTAACTAACCTAACTGACTACGGTTGCTTCGCTGAGCTAGAAGAAGGTGTTGAAGGTCTTGTTCACGTTTCAGAAATGGATTGGACAAACAAAAACATTCACCCTTCTAAAGTTGTTCAAATCGGCGACGAAGTTGAGGTTATGGTTCTAGATATCGACGAAGAGCGTCGTCGTATCTCTCTAGGTATCAAGCAATGCACTCCAAATCCTTGGGAAGAGTTTGCTGGTTCTTTCAACAAAGGCGACAAAATCTCTGGCGGCATCAAGTCAATCACTGACTTCGGTGTATTCATTGGTCTTGACGGCGGTATTGACGGTCTTGTTCACCTTTCTGACCTATCTTGGGACGAAACTGGTGAAGAAGCAGTACGTCAATACAAGAAAGGCGACATGCTTGAAACCGTTGTTCTTTCTATCGACGCAGAGCGCGAGCGTATTTCGCTAGGTGTTAAACAACTTGCAGAAGATCCATTCATCGCTTTCGTTGCTGAAAACGATAAAGGTGCTGTAGTAACAGGTACTGTTTCTGAAGTAGAAGCTAAAACTGTTGTTGTTACACTAGCTGAAGGTGTTGAGGCTTCTTTGAAAGTTTCTGACATCAGCCGCGATCGTATCGAAGATGCTCGTACTGAGTTGAATGTTGGTGATTCTGTTGAAGCTGCGATCGTAAGTGTTGATCGTAAAGCTCGCACAATTAGCCTATCAATCAAGGCTAAAGACGCTTCTGAAGAGAAAGCAGCTCTTAAGTCTCACTCTGAGAAGCAGCAAGTTGAAGCGAACGGCCCAACTAGAAAACCAAAACTAATCTGACTTTTAGTTAGGTTAAAGTAGTTAGATAAAAAGCGAGCTTCGGCTCGCTTTTTTTGTGCGTGTTTGCTTGCTAAATAGAGTAGTTGTGCGTGGAAATTATTTTATGATTTTGAGGTTTTTTTTGCCTGACAATCGATTGACAAAAAGACTATACACAGAACATGTGGATAACTATGGGTATAGGTGGAGGGAAAAATTAGAAGGGGAAAAAGGGATGATTCTAGGGTAGGAGAGTGATTTTTTATCTGAAATTTGCTAAAAGAGTTTTAATGTCCTCTTCACTCCATTCTTCTTGGTCGATTAGGGATTGCAAGGCTTGGTTGTTTTGAATCTGATCCAGATTTTTTTGAAATTTCGCAAAGTGGTAGTCTTTTATTAATCTTTCATCTTCGTCAGAGCGATAGAGTCCTTTGTCGTTCTCAGTGTCTTTTGTGTTATGTTTTTGAGTGTATGTCTTCTTGTCTTGCGTTAACGAAGAAGTGCTTTTTGGTAATGTGGCGTTGCTTTGATACGCTTTAATCATATTTTTTTTTAGCATTGTTATTCCTCAATTTCAATTTCCGTTACTAAAAAGTGATCGTTTTTTGCTAGCCACTTCACATTGGAGTTCCACAATTTTACCCCATGTTGTCGATCTGTTGTGTTCGATAAATAGGACGGGCGTGGATCCTGTTCTATAACCTGCTCTATTAAAGGTAGCAGGTTTCTTTCAAATTTATTTTTGTAGGTAATTGCTTGTTGCTTAGCTTCTTCAGTAAATTTTACTGGGAAGGCTGGGGATTTTTCTGGAGCAAATCCACCACAAGCATCGGCTTGAATGTCCGCATAGGGTAAGTAAGGTTTGATGTCTATTACAGGGGTACCGTCTAATAAGTCGGCGCCATGCAGATCAATGAAAATTCTTTTGTTGTGCTTGTGTATCTTGCCTATTTTTATGACAGATAGACCGATTGGGTTGGGTCTATGGGTCGCTCTCGTTGCGAATACGCCCATTTTCGCTTTTCCGCCGAGTCGAGGGGGGCGGACTTTGGCTTTCCATTTTTCTTGGATGCATTGGTGAAAAATAAAATGGACCCAAATATGAGAGAAACCTTCTAAGCCATCTAGAGTATCTTCCCTATTGAAGGGAGGAAGAAGTTCTAATGTTGCGGTAGTCTCTTTGACGAGCCCTGGTTGCCGAGGTATTCCAAATTTTTCTGTATAGCAGGAGTGGATAATACCAATTTGATTGAATTCAAATGTAGTGGGAGAGGTCAACTTACGCTCCGGTCGTTTAATTTTGAGTTGCTTGGCAAGTTGAAAGTGGTCAAATTCTTTCCAGTGGCATTGATTCTGCTTTCGCTGTATTCACGGCGTTTTTCGATAACCAATAGAAAACTTTGTGTTAATATATTGGTTCTGGCGAGTACTCTGAATGCCGATTGCCAGTTTTAATTATGGCGCAAGCTATGTGGCAAAAGTGACCACATGTATAACGTATTTTAGGTGATTAAAAAGTTATGTCTATAGATGCTTACATGAAAGAGGTTGGGCAACACGCTCGATCTGCATCTCGCAAACTAGCGAGCGTATCAACGGAAGAAAAAAATCAAGCCTTGTTTGCTATGGCTGATGCGCTAGAGACATCACGACCCTTGCTGAAAGTTGAAAATGCAAAAGATGTTGAGAGTGGTAAAGAAAAAGGTTTAGATGCTGCATTATTGGATCGGCTGGAGCTGACGGATGCTCGTATAGACTCTATGATTGAAGGGCTAAAGCAAGTTGCCTCTCTTCCTGATCCTGTAGGCGAAATTACAGATATGGTGTATCGCCCTTCCGGTATTCATTTGGGTAAAATGCGTGTCCCGCTAGGTGTTGTGGGAATTATTTATGAGTCGCGCCCAAATGTAACAATAGACGCAGCAAGCTTGTGCCTAAAGTCGGGCAATGCCGCTATCCTTAGGGGTGGAAGTGAAGCTTATTATTCAAACCAGGCAATTGCGCATGCTGTTAAGCAAGGGCTAAAAGCTGTCGGCTTGCCTGAATATGCTGTTCAAGTGCTCAATACGACGGATCGAGATGCAGTGGGTAAATTAATCACTATGCCTGAGTTTGTTGACGTTATTGTGCCTCGTGGCGGTAAGGGGTTAATTGAACGTATCAGTAGCAGTGCCAAGGTTCCGGTTATTAAGCATTTAGATGGTAATTGTCATGTATATGTTGATGATCAGGCAGATCTAGAGAAGGCTTATGCGATTGCTTTAAATGCCAAGACTCGACGTTATGGTGTTTGTAATGCGATGGAGTCGTTATTGCTTCACAAAGACATTGCTGATGGTTTTTTGCCTAAGTTAGCGGCAGCATATGCTGAAAAAGGCGTTGAACTGGTTGGGTGTGCCGAGACTCAAAAAATTCTAACTTACATTGATTCTGCTACGGAAGAGGATTGGTATACAGAGTATCTAGCTCCGAAGCTTTCTATAAAAGTAGTGAGTGGTATTGATGAGGCAATTGATCATATTAATCAATATGGCTCTCATCATACTGACGCAATCGTGTCTCAGGATTATTCTAAAACTCGTTTGTTCATGACGGCTGTTGATTCTTCTTCGGTGATGATTAACGCTTCTACTGCATTTGCTGATGGATTTGAGTATGGTCTCGGCGCTGAAATAGGCATCTCTACGGATAAAATCCATGCTCGGGGGCCTGTGGGGCTGGTCGGGTTGACGAGTCAAAAATATGTTGTGATGGGTGACGGCCACATTCGTGATAATTGATTCTACGATGGAGTCTAATTCAAAAGGCTTAAGCAAAGGGGTCGTCATTATGGGCGGCACCTTTGATCCAATACATCATGGGCATTTGCGTAGCGCAATAGACCTTCTTGATAAACATTGTTTTAAAGAGTTAAGGTTGGTGCCATGTTATCAACCAGTACATAAAGACCGCCCCAATGTCAGTGCTTCTCAACGGCTGGATATGGTGCGCTTGTCTATAGAAAATGATCGGCGTTTATGTGTCGATGATAGAGAGATCGCCAGAGAAGGGCCGAGTTATACCATTGACACGCTCAAGGCGATACGCAAAGAAATAGGGCGCGAAGAGCCGTTGATCATGGTTCTAGGTATGGACAGTTTTCTTTCACTTCCTACGTGGGCGAATTGGAAGCAATTAACTGAAAATTGCCACATAGTTGTGGTTGCTCGTCCTGGCTGGGATTCAGAGTATATATCTGAATTAAATGCGTTTTACGAAAATCATCGAGCATTGTCTGCAATTGAGTTACAATCCGCGCCCGCAGGTAAAATTTGGCTGGAAACACTAACGCCACTGGGGATCTCGTCAAGTATGATACGAAACCTTTGTCGGCAATCATTGTCTATTGCCTATCTGTTGCCGAAAGCGGTACAAGAATACATTGAAAACAACCAACTATATAAATAGGTAATTTTGTTCTATGAGTCAAAACCAAATGCAAGCTGACGAAATTCTGTCTCATGCTGTTGAAGCACTAGAAGATGTGAAAGGTGATAAAATCACCGTTCTTGAAGTCGGCGAATTAACAGACATGATGGATTTTATGGTGATCTGTACCGGTACTTCGAAACGCCATGTTCAATCGCTGGGCCAAAATGTTGTTGAGCATTTGAAGTCAAAAGGACTTCAGCCACTAGGTAGTGAAGGTCGTGAAATGGGCAGTGAGTGGGTGTTGGTTGATTTACATGATGTTGTTGTTCATGTGATGACTGAAGAAGCTCGTTCTTTCTATGACCTTGAAAAGCTTTGGGACATAAAAACCAAAGAGCAATAGGCAAATAGATATGCGTATACGCTTGATCGCAGTGGGCACAAAAATGCCTAAATGGGTGACGCAAGGCTATGATGATTATGCTAAGCGCCTACCCAAAGACTTTGCGTTAGAACTCATAGAAATTCCGATGGCGCCACGAGGTAAGAATACGGACATTGCCAAAGCGAGAAAAAAGGAAGGGGATGCCATGCTCGATGCGATCCCCGCTGGCGATAAAGTGATTGCTCTGGAAGTGCTAGGAAAGAACTGGTCAACTGAAAACCTTGCAGAGCAAGCGCAGCAGTGGCGTATGGATGGCCATAATATTTCGCTCCTAGTCGGCGGTCCAGATGGTTTAGATCCGCGCTGTACTGCAATGGCGAATCAAGCGTGGTCTTTATCCGCGCTTACACTTCCTCACCCTATGGTTAGAGTTATTCTCGCTGAGCAGGTTTACAGGGCTTGGACGCTTATGAATAATCATCCTTATCATCGCTGAGGATGACCATTGGCTAATAAACACCATATTTTTCGAAATTATCGACAAGAGCAATCTCTTACACAGCGTAGGGTGATTTTTGCAGCCGTATTTGTGTTGCTTTTGTCATTAGTTTTGATGTCACGATTGTTTTTTTTACAAGTAGTTGAGCACGAACGGTATGTGACCAAAGCTGATGATAACCGAGTGATGTTGGTGACTGAGCCCCCACCACGGGGCCTCATCTATGATACAAATGGCGTTGTTTTGGCTGACAATCGTCCTATACACAGCTTAACGATCACCCCTGAGCGTGTTGCCGATTTTTCAAAACTCAAAAAAGAGCTGTCTGACATTCTAAATATCTCTGAAGATGAGTGGAGTGCTTACGATCAGCGCCGTAAAGAATATCGCCGTCCCTATCAATCCATTACGTTAAAATCTCAGTTAACGGATCAAGAGTGGGCACGCGTGTCCGTAGATCTCTATAAACTCGATGGTGTTCAGGTTGAAGCACAGCTGACTCGTTTTTATCCCTATGGTGAAGCATTCGCTCACGCGATAGGTTATGTTGGCCGCATTACACAAAAAGATTTACAACGAGTAGACAGTCAATCGTATCAGGGTGCGCAGTTTATTGGTAAAACTGGCATTGAAGGATTTTATGAAAGCAAGCTGTTTGGGCGCCCGGGAATATCGAAAGTTGAGGTCAATGCGCGTGGTAGGATAATGGAGGAGTTGGAGCGTCAGAATCCAGTCCCTGGGGAAAATCTGCACCTTTACCTTGATGCGCGTTTACAGCAATATGCCTACGATTTACTGGGTGACTACAAAGGCTCGGTTGTTGCATTAGATCCAAAAAATGGTGGGATACTTGCATTAGTATCAAAGCCTGGTTTTGATCCCAATTTATTTGTGCGCGGTATTTCTTCTAAGAACTATGCAGCATTAAGGGATTCGAAACGTTTACCTTTATTTAACCGTGCTCTTCGTGGAGGGTATCCTCCCGCTTCTACTATAAAACCCTTTATGGCTCTTGCCGGCCTTGAATATGGTTTTTCTTCTTGGAATGAGCGCTATTATGCAAAAGGGTACTATCAGATTAACCCAAATGGTCGGCGCTATCGTGATTGGAAGAGAGAAGGTCATGGATGGATCAACTTGGAGCGTTCCATCATCGAATCGGTTGATACGTATTATTATCAGCTAGCGCATAAAATGGGCATTACCCCTATTCATAATTTTCTCTCACAGTTTGGCTTTGGTGAACGAACCGTATTGGATCTTAATGGTGCAGGCAAAGGCCTTCTGCCGTCAAATGAGTGGAAAAAAGCCCGGTATAAAGAGTCTTGGTATCCTGGAGATTCGGTGAATGTGGGAATCGGTCAAGGGTTTATGGTGGCAACGCCGATTCAAATCGCGACAGCCGTCACTGCAATAGCTAACCGTGGGGATTATTACTCGCCCCGAATGGTTTCAACCATTGACAAGGATACGCCGGATTTTGGTCTCAAGGGTGAAGACCACAAAATTAAGATAAAGGACAGTCGGAACTGGGAGCATATGGTAAAGGCAATGCGCAGAGTGGTTACTGACTCCAAAGGAACGGCTCGCCGTTTGCAGGGAGCCTCATACTCTATTGCAGGAAAGACCGGAACCGGACAAGTCTTTAGCCTACAAGAAGACGAAGAATACGATGCGAAAAACCTAGAGAAGCGTCTCCATGATCATGCTCTTTTTATCGGTTTTGCTCCGTCTGAAAAGCCTGAGATTGTTGTTTTTGCAATCTTCGAAAATGGCGGGAGCAGTTCCAAGCCTGCGGATCTGACTAAGCAGCTGTTCGACGCCTATTTAAAGGACGATTATCCAAAGAAATATAATTATCTGAAAGGAGATCGCTCGTGAATTTGACTTGGTACGAGCGGCTCCTAAGCTTCACCAATGCGCGCCTTTGGCGCTTGACCCATGTTGATGTATTGCTTGCAGCATCTTTAGTGCTGCTTATGTCTGGTGGCTTAATTGTTCTGTATTCTGCATCCGGGCAAAATGTAGATATGGTCGAGCGGCAGATGGTGCGTTTGGCACTAGGTTTTGCAACTTGTTTGGTACTGGCTCAATTGCCGCCTAAATACATGTTAAGAGCATCCCCGCTTCTATTTGTCGGGATTGCTGGTTTGCTCATTGGTGTGCTGTTGTTTGGTGTCGGTGCGAAAGGGGCGCAGCGTTGGCTAGAAATTCCCGGCGGCCCAAGGTTTCAGCCGTCAGAAATCATGAAGATTGTCATGCCAATGATGATTGCTTGGTATTTTTCAGATCGGCCGTTGCCGCCATCATTTAAGCAGATATTTACGGTGTTGATCATCATCATCGTGCCAGTGCTTATGATAGCGAAGCAGCCTGACCTCGGCACTTCATTGCTGGTGGCAGTATCGGGGCTGTTTGTTCTATTTTTGGCCGGGTTACCATGGATGTACATACTTTCGGCAGGTGCGCTTGCTCCTGTTGCAGGCTATCTTTTGTGGCATGTGATGCATGATTACCAGCGCCAACGAGTTTTAACATTTTTGAATCCTGAAAGTGATCCGCTGGGTTCGGGTTGGAATATCATTCAATCTAAGACAGCGATCGGGTCTGGGGGAATATATGGGAAGGGGTGGCTCGAAGGTACGCAAGCTCAACTCAACTTTCTTCCAGAGAGCCATACCGATTTTATTATTGCTGTATTGGGTGAAGAGTTTGGAATGCTTGGCTGTGGCGTGTTGATATTAGCGTATCTGTTGGTTATTGCTCGTGGGTTATATATTTCAGCGACAGCTGAAGATAATTACGCTAGGCTGTTAGCGGGGAGTTTAACGCTTACCTTTTTTGTATATATGTTTGTTAATATTGGAATGGTGTCAGGGATCTTACCGGTTGTTGGAGTGCCTTTGCCTCTTGTGAGCTATGGTGGAACATCGATTATTACGATTATGGCAACGTTTGGTATATTAATGTCCATTCAAACTCACAAACGAGCTCGATAATGCAAAAAGCGGCATTTTGGATATTTTTTGTTTTTGTGATTGCGTCATGTTCGAGTGCACCGACAGATGCTTTGCAACAAAATGAGAACGAATCGAAAGAGCCTCGCTCTGAAAAAATCGTTAGTTTAGAAAAAACTAATTCCAATATTACCCATCATTACTACCTAAAAAGCGATGTTCAACGATTTGTTGAATATATGAGTGACAAGCACTCCTATGACCGAACCTTGCTTGTAAAGGCTTTCTCGTCGATTCAACAGCGCCCCCAAGTAATTAAAAAGTCGAACAATCAGCCAGAGGCAATTACGCCTTATTTTGAATACCGAAAGCGCTTTGTAAATCAAACGCGTGTTGACGGTGGTATTGCGTTTGCAAACAAATACAAACCATGGTTAATAGCAGCTCAACGAGAGTACGGTGTCGATTGGAGTATAATCGTCGCTCTTATTGGAGTGGAAACCGCATATGGTCGAATTACCGGCTCCCGTGATGTCTTTACGTCTTTGACGACGTTAGCGTTTGATTACCCAAGAAGAAGCAAGTATTTCAAAAGCGAGTTGGAAGCGTATCTCTTGCTCGCGCGTAAAGAAGGATGGGGGATTGGCAATACAAATGGCTCGTACAGTGGCGCCTTAGGCATGGTGCAATTCATGCCCAGTAATTATATGAAGTTGGCGGTAGACTTCGATAAAAACGGACATGTTGATTTATGGGGATCGCCTGCTGATGCAATTGGAAGTGCGGCAAATTACTTACGGTTTCATGGTTGGCGTCCGAATAAAGAGTGGGTGGTTGATGCAGATGTTATGAGTGTGAAAAGTGTTGCGTCGCTCGCGAATAAGGGTAGAAAGCCTGTTTACGCTCTCGAAAAATGGGAAACCTTAGGCGTGTATTCTAAGTCAATAAGTCCTGATAAAGCGGGGTTGATTAAATTGCGTTCGGGGCCGGATCAGGTTAGTTATTGGTTGGCGTTTGAGAACTTTTTTACAGTGATGGATTACAACCCAAGTAGGCGCTATGCCATGTCTGTAATTGAACTAGCGAATAGGTTAAAGGTAAATGGGCTGTAACAGATTACTTATCGTTGTAATTGCACTGCTGATGCTCAGTGGTTGTATGAGCAGTAAACACATTAACGGCAACAGTGCTTCGACAGTTGATCTTGATAAAGCATCGGGAGGTGGTAGGTATTCGATCCTTCAAGACCACGGTCCGTCATCGGATGTAAAAGTGGATCATCTTCCGGATTTGGTGCCGAAATGGGAACCCAAGAGTCGTGGTGGGAATAAAAGCCCCTATGTTGTTTGGGGGGAAAAGTATTATGTCATGAAAAGCGCTGAGGGTTATAAGGCGCAAGGTACCGCTTCATGGTATGGCAAAAAATTTCATGGTCATAAAACATCTAATGGCGAAACGTACGATATGTATGCGTTTTCCGCAGCCCATAAAAACTTACCATTACCGACGTATTTAAAGGTCACAAATATCGACAATGGCCGCTCAGTGATTGTTCGTGTAAACGACCGCGGCCCTTTCCATGGTGATCGTTTAATTGATTTGTCGTATGCCGCCGCAGTGCGTTTGGATTATCATAAGAAAGGGCTGGCTAGAGTAAAAGTTGAAGCGATTACTCCCAAGCAAGGTCAGTCTAGCAGTGTGAAATCAACCAAGAACGCAGCCGTTACTCAGCCTATTGTTAAGACAAATTTCTCTCATTTACAGTTGGGTGCGTTTAGCGCACAAGATTCTGCCGAATCTCTTAAAAATTCCCTTATTGAGCATTTTGATACACAGATTAGTGTTCAAGTTAGAGCAGACAGTTCTGGACTTTATAAAGTACTAGTAGGCCCTTATAATTCCTCGGATGCGCTCACAAAATGGCAAGCTAAATTAGAAAATGCGGGTTTTGCAAAAAGTGTAAAAGTTGCGTTATCTCCCTGAAGTACTAGAGCATGTTTAGTTGTTCAAGTATTATTTTCTTCACATATTAATTGTTAGGTAATGTTCTAGAATATGAAACGACTTATTGGAATTTTATTAGCGTTTGCCGGTCTTTTCTCCTTTGAGGCGAACGCTGCGCCTTCTTTGATCCCAGCGCCTCCACAATTGTCAGCCAGCAGCTATATTTTAATGGATGCGTATACGGGTGAAATTCTTGTGGAGCACAATGCACAAAAAGAGTTGCCCCCCGCGAGTTTGACTAAACTTATGACGGCCTATATTGCAGATTATGAAATGGCCCGAGGCAATATTTCAAATGACGATCAGGTTCGAGTGAGTGAAGCGGCTTGGCGTATGAAAGGTTCTCGTATGTTTATCCGTGAGGGAACGCGAGTACGCTTGGAAGATTTGATGCGCGGTATCATTATTCAATCAGGTAATGATGCGAGTGTAGCGGTTGCCGAACATATTGCAGGAGCGGAAGGTGCTTTTGTTGATTTGATGAATCAACATGCGCAATTGTTGGGAATGAAAAACACGCACTACCAAAACTCTACGGGTTTCCCTGCAGAAGGTCACTATTCAAGTGCGTATGACATCGCCTTGCTATCGCGTGCGAAGATTCTCCAGTTTCCAGAAAGCTATAAAATGTATTCTGAAAAGTACTTTACCTACAATGATATCCGCCAACCAAATCGAAATAAGCTACTTTGGCGTGATAAAACGGTAGATGGCCTAAAAACAGGGCACACTCAAGCTGCGGGTTATTGCCTTGCTGCATCCGCTATCCGTAATGGTACGCGTTTGATCAGTGTTGTTATGGGCACATCGTCTGATGAAGCACGAGCAACAGAATCACAAAAATTAATGAATTACGGTTTTCGCTACTATGAAACCCGCAAACTGTACAGTGCTGGGCAAGTCATCAATAAAGCGAGAGTATGGGGCGGTGCAACGGATTCTGTAAACGTTGGCTTTACGGAAGATGTACTGGTAACCATGCCGCGCCAGCAAGCGGACTCTATTCCTGCTACGCTAGATTTAGCGCCAGTTATTGAAGCGCCGATCAAAGCAGGCGACGTATTAGGTAAGGTGATAGTCGGTCAAGAAGGCAATGTTTTATTGGAACGAGATGTTGTTGCCCTTGAGTCTGTGGAAGAAGGTGGCTTCTTTAAGCGCTTATTTGATAAAATTAAGCTGTTCTTTATGAATCTGTTTTAATTGTTGCTACAAAGTGAAAAAGGAAACCGGTTTAGTGTTTCCGTTTCATCTTACCAATAGAGAAATATAAATGGCTTTGATTACAAAAAATGGGACGCCAGCTAGCTCAACGGAGGCGCCTAAAATTGAGTTTCCGTGTGCAAACTACTTAATAAAAGTAGTTGCTCTTGATATTGACGGAGGCTTTGAGCAATTGGTTAATTGCTTGAACGAACTGGTTCCAGACTTAGATTGCTCAACAATAACGAATAATCGTTCTAGTAAAGGACGTTTTATTAGCTATAGCTTTAGAATTAATGCCCAAAGTGAAGCGCATCTTGCTGAGCTGAACGTTGCTCTCAAGGCAATTGAATCGATCAAGATGGTTATGTAATGTCGAAAGAGCTGATTGTTCGAGATATTGGTCTAGTAGAGTATGAATCGACGTGGGAGGAAATGAAAAATTTCACCCAAACACGTACAAAAGACGATCCTGATCAGATCTGGTTGCTTGAGCATCCACCTTTATTTACGCAAGGCCAAGCAGGAAAAGAAGAACATCTTATTGAGACAGGTGATATACCGGTAGTTCAGGCTGATCGCGGTGGACAGGTTACCTATCATGGTCCTGGGCAACTTATAGCCTATGTTATGATCGATTTAAAACGTCTCGGGATTGGTGTCAGAGATTTGGTTTCAACACTTGAGAACTCTGTTGTTGCTGTCTTGAAAAAATACGGTATTGATGCCTACCCAAAACCGGATGCTCCGGGTGTTTATGTTAATGAAATGAAGGTGTCCTCGTTAGGGTTACGCGTTCGTAGAGGTTGTTCATTCCATGGGTTAGCACTTAATGTTGACATGGATTTGACACCTTTTTTGCGTATTAATCCTTGCGGTTATCAAGGGCTCCAAATGATTGATATGAAACGTCTCAATTCAACAGTCTCTATGGCGAATGTTAAAGAAGACATGGCGTCAGAGTTGGCTATACATCTCGGATACAGTACTCCGACGATACTGAAAGGGTAAATGAATAAATGAATACAGAACGCAAACGAGTTGTCCAAGGCGAGAAGCTTCGCGGCGCTGATAAAATGGCTCGTATCCCGGTCAAAGTTATTCCTACAGAAGAGATTCCGCGTAAGCCAGATTGGCTGCGCGTCAGAATTCCTGCTTCACCTGAGATTGCGCGAATAAAAAGTACATTACGTGAGCATAAACTGGCATCTGTATGTGAAGAGGCGAACTGCCCTAATTTAGGTGAATGTTTTAGTAACGGTACGGCGACTTTCATGATTATGGGCGACATTTGTACACGTCGTTGTCCTTTCTGTGACGTTGCTCATGGTAGACCAAATGCGTTGAACGAAGACGAGCCTAAAGAGCTTGCGGCTGCAATTCGGGATATGCGATTAAAGTACGTTGTGATTACGTCGGTAGATCGCGATGATCTTAGAGATGGTGGTGCACAACATTTTGTTAATTGTATTGATGAGACGCGCGCATTGTCGCCAAATATCGAAATAGAAACGCTCGTACCGGATTTTCGTGGTCGTATGGACGTTGCTATCGATGTTTTGACTCAGTCTCCTCCTGATGTGTTCAACCACAATTTAGAGTCTATTCCTCGTTTGTACCGTCAGGTACGTCCAGGATCAGATTATCAGTGGTCGTTGGATCTTTTGAAGAACTTCAAGGAACGTTGCCCAGATGTTCCCACTAAGTCAGGATTGATGGTGGGTATGGGTGAAACTTTTGAAGAGATTGTTGAGGTTATGAAGGATCTTCGTGCGCACAACGTCGAAATGTTGACCATCGGTCAATACTTGCAACCTTCTAAGCATCATTTCCCAATGGATCGCTTTGTTCCACCGGAAGAATTTGAGCGTTATGAAGAAGTCGCTAAAGAGCTTGGGTTTACCCACGCGGCTTGTGGTCCCTTGGTTCGATCGTCTTACCATGCGGATAAACAAGCTCACGGCGAGCGAGTTTCGTAGTTCAAATATACGACAAAAAAAGGAACGGGGTGATGGAAATAGAGCTTCCATCATGCCGTTTTTTTATGGAACAAAGATAAAAAAATACTTACTTTTTTAATTATGTGTTCAGCTGTGAAAAATAGTAAACAGTTGAATATACTTCCTAGGGGGAATGAATAATGGATAAGCGTACGCTTCGCGAGACACTGCACAAAGGTTATGGTCAAAGCTTCGATGTGGATCAAGTCTTCTTTGAGCTTGATACGGATCATCAACATTTGATTATTTTCGAGAATGAAACGTTTGGCCGAATCATGGCTCTTGATGGTGTTATTCAAACAACAGAGCGAGATGAGTTTGTATACCACGAAATGATGGCGCATGTGCCAATGTTTGCGCATGGAAATGCAAAACGAGTGTTGATCATTGGTGGAGGTGATGGCGGTATGCTTCGTGAGGTGTTACGTCACCCAGAAGTGGAGCATGTTACTCAAGTAGAAATTGACCAAGCAGTCATTGATATGTGTACTGAATATCTTCCAAACCACTCGGCCGGCGCTTATGATAATCCGAAAGCAAATGTCGTGATTGCTGATGGTGTGGATTTCGTAAACGAGACGACAGAAAAATACGATGTAATCATCTCTGATTGTACTGACCCTATCGGTCCGGGCGAAGTGCTGTTTAGCTCAAAATTCTACGAGGGCTGTAAGCGCTGCCTAAATGAAGGCGGTGTGTTCGTTGCTCAAAACGGCGTGAGCTTTATGCAAATTGATGAAGTATCAACAACAGCGAAAAGGCTGTCTCCGTACTTCACTGATGTTTCCTTCTATTCAGCGTCCGTTCCAACCTACGTTGGCGGTATCATGACCTTTGCATGGGGTACAGATCAAGAGTCGCTAAGGCAGTTAAATTCGGCTGTAATCAGAGAGCGTTTTGAGAATGCTGGATTCAAAACACGTTTTTATACCCCAGAATTGCATGCTGCTGCGTTTGCGTTACCACAATACGTAATGGACGCCATTTAAATCGTTATATTCTAAAAAGCCTCAATGTACTCGTAGCTGAACTAAAAAGTTTATATGCGTTGTTAGGCTTGGGAGCGGAATGTTGAGGCTTTTCATTCCGCTTTAATTATTTTATTCAGCTCAATGATTAAAGAGCGGAATCTGTGTGAGTTTATCTATGAATCAATGGTCTGTTAAAGATTCAATTGAGCTGTACAATGTTGATCATTGGAGCGGCGGTTTTTTTTCTATTAATGACAAGGGTCGTGTATCTGCTTTGCCTGATAGGCAGCAACAGGTGGATTTAACGGAGCTGGCTAAAGCTTTAAAAGACCAAAATATTTCTTATCCTTGTTTGGTTCGTTTTCCAGATATTCTTCACTCTCGAGTCGAGAGGATTTCGCAATCGTTTTGTGAGGCCATCGACCATTATAAGTACAACGCTGATTACGCAATTGTTTACCCGATAAAAGTAAACCAACAGCGTCGTGTGGTCGAGGAGATTACAAGTTGCCGCCCCGATAATTCCTCAAAAGTGGGCTTAGAGGCAGGAAGTAAGCCTGAATTGATGGCTGTGTTGGCGATGCATCAAAGTGCTGATGGCATTATTGTATGTAATGGCTACAAAGACAGACAGTTTATTCACCTTGCCCTAATGGCCGAAAAAATGGGACACCAAGTGTTCCTAGTAGTAGAAAAATTCCACGAACTGGAATGGATTATAGAAGAAGCTAAGCGGCTAGATGTGGTTCCAAGAATTGGTATCCGAATTCGTTTGGCATCTACGTGTTCAACACATTGGGGAAACAGTGGCGGCGAAAAGTCCAAATTTGGCTTAACAACCTCACAATTGTTGCGTTCTGTTCAATTGCTTAAAGAAGAGAACATGATCCAATGTCTTGAGTTAATCCATTTCCACTTAGGATCTCAGATAACCCGAATTAGGGACATTCAAAATAGTCTTAAGGAATGTGCTCGCTATTACTCCGAACTGCATCTAATGGGTGTGAATATCCAGTGGGTTGATGTAGGAGGTGGGCTCGGTGTTGATTACGAGGGAACTCGCAGTCAAAGTGCTTACAGTGCAAATTACAGTATCAGTGAATATGCGAACAACGTCGTTTTTGCGTTTCACAATATTTGTGAACAGTACGACCTGCCGCACCCTAATATCATTTCTGAATCGGGCAGAGCAGTGACGGCTCATCACGCGATGATTATTGCGGATGTGTTTTCTCACGGTGTGGAGCAGCTTCCTATTTCAACGCCTTCACCAAACAGCGAATTAGAAATTCAGCGTCTTTGGCAGTCTTATGAAGCATTAAAAGGGGAGTATTCAGATAAACGCTCGTTGGTTGAGATTTATCATGATCTAGTCGATGACTTCAATGATAGTCTTACTTTATATAACCATGGTCAACTAACACTAGAGCAGCGCGGACTTGCAGAAAACCTTTTCTTATCTGCATGTCGGTTATTATTGCCGAAGTTAAGCAGTCGAAATCGTGGTCATAGGCCGGTCATTGATGACCTAAATGAAAGGCTCGCAGAAAAGCTATTTGTAAATGTCTCGGTGTTTCAATCGATGCCTGATGCGTGGGGAATTGATCAAGTTTTCCCAGTGTTGCCTTTACAAGGTCTTGATCAAGCGCCGAGTTATAGAGGAAAAATACAAGACGTTACTTGTGATTCGGATGGTTGCTTATATCGCTATGTCGATGGTGAAGGGCTTGAGTCATCTCTTCCATTGCCACCGCCGCCTAAAGATGAAGATTACTTAATGGGCTTCTTTATGGTGGGCGCGTATCAGGAAACATTGGGAGATCTTCACAATTTATTTGGGGACACCTGTTCTGTTGATGTCTACTTAACAGAAAACTCTTTTAAAGTTGAGCATGTCCTTCATGGCGACAGTGTTCAGGATGTTCTAAAGTATGTAAGTTACAATGATCAAGAATTGTTAAAACGTTACGAAGATAAAGTAGCGCATAGCCTTTTGAACAATAATGAGAAGTTGGCGTTGCTTGATACATATAAAAAAGTACTGAAAGGATCAACGTATTTGACGTAAGGTTTTTCTATCGTATAAACAAGTGAGCATATATGGTCGAAATAGAAACAACGGTACGACTCCCAGCGGATTGGGAGTCTCATACTCGAAGCTGGATTATTTGGCCCTACCAAGAAGAATTTTCGGGCGAACAAATTTGTAAAATAAAGGCATGTCTAAAACAGCTAGTACAGACAATATTAAAGTACGAGCCTGTAACCGTTATTGTTCGACCAGAAGACGCAGATGAAATTCAAAATGTGTTTGATTTTTCATCTGAGATTGCTCCGGATATAGAGATACATTCTACCGAGCTCACATGGGCTAGAGATTTTATGCCTTTGTTTGTGGAAGATGGAAAAGGTGGGGTGACAGCAATCGGCTGGCACTTTAATGCGTGGAGTAAGAAATCTAAGTCTAACCATGAGCCTTATACCATGAGTGACTGGTTTTCTGAAGTGACTTGTGAAACGGTAAATACCTCTTCGATTAATGATATCGACAAACTTCATAGTCTAGGTTGTATTCAATCCGACGGTGAGGGAACGTTGCTTGTCACAAAGCAAAATATGCTCGAAGAGTATCAGGATGATGCTTTAACCGAAGCAGACATTGAATCGATTCTTAAGCGGGAATTGGGAGCGGAAAAGGTCATTTGGCTCGAAAATGGAATTTGGGGCGATAATCTAGCTCAGGGCCATGTAAGTGGCCTCGCTTCTTTTGCTTCGCCAGGCGTTGTGGTAACGATGTTTAGTGAGGATTCGGATCATCCAAATACAGATGCGTTCTCGCAGAACAAACAAATCCTTACTTCTTCTACTGATGCCAAAGGTCGATTGATCGAGGTGATCGAAATCCCTCAGCCTATGACCGTATTATGGGAAGATAAACCGCTACCATTATCATACGTTAATTTTTACCCTGTGAAGGGCGCGATCTTGGTTCCTGTTTTTGATGATCCGCATGATGAGAAGGCATTAGAAGTGTATAGAACTCTTTTTCCAAATTTGGACGTTGTGGCAATAGAGGCACTACCATTTTTCCGCAACGGAGGAGGTCTTCACTCGCTGCTAGCCCCTCAGCCCTCAATACAGTGAATTGCATTTTTCAGATTCGCAAGCTGAGTAGATTTGGGGGGTAAGCGTTACGGAGTGAGTGCAAAATTACGAGATGTACGTTCATTTTTAGCTGAAAAATGCAAAAAAAAGCCCACTTAATTAGTGGGCTGAAATTGCTGTCCTTTACGTCAAAGCCAAAGGGGAAGCGATGACGATTTAGCATAATTGGCACGACGATCTAAAAAAATGTACGATCAATGAAGACTGGAAGGCAAAGGTACTGCTCTTTCCAAAGGTTGGTTGACCAAACGCTTCCTTAACCAACTTGAATTAATTATAGCTTGTTTTGTGTTGTCTTGCGGGGCAATTTTGAACAGTTTCATTATCTTTGACGATTTAGCGAACAATTATGTCTAATTTTGCGTTACCCACACCGCCTTACTTTATGGTTATTTTATCTACATCCGAGTTATATGATGACTTGATGTTTAAGGTAATGTCAGAGAAAGTGTTAGAGCTTGCTGAGAAAATGGATGGTTTTTTGGGGCATCAATGGACTTGTCAAGAGGAGAGTGTTTCCATTACTTACTGGGACTCTGTTCTTGCTGCTCGCGATTGGATGCAACATCCAATGCACACAAAAACTATCAATATCGGTAATCAATTCTGGTTCTCCTCTTATTCTTTAAAATTAGCTGAGGTAAAGGAAGAAAGTAGGGTGGTAGGCAATTCAATTGAAGGGAATTCTAGCCGTTTTCCTCATATAGAAACGTCTAGAGGTATCTTAAAAGTGCTCTCACTAGAAAATGTTCACTTGTTATACGATTTTGTGAACAGGGAGCGTGAGCATTTGGCGAGGTGGGAGCCCACCCGAAATGAAGAATATTACACGTTAAAGACCTGTGAGCTTCGAATAAAGGAAATGCGTCGAGATTTTCTCGAAGATAAAGGCGTTGTATTGTGCTTACTGGACAAAACGGAATCAGAAATGATTGCTTACACAAATTTTTCTGCAATTTCTCGCGGTGTTTTTCAATCGTGTTGTTTAGGGTATAGCCTGTCTAAATCTTACGAAGGTCAAGGGTATATGACAGAGGCGCTAAGAGCGGGGATTGAGTTCATGAAATCGATCAGTATTGATCGTATTCAGGCGAGCCATATGCCAGTTAACAAGCGCAGCGCTGCGGTGTTAAATAGACTGGGGTTTGAAAAAGAGGGCGTCGCTAAAAATTACCTGAAAATAAACGGGGAGTGGGAAGATCACATAGTTACAGCGTTGTTAATGAGAGATTAATCGCTCTTCTTGAGTACGAATACTCGCCCGCTTTTTGGAGGAGGAGTGAATACGCGTAGAACGGGAATGGATGCATGTTTTACGTTAACAAAAGACAAGGATTCTTTTGTGTTTAAGAACAAGCCAAAATCTGGAATGTTCATTGGTTCGCTTTGACCGCCTATTAGTTCAATAGATTGTCTTCCTTGCCCTAAATTAAATAGATATTGAGCCGAGTTTTTAAAGTAATGGCGCGCAGATTTGTAATTTGGGGGAAAAAACAAAACCTCAAATCGGCTGAAGTCACTTTCAGACAGTGTCCAATGCAACAAACCGTCTTTATCTTTATGCTTCTGTGCTTGCCCATTAGCTACCTTAGTCATTTGTTTTTGAGAGTCTGTGAACTGTTTCTTTAGTTCAAATACTAAATACTTAGCGTTTTCGGAAAGCATGACTATTTGACAGGCGTTTTGATAGTAAAGCCAGCTTCCTTGATGAGCTTTTAGCGAATTTTCTTCGTCAGTCGTGCGCAGAAAGAGTTGGCCTTCTACAACAAAAATGAAGGCATCAGAAGGGTATATTGAAAACTGGCTTGGCGCGTCTTCCTGAAGGGTGTCTACCAAGCTAATTTTGATATTGCTTGTATTATGAAGAACGGTCTTGGTACTTTGGCTACCAATCAAATGCGTAACGTGAGTTGACGCGCTGACGACGCTCGACATGAGTTAGATCCTTTTGTTACCTGAAAGACAAAAAATGACTGTTTTATAATCTACTTTATACCTGATTATAGCCTCAATTGCGTATTCTTTTTATAGAAGGTTGCAGGAATAGAGGCGCATTAATTATAGTAGACCCCAAATATACCTATGTAATGAAACGCTTTTGCGAATCTAGCTACCTAGTGAAGGATACGACGTTTGAGTAATTTGTCGAACTTTGAGTCTAATGAGACTCTTTCTTTAAAAGAATATACAGAAAAAGCATACCTTAATTATTCCATGTATGTCATTTTGGACAGAGCGTTGCCACACATCGGCGACGGATTAAAACCTGTTCAAAGACGCATTGTGTATGCAATGAGTGAGTTGGGTCTAAAAGCCACTGCGAAATATAAAAAGTCTGCGAGAACGGTCGGTGACGTGCTGGGTAAATTCCACCCTCATGGTGACAGTGCGTGCTATGAAGCGATGGTTTTGATGGCTCAGCCTTTTTCATACCGATATCCATTAGTGGATGGACAAGGAAACTGGGGTGCGCCAGATGATCCGAAGTCCTTTGCCGCGATGCGCTACACGGAGTCTCGATTATCTAAGTATTCTGACGTGTTGTTGAGAGAAGTAAGTCAAGGAACAGTGGAGTGGGTTCCAAACTTTGATGGTACGTTGAAAGAGCCGTCTGTTCTGCCTGCTCGATTGCCTAATTTATTGCTAAACGGTACAACCGGTATCGCTGTTGGTATGGCGACCGATATTCCACCGCATAATCTTCGTGAAGTGGGCAATGCATGCATACACCTTTTGAATAATCCAAAAGCTGAGCTTGATGAATTGCTCGACTATGTGCAAGGACCTGATTTCCCAACAGGCGGTGAAATTATTACGTCGCGTGCAGATATTCGTAAGATGTATGAGCTTGGTAAAGGGCAGGTTAAGGCGCGAGCACGATACCGTATAGAAGAGGGAGAAATCGTTGTTTATGAATTACCTCATCAAGTATCGGGCAGTAAGGTGCTTGAACAGGTAGCTGCACAAATGCAGGCGAAAAAGCTACCTATGGTGGTTGATTTGAGAGACGAATCGGATCATGAAAATCCGACCCGATTTGTGATTGTTCCCAAATCAAATCGAGTAGACACCGAATCTGTTATGACGCATCTCTTCGCGACGACAGATTTGGAAAAATCCTATCGTGTGAATATGAATGTGATAGGGTTGAATGGTTTACCGCAAGTGAAAGGCTTGAAAGCCTTTATTACGGAATGGTTGAAATTTCGCATTGATGTCGTCCGTAAGCGTCTTCAGTTTAGGCTAGACAAAGTTCTAAATAGGCTGCATATACTGGAAGGTTTGCTGATCGCATACCTTAATATTGATGAAGTGATCGAAATTATTCGTCACGAAGACAAGCCGAAAGAAGAGTTGATCAAGCGGTTTGGGTTATCAGATATTCAAGCAGAAGCGATTTTAGAATTAAAACTTCGTCACTTAGCAAAGCTTGAAGAAATGCGAATCAAGTCCGAGCAAGACGAATTAAATAAAGAGCGTGAGCAGCTTGAAGCATTGCTAGCGTCAGATAGAAAGCTTAAAAAGTTAATTACTGAAGAGCTTAAAGAATCTATAGAAGACTTTGGTGACGAGCGAAGAACCCCGCTTATTGAACGCAAAGAGTCTCAGGCTTTCAGTGAAGAAGACTTGCTGTCTAATGATCCAGTGACCGTTATTTTGTCGAAACAAGGCTGGATTCGTGCTGCAAAAGGGCACGACATTGATGTATCAGGCTTAAGCTACAAGTCAGGCGATGAATATCTGTTAAGTGCAAAAGGGCGAACGAACCAAACGTTGGTGCTCATTGCCTCAAATGGTCGAACTTATTCCCTAAAAGCACACACCTTGCCGTCTGCTAGAGGACAAGGCGAGCCAATAACGGGGCGAATTTCTTTAGACAAAGGTGCTTCTATTGTTGCCGCTGTGCTTGACAGCGAAGACGCGCATTATTTGTTGGCAAGTGATGCAGGCTATGGTTTTGTCGCACAACTCAAAGACTTGTATGCGAAAAATAAGGCCGGCAAAGCAACGCTTACCTTGCCTTCAAACGCTGAAGTGATTTCGCCAGTCAAGGTTGAAAGTCCAGAAGATGATAAAGTGATCGTGGTCTCCAATGAAGGTCGAATGCTGGTATTCGGTGTTAAATCACTTCCCCAGATGGCGAAAGGTAAGGGCAATAAAATGCTGAGTATTCCATCTGCGCGTGCTACTGAGCGTGAAGAGCTCGTTATTGCAATGGCGACGATTCAATCCAATGACTTGCTTGTTGCTCATTCTGGTAAGCGTTTTCTATCGCTTATTGAGAAAGATCTTCAGGAATACTATGGTGAGCGTGGCCGAAGAGGCTTGAAACTCCCACGAGGTTTTCAGCGTATAGACAAGCTAGAAATTAAACGGGGTGAGGGTAAAGCGTCGAACAGCTAGCTCCAAATGTAAATGTTGAAAAATTACTCGCTTTGATAGTGACTTTTTAAATAGAGTGACTACAATCCGAGCGCTTATACGATAAGTTTTAAGTGTATAAGCGTTTTATTCAGTTAGGAGAACAATGTATGAAAGGCAGTAACAAAGTCATTGAGGCATTGAATGGCCTTCTTGCAAATGAATTGGCGGCAATTGATCAGTACTTTATTCATTCCAGAATGTATGACGATTGGGGATTACAAAAGCTTTATGAGCGTTTGAACCATGAAATGGAAGAAGAAAAAGACCATGCAGATTGGTTGATTAAGCGAGTTCTTTTTTTGGAAGGTATTCCATGTATGACAAAACGTCGTGATCTGCTTATCGGGTCTGATGTTAAATCTATGATGCAAAACGATCTTACTCTAGAGCTTGAAGTGGTTGACTGCGCTCGTAATGCCATTGCTGTGTGTGAGCAGGAAAACGATTATCAGACTCGCGAAGTGCTTGAAAAACTTTTGTTTGATACTGAAGAAGATCATGTATATTGGTTGGAAAAACAGCTCGGTTTGATGGATAAGATTGGGGCTCAAAACTACCACCAATCTCAGATGTAACAAGAGAGGATACAGGGTATGAAAGGTGATAGAGACGTGGTTTCTCATCTTAATAAAGTCTTGGCAAACGAGCTTGTAGGTATTAATCAGTACTTTTTACACGCGCGAATGTTTAAAGATTTTGGTTTTGAAAAGCTGGATAAAGCAGATTACAAAACATCCATTCACAAAATGAAGAACGCTGACCGTTTAATCGAGCGAGTGTTGTTTCTGGAAGGTCTGCCTAACTTACAAGATTTAGGTCGCTTACGTATTGGCGAAAACACAGAGGAAATGCTTCAAGCAAATATGGCGTTTGAAACAGAGTCTCTTAAAGCGCTTGTGGATGCGATTGCTGTTTGTGAACAAAAACAGGACTTTATAAGTCGCTCTGTATTAGAAGCGATTCAAGAAGAACAAGAAGAACAGATTGATTGGCTAGAAACACAGAAAGAGCTGATTAAGAATACTGGACTAGAAAACTATTTACAGTCTCAAGTTGAGAAATAGCTCATAGAGACGTAGTTTTTTTAAAAAGCCCGAATAAACCCTTAGATATAGGTAGTTTGTTCGGGCTTTTATGCAACTTTGACAGCAGATTCTGCTAGCTGGAGAAGTTCTTCGTTAAGAATGGATTTGACATACTTGCAACACTTCCCACACTGAGATCCTGCTTCGGTTTCTTGATAAAGCTCGCGCATGGTCGTAGCGCCATCCTGAACGGCAGATTGGATCTGCTTATCCGTCACCCCTTTACAAAGACAAACATACATGAATGTAAATCACTCTCAATAAAATTATCATGTAAAGATTGTAGTTTTAATGATAACTATTATCAATAATGAATTTTCAATTTATTTCGTGATATTAATAGATTTTATTGTTTGGACTGCGTGACGAAAGGGAAGTGGGTCAGATTTTTTGAGAGGTGGGGAAAACGAGCTGCGATTTAAACGATTTATCGCAGCTCATATGCATTATTCTAATTCTTCATTTTCGATAATGTCGTGCAGCGTTTTAAATAACGAGTCTGCAGTGTGTGCACCTTGGATCATAAACTTGTCATTTATCACATAGGTGGGGACAGAGTGTATATCTATTGTGCTTAAATGTTTCAATTTTTTCTCTGTAAGTACTTGGTCTTCAAGGCAGAACAAATTTTCTATTTCAGACTTCTCCATACCTGCATCTTCAGCAATTTTTATAAGGACAGATTTGTCACCAAGGTTTTTTCCATGGGTAAAATAGGCCTCGAATAATGCGAGAGCAATTGGCGTTCCGAGAACACTTGATTTGGCTCTTGTCATAAGCTGATGAGCTAGAAATGTATTGGGGACAATGTCTTCTTCAGAGAAATTGAATTCCAAGCCTTCTTGTATACCAATTTGTTGCAGTGCATGGCTTACTTCATTAAGTTTTTCTTGGCTGCCAAATTTTCTACTTAGATAGGCGTCACGCTCGACCCCTTCGGCAGGTATTTCAGGGTGCAGCTCAAATGGTTGCCACCGCAGATCGAACTTATAGTCATCACCTAGTTGCTCGATGGCCTGACTTAATCGTGTGTATCCTAAATAGCACCATGGGCATACATAGTCCGCAATGATATCGATGCGTATATCCGCCATCTTCTCTCCAATAAATGTATTATGTCGATTGATTGTTTTAGTTTGTTTAATAAAGTCTCAGGTTGACTCTTAACCTTATGAGGATCGGTTAACGCCAAAAGCGATGCACTGGCTTATTTGGCTGTAGGGTAAATTTGATTCCTCATGCCAGAAGTTAAATGCATCTTGTGCGGCAGCTAAAGCGGATTTCGTTTCTCTTCCCGTCTCTATAATACCATTAAGACGCAGATAGCCTTCTACATCTTTAGTGAGTAAAAAGGAGTCTTTCCCTAGGCTTCTGAGGGTGTAAGGTCCTGTATTTCCGCCGAGTCGGCTGCCGCTTTTTTTTAGTATCTGCCAGAGATCCGTTATCTTGTGGCTAGGCCAATCACTAACAAAGTTAGAAAAACTCCCATGTTCTTCAGCAATATCATGAATCATCGCTGCATTTTCCCTAATGGTAAGAACTTTTCCTAGGTGCCTGATTATTCGTTTATCCTTTGCTTTTTCTTCCCACATTTCATCGTGAATTAGTAGCATTTTCTCGATATTAAAGTGGAAAAAGACTTCTTCAAAGTTTGGCCATTTGTTGTGCACCACTTTCCAACTGATGCCGGATTGAAACACTTTTTGTGAGAAAGCCGATAACCATCGGTCGTCGGAAATTCGCTTGAGTTCCTCTGCGTTAAGTGGGTGAAATAGATGTTGCTTTAACTCTGCTTCGCTAGAAAATCTCGCTACGGCGCGTTCGTAGATGTCGCTAAACGATTCGTAATTCATTCTGGCTCCTGAAGGGTTAATGTCATGTTTGGCATATATTAACATTTTCGAAGGAGAGGCCGCGAATAAGTTCTGTTTGCTCTTGCGATTAGATCTCGTCGCTTATGAGTGTATTTTGGGTGTGCCTACCTCCGCCTTTAACATATAATTGGTTCTCATACCTGTTAGTGCGGAACGAGAGAATATATGACTCATTTGAGTGTGAATCTGAATAAAATTGGCCTATTACGCAACTCTCGCGGT
This sequence comes from Marinomonas balearica, assembly GCF_004362145.1. Classification (GTDB taxonomy): domain Bacteria; phylum Pseudomonadota; class Gammaproteobacteria; order Pseudomonadales; family Marinomonadaceae; genus Marinomonas; species Marinomonas balearica. Next base: position 369,816 of record NZ_SNXC01000009.1, read on the forward strand.
AGGGATTACCCAAATATGGTCAGTATAGCGCGTAAAACTTTGGATCTAGGGGCATTTGGGATTACGATTCATCCACGCCCAGATCAGCGTCATGCAACCTACAAAGACGCACACGACCTAAAAAACCTATTAAAAGCTTATCCTGATAAGGAATTAAACATTGAAGGCTTTCCGGATAAAGCGTTTTTAGACGTTGTATTAGAAACGGTTCCTCATCAGTGCACACTTGTCCCAGATGATCCTAATCAGTTGACGTCGGACCATGGTTGGAATGTAGCCCGTGATCAAGATGCTCTTCGTCCTGTCATAGGTCAACTTAAAGCGAAAGGTATTCGCGTTGTACTGTTTATGGATCCTATTGCAGAGAACATGAAACTCGCTAAAGAAATTGGGGCGGATCGAGTTGAGCTTTATACCGAAGAATACGCGAGCGGTTATCATTCCGATGCAAAAGATGAAATTCTACAGAGCTATCAAGAAGCGGCACAAGCAGCGTTGGATGTAGGGTTAGGTGTAAATGCAGGGCACGACTTAGATTTAACAAACATCGCCGAGTTATGTGATGGTGGACGCATCACTGAAGTGTCTATTGGACATGCTTTAACTGTTGAGTCGTTGGACTTTGGCTGGGATAACGTAGTCAAAATGTACTTAGAAAAATTAAACTAACGGGTCAGCAATGCAGCGATCACAATGCGGTCAATGTGGCTTTGTTGAGCGTCAGTGCGTATGTCGGTTTATACAGCAAGCGCGAGTGCCTCAACGAGTGGTTATTATTCAGGACATTAAAGAGTCGAAGCATGCTAAGAATACCGTCGGTTTATTGCAACTGGCGGTTCCTCAAACTGAGGTGGTTGGTATTCATGTAGACGATGATGTGTCGCAATGCTTCGATGGTTTAACCGCGCAAAATACCGCATTGATTTATCCCTCAGCGTGCGCTGAAATGATAGAGCCTCTTGAAAATTCAGATAAATTCCAGATTGATAATTTGGTGTTGATCGATGCAACTTGGCGTCGAGCAAAGCGAATTTGGCTTTCGAACCCTAGCTTGCAACGGTTACCTGCTTTTACGTTTCGTGAGGCGCCCAAAAGCGTGTATGGCGTTCGTAAAGCGCCATCAATTGAAAGCTTGTCAACGTTTGAGGCGAGCATCTATGCTTTAGAGCAGCTTAATGGTATCAACTTGAGACATATTGTTGGTTTTATGGAGGCTTCATTGGCGTGGCAATGGCGAGATCAGCCCGCGGAGCATAAACGTGGCTAATTTTTGATGAATTTCGTTGTCAAAGTTGGGTTCTGAGGTTACGTTAAAAAAACGTGTAACAAAGGTATTAGTTAGATGGTAGATAAAACTGAAATTGAAGCCGCTGCATTTCGACGTCTTTTAGAACATCTTGACAGCCGTAAAGACGTTCAAAATATTGAGTTAATGAATTTGGCAGGGTTCTGCCGAAACTGTTTAAGCAAATGGTATTCATCCGCTGCGGCGGATTTAGGTGTGGAAATTGACTATGAAAGCGCTCGTGAACGAATATATGGTGAGCCGTATTCACAGTGGAAAGAAAAGTATCAAGCGAAAGCTACTCAAGAGCAGCTTGACGCGTTCAATAAAAAGTAGAGCAAAAAGATGGGCCATTTAAAACAGCCTATTTATTTTAACGATGGGAAGAGATTTATGAAATCTTTCCGCTTCGTTCTGTTTGTATGTTTTCTACTTGCGCCTAGTTACTTGCTCTACGCGCAAATATCAGATACCTATCGCGCTCTCGCCGCCAAAATTGGGGCTGAATATGGAGGACGCGCTGAAAAGCGAATTTTGGCTTGGCGTCAGGTTATAGACGAAAACCGTAACGCCAAAATTGTCGACAAACTCAATGCCATTAACAATTTCTTTAATCTTATGGATTTTGTGGATGACATTAATCACTGGGGAAAAAAGGATTATTGGGCTACGCCAGTCGAGTTCCTTGCTACCCGTGGTGGCGATTGTGAGGATTTCACAATTGCCAAATACTTTGCACTACGAGAGCTGGGCGTGCCAGATGAAAAGCTGCGCCTAGTGTATGTAAAAGCACTTAAATTAAATCAGCATCATATGGTGTTGGCCTATTATCATAAACCCACCTCTGTCCCCGTCATTCTGGATAACCTAGACAAAGTGTTAAAGCCTGCATCGAAGCGACGAGACTTGTTACCGATATATTCGTTTAACGCAGAAAATCTTTGGTTATCAAAAGAAAAGGGGAGAGGTGTGTTGGTAGGTGGTTCTTCAAGACTTAGCTTGTGGACTGATTTAAATAACCGACTTACGGAATTTGAAAAGTAGGAGACCCCGATGACACTTTTTCGGCAACTTATGTTGACCATATTTATACTCTTGTCGTTTGTCTTAATGGTGGTTATGGCCATCAATTTTAAGACAACAAAAGACTATTTGGTTGAACAGTTACGATCGACGACACAAGATACTGCTACATCATTAAGTATGCAGGTGTCTGACTTTATGGCGCTAGAAGATTATACGTCTGTTGAGAGTTCTCTGAATGCGGTATTCGATAGCGGCTATTTTGCTCAGGTTCGAGTGCATGTATACGATACGGATTCTGACATTCTCCGTGCTAATCAAACCGTTATTCAAGGTGTTCCAAGTTGGTTTATTGAAGCCATTGATTTCGAGGTTCCGACAGCTAAAGCCGTTGTATCTAATGGCTGGAACGAACTGGGTCAAATTTATGTGACAGGAAGCGCCGGATACGGGTACTTTCAGCTTTGGAATGCGACACGCGGGTTATTGCTTTCTTTTTTAGTTATCGGGCTAATTACCATCGCAGTGGGCTGGGTCATGATTCGATGGTTGTTTAAGCCTTTGGCTGAAGTAGAAAAACAAGCGGAAGCGATACAACAACGTAAATTTGTACGAATGGAAAAGCTTCCGAAAACGCGCGAGCTAAAATCGGTAGTACAGTCAATGAATCGCATGGCTGAAAAGTTAGAGAAAGAATTTGAATCTGAAGCTGAAACCGCACAATGGTTGCAGGCGAAGGCGTTTAAAGACCCCGTTAGTGGTCTAGGAAATCGAAACTTTTTTGACAGCCAAATAAAAGCGCACTTTTCTGATGCCGATCGAGTTGTCGACGGTTTGTTATTGATTAGTTTAACTGACTTGGGGCGTTTAAATAATGAACGGGGCTACGAGGCGACAGATTTATTCATTCGTTCATCTGCAGATATTATCCAAAGTCAGGTTAGTCTCTCCTCTGCCAATGCAGTTTTGGCTCGATTAGGCGGTGCAGACTTTATTGTGCTGCTGCCCAATATTGACTTGGATCGTCTTAAGCATTTTGTCGATGAGACGATTGGCGCACTGCATGAATTAGCCAGTTCTCGAATCAGTTATTCTGAAGCGGTGGCGAATATTGGTGCAGTGCTAATTGATCAGGCAGATGATCGCTCTGCTGCGATGGCGCAGGTTGATGCGGCGCTTCGAGCGGCTAAAACGGCGGGAGCAAATCAGGTTCGCGTATTTGACAGTGAAGCGGGTGATGATCTAGCCATCGGCCGAATGGCTTGGCGAGATATGCTCGAAACGGCCATTAAAACGAGTTCGTTTACCCTGCGCAAGCAAAAAGTGTCGGAACTAGAGAGTTTAGATAACGTATTCCACGAGGAAATTTTTGCGAGCCTTGAGCACGAAGGAAAACAATATCACGCTGGTTACTTTATCGGGCTGGCAGAGCAGTTCGATTTGGGCGACCAAGTGGATCAGGTGATTATTCAGCGTGTGCTAACGTATTTAGAAACTGAGCCAACCAGTGCGCCTCTTGCCGTGAACTTGTCTGCATCGGCTTATGCAAAACCTTCTTTTGTTGCATGGTTGGATGTGTTGCTCGAGGGCCTATCGCACGATATTAAGTCTAAGTTGGCCTTTGAAATATCAGAGCAAAGTGTGTTGTCGACGGAAGATCATTCGTTCCTACTTGTGCAAACATTGAAGCGGCATCAAGTGGTCTTTGGGATAGATAATGTTGGGAAGCAGTTTTCTGCCTTTCAGTATTTGCAAACCCTCATGCCTGATTATGTAAAAGTCGATCCTTCATATACCAAGATGGCGGTTGGTGAAGATGCTGAATCGTTCTTCATGCATACATTGTGTAAGATGTTTGGCAGCCTGAATATTCAGGTGATTGCGACAGGTGTCGAGACAACGAGTCAAATAGATCAGCTGAAGCGGTTTGATATTGTGAGTGTCCAAGGGTACGCAATTGGAAGACCGCAAGAAATGGTGATTCAGTAAAGTTCGGAAATGATGCAAGTGAGTCTGTAAGTTATTGACTCACTTGCAAAAAACACAAAAAAATACAAATAAATTTACAAAAAATTACTAGAAAAGCAGTTGCTAAATTAACGAATCATTTCCTTCTGGAGGCAATTCTTCGCTGATTAAAATTGCGTCATTTGAGCCGTTATGAACACCACGAACCCACTTCCTACTTAACAGTTTCTTCTGCGCTGCCATGGGTAACTCAGTAAATTGAATTAATCTTTTTTCAGCCAATAAGTCGATTAAATCCTCTAAAACACGCATCATGTCTTGGTCTGAGGTCGTTAGAAGCTCTTGAGTGTCACTATTGTCGAGCTTGGATTCAACAATGCCAGCAACAACAGGATCATCAGGAGCGACGAGCTTAGTGTATTCTTCGTTTTGCTGTGTTGCTACGTCTACAATTTCGCCCGCTTCATTTAGCTTGGCATATAACATATTTTGCTTCCTTTTTTAGCGTTCGACTCATTAGTTACCATGCTTCCCATAATAAGAAATAACCTCTATTCTAGTCTAGTATATACGAATTCAAGATTTGTGAGTGTCACGTTCCAAATCTGCTGGCAGTAAAGGAGCAATTGGTTAACATGTCTCAAAAAGGCTCATCTGATAATACTCAGAAAAACGGCGAAAATAACTCTGTTGATGTAAATGGCGCTGCTGAGAAATCCGCTCATGAACCTTCATCAAAAGAAAGTAGTGCTAGTAGTAACTTAGATGCTGCTAAGCGCAACACTGTTGAAAGCAATGCAATCTCTCGTAAGGCTAACGCATCTACAGGACAGTTAGACAGCACTAAAAAAAATGCAGGTGTTGAAGAGAATAAGACAGCTTTAGCTAAAGCCAATACGAGCGCATCTGAAGGTAAAAAAGACGACACTAAAAAAAATGCAGGTGTTGCAGAAAATAATGCGGCAGCTGTTAAAGAAAATGAAGGCGTTTCTACAAGCAAGGTGGCGAGCACTCACAAAAGTGTGGGAAACACAGAAAAGAGCGCAAAAAATAATGTAGATGACGCTAAAGCGAATGGCGATGCGCCTAAGATAGATCCAGCTGGTGGAGAAAAAAGCACCGTAGAAAGCAGTGTAAGTGGTGAGCAGGGTGACCCACCTGAGGAATCTTCTGAAAAGAAAGAGCAATGGAAGGTAGAAGCTTCTCATCTTGAGTACCCCAACCCGCTTCTCGACTGCTTGGTTATACTCAGCAAGTTCTTTGATAATCCTTATACTGCTGATGCCATAGCTGCTGGTTTGCCTATTACAGACAATGAAATGACCCCGGAGTTGTTTCAGCGCGCCTCGAAACGCATTGGGATAAGTTCTCGTTTTGTAAAGCGTGCATTAACTGACATTTCTTCAATGGTCATGCCTGTCGTACTTCTATTGGAAGATAAAGAGGCCTGTGTACTTCTTGAAGTGAACCATGAGCAACGTGTTGCTAAAATATTTCGACCAGAATCCGGAGAAGGAGAGGTTTTCGTTAAGCTTGATAAACTCGCGAAAGCTTATACAGGCTATGCCTTTTTCGTTAGACCCGTCTTTCGATTTGATAAACGATCTGAATCTAAAGCTGAGCGTTTTAAAAAAGGTCATTGGTTTTGGGGGACAATAGCGAGATCATGGAGAATCTACCGTGATGTCCTTGTCGCTTCATTGCTCATAAATCTTTTTGCGGTTGCCAGCCCTCTGTTTGTTATGAACGTCTACGATCGCGTAGTCCCTAACAATGCGTTTGATACGCTATGGGTTTTGGCCATCGGTGCAGCATCTGTCTATCTATTTGACTTTTTATTGCGGTCACTGCGAAGTTATTTCATAGACATTGCGGGGAAAAAATCTGATATTTTGCTGTCAGCCTCTATCTTTTCTCGAGTTAACAACATGAAAATGGAGGCGCGCCCTAAGTCGGTTGGAGCGTTTGCAAAGAACTTACAAGAGTTTGAAAGCATAAGGGAGTTTATAACTTCTGCAACGATTACAACACTCGTCGATTTGCCTTTTATGTTTATTATCATCGGTGTCATTTGGTTAATTGGTGGACCGATTAGTTTTATTCCCTTAGTAACCATCTTTTTGATCTTGTCGTACAGTGTCATTATTCAAGGGCCATTACGACGTTCTATTGAAGAGAGTCAAAAAACCTCTTCGCAAAAAAATGCTATTTTGATCGAAAGTTTGGTCAATGCTGAAAGTGTTAAATTGAATCGGGCCGAAGGTGTTTTGCAAAAGCAATGGGAGAGTTCTGTTGGAAACATTGCTGATTGGGGGATTAAAACTCGCCAACTTGCTCAATCAAGCTCTTCATTTGCGCAAGTGGCTCAACAACTGACAACGGTTGTTATGGTTATTGCAGGTGTGTATCAGATTTCGGAAGGCAATATGAGTATGGGAGCGTTAATCGCATCAGTGATGCTGACCGGTCGAGCGCTCGGGCCGATGGCGCAAATTGCTGGATTAGCAACACGATACAATCAAGCGAAAGGCGCTTTGACTTCCATTAACGAGATTATGTCAGCACCCGTCGAAAACCCTGAGGACGTTAAATATGTTCATCGCCCACTGTTCGAGGGGCGATTCCAATTCGACAATGTTGCATTTTCGTATCCTGAACAAGAGCAAACAGCAATCTCTAATGTTAGCTTTACCATTAAACCCGGTGAAAAAGTGGCGATTATTGGTCGAATAGGCTCTGGTAAATCTACGTTAGGTAAAATTATGACTGGGCTGTATGCTCCGACACAAGGTGCAATACGTGTTGACGGAGTAGATATGCGACAGATCAATCCAGCCGATTTACGTCGTAATATCGGAGCGGTATCTCAGGATGTGTCTTTGTTTTATGGTTCAATTCGAGACAATATCGTTATGGGGGTTCCGTATATTGAGGATGAGGCTGTGTTGAGAGCGGCTGACCTTTCTGGTGTGTCAGAATTTGCTAACCGGAGAGCTTCAGGGTTAGACAGCGATGTTGGTGAGCGAGGAGCGTTGCTTTCTGGGGGGCAGCGACAGAGTATAGCAATTGCCAGAGCGCTTCTCTTTGATCCGCCAATTTTGATTTTAGATGAGCCCACCGCTTCAATGGATAATACGACAGAAACTCGAATGAAAAGAAGGCTAATGGACGGTCTCAAAGATAAAACCCTGATAATGATTACTCATAAAGCGTCTATGTTGGATATGGTTGACCGGATTATTGTAATGGATAACGGAAGAATGGTTGCTGATGGGCCTAAGGCTCAAGTACATGAAGCGCTGCGTCAAGGCAAGTTGAAGGTGAGTTAACCATGTCTAACAAGAATGATATATCTCAAAAAGACCTCGGTTTTTTAAACGATCGTAATGCCGCCTTGATGCTCAAAGCACCGCGAGGCGGAAGGATCATTTTATGGGCGATTTTTTTGTTCATTTCTGCGGGAGCTGTTTGGGCGCACTATGCTGAGTTAGACGAAGTGACAGTTGGGGAAGGTACCGTGATTCCTTCGAGCCAAGTGCAGGTAGTGCAGAACCTTGAAGGCGGAATTCTAAAAGAAATTGCCACTCGAATCGGTCAGAAGGTTGAGAGTGGTCAGCTCCTTATGATTATCGAAAATACCGAAGCGCTTTCCTCATTACGAGAGCAGCAGGTTGAATCTTTTAACTTGGAGGCAAGGGCGCAAAGGCTTGCTGCTGAAGCTTCGGGAAATGATCCTGTATTTTCGGCAGAAATTAAGGATCAATTTCCTAATATTATTGACCGGGAAGACGCGCTTTACAAAAATCGATTGGCTTCTTTACGGGCTAATCAACAGGTGTTTACTCAGCAAGTGGATCAAAAGCGACAGGAAGTTGTCGAGCAAGAGGCAAAGCTGGTTAACTTAAGAGACAGCTATGAGTTGGCTCAAGAGGAGTTGACGCTTACTGAGCCTGCGTTTGAGCAAGGTGCGGTGTCTCGTGTTGAGCTACTTCAGTTGCGTCGACAAGTGAATACGCTTCGAGGTGATATGGAAGCGACGGAGCTTTCTATTCCCCGGGCTAGGTCGTCTTTGAAAGAGGCTGAGAACAAGCTGAAAGAAGTTGATGCAAAATTCAGAGCAGAAGCGCAGGAGGATTTGACCAAAATAAAAGGAAAGCTTGATCAGATCCGCGAGTCCTCGGTTTCATTGGAAGATAAGGTCTCCCGTACCCAAGTGCGTTCTCCAGTGAAAGGAATTGTAAAGCAGATACAAATCAATACAGTAGGCGGTGTTATTAAGCCGGGAATGAACTTGGTTGAGATTGTCCCCTTGGAAGACTCTTTATTGATTGAGGCAAAGGTAAGGCCTGAAGATATTGGTTTCATAAAACCTGGTTTACCGGCGGTTGTGAAATTAACAGCGTACGATTTTGCCGTGTTTGGTGGTTTGCAGGCGGAAGTTACAACAATTTCGGCAGATACTATCTTGGATGAAGAGGGGAACAGTTTCTACGCAGTGAGAGTGCGTACAGATAAGAGTTACTTAGGAACTGAGGATCGTCCATTGCCGATTATTCCGGGAATGCAAGCTGGCGTAGATGTGATTACTGGTAAGAAATCTCTCTTAGATTACCTATTAAAACCGATCTTAAAGGCACAGCAAAACGCACTAAGAGAAAGGTAGTTACATTTATACTATGGATTGTATCGTTTGGTTTACAAATGTTAACTCTAAATTATTGAAATATGAGTAGAATTTCCTTCACTCAATAGCGAAGTTTATGAGGTTGTTTTGAAGATATTGTGCTGGAACTCGGATGACACGATATGGCAGCATTGGCTAAAGATAATGCCTTCACAGAGTGATGTGGTCCGTGTAGTGAGTCGAGAGCATGCGATGGCGGAGCTTAGTCGTCAAGCTTCTGCGTTTAATTACTGTTTTGTTTTTTTGGACGATGAAAACTTCTCTGAAATGGTAGAGAGTGTTGTAGAGATTAAAGCTCAATTTAGTGATCTAAAGTTGGTTGCGTTTCCTAATCGATCGAGCCAAGCTGCTGCGCTTAGAATGCTGTCTAATGGAATTAATGGGCAATGTAATCCCTATATTGCGCAGGAGCAATTGTTGCTAGTGTTATCAGTGATTGATTCTGGTGAGATCTGGGGGGGGAAAGTTTTCATACAGCAGCTTATTAAGCAAACTGCGAAGCGGGATCATGCTTTTACGGATAATACTGCTTTGGAAGTGTTGTCTGATAGAGAGAAAGATGTTGCGCTTTTTGTTGCTAAAGGCTTTACAAATAAGCAGATCGCGTTTGAAATGGACATAGTGGAGCGTACTGTTAAGGCGCATTTAACTGCAATATTTAAGAAGTTGCATGTCAAAGACCGACTGGCCCTCGCCTTGCTTGTTCAGGGTTAGTTTTGTTAGAGTTTTTCTAAAGTTATATTTTAGCTGAGTGGTGGGTAATGTTTTGCGAAAAATATTTATCCACGTTCATTGAGTTTTTCTAAATCCAACTTATAAGATTCGCCGTCTTCTTTATGTTCCATCTTTACAAGTAAATAATTTAAAGAAGGGGCGAACCAAAAATAAGTACTCTTTTCTTTTGAAAGATTATCCGTTCTAACGACTTTCAGTGCGTTTAAGCGCCCGATTTTTGTATCAATCGTTTCTGTTCCTCTTCTTGCGAAGCTCCAATGTTTGATGTGTCCGCCGTCAGCCACTTTATATGAAAGATCCTTTTTGTGGTTCAATAAATCATTTCGGATCTGGAGTTGAATGCCTAATTTATCAATTGTTCCGTGCTCAACCTTCATGTTCCAAGGTTTGTTTTTGATATCATTTCTTACGGTATTTTTGTTCCAGTCAAACGTCAAAGTGGCTTTGCGTTTTTTGCCTAAAACCTGACTTTTGTAGACATAACGTAATGGAACAAGTGTTTGCCCGTTTTTTCTGAAGGATACTTCTTCGTGTAAGGAGGCAATGAGAGTGCTTGCTTCAAACTTGAAGTTCCAAGTCTCATTGTCTGTTTTGGAGAGGGTTTGTGTGCCTTCGACTTTTAGACTGATGCCCTTTTTCCATACCGTGCTGTATGTTGCGCTGTATGGAGAGAAGAAGGGCTCTGAGTTCGAGTTGGATGATTCGTTTGAGGACGCTAGTGTGGGCAAAATAGCCAATAGGCCTGCCGCAAAGATAATACGTATTTTAGATCCCATACTAGCTCCTTTTACATCGTTATTTTAGATCTGTATGGTAAGTTACACCTGTTTCAGGTAGCTCGATATTGTCTAGAAATGCTTTTCCAGCGTTATACGTTATGCGCTTTTGTGCAAACCAACTAACACTTAATGGGTATATTTTGTGTTCTAGAGCATGTACCTTTTTCGCGAGTGATTCTGGAGTGTCATGCGTTTCAACGTTTGTTCTAGCTTGAATGATGACAGCGCCTGCGTCAAGTTCAGCGCTTACAAAATGGACAGATACACCGTGTTCACTTTCTCCTGCTTCAATGGCGCGCTTGTGTGTGTCTAGGCCTTTGAATTTCGGTAGAAGTGACGGGTGAATGTTGAGCATTTTTCCTTCATAAGAGCGCGTAAACTCTTCCGTTAGAATTCTCATAAAGCCAGCCAATACCACCAGATTTGGGGTGTACTGCTCAATCAAAAATTTGAGTGCGCCGTCAAAGCTTTCACGGGAATCAAAATCTTTGTGGCTAATAAAGTGAGTTGGAATTCCGGCATTTTTGGCTCGTTCTAAGCCATATGCATCGGCTTTATTGCTGATAACGGCTTTGATCTCAATGTCGAGAGCGCCACACAGGCTCTGATCAATCAGAGCCTGTAAGTTGCTGCCGCTTCCCGAAATCAGAACGACAACAGCGGGTTTCATGCATTTTCCTCAAGATCAGAAATGATGACCTCTTTGGATTGTAGAGATTGGATTTCACCAATAACCCAAGCGTCTTCGCCTGCATCTTGCAATTTTGTCAATGCAGCTTGAGCATTGTCTTTTGACACCGCGATAACCATACCAACACCACAGTTAAGTACGCGGTACATTTCTTCTTGTTCAACATTGCCTTTCTCTTGTAACCAATCAAAGACAGCAGGACGAGTCCAGCTTGATGCGTCAATGTAGGCTGCGGTACCTTCAGGTAACACGCGTGGAATGTTTTCAAGTAAGCCGCCGCCCGTGATATGAGCAAGTGCATGAACGTCGATCTCTTCCATTAGCGAAAGCAATGATTTTACATAAATACGTGTCGGTGCCATCAAAGCGTCTTTCAATGCAACGCCATCAACCGTTTCATTTAGGTCTGTGTTGTTGACTTCTAGAATTTTTCGAATAAGCGAATAGCCATTCGAGTGAGGTCCAGATGAGCCAAGTGCAAGTAAGACATCGCCTTCACTAACTTTGGTTCCATCAATGGCTTCGTTTTCTTCAACAACACCAACGCAGAAGCCTGCTAGGTCGTAGTCGCCATCGTGATACATGCCTGGCATTTCTGCTGTCTCACCGCCTACAAGGGCACACCCAGCTTGAAGACAGCCTTCACCAATGCCTGTGACAACATTTGCGGCTACATCGATGTCCAGCTTGCCTGTTGCGTAATAATCTAAAAAGAGTAGTGGTTCAGCACCTGCTACTACTAAATCATTGACGCACATAGCAACTAAATCAATACCGATTGTATCGTGTTTATTCAAATCCATGGCAAGACGTAATTTTGTGCCAACACCGTCGGTGCCAGAAACAAGGACGGGGTTTTTGTATTTAGTTGGTAGTCGAGTTAACGCGCCGAAACCACCTAAACCGCCTAGCACTTCTGGTCTGCGGGTTTTTTTACTTACGCCTTTGATGCGCTCAACTAATTCATTACCTGCGTTGATGTCTACGCCCGCGTCTTTATAACTAATCGACTGTTTTTCCGATTGGGTCATTGCCTATGCCTTTTCATGGATCAGAGAGAAAGTGCGCATTCTAACATAGTCGTGTCGTAGGGCTATGCTTCTTTCTAGTTTAGCAAGTAGAATAGTGCTAATTATTTAAGGTGACGTCATGTTTTTAAAGTTGATATTGAGTTTTTTTGTGCTATTCAACATTGGGTATGCTTTTGCTGCCCCTATTGCCAACCTCTATAAAGAAGAAGTTGTGTTGCCCTCGTCATTGTCGGAAGAGATGCTTTTAAGTGCCGCATTTTCAAAATCAATAGAAAAAGTGTTAGTGAGAGTGTCTGGGCGAGCGGATCGTATCGAAGGAGATCTTTTAGTGCGCGCTCAAAAAGAAGCGCCTGCTTGGGTGTCTCAGCATTCGATTGTAGATTTGACAGAGTTGAAGTCTTTTGGCGAGGAGATGCTTCCCGCCAAACAGGTTTCTGTTACTTATTATCCTCAGTCGATTGATCGCTTTTTATCGGATCATGCATTGCCAGTTTGGGGAGACAATAGACCTACAGTGCTGCTTTGGCTTGTGGAAGACCATGCGGGAGCGAGGTCTATGTCGGGAGCTAGCTCGCCGAGTGCCTTATTGCAATCGATTTCAACGCTTGGAAAGGAGGTGGGGTTATCAATATATGCTCCTCTTTTGGATGATATTGATAACGGGGCTCTATCTGCTGGCGATGCTTGGGGGTTCTTCGAAGATACGATACGCTCGGCCAGTCTACGCTACGAAACAGACACAGTGTTAGTTGTACGAATGAGCGAATACTCTGGAGCTGTATCAGCACAGGCGAATTTGTTGTTTCCTAGTGAGCAATTAGAAGAGCTTCCCATATCTGCGAAGCGCGAAAGTGAGGTCGCTTCTGATGTGGTTTTGAACTTGGCTCGTGCATTTTCAAATAGGTATGCTTCTATTCAGGGAGTGGATGCGGATAACGTCACGCTATTGAGCGTTGATGGGGTGAAAACATTTGATGCGATTAAGCAAATTGAGCGATATTTAAACTCAATTGGTGTGGTGAATGGGGCTCAGGTGGACGCGATTGATGGCACTAATGTGTCGTTCAAAGTAACGGTGAATGGAAGTAAGCAAAAGCTACGAGACAGTATAGCTTTAGAGAATATTATCTCTCGTGTCAGTGTGGGAGCGCTGGAACCGGGGGCAAATACAATCGAATTTTATAAATTTAATGGTGCAGGTTAATGTTTAAAGAACAAGGTGATAGTGAGTCCAATATTATCGAACATGATTTTTTTCGACGTCCAGAAGATGAGCAAAAAGATTTTCTTCTTCAGACATGGTGTAACCAATGCATGGAGGTGGATTTGGGGATGAAGAATCCAAAAGAGTTTGAATCGGCTGAGAAGATCTGGATCGAAGGTGAGTGTGTTAAGTGCGGTGCTCAAGTGGTAACCGAGATTGTGTACGAAGACGAGTAATATTGTTTTTTTAACCGTAAGCGTAGGGAATATTATTGCGCTGAACTTGCTTAATAAATTACAAAAAAAAAGCGGCTTTAGCCGCTTTTTTTTGTTTCTTCTTACGGTGATTTACTTCTCAGTAGGGAAATCACGCTCTGTTTCACCAACATAAAGTTGACGAGGGCGGCCGATTTTATACGGGCTGCTGATCATTTCATTCCAGTGAGATATCCAACCGATTGTGCGAGACATCGCGAAAATAACAGTGAACATGCTTGTTGGGATGCCAATGGCTTTCATGATGATGCCGGAGTAGAAATCGACATTCGGGTAAAGCTTGCGTTCTACGAAGTAAGGATCTTCGAGTGCGATTTGCTCTAAGCGCTTCGCAATTTTCAGCAGAGGGTCGTTAGCTTGGCCTAATTCTGCGAGAACTTGATCACAGGTTTCTCGCATAACTTTGGCGCGAGGGTCAAAGTTTTTATACACTCGGTGTCCGAATCCCATTAGTCGGAACGGGTCGTTTTTATCTTTCGCTTTTTCAATAAATTCGTCGATTCGAGATACATCACCAATTTCTTCAAGCATTGTTAAAACAGCTTCGTTTGCACCGCCGTGAGCAGGCCCCCAAAGTGTTGTAATGCCAGCAGAAATGCAGGCAAATGGGTTGGCGCCAGAAGAGCCCGCTAGGCGGACAGTGGAGGTAGATGCGTTTTGTTCGTGATCTGCATGTAAGACAAAAATTTTGTCCATTGCATTAGCAAAAACTGGGTTAACTTTGTATTCTTCACAAGGTGTTGCGAACATCATGTACAAGAAGTTCTCGGCATACGAAAGGTCGTTGCGAGGGTACATGGTAGGCTGACCTTTCGAATATTTGTAACACATCGAAGCCAGTGTTGGCATTTTTGAAATGAGTCGGAAAGCGGCTATTTCTCGATGCTCAGGGTCATTGATGTCCATATGATCCTGATAGAATGCAGACAACGCACTAACAAGGCCAACCATGATTGCCATAGGGTGTGCGTCGTTGCGGAAACCTTCCAAAAATTTCTGCATGGATTCAGAAACCATCGTATGGTTTTTAACGGTTTTGATGAATTCAGCTTTTTGTTCCGCGTTAGGTAGCTCTCCGTATAGAAGCAAGTAACATGTTTCTAGGTAATCAGAGTGTTCTGCCAATTGTGCGATAGGGTAGCCGCGATGTAATAATACGCCCGCGTCCCCGTCGATATAAGTGATTGCTGATTCACACGAACCGGTAGCCATGAAGCCAGGGTCATAGGTGAATACGCCGTGAGAGCCGAGAGAGCGGACGTCGATAACATCTGCTCCAGCTGTGCCGGTAAGCACCGGTAATTCGATGGGTTGTTCGATACCGTCTACTATAAGTCGAGCTTTTTTATTAGCCATTTATTATCTCCTTCGTATTCTGATCCGGGGCTTCGAGTCGTAAAAAAGACGTCCCTAGCCCAGAAGTTGCGGAAAAAATACTTTCTTAGGCCAGTAAAAGTCAATGTTACTTATTTTAATGCTAGCCTAAATATAAATAATTTAACTGTAATAAAGTTACATAAATATGAAGAGTGTGATTTGTTGGCTGGATCTGTTTTTTATTTAAGTGTTTGATATATAACTAAAATTCATTTGTTTTGCTGGCTTTTGGTAGTTGAAAATTTATACCACTATTGGTTATATTTATGTCTACATTCATTCGGTGAATGATGACCATTGTTAAGCTCATGTTTAGTCTATTTGTCTTCGCTTTTTACGCTGGTCTATAATTGCGCTCCGATGATTTCATTGATTTGCCGACGTTATTTTGAAAGAAAGAGTCGCTTTCAATATGTAAGGTGTGCAAATCGATGGGATTTTCACTTCAGGCCTATGTCATCTCGCTCAGTGCAGTGGGTCTGACTAGAACTAAGGTCGTGATTGACCATTCAATCAACAAAAGTGGTGTAAAGAGTCGTGAACAAAAAAAGACCAGTCAATCTTGATATTTCTACAATATCAATGCCCGTAACCGCAATTGTTTCTATCCTTCATCGTATTACAGGGATAATCCTATTTATTGGATTAGTCTTTTTGTTTTACGCGTTTGATCTTTCTCTTGAATCTCAAGAGGGATTTGACAAAGTCGTAGAAACACTGCAAACAAATTTCCTAGCTAAGTTCATTATTTGGGGCGTCGTATCAGCTTTGATGTACCATCTCGTAGCAGGTGTTAAACATTTATTTATGGATTTGGGGCACTTCGAAGAGCTAGAGAGTGGACGTAAGGCAGCGCAAATAAACCTTGTTATCGCTGCTATCCTAATTGTCGTTGCAGGGGTGTGGGTATGGTAACTCAAATTACAAGTTTTGGTCGCTCAGGACTATATGATTGGATGATGCAGAGAATCTCTGCAATCGTTTTGGCGTTATACAGCGTATTTATTATTGGTTATTTGGTTTTAAACCCTGACCTAACATACGAACAGTGGAGTGGTCTATTTGAAACAACGTGGATGCGTATTTTTAGTTTGATGGCGCTTCTTTCTGTTGGTATTCACTCTTGGATTGGCTTGTGGTCTGTTTCTACAGATTATATTAAAGCTACGGGTGTTCGTTTTCTTTTCCAAGCGGTATGTGGCTTAGCTATGTTTGTCTACATCGTTTGGGGTATTCAGGTTCTTTGGGGGCTGTAAATAATGGCTAATATTCGTACTATTTCATTTGATGCTATCGTAGTTGGTGGTGGTGGCGCTGGTATGCGCGCCGCACTGCAGCTAACGGAATCAGGTTTAAATACTGCATGTGTGACGAAAGTATTTCCAACTCGATCTCACACAGTATCAGCACAAGGTGGTATCACTTGTGCAATTGCTAGTGAAGATCCAAATGACGATTGGCGCTGGCACATGTATGACACTGTAAAAGGGTCAGACTACATTGGTGATCAGGACGCAATTGAATACATGTGTTCTGTCGGTCCTCAAGCGGTATTTGAGCTTGAACATATGGGTTTGCCTTTCTCTCGTAAAGAGAATGGCCGTATCTATCAACGTCCTTTCGGTGGTCAATCAAAAGACTTCGGTAAGGGTGGTCAAGCGGCACGTACTTGTGCAGCAGCTGACCGTACAGGTCATGCACTTTTGCACACGCTTTACCAAGCAAACCTAAAAGGTGGTACAACATTCTTTAACGAATGGTACGCCGTTGATTTGGTTAAAAACGAAGAGAATGCGGTTGTCGGTGTTGTCGCTATTTGCATCGAAACAGGCGAAACCGTTTACTTGAAAGCTAAAGCGACCGTGATTGCAACGGGCGGTGCTGGACGCATTTTCCAATCTACGACCAATGCTCATATCAATACGGGTGATGGCGCGGGTATGGCTTTGCGTGCTGGCTATCCTTTGCAAGATATGGAAATGTGGCAATTCCACCCAACCGGTATTTACGGTGCGGGTACGTTGGTTACAGAAGGTTGTCGCGGTGAAGGCGGTTACTTGATCAACAAAGATGGCGAACGTTTCATGGAGCGTTATGCTCCAAACGCGAAAGATCTTGCCGGTCGAGACGTTGTTGCACGTTCTATGATTCTTGAAATTCTAGAAGGCCGTGGTTGCGGTCCTGAAGCAGATCACGTGTTACTAAAATTGGATCACCTAGGTGAAGAGACTCTTAATAAGCGTCTTCCTGGTATTCTTGAATTGTCTCGTACATTTGCCCACGTTGATCCAGTTAAAGAACCTATTCCAGTTATCCCAACATGTCACTACATGATGGGTGGTATTCCAACAAACGTTGGTGGACAGGCTATTACATCCAACGAAGCGGGTGAAGACACTGTTATCGACGGACTATATGCCGCGGGCGAAGCAGCATGTGTTTCTGTCCACGGCGCTAACCGCTTGGGTGGTAACTCACTGCTTGATTTGGTTGTGTTTGGACGTGCTGTTGGTCTTCAGGTTAAGAAATCTCTAGATGAAGGTTTCGATTCTCTTGATGCAAAAGATACTGATATCGAGCAGGCAATGTCTCGTTTGAATCGCCTAAATAATTCTACTGGTGGCGAAAGCGTTGCAGAGGTTCGTGCAGAACTTCAAAAAGTAATGCAGCTGTATTTCGGTGTGTTCCGTGAAGGTCCAGCGATGCAAACTGGTTTGGAAGAATTGGCGAAAATTCGTGCCCGTATCGAAAACTTGTACCTAGAAGACAAGAGCCAAGCGTTCAATACAGCTCGAATTGAAGCTCTTGAGCTTGAAAACTTGCTTGAAGTCGCCGAAGCTACAGCAATACCTGCTGAATTTCGTAAAGAGAGTCGTGGCGCACACGCCCGTAACGACTACACTGAACGTGACGATGAAAACTGGCTGAAGCACTCTTTGTACCACCCAGCCGATAAGAAAGTGACCAAGCGCGACGTAAACTTTGCGCCTAAAACTATGGAAGCTTTCCCACCTAAAGCTCGTACATACTAAGGAGTAGCTAACATGTTAGTAAGTATTTATCGTTACAATCCTGAAGTGGACGACGCACCTTACATGCAGGATTACAATATCGACCTGCCTGCGGGTAAGGACTTGATGGTTTTAGATGTATTGAACATCATCAAGGCGCAAGATCCTGCTGTTTCATATCGCCGTTCTTGTCGTGAAGGTGTATGTGGATCAGACGGTATGAATATGTCTGGTAAAAACGGTTTGGCGTGTATTACGCCCGTTTCTGAAGCTGCAAAAAATGGTAAGCTTGTTCTTCGTCCACTTCCTGGTCTGCCTGTTGTGCGTGATTTGGTTGTCGATATGGGGCAGTTCTACAAGCAGTATGAAAAAATTAAGCCGTTCTTGATTAATGATGCGCCAGCGCCAGCAATCGAACGTCTTCAGAGTCCTGAAGAGCGTGAGAAGCTAGACGGGTTGTACGAATGTATCTTGTGTGCGTGTTGTTCGACTGCGTGTCCTTCTTTCTGGTGGAACCCGGATAAGTTTGTTGGGCCATCTGGCCTGCTTCAAGCTTATCGCTTCCTAGCAGACAGCCGTGATACTGCGACTCAAGATCGTTTGTCAGAATTGGATGATCCATTCAGTGTGTTCCGTTGCCACGGTATCATGAACTGTGTGAATGTGTGTCCTAAGGGTCTTAACCCTACGAAAGCAATTGGTAGCATTCGCAGCATGTTGTTGCAGAGAGCGACCTGATCCGCTTTTAGCGTTGCATTGTGTGAAGGCAATGTGATGGCGAAATGGGCGGCTTGAGATTTCAAAGCCGCCGTTTTTGCACCCTCTGGCTGAACTTTAAGTAGAGATTCAGTAGAGTAAAAATAATTTTTAATTCGACCTATGTGAGCATGGATGTGCGAAGAGAAATTACTTATTAAATGAATATCCAGGCAGGGTGCTTGTTTAACAACAAGTTAAGTAATTTGGTATTAAACACATTAGGGCGGAAGTTAGCTGAAAGAGAAAAAAGATCGACGCTTGATTAGGTCGAAAGAACTGTGAAAGCATCAGATCATACAAAAAATGAGTGCCGGTTAAGCCGGTCGCTGGCTCGAACATAAGGGTGATCGAGAATGCACGAAAGTTTAATGGAGTTGCTATGGAGCACTTCTCACTTTTCGGGGGGTAACCTGGAATATGTTGAGGGGTTGTTTGAAAGCTACCTGGTTGATCCAAATTCAGTATCAGAGGAATGGCGTAAGTGCTTTGACCAACTGCCTCGTGTAAGTGAGGCGCAGTCAACAGACCTTCCCCATTCTGTAATTCAACAGCAGTTCCTAGAGATTGGAAAAAACAAATTCCGCTCTATGCCAGTTTCTTCTGGCGCTACCACTACGGTCGGTTCCGACCATGAACAGAAACAAATCAATGTTCTTCAGTTAATCAATGCTTATCGTGTTCGTGGTCATCAGCACGCTAATATTGATCCTCTCGGTCTGTTAAAACGCGATAAAGTGGCTGATCTTGATATTGGCTATCACCAATTAACAGGTGCAGATCTTGATATCGCGTTCAACTCTGGCTCACTCTTTTTTAACAAAGAGAGTATGACGCTTAGCGAAATCGTTGCAGAATTAGAGAAAACTTACTGTAGCAGTGTCGGCTATGAGTTTATGCATATTGTCGATACGCAAGAGAGAGCTTGGTTGCAGCAACGCGTTGAATCAGTGCGTTCTAAACCAGATTATTCTGCTGAAACTCGTAAGTCTTTGTTAGAGCGCTTAACCGCAGCGGAAGGTCTAGAAAAGTATCTAGCGAGCCGTTATCCAGGTGCTAAACGTTTCGGTCTTGAGGGTGGTGAAAGTCTCATTCCAATGGTGAATGAACTGATACAACGTTCTGGGGCATTAGGTGCTAAAGAAGTTGTAATTGGTATGGCTCACCGTGGACGCCTAAACGTATTGGTTAATACGCTAGGTAAAAATCCAAAAGACTTATTTGATGAGTTCGAAGGTAAGAAGCTAGTTAACACCTCCGGCGACGTTAAATATCACCAAGGCTTTTCATCGAATGTGATGACGTCTGGAGGAGAGGTTCATATCGCGTTGGCATTTAACCCATCGCACCTTGAAATTGTTTCTCCTGTGGTTGAAGGCTCTGTTCGAGCTCGCCAAGACCGCCGTAATGATAAAGTGGGTAAAACGGTTGTTCCTATCTCCATTCATGGAGATGCTGCGTTTGCAGGTCAAGGCGTGGTCATGGAGACATTCCAGATGTCTCAGACGCGCGGCTTCAAAACGGGCGGAACCGTTCACATCGTTATAAATAACCAAGTTGGCTTTACAACGAACCGCCAAGAAGATTCTCGTTCTACTGAATATGCAACGGATGTTGCTAAAATGATTCAGGCACCAATCTTCCACGTTAACGGTGATGATCCAGAGGCTGTTTTATTTGTAACGCAGCTTGCGCTTGATTACCGTTATGAGTTCGGACGTGATGTTGTGATCGATATGGTATGTTACCGCCGTAGAGGTCACAACGAGACTGATGAGCCATCTGGCACTCAGCCATTGATGTATCAGATCATCAGTAAGCAGAAAACGACTCGAACGCTTTACGCTAATTATCTTGTTCAGCAAAATGTACTGGCTCAGCAAGAAGCAGATGCAATGGCTAACGAGAATCGCGAAGACCTCGATAACGGTCGCCATGTTGCAAAAAGCCTTGTGTTGGAACCGAAGTCAGAATTGTTTGTGGATTGGACTCCTTATTTGGGTGTCGAATGGACAGACAAAGGCGATACGACGTATCCGATATCCAAGCTTCAGGAGCTGGCTAAGAAGACCACGACTGTGCCTGATGGCGTTGTTGTACAGCGTCAAGTGCAAAAAATTTATCAAGATCGCGATAAAATGACTGCAGGTGCAATGCCTATCAACTGGGGTTATGCAGAAACGCTTGCTCTTGGTACGTTGTTAGAGCAGGGCTACCCAATTCGTTTTACCGGGCAGGATTCAGGTCGTGGTACGTTCTCCCATCGACATGCGGTTATACACAGTCAAAAAGACGGCAGTACGTTCATCCCGTTAAAGCATTTGTCTGAAGAGCAGCCACCACTGGATTTATTTGATTCCTACTTGTCAGAAGAAGCGGTATTGGCATTCGAATACGGTTACTCGACAACCTCTCCAAAAGGGATGGTGATTTGGGAAGCTCAGTTCGGTGATTTTGCTAACGGTGCGCAAGTCGTAATTGACCAGTTCATAACAAGTGGTGAGCATAAGTGGGGCCGTTTATGTGGTTTAACCATGCTGTTGCCTCATGGTTATGAAGGTCAAGGGCCTGAGCACTCTTCGGCACGCTTAGAGCGCTTTATGCAGCTTTGTGCTGAATTCAATATTCAGGTTTGTGTTCCAACGACTCCTTCTCAGATTTACCATATTCTGCGTCGTCAAGCGATTCGTCCTATGCGTCGTCCGCTTATTATTATGTCTCCTAAGAGTTTGTTGCGACACAAGCAAGCAATCTCCACGTTGGAAGAATTGTCAGAAGGCAGCTTTAAAACTGTGTTACCAGAAGCTTCTGAGACAATCGCTCCTGAGAAGGTTAAACGAGTGGTTATGTGTAGTGGTAAAGTCTACTACGATCTAATTAACCGTCGTGCGGAACTGGAAAAAGAAGATGTCGCTGTAATTCGTTTAGAGCAACTGTATCCGTTCCCATATGCAGACTTTGAAAAAGTCTTAGAGCCTTACAAAAACGTAGAGAGTTTGGTTTGGTGTCAAGAAGAGCCTAAGAACCAAGGTGCATGGCATGCTAACCGTCACCGTATGAATCGAGTATTGGAAAAATTGTATCCAAGTCTGAAGATGCGTTTTGCAGGACGAATTTCGTCTGCAGCACCTGCAGCCGGTTACATGTCTATCCATGTTGAAGAACAAGAAGCGCTAGTTAATGACGCCATTGTTGGCTAGCACCATAGCCTGTCAGAGAGATAAGGGTATAAAATGAGCATCGAAATTAAAGCACCTACTTTTCCAGAATCTGTAGCAGACGGCACGGTCGCTACTTGGCACAAGCAACCAGGTGAAGCCTGCGTGCGCGACGAGCACATCGTTGATATTGAAACGGACAAAGTAGTTTTGGAAGTTGTGGCACCAGAAGATGGCGTCATTGTAGAAGTATTAAAAGGCGAGGGCGACATTGTATTGAGCGATGAAGTTCTTGCGAAATTTGAAGCAGGATCTGGTGCAGCAGCACCTTCAACTCCAGCGGCGGAAGCTCCTGCAGCTTCGGCGTCAGCGGCGAAAGAAACGGTACAAATTAAAGCGCCAACTTTCCCAGAATCTGTTGCTGATGGAACGGTTGCCGCTTGGCATAAGCAACCAGGTGAAGCATGTGCACGTGATGAGCACATTGTTGATATCGAAACCGATAAAGTCGTGTTAGAAGTGGTTGCTCCTGCTGATGGCGTTATCGGTGATATTGCTAAAAATGAAGGCGATACAGTACTGAGTGATGAAGTGTTAGCGAGCTTCTTGGTTGGTGCTTCAGGTGGCGCGGCGCCAGTAGCTGAAGCGGCACCAGTAGCTGAAGCGGCTGGTGATGACGATGCGGTAGCAGGGCCTGCGGCACGTAAAGCATTGGCTGAAGCGGGTTTAACTGCATCCGATGTCAAGGGTACGGGTAAAGGTGGTCGTATTACAAAAGAAGATGTTGAGACAGCTTCTAAAGCGAAAGCGGCAGCACCTGCTGCCCCTGTGGCTAAACCAGCTGCAGCGCCTGCAACAATGCCTGCATTAGGTGCAGATGGGCGTGTAGAGAAACGTGTTCCTATGACTCGTTTACGTGCGACTATTGCGAAACGCCTAGTTGAAGCGCAACAAACAGCTGCCATGTTAACAACGTACAACGAAGTTAACATGGGTCCAGTAATGGAGCTGCGTAAGAAGTACAAAGACTTATTCCAAAAAACACACAATGGAACTAAGTTAGGCTTTATGTCTTTCTTTGTTAAAGCAGCAACAGAAGCGCTAAAACGCTATCCAGCAGTTAATGCTTCTATCGACGGTAACGATATGGTTTACCATGGTTACCAAGACATCGGTGTTGCTGTTTCTACAAACCGTGGTTTGATGGTACCTGTATTACGTAATACAGAGGCGATGGGCTTGGCAGATATTGAATCTGGTATCATGGACTTCGCTGTACGTGGCCGAGATGGCAAGCTGGGCATGGATGACATGCAAGGCGGTACATTTACTATCACAAACGGTGGTATCTTTGGTTCTCTTATGTCTACTCCAATCCTTAATCCGCCACAAACGGCTATTTTGGGTATGCATAAAATTCAAGAGCGCCCAATGGCGGTTGATGGACAAGTTGTTATCCAACCGATGATGTACCTAGCATTGTCATATGATCACCGAATGATCGATGGTAAAGAAGCGGTACAGTTCTTGGTAACAATTAAAGATTTACTTGAAGATCCGTCACGTCTGCTTCTTGAAATCTAAGAGAAAGCACCAATTATTTAGCTTAAAGAAATAACGGTGTATGATTCAACGCAATCGAGGGTTACCTCCCTCGATTGTTCGACTGACTAAATGGAAAATCCTATGTCTGATAAATTTGATGTAATCGTAATCGGCGGTGGCCCGGGTGGTTACGTAGCTGCAATTCGTGCGGCGCAATTGGGTCTAAAAACAGCATGTATCGAAAAATGGCTTGATAAAGAAGACAAGCCACGTTTAGGTGGTACATGTTTGAACGTAGGTTGTATTCCATCTAAAGCATTATTGGACTCTTCTCACAAGTATCATGATGCAAAAGAAGAGTATGGCGTTCACGGTATCTCTGTAGGCGATGTGGCTATGGATGTGGACGCAATGATCAATCGTAAAGATAAGATCGTTGATCAACTAACCGGCGGTATCGCGGGTCTATTCAAAGCAAATGGTGTAACCAGCTTTGAAGGCTTTGGTAAACTACTTGCTAACAAAAAAGTTGAGTTTACTGCGCACGATGGAACAGTTAAAACACTTGATGCAGAGAATGTGATTCTTGCAACAGGTTCTATCCCTGTAAATATTCCACCTGCGCCTCGCACTGGCGATATCATCGTTGATAACGAAGGTGCATTGGAATTCCGTTCTGTACCTAAGCGTTTGGGTGTAATTGGTGCTGGTGTTATCGGTCTTGAGCTAGGTTCTGTTTGGGCTCGTCTTGGTTCTGAGGTTGTTGTTCTTGAAGCTCAAGAGCAGTTCCTAAGCGTATGCGACCAGGATGTGTCTAAAGAAGCGGCTAAAATTTTCAAGAAGCAACATCTTGATATCCGCTTAGGCGCGCGTGTAACGGGCAGCCAAATTAATGGTGAAGAAGTAGAAGTAACGTATCTTGATGCGAAAGGCGAAGAGCAAAAAGCGACTTTTGATAAGTTGATCGTTGCTGTAGGCCGTAAGCCATTTACTGACGGTTGTTTGGCAGGTGATGCTGGCGTTAATTTGGACGAGCGTGGCTTCGTATTTGTTGATGAGCAGTGCCGCACTTCTGTACCGGGTGTATTTGCAATTGGTGATATCGTTCGCGGTCCAATGTTGGCTCATAAGGCATCTGAAGAAGGTGTGATGGTTGCTGATATTATTGCTGGCCATAAGGCTCAAATGAACTACGATTGCATTCCATCTGTTATCTATACTCACCCAGAACTTGCTTGGGTTGGTAAGACTGAACAAGAGCTTAAAGCGGACGGTGTTAAGTATAAAGTGGGTAAATTCCCATTTGCTGCATCGGGTCGTGCGATGGCTGCAAACGATACAGATGGTTTTGTTAAGATCATTGCTTGTGAAGACACAGATCGTATCCTAGGCTGTCACATTGTGGGTGGTCAAGCAGCGGATCTAATTGCACAAGCTGTTATCGCTATGGAATTCGGTTCAACAGCAGAAGACATTGCTCTTACTGTGTTCGCTCACCCAACAGTGAGTGAAGCTGTACACGAAGCTGCATTGGCGGTTGACGGTCACGCAATTCACGTTGCTAACCGTAAAAAGCGTAAATAATTCAATTTGCCGGCCAAGAGTCGGTAATTTCTGTATTGGAAGGCTGTCAACATGAGTTTGGCAGTCGCCAATGCCGAGCGTATATCAATCATTATAAGATGAGCGGAAGAATCAAATGAACCTACATGAATATCAAGCTAAGCAGCTTTTTGCTGATTATGGCTTGCCAGTGTCAAAAGGGTACGCAGTAGATACGCCAGAAGAGGCGGTTGAAGCTGCAAAGAAAATCGGTGGTGACAAGTGGGTTGTTAAAGCTCAAGTACACGCTGGTGGACGTGGTAAAGCAGGCGGTGTAAAACTTGTTGATTCTTACGAAGAAGTATCAGCATTTGCTGCTAACTGGTTAGGTAAGAACCTTGTTACATACCAAACTGACGAAAATGGTCAGCCAGTAGCCAAAATTCTTGTTGAGTCTTGCACAGACATCGCAAACGAACTGTACCTAGGTGCTGTAGTCGACCGTTCAACTCGTAAAGTTGTATTCATGGCGTCTACTGAAGGTGGTGTAGAGATCGAGAAAGTTGCAGAAGAAACTCCTGAGTTGATTCATAAAGCAATCATCGATCCGCTAGTAGGTGCACAACCTTACCAAGCACGTGAAATGGCATTTAAAATGGGTCTTAGCCCAGAGCAAACTAAACAGTTCACTAAGGTTTTCTTAGGTTTGTCTCAAATGTTCCATGACTATGATTTCGCACTATTGGAAATCAACCCTCTTGTAATCACTGATGAAGGTAACCTTCATTGTTTGGATGGTAAGATCAATATCGACAGCAACGCTGTTTACCGTCAGAAGAAAATGCAAGAGTTCCACGATCCTTCTCAAGAAGATGAGCGTGAAGCACATGCAGCTCAGTGGGAATTGAACTACGTAGCATTAGACGGTAACGTTGGCTGCATGGTTAACGGTGCCGGCCTTGCAATGGGTACAATGGACATCGTAAACCTACATGGCGGCAAGCCAGCTAACTTCCTAGACGTTGGTGGCGGTGCAACTAAAGAGCGTGTAGCTGAAGCATTCAAAATCATCTTGTCTGACGACAATGTAAAAGCCGTTCTTGTTAACATCTTCGGTGGTATCGTACGTTGTGACATGATTGCTGAAGGTATCATCGGTGCAGTTGAGCAGGTTGGCGTAAACGTTCCTGTTGTTGTTCGCCTAGAAGGTACAAACGCTGAGAAAGGTCGTGAAGTTTTAGCGAACTCTGATCTTGATATCATCGCTGCAACAAGTTTGAAAGACGCAGCTGAGCAAGTTGTTAAAGCTGCGGAGGGCAAATAATAATGTCTATTCTAATCAACAAAGACACTAAAGTTATCTGTCAGGGTTTCACTGGTGGTCAAGGTACTTTCCACTCTGAGCAAGCAATTGCTTACGGAACTCAAATGGTGGGTGGTGTTACTCCTGGTAAAGGTGGTCAAACTCACCTAGGCCTTCCAGTATTCAACACAGTAAAAGAAGCTGTAGAAGAAACAGGCGCTGAAGCATCTGTAATCTACGTTCCAGCTCCTTTCTGTAAAGATTCTATCTTGGAAGCTGCAAATGCGGGGATCAAACTAATCGTTTGTATCACTGAAGGCATTCCAACGCTTGATATGCTTGACTGTAAAGTTAAGTGTGACGAGCTAGGTGTTCGCCTAATCGGCCCTAACTGCCCAGGTGTTATTACTCCTGGAGAGAGCAAAATCGGTATCATGCCTGGTCATATCCATATGCCTGGTAAAGTAGGTATCGTATCTCGTTCTGGTACGTTGACTTATGAAGCTGTTAAGCAAACTACTGATGCTGGTTTTGGTCAATCTACTTGTGTAGGTATCGGTGGTGATCCAATCCCAGGTTCTAACTTCATCGATATTTTGGAAATGTTCCAAAACGATCCACAAACTGAAGCGATTGTAATGATCGGTGAAATTGGTGGTACTGCTGAAGAAGAAGCGGCTGCTTACATTAAAGCGAACGTAACTAAGCCTGTAGTTTCTTACATTGCTGGTGTTACTGCGCCTGCTGGTAAGCGTATGGGTCACGCTGGTGCGATCATCTCTGGTGGTAAAGGTACAGCTGCTGAGAAATTTGCTGCACTAGAAGACGCGGGTGTTAAGACTGTTCGCTCTCTTGCTGATATCGGTGCAGGCCTTAAAGAACTTACTGGTTGGTAAGATCGAATTAATTTAAACCTCAAAAAGGTTTGATTCTAAAAATCCCCGCAATTGCGGGGATTTTTTTTGTTATAAAGTTGATTCATGTTGAGCGAGCCATTTTCTAAGTAATGAGTTTAATTGCTCCTCTTCTTCTTTTGAAAACACCTCTAGTAAGCGCTTTTCATTTGCTAGGTGAGCTTCAATTACTGCATCGATCAATTGTTTCCCTTCCTCGGTAAGCTCTACAACACAGCTTCTTCTATCTTCTTTTCGAGCTAATCGAACGACGAGATTTCTTTGTTCTAGAGCATCCAATCGAGTCGACATTGCGCCAGAGGAGAGCATGGTGTCTTTATATAGCTGGGTGGGCGTCAAAGCGGATTCAGCCCGTCTAAGGGTGGCTAGAATATCAAATTCAAGGCGCGAGATTCCAAAAGAGGTTATGCAATCATCTATTTGTGATCCTAAAAACTTGGATATACGGTGTAACCTCCCAATTGCACCCATCGGGCTGCAATCTAATTCTGGTCTGGCTTTTTTCCACTGATGCAAAATAAAGTCTACGTGATCGCTCATATAATTCCTTTGTGCAAAAACAATGTCTTTTTGAAAAGATACTTGATGAAAAGGTCTGAATGCAATATCTTTCAAAAAAGAATCTTTTATAAAAGATAAATGGCGCTTTGAGTATATATGAAGCGTTTTTTATTAAAAATACTGACTAGGTAAAATATGAACGTAATTTTAGGATTGTTGCCCCCGATATTATGGGGAAGTACGTACGCAGCAATCGGCCTTTATTTGACTGATATTCCTCCTATATGGCTTGCTTTTTGGCGTGCTTTGCCAGCGGGCCTCATTTTGCTATCAATGATAAGAAGGTTGCCGCGGCTTTCTTTTAAGCGAGTTGCAACCCTTGGCTTTATTAATATTTCTCTATTTTTTACGTTTTTATTGATTGGGGCCTATCGATTACCGGGTGGAGTGGCAGGTACATTAGGAGCGACCTTACCGCTTCAGTTGATCTTAATTCAATGGTTGGTTTTTAAGAAAAAGCCGGCAATTAAAGCATTAATGGCATCGATACTTGGGTTGATTGGCGTTGCTTTGATATTAAACCCAAGTGCAGACCTTGATCCTGTTGGGGTTGCTGCAGCACTGTTTGCAACGTCCCTTGTAGCCGTTGCGTCTATCTTAATGTATCGCTGGAAATCTGACGACATTATGGGAGTGGCCGCTTGGCAGCTTATATGGGGTGGTATCTTCCTCTTTCCGATTGCTTGGATCGTATCGGGTCCCATTGTTGTTCCTAATGTTGAACAACTACCGGGGTTGGTATGGTTAGTTGGCCTTAATACAGCGATAGGTTATGTTGTTATGATTCGAGCGTTAAATATCTTTGGCGCGACGACATTTGGTATCTTCTCATTACTGAACCCGGTCACAGCCGTGACATTAGGTGTATTGTTTATCGGGGAAAGTTTAGGAGAAGCACAATGGATTGGTATTGCCATTGTTCTTGCCTCATTATTGCTTAATCAAGTGCGTTGGCAAAAATTGAGATTTAAGCAGAATGAGCTAAAAGAGCGAGTTGCCTAATTGTGACCCGTTCAATTCGGGGAAGTTAGCTGACTGCGTGTCTAAGTAGGTTGATTGCATTTTATAGCGTGTAAAAATGCATTAATAGCACCACCTGCGTTGTCTTTGCGCCATACGAGATATGTCGTGGCAATGGCTAATTCGCTTTCTATTGTTCGCTCAATAAATTCCCCCTTAAAATGATGAAGTGCCAGAACGGATTTTGGCACAATACCGACGCCCATTCCTGCTATTACGCAGCTTATCATCGTGTAATGGCTTGGTATCTCAATGACGCGATCACATATGTGGCCGTTGCGCTTAAACCAGTTTTCTAATCTCGCTCTATAAGAGCAGCCACGATTGTAGCCCACCATGGTTAGCCTTTCTGGCAAAGGTAAGTGCGCATACTCCAATGGAAGAATCATTATGAGTTCTTCATCGAAGCAAGGTGCTTTTTCCAATCGGGCATCTGTAGGAGGGTCTGATACAAATGCAATATCTAGTACTCCCGACAGCACCATTTCGACAAGTTGTCCCGATGCACCCGTTTTAATCTCCATTTCAACTCGATCATATTGCTTATGGAAATCAGAAAGAATGTAGGGTAATCGAGACGCTGCGTTATTTTCCATTGAGCCGAGTCTTAAAAGCCCCGATGGCTCTTGATCTGTGAGGTCCTGAAAAGCGTGATGCTGAAGTTTTAATATTTGTTTAGCATGCCCCAGTAATTTTAAACCCGCATTATTGGGCTTTAATCGGTTTTTCTCTCTGAAAAATAAGCTCTGTCCGAGCTCTTCTTCCAGCTTTTGAATACGCGCTGTAATGTTAGATGGAACACGGTGTAGGTATTTTGCCGCAGGTGTAATGCCATTTTGTTCAACAACTGCAACGAAAACGGATAAATCATTAATATCCATAGAGCTAACCTTCTCATATTTAGAAAGAATCTTTCACTTTTATTCATTATTGTTGAAAAGGTTAATTTTGTACACTGACTGTAAGAGATATGACTAAGGCAGTATTACAGGGGAAGAAGATGGAAACACAAAATACATCGAATAGAGGTTACCTTTACGGAATGGTTGCGGTCATTATCTGGGTGGGTTTTATATTAGTATCACGAGCGGGTTCATTAAGTGCGTTAGGCGCAGTAGACATGATAACAATCCGTTTTGGAACCGCTTTTATTTTGCTTTTTCCGTTTATTGTTAAGTATCGAGCCCGATTATTTACGCCAAAAATGTTTGTCTTAGGAGGAACGGGCGGGGTCGCCTACGGCCTGAGTGCTTTCTCTGGCTTTGAATATGCGCCAGCTACGCATGCCGCGTTGCTGTTGCCCGGCCTTATGCCAATCGTCATTGCTGTTATGGCGTATTTGTTAGCGGGTGAAAGGCATTCCCATCAAGTTAAGCTGGGAATCCTGCTCAGTAGTATCGGGATAGGTGTATTATTGATTGAGACTTTTATCAGCAGTACGGCCACACTTAAAGGCGATATGTGCTTTGTGCTTGCATGTTTTTTTTGGGGGCTAATGACAGTGCTTCTAAAGCGTTGGAAAGTGCCTGCATTCGAAATGATGCTCGCTATCGCAGCAACGACCTGTGTCATGTATGTTCCTGTTTATATACTGTTTTTGCCGAAAGCGTTAGATCAGGTTTCAACTTCGATGTTGCTCTTTCAAGCCGTCTATCAAGGGGTGTTAGCCATGGCCATTCAAATGGTGTGCTTTGGCAAAGCTGTTCAAATGATCGGCGCAACTAAAATGGGCGCGTTGATGGCTTTGGTGCCTGTTTTTGCCAGCATTTTAGCCATTCCATTGTTTGGAGAAAGTATAACGGTTGGCTTGATCATTGCTTTGGTCAGCATTTTATTAGGCACCTTAATCGGCAACCTTCCTAGAAGACGAGTATCCAAGATCGAAGCGGTTGCTTAAGGAAATACCTTATCGTTTAGATGTAATTGTTTAACCAGAATCCTGGGTTAACTTGCTTGTTATAGCATTTAGGTGTTTCTTCAAGGTATCGTCTTTATTCAATGACACTAAAGAGGCTTTAGTGTCATTAATTTCTTTTAGCAAAGGGGCTGAAAAAAAAGGGGGAGTCTGATCGAAGGTAATAACGGCATCGACGTCATAGCGATAAATTAAAGCCGATATGTCGCTTGGGTAGTGTAATGTCGCTCCCAAAAGCTCCGTTTTATTAGACCAAGGCTCTTCATCAATGAAGGCGATAATATCGTAGTCGCCCGATCTTTGCAGTTCAGAGGCGAGGTTGAAAGAAGGGTAATCAACGCCATTTACAATGATCTTTTTGGATGAATGAGTATGAGCCATCTTGGTTTTGGTTATCACGTATTTTACAAACCGAAAGATGCTCATTTGTCTCAGTCTCGTTATTAGACCGTTTGCCTAATAGTTTCTTTTGTAATGCTGTTTTGGGCGGCCGCCCGTGTTGTAGTCGAGATTCATTTCCACGATACCTTGCTCTTCTAAATACTCAAGATAGCGACGAGCAGTGATTCTGCTTAGTTCGACAGCGTCTCCAGCTTGCTGGGCTGTAAAACTTGTATCTCCGGTGTTGTTAATGTATTCCATTAACGTGCCAAGTGTATTTTCATCAATGCCTTTTGGCGTGCGTCGACTTTTACTCGCCGTATTCTTTCTAAACAAATGATCGATTTCTACTTGATCCACTTTTTTCATTTTATGGATCGTTTCTTTAAACGCAATAAAATCGTCGAGCGCCTGATGTATTCTAGAGACTCGTAAAGGTTTGACAAGGTAGTCCATTACGCCAAGCTGGATTGCTTCCGAAACAACGGAGGATTCGCGCTCCGCAGTCGTCATAATGTAAGATGCATTAAGGTCGGATTGTTTGAGGCGACTGATTAAGTCTAAGCCGCTTCCATCGGGAAGCGTAATGTCCACCATAATCAAATCAGGCTTGTGGTTCATTGCATCGGCTAGGGATTCTGAAATACGCTCACTTGCGGCAATAACTTTAAATCGATTATGTTGATTAATTGCATTTTCCAATGCGTAGGATGCACGAGGGTCATCCTCAACGATCATAACGGTAAGAAGGCTCATAGAAGTTCAAAAGTTCTTTTGTCTAAATATACACTAAACACAGTCGTTTCATTGTCACTGCGTTCCCAGTCCAGGCTTCCTTGAAACTGTCGCACTATTTGGTTAACCAAATACAATCCGACACCTGTCTGCTCATTGCTTACTTTACTGGAAACACCAAAATCATACATGGTGCCAGCAAATGCTTCCGGAATACCTCGACCTGAATCTTCCACTTCAATGACAAAGTGTTTGCTTCTGTCACTGATATACAGCGTTACTTCAGGCGTTTTACTCTGGCCATTTTCCCAAGCGGCCATCGTAGCGTTATTGAGCAAATTAGCCACTACGGTAGAAATTGGGTCGGAAATCTTGCTTGGATACTCCGCCAGTTGACTGTCATCATCCACGAAGAATGACACATCGTATTCGGCTGCCTTGTTGTATTGCGCCAATAATACACCGGCGACGGAGCAGTTTTCGATGGTTTTGACTAATTGTCCTAAGATTTGTTGATGTGCATCGCTTTCTTGTTGCAGTAATTCTATTGCATCATTCACTTTGCCTGCTTGCAGTAACCCTGAAAGAACATTTAATTTATTGGTGTGTTCATGGGTCTTGGCTCTTAAGTGGTTTGCGTAGTTTGTTTTTGCTTGCAATGCTTCTTCGAGCTTTGTTTCATCATGATCCGGTTGGAATACCAACACATACCCCATAGTTTGCTCGTTATTCGTCACTGGATAAGTGCGAATAGCGTGACTTTGACTGCTTATTTGGGTTGTGGTTCTTAGTTCCTTGCCGTTTGCTTCAAATACAATGTTTGAGAGTGTTCGAGAAAGGCGCTCCAACGGCTCACCGATACAGGCTTCTTGTCGGCTGGTATCATTTTTGTCTAATGTAGGAACAAGACATTCATAGGCTGCTTCGTTAATGGCTGTGATTCGCTGATGTTGATCAACCGCAACGATCCGATCACGGATGCTGTTGAGAATAAGCTCTCGTTCGCGAAATCGTTGTACAATTTTTTCGGGTTCCATTTGTAAAAATGTTCGTTTCAATTTAAACACTGAGATTGAAATGACGCTGATGACGAACAAATAAATGATCACGACCCAAATGATAAAATTCTTAATATGTTCTTGGACAAGCTCACTTGTAGTGCGAGTTAAGTACCCGATGGACACGGCGCCAATAATGTTGCCATCTAAAACGATGGGAGCAAAGTTTCGGATCGCTTTACCCAATGAGCCTACTGCAACATTAGAATATCTTTTCCCTTCTTTTAATGTAGGAGCGAGATCTTCACCGATAAACCGTTTACCGATTCTAGATGGGATAGGGTGACTTAGCCTTATACCGTTTTTGTTTGTTATTACTATAAATGATGCGTCTGTGTGTGTACGGATCGATTCAGCATAGGCTTGAATATCGACGCTGCTGCCCGAATTAGAGAGTTTAACGCTGTTAATAATGGACGGGTCAATTGAGAGAGTATTAGCAAGCTCTAAGCCTTTACTACTCAAATCACTTAGATAGGTTTGTTGGACGCTATAGCTAATAATGAGGCCGAAAACTACGACCAGAAAGGTTGTTGTACCGAATAAAATTAGCCCTAGATAGGTTTTTAACGTCATAGAAGATCGTGATCCGCGAACAGTAAGCATGCGATTATACCTCAGATTTTCGAGTAACGACGATAGGCTTAGTGAGTAAGGAGGTAGATAACATAGACGACTAACGAAAAAAGCGGATGGAAATAGTGTATTCCATCCGCTTTTTTTAAAACAACTTTAAATTAAAGGAATAATTCGATCACAAAGGTCGCTAGAATCAGCATAAATGCGCCGCCAATTCGAGATGAGATTTGTGCAAATGGCATAAGCTGCATACGCTTGCTCGCTGCAAGAACCGCTACGTCACCTGTTCCTCCCATGTTAGCCATACATAGGCCACCCGTGATTGCTGCTTCGATCGGGTAGAATCCCATAAGACGACCGATTAATCCTGCACCAACAACCGCACCCAATACAGTAGTTAATACCATAACGAAATACATAGGTGTCAAAGCGGCGATGATTTGGTCTAGGTTTGTGTAAGCAACACCGATACCCACTAAAAGAGCAGGAGTTAAGTTGCCAACGACAAACTTGTACCAAGAGTAAGCTGCATCTTCTAGAGCTTTTGGCATTAGACCAGTTACTTTGATAATCGCAATAGATAGAATCATTAACGCATATGTGTGCATGCTAATAAAACCAGCTAATACGGTGCCTAGGTAGAACATTGCAATCGCAAGTAATGCGCCCATACCTAGAACTTTGATATCCAGTGTTGTTTGCACTTCGTCTTCAACGTGCGCTTCTTGACCGCGAATAAGTTCGCCGTTACCTGTCCAGCTTGGTACGATTTGTCCAAGTTTGTTTAGAAGGCCAGCGACAACGATTGCAATGGCATTACCAATTGCTAACGCAGGAACCATTAGGGACATAAGGTTTTCAGCAGTCATATCAGTATTACCAGACATGATCTCTACAAGAGGTACTGCACCTGCACCCATGCCACCGCCCATGATAGGCAGAGCGATCAACATAACGGATTCGAAGAAGTTCTTGCCAACGATCAGGCCGATTACCCAAGTAAATAGGAATGAAACCGCAACCGCACCCAAGATAACAGGAATGTATTTAAGAGCCGCTTTTTTCAGCGTTTCAGTGCTCATTCCTAGAATCGAGCCTGTTACAAGACTTGCTACGTAGAAGGATAAGAATCCACCGCTCTTCGTAAATGTTGTGATCTGTTTAGAGATATCACTGGAGAAGATGTCGCTGTGGAATAGGTATGAGGAACCAAAGATAACGACGATTGCGCCGCCACCAAAAAATTGATTCACGATGGGCGTTCTGTCACCTACGTAATTTAATACGTAACCAACAATAACCATAGCGCCTAGCGCGCCTATCATCCCTACAGGCATTTGGTTATTGAATGTCGCAAGAAGTATTATCAGCGCAGCTAGAGCCAGTACAACTTTAGTTGTGCGCTGCTCACTTTGATGAATTGCGTTATTTATCATCATAGGATGGGTCTCTTTTATGTTTGTTATGAATTTTCGATGCGCAGTCTATCAATCCATGTCAATAGAGAAAGTCATCAGGCTGTAATGTAACTAAAAGGCTCTTTTGTAACTTTAGGATTTCGATTTGATCATGTTTAGGCTCTATTTTTGTGCAAAAAAAGACGCTTTTTAAAGGGGGAAATGGCGTTTTCGCAATTCAGTTTGTCTACTTGGTGTGTTACTCGTCCCTGTATGGTTGTTGCAGAAAATAAGCGAACCGTGACTAAGATTGCATCAACATTTTTTTCACTAAAATATGTCACAATAGATCTGAGCCTAAAAAGTGCGGCATTAGCTTTTGATAAAAGATGCCAGATGAATATTGATACTGAGAGATGGCAGCTTAAACAAATGAAAAATTACTTGAAGATTCTGGTCGTAGAAGATCATAAAGACATCGCGGGCGTTATCTATGATTTTTTTGAACTACGGGGCGATGTCCTTGATTATGCGAGCAATGGCGAACAAGGTTTGAATCTTGCACGTCAGAACCTCTATGATGCGATCATCCTCGATATAATGCTTCCAAAAATAGACGGATTAACGGTTTGCCGGACCTTGCGACAAGAGGGGATTTCAACCCCTGTAATTATGCTGACAGCGCGTGATGCGCGCGATGATATTTTAGAAGGCTTCAAAAGCTTTGCTGACGATTATTTAGTAAAACCATTTGATCTAGATATATTAGGAGCGCGCGTCGACGCTCTGATTCGTAGAAATAAAGGCCAAGGAGAGGTTAATAAGCTTGTTTTTGGCGATTTATCTCTGGATTGTGGGCGGCGTATCGTTGAACGTGAAGGAGGCCGATATTCGTTAAATCCCTCGCAATATAAGATCATGAAGCTACTGATATCAAAAGCACCAGACATGGTTTCTCGGGGTGAGATTATTCATGAATTGTGGGGAGAGGAAGAACAAGATTCTTCTATCCTCAGAACTCATATTTATCAGCTGCGTAATTTGATCGATAAACCCTTTAAACATCCCTATATAAAGACGGTGTCGAAATCAGGATACCGTTTGGAATTACCAAATGAACGCCCCGATTAGAACTTCTCGTCAGCTTACCTTCACGTACTTCGCTATTGTCGCTTTCGCTATCACGACATTTCATTTTGCCATGATAGACACCATGATTGAGAGCATGGAAAAAGTGTATGCAAAGGAGCGTATGTCAAAAGACATCGTAGATGCAAAGATGTACTTTCATCATCATGATAAAACGTCGGTCGTATTGTCAAACATGTCGCGAGCTTATCTGGGGGAGGATGCGTTGCCCAATTACATTATGTTTCCTAAGCATGTGGTGTCAGGTGATGTTGTTGAGTTAGTTCAGGGTTACAGACCAAACCTCGAGATGTTTGGTATTAAAGAGCGTTACTCAGATGATCAGGGAAATGTCCGTAATTTATATTTGATTCATTACGACGAAGTATATGAAGCGAGTGAAGGCAAAGTTTTCAAAAATCAGTTTATTCAATTGTCTATATCGCTTCTATTGCTGGCTGTTAGTCTAGTCGTTGTATTGCTTATTTCGCGTCGTTTGACACATCCTTTATCAAGCTTAACGAAGCATCTAGAAAACCGATCTTCAGAAGATTTGTCTTCAATTCCTGTGCCTGATGGTGTCGTAACAAGAGAAGTTGTGCAGTTAGTCAATCAGATAAATTTGCTGCAAGAGAAGAATGCGCATTTGATAGAGCGAGAAAGGGCGTTCAACCGACGAGCAAGTCACGAATTAAGAACTCCTTTAATGGTAATTAGAGGGGCGGCCAATTTGCTGAAGCGCAAAGTGGAATCCGAATTTGAACAACGTCAGGTGAGCCGTTTAGAACAAGCAACGCATGAGATGACAGATTACATTGATACTTTGCTCATGTTATCTCAAATAGACCGCGATGCAGGTGACCAGATAGAAACTGTCGTACACAAAGCAGAAGTTCAAGAATGGATGAACTACTTTGATGATTTGCATTTAGCTCAACACAGTTCTCCTATTCGATACCAACTGACGATGCCAGAACACGCGCATGTCGCATTACCCGCCCCGGCGTTTAAAATCATCGTAGTGAACCTGCTTAAGAATGCGTTCGAATCCATAGTCAGTAGCGTAACGGAATATGATGAGGAAAACGATCCTGTTATTCTCGTTGAGATAGAGACTCACAAGCTGAGCGTTATCGATACGGGCGACGGTTTGAGTGGTGATCATAACCCAGATGGTCACGGACTTGGTTTGGTTATCGTACGAGATATATGCAGTCAGTATGGCTATCAGTTTAACCTTGCTGATAACGTCGGCTCGCGAGGATGTGCTGCCACTATCGAAAGGTCAAAACCTTTATAATTTTCTGATCATCTCTATCAAAAATTTCGTTGTTATCTTCCATATGCTTTGCGCCTAACTGATATAAAATATGGGCATAGATACTGAGGAAGAGAGTATGACAGCAATTATTAAGACGATGCCACTGCAAATGTTTTGGCCAACGTTTGATCCTTTTTTATTTTGTGCCTTTCACAATGACGCGTATCCAGCGGGTAATGGTTCATTAGGGCCTAACGCATCGCTCAGTGGTCGGCAAATAGGCCAAGATTTTGGTCAAAAAGATGGCTGGAGCATGTACCACGGGAAAAAAATCCCTGGTTTTCCTGCGCACCCTCATAGGGGGTTTGAAACGGTTACAGTGGTCAACAAGGGGTATGTTGATCATGCAGATTCGATGGGTGCCGCGGGTCGTTACGGCGAAGGTGATACTCAATGGATGACGGCAGGTAAAGGCGTACAGCATTCAGAAATGTTTCCCCTTGTTCATACACAAAAGAGCAATGATCTTGAGCTATTCCAGATTTGGCTGAATTTGCCTTCGAAGAGCAAGATGGTGGAACCGCACTTTTCAATGCTTTGGAATGAGCAAACACCTGTTGTTGAGCTTAGTGATGAGAATAATAAACAAATCCAAATTAAAGTCGTCGCTGGTGAATTGGAATGCGATGGTCGATCAATTCAGCCATTGCCGTGTCCGCCTAACTCTTGGGCAAGTGAAGAAAACAACCATGTTGCCATCTGGATTATCGATATGGAGCAAGGTGCGAATTGGACTCTACCTGCTTCCGTAAAAGGTTTGAGTCGCACTCTGTATGTTTTCGAAGGTACGCAAGTTCGAGCCGACGAGCAGAATGTCCCCATAAACTCAGCGATTCAACTAAAAAGTGATATAGAGCTTTCGCTTTATAACTCAGGCACAGAGAAAGTTCGAATGCTGTTGTTGCAAGGTAAGCCTATTGGGGAAAATGTGGCGCAACACGGTCCCTTCGTCATGAATACACGTCAGGAATTGCAACAGGCTTTTAACGATTTTCAATTGACGGAGTTTGGTGGCTGGCGTTGGGAGTCATCCGATCAAACGCACGGTGATGTCGCGACTCGTTTTGCGCTTTATGCAGATGGTCGTGAAGAAAGACCCTGAACTTTTTTGTGACTAAATACCCAGTATTTCGATAAGGCAAAATTGAATATGTGTGCGGTCATGATTCCGGGAATCATTGCCGCTAGGGGCGCATATGGCTGGGAGCTGTATAGCAAATATTCATCTGAGTGTACGATCCACCCGTAAATTCCTACATTAGGTATCATACCGACCAACGATGCGATAGCGAAGTGGATAGCTTCTTTTAGTTTCGCCTGTTGGTCTTTATGGCGCCTAAATGTATACAGTCGATGGCAAATCCAGTTCGATAAAACGGCTAATAAAAAGGCCAAAGATCGTGCAAATACAAGAGGAATCCATTGGCTAAACACCCACATTGCAAGGAAATCAATTGCGAAGCTGAACAAGCCGACAAGGCTAAACTGAAAGAACTGAATAAGCGTTGATTTTGTCATCTAAGCATTTTATACCGCACACTATTAAGAAAATGTGAATTCCTCCGCGGAATAGAAGCTATATAAATTAATCCTTTTACAAACTTGAGCTGAGCGCGCATTCTCCTCTCCCATTATTAACGTTAACCTTTATGTATATAAGTTTGCTATGTGGATTCTAGTCACTCTCTTTGCTGCAGCATGTCAATCTATGCGGACAGCACATCAAAAAACACTTTCTCAACAACAAGGCTTTTTGCACGCTACCATGGCCCGATCTCTATTCGGTTTGCCATTAGTTACTCTCTATGTCGTCGTGTGCTGGTGGTTTGTTGGTGTAGTTCAACTGCCAAACCCCACTGAGTTTTTTCTGTATGCGAGTATCTGTTCAATAATGCAAATACTTGCGACCTATTTAATGTTGCGCGTATTTCAGTCGGGAAGCTTTGCTCTGGGAACGTTATTAGCCAAAACCGAAGCGGTATTGGCGGCTCTAATAGGTATTCCATTATTGCATCACTCCTTAGGGGGGGCTGCTTGGCTGGGCATTGCGTTAGGTGTTTTAGGAGCATTGGTTATGAGTATTACCCTTAGTAACCTTCGACACGCCCACAAAGACATATCGCTCGTCGCTGGTATTGGGAGTGGGTTATGTTTTGCTATCACCTCAGTTACGGCTTCCATGGCGAGCCACACACTCGATGGCCCTGTAATTACGTCTGCTGGCGTCACGCTTTGGTATGTATTGGCCACTCAATCTATGTTGTTGTGCGGCATACAGATATATAAAACACGTCGCTTCCTAAGCCCAGTTACTCAATCGTTTACATTAAGCTGTAAAGTCGGTTTTTTGAGCTCTTTAGGTTCTATTGGCTGGTTTACAGGCTTTGCGTTGGTGAACCCTGCGCTGGTTAAGACTCTCGGGCAGATCGAGATATTAGGAACGCTTTATTTTTCCAAAAAGAAATTTAACGAAAAAGTTACACCGCAGCAGTGGATTGGCGGTACGATGATCTTTATGAGTGTTATTCTTGTTACGTTTGGAAATTTAATAAATTAAGAATTTAGGAGCGGCTCTATGGAATCGAATAAAATCAATTATGTTGAGTTACCCGCAAAAAACCTTGCTCTCAATAAGGCTTTTTTTGAGAAAGCTTTCGGGTGGTCATTTCAGGATTTTGGCGAAGAATATACTGCTTTTGAAAATGCAGGGTTAGATGGAGGCTTTTTTCAGGCCGATTTCGCTTCTCGACCGAAAAATGGCGCTGCGCTCGTTGTTTTGTACTGCTCAGACATTGAACAAGCGCTTGCGCGCGTTCAGGAGTGTGGCGGAGTGATCGAACAAGAAATTTTTGAATTTCCAGGCGGTCGTCGGTTCCATTTTCTTGATCCTTGTGGAAATGAATGGGCTGTATGGTCTGAGCCTGCATAAACTCGTTATTGATTGGGGAGTGCCTTAATTCGGATTATTCTCATTCAAATTATTAAGGATAATAATGATGACTCTTGACACATTTTTGTTGTATGCCGCTGTCGCCTTTTTTTATGTGATTAGCCCGGGGCCGGCCGTATTGTTAGCTTTATATAATGGTGCCGTGAACGGTGTGAAAGTCGTCGTATCTTCTGCGTTAGGCAATATTCTAGGGTTGCTCGTATTGTCGAGTTGCTCAATAAGCGGATTAAGTGCGCTATTACTCACCTCAGCAACACTGTTTACCATTGTTAAGATTATTGGGGCAAGTTACCTGATCTATCTGGGATTGAAGCAAATTCGAGCGACCTTTAAAGGTAAAAAAGACATACAATTCGTAAAAGAAGAGCGTTCAAAATCCTATGTTGCCTACTTTAAAGAAGGCTTCTTTGTTGCTGTTACCAATCCTAAACCTATTTTGTTTTTTTGTGGCTTTATTTCCACAGTTTTTGGATACGAACGCACTGCTCCTGCCACAGTTTAGCATCATGACATCTCTTTTTATGGTTTACTCGTTTGTGAGTTTGACTGTATATGGACTATTGGCTAACCGCGCTAAGAACTTTCTAGCAAAAGGAAATAATGCGGCTTGGTTCCATCGATTAAGTGGCGGTATTTTTATTGGTTTAGGTGGGAGTTTGCTGCACGTTAAAGCCACATCGTAAATTATTTGGGTATGAAGGAAGCATAGAAGATGTCATTTCAGATCGACTCTCCTATGCCTCCTTCATCCCCATCTAGGCTTCTTTGTCCGCGTCGTTACTTTTTACTATTTTGTGCTC
Source organism: Marinomonas balearica (assembly GCF_004362145.1). Lineage (GTDB taxonomy): Bacteria > Pseudomonadota > Gammaproteobacteria > Pseudomonadales > Marinomonadaceae > Marinomonas > Marinomonas balearica. The sequence continues at coordinate 410,942 of NZ_SNXC01000009.1, forward strand.
ATCTTCACTAATGCCACTTTTCCAATAGCTTGAGATATACATTTGTTTACGGTCTATTTCTTTTTCATTCTTAAAGAACTGTCGTAACGTTTTCATCGAGCTAAACTCACTGGCGGCCCAAACCGCAACACTGCCATCGAGCCACGGTAATGATTTGATTTTATTCAATAAAAGTGTGGAGTCGTGGCCAGGGTGTGCATTGATGATCCAATGCAGTTCTACGTTATTAGGCTTATTTAAAGGCTGGATGTCTTTGTCAGACATGACTTCGATGATGGCGTAGCCTTTTGTTGATTCAGGTAAGTTCTCCAAATTTATGCTGATCGCTGGGAGTGCGGTCATGTCGCCTACGACTAAGACCCAGTCTGAATCATCTGAAACAAGCTTCTTTGGCCCTGGTCCTCCGATATTGATTGAGTCGCCAGTTTGGCAATTTAGTGCCCATGTGCAGGCGGGGCCAGTCGCTTGCTCTTCATCGCTTTTATGAATCACAAAATCGATATCAAATTCCTGTTCCGATTGATGGCGAATCGTATAGGTTCGCATTAGCCGACCTTCGCCTTGTGGAAACACAAGCTTGACGTAGCCACCCTCATGATCGTTAGGTAAAGTGTTCATGTTATGGCCACCCAGAGTGACACGAAGCATATTAGGGGTAACGTAGTTCTTTTTTAATACGGTAAATTCGCGAATACGCGGAGTAGGCATAGCGTGGCGGCTCCATAACAGGCGTGTAAAAATTGAGAACGATTATCGATTTAATTTCAAGCCGCCGTAGTTGTCAATCGAATCTTTTCAAATATGCCTTTGTTTACATGATGCTTGGTATGTGTACTCTATTTTTCTCACTTATCTACATCAATATGATGACGAGCCAGCGCTTCGCTCACCATTCTGAGTTTACGTGCCATGTCTCTGGAAAGGTTCAGAATCAAAATCCCGAAATCAAAAGAATGATAGTCGTGAAACTGGCCAAAAACATACGAATTAATTTTAAGAACTAATGTTGTTTGGGTGGCGATGACGTCGGCCGCACGTGGATGAAGTGCGATCATGGTGACGTATCCAATTTCTTCACCAAAACCAATAGAGCCTTCTCCGAATTTCACATCAGCTGCTTTTTCATCGCCGCGACACAACTTTAATGATCCGTCTAGTACAATATAAAAGGCGTCAGCTACTTCGTCTTCTTTAAACAGTACTTCGCCTTCATCTAGCTCTTCCAAGGCACCGTGCTCTAGTAAAAAAGTAATGGCCTCTGGGCTCAATGCACCAAAGATAGAAGCGGATTTGAGTCGGCTTATGCTCAAATCATATCCGCAATCTGAAGCAAATAATGTTTTCATGTCGTTATCCTGCCTTCGTATTTGGTTGTTCCTTTAAGGCACTACGAGAGCGCGTCTTTTTTTGAGTTCACAATTACTCTTGAGGTTTGAGAGGGATGCGGTTGACCTCTTATCAAAACGTCTGACTTTAATAGATAAATCTGCGTCTATCTTAATATTAGATCAAATAACGGGTTTTTAGTTAATTGATTCAGTGACGAATTTATCTATTTGAGTAGTAATGTGAGCTTGTTATGTAAAAAGGCATTTTACATATTTCGTTATTGAGAGCATATTGCGATCTTAAAATGATTCGTGCAGTATTATTTTGAAGCGACTGTAGAGGGCTACCGCAATGAATGTAGGTATGAAGGTAAGGGTAATAGACTCTCACGTTTCGAACTATCCGAACCCAATTCAGTTTCAGCCTGGAGATATGCTCATATTAGGGGAATTAGATCTGGAATATGAGGGATGGATTCGAGTAGAAACCTCTGATGGGAATAGAGGGTGGGCACCTGTTCAGTATATCGAAGCGAAACCCGGAGCTGTCGTAGGGTACGCTAGTTGCCCTTATAATGCTCGAGAGCTCGACATCAATAGTCAAGATATACTTATTGTTCTGCAAGAATTAAACGAATGGTATTGTGTAGAAAATGAGGCGGGCGAAACGGGATGGGTTCCGGTTCAATGCACTTCCTTGCTTGATGATCCCGCTACTAAATGACTCTGTTGTGTTTTTTAGTCTTTATCTGCTCTGCGACCTTTCTTTTTGAACGTCACATTAAACTCTTTCAGGTGCACATCTAATGCGTCGCACGAAATTCGAATTTCTCTCACTGATAAGTATAGCGAGTACATCAGGCAAATAAGGCTTGCGCCAAATATATAGCTGCCGATTTGTTGGTACTCAATATAAATGGCTAACATTGCTAACACACAGAGCAAGAAGCTAATGACGCCTGCCTCCTGCATTCGCCGAATTAAATAGATCCTCTTTCGCAAATTTGTGATTTGTTCTGTTATTAGGTCGTTATTTTCGTTTGGCTCAAAGTTTCGGATAATGGACGCCAAAGTGACAAACCGGTTGGTGTAGGCGAGCAGCAATAAAGAGACTGCTGGGAACAACATAGCGGGTGTCGTAAGGGTGATAATCATTAAATCAGAGTCCTAAAGGCGTATTGAATGTGGTTCATTATAAGGTAAGCGCCCGTTTTATTGAATTGAACAGCGCATGAACAAAAGTTTAGAAAGTAGCTCTCAGTAAAGCCCAATACCGTTAAAGAGGGCTTAGGCGTACGCTTAATTCTACCACCCTCGACTTGTTTGCGATTGCTTTATACAAACGTTTCGTTGCTGATAACGGTGTCCCAATTTGTTTGAATATCCATATAAGTGTTTCCATTTGCAAGTAGCCAATGCAATTTTGAGAAAGCGGCTTCCATAGTCATGTCTTTGCCATCGAGTACACCGAGCTTCGTCAATAGCGAACCCACGGCGTAGGTTCCAGAAGAAGTGCCACCGTGTTGGCATTGTGTCACGTTGATGACCGCTTTTCCGAGTTCTTGCATGCCTTCTAAAAATTCGATCAAACTTGGGGTTGCATCCGCAATATTGCCGGCTCCGTAGGAGAGTAGTACGATGGCTTTGCATGAATTATTGTTTAAAAAGCCTTGGTAAGCGTAAGTTGGAAGGCTTGGGTGCAGTGTTAGTATGCCCACTGCGTTTTCAATAAATTCAATGTCACGCTTTTTTGGAGAAATTAAGGTAGCCTGATCGCATTTAGGCAACGCCTGACTGATTGAAAGCTGAGCCAGCGGTACACTGTTAAAAGACTTAAATGCACCAAACTGGCTGCTGCTAAATTTGGTGGTTCGGCTACCTTCCATTAGCTCGTGGTGGAAGAGAACGGTGACTTGTCCAAGTGACGGCGTTTCAGCGATGCTCATCGCAGCCTCTAAATTGGCTAATCCATCGCTCCGTTTCATTCCGAGTGGTATTTGAGAGCCGGTTATGATGATGTTTTTATCACACTTGCTAAACATATACGAAAGCATCGATGCGGTGTACGACAAGGTATCGGTGCCGTGTAATACAACAAAACCGTCATATTCATGCCACTTGTTTTGAATCGTGTCGTATATTCGACACCAGTTGCTAGGGGTGATATTAGAGCTGTCGATCAGCGGTGTCAGTTCGATTAAATCAAAAAGCGGGAGTTCTGCAAGGTTATCTCCAACGGCTTGATGGATGCGAGTGCGTAAACCAGAAGAGGGCGCTAAACCGTTTTCTGTTTCCATCATTCCTATAGTGCCGCCCGTATAGACGATAAGTATCTTGTTCATTTTATTGCACCGCACTTTTTGCTGGAATGGGAGCGATCATATTCTCAGGTTTGAGGAGATCGTTCAGTTGTTCTTCAGTGAGTAGCTTCTCTCGTAGAATTAACGTTTTAACGGTTGTGCCGGACAGTAACGCATCGCGAGCGATGCGAGATGAATTTGCGTAACCAATATGTGGTACAAGTGCTGTGATAATGCCAATACTATTTTCAACGTGAGCTAAACAAGCATCAGCGTTGGCATCAATGCCTCGAATGCAACGAAGTTCTAGCATTTCGCAGGCTTCTTTTAGCATTTTTAGAGAATTGAGTAGGTTATATATGATCATGGGCTCCATCGCGTTAAGCTGGAGTTGCCCCGCTTCGGCTGCAAGTGTTACCGCAAGATCAGAGGCGATCACTTGATAGGCTGTTTGATTCATTGCTTCGGGTATAACAGGGTTAACCTTTCCCGGCATGATGGAAGAACCCGGTTGCATCTCAGGTAATTTGATCTCGCCAAAACCCGTACGAGGGCCGCTAGAGAGCAGGCGTAAATCGTTGCTCATTTTGCTGAGCTTGGTTGCAAGGCGTTTTAAAATGCCTGAGAAGAAAACAAAAGCGCCCATATCCGATGACGCTTCGACTAGATTGGTCGCAGGGACGACAGGCTTACCTGATAACTCCGCTAAGTTCGCGACGACTTTTTTCGCGTACCCCTCAGGAGTGTTTATGCCTGTGCCTATCGCAGTGCCGCCTAAATTAACTTCACACAGCAATGTACAAGCCTCTTTGATACGTTCAATGTCTTCGCCCAAATTGACTGCAAATGCATCGAACTCTTGCCCAAGCGTCATGGGGACGGCATCTTGTAATTGAGTACGGCCCATTTTTAAAACGTTGGAGAACTCTTTGCCTTTGTCTTCTAAAGACGCTTTTAGAGAAGAAAGTACGGGAATGAAAGAATCCGCGGCAAACTGAATTCCCAAGCATGCAGCGGTTGGGTAGGCATCGTTTGTGGATTGTGAACGGTTCACATGATCATTCGGGTGCAGATGCTGATAATCCCCTTTTTCTCGTCCCAGTTTAGTGAGTGCAATGTTTGCAATGACTTCATTCGCATTCATGTTAGTAGAAGTGCCTGCGCCGCCTTGAATCACATCCACAATAAACTGGTCGTGATAATGACCTTGGATTAGATCCTGACATGCATCAAAAATGGCGTCTGCTTTTGTCCTTTCTAATAAGCCATATTCGCAATTAGTGTGTGCAGCAGCGGCTTTTACCATTGCTAACGCTTTAATCAATTCAGGGAAGTGTGAAATGGGTACGCCAGTAATCGAAAAGTTGTTTGCTGCACGTTGAGTTTGGATTCCATAGAACGCATCAGCAGGAACATTTAAATTGCCAAGTAGATCGTATTCAGAGCGAGTGGTCATTGAGTGCTAATCCTAAAAAGTGCGAGACCGACTGAAGCGGATAGCTTGCAGAGCGGTCGTCGCTAAGGGTGATCATTGCACCTATATTGAAACGAAAATCACGCCAGAAAGGGAGTATGTAAGTCGGTACTGATTGATGCTAATAGATGCTATTAGAGAATCAATTAGCATCAGATGTGAGGTGTGAATGCTGGTTTTTTTTAGTACTATCTATTAGGTAGAACGAGATAAATGAAGGTCGAGATGAACCAAGATTTCCAAAGTAACCTCCGCTTATTGTGCAGTTATTATAAATCTATCGCAGAAGTCTGTCGGCGCTTGAATATTAATCGCCCTCAATTTAATCGATACCTTAATGGAAAGACGGTTCCCGCCGACAGCACAACGCGTCGAATATGTGATTTTTTTGGCGTCACTCAGAGCGAGATTTTGTTGCCTCATAGTCAGTTTCAACGCTTGGTTCAGGCACGTCCTATCAATCAAGAGGCAGAACATGCCGAAAAATCTATAGAGCAGCGCCATTTTGATCGATTAAATCACGTCGGACAAAAAGACCTAGAAAAGTATTGTGGTTACTACTTCGAATATTACATTTCCATGTCGTGTCCGGGGCAGATCCTAAGAACTCTGGTTCATATCGAGGCTCAGGATGGAAAAACGTATTATGAGCGAATCGAGCGCTTTAACCCTAAGACCAGTAAGAAACCCTTTCATGGCATCTATCAAGGAGTGGTTCAATTTCTTTCTGATCGATTGTTTCTTATGGATTATGAAGTGCATACCAAGGTGGAAGTGACACAAACCATTTTGTACCCCTCTTTTAAAAATCGTGTTGAGCGTCTAAAAGGCTTGCGAATAGGTGTTTCGGGATCAGGCGAGAGAGTGCCTTGTTGTGTGCGAGTGGTATACGAATATCTTGGAAAAAGGCTAGATAGAAAGAAAGCACTGTCCATGTCTGGGCTCTACGATATGGATTCAAATGAAATTGATGACGATATTAAAGAGGCGATCTGCAACGATATGGCGGAAGGTGAATGGCATTTTAGAGGGCGTTTTTAACTGAAGAGTTTTGCGTCTTATAGGTGTGTGAATGATTGAATGAAAAAAAAGCCCGTTAAGATCTAACTTAACGGGCTTTTTATATGGTACCAGTGGGCGGACTCGAACCGCCACGCCGTGAGGCAACGGATTTTGAATCCGTCATGTCTACCAATTCCATCACACTGGCTTTGAAAAAGGTGAGGCGTATTATCGTGATTTTTGAAAAGCTGTCAATGCTTATTTAAAAGAATTTTAGAAACTTGTTTAAATTGCCACTTCTTTATTCAATCAGTCAGGTTTTCACTTGTGAGTCGTACCAAATGAACAAGAAATTCGCTAAAATGCCGCGTCGTTTTTTAGATTGTCGTTAATAAAACCTTATGAAAGTATCCGATTACCAATTTGATTTACCAGATGAGCTTATTGCTCGCTACCCCATGCCAGAGCGTACATCGAGTCGCTTATTGAAACTTAATGGGCAGAGTGGCGAGTTAGAGCATGGCCAGTTTGCAGATATTCTTTCTTTGGTTGAACCTGGCGATCTAATGGTGTTTAACAATACACGAGTGATACCGGCGCGAATATTTGGTCAAAAAGAGTCGGGCGGCAAAATTGAAGTATTGGTTGAACGTCTAGTCTCACCAACGGAAATACTGGCTCACGTTCGCGCCAGCAAATCGCCAAAGCCTGGCAATGAACTCGTTCTTGGTACTGACAGAGGCGTATCATTTAAAGCGGTGATGGTTGAGCGTCAGGCCAACTTATTTCGCTTGCAGTTTGAAGAGCCAGTATTAGAGGTGCTTGATAAGGTTGGGCACATGCCATTACCTCCTTACATTGAACGCCCTGATGAGGAGAGCGATCAAGAGCGCTACCAGACTGTTTACAATGAAAAGCCAGGCGCGGTCGCTGCACCGACAGCAGGTTTGCATTTCGATGATGAGTTATTGAAGCAATTGTCAGAAATAGGTGTGGATACAGCGTTTGTGACCTTGCATGTTGGTGCAGGTACATTTCAACCCGTTAAAGTGGATAATGTGAAAGATCATATTATGCATTCTGAATATGCAGAAGTATCTCAAGACGTAGTTGATAAGGTGCGTTTGGCAAAATCCAAAGGTAAGCGAGTGATTGCCGTCGGCACAACGAGCGTTCGTTCTCTTGAGTCTGCGAGTCAGTCCGGTAGCATCCAGCCTATGGCGGATGACACGAGTATTTTTATTTATCCCGGCTATGAGTTCAAAACAGTGGATGCACTGGTTACGAACTTTCATTTGCCAGAATCCACACTCATTATGCTAATCAGTGCGTTTGCAGGGTATGCCAACGTAATGGCGGCGTATAAAACCGCGGTTAGTGAGCAATATCGCTTCTTCAGTTATGGCGACGCCATGTTTATTACGCGGAATTCAAAAGCAGATGGTCCGCAGTCAGAGGAATAAAAGAAATGTCAGATAAACGTCCAGAGTGTTTTATGGACTTTGAAGTTCACGCAACGTCGGGCAAAGCGAGACGTGCAACGTTAAGTTTTCCGCGTGGTAATGTTGAAACACCTGCTTTTATGCCGGTCGGCACTTACGGCACTGTTAAAGGTATGTTAACCAAAGATATCGAAGAGATTGGTGCCGATATTATTCTGGGTAATACTTTCCATCTTTGGTTACGACCTGGTACTCAGGTGATTAAAGAGCATGGAGATCTTCACGATTTCACGCAATGGAAGAAGCCAATTTTAACGGACTCAGGCGGTTTTCAGGTTTTTTCTTTGGGTGAAATGCGCAAAATCACCGAAGAGGGTGTGAGTTTCCGCTCTCCTGTTGATGGTTCCAAGGTATTTTTGAATCCGGAAATTTCGATGGAAGTTCAGCGTGATTTAGGGTCCGACATCGTAATGATTTTCGATGAATGTACTCCGTACCCTGCGACTGAAACTGAAGCCGCGAAATCTATGCGTATGAGTCTTCGTTGGGCGAAGCGCTCTAAAGATGCACACGGAGACAGTCCATCTGCGTTGTTTGGTATCATTCAGGGCAGCATGTATGAGACTCTGCGTGACGAGTCTCTTGAAGGGTTGGTAGATATCGGCTTCGACGGATATGCCATTGGCGGTTTGTCTGTGGGCGAGCCAAAGCATGAAATGATGAAAGTGCTTGATCATGTCACGCCCAAAATGCCGGATAACAAACCAAGATATTTGATGGGCGTTGGTAAGCCTGAAGATCTTGTTGAAGGCGTGCGTCGTGGTGTTGATATGTTCGACTGTGTGATGCCTACCCGAAACGCGCGTAATGGACATTTGTTTACCTCTGATGGTGTAGTTCGTATTCGAAATGCAAAAAATCGCCACGATACGGGGCCTTTAGATAAAGAATGTGATTGTTACACTTGTAAAAACTTTTCTCGGGCTTATCTACATCATCTTGATAAGTGTCAAGAAATGGTGGGTGCTCAATTAAACACCATACATAACTTGAGATATTACCAAACGCTCATGGCGGGATTGCGTAAGGCGCTTGATGAAGGTAAATTTGACGCCTTTGTCGACGAATTTTATGCGAAGCGCGGAATGGAAACGCCGACTTTGGCTGAGTAATAAAAAAAGACTTTGTATTGGCAGTAGCCAAATACAGAAATAGAGTTTCATAAACCATTGGAGAGTTAACACCATGATCTCATTGATCTCACCAGCATACGCTGAAGGTGGCGCACCAGCAGACGCAGGCATATTTAATATTGTCCTGCTTGTCGGCTTTGTTATTATTTTTTACTTCTTGATGTGGCGCCCACAGGCAAAACGTGCGAAAGAGCATCGTAACTTGATTGCTTCTTTGGCGAAAGGAACAGAAGTAGTAACCAGTGGCGGCATCCTTGGTAAAGTAACCAAAGTAGACGACAACTACATTGTTCTTGAAGTGTCAGAAGGTGCTGAAATCAAATTTCAAAAATCGTCTGTCACGTCTGTTCTTCCAAAGGGAACATTAAAATCCATTTAATATGGTGACAAAACGCCCTTGAATAGGGCGTTTTCTTGTTTTAATACCGTAAAATTATCCAGTGTAAAGGATCTTTCATGCTCAACAAGTATCCCTTGTGGAAGTATCTGCTCATCTTGGCTGTATTGGCATTTGGCGTAATTTATGCCTTGCCAAATTTATACCCAGATGATCCAGCTCTACAAATATCAGCACAAAAAGCGACCAGCGCAGTAGATGAGCGAACGTTAAAAACAGCACAGAAAGCGCTTGATAAGGCTGGCATAGAATTAAAAGCAGCAGAATTGACCTCTGCTGGTGGTACCTTGCGTTTCGATAATGGCGAGGACCAATTGGCAGCGAAGCCTGTTATTGCTGCGGCATTGGGCGACAGTTATGTAACGGCGCTAAACTTAGTGCCAACAACCCCAGATTGGTTGGCATCTCTCGGTGCGGGGCCAGCTAAGCTTGGCTTAGACTTGCGTGGCGGTGTGCACTTTCTATTAGAAGTGGATACACCAGCCGCTCTAAAGCAGCGTTTAGAGGTTGCGGCCAGTGAAATGAAATCGGCTCTTCGTAAAGAGCGAATTCGCTACCGCAGTGTAGCAATAAAAGATGGCGTTATGTCTATTCGTTTCTTGAAAGATGCGGATCGAGATTTGGCGGAATCTCTGTTAAAAGATCAGTTCGATAGCTATCTTTACCGAACGTTAGAAGAAGGAAAGAGCTTTTATCTGACTGTTGAGTTTAGCGAGGCTGAGCAGAAAGAAATTGAAATTTATGCATTGCAGCAAAACTTAACGACCTTACGTAATCGTGTAAATGAGCTAGGGGTTGCTGAACCGTTAGTTCAGCGTCAGGGTAGTAATCGGATAGTTGTTGAATTGCCGGGTGTTCAAGATACTGCGGCGGCGAAACGTATCATTGGGGCAACAGCTAACCTAGAGTTTCGTTTAGAAGCGGGTCTTGATGCGAATGCTTCTGATACCGAGACATTGACGTTCCGTAATGGCAGTGGTCGTACAGCGCAGCTTGAGAAAGACATTATCATTACGGGTGACAGTGTTTCGGACGCTAATTCTTCATTCGATGAGAACGGACGACCGCAGGTCAATATCAGTTTGGATTCGAAAGGCGGCAAACAGATGGCGAAAGTTACGCGATCTGCTGTTGGTAGAAATATGGCTGTGGTGTTCATCGAGCATAAAAGCCGTTCACGCTTTGTTGAACAAGAAGATGGCTCGCTAAAAGAAGTGCGTCGTAGTTATAGTGAAAAAGGCATTATTTCTCTGGCAACAATTCAAACGACATTGGGTAATTCATTTCGTATCACAGGGCTAGACAGTCCTCGTGAATCATCTGAATTAGCATTGCTTCTTCGTGCTGGTGCATTAGCAGCTCCGATCTACTTCGTAGAAGAGCGTACAATTGGACCAAGCCTTGGTGCGGAAAATATTCAATTGGGTGTGACGTCTGCTCAAATTGGTATGCTGGTTGTTATGTTGTTTATGTTGGTGTACTACAAAGCATTTGGTGTTTTCGCTAACGTATCTCTGATCCTTAACATTGTGTTGCTAATGGCATGCATGTCGTTATTAACGGCAACATTAACCTTGCCAGGGATTGCAGGGATTGTATTGACCATGGGTATGGCGGTGGATGCGAACGTATTGATATTTTCGCGGATCAAAGAAGAGCTTGCCAATGGATTGCCGAGTCAGCAGGCCATTCATTCAGGCTTTAACCGAGCCTTCACTACAATATTTGATGCTAACATTACAACGTTGCTCGTTGCGGTGATTCTATTTGCAGTAGGAACGGGCCCTGTGAAAGGGTTCGCAGTGACACTGTCGTTAGGTATCTTAACCTCAATGTTTACAGCGATTGTGGTGACGAGAGCGCAAGTTAACCTTGTTTATGGCGGCCGCAAAAATAAGCGCTTGTTCATTTAGGAGTAGAAGATGAAAGTAACAAATATACCCTTTATGGCAATGCGCAAAATCGTTGCTATGTTTTCGGTGCTACTTATACTGATTTCCATCGGCTCGCTTGCAACAAAAGGTTTGCAGTTCGGTCTCGACTTTACTGGCGGTACGTTAGTTGAGGTTAAGTATGACGAAGCGCCGAATTTGGATGATGTACGAGCTGTACTGGCTCAAAACAACTACAGCGATGTAGTTGTTCAAAACTTCGGCTCTCCGACTGATGTGGTTGTTCGTATGGCGAACTCATACACTGCAACATTGGGTGATGAGGTTTTGGTTACACTAAAAGAGGGCGATAAAGTCGGTGTCTCTTTGCAGCGTTCTGAATACGTAGGTGCGCAGGTCGGTGAAGAGCTGAGAGAGCAGGGCGGTTTAGGTATGTTGCTAGCCTTGGCAATTGTCATGCTTTATGTTGCAGTGCGTTTTCAATTTAAGTTTTCTGTTGCCTCTGTGGCGGCATTGGCGCACGACGTTATTATCACGCTTGGTGTGTTCTCAATCTTCGAGATAGAGTTTGATTTGACGGTTCTCGCAGCGTTATTAGCTGTTATTGGTTACTCTTTGAACGATACTATCGTTGTGTGTGACCGAATCCGTGAGAACTTCAGAATTATGCGTGAAACTGAGCCTGAAGCGTTGATAAATGAGTCAATTAACCAAACACTCGGTCGTACCATTATTACGTCGATGACAACTTTGTTTGTGTTGGTGGTGCTCTACTTGTTTGGCGGGGAGGCGATTAATAACTTCTCGTTTGCTCTGTTGGTGGGTATTGTCATTGGTACGTACTCTTCTGTCTTTGTTGCTGCAAATTTGTTGCTGGCGCAAGGTATAACGAGAGAAGATCTAATTCCAGCGCCGAAAGAAGAGCTGGAAGACGAGTTACCATAAAGTATATGTAGGCTTGGCCTATATTGGTTAGCGTTTTAAAAAGCCCGCTGGTGTATACAGCGGGCTTTTTTGCTTTTATGGCCTCTATAACAATGGGGTAAGTGGTTCATTTATAGACAATAATTGACGTTTTACCCGTTTTTTGTATGATTCGTATTCAATCGGAAGATATTTGGTATAAAAGTTAAAAAAAACGCAAAAAAGGCTTCCCTTTTCAGATCCATATAGTAATATACGCACCCGCTGACAGAGACAGTGTCTTGTTCAGCAAACGGGGCGTAGCGCAGCCTGGTAGCGCACTAGCATGGGGTGCTAGTGGTCGCAGGTTCAAATCCTGCCGTCCCGACCAGAAACGGAAAAGCCGATATAGCTCAGTTGGTAGAGCATCTGACTTGTAATCAGAGGGTCCCGAGTTCGACTCTTGGTGTCGGCACCATTTCTTGGTAAATACAATTTGTTTTGGTTCTTTATGCCGGTATAGCTCAGTTGGTAGAGCATCTGACTTGTAATCAGAGGGTCCCGAGTTCGACTCTTGGTGCCGGCACCATATCTCTAAGGTTTTTCTTAGAGAGGTGAAAAGAATAAAGCATGTTTGCCGGTATAGCTCAGTTGGTAGAGCATCTGACTTGTAATCAGAGGGTCCCGAGTTCGACTCTTGGTGCCGGCACCATTAAATCGCAGAAATATACCTGCCGGTATAGCTCAGTTGGTAGAGCATCTGACTTGTAATCAGAGGGTCCCGAGTTCGACTCTTGGTGCCGGCACCATGCGAAATAATTTTTCCCCAAGTAGCTTGAATAGCTAAAGCGGGTGTGTAGCTCAGTTGGGAGAGCGTCGCCCTTACAAGGCGAATGTCGGGAGTTCGAACCTCTCCACACCCACCACTTATTTAACAGTGGG
>NZ_SNXC01000009.1:423822-769205 GCF_004362145.1 Marinomonas balearica
AAAGCGGGTGTGTAGCTCAGTTGGGAGAGCGTCGCCCTTACAAGGCGAATGTCGGGAGTTCGAACCTCTCCACACCCACCACTTATTTAACAGTGGACTTACGAAGGTAAGTAAAAGTTAAAGAGGTATGGAGCGGTAGTTCAGTTGGTTAGAATACCTGCCTGTCACGCAGGGGGTCGCGGGTTCGAGTCCCGTCCGTTCCGCCATCTTCCTTAGAGGATGTAAAACGCAAAGCTAGAAATAGCTAAAGCGGGTGTGTAGCTCAGTTGGGAGAGCGTCGCCCTTACAAGGCGAATGTCGGGAGTTCGAACCTCTCCACACCCACCACTTATTTAACAGTGGACTTACGAAGGTAAGTAAAAGTTAAAGAGATATGGAGCGGTAGTTCAGTTGGTTAGAATACCTGCCTGTCACGCAGGGGGTCGCGGGTTCGAGTCCCGTCCGTTCCGCCATCTTCTTCCTCAGAAGGTGGATACGCAAAAGCTAGCGATAGCTTAAGCGGGTGTGTAGCTCAGTTGGGAGAGCGTCGCCCTTACAAGGCGAATGTCGGGAGTTCGAACCTCTCCACACCCACCATTCTTTATTCCTGATATAACCTTTCTTGTTTAATTCTTTATACTAATTAATCCTCTCTCATTCTCTGTGCATATTATTTGTATGTAATCTCTATCTCTATCTCTATCTCTATCTCTATCTCTATCTCTATCTCTATCTAAGTGATTTATTTATCTGAAACAGGAAATAAATCGGTATAAGTTGTTGATATTAATATTTTTATATCTATAATGCCTATCATCTTTTGAACGCAGTTCTTAAGGTATAATGGTTTATATAGCGTGTTCTAAATAAGCTATAGAAATGGAGCGGTAGTTCAGTTGGTTAGAATACCTGCCTGTCACGCAGGGGGTCGCGGGTTCGAGTCCCGTCCGTTCCGCCATTTCTTTTTATATTCTTCAAATATACCTACTTTTATTTTCATACAGTGTCCGATTGGCGCCTGCTGTGATTAATTCAATATTTTTTCATTTTGAACTGTCTAATCCCTCCCAATTATGTGATTTAATAAGTTAGATTTTCTTTACGGTATGGCTATATGAAGTTGCTTAAAAAATGCGGTGTGGTTGTGATTGTTACGAGCCTGAGTGTGTCAGCGTACGCAGGCGACTCCTGCACGCCAAAGCTGATGAAATACGTTGAAACGCTAACGAATAACACAAATAATCAGTATGTTTCTCAGAAGCAAAGAGAGACCTCTCAAAATCTATTGAATAAAATTGCTAGATTAAAATCTGATAAGCGCAACAGTGATTGTGCTGTGTTTGATAAAATGTTTCCTTGATGCAGGCGCTGGGCTTTTAAGTCGAAGTGAATCCATCAAAAATAAAAAAACGCTCGCCTTTTCAGCAAAGACGAGCGTTTTTTATTGTTTGGAAATTTAGAGCTTTTAGTAGATTAGAATGTCTTATTGACAGCTAACGAGAATACTTGTGCTGTTGTGTCATAGTCCGCATTAAGCTTTCCTCTGGCGCTATCTTCGGCCAGTGATCCGTCTCGCATGACATTGACCTTTTCGATTTCTACATAAGTGTATGCAAATGACATATTGAGTGTGTCTGAGAAGTTATATGTCCCACCTAGAGAATACCATTCACGGTCGCCGTCAGGCGTTCGAGCAGAGCGGTATTGATCAGAAGAAGGTGAGTTGTCCTGTGCGTAGCCAATGCGCATGGTGAGATTGTCAGTAAAATTATACGCTAAGCCTGTTGAATAAAACCATGTGTCGTCAAAGCCAAAGGTAAGTACAGAATCTTCTTGTTTGTTGCCGTCTTCACCGACATCAAAGTGGATTCTAAGCTCTGGCATCGAGCTCCAACCTGTTTTTATAGCTGAGGCGCCAAGAGTTAACTTGTCTGTTATATCTTGTTCTAGACTGATGGTTAGTAGATCTGGAAGCGTATTTTCAGAATAAATATAGGCATTATCGACACCATTAGCGGTCAATATTGTTCCCACATCATTGTAGGTAACGTTGCCTTCTATTGTTACATCGACCTCACTCCGATAGCCAACGCCAAATCGAGTGCCATCAAATGGAGTAACAATGAAGCCGATCGCGTAACCAGCACCTATGTCATCTCCTTCAATTGACCCGTAGCCATCACCGTCTCCTGTACCACCAGAAAGATCACTAACGGCTGCATCCAATTTTAAAGAAGCGCTGTGAAGCTGGAAACTTGCGCCAACTGAAAGCCACGACGTAGCATTGGCTGCAATCGAGAATGCGAGAGCGATGTCCTGAACAGAGGTTTCAGCTGAGTGATATCGTCCAGCCCAGTCATTCTTATAATCTCCCGCTAGTCCAAACGGAACATTTAAGGAAACACCGGTTACGATGTTGTTGCTGACCGGAATGGCCAAGTAGAACGACGGAATGTAGGATTCACCAATCACATCGCCGGATTCGCCGCTTATTTCATTGCCACCTGCATCTGAAGCAGAATTGACTGTGACATTCATATCAGGCACGACTGCAGCGCCTGAAAGAAATAAAGTTGTTTCTTTTGCGTTGGTTAATAGTGCAGGGTTCCAGAAACTAAACGAGATGTCTTCACGGCTTGCAGCTGCGCCTGCTAGGGCGTTGCCTGATGCCGTTGCACTGTGATCGTTTAATGCGAAGCCGGCTGCGATGGCTTGTTGGCTACTGATGAAAAGCGTTGCAGAAAGACAAGCGATCACGGATTTTTTAAAATTAAACATAAAGGATCCTCATATTTTTATTATTCCACAACATTTGAGTTTGTGATCGACAGTGTTGTTCCGCCTGTTGCCAGAAAGGTTGTCATCTGAGTTTGCATTTCTGTTGTCGCTGCCGCTGCTTGTCCTGTGGTTACTCCGGATTCTTCGGAGCTGCTCAATAAAGAACCGTGTTTACCGACTAAGAAGTTAGTGTAGGTATGAAGCCCTGATGAATTCATTGTACTTTGTGATGATTTTGTTAGATTGAGAGCGTTGATCCAAGGTGTGGTGCCACCCAGCGGAAACCCATTGCTTGAGATTGAGTTAGGGATGGTTTGGTCACTTAAATTGACGCCATTCCCTATAACTTGCATCGCCAAAATGGGAGTGGTGGTTATTTTAGAAGCCCATACCAATGAATCGCCCGCATCTAGAACCGTTTGCGCCCCGTTAGCAAACCCTTTTAGAAAGGAGTCATAGCCTAACGTTATCATAGTGTTAAATTTTGCCTTAGCTTGTGCTTGTGCGGCTGTCAGTGTGGTCGTAGTTTGAGCAGCAGCTGCCGCTGTCGCTTGTAAGGTAACCGCATTTGTTGGTGTGTAACCAAAGGCTGAAGCGATCGCGCGAGCAAAACCTGTAGTACTTGTAAGAGATGACTTAACAAGGCTTCCAAAACTGTTCGAGTAGCCCATAATAGGCGCGGTTTGTGAGCCGCCTACATTTAATACGGCAGCACTGTAGTTGTAATTGTCATCAGTACTTTTATCGTCGTAGCTTTCTGCCATTCCCAATACTTGGGTGGCGACAATCGAGCCAAGCGATAGGCCGATCAGGCCAGTTGTAGTATCGGAGCTGGATCCTCCATACGTGCTAAGGTCTGTATTGGCTAGTGCATACTTTAATGCAAGCTGATCGCTTGCTGCTTGGCGCAAATTATCCCGAGCGGTTAGTAAGCTTGATAGGTTGCCAAATACAGCGGCATTTCCGTTTATATACTTGGTGCTGCCATAACTCGATGAAGTCGCTGTGACTTCATATTCTCCGTCACTGTTTTTACCATACGAACGGCTACCATGTAATGGATGATCGATCATGACAGTAATAAACCCGGCTTTTGCAAGCGGGCCAGCAACTAAGAGCCCAGTTTCTTTAATGCCTGTAATGCCGTGAACAAACTGCGCGACTTTCATCGAAGTGAGAGAGAGGCTGGTTCGCAATGTGGCGTTAGGAACGGCCAATAAAACAGAGACTTGCCCAGGAGTTAGTCCAGTAACTGGCGTGGGGGCAATGGGAATAGGTGAGCTTTCCCAAGGGGCTTGATTGCTGCTATTTAACCAGTTGCCACAAAGAGAGCTGAAATTACAAGTTAAACTTGTGTTGACACTAGGCAATCCCGGGTAGGGTAAATAGTAGGGAAGAGTAAGAGTTGCCGTGTAAATATCGATATTATCGAGCAATGTAGCCGTATCACTACCGTCTTCAAAGGTAGCATCAAAGCCATTCATAAGTGCGGTTCTAAGTGTGTAACCGGCGCTGGTTATGCTGGATATTGAGGTCGTCGTCTTGATATCGTCCATTACCGCTTGAGCTACTGCATCTACATTTTGTGTGGTAAACGTTGCGGAGTACATAATATCGGAGATTTCAATACTACCTAATGCAGAAACTAATGTATTTGTACCTGCTAATAGAGAGTTGATGGCGACTTCGGTAGATGACCCTTGACCTGTTGACGTGCTATAGGTGTTGAAGGCAGTAGATCGGGTGACTGATTGACCAAGATTGTCTTTTACTTTGTTTGTTACAGCGAGAAAATATCCGGTATTGCTTTCAAATGCTTTTAGCGGTGTTACAACGATGCCGTCGTCAGAGACATCGGTTGAGAAATCAGTGCCGTAGCTGAGGTTAGAAATACCTGAAGTGCTGCAAGTGCTGGTTATTACAGATGTACCAGTAGGGCACTTAAAGAGTAAGACTGCACCGCTTTGTTGTACGCTGCTCATGTCCAATGACGTATTAAATTTCTTCTGATCGGGCAATTCAACTTTTATTGTAAAAGGTTGTCCAATGCCCCACCCGTCTAATTGAGCAGTGGCTACATAGACGTCGGCACTGTCATTGTTCGCTCTTTGTAGGCGGCCAACGGTAGTAGAAGAGGTGTCTGTATCGTATAGAAGATCGTTGGGAGTCGAAATTACCGCAGAGCTTCCTGCTGGCGTGAACGAAATAATCGGGCTATCAACATTCTGCGCTGACGCAGGCTGTGCTGTACTCGATACACTGTCGCTGTCGACAGCATCCGCAATGTCATTACAAGCAGATAGCACAAACGTGCTGGTCACGAGCGCCGTGAGCATTGTCTTTTTCATTATAATCTCTCTTTTTATTTTTATACTGCGTTGCTTAGTTGAGATTAGAGATATTACATTAATGTATCTCATAAGAACGATTTTATGCTCATGCAGTATAGGAATAAAACAATATTTTTGCATTTACAATATAGAGCGTTTTTACTATCAAATAACGTTATTAAATGTAGTAAAAATCAGTAATGCGTTGTCTATATGTAGGGTATTTTTGATTGGATTGTCGCGTAGTTACTTTATTAATCCCTTAGTAAACCATCCTTAGTTCTTTCGCTTTTTCGTGGCTGTTATCGGTCCACTCCTCAATAGGAGAAGGCTTTCCGAAGTAATAGCCCTGAAGCGTGTCACATCCTAGTGCTGTAAGCAATGTTGCTTGTTCTTTCGTTTCGATCCCTTCTGCAATCACCTTCATATTGAGTGATTTGGCTAAGGTAATAGTCGATTTAACGATGTCTATATGGCGAATATCATCAGGCAAGGGGGAAACAAAGCGACGGTCGATTTTGAGAATATTCGCAGGGATGTCGACAAGTTGGCCAAGAGAGGCCTGACCAGTACCAAAGTCGTCTATTGCGATTGAGTAGCCGTAGCTTGATAAGGCTCTTAATCGCTTATGAATGAGAGGGTTGGTCATAACAGGGCTTGTTTCCGTAATCTCCAGCTCTAGCATATCTCCAAGCCATGGGTGTTCGGCCGTGAGCGACATAAGCAACGCAAAAAATGCGTCGTTCATTAATTCTTGTCCTGCAAGGTTAAACGCCACAGGTGTTCGAATGTGTTCATCATGCCATTGAGCTAAGATCGATACAATTTCGCGAAGGAGGTTCTCAGCAAGTTTTGGAAGTAACCCAAGGTCTTCGGCAATTCGAATGAACACAACAGGAGAAACAAAACTGCCGTCGTCAGTACGCCAGCGAGCAAGTGCTTCAAATGAACGAATCTGTCCGTCGGAGTGCACCTGTGGTTGCAACCATAAATCGATCTCTTTGTTCTGAATCGCTTGAACAAGCTTTAATCCAATTTGATGTTCCTCCATCAAATTGTGCTCTAATTCTTTATCGTAGTAGGCGATTCGGTCGGCGCTCGTCGAGTATTCAAGTGCCATTTCACAGTGTTCTAAAAGCTCTTCTGCTGTCGCTCCATCATTGTTTAGATAAACGACCCCGACTTGGTAATCCATGTTCAGCTGATGGCCATCAATTCTAAGTTGTCCGGGTAATGCTGAATTGATCAAAGTAGACAGGTTTCTCTGAATCAAATAGGTCTGCCCGAGCGGCAAGAAACAGGCGAATTTAACGCCGCGTAAACGCGCTAAAATGGTCTGATCTGACAAACGAGATTTTAACGATTTAGAGAAGTTTAAAATAATTCGATTGGATTTGTCCTTGCCATATTGCTTATTCAATAGCTTGAATTGGCTTATTTTAATGATCGCTACAGCACCAGTGAAATGACTGTTTTGTGCTTTTAATCGCTCGTCAACCAACTTACTAAAGTAAAAGTGGTTAGGCAGTGAGGTTAATAAGTCCAGTTGAGATAAACGAGAGTTGGTTTGCTGCGTACTTTCCAGCTCTTGTGTTAATGCTTTTAAATGGGTGGTGTTTTGTAAATGAAGAACGTAGTGCCCGTGGTTGGTGAGCTGAGATCGATGTACTTCGACCGACATCTTGCTGTTGCTTTTTAATAGGCATTCAGAAGCGTTGCTCTGCCAGAAAAAGCGGTTTACTGAATCGCTAATGGGTTTTAGCCACTTGTCAATCGATGTACCTTCTAGCCGTTTCTTGCTGTTTGAATTTAAAAGATCGCTGGCTTGCTTGTTTAACCTAAGGATTCGACCGCGCTTATCACAGAGTAATGTCGGTGTGCCTGTGTGTTCAAAAATTTCTTCATAAAGCAAATTGTTGCGGTTTAAACGGCTGTACATCTTTTGCATGTGCTTTGCATTGACTTCAAGTGCATGTAAAACACGTGAGACAGCTAGAGGGAGCGTTACGTTCAGTATGCCAAATACGAGAATGTTTAGAAGAATGGCTACCTCAAACGGCAAAGTAACCAGATTGTCGTTAAGAAGGTCGATTGAATAGATGAGTGTGCCGATATTCAACAAACTTGCAACGAGAGCAAGTCGGAAACTGAAAAATAGTCGAATGATCAGTGGCAAGGAATACAGCGAAACGATGCCAAATTTAAATGCAACGACTTCATTTTCTTCTAATAAGAAAGACAAACCCGTGGCAAAGAGTAGTAAACAATAGCCACCTGCAGCGATTTGCGTTTTAGACCGGCTTAGATACAACAATACCAAAAGCACTCCAAAGGCAAGAGTGCTCGATACGGCATAGCAAAGTGACTCACTTAAGTCGCAGTATAGCCAGCTTTGTACACTAAGCCCTGCAAAAATAAGTGTCGTAAACGATAAAAAAATACGTAAAGCACTTTTCTCGAATGCGCTATTAATGCTTTGCAAGGACTGGTTATTCACCAAAAAAAAGCGTTTTAGATACTCGACAAACATTTATATACAGCTAATTCAAAAAAACAGCGTCTTCCTAAAAGGAAGGTGAAACTTACCATATCGAAAAAAATGCTGTGTGACTATCAATATTCAGCAATTTTTTCAGCTAAAGCGACGTGGATTAATTTTTTCTAAGTGGTTATCCCAAGAAATTCCAACATGTTGATTTATTTGGTAAATATTAGACTTTATCGGGTCGGAAATCCATTGTTTTCCTGTTCCACCGGTTAACATTAATACACCTGGTCGGTCTGTTTGGCTCACACCACACACATCGCGGCAATTATCGGCACCTAAAAATGAATGATCTTGCATATTCCAGTAAGCAACTAGGCCACCGCGCGGTGAACTAACGGCTAAGATTTGACCCGATTTATCAAAGCAAACACTGCCACAATATTGCTTGAATCTAAGGCGTATTTGCTCAGGCATTGGGAGGTATTCAATCGAGCTGCTATTCAAATTTGAGATACCAACCAATGGAACTTCATCCCATTTTTCACCCTTATACTGAAAGCCAAGCGCAACCACTCCTTGAGCGTTAACATCCAAATGTCGAATACTCAGTTGATGTTTGCCTTTTCCGTTATCGACCGAATGGACAACAGAGCCTGTATCCAGAGATAGGTAAGTGACATTGGGTGCCATCGTTTCTAAATTTAATATGTCTCTATCGTGATCTGGGTGTGTTTTTAGTCCACCATTTGCGATAACGAGCGTGTTCTCATCCATCAAAACGGATTCATGAGGACCAATACCATTACTGTCGTATTCCGCAATCACCTCAGCATCAGGCCAGCTTCGAATAACAATCCGGCCTTTACCGCTGGTGTAATGGTTTTCCTGTGAGATGAGTCTGTCGCCAGTCTTGTTGAAAATCGCGTGACCATAAAAGTGATGATCTTTTAAAGGCGCGATTCTCTTAAGACGTTCTCCAGATGTCAGCTCAAAAAAGTCCATATAGTATCCTGGCCTGCGGGCGATAATACCCACAATGCTGTGAACAGGATGAACAACGGGTGCATGTGCACGGTTAAGCAATTTACTTTCCCAAAGCATTTTGCCCTGAGCGTCGAACACGCCAAGATAATAGGAGCGCTCTAAGGTCTTATCTTGGCGACTGAATGCTGAGACGTATAGCTCGCTGCCTTGAGTCATCGATGCAAAAGCCGTTTGCCAAGTTGGCAACGCAGCGATACTCAATGCTCCGCCTTTTAACAGACAGCTTTTAAGAAAATCACGTCGATCAAGCATCGTGCTTAGTCTCCGTCACGACTGTTAAAACCAATTTGGAAACCCAAATTAGTGACGACTTTCGTGAGTAGCTTTTGAGACTGAGAGATGGAAGCGACCAGAGGACGGGCTAACTCAACTTTCTGCTCCTGAGAAAGCGTCTTAGAAAAGTATTGGCTCGGTAGATCATTAACTAATTCTTGGTTTTTTATAAGCTGTTCGTCTAACGCGTTGGCGTTTTCTGGATTTTGTTCGAGCGCAACGGCAAAAAGCGATGGGTTTCCGGAGTGATATAGCGCTTGGTAAGACTCCAAATTAGTGCGCATGGAGTCAAGTGACAAACTGCTGCGATAAAACTCGGCAAATTTAGGCTTAGCTTTGCCTTTATAACCAATCGGTGTTTCCAACTTAGCGTCTTTTACAACGGACATGTGTTCCAGCCATTGTTGGATAACTTGTTCCATGGCTAATTTTTCGGCGCTTTCAGAGCTGCCTTCTTCTAGATAAACCCAATCGGATACCGTGCTGTTCGTCCATTGGGTATACACAGATTGAGTTGTTTCAGCATGGTGCTGAGCAATGGACTTCAACAAATGACAATCAGCAGGCTTCGCAACCGGATCAAAATCTTTTCGGTACAAAAGGGATTCAATTGCCGTTAGACCGCGTACAGCGATACTGGCAGATTTCCAGAATTTCGGTTGATCCATCGAATCCGGATCTTTTTTCAACGAACGCAATTGGCGTTGTGTTACGCCTTTTTTATCGGGCCAATATTGAAAGGCGTAATACCGCATAAAATACGTAACAGGGCCAAAGTTTAGCCATTGTATCTTTTGCCAATCATCGACATTTTTAGCAAAAAGGTCTTTGCTTGTTGAAAGTGCGGTGCTAGAAGGCGAAAGACACAAAGCATCGATGCTTTTCGAGAGCTTTTCGCCGCTGTTTGAAAATGCTTGATAGCTGGGAAGAATTTGCCCGTCTTTGACACCAGCAAGGGTTGATTTCCAATCTTGGGCGTAGACGGAGGTGCTTAGAACAAGTGAGGCCGTCATCGAGGCTTTAAGAATATAGGATTGCATGTTTTTCTGTTGACTAAAACGCATCGTTACAACGACTCCAAAAACTTCATGAATAGATCTCTATTGGCTTTGCTAAGTGCTTTATAAGCATTTTTATGAGGCTCGGCCTCGCCTCCATGCCACAAAATGGCTTCTTCAATCGTCGCTGCTCGACCATCATGAAGAAAGCCTTTTCGTCCCGATACCGCTTCGGATAACCCTATCCCCCATAAAGGCGCAGTACGCCATTCTTGAGGCTCAGCGTTGAAAACGGGAAACTCATTTGCTAATTCTCTTCCCATGTCATGTAAGAGTAAATCCGTAAATGGGTAAAAACGACGATTTTTTAGCGCATCGTATTTCACATTTGAGCCAGAGGTCATTTTTGGTGTGTGGCAACTAGCGCAGGCCAATTTATCGAAAATAGCTTTACCCTCAATAAACCAAGGTTCCTGCAAATTTCTCATCGCGGGTGGGCGAGAAAGCGCTACAAACTCATCGACCCGATCTGATTGGAAGTGCCCAACTTCCAAGTCCTCAATATGCGCAGTATTGCCATTCGGAGCTTGAATGCACTTCAATTGTTTGGAAGTGCAATCGCCCGAAGGCTTAGGAAAAAGTGGAGTGGATAACCCAAGATCACCGTTAAAAGCAGACTGATTTTGGTGTGATAGATCGGAAACGTGGGCTTTGTGTCCAAATCGGCCTATTACACGACGCCCATTTTCATACACCCAATTGGCTTTCCCACTGATGCCATCGTTGTCTCGGTCGTCAGCGTCTTCATTGGCCAAAATGGTCTCAGGATCAATCGCATCGATGAGGCCCATACCCACGAGAGGTGGCGTCACACGTAATGAAATCCCCGTAGTGGGTTGAAACTCACCGTAGTGCTTCGCGCCCCATTCTATAGACGGCTTTTTGAGGGTGACTTGAGAACCATCTTTAAAGGTTTCAACTTTCGTTTCCCAATGGATCGTATAATCACCCTCCGAAGGAACCGAAGACGAACCAAGTTGTTGGAACTGACGTCCATATGTTTCATCTCCCATGATCTCAGTCAACGGGCTTGTCTTATTGCCCAATCGAACAAAAAACGAAGGCACTTCAGAACCCAATTGCCCTTCTTGTGGAGCATGGCCTCGGCCGCCGTTCATATGGCAACTGTGGCAAGAACGCGCATTAAAGATCGGCCCCAATCCATCGCTGGCAGTAGTAGAAGAGGGGGAGGGTACCCAAAAGCGCTCAAATATACTTCGACCTAATTCAAAATCTAACTTTTCTTCCGCTGAAAGCCCACTAAGAGGAGTGGTATAGGACATCTTATCAGCAACGGCTTGAATGGAAATCGAAGAAAGCACAACGCTTACCGCAATTGTGCATTGTCTAAAGTGAAACAAGCTGTTTAAGGAGCCAGAAAATCGATCGTGCATCTAACAATTCACTTAATTATGGAACACAGTAGTGGTGTCATGAATAACATAACACATCTCTAAAACGACAAAACCGCGAGCCAGACATTTATCTAACCCCGCGGTTTTAATTAGGAAAACGACGTTATCCACGTTTTCCTATAGCGTAAGTATCTTATTCAAAAACAGCGCTTGGGTTATCCAAGCTATCGGAACCTTCAAGAGAAATATCTTGTAGACCCAATGTTTGAATAATGTCTTCAGTGACACGAGTTTCCACAACCAATTGATCAACGAAAGTTTGAACCAAAGCATTACCTGCCTCGTTGTTCATCGCAATCAACACATCAAAGGTTTGACCTTGTGCTGCTGCGTCTGTCATTGCTTTACCAGCAGCGTCAGTTTTCATAAGCTGAGCTTGCATCTTAGCATCAAGCGCCGCATCTTTATTCGCTACAAGGTTAGAAAGAGAAGGGCCTTCTACCCAAGAACCGTCTACGCGTTGGTATTTGCCCAAGTAAACGTTTTGAATGCCTTTAGCATCGTAGTAATGTGACCAGTGCGTGTTATCAGAAAAACAATCGTGCTCTTCTTCTGGATCATGCAGCATAAGACCAAGTTTAGTACGCTCACCGCCTAATTCACCGTACGCCAAGCTACCCATGCCTGTTAGCATTGTTGCTAGACCGCCATCAGTACCTTTATCTGCAAGCTCGACACGAGCGGCGCCGCCAACTTTCCAGTTACCTGCCATTTCTTCAAGATCAGAAACAAGCAAATCAGTCGCTGCTTTTAGGTAATCACGGCGACGATCACAATTGCCGTTTGTGCAATTTGCTAAATCGTAGTCTGTCGCTTTACGTTCACCCGCTCCAGGGTTCGTACCGTGAAGATCTTGACCCCAAAGAAGAAACTCAATCGCGTGGTAACCGCTGGCTACGTTAGCTTCAACGCCGTCAGCTTCTTGAAGAACATCGCTGATCAAAGAAGGTGTAATGTAAGTTGTGTTTACTTTTTCACCGCCAATCATCAATGTTTTGTTGGCAATAACGTTTGCCGAGTAGAGATCGTTAACGTCAGATTCAGTGCCGTAAGCTTCTGTATCAACATAATCGATAAGACCTTCGTCTAGAGGCCAAGCGTTTACCTTGCCTTCCCAATCGTCAACGATGGCATTACCAAAACGGTAAACTTCACTTTGTTGGTATGGAGCACGAGACGCGATCCAAGCGTCTTTCGCCTTTTGAAGATTGGCTTCGCTAGGATCAAGAAGAAAAGCATTTACTTCAGATTGTAACGTCTTCGCGGTCGTTAAAGAGTCACCATAAATGGCTTCAGCGATATTGGCGTATTGAGTTACAACAGATTCAGCACTTACTGCTTTTGAAGAATCAGTAAGAGATTGGCTTCCACATGCTGTTAGTAAGGCACCCGCAATACATGCAGCAACCGGAGTAATTAGCTTTTTCATAGTACTTATCGCGCTCCATAGACTAAATTGTTTAGCCATAGTATTAAAAATGAAAACGATTATCAATAAATTAACGTTTTCAATTTCGCACTAATTGTTAAGAAATGAAATTACTCATAAATATTATTTATCTCTCCGGTTACATAGAGGGTGTTCCGCTACAAAGTCCTATAAACACTGGTTGTTAAAACTGCTCATCGCATTTTGTGGAAGCGAGTAATCACACGCTGCACCGCGCATCTTGTTTTGCTTTTCCCAAGAAATTGAAACCGATTCAGGTGTGCTTGCGCTGTAACCGGGAATGAAGCGATACGCAGCCAAGACCTCTATTTTGCTGTTTGGGCCAACTTCAACACTTTGGCCAATGAGACGTTGGCGTGTATTAGGATCGTAAAGAGAATAGTCCGTAGTGTATTCTTCCGCGCCACTTTCATGGGCAAAAGTAAGCCAAATTTTACGGTAGGTTATGACTTCGTTTGTAGGGTTTTCAAACACCAGCTTCGTAAAGATTTTTTGAGGGGAAGAAAGTGAAGCGCTGGCTTTCACAAATCCAACCTGCTGTGCGCTCTGCCAAGGGAAGGAATTACCAAACGAAATGCTCTTCAAAGAAATGCTCTCAGTCGCCACTTGTGTACGACCAAATTTTATTAAATCTTTTATCGGCGCATACAGCGCAGCAATAAGAGCAATAAGAAGAAGAGATGTTTTCACTTTGGGTAATTGGATAGAGCCAGTCATTGCAAACCTCACCTACAAAATATAAATACTGTTTGGATATACAGTACTGTAGCTTTATACAGTACTATTTGGCAACCAATTTGTTCATAATTTCTACAAAATTTTTTCTATCGATCTGTGTCAATAAGTAAAAATAAAAAATAAAAAATCCCTTGATTTAATTTAGTGCGCTGAAAAATAAAGAAAAAACAGAGATTCCCACAATTTTTTTCACTGCTTTTGTGGAAATGTAATAGAGAGGAAAAATTGTGCACATCTAACGTTATTTTACAGAGGTCAAATGTATTTAAAGCTCTGTTTAACTTAATAAAGTAGACGGGGTTCTGTTACTTTTGGATGGATTTTAGTCGTGTTTCAATTACTTTATCCGCGCTAATCTATATAATGCCGCCTTAATTAAAATTGGGGGTTATGTGGAAAAGTTTGATGTTGTGATCATAGGGGCTGGTGCGTCTGGACTATTTTGTGCGACTAACGCAGCGTATCGAGGAAGAAAAGTACTCATCCTTGATCATGCCAATAAAGCCGGTAAAAAAATTCTCATGTCTGGTGGAGGGCGTTGCAACTTTACCAATATGGATGCTTCCCCCAAACATTTCTTGTGCAACAACCCACATTTTTGTATCTCTGCATTAAAGCGCTATACCCCCAGTGATTTTGTTGAATTGGTAGACCGACACGCGCTCGACTATGTTGAAAAAACACCGGGACAACTGTTCTGTAAAGACTCAGCAAAAGACCTATTAAGCATCTTATTAACGGAACTGGAATGGTCTGGTGCAGATCTACGATTGAATACCAGCGTAAAGTCAATTGACTGGCAAGAGCAGGGTGCAAAGCTCACCATTAATCAGAACAACACGCAGTCAGAAATACAATGCGAATCGCTCGTTATCGCGACCGGTGGTTTGTCGATTCCCTCAATGGGTGCGACAGGGTTCGGTTACGAGATTGCCAAGCAAGTCGGGCACAGTGTCTACCCAACACGAGCAAGCTTAGTGCCGATCACCGCGCAACCTGATCGCAAGGCGCAATTGGCTGAATTGTCCGGTGTCGCATGCGACATTGAAGCAACCGCAGGTGGAGCCGTCTTTAAAGAGCCGATGCTTTTTACGCACCGAGGAGTTAGCGGCCCCGCTATATTGCAAATCACCAACTTCTGGCAACCGGGCGAACCGCTGAAAATTCACATCGCGCCTGAACTCACGCTAGAATCACTGGTTAAAACGCGTGAAGAGCAACCCAAAAAGACCGTCGAAAACTACCTCGCGAACGAGCTGCCCAAACGCCTAGTTGAACTCATGGGAAGCGAGCTTACATGGCTTAGCCAAAAGTTCGCACAAGTCTCCAACGAACAGCTAGAGAGCCTCGTGAATTATTTATCAAACTTCGATGTTGCGCCCAACGGCACCGAAGGCTACCGCACCGCAGAAGTGACCCTAGGAGGCGTCGATACCAACGAAGTGTCCTCGAAAACCTTCGAATCACAAAAACAAAAAGGACTCTACTTCATTGGCGAAGTCCTCGATGTGACCGGATGGCTAGGCGGCTACAACTTCCAATGGGCGTGGTCGAGTGGCTTTGCGGCAGCGCAGTTTGTTTAGAGTCAGTCGAGCGTAAACATTACTTTGACTAAAAAAGTCTCAGACTCCTTCCCCTTACCAAGGGGAAGGTTAGGATGGGGTTAATTACTTTCCTAAACCTACATAACTTGCTCTGCAAACGATCTTACCTCCAATCGTCACTACATTCTCCATAGCGAAACCCACACCTCAACCTAAAAACACGTCAAACGGAACAGGTCACTTTTACTACTGGTTAGGCTTGCCAATCACCTGTGATCTGGGTAAAACTACTAAGATGGACGATAAAAAAACGCACAGAAAAGAGTCTTTTTAGCCTGATTTAGGGGCTAGAGCACTCAAATATACACCGCAAAGACACAGGGAGGTTGCATCATGAAA
The DNA here is from genome assembly GCF_004362145.1 of Marinomonas balearica. Taxonomy (GTDB): domain Bacteria; phylum Pseudomonadota; class Gammaproteobacteria; order Pseudomonadales; family Marinomonadaceae; genus Marinomonas; species Marinomonas balearica. The sequence goes on from NZ_SNXC01000009.1 coordinate 439,319, forward strand.
AAAGCAAATCCCCTATATAATACGCGGCAGTTCAACAGACGGTTATAACTGCGGCTGCGCCGCCGTATAGCCCTTAATTGTTAGCACCCCACAAAACAAAGCAGGGAGTAAAAGTTGGGATTCAGGGATATAAAACACAACAATATGGATCTTACGGTTCATAAGGCTATTACAGAGCCGCGTTTCAACGAAAAGACTGTACTGGTTACAAGTACGTGGGATTATGTCGATTTATGGTTGAAGAGAGCCGGAAAGCATGAGGCAAGGTTTTTCTGGAATCAAGCGCATAGTTTCTATGATGCGACCATGTTACTACCGAAAACCTCTGCGCCACTTACTGGCTACTATTGCTTTCTAAATGCCACTAAAGCACTACTGCTAACTAAAGGAGTTGCATTCAGTGATGAGCATGGCGTTTCTGGATATACCATTGGAACACAAACATCTCTAAGCAATGAAAAGGTGAAGTTTAAGCGTGGAGGGATACTCCCGGCTTTATGTCAGCATTTAGGTGAGCCATCGGATGAAGAGATTTATTCCCTAAAAGACCTTCTTTACAATATGCCGATCATTCATAGGGCATTTGATCTTACGTATAGTGCAGATCCTGAGCTTTTCATTCCAATTAAAAATCCAAAGATAGTACGCTCGGATACAACCCACGAAGCATGGTTTTGCGGGGAACTTACGGATAAATACGCAACTCGGCGTACTATAAATAAACTCTCTAATTTGTATGAGCAGGATTTGAGCGAAGAAGCTAAATTCATAGTTCGATCAACTGCCCGCTTTAATTGGCGCCCTAGTGACAGGACGGCTAGCCTAAATCGTTACAAAAACTATCATAAAAGATTACGCACAGACCTTCTCTATATTAATGGGCCTTCAAGGTTGTGGTATTTGAAACGGTCTGGAAATAATGATGGCATCATATTGAGGAATACCATGGCCTTGATGTTTGCTGCAATGCACAAACTTTCAGAGATGGCACGATATACCCCAGACGTTTTATCTAAGCATTTCGATTGTCAGCACAACTGGTTGCTATCAGAGTTTATAACATCTGCTCCAACTCAGTTTATTGATGAAATATCATCAGAGTTAACGGGTCATGAATTCATGATTCCCGGCAGGAATTAAAGTGCTAACAAGCACGTCAATCAGGACGCTCGCTAGCTAGCTCGCGTCTATTACGCGGGCGTTGGTATGACTCCCCACGTCAAGTAAAACGCAGAGGTTCAGGCCTAATTTAATAGGCTAAATTTTCACTTCAAAATAGATGAATGAACACGTCAAAAGAAGCCAGTAATGTCGTCGGTTATCATGCTGGTATCCGTAGATTAAATGACATAAGCCATTCAGTATTTAACAAGACATTTATTCGAATTGAGATCATACAATTTGAGTGGTGTGAGGTCATTTCTTGCGTGAAAATTGAGAATAGTCTCCGGCTCACCGTGAACTTCTAAGATAGGCGGTTTAACCGCTGGTTATAAATCGATAGATTTGATTGTGGAGCTGGAAAGTGTTCCGTGATTCTATGTAGTGGGTGTATGTTAGTATGGCGTTTTGGGAGAAAACGATGGAATTCAAGCTAGAAATTTACGCACCTGAAACAGAAGTTATAGCTATTCGAGATGCACTTAACTCAGTTGGGGCAGGCGTTGTGGGTGACTATGACAGTGTTATTTCTATTGTGAAAATTTCAGGGTTCTGGAGACCAACGGAAAACTCGGAACCTGTTACTGGCGAGAAAGGTAAAATTAACTTTGGTGAAGAGGTCAGAATTGACGTTAGGTGCCAAGAGTCTTTAGTTCAAGCTACTCTTGATGCGGTTCGAAACATTCATCCTTACGAAGAACCCTTAATCAATATTTTACCTCTATACAATAATAAATTTATCTAGCCTCGTCTGCTAAAGCGTCGAGGCTCAGACCTAATTTAATAGGCTAATTTTCACTTCAAAATAGATGAGTGAAAACGTCAGAAGAAACCAGCAATGTCGTCGGGGTTATACAGAACCCCCAATTAATTGTTACTTCAACATAGTGATTCATCTACTTACTATGTTGGAGAGGCGAAGCAAATTCTTCGAAGCGACAACGGATAACGTTAGGTTAACCGGCGCTCACTAGTGTAATCATTCAAGTAATAGAAAAACCATGATCAGTCGAAAGGTTCTGAGGAGCCAGACTTGCCAATCACTTACGATATAGGTAAAACTACTGAGATGGACGATAATACACCGCAAAGACACAGGGAGGTCGCATCATGAAAAAAGCAAATCCCCTATATAATACGCGGCAGTTCAATAGACGGTTATAACTGCGGCTGAGCTGCTGTTATAACTCTTAATTTATATATTTCTCATGAGGAAGTATGCAAACTCAACCTAAAGGACTAATTTCAGTTTTGTTGAACGAACTTGCGGACTTTGGCGAAGGCTTAGTTTTTAAGAGAAACAAAAGGCGTTAAGCGAAATGATCACGTTCAAAAAATCATGCGACATATCCTTCGCTAAAGCCTTAGTAAAGCTAAACATGGCTTCTTACTATGAACAATATAATATCGTATGGAGTGATGAGCGCTTTGAGCAAAGTTGGAATGAGTTTGAGAACATTCAAATTCTAAAAGGCGGTGCTAAGGTGGGAGTTCTTAGATTATGGATAGCCGGAGATGCTCTATATATTAGGGATCTTCAAATATCTAAAGACCACCAAAGTAATGGAATTGGAACATCCGCAGTAAGCTATTCCCAGAACATCGCCAAATTAGAAAATTTAAAGTTCCTGAAACTTAGGGTATTTGAAAGCAACCCAGCTAAAGAACTTTATAAACGGCTAGGTTTTGTAGAAAGTAAGCGCGAAGGGTTCATCATCTCAATGGAGCAAGAAATTGCTTAAAAACGCAGGTAAGTGGAGGGTTACGCTAGAAAATATTGCAGACACGCCTGAAACCTCTCTCGCGTTAAAACTGAGAATAGTCTCCGGTTCACCGTGAGCTTCCAAAATAGGCAGATTAACCTCTGGTTTTAAATCGATAGATTGGATTGTAGAGCTGGAAAGCGTTTCCTTATTCTATGTAGTGGGTGTCTGTTAGTAAGTATGCGCGCAGTTTTGCGTCCGGCTTCCTGCGGACCAGACCTCATGGTCTAGCCCTTGCCATTCGCTAGTAGTTATCGTCTAATCAAAACATGGTTTTCGACAGTGATCTTCCTACAGAGGACTTTCACCTCATAAGTTCATGCCCATGATGGGCGTTTACAAACGCGTCAAATGAGACGCTCGTACCTCGCGAGCTTTACGCGGGCGTTATAACGATAAGGACAGTCAAGATGCTTATTACCTTTCACAATATTAAATATATACTAATCATGTGTTTTAAAATGTCCGTGGCAATATTTTTGTTTCGCGGGTTTTTTTCTGAAATCGAATTGAATATTGTCAATTTGATCCCATTTTTGTTGTCCTCAGTTATCGGAGCAACTTTAGCTTTTTTATATCTATATTTATTTCCTAGTCAGCGAAAATATAAGTTTCTTACATTTTTTATTCCGGGGGTTGTCTTAGAGGTGTTGATAATAACAACAGGGTTATCTAATTTCTGGCTGATTGATGAGTTAATATTAATGTTGTGTTTTATTATTGGCGGCCAAGAGCTTTCAAAGCCTGAGTCAAAATCGTTATAACAAGTGACTATGGTTCTGGAATTTAACAAGGAATTAAAATTTAACAAGACACTCATTCGAATTGACGGTGCATATATTTAACTATATTAATAAACAGTATTTTATCTGTTAAGGAAAAGGAGTTTCCGTATGCAGCGTCCAAGAAGTTAACAGGTCAGTTTATCTGACACCCCTTACTATCATAGTATTGCGAGATGTGTTCGCCGTGCTTTTCTTTGTGGGGAAGATGTCGTCACGGGCAAAAGCTTCACAGCACACACTGAAGACAGTCTGCATTACCTTAAATCGATGACGAGAAAGCACATCACTCATAAAGTATCGACGGTTTCTAAACACGTTTTTACCAGCATCGCACTTAATGTGTTTGACTTGCTCATCATGCCCTAACTCTTTTAATTCTTGAGCCGCATTAAAGGTAATATCTTGGATCACTTCTTCGTTTTGCTAGTTACCATATTTTTCTTTTTAACTGCTTCGTTTGCTAATGCAGAGAATGATTATATTTGCGCTCAGTCTGATAATTTGTTTTGCGGGAAAAACACTACATTTAGCCCGCTTGGTAAAGTAGCTGGTGCTTTTCAGGTTTATAACTATTCATTTGTTTTTGGTAGCGCTCAGCGTATGAGTAAACGGGTTATCTTTTTAGATTTGTCAGGCAAGCTCATAGGCATTTATGCAGTCCCTGAAGCTGCTATAGCAATTCAAGGTAGCTGTGTCATTTTCCCTTTCGAAGCCAGAACAGGCAATTCAATTTGCCTTAAACAGGGTGAGCTTCCACACGTAACATGGCTAGATGGCGAACATTTTGAATTATATCAGTAAGCAAATGTGGTGGCTGTTTTAGACCTCCCTGTCGCGATAATGTGTAGGCTTCACTAATAGACAATCTTGAATTTCTCAGCGAGCGGGGCTAGAAAGGCGATGGATGGCATGACTTATACCGACCCAAACTCTTTTTGTTGATGACAAATCGACAGCTCGCAAGTCCCAAATACTCAAACAATACAGCTAACCCATCACTCAGTTGTGTGGGTTAAACTGTCTTACTGATTAAAAAACACCGTTCTCGTTTTTAATATCACCACCGCTCATGAATGCATAGAATCTCATGAAGGTATCGAGCGCTTGAATTGAATCCCAATGTTCGACAATCCGTCCGTTCTCAAGACGCCATGTATCAATAATATTCATCCCTTTCTTTTCGTTCCCTCTGTCATCTTTCTTTAAGGTTGCGTGAGAGTGAAAAATGACAAAGTCTCCGTCAACATAGATGTGTTTTACGTCGTATGTGTAATCCGGGTAATCCTCAACGAATTCTTTTAAAAAGCCGACGAGCCCCGTGATTTTATCGGGTAGGTTGCGGTTGTGCTGCACATACGAACTGTCGTTATAGTGCTCTAGTATGTAGTCGAAACGATGGTCGTTCATTAGGTTTTGAACAAAATCTACCACTACGGTGGCGTTGGCCAGCTCTTTCTCTGTCCAGTTGTTTTTTTGTAGTGAATTAAGGTTTATGTCTAGCTTGTCAGGGTTTTGTGCGAAGGTTGAAGTGCATGCCCATAGTAGTAGTGTGGATACGATGATTTTCAACATGGTTTGGTCCTCTCGTGGTTTCTATTCTAAGTAGGTATTGGTTCTGCATTATGGTATTCATTAGTAACCTAGACTACAATAAGGCACTGGAATGTTATCTAGGCACATTTTGGTAACTCATAGAATAAGATCGATAGGGGTTGTAAAGTGGGGAGTAACGAAGTGAAAACGAAGGTTCAAAGTGGCGATAAATCCGAGAAAAGGGTATTTCACAACACTGATGACTGCCCCATTCGCAATGTGGTAACTCAGATTGGTGATAAATGGTCTGTGCTGCTTTTATTTGCGCTCGTTGAAGGGCCTGATAGGTTTAACGCTTTGAAAGCTAGGGTGGTCGGGATATCGCAACGTATGCTCACGCAAACTCTGCGTGACTTGGAACGAGAAGGGTACGTAAACAGAACGGTCTACCCTGAAGTGCCAGTAAAGGTCGAATACGAGCTTACTGCATTAGGAAGGAATTTAGTCCAACCCTTGTATCAGTTGGTTTCTTGGGCGGAGACGCATCATGATGAAATCAAACAGTCTCGAATAGAGTACGATAATCGGGGTTAAGGTTCTAAAGAATCTGCTTATAATTGGCTTATTAACACACAAGAGCAATTGGCGAACTTCTTGGGTGTTAAGGCTCAATTTCAGGATTTAGGGTACGATTCCTAGCACGCTGAAACACTCTGTGTGTCTTACCGAACTATATGAGGCGTGCGTATTACTGATAAGGCTATTAGACAATCTTGAACTTCTCAGCGAGCGTAAAATGTAGTGGGTGTCTAGTTGGCTATTGGTCGTGTTATTGGTCAAGAGTTGGCTAAATCCATCGCGGATGCATTTTTACAGGAAGCCTTTGATGAAAATGGACGTTCTGCGAATAATGTAAAAGCGATCAATGCGGTAGACAGTAAGTATCACGCGCTTTCTTAGGCATCTCTCATCGGCTTTAGATCTTTCTAAAAGAGCTTTAACTCTTTAGAAAGGTCTTGCCATCTTTTAGATCGTTGGTTGGCCTTTGTCGATTTATTCGCCACGGCATCAACCAGTACGTTTGAAGCCAGAACCAAGCCCCATGTGGATTCTAAAAACAAGCCAGACTTTGATTTCGCATAAATGGAACACGCATTGTATTGCCTTGCCCAATGACAGAATTCATCGGTGATGATGACTAACTGAATGCCCAACTCTTGAGCAAGTTGGCAGAGCTTTTGACTCTCTCCCGCGTAGGGAACAACGTCGAAGATAACGAGAGCATCGTACTTTGAGCCTCCTAATGTTGGATAGTCGATCCATTCCGCCAGCATACCGTCGTGCGGTGAAAGGTACTGTACGTTGCTTCTCGCCAGCAATAAGCGCCGAGCAAAATCCTCGGCGGCACCACGAATACTCTGAAAGCCGGTGACATAGACTTTATTCGCTGCGCTTACTCGTCGAACCAGTGTATCCCATTCTTCTGTTTCAAACTGTTCGTACAGTCGTACCATGGCTTGAAGTTCACTCTTGAGCTGCCCCGAATTTTTATTTCGGCTTTCTTTTAGGTTTGCCTCTGACGCATCGAGGTGAACGGGAATGAACTCTTTTTGCAGTGTGCTCTTTAGTGAAGCGATTCCTTTAAAACCGGCCCGCTTTAAAAACCGACTGACGGTTATCTGGCTAACGGAGGCTTTTTCTGCGATCGATGCGCCGGTTTCATAGGCAATGGAATCTAAGTTCAAGAGAATGTATTGCGCTACCCGCGCTTCAGAATTGCTAAGAGTGGGGATGAGTGCTTGTATGGTTTGCGCTGTTTTGGTCGCTATGTACTCAGGCTTTGACGAAAAAGTATTTTCCATATCTCCTCACTTTAGCTTCTGCATTTATTCGGTGCATTAAGTTATAACCTAATTCACTCTTTGGTGCATAAAATTCGATACAAAGATGCAATACCAAATAAATCGTTGTTTTTTATGAAAATATTTATGTTAGAAAACTAACATAAATTGATATTGTAAGAATTACAACATTCCTTAGAATAAAAATTAGTCAATGTTGATGTCACCTTAACCAACGAAGGATTATTTTATGAATAAGCTATGTTCCAAGTTAGTGAGTAGAAAAATCAAAAAATCAATCGCGATGGCGGGTTTAGCTGCGACGTCTGTTGCATTCAGTTCAATGTCCTATGCAGACGAAACGCTAAACCTATATAACTGGGGAGAATACATAAACCCAGAAGTTCTAACGAAGTTCACAGAAGAAACTGGGATAAAAGTGACGTTAGACACTTACTCTTCAAACGAAGAAATGCTGGCAAAACTGCAAGCGGGTGCTAAAGGATACGACATTGTTTTTCCGTCTGTTCACATGCAAGACATTATGGCTAAGTTGAGCCTTCTTGAGAAAACAGATATTAGCCAGTCTCCTAAATTTAAAAACATTGATGCCTCTTTTTTAACGGCAGAATCTGACCCTAAAGGCGAGTACTGCTTGCCTTATGCATGGGGTAACGTTGGGATTTTGTACAACAAGAACAAGGTGAGCGAGTTGTCGTCTTGGGAAGATTTTTTTGCACTTCCTGATCAAGGCCAAAACATTGCGATGCTGGATGACATGCGTGAAGTTATAGGCGTTGGCTTAATGATGGACGGTAAGAGTGTAAACAGCGTCGAAAAAGATGAGTTGAAATCCGCTCAAGAGTTTTTGATCTCTAAGAAAGACAAGGTGTCTGCTTTTACATACGACAGTATTCCAATGGTGCAATCTGGTGACATCGCAGCAGCTCAATGGTATGTAGGTGCGATGCTATACGTCTTTGATAACCCAGAAACATTGGCTTATGTTATTCCTGAAGAGGGTGCAACCATGTATCAGGAAAACATGTGTGTGCTTAAAGGCGCACCTAATAAAGCCAATGCGAAACGCTTTATGGAGTTTTTCATGACGCCTGAGATTGCCGCACTTAATACTAAGCAGCAAACCAACGGGTCGATGAACACCGAAGCGATCAAGTTATTGCCTTCTTATTTGCGTGACAATCCAAACATCAACCCACCAAAAGAAATGAAGGCTAAGCTGCAAATGTTTAAAGAGCTGGGTCGAGGCATTAAGTTGTATGATCGAGTGTGGACCAAAATTCGCACATCATAATCTTACTGTTGCCTTATATTTCCACCGCCCCTTTGGTGTTTGCTAAAGGGGCTTGAATTATTCAATGAGACATCCAACGAGACGTAAATGACAAACCGGCAGCCACTTCTCCAAATAAAAAAGGCATTCCGTCAATTCGTTACGCCGGAAGGCGGAATAATAAACGCGCTAGACGGCATAGACCTAACCATTGATGAATCTGAGTTCATTACGCTTCTCGGTCCATCTGGGTGCGGAAAAACCACGTTGCTCAATATTATCGCGGGCTTTGAGACTCTCGATGCCGGAGACATTGCGCTGGTTGATGAATCCTTATTAAAGTCGCCAGCCCATAAACGTCCTGTTAATACGGTGTTTCAATCTTATGCTTTATTCCCGCATTTAAGTGTGGGAGACAATGTTGGGTATGGGCTAGACATTGCGAAGGTCGAAAAAAATGAACGTAATAAACGCGTTGCCGCTGCGCTGACGTTAGTTGGCTTGTCTGGTATTGAAGCGCGTTCCCCAGAGCAATTGTCTGGTGGCCAAAAACAACGTGTCGCACTGGCGAGAGCGATCATTAATAGGCCTAAAATTTTGTTGCTCGATGAGCCTCTTTCAGCGTTGGATAAAAATCTTCGCTTGAAGATGCAATACGAGCTAAAAATGCTGCAACGCGAATTAGGCATTTGCTTTATCTTCGTTACTCATGATCAAGAAGAAGCATTGACGATGTCAGATCGTGTGGTGGTGTTAAACGGTGGCAAGATTGAGCAGGTAGATGCGCCTGCGAAGCTCTACAATACGCCAAAAAGTCGTTTTGTCGCCGAATTTGTCGGCGAAAGTAATTTGTTCGAAGTGACCATAACGAAAATGGACGATACGAGTGTTACTTTCTCAAGCTTTGAGTTAGGGACTGAAATCGCCATGGATCAGAGTATGTTAAATGGCGAAGTCGGAGATACCGTCGACGTTTTGTTACGCCCTGAGCACTTGTTCCCTAAACCCACAAATCCAGATGACGTATTTTTGGACGTTCAAGTTACAAAAAACACCTTTGTAGGAACGGATTTCCAAGTGGTGGGTGAGCTGGATAATGGCAAGACGGTAAAAGCACTGGTACGTGATCAAGATTTTGACGCACAAATCGGAGAACGTTTAAGGCTTTTCTTTTCTCGTTCGCGCCTTCATATCATCCCGAACAAAAAGAATCCCTAGAGAGGCTGATTATGAAACAGACAAAGTCTTATCTTACTCTTGCGTTTCTTTTAGCTCCGACCACATTGTTTCTCGGCATTTTCTTTGTCGGGCCTTTATTGATAATGGCGATCTACAGTTTGCTTGAGCCCGGTCTTTATGGTGGTGTGGAGTGGGCATTTTATCATTGGAATTACGGCCGAATCTTTGGTTGGGCAGACGGCTTTTACGAAGAGTTCGATTTTGTTTATTTAGAGATCTTCGGTCGCTCAATCGGGTTGGCGTTAATGACGGTCTTGGGAACGTTGATCATCTGCTACCCTGCGGCGTTTTGGGTCAGTACGCTTTCACCCAAGCGTAAAGCATTGTGTATGTTTTTGATTACATTGCCGTTCTTTGCAAGTATGGTTGTAAGGTTGTATGCGTGGGTTCTTATTCTGAGAGATTCTGGCTTTTTAAATCAGTTCCTAATGAGTACCGGATTGCTGTCTGAGCCTTTGCACATTATGTTTTCAAGCTCCGCGGTCATCATCGGTATGGTTTATATCTTCATTCCGTTTATGTTTCTCCCCATTTACACCAATGTTGAAAAAATAGACAAAGGCTTAATCAAAGCATCGCAGGATTTAGGTGCAACTCATCTACAGACTTTTTTAACGGTCATTCTACCGATTACGCTTCCCGGTGTTATTGCTGGCTCGATCTTGGTGTTCATCCCCAGTTTAGGAAACTTTGTTGTGCCCGATTTATTGGGCGGTGCCAAAGTGCTGATGATAGGAAATATGATCGAGCAGCAGTTCTTATACGCGCGAAATTGGCCATTTGGAGCGGCATTATCCATGATGATTATTCTCTTTATGTTGATCGTTCTGGCTTGGTATTTACGCAAAGCTAAAAACAGTGCCATTGCTCTGTAGGAGACATTTATGAACAAGAAATCCATATTGAGTCGCCTGTTATCTATCTATGGCGTTCTATTTTTTATCTTTTTATACGCGCCAGTTGCGCTGATTGTGCTTTATTCATTTAATGCAAACCCGATCAATATCATGATATGGGATGGGTTTACTTTAGATTGGTATCGCAGCATCTTTGGTTTTTCTACGTCTTTGAACGACAGTGCCAGCTATGTTGATTCAACCGATCAGCTGTTAAACGCAGTTGTGAACAGCTTAATTGTTGCGCTCAGTGCGACGGCCATATCCACGGTTCTTGGAACATCGACTGCGCTGGCGGTTGCTCGGTATCGGTTTAAGTTCCAAGGTTTTTATCGCATGTTGATGTTTGTTCCTATGGTGATGCCTGACATCGTACTGGGGATCGCGCTCTTGGTGTTTTTTATTGGCGCGGGATTTTCGCTTGGCAACACTACCATTGTTATTGGCCACTGTACGTTTTTGACGAGTTATGTGTTTATTGTTGTCAGTGCGCGATTAAGTGGGATGTCATCCAATATTGAATATGCCTCTTCAGATCTGGGAGCCAATGCAATAACCACGTTTAGAAAGGTGACATTGCCGCTAATTTTGCCGGGTGTCGTCGGCGGTGCCTTACTCAGCTTTATCATCTCGATGGACGATCTTGTTATTACTTACTTTATCAGTGGTGTCGATTCAACGACGCTACCTGTGTTTATTCTCAGTATGATTCGCCGAGGCATCAAACCCGAAATTAACGCCATCGCTACCATGATGTTGTTGTTCTCGGTGGTCGTCGCCAGTGCTGGAATCTACTTCCGTTCAAAGAAAGTTAATTGAATTCAGTTTTCTTGAGGATGTATCTATGAAAACGAAATTAAGAGCTCGTGAAATGGGTTTGCCTTTTTCAGGGAAAACAGGCGTGAATAACAATATTACCGATGTGGCAGGGGTCCAAGTCGGGTACAAAACTCTGATTGATCACGAAAACGCATCGCAAAAACAAACGGGCGTTACGGCCATTTTACCTCGCGGAAGAAGCAACACGCCGCAGCCGGTTTGGGCAGGAATGTATGCACTAAATGGTAATGGGGAAATGACAGGAACCCATTGGATTCAAGATGGGGGATACTTTACAGGCCCGATCATGATTACAAATTCTCATGCTGTTGGCATTACCCATCACGCTGCCGTGAAATGGACAATCAATCAGTATAAAGAAGCGTGGACAGAGCATCATTTATGGGCGATGCCAGTTGTAGCAGAAACCTTTGATGGGATCTTAAACGACATCAATGCGATGCACGTAACTGAACAAGATGCACAAGATGCCCTTGATGATGCGCAAAGTGGTCCGATTCAAGAGGGCAACGTTGGCGGTGGAACAGGGATGATCGCCTATGATTACAAAGGTGGCACCGGAAGTTCTTCGAGACTCATTAAGGTTGATGATCGTGAATACACCGTCGGGGCTTTGGTTCAGGCTAATCACGGGGTTAGAAAATGGTTTAACGTGCTCGGTGCTCCGTTTGGGCTGCATGACAACGAAAATCTTATTCACCCTTTGCATGAACAAGGCTCTATCATTGTTGTTATTGCAACGGATGCGCCCATGCTCCCTCATCAATTAAAACGCATGGCGAAACGTGCCGCGATAGGCATTGGGCGTAATGGCTCACCCGGCGGCAACAATTCCGGTGATATATTTTTAGCGTTCAGTACTGCAAACTCTAAAAACATGCCGCAATTGAGTGAATCACACCAAACGATGGATTACCTTAACGATGAGGTTTTTGACGATTTTTACCTTGCCGTGGTGGAATCCATAGAAGAAGCGGTCATCAACGCCATGTTCGCCGCCGACGATGTACCTGTCTTTAAAATGGCCGAAAGTGAAGTGTGCAGAGCCATCGACACACAAAAGCTCTGCGAATTTGTGTCCGCTTCCCGTGTGATGAGTTAGTTTTTTACTGAGATTTTCTTCTTTGAGTCGCCATAGGAATGGGGTAAGAAAACACTACCATTCCTTTTGGCTTGCCGATAGAATATCTGCCCATAAAGCAGGATGCTTTGATGCGATTTTATTATTTAGATCGCGATAGATTGTTTTCGATTCGATAAGGACATCACTTTGACAGATCATTCTCGCACCCAGATTTTTCTACATCTGGACTCTGGCGTTTTTCCTATTCAAACCTTAGAAGGCTCTGAAGCAGTCAATGACTGTCTGGACCTTTGCGTTACAACCTCCAGTCGTTTGACATCCGGTTTTACAGACTCTGAATCTCGCGCTTTGATTGGTACGTTTGCAACGCTCCAAATCCGTTCGGGCGATACGGAACGCTGGTGGTACGGTGATATCGCAGCTGTTCACGAATCGTGGGATCGAGGTCGTCATTTTTGGAAGGTAAAGATCACCAATAAATTGCAGCGTGGCACCTTACAAACTCGCACCAAACTCTGGATGCAGTTGTCTCGTAAAGAGCTGATCTATCGCTTGCTTGAAGATATGGGCTACTATCGATATGAGATTACGTGGTCTGTGGATGAGGTTTCTGCGCCTAATGGGCCATTTCTTCAAGCGCAAGAAAGCAATTATGATTTCTTTAAACGATTGCTTGCTGAAGTGGGCGCGAACTTTTGGTTCAACCACGACGCAGACATGCTTCATGAGCAATTGATTCTTTCCAATTCGCCTTATTTATCAAAGTACTTACCAAATATAGAATGGGTGCAACGTGTTTCTGGCTTGTCTCCTTCGCATAGACGCAATCGTATTGTGAGTGTGTTGCCTGAATTTAATGCGGTTTCTACACGTTACGGAGCGGCGACGAATGCGGCATTGCATCATTCAAATCGAGCGGATGCATCGCAAAATAGCCTTACGCCTACACATGTAAATCACGAACTGTTTACTCCGCCAAGACCTGAAGCCGAAGCGACACAGCGGGCTTTATTTGCCCAACAGCACGCTAATCAAAAAGCACTTTTATTAGAGATAGTCAGCCATCAGCCTCTTTTAACCGCGGGTCATAGTTTGGTGATGGAGAGCAGTCGATGTCTGGGCTACCAGTTAGAACAGGGCGATATACGCTTAGTCAGTGTGCAGCATAAAGCCAGCACGTTGAGTGATGGTTCAGGGCTTCAGTACTCTAATACTGCAGTTGCTCTTCCCAGAGAAACGCCGATTCGACCAGAGCGTATTGAACCACAGCACTTGCCTCAATTTTTTGCTGCTCGTATTGAAAGTCAGCATGAATACGCTCAACTTACTCAAAATGGCTATTACCGGTTCCGTCCAGAATTTGAAACACCGACCGAACGTTCTGAATACAGTCATGCGCAAGCGAGTCCATTGGTAGAGCGTATTTTGCCGTACAGCTCTCCGAAAACGAAAGAGGGCGAAGCGGTAGGGTGGCACTTTCCCATGCTGAATGACAGCAGCATCTTGGTTACGTGCTTGAATAATGATCCCAACCGTATGGCCATAGTGGGCTTTATCCCGAGTTTGGGGAAAGACGGCCCTGTCAGTGACAGCAACCAAACTCAACACCGTATTGTTACTTCATCGCAGAATGAACTTTTAATGGATGACAGTCCGAACAATCATCGGTTTGCGCTCTTCACTTTTGATGGCCAAACAATGCTCGACCTGTTTGGAAGTGACAAAGAACACTACATTCGTCTGACCTGCATATACGGGGGCATTAACCTTAATGCCAGCCTAACGGTACAAATGAGCGCTCAAGAATCCATCGTTTTCGAAGCAGGGCAGCAGATAGACATTAAAGCCAAACAACAGGCCAGCATCATTACTGAAAACGATGCGATAACGTTTCAATCTGCTGAAGAAATGAATTTGGAATCCAAAAATAACCTCTCCATTACAAGTACCGAAGGCGATGTTTCGATTTGGGCGCAAGCGAAACCGATTACTCAACACGCTAAAAATGGCCTAATGCAAACTGTCAGTGGCGGTAATGCTGAAACGTTGATACAAGGGGGCTCAACGACGGTTCAAGTTAACGGTGGCGAAATGCAGCTCGAAAGCCAAGGAGACATCGTTATCACCGATGGTACAGGCGGTATAAAAATCGATCAGCAAGGTAACATCAAACTGTGGGGAAGCAATGTCTATTTTGATTCTAACAGTGTCACATTTGATGGCGAGATCGAATACGACTCTGGCGGCAATGAATCAGAAAGCGCCCCAGAACTGCAAGTTACTGAATTGACCGAGACCGCTTTACTCGAATTGGAACCAGTGGAACACACTGAAGGAGAGCCTGCTCGATACGTGAGAAGTGCCCCGGTTGTGAATGAAAAAAATCAGTGGACTCCTTCTAGAACGGTTCGACCTCTGCCACCATCCAACACTCTAAAATCGTCACTTTTAAAGACGTCGACATACCTTGAAAAACTTGCCAATGAAAACGAAGCCTGCGTAAGTAGGGGAAGTAAGCGAAAAGGAGATGTTAAGCGCATACAAAGAGCACTTATCGCAATGAACTTCGACCTTGGTCGCGCAGGCGTCGACGGCGACTTTGGGCCGACAACTCAGAAGCGAGTTGAAGATTTTCAAAAGACATTCAAAGAAACTCATACCATCCACTTGGATTACCAAATCGGTGAAAGTAATGGCACGGTCAATAGAGGAACCCTTCTTGGGCTTGACGAAGCCTTAGTTGGTGAGTGGAAAAATAACGATGATGAAATGGATATGAAATGGTTAACCGTGCCGAAAGGGGCATTAACGTTTGATTCAGAAGGCGATGATATAGAGGGAAGTATTTACTTTACACGCGTCGCACACGTTCCCAATAACAATGGAAAAGTCATAGACAATTCTGGTATTACTATTGGCCGAGGGTTGGACATAGGGTGTCGTGATGCTAATGAGGTGGCTCAACTCTTTGCGGCCGCAGCGAAAAACGCCGAGCCAATTAGCGATAAACTATTAAATTGGCTAAAAGGTGGTGCAGGCAAGAAAAAGAATGCTGCGTATGATTACTGGCTAACACTGGACAAAAATGTGCCTAAAGATGAGCAAACAATCACGCGTAAAATGCAGCATTATCTGTTTTTAGAGATTTATGCGGATTACCAAAAAAAGGCCAAACACCTAACGACAAAAGCCGATGTCTGTAAAGAATACTTGGGGGATGAGAAGAAGAAAGTCGATTGGGATGCGTTGCCGCAAAATGTAAAAGACGTGCTTATTGATTTGACCTACCGAGGGGACTATACAGGCTCCAAGGATAAGCGTGGTAATACCAGAAAACAGATTGTTCCGGCGATTTATAAAGATCAACAGGAAGGACTCAGTGGTGAAACATCCAACTTTTATGGAGTGATGTTGAATAAAAAAGAATGGACTACAAAGTTTAAAGTGGATGAAAATCGTATTATTTCTAGAATAGGTACTTTAGAGTGAATATTTATATGTCGTCGTTTTTTTTGATTTTTTTCTCGATAGGCGTTTTTGCTGATGATATTGACCAATATAGATACTATCAGACAGACCAAATTTTACCGAAAAGAAAGTCAGCTCATTATATTGTCTATATAAAAAATAATGACCCCTGTATTTATACGTATAACTTAAGAGAGAAAAAGACAGTCCGTTTTTGTGAAATGGGTGATTCTGGGTTAAATTTAGAAAGAAATTACCCATCTATTTACCCCGTTGACTTGACTCTAAGATTAGGTGGATTTGATTTTAAGGTCGCAGCACCGTGGAGCGAACAAAAATGTCAAATTTACTTTCCCAGAATGAAATTAACCTGCGAACCAACTGGAAACTGACTTTTTATAATTGTTGAATAAAGAACTCTCAATCTCGGAAAAATAAAGGCGTTCCAGATGGCTTAGGGAACCTTCGAATAACTCAGTCTATTAGTCGCTCAGCTGTACTAGCTCACCGTTGATATTTTACATTTGCGCTCTATAAACATAAATTTCGAGCGCTTTTAACGCCATTTTGGGATTTTCACTCCCATTTTTGGAGCCGCTAGACGGACTAACCCCGTGCAGATCGTATCATTTGGTCGACTCGCAGTAAGTTTCCAAGCGCAAATAAGACGGCAAGCTTATTGTCATTCTTCGACAAGCCTTTGTAGACGACTTTTCGGAAGCCAAACTGGCATTTTAGTATTCTAAACGGGTGCTCGACTTTGGCTCTGATACTGGCCTTTAAATACTCTGTTCGGATGGGGTTCTTATTTATACGAGGACGTTTCTTCCAAGCTCGTATCTTACTGGGCATTTCAGCAATCATTCAATCCAGCTTCTTTCCTTTAGTTTCCTCTCGTTTTTTTACACCACATTAGGAGTCTTAGTCGGCTTAAGTCGTTGAGATTGTCTCATGTTGCCGACTTATTCGCAGGTTCCCTTACCCCTCACTCATTCCGAAGTGTTTTTTCCATTTCTCACTTTTAACGTTTTCTGATTTCTTGAGCCAGTCGATGGCTTGGGTTAAGTTGATCGTTTGATCTCTCGTGGAAGTGGTGATGTACTCACTTGTTGCGATATCTGTTAAACGCTGAGTATACCAAGCGGTGATGCCACCTGGAGGAGGTTGACGAAAGCTTGGAAATTCAGGATCTTTGATTGGGGTGTCGGTGTTTTTCCAATCATTCGCTAATTGTGGGTTTAATGCGAGCGCACGTGCGAGACCGACTGCATCGGTACTTTCATTAGCCAGAGCGTCGATGGCCTGTTGTCTGTTTTTGAATCCGCCGGTTACTACGATAGGAATGCTTGTTAGGTACTTGGCTTGCTTTGCAAATTCGACAAAGTAAGGGCCGCTAGATACCTTGTCGGAGCTAGATTCAGCACCCGGAAAGTATGAACCACCGCTGATTTCGATTAAATCCAGTGATGTTTTGTCGAGTAGCCGTATGGCACAGAGAGAGTCTTGTTGCGTTAGGCCTCCTTCTAGCTGATCGGAAGAATTTATTTTTATGCCAATTGGGAAGTTAGGGCCGACGCTAGCACGTACTTTTTCAATGATCTGTATGATGATCCAAAGTCGATTTTCAATTGATCCGCCGTATTCATCTTGGCGGCGATTGAAGAGGGGAGATAAAAATTGGCTGAGAAGAAAACCGTGTCCCGCATGGATTTGTACTCCAGTGAAGCCGGTCTTTTGTGCTATTAATGCTGCGTTTGCATACTGTTTTGGGAGATTTTGTATTTCTTCGTTGCTCAATGCGTCGCATTGTAACTCTGGTAGTTCAAGAGCCGAAGGGCCTTTGGTTGAAGGCGTTATGGATGCCGCAGACAAGCATCCCGCATGACCAAGTTGAGGCCAAATGTGCATTTGATTGGTTGAGGCTTTTTTTGTCAGCCGCTGAAGGGACTCGATATCTGTTTGTGCATTTAATACGAGATTGGCTGGGGATTCGGGAGCATCAGGTAGGATTTGAGCTTCTCCTATAAGAGCCAGACCTACGCCACCGAGTGCCCATCGCTCATAAAGTCTCGCTTGGGCTTCTGTCGCATTGCCTTCTCCGTCGCCTAAACAATCTGACATCGCAGATTTGACGATGCGGTTTTTTAAGACCGTGCCACATGGTAAGCACAGAGGCTGGTAAAGCAAGCGGATCGATTTACTCTGTGGCGTCGTAGTCATATCGAGTCCTACCTGTTTCAGATTGATGCACTCATGCTATCAGACTTACCAGTAAAATTGTAAATGAATCGGGTTAAGACATGATCAACCCGCCATCGACATTGATAGCTTGCCCTGTAATGTATGCTGCATCGGGTCCTGCTAGAAACGCAACGAGTCCAGCGACTTCTTTTACGCTTCCAGCGCGTTTCATGGGGATATTTTCCACCCAGGAAGCCATCAGTTCACCCGGTTTAAAATCGCCCATAAGTTCGCCCCATACTTTGTCATTGTAATCCCACATGTCTGTGTGGATGATGCCGGGGCAAATGGAGTTGACGGTGATGTGGTCGGCTGCGACTTCTTTCGCTAAGCTCTGAGTTAACCCCATAGCACCAAATTTACTGGCTGCGTAGTGAGGGGTGTAAATGAAACCTTCTCTGGCTTGCCCTGAGGCCGTGTTTATCAAACGGCCACCTTGGCCTGCTAGCTTCATGTAATAAATGGCTTCTTTACAGCAGAAGAACATGCCTTTTGTGTTCACGTCTAGCGTAATGTCCCAATCTTTTTCGGTGACTTCTTCAAGTTTGGATATGCGGATCACCCCTGCGTTTTGAACCGAGACATCGATTGACCCCATTCTTTCGTAAGCACTTTTGTAGAAGCTTTTTATGGACGCTACATTACTAACATCACATTGCACAAAGTGAACGATCTGCGTTGGATACTGTTCCTTCAGTTGTATTACTGTTTCATCGTAATTTTGGTCGATCGTACCGACAACGACGTTGTGTCCATCCTGTAAAAAGCGCTCTGTAATGCCTAATCCTATGCCTTTGTTACCTCCGCATACGACTACATTTTTGACGTCAGTGTGCATGGTTCGCTCCATTTTTTGTTTTATTTTATGAGTAAGGGTTCTAAAAACGATCTGTATTTTTCACGTTTAATCTTTCGGTTTTTTAGACTTTTATTGGCAAATTGAAGTTTCCTGTTTTTTTATCATCCCATAAGTTGACAAATAATAGAGTACAAACCAGAATGTTTAAAGAATAAAAATACTTGATTGAATAAATATTCAGTCGCAACATTGTAGTGCGTTAAAATAAAAAATATTAAACGCCTTTTAGGAGTGATATCCATGATGCGAAGCCGACAAGGTGCTCCATTATCTCTTGGTGGTACGTCTTTCTCATTCATCAGTGGTTCAACAGGCCCGTTGATTGGCTTGTTACTACTGTGTGCTTTCCTTTCTTTCTCAACAGAATCTTTTTTCTCACTAAGAAACTTCGTCAACATTCTCGATCAGATCACGGTTCTTGGCATCCTTGCGGTGGGAATGACGTTTGTCATTTTGATTGGCGGAATCGATTTGTCAGTGGGCTCGGTGCTTGCGCTGGCTGGAATGGTGATGGGGTATCTCGCTAAAGAAGCGGGGTGGCCGATGGGATCAGCCATCTTGTTTGGATTAATCGTCGCGGGTATGGCGGGATTGGTCTCTGGTTTACTCATCGCATTCTTTCGGGTGCCTGCGTTTATAGCGACGCTTGCAATGATGTCTGCCGCGCGTGGATTAGCCAATATGGTGACAGACGGCCATCAAATCATCAGTTTTCCTATTTGGTTTAACTTAATGGCGGTGATTCGTTATGGCGGTGTCATCACCATAACGGTTGGCATCATGTTAGCGATTTTCTTAATCTGCTGGGCGTATCTTAAATTTACGTCAGGCGGCCGCAGCTTGTACGCGATTGGTGGAAACGCTGAGGTTGCTCGTTTAGCGGGAATCAAAGTTAAGCTGCATACCGTTGGCGTCTATGTATTTGCCGCTGTGTTGTCAGGTGTTGCGGGAGTGTTACTCGGCGCACGGTTAGATTCGGTTCAGCCTCAAGCGGGTGTGTCTTATGAATTAGATGCCATTGCCGCAGTGGTGATCGGTGGTACGAGCCTATCAGGTGGTACGGGAAGCTTAGTCGGAACTATTATCGGCGTGTTGATCATTGGTGTCTTGAGAAACGGTTTGAATTTACTTGGCGTCTCTCCCTTCATGCAGCAAGTTGTGATTGGTTTTGTGATCGCTTTGGCGGTCGCAATTGAAGCGCTGAAAAAGCGTTAAAAAACGAATTTTATCATTGGCTTTTTAAGTAGCCATGCAGGGCGGATGTGATCTAAGCAAACCTTCGCCAATAGAAAACCAACCGATGAGTTTGAGTGTCGGATATCCTTAGAACCCGCAATTTTGTCGTACGCGGATTTTAATAAAAATAAAAACGTAGGAGGGTTGTACCCGATGAAGATCCAAAAATTGTTATTAGCTGGTGCTGTTGCTACTTCATTTGTTGCTGGTGGAGCGAGTGCCGCTGAAGTCACGAAAATTGGCTTAGCTGTACCTAACCTTTCAGCAAACTATTTTATCCAAATTAAGGAGTCGGTAGAGGAGTACGCAAGTAAAAAGGGAATTAAGGTTATCACGGTAAATGCAAACGATGACAGCTCGACTCAGGTCAGTCAGGTCCAAGATTTGATGACACAGAACATCGATGCGTTCTTATACATCCCTGCGGGTGCGGCTGCAGCGACTGTACCTCCTCGTTTAGCGCGTAGAGCGGGTATTCCGGTTGTCAATGTTGACCGAAATGCAGAAACGGAACCGGGTGATACTTTTATTGCTGGGGAAGGTGTGAAGTCTGCTTATAAAGTATGTAGTCACATCATTGATCTTGCTGGTGGTAAGGGCGAGATGATTATGATCCATGGGCAAAAAGGGGTGACACCTGAGGTTAACCGTACTAAAGGTTGTAATCAGGCCATCGCTGAAAATCCCGGCGTTAAATTAGTTGCGGATCAATGGAGTGAGCGTTGGTCACAGGATGAAGGTTTCTCAATCGCTCAAAACTTATTGCAAGCCTATCCTAATGTAAATTTGGTGTTTGGTCAGGCAGACGGTTTGGCAATGGGGGCTGCAAAGGCTGTTGCTGCATCGGGTGCAGATCATAGAATCTTTGTCGGTGGCTATGATGGTGATACGGGTGCATTAAAAGCCATTAAACAAGGCGTGTTTGATGTAACTGCGACTCAAAGTACACGTGCTATGGGACGTTTAGCGGTGGATTCTGCAATCAAACTTGCTGCTGGCGGAATGGTTCCAAAAGAGCAAATTATCGACGCTGTGCTGACGACTTCTGCAAACGTAGATGCGTTTATTAGCGATCACCCATAACTTCTAAGTTATTGGGCTCTACTGGCAGCTATTTGATATGGCTGCCAGTCAGTCTCTCTAGTTGATGAAGGTTTTAAAACCTAGCGTAATTTCAAATCACAAGACAGTCGAACGAATGGCTCGGTGAGAGACTGCATAACTTAAACGACGAAAGTTCTTTTGCAATGGATAAGTTTGCAAAGGATAAGAGAGAAGCCTGTTATGACAGTGAACAACAAACCCATACTCACGTTGCGAAATATCCGGAAGAGCTTTGGTCCAACTGAAGTGTTGCATGGGGTGGATCTTGAGGTTTATCCGGGCGAAGTCGTTGCTTTTTTAGGTGAAAATGGTGCAGGTAAGTCGACAACATCCAACATTATTGCAGGCGGATTTCATCAAACGTCTGGTGAGATGACTTGGTTGGGTGAGCCGTATGCGCCAAACAGCCCGCGTGAAGCGATCAACCAAGGTCTCGTCTTGATTCATCAGGAACTGCGATTATTGGAGCATTTGTCGGTTGCAGAAAATGTGTTTATCGGTAGGTGGCCGGGGGCCGGGGGCATCATTAGCCGGAAGAAGATGGAAGAAGAGGCTCAGCTTCAAATCGATAAACTTGGGTTGACGGTCTCTCCCTCCTCTTTAGTAAGAGGTTTGTCGACGGCCAATCAACAGCTAATAGAGATTGCCAAGGCGCTGGCATTGAATGCCAAGTTGCTTATTCTCGATGAGCCAACTGCTGCGCTTGGCGGCGCTGAAACAGAGCTGTTGTTTCAGCAGATTGAGCGTTTGAAGGCCGAAGGTGTTGGAATTATCTATATCTCTCACCGATTGGAAGAAATACGAAAAGTAGCTGACCGGATTGTCGTCATGCGCGATGGCGATTGCGTTAAGCAGTTTGATTCTGCGGACATTCCCGTTAAAACCCTGGTAGAGAGCATGGTGGGGCGTGATCTTGATCGCATGTTCCCTGCGATCCCAACGCCATCCGAAGAGATTAGTTTGGAAGTAAAACAACTCTCTTCACCGAGTGGTCGTTTTAGCGATATTAATTTCGCGGTGAAAAAAGGCGAAATATTTGGTATTGCAGGTTTGATTGGCGCGGGTCGTACTGAAGTGGTACGAGCTATTACAGGGGCGGATCCTATTGCCTCCGGGAAAGTGATTCTTGATGGTGTTGAAATTACGCCGAAAACACCAACGCGTTCTATAGAAAGTGGCGTTGTGTTGGTACCAGAAGATCGAAAACTACAGGGCTTAGTGCTTGATCACTCCATTGAAGACAACATTGCGTACGCTAATTTGTCGACTATTTCTCAGTTGGGAGTTCTGAACCCGAGGCGTATTAAAAAATACGCGAAGGACGGAATCGCACGTTTTGGCGTAAAAGGAACAGGTACTCAAAATGCGGGCGAAATGTCAGGCGGCAACCAGCAAAAAGTGATACTCGCAAAGTGGTTGGCAAAAGACCCAAAAGTTGTGGTTTTAGATGAACCAACAAGAGGGATAGACGTGGGTGCTCGATCTGCGATATACGAGATTATTGTTGAGTTAGCCCAGAAGGGCATTGCTGTGATTGTGGTTAGCTCGGATCTTGAAGAAGTGTTGGGTATATCGAACCGCATAATGGTCATGGCAGAAGGCAAAATGACGGGAATACTTAACCGAGAAGACGCAAACGACGTGTCGGTCATGGAACTGGCAACGGCGTTTGGATAACTTCTTCTAACGGACGATTTGATGAGGAAAGGTATGCAAAATTTCAGTGTAAATGCGGCGAAATTGTTCGACCTTACGGGACGTGTTGCGTTTGTAACGGGTGCCGGAAGCGGTATTGGTCAGTGTATTGCTCATGCTTTGGCCAGTGCTGGCGCAAAAGTAACCTGCTTTGATATGCGAGAAGACGGTGGCTTGAGTGATACGCTTAAAAGCATCCAAAGTATCGGTGGAGAAGCAATAGCCTGCACTGGTGATGTATGTGATGTAGCGTCTTTGGAAGCGGCGATTTCACAAACAGAGACAGCATTTGGTCGGCTTGATATCGCTGTGAATGCAGCAGGGATCGCAAATGCAAATCCTGCGCTGGCAATGGAGCCTGTACAGTGGCAAAAAGTCATTGATATTAATCTAACGGGCGTTTGGAATTCGTGTAAAGCGGAAGCGACATTGATGGAAAAAAGCGGCGGTGGTTCCATCGTCAATATTGGTTCTATGTCAGGTGTGATTGTTAACCGGGGCTTAGAGCAAGCTCATTACAATACGTCTAAAGCGGGCGTCATTCATATGACAAAAAGCTTGGCGATGGAGTGGGTGGATAAAAAGATTCGTGTGAATTCGATTAGCCCAGGGTACACGGCAACGCCGATGAATACGAGGCCGGAAATGGTTCATCAGACAAAAGAATTTGAGAGTCAAACCCCAATGGGGCGAATGGCGAGAGTGGATGAAATGGCTGGGCCAGCGATCTTTCTTGCTTCTGATGCGGCGTCCTATTGTACAGGTGTGGACCTTTTGGTTGATGGTGGCTTTGTCTGCTGGTAACGCAAATTTAAAAAAACACAGCGCTTAGACGCGTGTGTTTTTTTAAATTCTATGAATAAATATTCTTGATGGAAAATAAATTCCTGATGGTTTGCTGATAGGAGGATTTATGAATCCTTTTCAATTTAGTATCGACGAGTTAGAGAAGAAAGCTCGATCGATAAGGCGAAAAATTATACGGTTGAATGCTGGTAGCCCAGCAGGTGGGCATACTGGTGCAGACTTGTCTCAAGTTGAAATTGTCACTGCTTTGTACTTTCGTATATTGAATTGCGCACCGGATCGGACAGCGGACGATAATCGTGACATTTACATTCAATCCAAAGGTCATGCGGCAGGTGGTTACTATTGCTGTCTCGCGGAAGCCGGCTATTTTTCCCCCGATTGGTTACCTACCTATCAGCACAATGATTCACACTTGCCCGGGCATCCTGTTAGGCAAAAGACGCCCGGTGTTGAGCTGAATACCGGAGCATTAGGCCATGGGTTGCCCGTAGCAGTTGGCATGGCATTAGCGGCAAAACGTGATGGTAGCGCTAGAAAAGTGTTTGTTTTAACGGGTGATGGCGAGTTAGCAGAAGGCAGTAATTGGGAAGCAGCGCTAGTAGCTGCGCATTATCAGCTTGATAACCTCATTGTGATCAATGATAAAAATAGCCTGCAACTCGCGGGTGCGACGCAAGACATTATGAAGACAGATCCGTTAGAAGATAAGTGGAAAGCTTTTGGTCTAAACGTCACCCATTGTGAGGGGAACGACTTAAGCTCCGTGGTAAACACGTTGGAAAGTTTAAAAGCCGAGAGCAGCCCCAACGTCGTGATTGCCAATACGGTGAAAGGGGCGGGTGTGTCGTTTATTGCAGGTCGTCCTGAGTGGCATCATCGCGTACCAAAAGGCGATGAAGTTGAACGTGCATTAAAGGAGCTTGAAGATGTCTAATAGCGAACATTTTGCCAATATAATGGTTCAGTGTTTTATCGATGCGGTAAAAGCGGGCGTGGATCTTGTTCCTGTGGTGGCTGACTCGACATCAACGTCTAAAATTAAACCTTTTGTTGCCGAGTTCCCCGATCGCCTTGTGAATGTGGGCATTGCTGAACAAGTGATGGTAGGCACAGCAGCAGGGCTTGCATTATCTGGCAAGGTCGCGGCGACTTGTAATGCAGCGCCATTTTTGGTGTCGCGCAGTAACGAGCAAGTTAAAGTTGACGTGTGCTACAACAATACCAATGTAAAACTGTTTGGGCTTAATTCTGGTGCGAGCTACGGCCCGCTGGCCAGTACTCACCATGCCATTGATGACATCAGCACGATGCGTGGGTTTGGCAATATACAAATTTTTGCGCCCAGTTGCCCGATTGAATGTAAGCAAATTATAGAGCACGCCATTCGTGAAATGGGTCCAGTTTATATTCGAATGGACGGTAAAGCATTGCCTGAGTTACACGATACGGATTATCGTTTTGTTCCGGGTGAACCTTCGTTGCTAAGAAAGGGAAGTAAAGTGGCTATTTGTGCCCTCGGATCGGTCGTCCATGAGGCAGTAGCAGCGGCGGATTCTCTTATTGAAGCGGGTCTTGATGTCGCAGTGATCAACGTTTCGTCTATTCGCCCGCTTAATCGTGAGTTGTTAGGGAATATGTTGTCAGGTATGCCGCATGTCGTCACGGTTGAAGAGCACAATATAAACGGTGGGCTAGGCAGCATAGTAGCAGAAGTGGTCGCTGAACAAGGTTTGAAGTCTCAGTTAACTCGGTTAGGTGTTGCTGACGGTAATTACGCTGCCGCTGGCGATCGACCCTATACACGTAAAAACTTATCCATCGACAGTGCGGGAATTGCATTGGTTTGTCAGAACTTGATGGGGTAAGGCGTGATTTATTGTCACGTTCGTTAATAGCAATAATATAGTAAATACAGCGAGAGAGTTGATGCGAAAGGTCATTTTGGCAATAGATGAAGGTACAACGAATGTTAAGTCCTTACTTATGGATAAGCAGGGTGATGTGATTGGTAAGGGTTCTTCCCCTTTATCTATTAGTTACCCTTCTGCGGGGCATGTTGAGCAAGATCCGCTTGAAATGATCGAAAGAGTGAAAGCATCAATTGAGCTTGCGTTGAAATCCACTGCTGAAAAAGTGGATATAGAAGCCGTTGCTATTAGTAATCAGCGTGAATCTGTTCTCTTGTGGGATCGCCAAACAGGGAAGCCGCTATCTAATGTGATCAGTTGGCAATGTCGTCGTTCTGAATCTTTATGTGAGTCATTACGCGAAGATGAGATTTTTAGTCAGTATGTTCAATCCGCAACGGGATTGACGTTGGATCCTATGTTTCCCGCGACCAAGGTATCCATGGTTTTAAGTCAAATTTCGATGGGCGAAGAGCGTGCAGGGCAAGGTGAGATATGCATCGGTACGATTAACAGTTGGCTGATTTGGAATATGACCGATCAAACATTTGTTACGGATGTTTCTAATGCGTCTCGTACTCAGCTTTTCAATATTCGAGACCTCGTCTGGGAGGCAGGAATTCTTAAGAAGCTGCATATTCCTGCAAAAGCATTGCCCACAGTTGTTGGGTCTTCATGTGTGGTTGGAGTAACTCGTGAATTCGGTATGTTAAAGAGTGGCATTCCGATCGCGTCGCAAGTGGGTGATTCTCACGCTGCTCTGTTCGGCCACGGCGGTTTTAATAAAGGCGTTGTAAAAGCAACCTATGGCACCGGTAGCTCTGTGATGGCTGCGGTGCCGAAGCTTCCTGCGATTCGTAGTGAAATTAGTACAACGATTGCATGGCAAGACTGCGACCTATTTTATGGGCTTGAAGGCAACATTACGCATACAGGGTCGGGCATTGATTGGGTTCGACGCATGTTGGGTGTGGAAGACATTGAAGCTATGTGTGAGCTTGCTGCAGAAGCAGATAAGGATCACTCTGTGTTTTTTGTCCCAGCGTTATCTGGACTCGGTGCGCCGTATTGGGATTTAGATGCAACGGGAATTTTTAGCGGTCTAAAAAGTGGAACCGAGCGAGCGGACATTGCTCGTGCTGCATTTGAAGCCGTGATTTTTCAGGTGGCCGATGTATTCAATCTGATACAAGAAGAATTACCAGAGCCGATAGAGTATCTCAGTGTAGACGGAGGTCCCACACATAATGACTGGTTGATGCAAGCTCAAGCGGATTTACTAGGAGTGACAATAAGACGAGGCGATGTTGCTGAAGTGTCGGCGATGGGAGCTGGCTTTTTGGCCGGCTTAGAAATAGGTTGGTGGGGTGATAAAGAAGCATTAGCCAACCTCAAACGTCATGAAGTATTGTTTGAACCGAAAAGAGCGAAACATGAATACTGGCAAACGCGTTATCTCGGTTGGAAGGCCGCCGTGCTGAAATGCAGGATGCCTTCGTAAGGACAGAAAGACAAATTGTGCGTCATAGATGATGAGTCGAATTATTGGGCGATGGCTTCAGCTGTCACTCTATCCGTAATTAATACGTCTATGTAGCCTCCGCGCAGTGCGCCTTTAATCGCTTCAACTTTGTCTAAGCCGCCAGCAAGTGCAACGACATGCTCACAAGCATGGAGTTGTTCGAGTGTCATGCCAATAACAGGGTTGTTTTCATTTTCTAGAACGGGCTCACCTTGTTGATTGTAATAGTGTAAGCACATATCTCCCACAGCATTGCGTGTTGCTAACTCTTTCAGTGTTGTTTCATCGAAGTAATTTCCAGAGTTACGCAGCAGGTTTGATGGCTCCAACATGCCTATTCCGACAATCGCTAAATTAACCTTATTGAACATGCTGACGACTTCGGATACACCCATTGTTGCAAGAAGCTTGTCCTTTTCTGCAACGGACTGTTCGATACTTTGCGCGGGCAACATGTAGGCAGGACAAGAAAGTATGTCCGCCATGTTTTGTGTGAGAATCGTCGCTTGAATACTGCCATTGTGACCCACGCCACCTAAGAGTTGAATAACGCCGTCTGTTTTCGTTTTTGACGGTGTTAGGTAGCTGATCATAGAGCGGATCGTGTCGCTCCATGATGAAATACCGATTAAATCACCGTCTCTCAGAGTGGTATCAAGGTAATGTGCGCCAGATGAGCCAATTGCGCGTTTTACTTGCGTGTCGGATGGATTGTCTTCCACATCGACGACAATGACGTTTGATACACCAAAGGTTTTTTGGATATGGGACTCAAGCGCAATAAATACATTGGGCGGCTGCACGACGTTAATTTTGACAATACCTTCTTTTAGGCATCGTGTGACAGAACGTGACACCTGCGATTGTGACAGACGAAGTGTTTTTGCTATTTGGGCTTGTTTTAAACCTTCTTGATAATAGAGTGTGGCTATTTTTAGTAATAGCCGAGTTTCATCGTGTTTCGACATGTCTTTGTGTCTCTAATTTTTCACTTTGCGTTATTTCTTCGAACTGACGGGTTATGTAAAGCTAACGCCCGATCTATTATGTTTTAGATCATGTAATGTTTTGGCGAACTATTAATTCCATGTTGAATAATAATTCATGCGAGAAGATTGTGATAGCTTTACAGTCGGATAATTCATTTTGACTTAAAAAGGAATTCATCTTGAATGGGAGCATGAGGCAAGACTCAGCAGTCGTTGCAGACACTGCTGGTGAGTTTTTCTGTCTATAGACATGAATGAGCGCGCTTAAAATGTAAGGAAATATTTCAAATTAATGAAGCCTGCAACCACATTTGTCAAAAAAACGTGAAATCAAATCGTCTATTTCGCAAATAATTGATCCAAATCAATTATTTGCGAAATAGACGATTTGATTATTGTAAACTGAATGATAGTCTTCTTTATTTCTAGGAGGGCTAGAAAGGTATCTGCGCACACTCTCATCTTAATCATCATTTCCTTTATTGGCCGACGTTTTAATGGCTGATTTGCAGCTTATCTAGATTCAAACATGTTTCTTTAAACTCAAATATTAATAATTTCTTAGTCTAATGGAGTAATAATGGCAGTGAATAAGTGGTCCTTAACGCAGCAGTTGCGTTTGGGTGCGTTTTTGTTAGTGAGTACCGTAATGGCAGTTTTTATTGTTGTTGTCGGTTTTCAGTCTGTTGGTGTTCTTACCTCTTTGCAAAGTGACGAACAAAATCGAAAGGTTGATATGCTTTCGTCACAATTATCAACCATATACGGCTCATTTCTTAGAAGCACTGGCATGTTATCGTCTGTGTTTGAGAGTTACTACAGTCAAGGGTTTCAGTTGGATGAACGCAATCCAATATTGGTTGGTGCCAATAAAGCGCCCAGTTTATTCTATGAAGGAAAGCAAGTTGCATTGGATTTTTCCAAAGTGGATTTGTTTACTAGCGTAACGGGTGGCACAGCAACGGTATTTGCTCGCAGCGGCGATGACTTTATTAGGGTGACGACATCGCTTAGAAATGCACAGGGCAAACGCACCATTGGAACGTATTTAGGTAAGTCTCATCCAGCTTATGGGAAGCTGATGAACGGTCAAGAATTTGTGGGTGAAGCACAGCTATTTGGTAAAGCATATTTAACCAAATACGTTCCAGTAACAAATTCTTCTAACAAGGTTGTTGCTATATTGTACGTCGGTTTTCCGATTACGAAAATGTTGGCTGAGCTTCGGGACAACCTTGAAGAGGTTAAGTTTGGCAACAGTGGCTACGCTGCCCTTGTCTACAACGATACGTCGCTAAAAGGTATGTTGATTGCGCACAAAACTCACCACGACGGGTACCTTAAGGATTTGTATAGCAATAATAGCAATCTCGATGCAATGCTGTCTGATAAAAGAGGTTCATTTGAAACAGAGCGCTCGAAATACGGTGACATCTATGTAAGCTTTGAAAAAGTGCCTAATTCTCCTTGGACAGTTTATGGTGTCAGTATGAGGAATGAGAGGCTCGAACAAATGAAGCCCCTACTTTTAGCATTACTCGGATTTTCAGTGATTGCGGTTGCGGTATTGGTCTCGGCGTTAGGGTATTTTCTAAGTCGCTCGTTGAAGCCATTACAAGGTATTACTCAAATTTTGGAACGTGTGGCTCAGGGTGAGTTAACAGACCGTTTAGAATCGGATGACGATGAAGATACGCGTAATGAAGTGGCTCGCCTAAGATTGTCGACATCTAGAATGTTAAGCAGCTTTGTTTCTCTTATAAAGAATGTTCAGTCATCAGGCTATGAAATTTCATCCGCAGCGACTCAGGTAGTTGAGTCCAGCAAAGGAATGCGAAATGTTGCAGAGAAGAGCAATGAAGAGACGGAGCAAGTGTCTAGCTCGATTACGGAAGTTTCTCATTCCATCCAGCATGTAGCAAGCAATGCCTCTGTTGCATCTGATGAGACTGCTACGGCGACTACGCTTGCAGACAACGGGTCTGATGCTGTAAATGGCGTGTCGAATTCGATCATTAAGTTGAAAGACGAGTTTGAGCGGGCGACGCAAGCAATAAATCAAGTAGAGCAAGACAGTACGGACATCGGTAACGTGGTGGAAGTGATCAATACGGTTGCAGAACAAACAAACTTGTTAGCGCTTAACGCCGCAATTGAAGCTGCGCGTGCTGGAGAGCAGGGAAGAGGTTTTGCTGTTGTTGCAGACGAAGTGCGAGGGTTAGCTCAACGAGTGCAAGAATCAACCCAAGAAATTCGCGATGTGGTTGAAAAGCTTCAATCCAATACAAATAATGCCTCAGAGCGAATGGAGCGTGGCGGTCTTCAGGTGCAAGAAACGGTAACTCAGGTTGAAAATGCCAGTAAAGCACTTGATGATATTCGTTCTGCCGCTGAACAAGTCCGCGGTAGAATGCAAGAAGTTGCTAGCGCTACAGAAGAGCAAAGTGCTGTTGCTGAGCAAATTCGAGTAACCAGTGACTTGCTTAAAGAATCCTCAAAAAATACTGCAATTGAAGCAGGGCAGAATGAGGAGGCAAGCACCCAGATGTTGGGCTTTGCTACAGACCTACAAAAGCAGGTAAGTCGCTTTAAGTTACAGTAATGTTTGTTACTGACCTTTAGTTAGGTAAAAAAAGGGCGCTATTCTAGGCCCTTTTTTTTATGCTAAATAATAGTTCGTTGGTCATGTTCTTTTGGTCTTGTCTGTCTTACGTTA
Organism: Marinomonas balearica; assembly: GCF_004362145.1. GTDB lineage: Bacteria > Pseudomonadota > Gammaproteobacteria > Pseudomonadales > Marinomonadaceae > Marinomonas > Marinomonas balearica. Next base: position 470,302 of record NZ_SNXC01000009.1, read on the forward strand.
TGACTTTTAAGTAGCTGCTGGCTATAAAGGTGATTTACTAAGTCAGAAACAAAGAAAAAGCATATCAATTGAAGGAGGGAGACGAGAAAGCTCAAATAGATAGGGGAAGTAGTTCTGTTTAGTAGGTCTGGCTATTGGATCGTATTAACGATCAGAAAGAAGCGCGGTGTTTTTGTTTTGATCGACGCTGTATATTGTCCAGCGTTTTACATTCGCAGTTTTTCTAGCAAAGATTTCGGCGACAACACGACGGTTCTGTTCACGGCCTAACACTGTATCATTGGAAGAAACAGGACGGCTTTCTCCGTAACCTACGCCTTTCACACGACTTCTACGAATCATAAAGCTGTCTGTTAGCACATTAGCGATAGCAGATGCTCGGCGTTGAGAAAGGTCTAAGTTCAGCTCTTCACTGCCTACGTCGTCAGTGTGACCTTCTATGACAATTGAAGAGTGAGAGTTCTTGCGCATAAAATCTGCAAGCTTTTTGACTTCCGAGAAATAGCGAGGCTTCACCACATCTTTACCTGAATCAAAAAGGATGTTCAGTTCAACAGAAAGCAGTTTTGTAGATTCTGCGCTACAGCCAACATTGTTTACATTGGCTCCGAGTGGAGTATTCGCGCATTGGTCTCTCGCATCAATAACACCATCGCGGTCACCGTCGGCTAAACGAGCAACAATATTCGGATTATATATAGACTCCGCAAATACAGATGCACCAAACCCTGCTAGAAGCAGTGCTGTTGCAATTTTGTATTTGAAAGAAGGTCTAGACATCTACATGTACTCGTTTATTTGACTATTCGGATAAGTTAATAATATTCCTTAGCGGCACTTAATGCTACCTTAAGTTTGTAGCTTTCTGCACAGGCAATTAATTTTTTGTAATTATGTGTAAAGACGCTACCAAGATCCGGTACTTTCCATGCTTGCCCAAGGCTCTTGTGGGGAAAGTGACTCTCCGGCCTGAAGCAGTTCAATGGATATACCATTAGGGTCTTTAACAAATGCCATGTGCCCATCGCGAGGAGGGCGTAATATGATTACCCCCATTGATTCTAAATTTGCACATACCGTGTAAATGTCGTCTACACGAAAAGCGAGGTGCCCAAACTGGTCTCCGTTTTTATAGTCTCGATCATCCCAATTGTAAGTGAGTTCGATCTCCGGAGCCCCTTCTTCGGACGCATAATAGATCAATGAAAACTTTCCTTTGTCACTGTCATAGCGTCGCGTTTGAATAAGGTTTAAGCCCTTGGTATAAAAAACGTGGCTAGCGTCAGGGTCTGTCGTTCTGATCATTGCATGTAAGTATTGAGTAGTCATGGCTCTCTCTCGAAGATTATAGGTTCCTTTTAAAGTGTGCGTTTATCTTGAGAGCCTAAAATCGATTTGTTGTGTCCTCTACAAGGCAGGCTCGTCTTAGGAGTGCTCTTCACACACTACTTTTCGCACTCTACTCTTCCCAAACCCAACGAATCGGATCGCCAAAATCATCGTAGATGATTTTTTTCTTCGGCTGTTTAGGTTTTGTTGGCGTTACTGGTGCTTTTTTGGCTGCGTTTCGTTGTTGCATTTCCACAATAACGTCATTTAATGGCGTACGTTCTTTTTTAGGCTCGATAAATCCTAGATGGCTCGTGTTATACTTGCCGTCTTGAAGGCCTGACTCTCCCATTTTTACCTGTTGAATTTCGCCTTTTTGTTGAAGGAATTGGTCTATTTGAGAACTAATCTCTTCACGCGTGTCGGCTTTCGACTTAGGTTTAGAAAATTTGTGTCGGCGTGATGCCATAATACGTGCTTTTTTAATCATTTAGAAAAAGTCGCTATTTTCTATTATGCGATCGTCGGCATCATTGCCAAAATCAAACGTCCAATATTTTCATTATAAGACGTGTAGGCGTTGAAATACCGAAATATTTTTTGTAACTAACCATTCATACTAAACGCAAGAGGTTGTGAGTGTCTATTGTCAACTTAATTGTACACGAAGTACAAAAGCCAGTGAACGAGTCTAAAGCCATGTTGGTTGCTCGCCCAAATGAAAACCCAATAGACGATGATGCCCTGTCTTTAGCGGCTCAGGTAACCAATTTGTTTAATCGCTCAGGTATGAACACTGGGCGTTTCAGTAACGAGGAAGGCAGCGACGAAGGCGCTAAATTACCCGCATTGCTTCATCGTCATTTTGATGGATCGTCTTTTGATGATTTTTCTGCTTTTACTAAAGCGGTTGCTACTGATTTTGTACGACATATTGAATCCGTTGAGGAAACAGAAGGTGGTTTACTTTGGTTTAATCACTATGAAGTGGAAGGAACTCACTTTCTGTTCATTGTACTTTTGAAGAGAAAGCAAGGATTAACGCTGGGTTCTGATTTAACGTTCGCGCAAGTAGAGCAATTAGAAACTGAAAAGTTGCATATGGCTATGCGGGTTAATTTAAGTGCCTATCATGACCGCGACGAATCCAGATACATCGCGTTTCGCTTTGGTCGAGCTCCAAAACAGGAAAGTGAGTACTTTACTAAATTTATTGGCTGCAATGAGCCAAAAGTGGCAGCGAAAGAAACTCGTCAATTGGTAGAAGCAGCAGCGGCTTTTTGTCAGGCTGCGTCGTTACCGACGAAGGAAGCCAATGAGTTTCGTAAGAGTGTTTCTGAGCAATGTATGGAGCGGGCAGAAGAACGTCAGCCTATTGAGATAAAAGAAATAGCGAAGCAAATTGAAAACCGTTTCTCTCCTGAACAAGCGAGTCAATTTTTAGAAATTGCTGAATCGGACGCATTTAATATAGAGAAGGAAGTCTTTGTAGAAAAAGCGGCGCTTAAAAAGCTTACACGAGTATCAGGTTCGAATAGAACGATGACACTGAGTTTCGATGCAGACCTTATTGGGCAGTCGGTAGAGTTTGATGAGCAAACCGGTTCCCTCACTATAAAGGATTTACCGCGCAGCCTGTTAAAGCAATTGCAAAAGCTATAGCACAAGACTTAACACTGCAAAAAGTCTTGTTAGCGAGGGGAGTCGTTTCCCCTTGCTGTTTCTGTTTTTTATGTCTTTTACTTGCTCGCTAGCCCGAGTAATGTTTCGAGTGCTTTCATTGAAGTGAACGTTTCTGCCGCCCCTGCATTTATCTGCGCTGAAGAATCTACCATTGCGCTGTATGCGTAGACCGTTGCTCCGGCTGCCACTCCTGCAGTAATACCTGCAATCGAATCTTCTATTACAATGCACTTGTTCGGTGGGATGTTAAGCGCTTCAGCCGCTTTTACGTACATATCGGGTGCAGGTTTCCCATGCACAACATCGTCTACACAAAAACGTGTTTTGAACTTCTCGATCAGACCAATTTTATTCAGCTTGTAATCCATTTCTTTACGAGTGGCGTTGGTCGCCATTGCGATGGGTGTCTGAATTTTGCTTAAGACTTCTGTAATTCCTTGAATCGGTTCTAAGTAGAGGTCGATGTGCTTTTGGAATCTTGCTTTATACTCGGATAAAAAATGATCAGGGACTTTCTTGTGAGTTAACGCTTCTATTGCATCGAGGTTATGTTGAGTCGTGTAACCTGTGAATTCTTTATGAATGGTCTCTAAACTCACAGCGATGTCACTTTCTTGAAGGAGTTCGAACATGACTCTGTTGGAAATAGTTTCGGTATCGACAATGACGCCGTCGCAATCAAAAATTATGGCGTGATAGTCAACTGGCATCGTATTACCTCATAACAAAAAAATGGAATTGCATAGTGGATACAATAGGAGAAAACCCTATTGAACGTTGTCAATGATAGTATCGAAGAAGAGTGTTACAAAGAAAGGAAAGAGGGGGTATTATTTTTTTTCTCCCCGCATAAACTAAGATTGGCTAAAAATTGCAGTATAATCGTTCATGCTGCGAATAATGCTGTAATGAGTCTATTGTTTAGTGCGTAGTTTGTAGAGAAGATGGTTTTACAGTCATGTGCAATGCACTTTTAATAAAACCCTTAAATAACGACGCTACGTTCGCTAACTGCTCTTTTTGTTTTTGACGACGTTTTTGTGTCTCTAGGCTGCGATCTTCAAAGCCCCAACGCGCTAGCAATGCTTCATATTTTTCTTGAGAGTCCATAGTTTGCTCCTAACTCAATTGAGTTGTTGATTTTGGTGATGTTGTTTTATTACAACAATTTAAGATTACTCCCCATGAATCGTGAGCACAAACGAAGGTTTTTCATCGTTTAGGTTATTTTTTTTCATCTATTTTTTAGGTTTGTTACATGTCGAATTACATACCATTATCTTCTTTTCCAAAATCATGGGTTTTTAATCGTCGTGATCCTTTTGTGTCCGAAGAGGATAAGCAGGAAATTAAGTGGTTGTCTGAGTCGAGCGCGGCGGATATTTGGCGAGATTACGTGAGTGCTGACCACCTTCATCCAGAGTTACTAAAAGAGAGCGATTGGGTTGTGGATTCTGCCAATGAAATTGGCCGTGAAGCATGGGAAGTTCGATGGGAATCCGACGACGAGACTCTTCCTGAATTTATCTTAGAGCATTTAGGAAACTGGGGTGAAGACACCAAAGTATTTTATTGTTGCAGCAATGAAATTGTGTTTGAAACAACTTGGGGCGTGTTTAAGCGAACCTGGAAAGCATTTTTATTCTTAGAAAATGGGCCTGTATTAATTGGGAGAAAGAAAAAACAAGCCGTTCAGTTCTGTACCGACGGTTTTGCAAGAACGCTTAACCGTCCTGTATAACGAGAAGCCGAGATGATCGTAACTTATAGATCATTTCCGCGCTTTCTACTTTTGAGACATTGCCTATTAAATGTTTGGTAGTAATGTAAAAGTTGATCACTCTGTTCGGTTAATTCCAATTGAGAAAGTAGCATACTTACGACTTCAGCCGTGGCGAATTGCATATCATGGCCAGAATGGCGAACAAGAAAAGTACGCTGAGAAGCTTCATTGATTGCCAATGTAGGTATCGAATCTAGCCAACGGCTTTGGTGGAGCATTTTGCTGGCTTGCTTCCAAGTGCCGTCAAGTACGATAAAGGTGTGCTCTGCGCGCCTTTCGAAAAAGGACGCCTTTTCGCTTTCGATTATCGTCTTGTTTAGAGTTCTTCGCTCCGTTTCGGGATAAAGAATAGTAACTTTTCCTTGCAAGTTACTTATGTGGTCGAGTAGCTTAATGTCCGGCTCTGTGCGACTCCATAAATACGCTTGAGTTTGCTCTGGGAAAAGATCTGCAATGAGCCTTCCGCTGTTGGTTGGCTTGAAAATTTCATCTCGATGATAGAGTAGAATGAAATTTATAGGGCTTGTTGTGGCTTTGCGTTCAAGACAAAAGCATGCGTTTTCTGCCATTAAGCATGTTGAGCATCTTATCGCCGAAGAGCCTCGTGCGAGAAAGGGACGTCTTGAAAGGGAAGTGCAGTGTTCTCGCAAAATATCGACAGTATGAGGTGTATGTTTCATTATTGTGCTGTAGTTGAGTTATCGTGCAATTTAGAAGCATTGTAAGGGATGAATAGGCGAAATAACTTAATTTTATTCGCTAATTATGCAAGAAACTAGGAATCAAAACAGAACGCCGATTTGTGCCTTGTTCATTACCGTTTGTGCAAGCTACAGTTGCATCAGCATTAACTTTTCAGGAACCTTATGAGTCGTTATATTTCTCCTTTCTTATACTTTTCGATGATTGTTGTAGGATGTATAGCGTTTTTTTCTATTGCGGGCGTGCGAGTTGGCATGATCGAACCCATAACAGGGTTTTCCTTCCTAAGAAAAAGTGTTTTTGCAGCACTTATTTTGTCGTGTATTGCTGCTCTATCAGCGCTCCTGTTTAGAAGACGTTCAGACGGCAGTAAGCTACGCTTTTGCAGTATGGTTTTAGTGGTGTCTCTTGCTTATAGCACTGTTTGGATCGCCTTTTATCTGCAAAAACTGGGTTTACCTAAAATCAGTGATGTCACCACTGATACTGAAGTTCCTCCTACCTATATTAATGTGCCCTTTATCCGTAAATCCTCTGATAATGATCTGACGTACAATGCGGAATGGGCAGAACTACAGCAAGCGTTCTATCCAAATGTAGAACCTTTATTCTTATCAAAACCAAAAACAAGAGTATACGCTGCGGTGCTTGCATTGATGGATGCAAATGGTTGGCAAATAGTGTCTGAGTTCCCAGAAGCCGGGATTGTTGAAGCAACCGCCCGAACACCTATTTTTGGTTTTAGAGACGATGTAGTCGTGCGAATCATAGAAGAAGACAACCATATACGTGTGGACATGAGATCGTGTTCACGTATGGGTGACCAAGATTTTGGTGAAAACGCTGAGCGTATTACAACTTTCCTTAAAGACCTTAAAAATAAACTCACAGTGAGGAAAAAAGTGGCATTGCGCTACTAATCGAGCTTTCACTTTTATTTTCTATTTCACAGCCCACTTAAAATTTACTTAAAAAAATCTCTTTATTGTTCTTATTTTAACCGCTTATAGATTCGTATAAACTCGTTCGTATCAAGACAAAGAGGCGAACCCGAGTGAATAAACGTACACGCCAAAAGCAGCAAACTAAGGAAGCTATAAAACGCGCCGCAAAGCGGTCGTTTTTTGAAAATGGAATAGACGGCACGACGACCCGCGAAATTAGTCGTGACGCTAATGTTGCAGTAGGAACTTTTTTTGTTCACTACTCGGACAAACTGGAATTGGTCAAAGAGATTTTCTTTGAAGAGTTGGAGGATGCGTTAACCCGACACGCAGAAAAAGAGGAGTTTACCGAGTCTCCAAGCAATTACTTGCAGCAAGTCGCTCAAACTCTGTTTCACTTCTTTGGTGACTTGGAAGAATTTACGAAAAATGTCGTATTGGACAGCCTTGTAACAGACGGCTTTCACAGCCAACAAATGAAGATTGTTTCATCTGGCATTGCGAGTCGATTTGAGCGCGTTGGCGTCAATTCTGAGATGGCTCAGCTATTTGCGGACAATATGATTGCCAACTATTGGTTTGTAATGATGTCTTGCCTGAGCAGTGGAGATTATCATTCAAAAGCCAATTTATCCCGTTTAAAGAGCTTAAACTTGCCGTTTGAAGTGTCCTATCAAAACGCAGCGAAATGATGCTTTCTCTGCTTTAATGTAAGCTTCGTTCTTTTATAGCTCGTTCGCTTTTCGGTACGGGCCAGCGTAGTCAAATAGCCGTTCTGTTATTTGCCAAAATGACCCTTTTTGCTTTTTTGCAATCACAAAGTCGGGTGTTGGAAGATAGTCTAAAAAGGGCGTAACGTCGCTTATTGTATCGAAGGTAACGGGAACCGATCCTTTACCTAATCTGCGGCCAAATTCGTCATTGAAGCGTTTAATGGCTTTTTTTGTCTTGAACTCAAAGGATTCTACTAACGTTTCCCCGTCTTCATCATGATAGGTAATGCGCACTTTACTGCCCTCTATTACCGCCGAGCTTGCTTGACATCGAAGTACTTTGTGGTCTTTTAGGTTAAGTGCTTTTCTTAGTATGTCATCAGGATCGATCAGCTTGTGTTGGCAATGCGCACAATTGCGTGCAGCAATGTCGTTTTCTTCATTGCATTGCGGGCAGCGTTTGAAGACAAACCGATAATCACATTGCAGTTCACCATCTAGTGTTTCAACTATGGCCTGACAACGGCGACCGTAGTGTTCGAGAATGTCTCCTTCCGCGTTTTTTTTGCCCCAAAATAGGTTCTGAAATTCACATTGAGGGCAGGCAACCTGAACCAACTTAACGTGTGGATTAGGTTTCTTGGTTCCGATTTCTGGTTGATAGAGATCATAGCCTTGATGAGTGTAATCCAGAATCAAGCAATCTTTTTTATGATCGCTAAGTCGTAGACCTCTTCCTACGATTTGTTGATATAGACTGACGGATTCGGTGGGTCGTAATATTGCAATGACATCTACGTGCGGTGCATCAAACCCTGTTGTTAATACGGAGACATTTACGAGAAATTTTAACTGTTTCTGTTTAAATTTCGCTATTATTTTATCGCGCTCTTTTGAGGCAGTTTCACCCGTGATTAAGGCTGAATCGCTTTCTGGGAGATAGCTCAATATTTCCGTGGCATGTTCTCTTGTCGCAGCAAAAACCATAACTCCAAGACGGTTTTTGCTCAGCTCGATGATTTGTTCACAGATGGCCTTGGTTACGCGTGGGTGCTTAGACACCAGCTTGTTTAAGGCTAGATCTGTTGAATCTGTCTCACCGTCGAGCGATTCAGAGAGAGCGCTAAAGTCGTATTGCTCTATTGCGGCGTCGTAAACGATCGGTTTTGTTAAATAACCGTCGGTTACCAAGCGGCGTAGCGGTAGCTCGTAGATACATTTTTCAAAACATGCTTTCGGAGCATCGCGATAAAACCCCCAATAATGTTTTTTGTAAATCCAACCTGCATCGAGCCGATAAGGCGTGGCTGTTAGGCCAAGTATACGAACGCGCGGATTTAGGCTTTGAAAATGTTCGATGACCTTTTGATATTGGCTTTCATTGTTGTTTGAAATTCTGTGGCATTCATCAACGATCAATAAGCTAATTGGATCAGAAAATAATTCAATATTAGGAGCCAAGCTTTGTACGCTGGCAAAGGTTGTTTTTTTACTTAATTCTCGCTGCCCTAATCCTGCGGAGAACACCCCTGTTTCAACGCCAAGTGCCGCCAATTTACTGTGATTCTGCTCTACCAGCTCTTTGACGTGTGCTAGACAGACTACTTTTCCTCTAGCAAGACGTCCCAACTCTGCGATTACAAGGCTTTTCCCCGCTCCGGTTGGCAGTACTATAACGGCACTGTCATCACTTTCACGAAAATGACTGAGGGTTGCATTGACAGCTTCTTGTTGATAATTACGCAGAGTGTACATGTGAGGCGTGTAAATATCCTGATTTTTAATTATACGCATTACAATATAGAACCGCAGGGCGAACATAACGGGTTCAATTTTTCGGTATGTAACGTCAGAAAAAACGGGTGAGTTGTTCGGCAAGCTACAGTAAGATGGCGCAATTATCAATATTGGCTTGAAGTGTCGCGAGGTTAGAGTGGATCAGTCGGTTATGTCAGAGAAGGTGTCATTGGATGAGATTGTTCACAATATTCGTCTAAGAGGCTGGTGTGTTTTGGATGAGTTCTTTAAAAGCGAATTGATTGAAGAGTTAATTCAAGAGGCGAAAACACTTAACCCTGAGACTATGAAGCAAGCAGGAATAGGCCGTTCATCGGATCATCAGGTTTCGCTTAATGCTCGCGGAGATCGCATTCAATGGATTGAGCCTGATACGCCAGCTACAAAGCAGTTTTTAGAGGTCATGGAGCAACTCCGTCTTGAGCTAAATCGTAAACTTATTTTAGGTTTGTGGGATTACGAGGCACATTTCGCGCGCTATGAAGAAGGTGCTTTTTATGAAAAGCACCTCGATTCTTTTATCGGGAAATCAAATCGCTTACTGTCCACCGTTTTGTATCTTAACTATGATTGGGAAGTGCCAAATGGCGGTGAATTTGTGCTGTACGACGAAGAGGACAATAACGCAGAAATCGGACGCTATTTACCTAAAAAAGGTCGTTTTGCTATTTTCCTCAGCGAAGCCTTCCCGCATGAAGTGAAGCCAGCAAAAAGAACGCGCCATAGTATTGCCGGCTGGTTTCGAATCAATAATACGACTGGAACACAACTTGATCCATATCAATAGACTCGTTTTTTGTGTGTGAATTCTCTATAATGCGCGCCGAGTTTAATTGCTCTGGTTTTACGTTCCAGATCGCATAGGAGAAGAATATGTCGAACGTTGTTGTATGTGCCCTTTATAAATTTGTTCAGTTGGATCACTTCGAATCCCTTCGTGAGCCTTTGTTAGACGTTTTAACCCAAAACGAAGTACGTGGCACTTTGCTACTTGCCAGTGAAGGGATCAATGGTACAGTCGCCGGATCTCGTGAGGGAATTGACGCGATGTTAACTTGGTTAGATCAACAGCCTGGTCTAGATAACATTGTGTATAAAGAGTCTTTTGATGAAGCGATGCCTTTCTATCGTACGAAGGTAAAGCTTAAAAAAGAGATCGTTACCATGGGCGTAGAGGGAATTGACCCGCGTGAAGTGGTAGGAACTTATGTAAAACCAAAAGACTGGAATGACCTTATCTCAGATCCAGATGTTGTGTTAATTGACACACGAAACGATTACGAATATCAAATTGGTACATTTGAAAATGCCGTAAACCCTGTGACAGATACATTCCGCGAGTTTCCTGACTATGTTGAGAAAAACATGGATCCGGCAAAGCAGAAAAAAGTCGCTATGTTTTGTACTGGAGGCATTCGTTGTGAGAAGTCTACCGCTTACATGAAAGAGCAAGGCTTCGAAGAGGTGTACCACCTAGAAGGCGGCATTCTTAAATACCTTGAAGAAGTGCCTGAAGACGAATCTATGTGGAAAGGCGAGTGTTTTGTTTTCGACAATCGCGTATCTGTAAATCACAAGTTAGAAAAAGGCGAATACGATCAATGCCACGCTTGTCGTATGCCGATTACCGAAGAAGAGAAACAGGACGAGCGTTTTGAGCAAGGCGTAAGCTGCCTTCATTGTTTCGATAAGTATACTGATGAGCAACGTAAGCGTTTCATAGAGCGCGAACGTCAGGTTCAGCTTGCTAAATCGCGTGGCGAAGCTCACATTGGTTCCGAAGTACTGGACGCAGTGGAAAAAAATCGTCGTGAAAAAGAGCTAGAACGCGAGCGCCAGCGCAGCATTCGAAACCAAGCACAGTCATAACGCTCTATATTATTTCGCTAAAAGCTCTGCGGTTGCAGAGCTTTTAGCTTTCTCTCCTTACTTATTCCCCCATCAAATTCGCTATTCTTTACAGCCCCTTATATTGAATAGGAATAATCCCGCCAGTTTAGTGGAAATGGTGTCCCATTCAGTCTATATAATAGTGAGAAGATAGCGCTCGAATAGGCGTTTGGCCGCGATACTTGAAATTTATTCTCGGCGCAATTTACTTGATAGAACATCCGTTTTTGCTTGAAGAGTGATATGGTTTTCTGTGGCTTCATCAGAATGAACAGCGAGAACAAAAAAAATTATTTACTCATGGAAGGTATTGAGCGTAAGCGTAACTTCCCTTTGAACTCTTCTAGTCGGACGGCTTTCGTTTTTATGATATTTGAGGGGATTTTTTGTTTTCATTTAAGGCACATTACGCCAATACTTGGTCAGCACTCGCTGCAATTTTATTAACCGGCCTGTTTTCGATGGGATGTTTGATTGCTTTAACCATGTATCAACTCGATACGCTTCTAAGGGACGAGCGTTATAAACATGTTCAAGCTCAAGTCTTAACAGCGAAACATCTTGTTGAACTGATGTCCTCTAAGCCTACTAACCTATCGAAGGACGAGTTGAAGGCACATGTACTAGAAATGCTGTCAGAACTTCGCTACCCAGAGGGGGGCTACTTTTGGGTCTTGGATAAACAGGGCACTATGATTATGCACCCATTTTCGCGAGGCGTAGTAGGAACCTCTACATTGGACCTGCTTGATATTAACGGAAAATTTTTTGTGCATGATATGCTAGTAACTGCTGAATCGGGTGGCGGTTTTGTGACCTACTCTTGGATGAAGCCAAATGGTGAGAAACATTACCCGAAGGTCGCCTATATTACACCGATTGAACAATGGGGCTGGGTTCTTGGGTCAGGGTCTTATATCGACGATTTGGAAGAAACAACAAAAAGTGAAGTCTATCGCAACACGTTTATTTCGTTGTGTTTGGTGCTTATAAACTGCTTTGTTTTATTGATGGTATCGCGAAAATTCATTAATCAATTTCATAACAATGCGATAAAAGATCCCCTAACGAGTCTATTGAACCGACGCTATTTGGATGAAATTAGCACTAAAGTGGAAGAAAAAGCCAAGCTGAACCGTTCCCCCATCTCCATTTTGTTTTTCGACATAGATCACTTTAAAGTGATAAATGATAAACATGGCCATCGTGCCGGTGATTTGGTGCTAAAACAATTGGGTGGTATCGTGAATGACTTTACTCGGATGAACGACTTGTCGTTTCGTTATGGTGGGGAAGAATTCATACTTGTATTAGAGAGCGCATTAAATGAAGCCGAGCGTATCGCAAATGATCTAAAAGCTTTGGTCGAAGAGACGCCGTTTGATATTGGAGTAGGGCATATCCACATTACACTAAGCATTGGCATATCTACGAATTTTCTAGACCAGACACAATCTCTTAAAGACCTTATTTTTAGATCTGATTCTGCAATGTATCAAGCGAAGGCCGCAGGACGAAACTGCATACGGGTTTATAACTAACTCGACTACCGATCGAACGAATACGTAACTATACGTACTCGTTCTTTTTAAAACCTTCTTTTCCAAAAAATGTTATTTCGGAATCGTTTTTCATATGAATACATGGCATTTCGTTGTAATAGATAGTTTTTTCGACCTTTTTTAACCGCGTCAGCGTATTTTTGAAGAGCGCTGTAGTCGTTGGCTAGGTATGACTCGACGATTTTTGGACATTGTGCTGCCGCCCAAAATGCGGTTGTCATTCCATGCGCAGAAAGCGGGTCAAACGATGCAGCTGCGTCACCTATGGCCATCCATCCTGCTTTGTACGCAGTACCTGCGGCTGGGGTTAACCAACGCGTTGCAGCGCTTGTAATTTTGGGGGGCGAGTCGATCTCAAACTCCGCGTCTTTAATCCAAAACGAGATGTGTTCTGTTTGATTGATTAAATTCCGCCATGTCGCAATATCGTCAGTGAGTCCTTTGGGCATAAGATCCGGGTCAGAGTAAAAATTGACAGACAGTGCGCCGTTAGCAAGTAAAGACGCGTACCACCACCCAGAGTCAACACTTTCTATTAGGGTCGCTTGTGTTGGAATAACGTTGGAATCAACTCGCTGTTTTAGAAACGCATATGCAGCAACCAGATGGTCATTTGTTTTCGTTTTAGTAATATTCAAATGCGCCAGTTTTTTACTGAGTATCTGTGATCTTCCTGTCGCATCGATAATAAAACGCGCAGACACGCGGTGTGGATCGTCGACATTGTTTGTTAACAGTAACCAAACGCCGTTTCTTTCTGATACATCACTGAGCCTTGCTTCAACGACCCTATCTGCCACGTTGGTTGCTTTCATGTTGAGGTCTGTTTCTAACGTTACTCTGTTTATAATATGGCCTGCGCCCTCTAAATGAATGGCACTGTTTCTCTCCACTAATTCAGTTTGACCCCATGCAGTAAATGTAGCGTTCGATTGTCGATGTTTGTGAGATTGAAGCAGATGTGACAAATTAAGCTCGGCAAGAATAGGGTTCGCAGCAGGAGCAAGCGATTCACCGACTTTATAATCGGTGACTTCAAACTTAGGGCGAATCCAAACGACAGAGTAACCTGCTTGTTTGAGAGCAATGGTTGCAGCCGCGCCCGAAAGGCCGCCTCCAACCACCGCTACATCATAGACAAACGGTGCCATCAATTAGGCAAATCTCCCATCTTAGGAGTCCAATCAAATCGGTTTTCTACATTACCGCGACCTACTTCAACATACATCTCTTTAGGGACGGCGGATAAGCCTGTGGTTCCTGCGCCTTTAGGACCTTCTCGTTTCACGACAAACCCCATTCTTTCCCAGAGGGTAATCATATTGGTAATACCATCCCAATAGCTTGCATTGGCGTGATAACCGATGCCTGCAACGCCTCTTTTCCAATCCGCTCTGTTTTCGTAGAATTTTACACGTTCAGAATCATCAAGTGATTCGTCCATTAATTGAGTGTAATTCTCTTCAGGTAATACATCTATCGGCAATAGGGCGGGCCACCATACCGCAGTCGGGAAATCTTCTTGCATGAGAACTTGCTGGCAACTGAAGGCGTCACATTGCCAAGGAAGCCCCATCCATCGCGTTAAATCTCCCGCCCATTGGTGTGCTAGAGGCGGTGGTGTACCTAAGGCAAGATCGCCATGAGTCGCTTTTTCTATGGTCAACAATCTGCCTACATTTTGGACAAGCATAATGCGCTTTCGGTGAGCAAGCCTAAATGGATCTGCCGCATTATCATAATTTCTAGCGAACATACTTGGGATCCGAAGGTAGTACGTCAGCTCGACTCCGGGGTGGAATGCGCCGCCTGAACAAGGTTCAAGCGCCGCCTCTGTTAACGCGTCGGGTTGAAGAGTTACGTCTATATCTTCAATATGATGAATATTATCTGCATGAGCATCTTCAAAATCGTCAATAAAATTACCCGCTGCCCAATACTCTAAAAATTGATATTGCTGGTGGGGGAACTGAAACCATTGAAGCGGGCTTCCGTCGTAGTTGATTCCGTCGCCTAACATCATCGGCATTTTCAGGCGTTCATCCAAGTAGGCTGTGTCGCTTTTATTGTTGGGGTTACGAAATTTGGAAAAAATGTCCTTTCTAAAAGCGCTGTTTTCGGCGCTAGGATCTGCCAACTTTGCAATGTAGGCTGGATCAGAAAAATCGCCCACACCTAACCAGCCTTGACGCAGATTAGCTGCAGAGCTTACCCATTCCATTAGCCCCAAACGGCGGAAAATAGGGTAAATGTATTTCCTAAATGAAATGGGGGTTTGGACAGGTGATGTCCAGCCTTGCTCAGCATTCATATTTGAAATGACGTCGTAAAGCGTTGTAACGGGGGGGATTTCTGGAGCAAAGTTCGGCCCGATACAGGCAACCCATGCGGTATCGGCTTCTAGGATCGTGCCGTCTTCTAATGTGACTTCGGCTTGTACCGGTCCATCACACCAATCGTCATGCCAACCATCGTTATCAGCAAAGCTTGTAATGGGCGCGTTGGTGGGGCTGTTTGATACCCCACTAGGTGGAATAACGATCAAGCGCCCTTGTTCATCTGTTTTAAGTTTGCCTAAATTAACGGTTTCTTTATTCCAAAACTTGCCTTCGAATTGATAGCAGGCGTTCTCACCTTCGCGGTTTTGATCCGAGCCTGAGATTTTTCGTTCTCCACCATCAATTACTAACATACGTTCTCGTTCTTTATCCGATACGAAGTATTGATTGCGTTTTTGCCCGGGAATTCCCGGAGCGAGTTCTCCGTTATCGAGCGGGTTATTGAATCCATACCAAGCGGCTTTCGTGTTGGCGAGGTGTACGCTCCATTCAATGGTTGCGTTGCTTTCGGTAATTTCACCAATGACGCGGTTTTGATCATCAAATGCATAGATTCGAAAGCGTTGAGCTTGTTTTTTTATTGCTTGAGTGCCGTCTTTAAAGCCGCCTTCAGGCATTGGTGGCAAGCCCGGAATTTCTGGCGCTAAGAAGTATTGATCGCTGCCACCGACACGACAGATACCAATAGTAGGGTAGATACCAATACGGTGTATTTTGGCTCCTTCAGGGGCTTTTTCCTTGTGTGTCGCGGCAACGGCGGATTTAGGAATAAGAGGAAACGCGCTCAGTGCCGTTACACTGCCTGCCATTGAAAGAAAATCTCGTCGTTTCATATCTTTGCCTTCACTATGCATCGTCTCGTCCTTTCATTTTCCATTTTGATAAGATATTAAATACGTCGTACGTTAGCGTATTTTTGACTAAATTAAAATTACACGGGATTACACTTAATATCAGAGTATAGGAATGACAAGGAAAACATCTATATCTGGTGGTTTTAAAGCTGTGTTTGAAAGGAGTCATGTAAGGACGGTTTATGAAGTGTATTTTTGTCTCGGATATCTTCGGGAAAACGGAAGTGCTGCAAGCGTTGGCGGCGCGTTGTGCCAAACATTACGACATTATCGACCCGTATCTTGGCGGTGTGACATTTGACGACGAAGAAAAAGCTTACGACTACTTTTCGACGTATGTAGGGTTAAGGTCGTATACACAGAGGCTACAACAACACATTGAGGCGCTTACCGAGCCCGTTATTTTGATTGGCTTTAGCGTCGGAGCGTCAGCGATTTGGGCATTGTCGAGCGAGCATAACAATGACCTGAACAGAGCACAGATTGTAAGAGCGGAATGCTTTTACGGCTCTCAAATTAGAAATGGGACTGAGATTATACCGAACTTCAATATTAGGCTGATTTTTCCGCGAGAAGAGGCACACTTTTCGGTCGATGAACTGATCAACGCGCTCAAAGGCAAGCCCAATGTACAGATTGAAAGATCGAACTATTTATATGGTTTCATGAACGCGTTGTCTAAGAACTATGATGAGAGAGGAAAAGACATCTACTGCTCAAGGTTCTTAGATGATCCAATTTAAATGGGTATACACGGCAGTAGTATTCGCGACAGTGGTATGAGCTGAAAATCGTTTAAGTGTCATTGCACAGTATGCGGTAAACTAAGATAGTACACTGCAAAATAAGAACTTGAGATGTTATTTAAAGAATACGAGCCTTTATTGCGAGATTACATCGCAGGTGAAATGGATCAGGATTTAGCGCATGATATGAATCACGTGCTACGCGTCGTGTCTACAGCAAAAACACTGTGTGACGCCGAAAAAGCGAATCGCTCAGTAGTGATTCCCGCGGCGTATCTACATGACTGTTTTTCATTTGGGAAAGGTCATCCGCAACGAAGCCAAAGTTCGCAATACGCCGCCGACAAAGCGATTACGTTCTTGAAAACCATAGACTATCCCCAAGACTACCTGGCTGATATCCACCACGCGATTGTTGCACACAGCTACAGCGCCAACGTTCCCCCTCGCACACTCGAAGCAAAAATTGTTCAAGACGCAGATCGGCTGGATGCCATAGGAGCGATGGGGATCGTTCGATGTATTCAAGTAGGTTCCAAACTAGACAGAACGTTTTACTCCCAAATCGATCCATTTTGCGAAGATCGAGCCCCTGACGATGGCGAATTTACCCTCGATCATTTTTACACCAAGCTGCTTAACCTAGAAGACTCTATGCATACGTTATCAGCGGGAGAGGAAGCAAGAAAGCGAACTGAATTTATGAAGCAATTTCTTGGCCAGCTATCGGTGGAATTGAGGTGCTAGCATTGTGATCTTGCCTTTAGATGGCCTTAGCTTTGATCCCTCAAAGTAACTTCTTAGCATCTCGATAGAAGTTTTCATGAGAACCAAAAGTTAGTAGCTCTAAAACGACAGCATCATCCTCATAGCAGTAACCTAGTAAGGTGAGCTGCTTAATCATTTTAAACTTGTAAACTCGCATAAATGCAAGATCACCTTTTTTAGGTTCGCCAAGCAGAGGGTTCTTTATTAGTTCTTTAACTGCTTTATCAAGATCACTCTTTTGGTTTTTGTGGAGTTTTTTGACGGCCTTTTTAAAACTTGGGGTTTGTGTAACGTGTGTGACTTTAGTCAAATTCGTAAGCCTCAAGTTTGCCAGCTTCTTTTTCTGCTTTGGCAATGATCGCTTGCTTTACAAATTCATAAGGTAAATCTGGATTATCTTCCATCATTTCGCCAATTTTAGCCCAGTGCTCAATCTGTTTAGGCGTAGTTCGGTTTAACGCTTTCGCCATAATGCTCGCTTTTTCTACTAAGCCCTCGTCTAATCTAATACTTGCTGTAGCCATGATTTTCTCCTGTTATTTCTGACTAATTGTAGCATTTTGCGACAATTGTGGTAGTAGACCTTCAAAAATTATAAAGAGAAATTTGGCCATTGGTCAGACTTACCAAGTATATTAAGCAAGGAGCTCAGGACTATTACGTAAAATTTCATCTACATTAATCGCATGTACCTTGTTCATCACATTTCGTTGATGGCATCGAGGCTTTCCGGCAGGATTTGGCCTCCATCAACTACGATTTGCTGCCCTGTAATGTAACTTGCTTCGTCGGTTTCACTACGGGCAGGATCATGATTTTAACGCCTTGGTTGGAAAATACCTTTGCGATGCCTTTGCCTATTCCTTTTGAAGCTCCGGTGACGATGGCGACTTTTCCTGCTCAACTATGTTTACTTCACGTCTTGCCAAAAGGTTTCATGCGAGTAAGACACTATAGCTATATGTTGAATGCGATCAGGCGAAAGAGCCTATTAAAAATACGAGAACAAGATCAAGATACGCCTCGTCCTGAAAAAGATAAAAAGGAGCCGGAAGAACAAAGCATCCAACAGGACTCTCCAGTAATGGGGTGTCATTGCCCCGCATGCGGTGATGTGCCGGCACACCATATAGGCGAAGTCACCTCGAACCGTTGGAAGCGAGAAAAGTTAAGAACAGGCTAGTGGAATAAAACGAACGTCAGTGAGAATAGAATCAGGTCAAAGACCCTGAGGTTTTAGGCTTGCCAATCGCCTAGGATCTGGGTAAAACTATAGAGATAGACGATCAAAAAACGATCAAAAAGAGTCTTCTTAGCCTGATTAAGGACAAGAGCACTCGAAAACACACCGCAAAGACACAGGGAGGTCGCATCATGAAAAAAGCAAATTCCCTATATAAAGACGCGGCAGTTCAACAGACGGTTATAACTGCGGCTGCGCCGTACTATAACCATTAATTGTTATACCTAAAAGGAAGTAGTCTTAAATTATGAAGTTTCTATTTTGGCTTTGGAAAACAATACGAACACTTGCCCCTTACTTAATTTTCTTAGGCTTCGGTATTTTATGTTGGTAATGGTTTTTTTTTACTAATCAAGCTCAAGCTAATTTAGCTGAACCAATTATAAATGGTGTTATAGCTGTTGTTGTCACTTCATTGCTGATTTTAATATTTTCAATTATCTGGCGATAAAATATCACACTTTGGATTGAAAATTCATTGTACAAAGACACAAAAATAGAAGGTGTATGGAATGGAGTTTTAGTTCCTTTTATTGGTATTGAGGAGGTCGACAATCGAAGAGTTAAAATGACATTCGGCATTGTTGAACTCAGATGACGTAGGAAAACGCAAGGCAGTGATACGGAGTCAAATAATTAGGGAAATGGCACTTCATTGCGTGTATCTTCATCGGCTCAAGAAAATGAAATTGATCGAGAGGTTGAAGCTGAACTAATAATTAAAGGCCTGAATTAAACCGTATAGTGACCATGTGGCTCTATTTTGTTGAAGATCAAGCTCAGCGGAAAAAACAAGTTTTCCTAAAAGACTGGGAAATCAAGCTCGACCAATTTCTTGAGTTTAATGATCGAGAAGTTCTAGTCGGTGCCGGTTGTATCTCCAAAAAACAAGCCAAAGCCAAAGCCAAAGCCAAAGCCAAAGCGGAAGCAGAGTATGATCGTTTTGCTGAAGAGCGTCGTCGCATCAAAGGAGACAGGATATTGAAGAATTTCTCAATTGGAAAGCTCCCACATAAATCGCAAGAATTATAAATGACACAGCCATTCCCAAAATTCCAGGAAGAATACAGTGTCAAGTTACCGGCGCTGACGTTATTGACGAACTTGGACTGGTTGTTTCTTAATCTTGAGCAAGCATTAGCTGAGCGCGGTGGTGAGGCCGAATAAGTATTACAGGAATTGATATTTTTATGAAAACAATTTTAATGACAGGTCATTTAGGCCTGATTGGGCGGTATTTAACGCCATTGTTGGTGCAACAGGGATATAGAGTTAAAGGCTTTGATCTCGCCGATGGTACTGGCGATATCTGTCGGAGTGAGCAGCTCAAACAAGCAATCTCTGGGGTAACAGGTGTTGTTCATCTAGCTGCGGTTTCCAGGGTTATATGGGGTGAACGGAATCCAGAGTTATGTTGGCAGACCAATGCGATTGCGAGCGAACAGTTACTGAAGACCGCTTGTGAGCAAGCCGATGTAAAACCTTGGGTGCTGGTTGCCAGTAGCCGTGAGGTATATGGAGATTCTGATGTTTTGCCTGTCTGCGATTCAGCATATGTGAGCCCCGTTAATATCTATGGTCAAGCAAAAGCCTATATGGAAAAAAAGGCGCTAGAAGCTAGGGAGTATGGGCTTAATACCGCTGTGATTCGGCTTGCTAATGTTTATGGCTGCACAAAGGACCATAAAGACAGAGTATTGCCAGCATTTTGTCTTAATGCTGTTAACAACGCAGACCTGCGTGTGGATGGCCGGAACCATTTATTTGACTTCACGCATGTATCAGACACCGTAAAAGGTTTGTCTTTAGTCATTGAACAACTCGAAAATAATGAGAGAAACCTTCCTCCTACCCACCTTCTTCCTGGCATTGGTACGACACTTGGTGAAGCCGCCGAAATGGCAATCAAATTCGCTGGGAGTCGCTCTCGAATTATTGAAGCACCATCTCGAAATTACGATGTAAGTCGATTCATTGGAGATCCGACTCAGGCCAAAGAATTGTTGGGCTGGCAAGCTAATATATCCCCCGAACAGGGTATTAAGCTTTTGGTTAAAGCATTCCAAGAACAGTTACAGGAAGTTCCTGCATGAAAATTGTAAAAGTCATTCATGGTTATCCGATGTTGTATAACGCCGGTTCGGAAGTGTATTCACAAACCATCTGCCACGGCTTAGCTAAACGCGGCCATGAGGTGCATGTATTTACCAGAGAGGAAGACTCCTTTCAGCCCGATGGCGCGATACGGATTAGTCATGACGCCGACGTACCAGAAATCACTCTGCATCTGGTGAATAACTCACGGATGCGTGATCGCTATCGTTTGGATATTGTTGACCAGCGTTTTGCTGAGTTGCTCGACCAATTACAGCCAGATTTGGTGCATATCGGACACCTGAATCACTTGTCTACCTCATTGGTATTTGAGGCTAAAAAACGCGGTATTCCGATTGTTTACACGCTGCACGATTATTGGTTGATGTGTCCGCGTGGACAGTTTATGCAGATGCACTCTGCGGATGACAATCTCTGGGCTGCCTGTGATGGCCAAGAAGACAAGAAGTGCGCAACGCAGTGTTATGCGCGCTATTTCTCTGGCTGTGATCAGGAAAGGGCGGAGGATTTAGCTTATTGGGAAAACTGGGTTAAGCGCCGTATGTCGCATGTGCGCGATGTCGTTGAGCAGGTTGATTTGTTTATTTCGCCGGCTAATTATCTGAAGCAACGTTATGAAAAAGACTTTGGCCTGCCAAAAGAGAAAAGTATTTATCTTGATTACGGCTTCGACCGTACAAGGATGATAGGACGTGTTCGCAGAAACGATGAACCGTTTACGTTTGGGTATATTGGTACCCATATTCCGGCTAAAGGTATTCACCAGTTAATCAAAGCCTTTGGCATGCTCAAGGGTGAGGCAAAGCTGAGAATCTGGGGGCGGGATCGGGGCCAGGATTCCAGAGCGCTTAGAGCGATAGCGTCATCTTTGCCTGTCGATAAAGCCAACGCTATCGAGTGGATGCCCGAATACAAAAATCAATCAATTGCAGTGGATGTGTTCAGCAATACTGATGCGATTGTGGTGCCATCAGTCTGGGTCGAAAACTCGCCCTTGGTTATTCATGAGGCTCAACAAGCTAAGGTGCCAGTTATTACTGCTGGTACCGGTGGAATGGGGGAATACGTTCACCATGAAGTGAACGGCTTAACCTACCAACACCGCGACACCGCAGATCTTGCAAAGCAAATGCAGCGTTTACTGGATGCCCCGGCATTAGCTAGCCAACTGGGACTGCGTGGTTATCCTTTCAGTGATGATGGCCAGATTCCTGATATTTATCAGCACATACTCGACTTGGAAGCATGCTACACGAGGGTTATAGGCTAATGGCACATGAATTTTGGCGTATCACATTGGATACCAATCCAGATTTTTGTAATCTCAATTGTGTGATGTGTGAAGACCATTCCCCTTATGCGGATAGTCGTGCGGAGAGAAAGAGCTCTGGTTCACTCAGGCCCCTGATGGATGCTGACCTGCTAGAACGGATTGTTCGTGAAGCGGCCGCGATGGGCATCAGAGAGATTATTCCTTCGACCATGGGGGAGCCCCTACTTTATCCACATTTTGATACCTTTCTCGATTTGTGTGCGGAATTAGGTTTAACCCTCAACCTGACAACCAATGGCACATTTCCAGCCCCTAAAGACCATCAAAATGTTGAGTATTGGGCCGAGCGTATTGTGCCGGTTACCAGTGATGTAAAAATCTCATGGAATGGCGTAAGTGAAAAGACCCAGTCAGAAATCATGGTCGGAACAACCCTTGAAAAACACATTGAAAATGCCAAGCGTTTTGTTGCAATAAGGGATAAATGGGCATCCAAGCATTATTGCTCAATGACCATGCAGCTAACCTTCATGCGCAGCAATCTGGAAGAAATTCCAGAGATGCTGGAGTTGGCACTTAATCTTGGCTTTGACCGATTAAAAGGCCATCAGTTGTGGACGCATTTTGACCAGATTAAGCATGAAAGCCTACGTAATGACCTTGTCTATGCTAGCCGATGGAATCAGATTGTTCGTCATTGTCATGAGCGTGTCACGGTCCATAACCAAACGTCTGAGCGTCGATTCCGTTTGGATAATTTCTTTGAGCTGGATTTGGTAAAACTCGAAGATATTTCGCCAGGTGGGGAATGTCCGTTCCTTGGAAAGGAGTTATGGGTAGATCCAACTGGAAGGCTCAATGTTTGTTGTGCTCCCGATCAGCAGCGTAAATCATTGGGTGACTTTGGCAATCTAAATACATCCAAACTATCGGAGCTGATAGCTAGCTCTTCCTATCAGAATTTAATGGCAACTTACCAGTCCCATGATCTCTGTAAGTCGTGCAATATGAGGCGGCCAGCATGAGCATTCTCGAAAAACCAATAATCTCGGAGTGTGGCCGGTATCATATTGAGGCTGATGGTAGCCCTTTATACACTGCTCGATTCGATGAGGTTCTCGCTTTTCACAAGGTTGGAAAACGTTGGATAGCCCCCGTCAGACTAGGTATTAAAGCATTTCATATCGATACGGATGGTTTTCCTATTTACGGTCAACGATTTCATCGTTGTTTTGGTTTTTATAATGATCTGGCTGCTGTTGTTGGTGAAGATGGTTGGTATCACATCGATGAAAGCGGGAGCGCACTGTATTCACAGCGCTATGAATTTGCCGGTAACTATCAGGAAAAGGTTTGCGTTGTAATGGATTCTGATGGTTTGTACTTCCATTTGAATGTTATAGGCGAACCGGTCTACGACAGCAGATGGGGATACTGTGGCGATTTTCGTGGTGGGGTTGCTGTTGTGCAGGCTGGCAACGGTTTGAGCACACATATTCTTCCAAACGGCTCTTTGCTTCATGATATCTGGTTTTCTGATCTGGATGTGTTTCACAAGGGCTATGCAAGAGCCAAGACCCTCCAAGGCTGGTGCCACGTAAATAAACAAGGTAACGCAATCTACTCCGAACGTTATGCATCGGTTGAACCTTTCTATAACGGCTTTGCTCGTTGTGAAACCGATGATGGGGCATTGCTAATCATTGACGAATCAGGTCATGTTGCTCGTCAGTTGCGAGGGCCAACTTGTGACATATTTGCTGAGTTATCCTCTGATATGGTGGGATACTGGAAGACTTGTACGATTTATACCAGTGTGAAGTTGGACATTTTTGAGCAACTTCCAGCGACGATTGAGCAGTTGTCGTTGTCTTGCCAATCTAACTCTGAAAGGGTTGTTCGATTAATGAGAGGGTTAGCTGAGCTTGGCTTAGTCTATCTGGAGGGTAATTGTTACGTCGTTTCAGAGAAGGGGAGTTATCTTTGCCTGAACCACAAAAAAACCTTGGCGGATGCCGCGATCGAATATGGTGAAGATCTTTTGCAACGTTGGAAGTCTTTACCGGCGCTGATTCAAGGGAAACGGCTGGAATCAGATATTTTCTATGCAGTGGCGGCTGATTTGGAGCGGGTAAAATCTCATCATCGCATGCTCGCGAGTTATGCCATGCATGATTACACTCAAGTTGTTCCCTTGCTACCAATTCAAAAGGGACAAAGGGTCCTAGATGCAGCAGGCGGAACAGGGACACTTGCAACCCTAATACAAGCTCATTTTCCTGAATCATCGGTACTTCTCGGCGACTTGGAGTCCGTTTTGAACGAGTCACAGTTTGATAAGAAGCTGGAGCTGGACTTGTTCAGTGAGTGGTCGGGAGCTTATGACGTAGTGATACTCGCTCGCGTTCTTCACGACTGGGACGATGTTGATGCTATAGAGGTTCTGAAACATGCCAAGCATGCACTGAACTGTTGTGGTGAAATATTTATTTTAGAAATGCTGATGCTGGAAAGTTCAAATTCTGGTGCTTTATGTGATCTACACCTTATGGCTGCTACCGGTGGGAAGGAGAGGACAGAATCTGAATTTGAGCGTCTATCCAAACAGGCCGGATTGCGTATTAAAAGGGTTACGAAGCTCCCATCCTTAGTATCACTTATTGTACTGGAACGAGGTGAGAACAATGGCTAAGTTGCTTTTGGTACGTCATGCAGAGCGCCCTGATATCCCTGCAAATACAGTTGGAAATGAAGTGCTTCTGACGGATAAAGGTAAAGAAGATACCCGAAATTTTGCCCGATCTATCTCCGACCCAGTTGTTTCTATTCAATCGAGCCCTATTGGTAGGTGTCTACAAACCGCAGAGATTATTGCGGATGTTGTTGGTATTGAGCGAGACGATATCGTCTCTAATCGAGACCTTGGTGACCCTGGATTTATAATAAATGACGCTCGAAGTGCATGGACTCATTGGCAAGAGAAGGGACATGAAAGAGTCAATCAGCACTTATTGTCAGGTGGAGAGCAATGGGAGGGATTTAAGGAACTGGACCATGCTGTTAAAATTTTTGATACCAGTATTCGAAAACAACTTTCTAAACAGAACGAAGGTGTCCATATTTGGATAACGCATGACACTATCCTAGCGACATACGCCTCTCGCATCATGCCGACTAGGTTGAAAATGACGCAATGGCCACGATATCTCGATTTTCTTGCATTAGAACTTAAAAATGGTGACTTCGTTTATAAGTACTTCAATCAGGGAGCGGATGACTAGTGGAACAGTTACCCATACCCGATATATTGTTTCCATTGTTGACGACTAAATTGACGCGTTAAATCGTACGCTTCCGAATGAATTATCGAATATTGTGCTTACGTGCTCGGGCAGTGAAGCAAATGATCTCGCAATGCGTCTTGCTTGTAAGGTCACCGGAGGCAGTGGTTTTATTGTGACAGAGTGTGCTTATCACGGAAATACCGCGTACGTCACCGAGGTGTCTCCATCTGCGATGAAAAATGGTGTGCTCCCTCCACATGTGATTGCCATTCCTGAGCCGTCTACTAGCAATTACGGCGTGGACATTGAGGCAGGCTTCGCCCATCGCGTCAAAACGGCGGTTGACGAATTGCGTGAGCGAGGCGTGAAAGTGGCAGCTCTGCCGTTGATGTTATTCGAAACGCAGGAGGCGTTTACATAGCGGATGAAGTTCAACCTGGGTTTGCTCGTACAGGGGAGGCATTTTGGGGCTTTGAAGCGCATGATGTGTTTTCAGATATCGTGACGATGGGCAAACCGATGGGAAACGGTTTTCCTATGGCGGGGGTTGCGACCAAACCGAGTTTCCTAGCAACGTATTGTCAAGGCGTTGGGTGTTTTAATACGTTCGGCGGAAACCTCGTGGCGGCCGCTGCGGGTCTTGCTGTCTTAAACACGATCGAGTCGCAAGGGTTACAAACTAACGCGTTGAAAATAGGTCGTTATATTAAAGATCGTTTGTTAGACATTGCTGGACAATCGAACATCATCGGTGAGATAAGAGGGTCTGGGTTATTTTTTGGGATAGACGTCGAGGAAAATGGTGTCCCAAGTGCAACGCTTTCGGTACAGTTAATTGATCAACTGCGTGAACAACGGATACTTGCTGGTGCCGCTGGAAAGCATGGTTCCACGTTAAAACTGAGACCGCCGCTTTGTTTGACTCCAGCGGAAGCCGATTTTTCATAGAGGGTTTTCAACGAGCTGTACGAGCGTTATGCGATAACCCAAATAGGGAAGGTGATCTTTAATGGATTGCGGTGATTAGATATATTTACTATGACTAGTAATTAGCGAGTCTTATCCCGCTCACCGTTCCTGATATCTGGCTTCAAATCCATATATGAGAGCGTTTCTCGATTCGTTGGCGGTCGACGTGAATATCTGACACAGTGTTTCCCTAAATTGTATTCTGCTTTTTTGGTGTAGATTACTCCGCTCGTTTTACGCCCTCCGTAATGTCTAATTCAGTGAGTAACCGATCATAAAAATGTTTGGCCGCACCAGATAAGGGGTTGAGGTTGGAGGTAATGACCTCTAAAGGTTCGATAACCGTGGGGCGAAATGGTCGCACTGCGATGTTCGGAAAATTGAAAACGTCGCTAAAATGGTGGAAGTTTAGAGCATCAACCAGAGTCGCTCCCATGCCTAAGTTTACAAACGACATCGCGTGAACTGTGGTGTGAACTTCAATTGAACGTGACAACTTTTTATCCATTTGAGCGTACACTTTTTTGAGTGTTTTTGTCGTCGCGTTTTCAGAATCCAGCGTAATCCAATCTAGCCCCACTAGGTCTTTGGGCTCTATTACATCAAGCCGTGCAGAGTGATGGTTTTTCGGAACCGCGCAATAGCACGTCAGATCAAAGGCGGCGGAATCATGTTTAGAAGAGCTTTGGGCTTTGTCTACCAAGCCAATTTGATACTGACCTGAGGCAACACCTTGTCGAATCGCGGAACACCCAGAGTGATGCAAGCTTACATGAGTGTTAGGGTGTTCTTCTTTAAATCGGGCAATGAGACTAGGGAGAAATTGATAGGAAGGACCGAATATACTGCAAATTCTTAAACGCCCCGCGTTATCATTTTTTGCTCGCTTGATGCTGTCTTCGAGATGATTTACACCCTGTAATAAGCCGTACACTTCTTCGTGTAAGAACACTGACTCGTCGGTGGGGGTGAGTTTTCCGTTATTTCGAACAAACAGTTTATAGCCAATTTCTTCTTCAAAGTTTGCCAGCATTTTACTCGCGGCGGGCTGGCTGACGCAGCAACGTTCGGCAGCTCGGGTAATGCTTCCCGTGACGAACACTTCATGAAAAATACGGAGCTTATTAATGTTCATTTGTGCATAACCTTATGTTATAGACCTATTAAAAATATTCAGTGTGATTATCAATATGCTTCACATAAGATCCTATAGGTTATGTGACTGAATGTGAAAATAAATTCAGCAGGATCCAACCAAACAAAAAATATAAATGTCCACGAAACAAAAGGAACCACGATACATGAAAAATGCAAAATCGTTATTCGTATTGGCATCTTCTCTTTTCTCGGCAGCGAGTTTTGCCGCAGACACACCCTCGACTTTAGATGAAGTTCAAAGTCGCGGTTATATGAACTGTGTGATTGGTAATTCTTTCCCCGGGTTCTATAGCCTAAATAAAGAAGGTGAATGGCAAGGAATGGACATTGATATGTGCCGAGGCGTTTCCGCCGCTGTTTTTGGTGATGTGAACAAAGTGAAATTCCTTCCTGTTCAGTGGGCGCAAAGTTTCACCTCCATCAAAAGTGGTAAGGGCGATATGCTGTCAAAAGGGATGACTTGGACGTTGTCTCGCGATACACAGCAAGGGCTCGATTTTTTAGATACGTACTTTTACGACGGTCAGGGTTTTATGGTGCGTAAAGACCTAGGTGTATCGTCTGTTTATGAGCTTGAAGGCGCAACGGTATGCGTGCTGACTGGCACATCTAGTGAACTCAATATTGCCGACTTTAGTCGAGCGAATAACCTAGATTTGAAAACAGTTGTTTTCGATGATTCTTCTGTACGTAACACCGCTTTCTTTAATGACAATTGCGATGCATTGACCAATGATAAATCCGGCCTCGCGGCACAACGTTCTGGCGCACAGAACCCTGATGACTATATTGTTTTGCCTGAAACTATTTCAAAAGAAGCTCTGTCTTTTGCTGTTAAACAAAATGACAGCGAATGGTCGAATGTCGTTAAGTGGACATTCGCAGCCATGGTTGCAGCGGAGGAATATGGAATCACATCAGAAAATGTTGAGGAAATGCGAGCACAGAGCAACAGCCCCATTGTGCGACGTTTATTGGGTGTTGAAGGTGATCTAAACAAAGGCTTGGGGTTACCTAAAGACTGGGCCTATCAGGTTATTAAACAAGTCGGAAATTATGGCGAAGTTTACGAGCGTAATGTTGGGGAAAACAGCATATTGGGTTTAAAACGCGAAGGCACGCTTAATGCGTTGTGGAAAGAAGGCGGAATGATGTACGCCAAATCTTACCGTTAATCAAATCGTAGGCGAAGTAAGACTTCGCCTACGTAGATACTTTCTCGTTTTAACTCAAGAGTTGGTGTAAACATGATTCAGTCAACTGCGGCTAAAAAGCTACAGGGTGAAGTGCCGAATGTGTATCCCTCGATACCTGATGACACTTCAGTAGCACTCGGTTCACCCCATTCCTTTTTTAGGTTTATGAATAATGACTCGTCGCGTGGGGTCGTCATTCAGGTATTGGTATTGGCGTTGTTTCTCTTCGGAATGTGGTATCTATTTTCGAACGCAGCCAATAATCTCGATCGCCTTAGCATGACCTTTGGTTTTGATTTTTTACAAGTAACATCTGGCTTTAACATCAGTTGGAGCATCATACCGTACGATTCGTCGATGACTTATTGGCGCGTCTTTCTTGTGGGTGTACTTAATACCTTAGTCTTATCTGCTTTTGTTATTGTTATTGGAACATTACTCGGAACGGTTGTCGGCATTTTGCGGTTATCACAGAACCCTTTGATCTCTCAGATTGCGCGCGGGTATGTCGAAGTTGTTCGGAATGTTCCTTTACTGATTCAAGTGATCTTTTGGTTTACGGTGGTTTTCTCAACGTTACCTGCGCCACGCAAAAGCTATTCGTTGGCTGATGTCTTCTTTTTAAATAACCGCGGTTTTTATATCCCAACGGTCGATCTTTCTATTTCTTGGTGGTGGATCACGCTTGCACTGGGTGTATGTGGGGCGTCGCTTTGGGGAGTTGTTAAGTGGGCAAAGCGTAGTCAACGTCAATCAGGGAAACGCCCTGTTGGTGTTTATGCGGCGTTGCTTCTATGGTCAGCGGTTGTATTGTCTTTAATCGCGTTTTTGTCTCAATGGATGAGCTGGAACGTACCAGTATTGAAAGGTTTTAACTTTCGTGAGGGCGCATTTCTTCCTGCGTCTTTTGGCGCTGCTTTTGTCGCTATGACGGTTTATCGTTCGGCAGCGATTGCTGAAACCGTACGTGCAGGTATGCAATCGATAGATAGGGGGCAACACGAAGCGGCGTTTACCATTGGTTTCTCTCGATTCCAGTCACTGCGTTTGATTCTTATTCCTCAGGCGGTGAGAGCCATTATTCCGCCCATGACCAATTCGTGGTTAGCCGCGACAAAAGACTCGTCATTAGCGGTGGCAATTGGCTTTCCTGAATTGGTTTCTGTTTTCATGCAAACCTCTATTAATCAAACGGGTCGGGCACTGGAGATCATTGCAATGGTTATGGGCTTTTACATTGTCATCAGTTTTGTCATTTCGTATTTGCTAAATAAATACAATGATCATGTTCAGTACAAGGTGCGTTAGGTATGGAAAAAATACACTCTGATACAGAACGAGACGATTACAAGCCGTTAAAAAAGTTTGTAGCGTCACCCGCTAGACCGCCAAAAAGGGAAACACACGGCGTTATTGGGACAATACGAAAGCGTTTTTTCAACAGCATAGGAAACAGCCTACTGACGTGTATAGCCCTCGCTGTGTTGTTTTATCTTGGTAAGTGGATCGTAAATTGGGCAGTAATAGATGCCGTTTTTGTAGCAGACACACGTAGGCAGTGCTTCGATACCAGCCCTGATGGAGCCTGTTGGGCGGGCGTGATCAGTTGGTTTAATGGTTTGATTTATGGGCGATTCCCAGTACAAGAACAATGGCGGGTTAATTTAGGGGTGGTAATAGGCATTGTTTGGCTACTGCCATTGCTTTCAAAACGCATTCCACTACGTGGTGCGATTTTATTGTCCTGGGTTGCGTTGTTTCCGTTTGTCGGCGCGTATCTTTTTCTTGGTGGACGGTTTGGGCAAGAGTTAGGCCTGTTTCACGGGATCATGACGTGCGCCGCATTCGGTTATCTGCTGTTAATTTATCTGAACTTAATCAAAGCTTTAATAGGGAGCAAAACAATTGCGGTAGCAGGCCTTCATTTGTTGTTTGTTCCGTTTCTGGAAAAACGTTTGAGCCGACGGGTGGTGGCGATAAGTTCGATGTTGGTTTGGGGTGGACTCAGTGCGATTGCTGCTTTGTTTTTGTCTTCGTTCGATCTGCCCCTTGTGCCGATTGAGCGTTGGGGAGGATTGTTTTTAACCTTCATTATAGCGGGCTTTTCTATCACGATGGCCATACCCGTAGGCGTGATTCTAGCGCTTGGTCGCCGTTCTAAACTTCGTGTCATTCATTGGTTGTCTCTCGGTGTCATAGAGATTGTACGTTCTGTGCCCTTAATTACTGTACTTTTCATGGCGGTCACATTACTACCGATCTTTATGCCATCCGACGTGGAGTTTAATAAATTATCTCAGGTGCTTGTTGCAGTGTGTATTTTTGCAGGTGCGTATATGGCTGAAAATATCCGTGGTGGTTTACAAGCGATACCAAAAGGACAATTTGAAGCCGCTACGACGCTCGGTTTTGGTTATTGGCAAACCATGTTTTTAATAGTGCTTCCTCAAGCGTTGCGCATGATGATACCTAACA
The DNA here is from genome assembly GCF_004362145.1 of Marinomonas balearica. Lineage (GTDB taxonomy): Bacteria > Pseudomonadota > Gammaproteobacteria > Pseudomonadales > Marinomonadaceae > Marinomonas > Marinomonas balearica. Next base: position 501,125 of record NZ_SNXC01000009.1, read on the forward strand.
TTATGACGTCTTTTATAAGTCTGCTAAAAGACACCACGTTAGTATCGATCATTGGGCTTTTTGACATCATGTTAATGGCACGAAACATCGCAAATGATAAGGATTGGGTGGGGATGCATACTGAGCCGCTGGTTCTGATCGCCATCTTGTTTTTCGTGTTGTGTTTCAGTATGTCTCAATACAGTTTAAATCTAGAAAAACGCATAAAGGTGGATCGCTAATGACGTCTTCTAATCCAAACGTTCAATTACAACCCAATAAAGCGATTGAAATTAGCTCGCTTAATAAATGGTATGGCGATCACCATGTTTTACGCGATGTGACCTTGGATATATACGAGGGTGAGATCATGGTGATTTGTGGACCATCTGGGTCAGGCAAATCTACGCTTATTCGTTCTCTTAATCATTTAGAAGAGTATCAGGATGGTCATGTTGCGATTTTTGGGCAACCCCTTGCTCGGGATCGTCGAAGTGATCGTTTGATTCACAACACGATGGGGATGGTGTTTCAAAGCTTCAATCTATTCCCGCATTTAACGGTATTGCAGAACTGCACTCTGGGCTTAACGTGGTTGAAAAAAATGCCTGATCAAGCCGCTGAGAAGTTCGCCTTAACCTTGCTTGATCGCGTAGGCATCGCACATTTGGCGTCACGATATCCAGGGCAAATATCGGGAGGGCAGCAACAGCGTGTTGCTATCTCTAGGTCGCTCGCTATGGAACCTAAAATCATGCTGTTTGATGAGCCTACCTCTGCGCTTGATCCAGAAATGGTGAAGGAAGTGCTGGATGTGATGATGGATCTATCAAAAACCGGAATGACAATGGTGTGCGTCACTCACGAAATGCAATTTGCTCGACAAGTCGCAGATCGTGTTGTGTTTATGGCAGACGGTGAAATCGTAGAAGTCGGGCCGCCTGAACAAGTGCTGGTTAATCCCGAATGGGATCGAACAAAGGACTTTTTGCAGCATGTTTTATAACTTTGAGCGTTCAGTTGTGAACCATGAATTTAAAATTATGAACTATGGACGGACATCGTAACGTTATGATTTCAAAAACCATTTCAACATACAGTAATCTTCCCTATTGGTTATCAGACTCTTCATTTGTTCAGACAATAAACACAACCCCTCGCTACGCATTGCCGACGAAGGCGGATGCGGTGGTCGTCGGCGGCGGATTTACTGGGATGTCTGCCGCGATCACACTTGCCCGTGCGGGGTTGAGTGTCATTTTATTGGAAGGCGGACGTTTGGGGGAAGGTGCTAGCTCTCGTAACGGTGGGTTACTTGGCCCAAGTTTTAGCAAGCTGGGCGTAGATGGGCTTGAAAAAACGTACGGTCGAGACAAAGTTCATTCAACCATTAAAGAAAGTCTGCATGCGTTTCATTGGCTTGTAGACTTTATTAAAGAAGAAAAAATTGATTGCGATTTAAGTTTGTGCGGTCGGTTTCGAGGTGCAAGCCATCCTAGTCATTACGCAGGGTTAGTGGAGCAAGCCGAAGCGCTTTTGAAAGTAGTGGATTTCCCCGCGATAGAGGTATCGAAACAAGATCAGCATCAAGAAGTGGGTTCGGATGCCTATTATGGTGGAATGATATATCCGAAAGACGGCACATTGCACCCAGCGAAGTTGCTATCAGGGCTCAGTCAAATAGCTCAACGAGAAGGTGTGTTTCTTGCTGAGCATTCAATGGTGCGTAATATTCAAAAAAATGGAAACCGTTTTTCTGTGAGCTTTGATGGTGGAGAGATCAATGCGGAGCACGTACTGATTGCGACTAATGGCTATACAGGGAGTTCGTTTCGTCCATTAAAACACCGGCTGATTCCAATCCGATCTGCGATGGTAGCGACCGAAGAGTTGCCTAAATCCGTTGTTAGAGAAATTTTGCCTAAGCTACGCGGGCACGGCGGCACGGAAAGGTTAGTGGCCTATTATCGTCCATCGCCGGATGGTAAACGAATTTTGTTCGGCGGACGGGCATTTGGAAAAGGTGATCAACCGCAATTGTACAGTAAATACTTGCACGGTTTTATGACACGTATTTTCCCACAACTTTCTCATGTGAAATTGGATTATGCGTGGTCAGGTATGATCGCCTATACATTTGATCATGTTCCTCACATTGGTCAGCTTGAGAGTATGAACTACGCAATGGGTTATTGCGGTTCGGGCGTAGGAAGAGCGAATTACTTTGGTTATAAGGCGGCACAGCAGATCTTAAATTTGGCGGAAGGTAAAACATCGTTTGACGAGTTTCCTTTTAAAGGTCGCCCTTTGTATTACGGTAAGCCTTGGTTTCTTCCCGCAATAATGAAATGGCATGACTTCGCTGATAGGCGAGGCTGGTAATTTGTTATTACGGAAAAATAAATCATAAACACGGCAAACGGATAATTTCTCATCGCAAATCATGGAAACCTCGTATAAGGCTTGTTAGATTGTGTTCATGTGAGTGCTGGGCAGAGCACTTACAAGACATTTATTTGTGGGAGAAGGTTGTGATTTCTAGTCGTCGTAAGTTTATCAAGCGTGGTTTGCTGTCTGTTGCATCCATACCGTTGGTCGAGTTGAGTCTTTCAGAGGCGAAGGCCTCCAGTTTGCCGATGTTGGATCCAAACATCATTAACGCAAAAGCCTTAGCGTACACAAACGACTACAAAACTGTCGAATCGAAACCGGAATACAAACCGGGAAGCACCTGTTTAAATTGTTCGTACTTTAATAAAGAAACCGGAGCGTGTCCGATCTTTGCGGGTTTTGGTGTTGCCGCAGAGGGCTGGTGCAGAGCGTGGCGACCTGTAAGTTAACAACGCTTCTCGTTAGCGTTAAACGTTATTAGGGAAAAGCGGTCATTTTAGTTAAATGGTCGCTTTTTTAGTATTTGTCCTACGGTTTCAGTCAGTCCCTTCCGCTTATCCATTCCTTCAATGTGTTGAAACTATTTGCGACATGGTCAAGGTGTCGTATTTGGTACTTTGCTAGGCGCTTGTAAGCATAATGTAGCGGTGTTATATCCTTATTATCGAGTTAATTCAGTAGTATCTAGAGGTTCAATGGGCTAAGCCCTTTGCCCGAAGACACTTCCTGTCCTTATCATCCTTAGGGAGCGGAAATCGATGCAGCATTATTCTGGTTTCGGTCTGTTAAAGCACAGTCTTAGCCACCACGAAAACTGGCAACGCATTTGGCGTAATCCAACGCCAAAGAAAAAGTACGATGTAATTATTGTTGGCGGTGGTGGTCATGGTTTAGCAACTGCCTACTATCTAGCGAAGCAATTTGGCGTTACTAACGTAGCGGTCATTGAAAAAGGGTATTTAGGGGGTGGTAACACCGCTCGAAATACAACCATCGTTCGTTCAAATTACCTTTGGGATGAAGCTGCCCATCTTTATGAGCACTCCATGAAATTGTGGGAAGGTCTTTCGCAAGATCTAAACTACAACGTTATGTTTTCTCAACGTGGCTGTCTGAACCTTGGTCATACCTTGCAGGATATGCGCGATATTGAACGTAGAGTTAATGCGAACCGCCTTAACGGAATCGACGGTGAGGTATTGGACGCACAGCAAGTAAAAGAGATTGTCCCTATTTTGGATTGCTCTTCAGACCGACGTTATCCTGTTATGGGTGCCTCTTGGCAGCCTAGAGCGGGTGTAGCTCGACATGATGCTGTTGCGTGGGGATTTGCGCGTGGTGCAGATGCTCATGGTGTTGATCTGATTCAACAAACAGAAGTGGTGGACTTCATCATTGAAGACGGTACGGTCGTAGGCGTTAAAACGGATCGTTACGGTGAAATTAAAGCCGACCGTGTGGGTTGTGTGGTTGCGGGTAATTCGAGTGTCTTAGCGGCGAAAGCTGGGTTCGAATTGCCTTTGGAATCCCATCCGCTACAGGCATTGGTTTCTGAGCCGATTAAACCGATCTTAGACACCGTTGTTATGTCTAACCATGTACATGGTTATGCAAGTCAATCTGATAAGGGCGATTTGGTTATCGGTGCAGGCATTGACGGATACACAGGCTATGGTCAACGCGGCTCTTACGGAACGATTGAGCACACATTGCAAGCCATTGTTGAAATGTTCCCAATTTTCAGCCGTGTTCGTATGAACCGTCAATGGGGCGGCATTGTAGATACTTGTCCAGATGCGTGTCCAATCGTCAGTGAAACACCTGTTAAGAATCTATTCTTTAACTGTGGTTGGGGAACAGGTGGATTTAAAGCGACTCCTGGATCTGGCAACGTGTTTGCGGCATCCCTTGCAAAAGGTGAGATGCATGAACTTGCTAAGCCGTTCTCGATGTTCCGTTATCACAACGGCGCGTTGGTTGATGAACACGGTGCGGCAGGCGTCGCACACTAATTAAGGCAGCGGAACATGACTATGCTCAATGGTTTAGCGTTAAAAACCGATTCAAACTGCTCCAATATTGAGAGTGAACTCCGCTTTTTCGTCGCGTCTGGCATTCTACTTTCATCATGCGCGACGCTTTCCGACAGCCTTATGCTAAAGGAGACCTGTTAATGTTACATATTTACTGTCCTCATTGCTGCGAATATCGAGAAGAAGAAGAGTTCCATGCAAAAGGTCAAGCCCACATTGTGCGACCTCTTGATCCCGATGCTTGTACTGATCAGGAATGGGGCGAATTCATGTATTTTCGTAAGAACCCTCGTGGAATCCATCATGAACTTTGGGTTCATGCCGCGGGCTGCCGTAAATTCTTTAACGTGACGAGAAATACGCAGACATACGAAATAAAAGAAGTATACAAAGTCGGCGAAAAACCGACGATTGTTGCAGAGTAGGGGAGCGAATAATGACACAAAAAAACCGTTTAATGTCTGGTGGTCGTATCAATCGCTCCAAGCCTTTGTCGTTCACCTACAATGATAAACAATATTCCGGCTATGAAGGTGACACGCTTGCCTCTGCACTGTTAGCAAATGGTGTAGACATCATTGGCCGAAGCTTTAAATACAGCCGTCCACGAGGCATTGTTGCAGCGGGCGCAGAAGAACCGAATGCGGTGATGCAAATCGGTGCAACTGAAGCGACTCAAACTCCGAATGTCCGCGCGACCCAGCAAGAGCTTTATCCTGGCTTGGTTTGTGGTGCGACAAACGGTTGGCCGAACGTAGATAATGATTTGATGGGGTTGGTAGGTAAAATTGGTGGTAAAGCGATGCCACCAGGTTTTTACTACAAAACCTTTATGTATCCTAAATCAATGTGGGAAACATACGAATCGTACATCCGTAAAGCGGCTGGACTTGGCCGTTCTCCAAACGAATACGACGTTGATATATACGACAAAATGAACCAGCACTGCGATGTGTTGGTCGTTGGAGCAGGCCCTGCAGGTTTGTCAGCGGCTCTTGTTGCTGCAAAAGCAGGCGCACGAGTGATCCTTGCGGATGAACAAAATGAATTTGGCGGCAGTTTATTAAGCAGCCGAGAAACTCTTGACGGTAAACCTGCAACCGAATGGGTGAACAGTGTAGTAGAAGAGTTGTCGACGTTTGAGAATGTCGCTCTGATGCCTCGTTCAACGGTAAACGGCTACCACGATCATAACTTCCTTACTATTCACGAGCGTTGCACTGATCATATTGCAGATCGTGCGCCAAATGGTCAGGTTCGCCAACGTTACCATCGCGTTCGTGCAAAATGGGTTGTGTTAGCAACGGGTGCTCACGAGCGTCCTTTGGTTTATGGTAATAACGATGTACCGGGTTGTATGCAAGCGAGTGCGGTATCGACTTACATAAATCGTTATGGCGTCGTGCCGGGTAATGAGTTGGTACTTATGACAACCAATGACAATGCATACCATACAGCATTGGATTGGCATGACGCGGGCCGCAAAGTGATGGCCATCGTTGATACGCGTAAGAATCCATCAGGCGCTTTGATAGAGGAAGCACGTAACCGAGGCATCAATGTTATGGTGGGCTCGGGTGTCATTGAAGTGCAGGGTAGCAAGCGCGTTACCAGTGTAAGCGTTGCTCCACTTAATGAAGATGGCTCACGTGTAACGGGTTCCGTTATAAAGATCGGCGCGGACACTGTTGCGTCATCTGGTGGTTGGAGTCCCGTCGTTCACCTTTCTTGTCATACAGGATCTCGTCCAGTTTGGAAAGATGAAGCTCTTGGTTTTGTACCGGGATCAACGGTTCAGAATCAATTTACGGCAGGTGCAATCAACGGCGAATATTCGACTGAAGGTGCATTAGGGCAAGGTGTAGAGTCTGCGAATGACGTTCTAAAAGCATTGGGGCTAGACGCTGTGTCCATAGCGTTGCCAGACACGGATGAGCCTGCACAAAGCGAATCCATGGCTTTGTACCATGTACCTCATACTAAACCGACGTCACAGGCACCAAAACAATTTGTCGATTATCAAAATGATGTAACGGCAGCGGGTATCGAGTTGGCATGTCGAGAAGGTTTTGAATCGATTGAACATGTTAAACGCTACACAGCAATGGGCTTTGGTACTGATCAGGGTAAGTTGGGTAACATTAACGGCATGGCGATTGCTGCAAAAATGCTCAATCAATCCATTCCTGAAACGGGAACAACGATCTTTCGTCCGAACTACACCCCCGTTACTTTTGGTGCAATTGTTGGTCGTGATTGTGGTGAGCTGTTTGACCCAATGCGTTACACGGCGATGCATGCATGGCATGAGGAACGTGGCGCCGAGTATGAGGATGTAGGGCAATGGAAACGCCCATGGTATTTCCCTCTAAAAGGCGAAAGTATGCAAGATGCTCTAAATCGTGAGTGTTTAGCAACGCGTGAATCAGTGGGTATATTGGATGCATCAACCTTAGGTAAGATTGATATTCAAGGTAAAGATGCACGTGAATTCTTAGGGCGCGTTTATACCAATGCGTGGGCTAAATTGGCGGTTGGTAAGTGTCGTTACGGTCTTATGTGTGGTGAAGATGGAATGGTATTCGACGACGGGGTTACCTCTTGTCTAGGCGAAAATCATTTCTTAATGACAACAACATCAGGCGGTGCAGCCCATGTGTTGGAATGGCTAGAGCTTTACCATCAAACAGAGTGGCCAGAAATGGAAGTGTACTTTACTTCTGTGACAGATCACTGGGCTACTATGACAATTGCGGGTCCGAACAGTCGGAAATTGCTTGAAGAATTGACGGATTATGACGTCTCTTCCGAGAATTTTGGCTACATGGATTGGAAGAAAATGACGATTGCTGGAGTGCCTGCACGCGTTTTCCGAATTTCATTTACAGGTGAACTGTCTTACGAAATCAATGTACAAGCGAACTACGGTTTGCATGTATGGAAAGCCTTGTTTGAACACGAAGACAAGTACAACTTAACACCTTACGGCACAGAAACAATGCACATTTTACGTGCTGAGAAAGGTTTCATTATCGCAGGTCAAGACACAGATGGATCGGTTCATCCATTTGACCTAGGTATGCCTTGGGCGGTTTCTATGAAAAAGCCGTTTAGTTTCATCGGTAAGCGCGGTATGCAGCGTGAAGACTGTGTTCGCCCAGATCGTAAACAGTTAGTTGGTCTTAAAACTACAGATCCAAATATTGTTTTACCTGAAGGCGCACAGGGTGTATTCGACCCTAATGCTCCTATCCCAATGCCAATGGTCGGCCATGTAACGTCTAGCTATTGGAGTGCGAACTTGAATCGCTCAGTCGCGATGGGGTTTGTAAAAGGTGGGTCGGAAAGAATGGGTGAAAAAGTCTATTACCCATTGGTTGATGGCCGAACAGTAGAAGCTGAAATCTGTAGTCCAGTATTTTTAGATCCAAAAGGGGAGCGTCAACATGTCTGATACCGCAGTTGAAACACCAAACGTGATGGTAATGAATCAGCTTCCTTCATCGGAGATCGTAGGTGAATCGCCATTGCATCATGCTGATTTAGCAAGTGCAGCCGCAACAAAAAACGAAGGCGGTGTTCACCTTCGCGAAAACGCGTTGCAAGGCTTTTTAACGTTACGGTTGAACCCTGAAAACAAAGATTTACTGGCGTCAGCGAATGCTGTGTTGGGTCTTGAGCTGCCGACTAAACCGCTTAGCTCTGTAACCGAAGGGGCTACAACCGCTCGTTGGATGAGTCCGGATGAATGGTTGATCTCAGTGCCAGGTGAAGCCGCATTTGATCTAGAGACGGCGTTCCAAGAAAAAGTGGATGGCCATTTTTCTCTAGTGAACTCCAGCGGAGGCGTGACGACTTTAGTCGTGTCTGGTGAGCATGTTGTCGAGATGCTGAAAAAATCTGTGCCTTATGATTTTCATATTAGCGAGTTTCCAGCGGGTAAAGTGGTCTCTACGCTGTTTGCAAAGAGCAGTGCGGTGATTCGTCGTTTGGATGAGCAAGCATTCGAATTGATTATTCGCCGTAGTTTTGCGGATTATATTTGGCTTTGGATTCAAGATGCTAGCCGTGAATATGGCTTGGTCATTAAGAACGACTAAGTATCGCGTTCCGTATCTGGAAAACCTTTAGAAAAAGCCAGCCAACTTTGGCTGGCTTTTTTATTCATGACTAACTTCACGCTATTTTTGAAAGAGAATACCTATGAAATCGACAAAAAAACCATGGATTTTCACAGCCAAATGCCCAAGTGTTCTTGGAACGGTTGATGTGGTAACCCGCTATATGGCGGAATCAGGAAACTACGTTTCAGAGATCCATTCGTTTGATGATTACGAATCAGACCAATTTTTTATCCGTATTGAATTTATTCCAAATGGTGACGCTTTTAGCGAAGACGTGTTTGCAGCGGATTTTCAGGCTAGAGCAGATGAATTTAACATGGAGTGGGCGTTAACACCTCCAGACCATAAGCCTCGTGTCGCGATTTTGGTATCGAAATACGACCATTGTTTAAATGACTTGTTGTACCGATACCGTACTGGTCAGTTGAATATTGAAGTCCCCGTGATTATCTCAAACCACCCTGACCTCAAGGATTTAGCTGATTGGCATGGTATTCCTTATTATCATTTGCCTATTAGCGCAGAAACAAAGCCTCAACAAGAGGCTCAAGTAAAAGAGCTGATTGAAAAGTACGACGCTGAGTTGGTTGTGCTTGCGCGTTATATGCAAGTTTTGTCTCCCGATATGTGTCAGTACCTAGATGGTAAAGCCATCAATATTCATCACTCACTATTGCCAGGTTTTAAAGGTGCTAGGCCGTACCATCAAGCGTGGGAAAAGGGTGTGAAAATGGTTGGTGCGACGGCTCACTACGTGAATAACGACTTGGATGAGGGGCCAATTATCGCTCAAGGAATACAAACGGTAGATCACGCACATTATCCGGAAGATTTGGTCGCCAAAGGGCAAGATGTGGAACGCGTAACCTTGTTTAATGCAGTTAAGTATCATGTTGAAAAGCGTGTGTTTTTAAATGGCAGTCGTACCGTAGTATTCGGTCGATAACTAAGTAAGGCATCTAAGGTTGAGTAATGTTAGATGCCTTGTATAGACAATCTTTTAGAGACTTGTCTAAACTTTAACTTATTGAAGCTATTATGATTTCTATGCTGCTCAACTTAATTAATTTAATTGACATAGGTTAATTGTTGTATTCCAGACACTTTGCTCTAGAATACACAAAATTTTGTATGTTCTGGAGGCAAAATGTCCATCAGTGTTTTTGACTTGTTTAAAATTGGTATTGGTCCGTCAAGCTCGCATACTGTGGGGCCGATGCAAGCAGCGGCAGACTTTAGAGAAGCGCTATCCGAATCGGATTTGGCAAATGTTGCACGAGTCAAAGTAGAACTGTTTGGCTCTCTGAGCGCGACAGGGAAGGGACATGCGACTGACAGTGCGATTATTCTAGGTTTAATGGGAGAACGTCCCAGCACCATTAATCCCGAGATTGTCGATTCAACCGTCGCTGAATTAAAATCGACAAATCGATTAAAATTTGTGGATCAACGCGCGATCGAATTTATCTGGGATCGCGACATGTGCTTTCTTGAGGAAGTGCTTCCTTATCATCCGAATGCCATGTCTATTTCAGCGTTTGACATAAATGGCACGACACTCCATTCAAATACTTACTATTCAATCGGTGGCGGCTTTGTCATTGATGAAAGCCATGCGCACGAAGACGCCTACGTGGTTCCACAAGTTGCTGTCCCATATGATTTTAGCTCTGCCAAAGAGCTGCTCGCGTTGTGTGAAGAGCACAATATGCGTCTTAGCGAGCTGATGATGGCGAATGAGAAAACATGGCGAACAGAAGCTGAGATTCGTGATGGCCTGATGGATATTTGGGCAGCGATGAAGGAGTGCATTGCAAACGGCCTGCATAAAGAAGGTGTATTGCCGGGTGGTCTAAATGTTAGGCGACGTGCAATGAGCTTGCATAAATCGCTTATCAAAGCGACGCGCCCTAACATAATCAGCTCCACACTCTCTGCAATGGATTGGGTGAATCTGTATGCATTGGCTGTTAACGAAGAAAATGCAGGTGGCGGTCGTATGGTCACTGCACCAACGAACGGCGCGGCGGGTATTATCCCCGCAGTTCTTATGTATTTTATGGAATTCACCGACAAAGTAGGCGAAGAAGACGTAGTAGACTTTCTTCTCGCTGCTGCCGCAATCGGCGTGCTTTGTAAGAAGAATGCGTCTATTTCCGGTGCAGAAGTAGGTTGTCAGGGCGAAGTTGGCTCCGCCTGTGCCATGGCCGCAGCAGGTTTATGTGACGTGCTTGGTGGTACGCCGAAACAAGTAGAGAATGCAGCCGAGATCGGCCTTGAGCATAACCTTGGGCTTACCTGTGATCCGGTCGGTGGCTTGGTACAAGTGCCTTGTATTGAACGCAACGCCATCGCTGCCATGAAAGCCATAAACGCAACGCAAATGGCCTTAAGAGGCGATGGCGACCACTTTATATCCTTGGATAAGGTGATCAAAACCATGCGCGACACAGGGCGCGACATGCAAGATAAATACAAAGAAACCTCACGCGGCGGTTTAGCTGTTAACGCGATTGAGTGTTGATTTTCGTTTCTCTCATTCGATAGTTCATTTAGAAATCGAGAGTAGAGCTACTGTTACAAAAAAAGGCTGCGTTATTTTACGCAGCCTTTTTTTGTTCTCAGAGTTGCTGTATCTACAGGTTGCTCAATGGCCTATGAATGCGCAAAATTCGCTTCAGACTTTGTGTCGGTTCTATGCATTGTTCATAAACGACATGGTTGCTGAGTCGGTTTTAGTACGTGTCAAGTCGCTAACAGCCTAACCTTTATCCCCCCTAAAAATTACACTGAATTCATTGTTCTATGAACCACAAAGGATACGACGATGAATGCAGCTGACCTACATGACAAAGCCATAGTGATTGATGGCCTGATCTGCGCGAAATGGAATCGCGAGTTATTTGAAGATATGGCAAAAGGCAAGCTGACTGCCGCCAATTGTACGGTGTCTTTCTGGGAGAACTTCGAAGGTACGGTTCGCAATATCGTCGAAATGAATCAACTTATTGAAGAAAACAGCGATCTGATGACTAAGGTTTATACAACTAAAGACATTTATCGTGCCAAAGAAGAAGGCAAAACCGGTGTCATGATGGGCTTTCAAAATGCTCATGCTTTCGAAGATCAGATCGGTTATGTCCAGATCTTTAAAGACCTTGGCGTTGGAATTGTTCAAATGTGCTACAACACTCAGAACCTAGTAGGGACTGGATGTTATGAGCGAGATGGCGGTTTGTCTGGCTTTGGTCGTGAAATTGTGGCTGAAATGAACCGTGTGGGCATGCTATGTGATTTGTCTCACGTTGGGCCAAACACGGCAAAAGAAGTCATCATCGAATCGAAAAAGCCGGTCGCGTATTCCCATTGTCTTCCTTCTGGTTTGAAAGAGCACCCAAGAAACCGCAGTGATGAAGAGCTTAAGTTTATCGCGGATAACGGTGGTTTTGTGGGCGTGACCATGTTCACTCCTTTCCTGAAGGCCGGAATCAACGCCACTATTGACGACTACGTAGAAGCCATTCAATACATTTATAACATCGTGGGTGAGGATGCCATTGGCATTGGTACTGACTTTACGCAGGGACACGGCCACGATTTCTTTGAATATCTAACACATGACAAAGGCTATGCCCGTCGTCTAACCCGTTTCGGTGAAATCATTAACCCTAAAGGCATTCGTACTGTAGGTGAGTTTCCTAATTTGACCGAAGCCTTGTTACGTCACGGTTTTTCTGAACGACAAGTTTGCAAAATTATGGGCGATAACTGGGTCAATCTCTTAAAAGAAGTGTGGGGCGAGTAAGTCTCCCTGCGCTTTATTATCACGTTTTAGACGATATACACATTTATAGAATTAAGGGTCACAACAATGAGTACACATGCACCAGAAATGCCAATTGAAGTAAATGATGAAACCGGTGTTTGGACAACAGATGCATTGCCTATGCTGTATGTTCCTCGCCACTTCTTTGTAAATAACCATATGGGAATTGAAGAAGAAATCGGTGCAGAGCGTTACGCAGATATTTTGTATAAAGCAGGTCATAAATCTGCATTTTACTGGTGTGAGAAAGAAGCAGAGCTGCATGGCTTCAAAGGCGAAGAGATTTGGCACCATTACCTAAAACGCCTTTCTCAGCGCGGCTGGGGGATCTTTGTTACAGAAGAGCTGGATGTCGAAAAAGGCACAGCGAAAGTTCGTTTAGAGAACTCTTGCTTCGTTTATCAGTATGGCAAAGTTAACCGTAAAGTTGACTACATGTTTACTGGCTGGTTTGCAGGTGCATTGGATCAGGTTGCGGGTAACTTAGGTTTTGCTGTACGTACTAAAGCTGTGCAGACGCAAAGTGGTGCCGAAGACGGTTGCGACGTGGGTTACTTTGAAGTTACGCCTCTTTAAGTAGGTGTTCGAGAGTTAAGACTCCCTCCCAGCCTTGCTCATAAAGGGGGAGGGGGCGTAAGTAATAAACAAATGAGGTTGAACGCATCGTAATCAGTTAGCGTTCAATTAATAAGATGGAAGACTTATCGGGCAGAGCAAGTCTTCTTTAAAACAAAACACTTGAGTCTTTCTAAGTTTAAGTAAGTGGGAGTTCCGTACTATGTCCCAATTTGATGCGCTATTTCAGCCACTCAATATTAATAAACTCACTATTCGTAACCGTATCGTGAGTACAGCACACGCTGAAGTTTATGCAACTGACGGTGGTATGACCACGGACCGCTACGTTAAATACTATGAAGAAAAGGCCAAAGGTGGCTGCGGCTTATGTATCTGTGGTGGATCGAGCGTGGTTTCTATAGACAGCCCTCAAAGTTGGTGGGCGTCTGTCAATCTGTCAACAGATCGAATTATTCCTCATTTCCAAAATCTTGCCGATGCGGTTCATAAGCACGGTGGCAAGATCATGATTCAAATTACCCATATGGGTCGTCGTTCACGCTGGGATGGTGAAAACTGGCCTAACCTAATGTCTCCATCTGGTATTCGTGAGCCCGTTCACCGTGCGACTTGTAAAACGATTGAAGTAGAAGAAATTTGGCGAGTTATTGGTGATTTCGTTCAGGCTGCGCGCCGAGCGAAAGAAGGTGGGTTAGACGGTGTAGAGTTGTCTGCTGTTCACCAACATATGATTGACCAATTTTGGTCTCCTCGTGTGAACAAACGTACCGATGAGTGGGGCGGCACATTTGAAGGTCGAATGAAGTTTGGTATGGAAGTACTGAAAGCCGTCCGCGAAGAAGTAGGGCCAGATTTTGCTGTTGGTCTGCGTATTACGGGTGATGAGTTCCATCCAGATGGCCTTAATCATGACGACATGAAAAAAATCGCTCAATACTACGATGCAACTGGAATGGTTGACTATTTTGGTGTCGTAGGGTCAGGGTGTGATACGCACAATACGCTAGCAAACGTTATCCCGAACATGAGCTATCCGCCAGAGCCGTTCTTACATTTAGCGGCTGGTATTAAAGAAGTCGTAAGTGTTCCTGTTATTCATGCGCAAAACATCAAAGATCCAAATCAGGCTAAGCGTATTGTTGAGGCTGGTTACGTGGATTTTGTTGGGATGACTCGTGCACACATTGCAGACCCACACTTTATTGCAAAAATCAAAATGGATCAGGTTGATCAAATACGCCAATGTGTTGGTGCTAACTATTGTATCGACCGTCAATACCAAGGCTTAGACGTGTTGTGTATTCAAAACGCAGCGACTTCTCGTGAGTATATGGGTCTTCCACATATTATTGAAAAAACGGAAGGGCCAATTCGCAATATCGTTGTAATCGGTGGTGGCCCTGGTGGGATGGAAGCAGCTCGTGTAGCCGCTGAACGAGGCCATAAAGTCACTCTAATTGAAAAAGCCGAAGAATTGGGTGGACAGGTTACGCTTGCATCGAAAGCACCTCAACGAGATCAAATTGCAGGCATCACTCGCTGGTTAGCGATGGAGCTTGATCGTCTGGGTGTGGATGTTCGATTGGGAACGTCTGCCGACGAAGCGCTTATTCGTGAGTTCAATCCTGATGTATGTATATTGGCAACGGGCGGAATCCCATTCTTAGAACAGAATCCAGAGTGGGGGGCTGAAGAAGGTCTAGTCGTATCTTCTTGGGATATTCTAAGCGGTGCGGTTGAACCCGGCAAAAATGTGCTGATTTACGATACGATCTGTGAATTCTCAGGCATGTCAGCAGCGGATTATTTGGCGGCGAAAGGTTCGCTTGTCGAATTGGTAACGGATGATATTAAACCCGGTGTAGGGATTGGTGGAACGACGTTCCCAACGTATTACCGTTCTTTGTACGAAAAAGAAGTGATCATGACGTCTGACATGATCTTAGACAAAGTGTATCGCGAAGGCGAAAGCTTAGTCGCAGTGCTTGAGAATGAGTACACCGGCCAAAAAGAAGAGCGCGTTGTCGATCAAATTGTGGTTGAAAACGGAACTCGTCCAAACGAAGCGCTCTACTACGCATTGAAAGCAGAGTCTGTAAACAAAGGTCAGATTGATGTTGAAGCGTTATTCGACATCAAGCCACAGCCAATTCTTTCAGAAGCAGCGGATGGCATGATTTTGTGGCGTTTGGGTGATTGTGTTTCTCAACGTAATACCCATGCAGCTATGTACGATGCGTTGAGATTGTGTAAAGACTTATAGCGTTATTCTCCCCTCTCCTGTTTTGAAAGAGAGGGGAGAAAGCGCTTTATGCTGCACGATGGCTCGATCTGATGTTCCCTCTTTTTTAACGGCGGGAACACGTACAAAACCTGCTATGTTAATGGGGTAGGAAATGATTTTTGACTGGTTACCTTCTGTTTTAATTGCAATCGTGTTGATGTTGGCTGTCGTGGGCGCGGTACGCAGAATTTCTCTTTGGCGCGCTGGACAGCCTTCACCCGTGAATATTATTTCGGGTTTAATGGCAATGCCGAAACGTTATTTGCACGATCTCCACCATGTGGTTGAACGTGACAAATACATGTCCAGAACCCACGTTGCAACGGGTGGTGGCTTTGTATTAGCCATGTTTCTTGTATTGTGTGTTCATCTTTTCGGAGTGGACAGCAAACTGCTGGCTTGGGCACTGTTAGCGTCTTTAGTTATGATGTTTACGGGTGCTATTTTTGTTTTCAAGCGTCGTCGTAACCCGCCGTCTCGTTTGTCTAAAGGCCCTTGGATGCGTCTACCAAAGAGCCTGATGACGTTTGCAGTAACCTTTTTTGTACTGACCCTTCCAGCTGCTGGAATCTTGCCAGATGGCACAGGGAACGTCTTATTAACACTGGTTTTGTCTGCGTTGATTCTTGTTAGCCTTGGTGAAATGCTGTTTGGTATGACATGGGGTGGACCTATGAAACACGCATTCGCTGGTGCTTTACATTTAGCATTTCACCGTCGTCAGGAGCGTTTTGGTGGCGGGCGATCAACCGGACTAAAACCTGCTGATCTAGGCGTCGAAGTTCACGGTGTATCTAAACCAACCGATTTTAAATGGAACCAGCTTTTGGGCTTCGATGCCTGCGTTCAATGTGGTCGTTGTGAAGCAATGTGTCCGGCGTTTGCAGCTGGGCAACCGCTTAATCCGAAGAAATTGATTCAGGACATGGTCGTAGGGCTAGCAGGCGGAACAGATGCCAATTACGCAGGTTCACATTACCCTGATCCTCAAGGTAAAGGCCGTGAACCTGGCAGCGCGAAAGGGTCGCCAACCGAAGTAATTACGGCTGGTCTTGTCGATGCCGAAACGCTGTGGTCCTGTACTACGTGTCGTGCTTGTGTCGAAGAGTGTCCAATGATGATTGAGCATGTTGATGCCATTGTCGACATGCGCCGTTTTCTCACGATGGAAAAAGGCGAAACCCCTAACAAGGGCGCAGAAGTGCTGGACAACATCATCGCAACAGACAATCCAAACGGTTATGCGCCGGGCAGCCGTACAAACTGGGCGGCGGATCAAAACCTAAATGTCATGCGAGACGTGAAAAAAGCAGAGGTTCTATTTTGGGTTTCTGATGGCGCGTTCGATATGCGTAGCCAGCGTATATTGCGTTCATTTGTGAAGTTACTGAAAGCCGCGAATGTTGATGTTGCGATTTTGGGAGACGAAGAACGAGACAGTGGTGATGTTGCCCGTAGACTCGGTGATGATGCAACGTTCCAAAACTTAGCGAAACGCAATCTTCAGACTTTGTCTCAGTACGAATTTAAGACGATCGTAACCACCGACCCACACGCATTTCATTGCCTACGCAATGAATACGGGGATTTTGGATCAGATGCGCTTGATAATGTTGAAGTACTGCATCACACCACGTATCTAAATCGTTTGGTGCAAGATGGCAAATTGAAACTGGATACTTTTAAAGGTGGCACGGTTACTTATCACGATCCCTGTTACTTAGGTCGTTACAACGGTGAATATGAAGCGCCGAGAGAGTTGTTACGTTCAATGGGAATTGAGGTTGCCGAAATGGAGCGTTCAGGATTCCGTTCTCGCTGCTGTGGCGGCGGTGGCGGCGCACCTATTACCGATATTCCTGGTGAAAAACGCATCGCGGACATGCGTGTAGAAGATGCGAAAGAAACACAGGCGGATTTAATTGCGGTAGGGTGCCAACAATGTACTGCAATGCTTGAAGGGGTTGTTGAGCCGAGACCTGAAATTCGCGATATTGCAGAAATACTGGTAGATCAATTGATAGAGGAGGTTCACTGATGAGCGACATTATTCGTCGAGACCCTCGTACGGAGTGGATTGCACGCAATCGTTTACATCCTTTATATGAGTCTGTAATCAATGCAAACGCCGGAGAGGTGCGTGGGCCGACTGGATTACTTAGAAAGAACCCTCACAAAGTCGGATTTATTGGACCGAACGGTATCAAACGAATAGATCGACTTAAAGGCAACGGACAAGGTGCTGGCGCCGTTGGCAGAGGAAAATCAAGCGCTAACGAGCCTGTTCTTGCGTTGCATCAGATAGAAGCACCTGATTTTTATATCATGGTGGCACCCGATCTAGTGGGTGGCAGATTAACAAGCCATGATAAAGACGTTCTTGGGTTGGCTCATAAGCTATGTAGAACGTATGAAGCGGATGAAAGAGATCAAGGGCGAAGTTCACAGGGTGCCGTTGTCGCTGTGTGTTTTGGAGAGATGAAAGAAGAGTCTTTGGATCTAGCGGGTGTAGACCGTCTGATTCACCTTCAAAATGATGTGTTTGAAGGCTTTGCTCCCGAAGCTCGCCTAGAAGCTGTCGCTCAAATTGAGCAAATGTATCAACCTAAGCATTGGCTATTTCCGGACAGTATTCACGGTGGTGCGGATCTTGGAAGCAGGCTTTCTGCCCGCTTGGGCGAACGTCCAGCCGTGCAAGCTTGGCAAGTAGACACACAAAATACTGTCTGTCGTGGTGCTTCATCTAGTATTGATATCACTCGGGCAACACCGCGTATTTTGCTGTTATTGGAAGAATGCGGTGATGCGATAGATGAAACTCGTCACGAAGCAAAAGCATTGGATGTCGATGCCGTCGAAGTGAGCGCAGTTAACATCGTCGATCATGGCTTAATGGATGTTGATCCAAATGCTATCCCTCTTGCTGAAGCAGAATTTATTCTCTCAGCAGGTAATGGTATTCACAACTGGGAGCAATTTCACGACGCTGCGAAGGCTTTGGGCGCGACTGAAGGCGCAAGTCGTGTTGCTGTTGATGATGGCTTTATGCCAAGGTTCAGACAAGTTGGTGCAACGGGTACGTGGGTTACGGCTCGAGTTTACGTTGCTGTGGGGATTTCTGGAGCTATTCAGCATATGCAAGGCATTGGTCAATGCGACAAAGTCGTTGCGATTAACACAGACTCAGGATGCGACATGGTGAAACGTGCCGCTTTGAGTGTAATTGGTGATAGTGAAGAAATTCTCGAAGAATTAGTGAAAATTGTAAATGCCCATAAGGGGCAAGTCTCTCCTGAGGGAGAAACATTAGAAAAGGGGTCTGAGCATGCAGCCTAATGTAATCAGCCTTGTTTCGATTGGACGTCATCCTCAATCGGGAAGAGCTCGCCGCTCTGAACAGGATGGAAGAGCGTTGGAGCTCGGACTTAAGCTTTCAGGTAGTCATTTGCAGGTGGCTCACGCCGGTGCCTATGACAGTACTTTTTCTGGAAGTGCAGAAGAGACGGTATTGCGGCAATACGCAGGGATGGGGCTGAAACAAATGACTGTCTTAAAGCAGTCTTCTGATGCCGATGTCATTCCAAGCTTATCTCACTATCTTGAATCTCAGTCGGCGCAAGTAGTGTTACTGGGAGTTCGCGCTGAAAGTGGTGAATCGTCGGGAATGGTGCCTTATTTACTAGCAGAATCGCTGGGTTGGCCGATCGTCTCTCGAGTTGCCGACATTGTGTCTATCGAAAACGGCGAAGCCGAAGTTTTGTTAGCCTTACCTCGTGGACAAAGACGCTCAGTAACCGTAACGCTGCCCTTTATTGCTACCGTCGATAATGCTGCTCCTGAGCCACGTCAAACAGCATATGGCCCCGGCCAAAGAGCGCAATTTAATGCTGTAGATACACCTGAAGTACTTGATGAGCTTCGTATAAACTGGGTTGAAGCACCAGCTAAACCGAGACCAAAGAGATTAAAGGTGATTAAAGCTAAGACCGCTGCAGAACGTTTTAAAGCGGCGACCGCCAAAGCGCAGGGTGGATCTGGCAAAGTCATGAAGAATGAAAGTGCTCAAGAAAAAGCACAAGCAATCTTTGACCTACTCATTGAAGAAAAGGTAATAAGGTAGAGTTTCTGGGCTTTGTTTGCATTTCGTCTTACACAGATGTACAAAGTTAAAATGAGCTTATTTTATTACTATTCGAATAGAGAATGTGTCAATGATGATTGTTGATTTAGTCGACGAGGTCGATTTTAAAGAGATGCTAAAAGGTATCGGAGCACCGATTTCAGAAAGCATGACCTTAGAGGATGTACAGCACTTGGTAGCTGAGTGGAAAACACAGTCTAGTGAGAATGTTACCAAGTTAGATGAACTAATTGTAGAGCTTAATAACGATCAAATTACGGTTCTCCCAGAAGTCCAAAGCGTTATAGATATTTTCAAATCCCTTAGCTAATTCAGCTAAATCAATATCGCGAAACCACTTTGACGAGATACGTTGCGGTAGCAATGTATCTCGTCATTTATTAGGTGTTTTTTGTAACGATCAATTTGATCGCTAGTTAATCTATTTCTTTTTACTCCTTCGTGTTCATCCTTTTATTATTATAGTTTCCTAAATTTTGATCGTGTTGACATTGCTGCAGGCTATCTTTTCGAAAACTTGACGGTGTTATCGCAATATTTTTTCAAAACCCTTACGCAGCTTGCTCTTGAGCGTTTTTCTCTATAACCGATAATAGTTATATGAGTGCAATGTATTAATTTGTCGATGGTGCGCATGAATGCACGTAATTGAGTGTTAATCGTAGGAGTTTAGCAATATGACAGTATCGTCTTTGGGGGTTGGGTCAGGTTTGGATCTTCAAGAGCTGATGGAAAGTATGGTGAGTGCACAGCGCGATACAAAGGTTGAAGCTTATGAAGATAAAATTAGTGATTATGAATCGGAAGTGTCTGCCTACGGCGCGATTAAGTCAGCCCTTGAATCGTTTCAAAGCTCGGTAGAGTCTTTGAATGACGAAGACCTTTTCACAGGTCGGACCGCCACCACCACTCAGCCAGATTCTGGCGACATCGTCTCCGTAAGCGCTGATGAAGAAGCCTCTAATGGTGCCTATAATATTTCTGTCTCTCAGCTTGCGCAAGGTAGTCGAAGTGTATCCTCTGATGGATTGTTTTCGTCCAGTGACGATGTCGTAACGTCTTCTGGAGGCGATTTGACGTTCACCGCAGGCGACGAAACGTTTACGATATCGGTAGAGTCCGGCACAACGCTCTCTGAGTTACGCGAGCAAATTAATGATGCAGATGAGAATTTTGGTGTCTCCGCCAACCTAGTCGACGATGGTAATGGTAATGTATTTCTTACATTGAACTCAGACATAACGGGTGACGGTAACGATCTTGTAGTCACCAATACGGATGAATCGTTAGACGATGTCTCTTCTGTTGCAACGGGAACGGGCAGTGCAGGTCTAGTTATAGGGGCTGGAGACGGTGCGCAAGATGCCATCATTGATGTCGACGGTATTACGATAAACAGCGATACCAATACATTTGATGATGCGGTATCGGGTCTGAGCATCAAAGCACTCTCGTTATCTGCGGAAGATTCGGACGGTGAGCTCGAAACGGCGCAATCGGTAATTGATTTTGACACAGATTCGGTTCAAGAAACACTTGAAAGCTTCGTTTCGTCGTATAACTCGTTAAAATCCACGTTTGATAGTTACACAGCGGCTGGTGCGATTTTAAATGGTAGTAGCCTAGTTAGAGGGCTAGAAAGTGAGTTAAACTCTGATCTAATGACTTCATTTTCAGATGCGGGTGATTTGACATCGATGTTTGATATTGGTATTGAAATGGACGACGATGGTATGTTGTCGCTTGATACTACGGCTTTTAATGAAGCAATGGAAGACAGCTATGATGATGTAGTGACATTGTTTTCGGGCGATGATGGTGTCGCTAATATAATGGATGAATACCTAGATAGTTATACTGGCTCTAACGGTTTATTGCAGGAAATAGCAAATGCATCCCAAGAATCGGTTGATAACACAGAAGAGAGCCTTGAAAACTTCGAATATCGAATGGACTTATATGAAGAGCAACTTACCGAAAAATTTTCAAACTTGGATGTGCTATTAGCTAGCTTAAATAACAGTGGCGATGCGCTACTAGAAAGTTTAAGCTCATTGAGCAGTTCGTGAGTATAATAGCGAACACTATTTTGACATTAATCGTGATGGCTATTTTTAGTTTATGAACAATGCAGTTTGATCCCGCCTCTATTGAACAGTTAGACCGTGAACTCAATCAAATAATTATGTTGAAAGACGTTGCAGCACTAACTGAGTTAGACAAGCGTATTCGAGCTTTCAACAGTAGAGCGTTAACCGCTCAAGAATTAAAAGCCAACCAAGCACTATTGCAGCGTTTTGCTGATACGATAGCAAAAGCACAAGCCCTGATTAGAGAAGAGCGTCAAAAGGCTAGAGAGGCGCTCAATCAGTCTAAACGCAAGCGACCTCAAGTAAAACAGAACATTTCCAAGATGCGGCGCTACCACGAAGTAAATAAACTAGAATAATAGTCTCTCTGATTAACCTAATTTTTATCTGGTTGCCGCTGGAGTGTTGCATATCATACACATACAATTGATTCGAATTTTCTTATTCAAATTAAGTCTTTAAATTCTGTCTCAACGGATTTGTATTTGCGGATGCAAACTTTTAGTATGCACTCATAAAAGATGGAGTGTCATTATGATCGATATTGAAAAAGCAAATGCTGAATTAGAAGGCGCAACCCCTCAGGCGATTATCGAGTGGGCACTGGGTCAGGCAGACAAGCCAATTGTTACGACAAATTTTGGTCCGCATGAAGCGGTCATCCTACATATGGCTGTTCAGGTAAACCCTAATATCCCTGTTATTTGGATCGATTCTGGTTATAACGTGCGCGACACGTACAAAGTAGCTGAAGAGATTATTGCAAAGTTAAACCTAAACTTAGAAGTCTACACGCCAAAAGTCAGTGCTGCGCGTCGCGACGCAGCGTTAGGTGGGATTCCAAGTGTAGAAGATGATGCCCACGCAGAGTTCACTGAACAGTTCAAACTTGAGCCTTTCCGTCGTGCAATGGCAGATCAAGCGCCTGATATTTGGTTAACAGCGGTTCGTAGTGAGCAAACTGAATTCCGTAAAGACATGAGTGTAGTTGAAACAGGGCCTAATGGTGTTGTTAAAGTTGCGCCCGTCTTACATTGGAAAGAAGCAGATATGATGAAGTATCTTGAAGAAAATGGTCTGCCTACCCCGGATCATTATTTTGATCCGACTAAAGCGCAATTTGGCCGTGAGTGCGGCCTGCATACTAAACTTTAACCTCTAGACCAAACGGATTAAGAGCTTCATAGGCGATACGATGTATCGCCTTTTTTGTTTCTTCTCGCCTTTCAGTGCTCTTTTGAATCTTGTCGTCTTTTATGTACGATATAATAAGTTCATTGGAAGCAATATATGGGGAGCGACGTGTTGTGAGCGGGAGCGAAAAACGTGATTAACTTAGAACGTAGAAAGGATAGGCTGCGTCTTAGGCGACTTGTTTTGAATTCTCAAGGGTTACTTCAAAAGAACGCCTTCGGAAAAGGGTTAAGCGGCGCCATACACACGATTAATCATCTTGGGTATGTTCAGATAGACACAATTTCTGTGGTCGAACGAGCACATAACCATGTGCTGTTTTCTAGAATAGAGAACTTCAAACCCGAAATGATGAACCGTCTTCTCTACAAGCGTGAAGTGTTTGAATATTGGTCTCATGCCGCTGCTTTTCTTCCCATTAACGATTTCCGTTATTCTCTTCCTTATAAAAATGCACTTAAGAAGGGTCAAATTCATTGGTATAAAGATCCTGATCGTAAGTTAATGAGTGAATTGCTCGAACGAATTCGACTCGACGGCCCCATTCGCTCCCGTGACATTGAAACAGAGAAGAAAAACAATGGTGCCGGGTGGTGGGATTGGAAACCAGCCAAAAAGGCACTAGAACAACTCTTTATGGAAGGGGATTTAATGGTGAGCCACAGAGATGGTTTCCAGAAAGTCTATGACCTTACGGAGCGGGTGATTCCTGAATATATCGACATACAGCCTCCCTCAATGGCCGAATTTGCCGAACACCTATTGGATCAGCAACTAAGAAGCCAAGGCATTGCATCGTTAAAAAGTGCAACCTACCTTCGGCGAAATCCAGCACTGCGTAAGGCAGTGAAATCGATGATTGAAGAACGGATACTGGACAATAAGCTGGAACAGTATACCGATCAAAATGGTACGGAGTTTGTCGTCAACGCAGGTGCTTTTGATCAACGCGCTCCACGTGTATCGAATCGAGTACATATTCTTTCACCGTTTGATCCGTTGGTGATTCAGAGGGATCGTTTAAAAAGTGTTTTTCAATTTGACTATCAGATCGAATGTTATGTGCCTGAAGAAAAGCGTCAATACGGTTACTTTTGCCTTCCTTTATTGCACAAAGATCAGTTTGTTGGACGGATGGATTGTAAGGTTCATCGAAAGACGAAACACTTAGAAATAAAAGCATTGTTTCTAGAACAAGCGAATTTAGAGCCAGAAAATTCAAAACCAAAGAAGAATGAAATAGACGACTTTTTAGTTGGATTCTCAGATGCCATCGCTAATTTTTGTACCTTTCAGCAGTGTGATTCGGTATCAGTGAACCGCGTCGTACCTAATCATCTAGAAAACGCTGTTAAGAACGCGCTCGCCGTTTGTAATTTATAAATGGCGAGCATGCGCTACTGCCTATGAAGAGCTGCCTATGAAGAGTTCCTACCGAAATCTTAAATTCGCTCTCGAAAGTTGATCTACAGATGTTTTGCCCATCAGTTTCATATCGCGTTCTAGCTCGGATCGCATTAATCCCAGCGCTCGCTCTACACCGGGCTGCCCCGCTGCCGCAAGTGGGTAGAGGTACATCCGGCCAACTCCAACTGCTTTTGCACCCATTGAAAGCGCTTTGAGTACATGAGTACCGCGTTGTACACCGCTGTCAAGAATGACATCTACTTCATCGCCTACTTCGTCGACAATCTCTGCAAGCTGATCGAAAGAGCTTCGCGAACCGTCTAACTGGCGACCGCCATGATTAGAAATTACGATTCCTGTACAGCCTATATCAACTGCACGACGAGCGTCTTCACGGCTCATAATACCTTTTAAGCAGAATTCCCCGTCCCAGAATTTGATCATTTCTGCGACATCGTCCCAGTTCATGGAAGGATCCAGCATATTGGTGAAATATTCTCCGATGGAGGTCGCGCTGCCGTCCATGTCTATGTGCTCATCAAGCTGAGGTAAGCTGAACTTTTCATGAGTAAGGTAATTGATGCCCCACATAGGCTTGATAGCGAATTGCAGCATGCCCCCTAATGTCAGACGAAAGGGAATGGAGAAGCCGGTGCGTAGATCTCGTTCACGGTTTCCTCCCGTAATCGAGTCGACCGTTAGCATCATGACTTGAATGCCTGATGCTTTGGCGCGTTCCATCATGGCTCGATTTAGACCACGGTCTTTGTGGAAATAGAACTGATACACTTGCGGAGTCTTCACTTGTTTTGCTATTTCTTCTACGCTGACCGTACCAAATGATGATACTCCAAACATGGTGCCGTATTTCTCGGCTGCCGCAGCAACTGCTCGCTCGCCTTGATGGTGAAAGAGTCGTTGTAGTGCAGTAGGGGAGCAATAGACGGGCATATCGAGTTTTTGCCCCATCACAGTGACTGAAAGGTCGATGTCTTTAACTCCCGTTAACACGTTGGGAACTAAATCACAGGATTCAAATGCAGTTGTGTTACGCCGGTAGGTACTTTCATCGTCCGAACCTCCGTCAATATAATTAAATATGGGGCCGGGCAAACGCTTTTTCGCCAGTGTGCGAAAATCTTGGAAATTGTGGCAGTGTGATAGTCTCATGATGGTTCCTTGTCGCAAGATATCGAGTTGTTGTTACTGATTGAGCGCATCGAGCAAGCCTATATCAAAAAGAAGGACTGTTTTTCGCTAAACTATTGGATGATTTAGGGTTCCCTTTATACTTGTATATACATATAATGCGCGCCCAGTTTTTAGCTAACATATGTAATCGAGTCCATGATAACTGATTTTTCAATTCTTTCCGCTACATTGCTATTTTTGTTTGTCATCGATCCATTTGGCAATATTCCAATATTGCTGTCGGTCATGAAAGGTGTACCGCAAAAACGACAAGTACAGATAGTCATTCGCGACGGCCTGATCGGCTTGGTTATCTTGATGTTCTTCTTGTTTTTTGGGGCAGAATTCCTCAAATTACTTCACCTAGAGACAGAGTCGATCTCCATTGCGGGAGGTGTTGTGCTCTTTGTTATTGCGTTGAAAATGATTTTCCCAAGTGTTGCTAAACCCGATTCAGGGCCAGCTATGGAGCCCTTTATAGTACCTATTTCCATACCGATGTTGGCGGGACCTTCTACATTAGCGACGTTATTGGTGATGGTTAAAAGTTATCCCGAAAGTACCAATAATCTAATAATTGCCGTGATCGCAGCGTGGGGGATTTCTGTCGTAATTTTGGCGATGGCGCCTTTATTGAACCGATTGCTCAAAGAAAAGGGGTTGGCTGCGTTAGAGCGTTTGATGGGCATGCTGCTACTGATGATGTCCGTTCAAATGCTTGTGAACGGGGTAAGGAGTTTATTTACTCATACACTGGCATCGTTGTAGCGATAGAATCTCAATTATCGACTTCATACGGCATAGATTTCAGCGGTTTAATTATTCGGTTATGACGTTAATATAAAATTGACTAGTTATTAGTTAGGGAGCCGGCTAATAGTTCAGTCAATTTAGTTGCTCAAACTTGAAGGTTTGCTCTATACACATAAAATTCGAGAGTTTTTAGCCCTATTTTGAGATTTTTACTCTCATTTTTGATGAGCTAGACGGATGAACCCCATGCAGATCGTGTCATTTGGACAACTCTGAGTAGATTTCCAAGTCTGAACAAGGCTAAAAGCTTGTTGTCATTCTTCGACAATCCGTTGTAGGCGATTTCTCGAAAGCCAAACCGGCATTTTAGTATTCTAATTAGGTTCTCAAATTTTGCACTAATGTATACCTTCAAATACTCTGCCCGGATAGAGGGCTTGCCCTAGATCTCCACAATAGGCGTGTATTGCTTGTTGTGAGATCTAGGGTTCTTATCGAAAAGATTCGTTATTGGTTCATGTCAGCAAAACTACCGCGTGTTCCATAAGAATATTACTGCCAAATTAACGTACCCCATTCTGATTCATCCCATTTTTTTTGAGTTACAGGATTACTTTCGTCAGTACTGGTACCGTTTTCAATAGTCACGGTTTCTGAATCATCGCTTCCGACAGAGCTATTTTCAGTATTGAGTGAAGAGCTCTCTGAATCATCGCTTCCGACAGCGCTATTTTCAGTATTGAGTGAAGAGTTCTCTGAATCATTGCTTCCGACAGCGCTATTTTCAGTATTGGCTGAAGAGTTTTCTGAATCATCGCTTCCGACAGCGCTATTTTCAGTATTGGCTGAAGAGTTTTCTGAATCATCGCTTCCGACAGAGCTATTTTCAGTATTGGCTGAAGAGTTTTCTGAATCATCGCTTCCGACAGTGCTATTTTCAGTATTGACCGGAGTGCTTTCTGATGTAACACTTCCGCCTGGGCTACTTTCAACTATTGTGACATTCTCTTCACTGGAAGTATTCTCGCTACTTGACGAAGAGTTTTCAGAGCCTGAAGATCCTCCGCATGATGCCAAAAATGTAGCGGATAAAATCGCCAGAAATAAACGTGTTTTCATCACTGTACCTTCGTAATTTGTACATAGTCTACCAAGTTATCGAGTGCGTCTATTAATGCTTGATCAGTTGTCATATTATTTGTGTTGAAATCATCTGTAAAATCATAGTCACCTGGAGAAACAACCGGATCGGTTTCTGTTTTACTTACATTAAAAGAAAGGCTTAAATATGTTTCACCAATTTTGACGCCTAAACTATAACTTGCGCTAAGATTTGATTGAGATTTAGTGGTGCCGTTATTAACTATTGAGAAAGTACGGTTTACGAATAGGCTATTATCGGATACAGGAAAACTAGAAATATTAAAGCTGCTGCATTCACTAAAATCTGAAACATGTCTAGTTGAAAGGTACGCATATATACTATCTGATGATCTTTCTTCAGCAGGAAATCTAACTTTATAAAGATCGCCAGTGCCGAACTCTTTAAAAGGTACTTCCACAACTCTGTAGTTTGTTGAATAATAGTTCAATTGAAGACCAATTGTAGACGACTTCGGCTCATAAGATATTTTCTGTATATTAGCACTCCAGTAGTCCTCACTTTCACATTCATCTGCTTGTTCCGAAGCGTCTTCTAAAGCAGATATTCTTGAATTTGCAGACGTGATTTTAGAATCTAAAGCGTTAAAGTTTTGGTTTACCTCGGCAGCTTTTGCCGGTGAACCTGAAATAAATATATTAGGAACATCTGAAAACGCTAGTGGACTAATAATTGTACTTAAAATAAATATTATGTTTTTCATATTAAGCTATTTATCCTTATATAACTGTTAAAAATTAAAAAAAATATTTTTTTAAATATAGATTGGTGATCTGGGGTTAATTTTAAGGGATCACATTAAAGTTTGATTTTTATCGCTATATGACTGGTTGTTATCTAAATTAATCTCCTTTTTGTTTAGATTTAAAATGTTTTTTATGATTTTATATGTGTTTAAGATTGAAAAACATATATAAAGTGGAAAATGATTGAGGAGTCTTGAGTAGGCTGTTATTAAATAATGGGACCTCCATGTCAATTGCCTTATTTGAATAACACTAATAAATAAAACTGATATCTTGTTTTCTATAGCTTTTTAATTTACTAGAGTTTCATTTTTTTTTCAATGATGCCTTTAGGGTTCTGCGAATAAGTTGGCAACATGCGACAATTTAACCAATTCTAGATAGTGAAGGCTGTTTTTTCGATTGGAATCAACTTTCTTTCGATAATACTGAATTGCCATTAAACGCCATCAAAGACCTTTTACGAAGTAGTATGAATGAGCTGATTTTATGGTAAATACTCGAAGCTCAAATAAAGCCTCTCTACCACAGCCAATCCTCAATCACTGAGTTTTCTATTGGAGGCACTTTATTTTTTACAGTAACTCTTCAAAATCCTTGAGCGAGACTGGCTTGCTAAGAAGGAATCCTTGGTACGCGGAGCAGCCTTTTTGTTCCAGAAATTCTCGTTGAGCTTCTGTTTCAACGCCTTCTGCAATGACCGACAATTGTAAGCTTTGAGCCATAGTAATAATGGTTTGCGCGACAATGGCGTCATCATGGCTATTTGGTAAGTTGGCGATAAATGAACGGTCAATTTTGAGTTGCTGTAATGGCAAGCGCGTAAGATACGATAATGAAGAATACCCAGTACCAAAGTCGTCCAAAGAAAACCCTACACCGAATGACTTAAGAGCGTATATTTTATTGATGGAATCATCAATGTCTTCAATTAAAAGGCTTTCTGTCATCTCAATTTTCAAATGACTCGCGGGCGCTTGAGTTTGCTGTAGTATTTGGCGTACTTTTTCCACAAAGTTGCTTTGACGAAACTGGTATTGGCTCACGTTAACGGCTAAATCTAGATCTCTAGTTTTTGAATCTGTTGACCAGGTTTTGAGTTGTTTACACGCGTTTTCCAACACCCAATCACCTATAGGTACAATTAAGCCTGATTCTTCTGCCAGTGGAATAAACTGATTAGGTGGGATTAGGCCAAGTTTAGGGTGTTGCCAACGTATGAGAGCTTCAGCCCCGACGATGCCTATTTTGCTGTCATATTGAGCTTGGTAATGAAGGAAAAACTGCTGATCGTCAATTCCTTGTCGCATAGCCGCTTCAAGAGCCGCTTTTTCAGCGATGGCTGTCTGCATGTCAGGGCTGAAATGTAGAAAGTTATTGCGACCATTTTGCTTTGCTTGATACATCGCAATGTCAGCTTGTTTTTGCAATTCATGAGGATTGCTCTGCATTCCTGTAAATACGGTAATGCCAATACTAGACGTAATATGGTGTGTATGTTCGCCGATGATAAAGGGTTGGCAAATGGTCTCTGACACCGTGTTGGCAATCTGATTGATTCGGTCACTTACCTTGTCAGGGCAGCTACCCAAAGTCGTCAGCATAATCATAAATTCATCACCACCGAACCGTGCAACACAACCGTCTTTTTGTATTGTTAATTGAAGCCTTTTAGCAACTTCTTTTAACAATTGATCGCCTTTATCATGCCCGTGAGTATCGTTGAGGTTTTTGAAGTTGTCTAGACCGATAAGCATGAGTGCGCCGTGGTGTTCAGAACGTTGAACGTTAGTTAGGACATGATCCAGTTTCTTTATGAACAGTCGGCGATTGGGCAGCGAGGTGAGCAAATCATGGTAGGCAATATGTTCTATCTCAGCGGTTCTCTGTTTCAGGCTTTTAATACGAATACGGTAAATACTAATAATCACAATAAGACAAACGGCGATTACTAAGCTATTAAACCATCCTGTTTTCCACCACGGTGGCAAAATGACAATCGGCAGATTAACGCCTTGACTGTTCCAGACTCCGTCGCTGTTTGAAGCCTGAACATGAAATAGGTACTCACCTGCATCCAAATTGGTGTAGATGGCCAAGCGTTGTTTGCTGCTGACAGTATTCCAATGTTGTTCTAGTCCTTCCAGTCTATAGCGGTATTGATTGTTTTCAGAGTTTGCGTAACTTAACGCCGAAAACTCCATAGAAAAAATAGCATCTTGATGGGAGAGAGTGAGTGAATCTGTGTACTGAATCGCTTGCGTTAAAACTGATTCAACGGAGATCTCGACAGGTTTATTGAATATTTTAAGATCCGTAATTGCGACCGGTGGGACAAACGGATTATCTTCTATCTGCTCGGGGAAAAATGCATTTAGCCCTTTGCTACCACCAAAGAAAACTTGTCCATTGGGCGCATGCGCGTAGCTGTTTTGGCTAAAATCATTACTTTGCAAACCATTTTCGGCGGCGTAGTTTCTAAATGTGCCAGTTTGCACATTAAATTGAGATAGACCGTTTTTTGTACTGACCCAAAGGTGACCTCGAGAGTCTTCCAACACACCTTCAACATTGCTGCTTGGAAGCCCTTGGTTTTCCGTATAGCGAGTGAAACTTTGATGTTGCGGGTCAAATTTGTACAAGCCATCTGAGGCACCAACCCAGAGCATCTTCATCCCATCTAGGTGGAGGGATCGAATACTTCCTCCTTGTAACTTGTCTGGGGAGTGGTATTCCGGAAGGTAATTCACGAAGGTTTCTGATCGTTTGTCAAAGTGGCTTAACACACCGTCCCAAGTACCAATCCAAAGTGCATCGGTGCCATCAGGATAGATCGCCCTGACGTTTTTTCCTCCTATGCTGCTATTGTCATTTGAATCGTGGGTATAGTGAGTGAACTGCTCAGTTTCTGGATCAAATCGACTCAGGCCTCCGAATTGACCAAGCCACAAAATACCGTCTTGATCCTTATAGATTTCTAAAACATGGTTTGATAAAAGGCTGTTTGGATCATTAGGATCGTGTCGAAAGTGTTTGAACTCGCCAGTTGCTTCATCGTATCGATCTAATCCGCCTTCCCAGCCGCCCAACCAAAGAAACCCACGTGAATCTTTTTGTATGCTGCTGATATACAGCCCCGGACTGAGTGACTGGCTGCTGTCCTGATTAGGGAGATAATTGGTGACGGTTCCGGTGCGTTGATCAATCTTACTTAGGCCTCGAGGCCAAAATCCCACCCAAATAATGTCATTTGACTCAGCATAAACTTCGGCGACTCTGCCACTCAAAATACTGTTAGGGTTAGAATCTTGATTTTGGAGCAAACCAAATTGTTGCTGTCTAAAATCAACCAGATTGATTCCTCCGTTGACCGTACCTAACCACAACAAACCGGATGTATCTTTAAAAATCGAGGTAACGCTATTGTCGTTAAGGCCATGAGGGTTTGAGGCGTCGTGCAGGAATAGTTGGGAGAATTGGGTGGTTTCACGATCAAAATAATACAGCCCGCTCTTCGATGGAATCCAAAACCCTTTGTTGCCGTCTGCAAGCAGGTTTGCGCTAAATAAGCCAAGAGACTCAAGAGGGTATTGGGTAAATTCTTCTGCTTCTATATTAAATTTTACAAGTGCCGCGGGAGCCCAAGACAGTATCCAAAGATTCCCCGAATTGTCTGCATAAATATGATCGCCTGAGAGGCTTTCAATTGTCTCAGAGGGGCGAACTAACTCTCCAGTCATTGGGTCTAATTTATATAACCCTTTTGCTCCTACAAACCAAATGTTTCCTTTCACATCTTCAGTAATGTCGGTAATACGGCCTACAAAATGACCCGCAGTATCTGTACTAAAAAGTGTAAATTCATTGTTTACAGGGTCAAACTTATTCAGCCCGCTGTCCGATGTACCGAACCAAAAGTTCCCGCTATTGTCTTGAAAAATACTCTCAACAGAATTGCTGCTTAAACTGTTGGGGTTGGTAGGCTCATGCCTATATCGAGTGAAGCGTACAGTTCGAGGGTTAAATTTATTAACACCTGAGCTGTTTGTCGCCGCCCATAATTGCCCTTGATCGTCTTCGATTAAATCTTGAATGGAATTTGAGCTGATGGTGTTGGGGTTATCTGCGTTGTTTTTATAAACAACAAATGTATTGCCATCATATCGATTCAGGCCATCTCGGGTGGCAAACCACATGAAGCCTAGACGATCTTGTAAAATAGCTAGAACGTGGTTCTGAGAAAGTCCATCCTCTGTTGTGAGGTGATCTAGCTGGATGGTTGCTTGCGGAATATTAGAGAAACCATCATCAGCATATGCGGGGCAAACGATAAAAAACCAAAGTAGCAACTGACTTATTGGAATCAAAACTCTCTTTTTTACGATGCTAGCTTTCATGAGACCTCGATATCAATAGGAATAAAACGAGATAACTGTCCATGTTAGTTTGTAAAATTATAACTTTATTGCGGAATAGAGAAGGGCTTCACTACATAATATTACATTATTCATCGCAGTTTAACGCCGATGCATCTGCACACTAAATAATATAAACGGTCGAAAATTACTGGAATCGAAACTTGCTAAGGTCAAAAAATCTGCGTTTGGTAGCGTATTTACTCCAAAATCTCTTTACTGAGCAGGAATCAAATATGTTACAAATACCGTCACACGGAATTTATCGCAGTTACACACCGAAAACTCTTATGAGCTAAAGTTCAAATAGTAGGAATTATATGTCATTGAATGAACCCCAAAAGGAATTGAAATCGACAGTAGAAGCCTTGATTGACGCGGGCTGTAATTATCGACTTGATGACCTCGCAAACCTGTATGCACCAGAGCTGATCATTGTCATGCTGTTACCAGATGGAAGTGTTTTAAACTTCGACTACCAACAAAACATGGAATTCTTCCGTCGATTGCGAGATTCAGGAGCACCTTCACTCGATAAGACGGCTGAATTTAACTATATCGATGTGCGAGAGCAATCTGGTTATGTGATGGTGACACGACAGATGGATTTGGGAGATGGTCCCAAAAAAATCGTTTTTAATCTTATGCTTAAAAAGTCCAATGATTTATGGCAAATATATCGTGAGCAGGCCGTTGTAATAAACGAAGCATAAAAAGACAATCCAAAAGACGCATTCGATGTGCCTAACCCCCAGTCTACGCTAATAAGGAATTGACATGACTGACCCTACCGAAGCTTGTGTGTTTCACATTGTTTTAGAAAATCAAGCTTCTAAGATTCTTCAGAGCACCACATATACTGCCCCTAGCCTTAGCACAGATGGGTTCGTTCATTTTTGCAGCTTTCATCAGGTTGGATCGGTCGTTAAAGAATTTTATCGGGATCAAAAAAATCTTAAATTGTTGGTGATTGACGTGAGCTTATTACGCTCTGAGCTTCGCTATGAAATACCTGATGGAAATAAATTAAGCTATTCGTCTACGGAAGATCTGTATCCTCATTTATATGGATCTTTGAATGTCGATGCGATTATCGATGTGATGGAGCTTAACCGATTCAATCAAAAGCCTGTTCATCCTGATACAGCGAGCATGCTTCGTCATTACCGCTTTGAAAGACTGCCAGTTGAAGGGACTTTGTTCAAGAGTACTTGGAGAGCATCGCAACAAACAGCTGATGACAAGCCGAGCGGAACGGCAATGATTGGGCTTTATGCAAATGAACCTGAAAGTGTGTCGTGCTTTCATAAACTTGATTATGACGAAGTTTGGCATGTGTACGGTGGCGACCCTTTCACGCTTTATCTACTGTATCCAGATGGTCAGACAGAAGAAATTATAATGGGACAGAATGTCGCACAAGGGCAATATGTTCAATACGTTGTCCCTGCTGGAGTGTGGCAGGCGGGATGCCTTAATCAGGGAGGACGTTATGCATTATTCGGTTGTACTATGGCGCCAGGGTTTACAGGATCATGCTTTGAAGCTGGACAGGCTGCTAATTTGATAGAGCTATACCCTAGTAAAGCCGAAATTATTCAGAAATTGTCCGTGAATGGTGATGAGAAATATATGCCCGACGATTTTGCGAATTGATTTAATCGTGAATTATGCCGCAATAGCCGTCATGGATCTGAATTCTCCCATTTTTTAAAGTACATTACTTCGTAACAGATTTTGTGCAACTGTTGTTTGCTATATCCACCTGATTTTTTAAACCTTTTGCGAGGCATTGATCAAACTCAATAATGAAATAACACTTTGTCAGGCTCTGTTTTGAGTCGATTGTTTGTTGATAATCGCAGTAGCTGCGTTACTGTATTACTCTTAAATTTTCGGATTTCTGTTCACGATAAAATGAGGTGTTGCTCTATGGAATTATTGTCCGTTCAAATAATAGAAATATTAGCGGCTTCTGTAACAGGGATGATTTTAGGTGCATTGTGGTACAGCCCAATAGCGTTCGGCCCTAGATGGATGGCCAGCATCGGTAAAACGCCAGAAAATATCGGCAATCAAACTTTACCCATGATAGGCAGTATCGTTGCCTGTATTCTTAGTGCTTTTGGTGTGTCTTTTCTTTCTGAGAATCTCGACATTTCAAGTGTGAACGAGGCGGTGATTTTAGGCCTTGTATTGGGTTTTCTGATTATTTTTCCTGCGTTGCTTTCGGATAATTTGTTTTGTGGCTGGGGGAAGGCGCTGTTACTCATCCAAGCGGGCTACCGTCTTGTCACAATCATACTCATGTCCATCGTAATCTACCTTGTATAAACTGATGCTAAACAATGGGCGATTATTCTTTGTCTTATTCTTGAGGAGATAAACACCGTGGCCACTCGACGCACAGTCATTAAATCACTTAGCTTTTTAGCAGCATCCACTGTAATTGGAGGAGCGAAAGGGGCTTTTGCTGTGTCCAAGGGTGAAGAAATTTGGATTATGCCAGATGAAAGTGATCCGCATCAGCGTACATGGATGGCCTTTGGAGCGAGTCGAGATATTTGGGGCCACGAGCTTTTGTTTGACGTTCAACGTAACTTGGCAACCATTGCTTTGAGCATTGCTCAGTATGAACCTGTCTCAATGTTGGTTCGTCAATCAGACTTGGCTCTGGCTCGACGTTTAATGGGGAACAAGGTTGATCTCATCGTTAGTCCTCTTGATGATTTATGGATTCGTGATTCAGGGCCTGTTTTCGTTGTCACAAAGAGTGGCGACAAGGCCGCCGTTGATTTTAATTTTAATGGCTGGGGCGATAAGCAAGATTATGAACATGACGCAAAGGTCGCTGCGTTTGTTGCTAGAAACGCTGATGTGCTTCGTATCCAGACGGATCTCGTTCTTGAAGGCGGCGGGATTGAGGTTGATGGGCATGGAATAGCTATCATAACCGAGAGTTGTGTGCTCAATGAAAATCGCAACCCTGGTGTAAGTAAGCGTGAATGCGAACAAGAACTGAAGCGTTTACTTGGATTGAACAAGATCATTTGGTTGCCCGGCATTAAAGGCAAAGACATTACCGATGGGCACACTGATTTTTATGCTCGTTTCGCTCGTCCTGGGGTGGTTGTAGTGGGATACGATCCCGATCCTTATTCGTTTGATCACGCTGTTACCAAGCAGCATCTGGAGATTCTACGTAAAGCGACGGATGTAGAAGGTCGAAAACTGGAGATTATTACATTAGAAGCACCGACAAGGATCCGTGAAGAGTATGCTAGCGACGATTTTGCCGCAGGTTACATCAATTACTACGTTTGTAATGGTGCGGTGATTGCTCCTGAATTTGGTGATCCACGAACGGATGCCGCAGCAAAACGCCAACTTCAAAAAGCGTTTCCTGAACGAGATGTAATCCAGATCAACATCGACGCTATAGCGGCGGGGGGTGGAGGCATTCATTGTACGACTCAACAAGAGCCAAAGGTTTTATGACCGCTCCGTTAAGAGTGTGGTTTTCAATAAAATAAAAGGCTTCGATTGGCTCTACCAACAGTGAGGTTGTCATAATTATGGCAAATAGTTACTATTTCTATATAGACTTTGAGGAGAGACTGCGATGAAAGGTCATGGTAAATGCATGTGTGGTTCGGTTGCTTTAGAAGTTGAGTACGCCAGTAGCGAAGTTGCAGCATGTCACTGTAGCATGTGTCGCAACTGGGGAGGCGGGCCAATGCTAGCGATTGACTGTGCCGATTCTGTAAAAATATCAGACGAGAGCAGTGTCACTCGTTATGCATCATCAGAATGGGCTGAGAGAGGTTTTTGTAGCAAATGTGGAACTCACCTATTTTACTTCCTTAAACCCGCCAATCAGTACCATCTTCCTATTGGTTTACTGCAAACGGATAACAAATTTACTTTTACTCATCAAATATTCATTGACGAGAAACCTGAGTATTACGAGTTCAAGAACGAAACTCACAATATGACGGGTGCAGAAGTCTTCGCTTATTTTGAAGCAGAAGATTGAACCACCAATAGACGAATTTAGGTCAAGCTCAATCGGAAACTTACATCACAGTGAAGCAAATGTGTGATGTAAGTTCTATTCATAAAATCTTCGCATTGACACAGATTGCTCATTCTAAGCGTATCAATCGTGGTCACGGTTTGTCTGCTATTTACCTTTGACGTAATAGAGACAACAAGGCAGCCGAGTTACGGTATAACATAGTGAAAGAGCGCTTGTATTGACGCATGAAATAGTTTCGTTCATTTCACATTTCCTTTCCTGATTCTTATTTTCGTAATTCCAGAGGTAGAAGAGATGCTTAGGCTGATAACAGAGCAAGATTTCAAAGAATTTTGGCCAGTTTTTCGATCCATTGTTACCGCTCAGGAAACCTATGCGTTTGATCCCGAGATGCGTTTCGAGGATGGGTATTCGTTGTGGTGTGTTTCACCCATTAAGACATTTGTTTTTGAGGGTGAAGATGGCTCGATTTTGGGATCTTACTATATTAAAGCAAACGCAATGGGGCCAAGTAACCACATTTGTAATTGCGGATACATGGTAAGTGAAAAAGCGCGTGGGCAAGGGGTGGCGAAAAAGATGTGTGACCATTCACAACAAATCGCGTTAGAGCTTGGGTTTGAAACGATGCAGTTTAACTCAGTCGTTTCAACAAACGACATTGCTGTAAAACTGTGGCAAAAGTTGGGTTTTGAAATCATCGGAACCATTCCTAAAGCGTATCGCCATAAGCGTTTAGGGTATGTAGATAGCTATGTAATGTATAAGCAGTTGGTTCAGTAGTATCTTAAAAAATCATGAAATAACCGGTGTGTTCAATTTAGATATAATTTTTTACATTTGGTCAACTTTAACTGCAATCGACTTCTGTTAAGGTGTGTTCTGAAAGCGATACTTGTAATTGCAAGAATTTAGGACTATTCAAACATAAAAGGGTTAAGGTATGCAGGATGTAATTCAAGAACTGGATATAAACCAATATTTGCCAACAGCGATTGATTGGGCGACGAATGTATTGCTCGCGATCGTCATATTGTTGGTAGGTATGTGGATTGCAGGACGAGTTAATGCGCTTGTAGTTGGTGTGAGCAAGAAACACGATAAGCTTGACGATACGTTATTTCGCTTTTTAGGCAGTGTGGCTCGTTATGTTGTCATGGCGTTTGTTCTTATTGCTGTCTTGAATCGCTTTGGTGTGCAAACTGCGTCGATTGTGGCGTTGTTAGGCGCAGCGAGTTTGGCGGTTGGTCTTGCGCTACAAGGTGCAATGTCTAACTTAGCCGCCGGGGTTATGTTGCTGATTTTCCGACCTTATAAAGTGGGAGACTTTATCGATGCCGCGGGAAGATTTGGTAAAGTGACGGAAATCGATTTGTTTACAACGGTTTTGCAAACATTCGATAACCAACAGATTATCGTGCCGAACAGTCAAATTTGGGGCGACCAGATTATCAATCACTCGCATCATCCTGTTCGTGGGGTAGATATGCGATTTGGTGTGGCTTATGGTGAAAATACCGACGCAGCGCGCGCGGTGATTGAAGAGGTGTTGTCTTCACATCCTCATATCCTAAAAGACCCTAAGCCGTTTGTAGAAGTCGAAACCTTAAATGACAGTTCTGTTGATTTTCTTGTCAGACCGTTCTGTAAGGGTGAGCACTACTTCGATGTTTTATATACCGTGCCTGAGCAAATTAAAAAGGCGCTTGATGACAACAATATCGAAATTCCATTCCCGCATCGCAAAGTCATTGTAGTGAATGAAAATGCCTAAGTAATGCCTAATTACCTGACGGTTAGAACGTTAAAGTAGCAATGCTTGATCTTTACTTTCTAACCGTTAGGATCTGACAGGTCGGTTGGGTTTATTAACGCGCCCGGATTCAAAAGTACGCCCTCAGTACTGGTATCAAAGATCAATACTCTGTTGAGATCGACTGTCAGTGAAATATGCTCTTTTCGTTGTACGTGTGATCGCAAATCTAAGCGTGCTTTCGAATCTTCCCCGCCGAGTTTGAATAGAACTTCTTTATCAAAGCCAAGGTTTTCAACCAGATCAACTTGAATATCGTTAAACTCAAATACATTATCACTGGGCGAGTTCAGCGAACTGTCTTCAAAAAAGTCAGGCCGAATTCCAACGAGCACCGAGTGATGTTTATTGAGTTCCGTTAGGTCAACGTTTGCGATGTCTGCGGCTGGAATATGGTAGTCATCAATGACGAGAACGTTTTCGTTTACTGTTGCTTCTATGAGGTTCATAGCAGGAGATCCGATAAACGTCGCTACAAAGGTATTTGTAGGCTGTAGGTAAATTTCCATCGGTGAGCCAACTTGTTCAACGATTCCATCTCGCATCACCACAACGCGATCGCCGAGTGTCATGGCCTCGATTTGATCGTGTGTTACGTATATAGCGGTCATGTTGTATTGGTGTTGGATTCGGGCGATTTCGGTTCTCATATGATGTCTAAGCTTTGCATCAAGGTTGGACAGTGGCTCATCAAAGAGGTAAACATCGGCGTCTCTGGCAAGTGCCCGTCCCATCGCAACACGTTGCCGTTGACCACCGGACAAATCAGCAGGTTTTCGATCCAAATACGGTTCGAGTTTCAGCATTTCTGAGACATCGGCGAGTTTATTTTGAATTGTCTGCGCATCTGCTCCCGATTTTTTCAGCCCAAATACGATGTTTTCTTTCACCGACATGTGCGGGTATAAAGCGTAGTTTTGGAACACCATAGCGATATTTCGTTTGTGTGGAGGCAAGTCATTGACGGTACGTCCACCCACGTCAATGTCACCTTGAGTGATGTCTTCAAGCCCTGCGACCATTCTTAGAGTCGTGCTTTTGCCACAACCACTTGGGCCTACAAGAACAACGAATTCACCGTCCTGAACCTCTAGATTAAGGTTCTTCACAATAGGCAAGGTGCCGTAGGATTTATTTACGTTTCTTATAATGACGGAACTCATCGTGTTTCCCTTTTATTATTTAAAATCAGTTACGCGTTGTGAATCTCGTTAGCCTTTGACACCACCTTCGGTTAATCCACCTGACAAGTGCCGATTGGCAAGCATAAAGCAAATAATGACCGGTAATAGGGTTAACATCGAGGCGGCCATAATCCTGTCCCAGATTGCATTTTTTGAAGTAAACAGTGTCTGCAATGCGAGAGGAAGAGTGTGAAAATCCTGATATTGTTTTAAGAATACTGAGGCAAATAGATATTCGTTCCATGCGATCACAAAGCAGTAAATAAAGACGGTAAATAGCATAGGCTTTGACAGTGGCATTATGATTCGCCAAAAGGCTTCTACTCGTGAACAGCCATCCATCATTGCGGCTTCTTCTAACGAAAAAGGAATGGTTCGAAAGTAGTTTCCGAGCATGTACATTGCAACGGGCAGCGTTTGTATCAAATAGATAAGAAACAGGCTAAATAACGTTCCAGCGACGCTTGACGCTAGACCAACGCTCACACTCATTTGGTACAGCGGCACCATGAGCAATACACCACCTACCATATAGACGAACAGAACACCGTTCGCCATGACCGATTGTCCGGGAAACCTTAAACGTGCAATGGCATAAGCCGCGAGGGAAGCGAGAAAGGTTGCACATACTCCTGTTACAAGAGAAATAACAAAGGTATTGAGCATATAGCGACCAAATGAAAACACATCTCCACCGGAAGTAAATTTGGTAATAAGGGCTTGTTTTTTCGCTTCGGACAATGCCGGGTTATCGAGCAAACGTTGGATACTGGCAGGTATGTCCACGTCTTTTGGAGGCATAAGTCCAAGCAGTTCTTTGTAAGCATCGAGGTGCAGTATTTTTGGAATAAGCGACGGGTTTCCCCAATCGATAGGATGCTTTAACGACGTAGAAAGTATTTGTAGAAATGGAAAAATGCAAAAGACCACTAAGGCGATCACAAGGGCATAGAGCATAAAGGATTGCAGTTTCGTTCGTTTGTTCATCATAGCTTCACCACTTCAGTACTTTGCGAACGTACAGCCAAATAAGACCGACGAGCACCAGCAATTGAATAACGGATATCGCAGCGGCGATGCCTTGATCGACCAGTCCTGCGAACGCTTGGTAATAGGTAAAAATGGGAAGTGTTTCGACATTAGGAGCGAGTAAATACACATCTTCAAAACGATTTAAATTCCAGATGACTCTCAGCAAAACAACGGTTGCGATTACGAATCTCAACTCAGGAAGTGTAACGTGCCAGAAACGCCCCCACGCATTTTGGCCGTCTATTGCAGCCGCTTCGTAGAGATCTTTTGGAACGCTCTGTAGTTTTGCCAAAAACAAGAGATAGGCGATCGGGAAGTGTTTCCAGATATCAAAAACAATGACCACAAAGAGCGCCGAGTCAGGGTTCCCAATGAGGTTATCCCGAGTATCTGTTAGGCCAAGAACATCTACGACCATATGGTTGTATATTCCATTAACCGGATCAAAGATAAATTGCCATCCGAATACGACGCTAATAACAGGCGCGAAGTAGGGAAGTAGAATAAGCCCGCGAGCTAGATTTCGAAGGCGGAAATCTTGGTTCATTAATATGGCAGCGGCTAACCCCAGTATCGTTGTCCCAGCAACGGTCCCGATTAGGTAGACAACCGACACACCGACGGAGTGATAATATCTTGGGTTGCATAATAAATTCGAATAGTTTTCGAAGCCCACAAACGTTTTTTGGCCGTTTAATTGGACGTCAAAGAAGCTAAGGTAAACGTTGAATGCAATAGGATAAATGACCAAAAGAGCGATTATTCCTACGGCGGGTGCAACCAACTTTAGTCCGAGCTTCGCTTCGCTCTTTTTCAATAGTGATGACATATCCATTTCCTTGAGCAATACTTGGAGACAAAGTGACGACATTGGCGTGTTGTATTGATCGCCGTTGTCGTCACCTTACACACAGTAATGAATGCCTATGTGACGAAATAAAGTGAACTATTGCGCTACTATGGCCTTCATTTCTTGCTCTGCTGCATCGAGTGCTTTTTTAGGACTCTCGTCTTCAATGGTGACGCTGTACAGCATTCTAGGAATGACCGATTTGGCAAAAATTTCGCCGGATTCAGGGAAGGTCATACCCTCGACTACTGAAAAAGAACGAATATCATCAAACCCAGAAACGATCTGTTTCATCTTGTCTGCGCCGTACAGTTTAAACACTCCGTTCGGATCGTCTAGATAAGCTGGATCTTCCGCAATCCCTTTAAGCATAGGGTTCATTCCGCCCGGAGCCATATGTAAGAAGGTGATATAGCTGGCTGGATCGTACATGAATTCTATAAAATCTTTGGTTGCGTCGGATTGCGCCATGCTGGATGTTTTTAACGCGACCAGTCCTGATAATGTGCCATAGGATGCAGCGCTTTTATGGCTGATGATGGGCGCAAAGGCGGTGTTTTTCACGAGGTCTGGGTCAAACGTGCCACCACTGAGCTCTTTAAAGTTTTCAGAAGTCAGCGATCCTTTCGCAACTTCGGCGAGGGCAAGGTCATCCATAATGTAGGTCGAGTAGAAGAACATCCCCATTTTGCCTTGCAGGTAGTAATCTCTAGCTCGCCAATTTTGAGGACCAGGAGGGTTGTATTCTGATAGTTTTTTGTAGAATTCAATGGTTTCTAACGTAGCGGGACTGTTGAAGACAAGAGATCCTTTGCTGTCAAATTCTGCCGCATTGTTTGAAAGTGCCAATTGTGTAAAGACTTGTTCGGTGTAGCTGTCTTGTTTTGTTCCTATCAATATACCGTATTGATTATTGCTTTTATCCGTCAGCATTTTTGCCGCAGTTTCTATGTTTTCCCAACTGTTCGGCGCGGCCAGGCCTTTTTCATCAAACCAGTCTTTACGATACCAAATGCCTTGAATCCAGCCATGGTATGGAAGCCCGTAATACTGATCATCAGGGGAGGTTAGCGTGGTTAAAGCACCTTTGTGAAAGCGTTCTTTACCAATATCTGCTACGACGGAATCATGGACTTTAGTATTGACGATACCTTCTTCACCAAATGCCATGATTATTTCAGAGTTCACTTCTATTAATTGAGGAGTTGTGCCTGCTGCGACGGCCGCCGCCATTTGAGTGGCCATTTCGTTCTCATCAACGGGCACGACCTTTACGGTAACGCCATCATAGAGTGCTTCAAATGTGCTGGCGAGCAGTTCTATGGTTTGCATCCTGTCCGTTTGAGTTTGTGCTGTCCAAAACTCTACGGTCGTTGCGCCTGCAAGTTGACTGAACAACAAGCTACTCGACACGATAAGTGCTGTTTGGTTCTTCATTTCGTCTTCCCCGTACTTTTATTGTTTTTGAATGGGTTTCCATGACTTTAAAAAAGAGTGTTTGATGCACTCTAATACGACTTAAAAGGGCTAGAAAACCCTGAGGTCACAACACCAGGAGTAAGCAACTCCTGA
The DNA here is from genome assembly GCF_004362145.1 of Marinomonas balearica. Taxonomy (GTDB): domain Bacteria; phylum Pseudomonadota; class Gammaproteobacteria; order Pseudomonadales; family Marinomonadaceae; genus Marinomonas; species Marinomonas balearica. The sequence continues at coordinate 543,930 of NZ_SNXC01000009.1, forward strand.
AGTTCTTCTACTGGTACGCCTTTTATTCGAGCGATCATCATTTTCGCTAGCTTTTCTCCTAATTGAGCGGGCGGCGCTGGCTGAATACTTTTAATCCCCATACTGGAGGTCAATTCATCCATGGGCGTATCACATCCAATGATGTCGATCTTTCGCCCTTCAATTTTCAATCTCATCACCGCCAATGCAGCGGCTTTAGCGGCCGTACTGGTTAGGCAAATCAGAGCGGTAATTGTTGGCTGCTGTATTAACAGTTCAGCGCACGCTAAATAGTTTTCTTCTTCGTCGAAACTTACTTCTATCAGGTTTTGTTCCGTAAGGTTCAGACTGTGCTCTCTGGCAACGTCAAATATCCCTCGTCGTCTTTCTTTTGCAAAAAAGTATCGATCGCTCACGGAAACGATGCCGATACTGGCTCGTTGCGCATCACTCAACGTTTCGACACTCATTCTGCCTACGGCATAATTATCTAAATCTAACCAAGCATAGCGTTTTGTTGTTTCCATTCTTCCGTAACACACGAACGGAATGTTGAGCTTGAGTAATCGATGCACTTTCGCGTCATTCGCTTTCGTGCGAAGCATAATAAAACCGTCTTGATCGCCTGCTTTTATCAGTCGTTCAAACTCACTCAGTTCCAATCTACCGGTGTCAATGACAACGATTTTTAATATGTAATCGTGCTCTTCGAGTCGTTGTCTCGTTCCTGACAGCACTTTTGAAAGTGTTGCGTCGATATATTGTGCATCTTGACTGGGCAGCACAGCGGTGACAACACGCTTAGCCTGTACCCAATGACCGTTTTCATTCCCTTTTAGCTGATAGCCTTGTCGGGCAGCTTCTTTGAGTACCCGCTTTTTAGTTCGTGGACTGATGTCTGGGTAGTCATTCAGTGCACGCGATACCGTCGATACGGATAAATCCAGCTGAGTTGCAATTTCTTTAATAGACATCGTGTCGTGTTATTACACTCTTAACGTTATTATTTTTATTACTGTCTATCATTTAAGCGCATTTTAAAAGCTCGAACTGTGTATTTATTGATCGTCATCTAACGACACTAGAACCGAAAATGTTTCGATGCAACACCCAATTTTATGCGTCTTATTAGTGCGTTATTGAAGTATTTAAGATGAGAAGGAAGGATTTCGAATGGGTCGCGCCATCGTTAATGCATTCAGTAAACAAGGATATGCATACAAGGGCGCTTAGTCGTAGGGAGAGTGAACTTAAACATCATGAGATAAAACGCCCGACGTGAAGAGGTCTAGCGTCGATTTGTTATGAATCTTGTGGCGCTTCTGGTTGATTTTGCTCTTCGGCTTCTAGCGCCGCGCGCTCTGCTTTTGATATGTATTTTGGTTTTGCTTTTTTAGGATTTACCTTTAAATTAGCACGTTTGGCTTTTTTAGTGATGATGCTTTTGATTTTCTTGCGACGGTTCATAGATATCCAACTTTTAGTTTGAGCGGGCATTATATAACTGATTGAAGCAAGGTTGTAGCTTGGAAGCTATTAGTGTTTCCATAAATAGAACAAGAAGGGCAGAATTATGGCGAATCGATCTCATGCAATACCGACTGTACAAATAGATAACGATAAATTCATTGTGACGGAATGGCGTTTTCCACCCAGAGCTGAGACCGCTTTACATACTCATGAGTATGATTACATTGTTGTGCCTCAAACCACTGGGCGCTTAACAATCGAAACTCATGGGGGAGTCGTATATTCCGATCTTACAGTGGGGAAGTCCTATTCGCGTGAAGCGGGAGTATGTCACAACGTGATCAATGACAACGATTTTGAGTTTGTATTTGTTGAAATAGAAATTAAATGACGCAAAAGTGTGGCTGCAAACACTGGGTCGTGTTTGCAGCCTAGGGAAGATGAGAGCGAATACAGCTGATTCGAACCTTCCCTATTGTTTAACGTGCTTTCAAGTATTCCAGCATAGTATCAGCATCTGATACTTCAAATGGGTCTTCAGGAGCGTTGTCTTGGTATCCTGCTTCTGAGAACATTTTTTTGATCTCGCCGTTCTCAACGTGCATAGCGTAACGCCAGCTGCGCATACCGAAGCCCAAATTGTCTTTCTTAACCAACATTCCCATTTGGCGAGTGAAGTCTCCGTTACCATCTGGAAGTAGGAAAACATTCTTCGCATTTTGGCTTTTACCCCATTGGAACATTACAAATGCGTCGTTTACAGAGATACAAATGACCGCGTCGATGCCTTGCCCTTTAAATTCTTCGTACAACTCTTCATATCTTGGCAAGTGAGAAGTGGAGCATGTCGGAGTAAAGGCGCCGGGTAATGAGAAAACAACTACTTTTTTATCTTTGAATAGATCATCGCTTGTCACGTCTTTCCATTCAAATGGGTTTGGTCCGCCTAAAGCTTCGTTGCGAACACGGGTTTTAAACACGACATTTGGTACATTAGTAGTCATTGTATATCCTTTAAACATAGGTGAATCATTTTTCAAATGGGACTTGCTATCTCTAAATTGTCCCCGAAAAGACTAGCATAGCCGCGTGAAAATATTGTTACTATTTATGAAACATTTTGCTAGCGACTTCGCCCCACAGCGCTTCTATTTTACGGTCTCTTCCGCAACTTGTACGATAAAAACGGTAACGTAGTGGGTTCTTTGTGTAATAGTCCTGATGATACGCTTCTGCCAGATAGAATTCACTGGCGGGTAGTAATTGCGTGACGATATCCTCTGCAAATGGTTTTGTTTCTTTGACATGAATCAGAGAGGCTTCAAATACCTCTTTTTGAGCATCATTCTGGTAGAACATTGCAGTCTTGTATGGGCTGCCTTTGTCACAAAACTGTCCGTGAGGATCTGTCGGGTCTATTGTTCGCCAAAAATAATTTGAGAGTGTCTCTAACGATACAATTGAATCATCATAGGTGATTTTGACGGCTTCAAAATGCCCTGTTTTTTTGCCTGCTACTTGACGATAACTCGGATTTTCTTGATGGCCTCCGGTGTACCCAGATACCACATCTATCACGCCATCAACGTTTTCGAAATCTGATTCAACACACCAAAAACAGCCACCGGCTACTATTAAGCTTTGTGTTTCTGCGTTGGCTGTATTGGTGATTAGCGAAGCACTGGCTATGGTGAGCAGTGCAAGTGAGCCTTTTAGGTGATTTTTGAGTTTCATGTTGTTTTCCTAAATATGCAAAAAAGTCGAATCTGTAATCGATTTTCTAACTACGCTTGTTAAGTTTGATAATCGTCCCATATAACTACTTATATAAACTAAGACGTAACTTGGGTGTAAATTGTTACGGTTAACTAAACATTGAGGGTGCAAATGAGTACTGAATCAAATACAGACGTTAATAACGACGACTATGTACCACCAAAAGTATGGCAATGGGAATCTGAAAACGGTGGCAAATTCGCCAGCACAAACCGACCTATTGCGGGTGCGACGCATGAAAAAGTGCTTTCTGCTGGAACGCATCCATTGCAACTACATTCATTAGCGACGCCAAATGGACAAAAAGTAACGATAATGCTTGAAGAGTTACTTGCAGCGGGCATTACTGATGCGGAATACGATGCGTACTTGATCAACATTGGGGAAGGTGATCAGTTTTCTTCTGGTTTCGTTGAAATAAACCCGAACTCAAAGATCCCGGCAATGTTGGATACAACAACGACGCCACCTACACGCTTATTTGAATCGGCTTCTATTCTTCAGTATTTGTCAGATAAATTTGGCGTATTGGAGCCAAAAGATCACGCTGCTAAGGCCGAATGCCGTAATTGGTTGTTCTGGCAAATGGGATCGGCTCCGTATTTAGGTGGTGGATTTGGTCACTTCTATGCCTATGCGCCAACTAAGCAGCAATACCCGATTGATCGCTTTACTATGGAAACAAAGCGTCAGTTGGATGTTTTAGATAAGCACTTGGCCGAGAATAATTATATGGCTGGCGATGAGTATTCCATTGCTGATATTGCCATTTGGCCTTGGTACGGCAACCTTGTGTTGGGTAATCTATATGACGCAGCAGAGTTTCTAAATGTTGAAAGTTATACTCATCTTTTACGCTGGGCGAAGGAAATTGAACAACGCCCAGCAGTGCAAAGGGGGCGTATCGTCAATCGTCCGTTTGGTGAAGCGTGGGAGCAAGTGATTGAGCGTCATTCCGCTGAAGACATTGATAAAGTGATGGCTCTTAAGCCATAGATTGTTGTTAGCCAATGGCTTATTGAAAAAAATTATAGATAGCGCGCTGCGGAGCGCTCTTCAGTGCGCTACATAATTTTCTTATATCCATGCCCGGCAGTCTGTGAGGGTTTCATTAGGTCAGTAAAAAGGTATTGGATTAAGAGCTTTTCAAAAAGGGGAACGCGATGTTAAACCTAAAAATTCCACCTGTGGTTGTGTTGCTGTTTTTATTGAGTTTTGTGTATCTCGCCAATCAAAATTTTATTAATCAAGCAAATGATGTCACCCGTGGGGCTGGTGCGGTTATGCTTTTGCTGAGTGTTATAGTAGCTGCAAGTGCTGTAATGACATTTAGGCGTCATAAAACAACCGTTAATCCACATAAAATTGAAAATGCGAGCGCACTGGTTACTTCTGGTGTGTTTAAGTTTTCTCGTAATCCCATGTATCTGGCAATGGCGCTTGTTTTATTTGGCATCAGTGTGTGTTTTGGTGTGCTGGTGGTTGGTGTGGTGACGACCGCAGTATTTATTTTGTATATAACTCAATTTCAAATAAAACCAGAAGAACGAATGCTCCGGAGAAAGTTCGGAAGCGAGTATAAAGACTATTGCAATAAAGTAAGACGGTGGATCTAATTCCGTCTTACTTTATTGCAAGGCTGCCTTATAAGGCTATTTTAATCGTTTAGCGCTCCGAGACTTCTCAGGGTCTTTTCGACCGCAATTTCAATGGGAGTGTGAGGTTCTTCCCCTAATTTCTTTTTAAGTTTGTTATTTTCCATTTTGATTGGTTGCGTCCATAAGTATTTCATTTCCAAGAGTTCTTTTGCCGTGGTGTTAAAGAGAGCTGCTAACCAAACAAGCCACCATGGAAAAGGTGCAATTTTTGGTTTTTTTCCTGATTTTTCATGAATAATTTTTTGAATTGTATTAACCATAAGTGTGCCATCTGAATCCCAAATACCTTTCATGTGATAGACGGCATATGGCTCAAGTTCATGTCGCTTTATGATCATAGATATCATTGTCTGAGCGACATCTGGCAAGTAGGCCCATTGATGACCCACATTTTTTCTACTGGGATTGTAAATGGATTTAACGGCTTTATTGGGATTGATCAGTCCTTGTGAAAACCAGTTATTTTTGGCATAAGGGCCATAAAAATCGCCCGCTCGGATTAGAATGACGTTTCCGCCGTCATTTGCAAAGCGTTTTAATTCCTGTTCCATCTCTTCTCTAAGCGATCCTTTTTTTGTTCTCGGATGTTGAGGTGTTGATTCAGAAATATTGGGCAACACATCCGGACCGTAGTTGTATATTGAGCCAGGAAATACGACGGTGGCTCGCTGTTTTTTGGCCGCATTTATACTGTTTTTTAACATAGGAATGACGAATTTTTCCCACTTTTTATAACCCGGTGGATTGACTGCATGAACGATAACACAACACCCTTCTGCGGCTTTTAAAACATCTTCAGAATTCATTGCATCGCCTTTAATCCAGCTGATGTGTTTTGTTTTGAGATTTACTTCTTTAGAAACGAGTTCTGGTGAACGGTGTAGCGCGATTACGTTCCAGTTTTGCTCTAATAATTGCCGAGCGACTTCGCTTCCGATGCCGCCTGTTATACCTAGTATAAGTACTTGGTTTTTTATGTTGGTCATATTGCCTCCAGAAAATATGTGTTTGGGTCTGAAGGAATGTTAGAGACTAACGGCGTTGTTTTAAATTGTTTAATATGATGTCGCTACTATACATAAACGTATAGGTATATTCGCTTTAAGCCGATTAACAGGGTTGAAGTTTGTTAATTAAATGATCAACTGTATAAAACGGGACAGAAGTTAATGAAGAAACGAATCGGGTGGGAGTTGTATCGTTCATTTTTGGCTGTTTTGCAGGAGGGCTCGCTTTCTGCTGCGGCGCGTGCAACTGGATCAACCCAGCCTACTTTAGGGCGACATATTGATGAGCTAGAAAACCATGTGGGTTATTCGTTGTTTATACGTTCGCAAAGCGGGTTAATACCTACTGAGCGTGCTGTTTCTCTTGAAAAATTTGCTTTGGAGATGTCACACCTCGCACAGACCTTCGAGCGAATAGCGCTATCAAATGAAGACGGTATAAACGGTACGGTGAGGCTAACAACCTCCGATATTGTGGGCGTTGAAGTATTACCAGCTGCGTTAAGTGACCTTCAAAAAGATAACCCTAAAATAGAGATTGAACTCGTATTGTCTGATATGCCACAAGATTTATTGAATCGGGAAGCAGACATCGCGGTAAGGATGTTCAGACCAAAACAAAGCCAACTGATCGCACGTAGGGTTGGCACATGTAAGTTAAGTTTTTGTGCGAGTAAACAATATATAGAAACCCATGTGGCACCAACAACGGTTGAAGAGCTACGGCAGCATCCATTAATTGGTTATGACAAAGAAACAGACTTTATCCGACGCAATACACGTGACCTTGGTTTTGATTTTGACCGAAATCTATTCAATTATCGAGCTGACAGCAACATTGTTCAGCTTGCTCTTATAAGGGCTGGGCTTGGTATAGGGATTTGTCAGCTCGCTATAATTGAACGTGACAGTGATCTAATGCCTTTATTGGAAGATTCCATCAAATTAGAACTTGATGTCTGGGTAACCATGCATGAAGACTTGAGGAATAGTCCGGCGTACAAGGCTGTGTTTGATGCGTTGGTGCTTAATCTAGACAAGGTGTATCCAGATTAAGCACGGCCTTGGTGATGTTTGATGGAATTGATCTTGTGCTTAGCTGACTAAGTGGGTTGTCGCCTTGGTCGTTCGTTTAGTGATTTTTATCCAAATTGAATGAATATCCTCTTTTATTAAGAGTAAAACCGGTATGAGAATCAAAGTGATAAAAGTCGCGAACATGATGCCATAACCCAATGATACCGCTGCTGGAATAAGGGCTTGTGCTTGTCTCGATGTCTCCCAAAGAATAGGAATGAGACCCGCAAACGTTGTGAAAGAGGTCAGTAATACCGCTCGTAAACGTCCTTGGCAGGTCATTACGATGGCCTTTTTTACATGTATGGTTTCTTTTCTAAGATCATTAAATCGTGATACCAATAGTAAACTGTCGTTAACGACGACACCGCTTAATGCCAGAATCCCGTTTAAAGAAAAGATACTGATTGAAAGATCGTTCATCCAATGCCCTAGCAGTGCGCCTATGATCCCAAAAGGAATGGCCATCATAATGATAAGCGGTTGTGCATACGATTTCAGAGGAATGGCGAGAAGGGCGTAAATCACAAGGAGAGCCAATAGAAACATTTCTAACAAAGAGGATTCTGTTTCAGCTTGTTCTTCGGCTTCCCCACCAAAATCGAAAGTCACACTTGCAAACTGTTTTTCGATGTTTGGCATCACGCTTTGTTGCAGATAGTCGACCACTTCTGTTGAAGAGAGAATGTCTTTATCCACTTCTGCAGACAAATAATACGACCTCTTTCCATCAATTCGAAAAATCCGGGTTTGAACTTCGGTTTTGCTTAACGAAGCAACTGCATTGAGGGGAATCTGGGTGCCGCTGTCTAAGGTGATTTGGGTATCAATCACTTCAGAAGGCGATTTCTCCTGTGCATCAGAATATCCGAGCTTTACTTCAATTTCGTCATTATCTCGTTGGTATTTTTGGACCGTGTCGCCATCAAAATTTGATGTGATTTGGGACGCGAGATTCGACGTTGTTAATCCGAGTAATCTGCCTTGTTCGTTTAAATCAATGGCAATTCTTTCTTCAAGTGGAGCGTCGAATTTTTCGATCCCTGTGACCGCGGGGATCTTATTGAGTTCGCTTATAAGTGTTTCTAAAGCGCCATCAAGAGCAAAGGAATCGTGGCTTGTGACTTCAATATAAAGAGCGTCAACGGTTTCAGCAGCGCTGCGAATTCTAAGGCTTTTTACACCTTCTGGCGACCCAACAAGTTGTTGCCATTTTGCTGAAAATTGGCGAGGCGTATACGGTGCGTCGCTTTGTAGCTCTATGCGGAAATCACCTTCTTGGTCGCCTTTTGCACGCGTTTCTATGTTTTTGATACCAGACCAATTTTTGATATCAGACAGTTCTCCTTGAAGGTTGTTTGAGGAGGAAAGTAGGGCGTCAGTTTGGTAGGCTTTTTGCTCAATTTCAAGCAGGGCTTTTTGTGTTTGTCCATAGCTGACATCGCTGTGCATCGTCAGTGAAGCACGAACCGTATCGCCCGGAATTCTAGGAAAAAAGCTGGTTCTTATTTCTCCGGTAAATGGCATCGACATGACAAGTGCAAAGATGGATATAAAGCCGATTAATATGGCGTATCGGTGAGTAAGAGAAAAGTTAATCGTAGGACGGTATAAGTATTCGCTAAAGAGCATTAATCCAGAATTTGCGGCTTGTTGAATTCTGCTCCATACCTTTGTTACAACGTTCTTTGGTGTGTTCTTACGAGTGTTAATATGGGACAAATGGGCAGGTAAAATAATCTTTGATTCAATGACCGATAGTACTAGGCAAATCGCGACGACAATTGCAAACTGCGAGTAGATTTTCCCCAAACGTCCATCAATGTTTGATAAAGCCCAGAACGCAGCGACCGTAGTGAATACGCCAAACAGGGTTGGCACAGCAACATTCATCGTTCCTTTAATCGTGTTACCGAGTGTATCGCCTTCTTTTGAACGTACATCGTAGATGCTTTCTCCCACAACGACGGCATCATCAACGACAATACCCAGCGCTAGAATAAAGCCAAATGTGGTAATTAAATTGAGGCTGAGTCCCATGGTTTCAGTCCCCATAGCGAAAAGGGTGCCAAAGAATATAAATGGCAGCCCCATGGCAACCCAAAAAGCGACGGTAATGTTTAGGAAAACGGCGAGAAGAACAAAAACCAAAAATATCCCAGTAAGCGCGTTTTTAACCATTAACTCAAGTCGCTGATCTATAGATTCGCTTCGATCATTCCAACTTACGAGAGATACGGTGGAAGGTAAACGGTTGTTGTTTTTCCATTGGTCGATGATTTTGTACGTCGCCTCCACTGTGTTAATTATGTCATCTTGACCCACAGTGTTGATTCTCAGAGCGAGGCTGTTTTTTTGGTTAAAACGTGACAACACAAATTCGCTGTCGTCGAACGTGTCCTTTATCGTGGCAACATCACCTAGGAAAAGCTGGCCGCCGTCAGAAAACGATTTTATTGGAATGGCCGCAAATTGACTCTTGAAATAGTCTTGTTCAGAGGCGCTTATGGTGAGATAGATGTCTTTGTTGCTTAGAGTTGCAACGCTTGCAGACGATGATTCTGCGTTAATTGCCGTGCTTAAATCCTCTAATGCTAATCCGTAAGCGTCAAGTAGATTTCGATCGACGTCAATCTTCATAATCGGATCAAGAGCGCCGGATATCGACACGGAGTTTATCTCTTGGTCGGATAATAAATCGGTCTTTAAGTCGTTAGCGAGCATTTGCAATGTTCGTCTGTCTGTATCGCCAAACATTTGAACGATCATGGCGAGTTCTGAACGAGTGTCTTTTGTAACACTTGCAGGGTCCGCCTCGCTGGGGAATGACATTTCTCCGATGCTGTCTTTGATGTCAGTAAAAACGTCTTCCAATTCATAATCGTCTTTTACTTCGACGTTAACGCTCGCGCCGCTGGCGCTTGAAGAAGACATCATATTCTTAATGCCTTCGACGCTTTGCAGTTTTTGCTCGATTGGTATAGCGATGCTTTCTTCGTTCGCTTTGGCGGAGCCGCTGTCATAGCTTACAGATACATCTATGCCATTCGGCGGTAACGTCGGGAAGCTCTTTTTATTCAGCGAGCCAACGTTGATAATGCCCAAAGCAATAACTAAAAGCATCAATAAGTTTGCGGCGACGGGGTTGGCTGCAAACCACGGAATTATACCTCTATGTTGAGTATGAACAGACATCAGTTACTGTCCTCCGCAGGTGTTGCAAGTGTACCTTTAAGATAACTGCTGTAAGGCTTTACTAGCACACGGTATGTTTTGTCGCTAAAGCGCTCCGGTACTTGAATGTAGGTGTAATGAGAATCCGAAAACAACGGTGTTGTCTCAAAGGCATCAAGGCGACTTTCTTCGTCTAGATACCAAACTTCGCTCTGCTGGCTTAATGCGGTATTGGGCAATTTCCATAAACCATCAATCGTTTTTCCACTTAGAGATACAGAGACAAATGAACCGGGGAGAAGGGGCTGTTCTCTATCAAGAGGCGAATCAAGCCCAACGGTTAAACTTCGCATCCGCGTAGTCGTATCGATATGTTGATTTGCGGAAACGACTTTTCCTTGCCATGTTGTATTCGAATCAATACTGGAAATTTGAGCGGGCCACTGAGTGCTCATTAAGGTATTAAAATCGGGTAGTTTTTTCCAATCAGAGAGAGACAAGTTTAATGTTACGTCTGCACGATCAGTGCTGAAGAGCGTGGCAATCTCGTCGCTAGTGCCAATATTTGAACCGGGCGTCGCTTGTTGAGACACGATTAGAGCGTCAAATGGCGAAGTGATGTTTGTTTGCTTTAAGTTGTCTTTGGCTTCAGACAACGTTGCTTTAGCAGCTGCGACTGCGACTGCGGCGCTTGCGTTTGCAAGTTGGGGCTTTCTTAATACTAATTCTGAATCTGGCTCACCCTTAAACCCCGCTGCAATCCATTCAGCTTTTGCTTGTGCTCCTTGGCGCTCTTCTTCTTTTAACTCAAGTTCAGCACTGGCAAGATCCTTTTGTGCATTTGCAACTGCGGTATTGAGCTCTTTATTGATGAGTTGTATAAGCTTATCGCCTTTTTTAACCCGCAGGCCGGGTTCCAGATATTTAGATATTTGTGAGACTTCGCCGCTAACTTTACTTGTTAATGTTAGGCTGTATCTCGGAACAATAAGCCCTGTTGCTGTAATCGTAGGAGAATACGAAGAAGCCATAGCGTTGATTACGCTAAGAACGAGAGTGCTTTCTTTTCTTTCCTTAGTTGAAGGGTGTTGAGCTCCTTTTGCGCCGGGAGGCGCTTCGCCAGGTCTGCCCCCATTTCTGTGGCCTTTAGGTCCACCGCCAGGGCCTCTGTCCATTGCAATGCTTTGAGCTCCATCTTGTAGTGAGTTGGATATGTAGTAAAAACTCCCTGCCGCAGTCGATAGCGAGATGGCAAGTACAGTCCATTGAGTAAAACGTTTCATTATTTTTGCACTCCAAGCCCTAATGCCAGACCTAATGTAATTCTATTTTCCAGATGAGAGTAAATTAGCTCATCTAATTGAGCTTCAAGGTCAAATGTTGTTTTTTGCACGGTAATTAATTCATTCAAGTCTATTAGCCCGTTTCGATACTTTTTTTGGTATTGAGTTAGGTTATTTTGAGAGCTTTCCAGCGCCGCTGAGATATGGCGAACCTGTTGTTGCAGCACTACTTCTTGTCCCATCGCGTTTTCGACTTCATTAACCGCTGTGAGCAAGGTGTCTCTATATTCTTGGTATGCTTGCGCGGTTTTAAGTTTGGCGACTTCTTTGGCTGCTTTGAGTTGTCCTCCTTTATATAAAGGTTGCGAGAGTTGTGCAGCTAAGGACCATATAGGGGCAGTAAAAAAAGCAGCGCCCGGAGAATCTGCTGAGTCGCTTAACGCAGCACTTAGGCTAAAAGTGGGGAGCATATCTTTGTATGCGACTGAGAGGTTTAGATCTGCTGCCTCAATATTGAGATAAGCTGACTTCAAGTCCGGACGTCGTTGTAGGCGCTGCTGGTGCAAATTATCAAACGTAAAACTCACTTCCGGATAGTCGATGTTAATAGGGATGTTTATTGTTTGTGAGGTGCCAATTAATCGTTCTAATTCGCGTTTCTTTATAGCGAAGTTTTCTTGGTATTCAAGTAAGTTTGCTCGTGATTGAGAGGTGGACGTTCTCGCCTCATCAAGCGCTTCCAAATTGTCTAAGCCGTTCTTGAATCGTTTTACGATCAAGTCTTCGTTTGATTCCAGTAACGCTAACCGTTTTTGCTCGATTTCAACTGCGTGTTGTTTGGCGGTTAACGCTAGCCAAGTTTTCATAACGCTGGCGACAAGTGAGTCTTGACTGGCTTGGTACAACGCTTTATCACTTTCTAGCGTTTTAGCCGAGGATTTTTCTGAGTCCGCGAGTTTTTGCCATAAATCCAGCTCCCAACTTATCGATAAGCCTGCTGAGTAATTCGTATCGTTGTTTTTAGTTCTATCTGTTCCAATATTCGCGACCACTGAGGGGAGTTGCTCACCGTGTACACTTTTTAGTTGCCACAAGCTGGCTTTAAGCGTTAATGCTGTTTTCTGCAAACTCGGATTTTCATTTAAAGCGAGATCTATGAGTGCGTCCAGTTCACGGTCTTGGATCAAATCCGTCAGGTAATTGGTGGAGCCAATATCATCAAGTTGGCGCCAATCTAGAGATTTTCGTTCGGCGATGATGTTGAGATCATGTTGCGCCATTTTTGTGAAGTCGGTTCGATTATCCATATTGCTACAAGCCAGCAGTGTAATGCTGGTGCACAGTAGGCTTGCCTTTTGTAAGGCTTTCTTTTTCATTTAATCATCCTAATACGACCGATAGAGCCTTTTTCATGAAGGAAACGGTTTTGAGTCGTCGCAATTTACATGTCACAAAGTGAGCTGCCAGTGCCGCCAAATCACTTAAAAAGGCGTATCAACAACTGGCTTGAAGTCATACAAATCACATTGCTCTGCCAATAGCGGTTTTTAGCAGGTTTATTTTGCCATAGCGTTAAATATTAGAACGAAAATTTTCATTAATTTACATAAAACACTACGAAAAATGAATGTGAAAAAACGTTGAATAATGTAACTAAACGGTTAATATGTAAGCCTATTTCACAAATGCAATGATATAAATCAAATAAATATGTAATAAATTGTTCAATTAATGTGCATTGACGGGTTGGTACTCGTTAGGAGTTGTCAATATGAAGTTTATTAAAGATCGTCCCATCGGCCAAAAGATCGGCATGATAATAGGTGTGTTGGTTGTTTTGTTGGTTATTACGTCGTTGTTTGCGATTAATCGCGTGAAATCAATTGGTTATGAGATGAACACGGTATACAAGGAAGATATTCCACTCACGGCACTTGTATCGGACATCACGGCTAAGCAACTAGAGAAATCTCTATTGCTTGAACGTGCATTGCGTATTGCGGGCGTTAGTGCGGCTCACGAAACAATTGGTGAACTGTCTTATTCCATTCGCGCCTTAACAAATGACATTGATTCAGAAATTAAAGAAGGTGAAGCCATTCTTCGCGCGGCAAAAGGCCATGCTTTGTCCAGTGTATTGGAAATTGAATTGGCTCGTTTAGAGGGTGTTCTTTTTTCAATAGAAAACGAACACGTAGAGTTAGACGCAAAAGCTGAACAGATTTTATCAAAACTGGAGTCAGGTGAACCTGTAAAAGACGATGAAACGCTGGCTCTTCAGGAAGTTGAGCATCAAATTAATAAGCATTTGGAAGACTTTCTTGCTGATGTTGGACGGATGACATCTAACTCCATGGAAACAGCGTTGCATCATGAAGAATCTGCATTAGTAGAGTTGGTTGTGCTGTGTTTGATTTCGTCAATGGTGGGAATCGTGCTAGGTGCTGTAATGACGCGGTTGATTACTAAACCAATCAAAAAGGCTGCGGAAATAGCGTACCAATTATCTCAAGGTGATTTGACTGTTAAAGTTGACACTTATTCTAATGATGAGGCGGGACAACTGCTAAATGCAATGAAGGTTATGTCTGAGCGTCTGCATAATATGATTAATGAGATCGCATCAGCGTCAGAACAATTGAAAGGTGCAACGTCAGAAGTTACGACAGTTACAACACAATCGGCACTGAATTTAAATACTCAGGCAGATAACTTAAATGAAGTCGTTACCGCTATGAATGAGATGACCGTATCTATTCAGGATGTTGCGAGCAATGCGTATAAAACGGTGGAAATCACAACGGATGCGGAAAAGCATGTGCGTCAAGGGACTGACGCCGTTCTGGTTGTGGATGGCTCAATTAATGATCTTGCCGAAGAGTTTCAATTGACTCAAAAAACTGTTTCTAAATTGGATGTTGAAACGGAAAGTGTCAGCGCCATTTTGGATGTGATTACTAATATTGCAGAGCAAACTAACCTGCTGGCTCTCAATGCAGCGATAGAAGCCGCGAGAGCTGGCGAGCAAGGAAGAGGTTTCGCGGTTGTTGCAGATGAGGTTCGAACGCTTGCAAGTCGTACTCAAGAATCAATTGATGAAATACATAAAATGACGGTGCGACTGAAAACTGAAGCAAGTTCGTCTGTTAAGGCGATGGAGCAAGGCCACACTAAGACTCAAGAGACGGTTGAGGTTTCTGGGCGCGCGCAAAGTGCATTAATGGGTCTTTCTAAAGCGGTTTCAGACGTTAACAATATGAATTTGCAAATTGCCAGTGCTGCTGAGGAGCAAAGCACGGTTTCAGAGCAGGTTAACGTATCAATTAATAGGGTTAGTGAGACGGCTAGAGAAAACTCTGATGGTGCTAAACTGGTTGCTCAGGCTGCGGAGGAAATTTCAGTGCTCTCTGAAAACCTGAAAGAAATGATAGGTCAATTTAAGATCGCTTAACTAGAATTTACGTCATATTTTTTCAAGCGGGTTGTTCGTGATATGCATTTATCTCGAAAAAGAAGTTTTATATCTTGTGCCTAGCTAGTCGCAAAGATGCGTCTTAGGGTGGTTTGCCTTGCTTTGAAAGTTTTTTATACAGGCGTGTTGTTTTAAAAGGGTCATTTTCATTTTGAAAATGACCCTTTTTTTGTATTTGACAAAAAAAAATTATTTTTTAATGGAAAAAGAGAAAAACAATATTCGCCTACTTTTCGATTTTAGAAAAGTTATTGCATTTAAAGATTAGATGTAAGATTCTATTGAAATATTATTCCTTTAATTGGTGTTTTGGTAGCACAATATGGACTTAGATGAGATTGATTTGCAAATACTTGCTCTTTTGCAGTGTGATGCTAGTATTTCCACAGAACTTGTTTCTCAGCATGTAGGTGTTTCAAAAACGCCTTGTTGGCGGCGAATGCAGCGTTTAGAGAAGCTGGGGTATGTAAAGAAAAAAGTCGCGTTGCTAGATGCAGATAAGTTAGACCTAGGGGTCTCGGTGTTTGTTCAAATTAAGACGAACAGACACGATGCGAGCTGGGCTGAAGAGCTGACTGATGTAATAAATGATTTTCCAGAAGTCGTCGAATTTTATCGCATGGCAGGAGAGTACGATTATTTGCTTCGTGTACTGGTGAAAGATATCTCGGCCTACGATGAGTTTTATAAAAAACTCATTCGCTCGACATCCCTAACGGATGTGACGTCAAACTTTGCAATGGAACAAATTAAATATACGACGGAGGTGCCCTTGGCTGCTCCGAAAATTTAGGAGTGTAAAATGTTAGAACAAGCGTCACTTATTCGTAAAATTCAAAGGTCTGTGAGTGATTCCTCTCCCATCATTAGCGGGCCGTTTGGTTTGAGAAAGCTGGTGTATGCTGATTATACAGCTTCTGGCAGAGCGTTAGATTTTATTGAAGATGCGATTCAAGATCACGTGCTGCCTTTTTATGCCAACACTCACACAGAGGCAAATGAAAGTGGTAGTCAAACAACTGCTTTTAGAGAAGAAGCCCGTGACGCTATTAGGACGTTAACTAACGCAAGCTCTGAAGATTTGGTTATTTTCTGTGGGAGTGGTGCTACTGCTGCCGTTAATGTTTTGATTTCGCAGTTGAATCTGAAAGGGCTAGATCAAGCTGGCAAAGACAATACCGTTATCATCCTCGGTCCCTACGAGCATCACTCGAATGAATTGCCTTGGCGTTCACTAGGGATCCAAATTTTACAAGTCCCGGTTAATGAAAGTGGCACTCCTTGTATGAACTCTCTTGAGGTTTTTTTAAAAGAGAATCAGGGGAAACGAATAGTGGCCAGCTTTAGTGCGGCTTCAAATGTGTCAGGCATTAGAACGAACGATGTTGAAGTTGGCTCGTTGTTAAACCGATACGGCGCCCTTTCTATTTGGGATTATGCCGCAGCGGCTCCCTACGTCAATATGGATATGAACCCGTCAGATGAGACGGCTCATACTCAAGCTGCCAAAAGTGCAATGTTTTTTTCAATGCATAAGTTTGTTGGTGGTCCGGGCACGCCTGGCGTTCTTGTGGTTAAAAAATCCATAATTGCTAATCACGAACCCAGTGTCATCGGGGGAGGTACGGTGTCATTTGTTACGCCTCAGGATCATACTTTTTTACCGATAGGTGAAAGAAGAGAAGAAGGTGGAACGCCGGATATTGTTGGCAGTATTAGGGCTGGGTTGGTTGCTAAACTAAAGCTTGCAGTAGGTGATGAATGGATTGAGTCCCGAGAAAAGGAATTAAGCGGACTTATTTTAGATCGGATAGGAGATCATCCAAATATTGAGATACTCGGTGAAAATCAGTCAAATAAGTTGACCATCACTTCTTACAGAGTAAAAGCCAATAATGGGCAGTATATGCATCATGGCCTTATTGTAGCTCTTCTGAATGATTTATTTGGAATTCAGGTGAGAGGAGGGTGTTCTTGTGCTGGCCCATACGGACACTATTTGCTCGGATTGGATGCGAGTACGTCCGATGAAATTCGAAAAGAACTTGAATGCGGAAATAAGTTTATTAAGCCTGGTTGGATTCGTTTTAATTTAAACTACTTTCTACCGGATGCAGAAGCGGACTATATATTGTCTGCCATTATATACACCGCAACGCATGCAGAAAAATTAGCATCTTATTATCGATATGATGCCTCTCAAGACCGCTGGTGTCACATTCACCATGAGCGTAACGTCTCAAGTTTGGATCAAGTGTTTACGGATGCGGTTATAAAGCGACCAGCTGATGCTTGCAAAGATGAGGCGCTAAGTGAAGCAGATCAACATGCGTTTGATTACTACTTTAACGAAGCGAACAAGTTGATTGATAAGTTGATTGGAGAAAATGAAGCGGTTGCTTGCATACCTAAGCGGTTTGTTACGCAATAGTATTTGTTCAAAATACTCTCAGTAGTGCTTAGCTATTGAAGGTATGAATATATTGGTCAATCAATTCTATATATTAAGTAAATATTAAGTGAAATTAATCTCATTTGCATTTTCATGAATCCGTTTCTAAAATATTAGTGAGATTTAAAGTGTACTTGGCTTCCAGGGAAGGTGCGTTATTTTGGAAGTTCTACGTTATTCTTAAGACTGTCTGAAGGAATCAGTGGCCAGATTTGGCTCAAAAGGTATGTAGCCAAAGTTATTGGTTCATACCTCTTTGATTATGTTGTTGGTTACGATTTACGAAGACGATTCGATGTATCAGTCACAAATTATTTTGCTACTTGAAAGCTATGAAGACATTACGCAAAAAGCCAAACATGCGTATATGGAAGGTTTGATTGAAGAAGCGAGCAGCTACTATAAAGAAGCGTGTGATATTAGTACGCGTTTGCTTTCGTTCCCGACGATATCTCATGACACGTTAAAACGTTGTGTGGATGCTTGTTCGAATTACTTCGATTTTTGCAATAATCCAAGTGATGATGATCAGAATGACTATTTGCATAGTGTATCGTCGATGCTGATGGGGATTGTCGCAAGCAATCAAGAGAGTGATATGCGAATGGCTGCATTGGAAGCCTATGCCGATATTGCGAGATTGTCGTATTTGGTTGCTAAGTGTTGTCGATCTGAAAAAGCGCAGTCGGTGATATCCGACTTCTATCAGTGTTGGACTAAATATTCGCCATCTCTTGTTTGTTTTCACTAACCGCTTTATATGAATGAAAAAACCCCAATAAGCTTTCTACTTATTGGGGTTTTTATTTTTCGCTTCTTAATGGCTTAGGCTAAGTTGCTTTTGATCGTTTCGCTGTACCATTCTAGGAAGTTAATAACACCAAATTCGTATGTTTCTGAATACGGTCCAGGTTGATACCCAACCGAATTAATGCCGAGTTGGTTTTGCTCGCCAAGAACACGATCTTGTTCGTTTGTTGCGTCCCAGACTTTTCTTAGACGTTCTGGGTCATAATCAACACCTTCAACTGCGTCTTTGTGTACAAACCACTTAGTTGTGACCATGGTTTCTTGAGCGGATATAGGCAATACACGGAACACAATAAAATGGTCTGATTGCATGTGGTTCCATGAATTAGGAAGGTGCAAAATACGCATGGAGCCTAATTGAGGGTTTTTAACTCGGCCAAGCATTTTTTTACAGCCCGCTTCGCCATCCATCGTCATTACTTTTACGCCTTTTTTCAAAGGCATGCGCACGATGCGATTTCGTAAACCCGGTCCATAGCTTTTGTGCTCGTGAGGAATGCCTTCTTCGTCCCATTTTTCAGCTTGATCCTTGTAGAGGTCTAGGAAATCCTGAGACGCTCGTGGATCGTTGATATCATCCCACTCAAGAAGCGTATTTAGAAGTTCTGGATGGCTGCCTGAGCAATGGTAGCACTCACGGTTGTTTTCTAAGACAAGCTTCCAGTTTGCCTTTTCATACATGTGTGACTCTACCGCTAACTTTGTATTCTCTACGTCGTAAGGTTCCATGTATTCTTCTAATGTTTGAAGAAACTCATCAAAGTCACCGGTAGGCTCTTCCTTGCCAATAGAAACAAATATGAAACCGCCAGCTGTTTTGCAGAAGGCTTTTTTAAGACCGTGTTGTTTGAGGTCAAATTCACCGCCCATTTCAGTGCCAGCGAACAGAAGGTTACCTTTTAAGTCGTACGTCCATTGGTGGTATGGACAAACTAAATTTGCGACTTTACCTCTGTGCTCCGTACATATGCGAGAGCCACGGTGACGGCACGTGTTATGAAAAGCGTTAACCGAGCCATCTGCATCGCGAAGAATCAAAACTGGGTTTTGACCTATTTCTACCGTGAAGTAATCGCCACGTTTTGGTATTTCGCTCGTCATCCCGACAAAAAGCCATTCTTTTTGAAAGACTTCTTCCATATCAACGCGGAACATGTGTGGGTCATTATAAAGCGCGGCGTCTAATGAATAATTAGGTTGACGCGTTTCCAGTAGCGTTTTCATTTCTGCTTTTGCTTCCTGGAGAGTGGCATGACGTATATTTAGTAAATCATTCTGATTCATCGCAGTATTCCCAAATGACGTAAAAATAGAAGGTTTTTCTCTCGACGAGCGTGATATTTATACTTCTTAGATTTCGCTATGCTCTCCCAATGTGGCGTTGTCAGAATGACTGTTTGCGACATGAGTAAGCATTTAATTCGACCTATAGCTTCGGCTCTGCTCTTGTAGTTAGTGGGATTGACTGCTTCGAGCAATAAAATGTCGCCCATGGTTAAATTGAGATGCGCCGCTGCGAACAAAATGGGCTGAAATAAACGTTTTAAAGAAAAGGTGAGGGTCATATGACACAACTTGAAAACGAAGTGACAGGATCGGATTATTTAGCCCCTATTAATACTCAGACTTGGGTAAATGGTCGCCACAATGTTCGTTGTGTGAATGTGGTTCAAGAATCTTGGGATGTACGAACTTTTAGTTTTATGGCTGAGCAACCAGTCATGTTCTTTTTTAAGCCGGGACAATTTGTCACGTTAGAGCTTGAAATTAATGGTGAGCAGGTAATGCGTTCGTACACTATTTCAAGTGCGCCCTCAGTACCATACAGCTTTTCTATTACAGTAAAGCGGGTTCCAAGTGGCTTAGTGTCAAATTGGATTCACGACAATATGGTTGTTGGGTCCGAATTGGCGGTGCACGGCCCGGTTGGATTGTTTAACTGTATCGACTTTCCGGCAGAAAAAGTTCTGCTTTTAAGTGGTGGCGTTGGGATAACCCCGGTTATGTCAATGGCGCGTTGGTGGTTTGATACCAATGCGAGTGTTGATACGATTTTTATTCACAGCGCTAGAACGCCACGTGACCTTATTTACCCTCGTGAACTAGACCATATGGCGTCTCGTGTTGAGCAGTTCAAACTCAACATAATCGTAGAAAAAATGGAAAACGGATTGCCTTGGAATGGCTATCGTGGCTACCTCGACATGGCCAAGCTGGAAATGATGGCACCAGATTTTATGGAAAGAGAGGTGTTTTGTTGTGGGCCTGGGCCTTATATGGCCGCTGTTAAGAAAATGCTGAAACAATGCGGATTCGACATGGCACGCTATCATGAAGAGTCCTTTGGTGCGACGCCAGAGTCTGTTGTCGAAGATGCGATTGAAAATGCAGAGGCTGCTGTCATTGAGGCAGATGCCATTGAGCGAGAGGACTTACTTCGAATTGATTTTGAAAGTCAGGGTAAGAGTATTCAGCTTGCTCCAACAGAAACACTGCATACAGCTGCGGCGAAATTGGATCTTCATATTCCTAAAGCATGTGGTATGGGAATCTGCGGCACATGTAAGGTGAAAGTGCTACAAGGCGAAACCCATATGGAGCATAACGGTGGCATTACAGATGAAGACGTTGATGATGGATACGTTCTATCGTGCTGTACCACACCTAAAACCGATGTCGTTATAGATTTTTAAGTGAAATAAAGACTGTCGAATTTGTTCTCAGAGACATTAAGGTTAAGCAAATGAATCTAGTCTACACTTAATATTAATGACTCAAATGGTGTGTTCTTTCGCGGAGGGAATTCACTAGAAATAGTTTTCTTTATCGAAATCATGAAAGCTGATCACTAAGATTCATAAGTGATCAGCTTTTTTTTCTTGTAAAAAAGGGCATATTGGTTTTTTATTAAATGAGTGTTCAATAAAAGTGCGTTATAGGATTCTGTTTGATCTTCTAAGGTGCTTTTAAGTGTGAATCGAACGCTTTGCTATTCTTGTGTTAGTGAAGCTGAAGATTTTTCTGACGAACAATTTTTTCGTAAAATAATAATAAGTAAGTATTTTTTCTGATTTTAGAGTTTTTTAGCGATATTTTAGCAGCATACATGTTAATTGGTTCGTTTTTTGCTACATCGGAATTAATACCTATAAGAGGGCATGAGCAATGGTCGCAGCAAATGATTCAGTTTCGTTCCTAGGAGTAAAGCAACCTACTACGCGTGTTGGTTTCTTGCTATTAGATCAATTCACCATGATCGCGTTAGCGTCGTCAATTGGTCCATTGAGAATGGCTAACCAGTTGTCGGGTGAAGAGCTATATACATGGGATGTGATATCCGAGACAGGGGAGGCGGTAGAAGCGAGTGACGGACTCAGCTTGAGTGCGGACTATAGCTTTGAAAACTGCCCTGAATTCGACATGATTATCGTTGCTGGAGGGCTAAATATCACGCGCTCTTTTACTACCGCGCAGGTGCGTTGGGTGCAGAGAAATGCCAAAAAAGGCATTGTTGTCGGTAGTATTTGCACAGGGGCGTATATGTTGGCCCACGCCGGATTGCTTGATGGAAACAGCTGTAGCGTTCATTGGGAATGTATGACTGTCCTTCAAGAAAAATTCCCTAAAGTAAATTGCAATAATCGGTTGTTTACGATCGACAGAAAAAGGGTCTCTTCTTCTGGTGGCAATGCCCCACTCGATATGTTTTTGAATTTGATTGCTAGGGCGCATGGAGCTAAGTTGTCCAGTGCCGTGTCAGATATGCTTATTTGCGATCGTATACGGTCTGATCAGGAGCAGCAAAGAGTTCCGCTGCGTCAGTACGGGAATGGCGGTAACTTCAAGCCTAAGCTGGTCGATGTTATCGAATTAATGGAAAATAATTTAGAGGAACCCATCGAGCTTGATGAGCTTGCCAGTTTTGTCAGTGTGTCTCGCCGTCAACTGGAAAGGATGTTTCATAAGTATTTAGATTGCTCGCCTTCTAAGTATTATCTAAAACTGCGTTTAAATCGTGCTCGCCAATTGCTTAAACAGTCTAATATGTCGATCGTCGAAATTTCAGCGGCATGTGGCTTTATATCGACACCACATTTTAGTCGCTGTTATAGAAAGCATTTAGGAAGCTCCCCAAGAGACGAGAGAAAAATGGCTTGGAGTATCGGGGCGGCAAGTACGGTCAGTATTGCAGGCTCTGAATCTGCGGTTGTTTACGCTGCGCATGCAACGTCTGCATTATGTAATGCTCAAGCAGAACCAAGTTATGGTTCCGTTTCAATATAACCGTGGTCTAGAGTTAGATAAGTCCACTAAATATAGAACTTAGCTGCTGCCGGTTGTTTTCAACCGAGCAGCGGCGAATATAGTGAATTAGTAAGACACTCTAGTAGCAATGAGCGTTTTTACCGAGGTTTTTTAAGTTGTTATAGATTGCTAATGGACTGCTCATAGCAGCATTCAAATCTTGAATACGCGTACTATTTGATGGGTGAGTCGAAAGTAATTCCGGTGTTTTGCTAGAACCTGCTTTACTCATGTTTTCCCAAAGCGATACGCTTTCACGGGGATCAAATCCAGCCTTTGCCATTAGCTCTAGACCAATAAAATCTGCTTCCGATTCGTGGACCCTACTAAACGGAAGAATGATCCCTACTTGAGCTCCAATCCCGAGACCTTGAAAGATGGCTTTCTTCTCTGGCGTTTCTTCGCCGCTTATTTGATAGCCTATTGCAAGAGCTTGGCTCGTTGCTAATTGTGTAGAGACCCGTTCGTTGCCATGCCTTGCAAGGACATGACCTACTTCGTGCCCCATCACAGCAGCAAGTTGAGATTGATTTTGAGCGACGTTTAATAACCCTGTATATACCCCGATTTTATTGCCGGGAAGTGCAAAGGCATTTACCTGTTCGCTGTCGAAGACACGAACTTCCCATTCTTGAGAGCGGTATTTTTCAGGTAAGACGGCAATAATTCTATCAGCAATACATTGGACGTTTTTTGATGTTTGGGTGTTGTTCGTCTCTGGAATCTCTTCTTTCATCTGATTAAAAGAGGCAACGCCCATTTCGTTTAACTTTGAGTCCGGAAGCAATACGAATTGAGTTCTTCCTGTGGGAGATGAGCTGCATGCAGTAACTAATGTCGCAATAGCAAGTGTGTAAGTAAACGGTGTAATGGCTTTCATTGGGGTTCCCGTTCTTATCGATGGATGTATATTTTTGGATTGAATATAGGAATTTTAATATTTACTTTTTTAACAGCATAAAATAGAGAAGAGATGGAAAAAGTCGGTGAGGTATAATCTATTATACGTACCGACTTCTGAGGTCGTAAATGCTATTTTACAGGGCTAAGAAAGTTCGCCTGATAATTCAGCGGCACTAACGGTAATGCACTCACCTGCTAAATTCGGGCATACACCGACCTTGTATTGATCGTTAGCCATTCCAGGTAGCCATTTTGAAATCCACGCATCTGATGTGATCTCAAGCGCTTCGAACCCTTCATACTCTTCGTTTAACCAGTGTTCAGCTTGTTCTTTAGTCAACCAAATTGGAAGAATGTTTTCACCCGAGATTGGGATGATCAAGCATCCTTCCGCGTCAGCTAAAGCGTAAATACTCTGATTTTGTTTAACAGCACTAATGGCTTGTTCGTAACGTGTTTGGCTTGGCAGTCCAAAAAAATTCATTATTTCGTCGTTTGGCATTGTTTAACTGCTTTGTAATTTGTGATTAAGCACTTTCAAACAAATTTTTAATTGTCATCAAGTGTTTTGATTTTTGCTCGCTGTTTAGCCAGCTACCGTTAAAAGAGTTGCAAGCAAGAGTATACAGCTCAATTTTTGATATACCACTGCCTTGAATTAATGCCGTGTAATTGTCATTCATGTATCCACCAAAGTAAGCTGGATCATCTGAATTTACAGTGGCGTTTAATCCGAATTTTAACATGGTTCTAATCGGGTGATTTTTCATGTCGGAAACGACGCAAAGCTTAAGGTTGGACAGCGGGCAAACTGTGAGCGTCAGTCCGCGACTTTTTATTGCTGCGATTAAATCTGCTTCTTCAAGCGCACGGTTTCCGTGATCAATTCGATCAACCTTGATCGTGTCAATGGCCTGCCAAACGTATTCTGGTGGCCCTTCTTCTCCTGCATGTGCGGTGACTGCTAACCCTAATTTTTTGCATTCTTCAAATACATTCTTAAAGTTAAGAGGAGGGTTTCCAACTTCTGAACTGTCTAGACCCACTCCATCAATCCAGTCCAAATAGGGCTTCGCTTGTTCAAGTGTTTTGAATGCGTCTTCCTCTGAAAGATGGCGTAAAAAGGACATGATGAGCTTGAACGTCATACCGAATTTCGATTCGCCGTCCTTTAAAGCTCGATAGATGCCGTTAATCTGAGTTTCAAAGCTAACGTTTCGAGAGGTGTGGCCTTGTGGGTCAAAAAATATTTCGACATGAACCACATTGTCTCGATGTACTCGTTCCAGATAGGCCATTGTCAGATCGTAAAAATCCTGCTCTTTCAAAAGAACCGACATTCCTTGGTAATACAGATCAAGAAAGTCTTGAAGGTTTTCAAACTGGTATGCAGACTTTAGTTCTTCAACCGTTTGGTACTTGAGGGGGACACTGTTTCGCTTAGCGATAGAGAACATCAGCTCTGGCTCAAATGTTCCTTCTATATGAAGATGAAGCTCTGTTTTTGGCATCTCATGTGCCAGTGCAAGAAGGGAATGGGTGGTCGTCATTATTTGGCCTCCATTTGAGAGTGTAATTTGTGTTCGCTTTCTATGGGTTCTGACTGATTGGACACTGACAGATTCGATACTGAAGAGTTTTTAGGGGATGTTGCTTTTAGAATATTAGCGATGATGGAGATCGCTATTTCTCCAGGCTGCTTAGAGATAATGTCAGGTTCTCCTACAGGGCATTGCATCTGATTAATTTGTTGATTGGAGAACCCTTTTGCTTTTAAACGGTGCTTAAAGCGAGCACTTTTGGTTTTCGATCCAATGACACCTAAAAATGCAACGTCATTTCTTTTGAGGATATTTTCAACAAGTTCTAAATCAAGTTGGTGATTATGGGTTAAGACTAAATAGTAAGTCTCGGGTGGCATATCTGGAATGGCGTCAACGGGGAATTCGTAAGGTTTCTTGACTGTGTTTTTTGGGATATATTCTGGGAATTCATCTGTTCGGCTGTCTACCCAGCTTATGCTTGCAGGGATGTTTTCTAAACAATGAACGACTGCCTTTCCAACATGGCCTGCTCCAAAAATCGCGATATGGCGCATATTTTGTAACACGCTTTCATAAAGCACAGTAACAAAGCCTCCACAGCATTGCCCTAGTGTCGCGCCTAACGGAAAGTCTTCCGTAGAGGTTCCATCGACATTATCTGCCAGCTTTGCTCGCGCATGTGCAATGGCTTTGTATTCCAAGTGTCCGCCGCCGATGGTGCCGAACAAGCCCTGTTGGCTCACAAGCATCCGAGCGCCTTTTTCTCGAGGAGTCGACCCTTTAATATCAAGCACAGATACCATAATGAAACTGATACCCGATGCTTCAAGTCTTGCGGCTTCTTGAATCCAATCTGTATTCATGAACTCTCTCTATGTTTGGCTAGAGCTACTTTATAAAAAGCACTTGGCGGGGCGATATGGCGGGAGCTAAATGCAAATTTATAAAAGAGTCTAGTATGAGCTTTGATGATAGTAAAAAGTAGCAACAGCATAAGGTGCTGTTGCTACTTTACTTATTACTAATAATAAGCCATCAACCGTTCGAACTAGCGAGGTACTTCGTCAGTGATGCCTTCAACATACCAGTTGACCTGTGCTAGCTCTGCATCTGTCAAAGTGTGGCCTGCAGGAACAACTAGGTTGCCTTTGTTGTCCGTAATTGGACCAGTAAAGGGGTGGAACTCACCAGAGTTGATCTTTTCGTAAGTTGCGTCGATTTTTGCACGAATGTCTTTTGGAAGGTTGTCGTTAATAGACGCCAAAGAAAGCATGTCGTCTTGGAAACCACCCCAAAAATCAGTAGGTTTGTAGGTTCCATCCATCACCGCTTTTGCGGTCTTGATGTAGTATGGAGCCCAATCGTCGCGTACAGAGAATACATGTGCTTCTGGTGCAAATTTACTTTGGTCAGATGCTTGACCAATTGCGCGAATGCCGCGTTTTTCTGCTGCGATTAATGGAGCTGGGCTGTCTGTATGCTGAAGCATTACATCTACGCCCTGATCCATAAGCGCATTCGCTGCGTCAGTTTCTTTACCTGGATCATACCAAGAGTTAACCCAAACAATTTTAATTTTCACATCTGGGTTTACGCTCTTAGCAGCCATGTAAGTCGCATCGATATCACGAATTACTTCTGGAATAGGGAAAGAGCCGATGTAACCAATAGTGTTGGTTTTCGTTAATAAGCCTGCAGCTATACCAGATACATAACGACCTTCATAAGTACGAAGAACGTATGTTCCCATATTCTTAGAGCGTTTGTACCCAGTAGCGTGTTCAAACGTTGTCTTAGGGAAGCGCTTAGCTACTTTTAAAGTTGGGTTCATGTAGCCAAATGACGTCGTAAAGATTAGGTCATTACCAGATTTAGCTAATTGAGTGATGACACGTTCAGCATCGGCACCTTCAGGAACGCTTTCAACGTAGGTTGTTTCTACTTTTCCATCGAAATATTTTTCCATTTCTTGGCGGCCACGATCGTGCTCGTAACTCCAACCCAAATCACCTACAGGGCCGACGTATACAAATCCAACTTTAAACGGATCTTCTGCATGCGCGGTGCCTAGCCCCGCGAGCAACCCTACACCCACAAGTAAACTTTTCAGTTTCATTTCGTACTCCTCTTGTGCCTATTGGCTTTTACTTTAAAACTATAAATGTAATTGAAATGTGTCGTTATTATGCCATCTGTCTTGGGTCAAACGGCTTGCCCAGTGAACGTGGGGCTAATAACTTTTCTTTAAATTGATCTGCACTGATAATCACCATTACAACGACGGTCGCAACGTACGGCAACATCGCGAGCAGGTTCGGTGAAATAGACCATCCCATCCCTTGTAGAACAAGGTGCATAATGCTTGCCAAACCAAATAGGTACGCACCTAACATAATATTACCTATTCTCCAGGAAGCGAATACAACTAATGCAAGTGCAATCCAGCCTCTGCCAGAAGTCATGTTTTCGACCCACATAGGCGTATAAGACAAAGACATATACGCGCCAGCTAACCCCGCCATAGCACCTCCAAACATAATGGCGAAATAGCGTATGCTCAATACTTTAATGCCAATTGCATTGGCGGCATGTGGGTTTTCTCCGACAGCTCGAAGGGTCAAGCCAAGTCGTGTTTTATTTGCAATGAAGGCTAACGCTGCGGCAACCACAAACGAAATGTAGACAAGCAAATCGTGTGTAAACAAAATTTTGCCAATCACAGGGATATCAGATAACACTGGAATGATAATAGGTTGGAAGCCTTGAAGAGTCTCGCCGATTACGCCAGAGCCGATAAATGCGCTTAAACCTGTACCAAATATGGTTAAGGCTAACCCCGTAGCAACTTGGTTGGCGCCTAAATGTAACACCAAGAAGCCAAATATCAAGCTCATCAGTGCGCCCATCGCCATTGCTGCGAAAACGGCCAGCCCTAAGTTACCGGTTGCAAACGCGCTCATGAATCCCACTACGGCACCCATTAGCATCATGCCTTCTTGTCCGAGGTTTAATACACCGGATTTTTCGCAGATAACTTCACCAAGTGCGATTAACAGAAGAGGTGTCCCGGTTTTTATCGTTGCAAATAATATTTGTGTAATTAAATCGATGTCCATCTGGTTACCTATACGTTTGCGTCTTTATTTAGAATGATGCGATAGCGAATAAAGAAGTCACACGCTAGCAGGAAAAATAGCAAAATACCTTGGAACATGCCTACAACCGCGGTTGGTATGGACATTTCTATTTGCGCAAGGTCGCCACCCATATACAGCACAGCAAGAAAAATAGAGGCAGCAATAGCACCAATCGGGTGCAAGCGCCCAAGGTAAGCGACGATGATTGCAGCATAGCCATATCCAGGAGAAACAACTGGAACGAGCTGACCAATCGGGCCGATTACTTCAGCGACACCTGCTAAACCTGCTAATGCTCCTGCAAAAAGCATCACGAACCAGGTTATTTTATTTGCCGAAAAGCCTGCGTATTTGGCAGCTGGGGCATCTGATCCGAAGACACGTATTTGAAAGCCTAGGTGCGTTTTCGAAAGAATAACCCATGCGGCGATACCGGCCAAAATTGCAATGACTACGCCCCAATGTGCTCGACCGCTTTCAATTAACGTGGGTAAAAGCGTCGCGTCGGAAAACATGGCAGATTCGGGAAATCCGAAACCATCAGGGTCTCTTAGTGGGCCATGTACGGCCCAAACTAATAAATACAAAGCAATGTAGTTAAACATGATTGTTGTAAGTATTAAGTTAGAGTTAAATTTAATTTTAAGGAATGTTGGCAAAGCCGCCCAGAACATGCCTGATACAATGCCTGCTAAGAGTGTTATAGGGAGAGCTAGTGAAGAATCAGAATCAACAAATAGGAGGCCAACAGCACTTCCGCCTAGAGCGCCAGCAAGAAGTTGACCTTCAGCGCCGATATTCCAAAGATTTGCTCGATAACAAAGTGACAAACCTACAGCGCAAAGCAGTAATGGGCCCATCTTCACAAGCATTTCGCCTACATTGTATGCGTCGCTAAGAGGCATAATGAGCAATACGTGGAGTGCTTGGATTGGGTCTTTATCCAGAATGATAAACAGGATAGAGCCAAATATAAGGGTTAAAGCGATAGCGATAATAGGTGACGCAAACTGCATTAGTGTGCTGCTGTCTGTTCTAGCTTGAACTTGAATCACGCGGCAGTCTCCTGATTGGTGTCATGCGTGTTTGTGTTAATGAATGTACCAGCCATCCATTCTCCTATCTGATCAATAGAAGTCTTCTCGGTATGAACCGTTGGAGATAAGTGTCCATCACAGATGGCAGCCATGCGGTCTGCTAAAAGGAATAGCTCATCAATGTCTTCTGAAATAAGCAAGATAGCCGCACCTTGATCACGTAATGCCAAAAGCGCTTGATGTATTGCTAAGGCAGCACCCACATCGACACCCCAAGTTGGATGAGCGCATATAAGTACTTTAGGGTTTTGGCCAATTTCACGGCCCATGATGAACTTTTGTAAGTTGCCGCCACTTAGGCTCTTCGCGTGTGAAAATTCGCCATGACATTTTACTTTGAACTGATCGATAATGGATTTGGCGTATTGCTTTACCGCTTTCCATTCGACCCAGCCATTTTTTACAAACCCTACTTTATGGGTGAGAAGGGTGTTTTCCGCTAGGCTCATGTCTGGAACGGCACCGCGCCCTAGACGCTCTTCTGGAACATAAGCCATGCCTAGGCTACGTCTTGTTCCGGCTCCAAGCGAACTGATGTCTTTTCCATCAAGCCACATGACATTTTTAAGTTTTCGACCATCTTCGCCGCTTATTGCTGCCATTAATTCGTCTTGGCCGTTACCAGCGACGCCTGCAACACCCAAAATTTCTCCTTTTTTAAGTTCGAAGGAAATGTGTTTTAGGCTCGTACCGAAGGGCTGTTTGCTGTCTAGAGTTAGATCTTCTGCTTTAAAAAGCGTTTCTGTTCCTATTTTCTTTGAATAGCCTGCATCTTGTTCAGCAAGGTCGCCTACCATCATTTTTGCAATTGATGCAGGTGTTTCGATTCTTGGGTCGCACGTATCAATGGCTTTACCGCCACGTAAAATGGTAGCGCTATGGCAAATTTCAGTGACTTCATGAAGCTTGTGACTGATAAACATTATGCTACAGCCTTCGGATGAAAGCCTTCTAAGTACGTCAAACAGTCCTGCTACTTCTTGCGGTGTTAGAACGGAGGTCGGTTCGTCTAGGATAAGCAGTTTTACATCTTGCACTAAGCAACGCATAATTTCGACGCGTTGGCGTTCGCCAATAGACAAAGTGTGCACCAATCGATCTGGGTCTACATTTAAACCGTACGCTTTGGAGAGTGTGCTGATTTTACTTCCCAAGTGGCCTATTGTTTCTAATTGCGCTTTACTTAAACACAATTCTATATTTTGACTTACGGTAAGTGTTTCAAACAAAGAAAAATGCTGAAAAACCATCCCGATGCCTAATTCACGCGCAATAGCGGGAGATTTTATCTCTACTTCTTTGCCGTCCCACATAAACTGGCCTGAGTTTGGCGCAACCACTCCATAGATGCTTTTTACTAAGGTGCTCTTTCCTGCACCGTTTTCTCCCAACAATGCGTGTATCTCACCTGGAGACAGTTGCATTGATATGCGGTCGTTTGCTAGACAGCCCGGATATTGTTTGGTGATGTTTAGCAATTCTAAACGGGGCGTTGAGGTTGTATTCAATTCAAATCACCGTGAGACTCAATTTATTTCGCCGTAATCATTGTTTAATTACGAATGTTTAGTTAAACCGAATTAATGTGCTTTATTCTGAGTCAGAGTGGTAAGTAGGCTGATTCAAAACAGTGCAAGGTCTGCGTTATTTTTTTGACCGATCGGTTCATTATGCCGCTTATTAGCCTATGTCGCTTAGCGAGTATCAAATAACGTGCCAAGCGATCTAGAGCGTTCGCCGCAAGGATACGTAATTTTTATTGATTTGTCTTCTCGGTCAGCTTTAGATTGATACATTTTCTTGATCTAAACTTAAAGAAAATTGATGGTGAGGGTTTTCGAGTGAAAGTTAGGCTGCTAACTCGTAACAACGGCTCAGTGGCGTTAAGTTGGTAAAAAAGAGCGTGTGCTGCTGAGTTGTTGTAACTGTCTATGGGAAATGTCGCGTAAATTAGTTAAAATACGCGCATCAAAATTTCTTAAATACCCATCGCCAGTTGTAAAACTGCCAACAAAAGTCCGAGACGGAATAAACATAAGTGCTAACAAGAATTTCAGCGTTTTATGAACAGTTGCTAAGTATTGGAAGCGAGCATGAAACTGGTATTGAGCTAAGCCAACGTCAAGTTGTTATTTTGTCATGTGTGTTGTCGGGTTTAGTTTGTTTGGGGTTATTCGCGGTATTTGCTGTGTTAGAGCAGTTTACAATGTCGGCGTTTAATTTGGGGGGCGCTTTATTCGCTGTAATTGGACTTACATTAGTGGCGAAAGGCTACTTGTATCTCTTTCACTGGATGCTGCCCTTTATCGCCATGTTTTTTATCGTCCTATCCAGTTTGGTTTTTTATGGAGTCGATAGTCACTTTCATTGGATGTTGGCAACGGTTGTGGCGTATGCATTCACAGCGTTTCGAGATACGCAAAGGGGGGTGCAGCTGGCGATTTTTTCTTTGACCGTTTTTTTGTTTTTTTTATGTGAAACGATTGGGCGCGAATTTGGGTCCTATTTGAATAGCGAGGAACAGTCTGCCTTTTCAATTTTCTCATTTGCCGTAGCGATCACAGATGTTGGTATTGTGACTAATCACGTGGTGGGAAGGCTTCGAGCTTTGAACCGCTCTCTTCAAGAACTCGCTGAAAAAGATGAGTTAACAGGTTTGTCTAATCGAAGAAAAGTACTCGCTGATGCGGTCAATGTGTTTGCTGATTCAATTATCAATTACGAGTCATGCGCAATCGCAATAGCAGACCTTGATCATTTTAAGCGAATAAATGATACGTACGGCCATGATGCTGGCGATATAGTACTAAAAGCTGTCTCCAATGAAATGACACGTCAGTTATCTGGGAAAATGAAAGTTGGGCGTTATGGAGGTGAGGAGTTTATCTTTGTGATGCCTTCAACCAACCTTAGGGATGCAACGCATGAAATGGAGAGGCTGCGAGAGGTTATAGAATCATTAGAGATTTCGACCTCGCTAGGTGTTGTTATTCCTGTGACGATCAGTATTGGTGTCGCGACTCTTGATTCTGATACATCAAGATACGAAGAAATTATAACTCAAGCCGACAAAGCGTTGTATCAGGCAAAAGACAGTGGTCGAAATCGTGTGGTTGGACCTTCCGCTTACTTTCATATCTAAAAAGACTTTCTATGATTTCTGTTTTATATCAAGCTGCCGATTTTTGGGTAGTTGTGAAGCCTGCTGGGGAAAGTTTTCACAGTGAGGCTGGTATCGGCTTTTTTCAGCGCTTATGTGAAGCCTTTCCAGGTGTGTCGTTTTACCCAGTACATCGACTGGATAAAATGACCTCAGGGTTGTTATTGGTAGCGTGTAATAAAGATGTTGCACGAGAGCTTATGAATGCGTTCTCAGAAAAAATTATTGAAAAAAGATACCTTGCTATATCTAGTAAAAAACCGAAAAAGAAACAAGGTACGATAAAGGGGAATATGGCGCCTGGTCGCAATGGCCAATGGAAGCTTTCTAGTGAAGGGAAAATGGCTGTTACTCAATTTCATTCATGCTTTGTTGACGGTCGGCGTGCTTTCTATATTCGTCCACGCACAGGAAGAACTCATCAAATCAGAGTGGCTTTAAAAAGTGTTGGCGCTCCAATATTAGGAGATTCTCGCTATGGCGGTGAAGCATCTGATCGTGGCTATTTACACGCCTATAAATTGAGTTTCAAATTGGGTGATCTAGCATATGATTTCTCTATATTGCCTTCTGAGGGTGCGCACTTTAGTAGTAATGTGTTGAGTGTAATTGAAGAAGTGTTTTGTGAGCGAAAGCTAATATGGCCACGTACGTAAATATATTCTAGTAAAGAATTTTTGACTAAAAACTAAGAAGACTACATTAATGAAAAATATACTCGCCTATTGTCGAATAGGGTTTGAGAAAGATTGTGCAGCAGAGTTGCAGGAAATAGCTGCAAGCTACGGCATATATGGATATTGCCTTGCTCGTGAAAGCGACGGGTATGTGGTTTTCAATGGCGTAAACGAAGGTGATGCTGAGAAAATCATTAAATCGCTTACATTTAACGAAGTTGTATTTGCTCGTCAGCTCATTGCAATTACTGACCTTATTGAGTTCGCATCTGGTTCTCGGGTTGAGGCGTTTTTGGAGGCGGCAAAGTCTTTGCCGTTAGCAGAAGAGTTGTGGCTAGAAGTTGCTGATACAAATGATGGAAAAGCGCTTTCTGCATTAACGAAAAAGATTGATAAGCCCCTAAGGCAGGCTTGGAAAAAAGCCGGTATTTTAAGGAAGAAGGCTATTGGCATTAGGCATCATGCTTTCTTTATGGAGGGTGATAAAGCCTATTTAGGTGTGTCATTTTCAGAATGCCGTTCTGAGTTTCCTATGGGGATTCGCCGACTTCGTTTTCCATCAGCAGGGCCAAGTCGTTCGACGCTGAAGCTTGAAGAGGCAATGCTTCAGTTTGTGCCTGAAAAAACACTAGATAGAGATTTAAATGAAGGTATGGTCGCTGTCGATTTGGGTGCTGCGCCTGGTGGTTGGAGTTATCAGTTTGTTAAACGTGGAATTTTTACCATCTCAGTTGATAATGGGCCGATGCAAAAAGAATTGATGGCGACGGGGTTGGTTGATCATCAAAAAGTGGATGGTTTTAAGTTTCAGCCAGACAATCCTGTTGATTGGATGGTGTGTGACATGGTTGAAAGGCCGATTATGGTTGCGAAGCTCATGGCGAAGTGGTTGGTTGAAGGATGGACCAAACGTGCAATTTTCAATTTGAAGCTGCCAATGAAAAAGAGACATCAAGAGGTGTCACTTTGCCTCGAAGAAATCGCTAATACGCTCGATAGTGCTGGTATGAAATTTGAGATGCAAGCAAAGCATCTTTATCACGACCGTGAAGAGATAACGGTTTGTGTGATGGTGCGAAAATAGCATCAAATGAAGCAATCAATAATGCAGCGCTTTTGTATTTAATCAATAAGCGCTGCATTAATCGCTGAAGTCAATCTACTTTACTCTATAGATCTTTGATCAAATAGACTCTGATGGGCTGAACGGAGCATACCCCATTGCTTCTTCCATTAACTTGTCTCGCTTGTAAATATCACTCCGAAACTCGGGCATACCATTGTCGTTAGGCACTACGGTAAAATACACCAGATAAACGGGTAAATACTTTGGTAGCGTAATGACTTTAGTTTCTCCGTTTGTTATTGCTTCATTAAGTTTTTCGCTGCTTTCAGACCCTTCAAGTAGCATCTGAGCAAACTCATCTGGGTGTTCTAGTCTTACACAGCCAGAGCTGTATGCTCGGTCAACTTCTTTGAAAAGATGTTTTGCGGGAGTGTCATGTAAATAAATGTCGTTTTTATTGGGGAACATAAATTTATATAACCCCAGAGCATTACCGTCGTCTGCATTTTGTTCGAATCGATACGTAAGTTTAGATTGATGGATCGACGCCCAATTGATGCTCGTTGGGTCAAGTTCTTTTGCGCTTGAGCTCCAGTTAGCGAAAACCTTATAGCCGTGAGTTTTTAGGTAGTCGGGGTTTTCTTTTATTTTAGGGAGTAAGTTCTCTCTGGCAATTCTGTGAGGGACTCGCCAAGTGGGATTTGTGACCATGTAGGTCATTTTGCCATAAAATACAGGTGTTTTACGTGCAGGCTTACCGATGACAACACGCATCGATTTAGTTTCTCCTGCAAGATGGGTGTGTACTTGATAGTCTGTTAGATCAACCCAAATACGGTCTGCTTCTAAACGGCTGGGTAGCCAGCGCCATCGCTCCAAATTGTAGTTAATTTGTTTTACTCGCTCTTTGAGAGGGATGTTGAGTGTTTGGATTGTTTTTGAGCCTGCCGCGCCGTCAGCGGTTAAATTGTGGCGACGCTGGAAATTAATAAGGGCTTCTTTGAGGCGCTCGTCAAATTGATCTTCGTTTACTTTGCGTGTAGAAAATCTTATATCGCCAAGTTGTATGAGCCTTGCTCTAAGTTGAGCGATACGGGGGCCTTCGTCTCCTAAGGTGAGCGGGACGCCGACGTCAACGTGTATATCGGGTTCTTTGTCTGAAAGCTCTTGATAGTAAACAAGCCATTTTTGCAAAATTTGGTAATGTGGGTGTCGTGGAGCAAGGAGAGGCAGTGAGTTTACCATATCCGATGCGGAGTTTAGCCAAAGTAAATCCTTCCAATCTTCATTGGGTGCATCAAGCTGCCAGTTTGGGTCTATAAGCAGTGGCTCGTAACGCCCGTTCGACAGGTCGTGCGCATAGCTCGATAGCGCAATCGTGGCAATTACGTCGATTTCAGCGAGTTCTTGTTGTGAAGGATTGCTGATGTTTAAGTATTCTTTAAGTGTTTCTGCGTGGTAATGAATTGGGTTTAAACCATGTGTATTTGCCTTTTCTAATATGTCGATAAGCTTATAGATCGACATATTTAGTTGGCTGTTCTCAATCCAAATGGGGTTAAATTCTCTGTCTTTGTAGGCTTCAAATACCGTATTGTTCGGAAGAGCTTGACCTGCAATAGGGGTAAAAGCTTCTAGCATTATTGCTAGCTGGTCTTTTACGCTTGCTTCTATCTGCTCTTCAGTAGGGGGAACGACGATAAAGTTTTTGCTGGTGGCTTTAGTTTTTTGTTGTGGCGAGGATGAGCAGGCACTTAATAGGGCGCTGGTGAGTACTATTACTGCAAGTTGCTGTGCTCTGGGTGACATTTTTCGCTCCTTTGAATCGTTCGTGTTATTTGATTCTAGACTGAGTTCGATTATTTGGGTTGGTTTCGCTTTCCATTAATGCCAAGATGTTCATGGCTTCTTCTGTAGACTCACCACAAAAATCGTGAGTTGCTGCAAAGTCGCTGCATACTTTTGGCCGAGTGGGTTCGTTGAAAATTGCACAGCGTCGATCTTCCATTAGATGTAGACAAGGAACCCCCGCTGGTTTGCCATTTGGCATGCCCGGAATAGGGCTCGTAATAGACGGAGCAGTGCAGCAAGCTCCGCAGGAAGGTCTGCAGTTCATCTGATTTCTTACTTATGCCATAAATGGGGCGAATTAAAATAGATCTATATGTTATGTTACCTCATGATAACGTGCTACCATTTTATTCATTCGAAGGACTGAATGCCGTTCCAGACATTCGACAAATTGATGCTAGTCCATTTTGAGAGCTAATTTATACATGCAATATCGTATACTTGTTGTTGAGGATAGTCCTGTAGTACTGAAAGTGCTAAAACATTTGGTAGGCCAATCTCAGGAGTTTTTACCGGTTTTATGCTCCTGCTATAAAGAAGCCGAAGAAAAGCTGGCAGAAGATGATGATTTTTTTGCCTCGATAGTCGACCTTAATCTTCCTGATGCTGAGAATGGGGAAGTTGTCGATTTGATATTGGGGCGAAAAATTCCCTGTATCGTTCTGACTGGTAACTTTGATGATAATTTGCGTATCAGCCTTTTGAATAAAGGTGTTCTGGACTACGTAACGAAAGAATCACGCTACTCGTTTAACCATGTGATGAAAGTGGTTAACCGCCTCAAAAAAAATCAAAACATTAAGGTTCTTGTTGCAGAGGACTCATCGACAAGCCGCCTTTTTATTAAAATTCTCTTAGAGCAATATCGCTTTAATGTTATTGAAGCTAGTGACGGTCAAGAGGCCTTAGCGAAGCTTGAAGCTGACAGTGAAATAAAAATGCTGATTACCGATCACAATATGCCGTTGGTCAATGGGTATGATTTGGTTCGAATGCTTCGTCGCAATGTAAGATTTCAGGATCTGGTTATTATTGGTCTCTCTGCCGAAGGTGACACCTCACTCTCTGCTAAGTTTATAAAATCTGGTGCAAATGACTTCCTGAAAAAACCGTTTTATCACGAAGAATTCCATTGTCGAGTCATTAGTAACTTGGAATCTCAGGAAATGTTAGCAACCATTCGTGATCTGGCGAACCTTGACCCCTTAACTAAACTTTATAATCGGCGCTATCTTTTTGAAGAGGGTGAGGCTTTGTATCAAAAAGGCGGCGTTGCCGCGATTTTGGATCTGGATTTCTTTAAAAAAGTGAATGACACATATGGTCACTTTGTAGGGGATGAGTTGTTAAAGGAATTCTCAGAGCTATTGAAGGCGTCATTTCAAGGAGGTTTGATTGCCCGATTTGGTGGAGAAGAATTTTGCCTCATTACTGAGTTATCTGGCGACGCTCTCAAAGAGAAGTTGTATCAGTTTATGGACGATGTTCGCTCTCGCTCTTTTACCCAAGCGGAAGTGCCTGTGACCTGTAGTGTTGGAGTTTGTTCTGAATCGCAGTCTACGTTAGGTGAAGCTGTGAATCTTGCTGATAAATATCTTTATGATGCAAAAAATGCGGGCAGAGATACCATTGTTTTTGGGGCGTGATCAAGGGCGGGTATAGCCGTCGAGATACGTTCTGAGTATTTCAGAGTGACGCAGGGTAAATAAAAAAGGGCATCAATTAAAAATTGCTGCCCTTTTTTTGTCTTAGTGTGAGCTATTAAAAGTTCGCTTAGCCGTTAAGTAGCTTGTTCAAAATAGGTGTAACTAATCCAGGATTGGCTTTCCCTTGTGAGGCTTTCATTACTTGTCCCATGAAGAAGCCAATCATTTTTTTCCGTTTATCGGGTTCTGATGCTCTGAATTGCTCAACCTGTGCGGGGTTGGCGTCAATAACACCTTGGATCATGGCTTCAATCGCACCCGTGTCAGTAACCTGTTTTAGGCCTTTTTTGTCGATGATTTCATCGGCGCTGCCTTCGCCCAACCACATGCATTGGAAAACATCTTTTGCGGTTTTTCCATTAATTGTGTTGTCTTCGATTCGGCTTAGCAATAACCCAAGTGCGTCTGCTGATACAGGGCTTTGGTTGATTTCTATGTTTTCTTGGTTGAGGAATTTGCTTACCTCGCCCATGACCCAGTTGGCTGCAAGTTTTGTATTTTTAGAGACTTTCGCTGCGATTTCAAAATAGTCAGCCATTGCTCGAGAAGACGAAAGGACGCCTGAGTCGTATTCGCTCAGCGAATATTCTTCTTCAAAGCGTTTTGCTTTTTGCGTGGGAAGTTCTGGCAAGCTTGCTTTGATGTCATCTACGTAGCTTTGTTCCAGTATAATCGGCAGAAGGTCTGGGCACGGGAAGTAACGGTAGTCGTTTGCGTCTTCCTTGCTTCGCATACTGCGAGTTTCGTCTTTATCTGGATCATATAGGCGAGTTTCTTGAACGATTTTTCCGCCGTCTTCAAGAATGTCCATTTGGCGTTCGATTTCGCTGTAGATGGCTTTTTCAATAAATCGGAACGAGTTTACGTTTTTGATTTCTGTGCGGGTTCCGTATTCTTGTTGGCCTTTAGGGCGAAGGGATAGGTTGACATCGCAACGCATTGATCCTTCAGCCATGTTTCCATCACAAATGCCAAGGTACGTTACGATAGAGTGGATCATCTTTACGTATGCAACCGCTTCTTTTGCCGATCGAATGTCTGGCTCAGAAACGATTTCCAGTAACGGGGTGCTAGATCGGTTTAAGTCGATGCCAGTCATGCCTTGGAAGTCTTCATGCAAAGATTTGCCTGCATCTTCTTCAAGGTGGGCGCGAGTTATACCAACGCGTGTTACTGTGCCGTCTTCTAGTGCAACATCTAGGTGTCCAGAGCCCACAATGGGGTGATCCATTTGGCTGGTTTGATACCCTTTTGGTAAGTCGGGGTAGAAGTAGTTCTTACGTGCGAAAACAGATGTCATTCCGATTTCGGCGTTTACCGCATGTCCAAACATAACTGCCATGCGTAATGCTTCTTTATTGAATACAGGTAGGGCGCCTGGCATTCCCAAATCGACTAGCGTAGTGTTAGTGTTAGGCTCGGCACCAAAGCTGGTTGCTGCGCCCGAAAAGAGTTTTGACTTTGTCGCCAATTGAGCATGAATCTCTAGGCCGATTACGACTTCCCAGTTCATGATTAGGCTCCTTTTACTAGGCTAGGGGTTTGCGTATGCCAATCTGTTGCTTGCTGATATTTATGTGCCACGTTGAGAAGCTTAGCTTCATCAAAATAGTTGCCCATAATTTGTAAGCCAACCGGCATGCCATTGCTGAAACCAGCGGGTACGGACATGGCAGGAATGCCTGCAAGATTAACTGATAATGTGTAGATGTCTTCTAGGTACATGGCCACTGGATCAGAAGTTTTTTCACCAAGTCCAAAGGCTGTAGTCGGAGCAACAGGTCCCATAATGACATCAACGTCTTGATATGCGCGAACAAAATCTTCTTTGATTAGGCGGCGAATGCGTTGGGCTTTAACGTAGTAGGCATCATAGTAGCCTTCAGATAGGGCGTACGTTCCAACCATGATTCGTTTTTGTACTTCTTTGCCAAAGCCTTCCGCGCGGGTTCTCATGTACATGTCAAGAAGGTCTTGCGGGTCGCTACAGCGATGCCCGTATCGAACGCCGTCAAATCGGGATAGGTTTGAAGAGGCTTCAGACGGTGCAATAACATAATAAGATGGAATGCTAAGGTTTAGGTTTGGTAAAGAAATTTCTT
The DNA here is from genome assembly GCF_004362145.1 of Marinomonas balearica. GTDB lineage: Bacteria > Pseudomonadota > Gammaproteobacteria > Pseudomonadales > Marinomonadaceae > Marinomonas > Marinomonas balearica. The sequence goes on from NZ_SNXC01000009.1 coordinate 583,636, forward strand.
TAACCGTCGCGCCTAGCTTCTCGAATTCTTTTATTGCGTTCATTACGATCTGAGCAACATTGGAATCCAGACCTTCCCCAAAGTATTCTTTGGGTAAGCCGATGCGCAAACCTGTTAATGGTGCTTCAATGCTTTCAAGATAGTCTTGGGTTGATGTTTCGGCACTGGTGGAGTCGCTACTGTCAAATCCTGCAAATGATTGAAGTAGGTAAGCACAGTCTTCTGCGCTTCGGGCCATTGGTCCAGCTTGGTCTAGGCTGGACGCGTAGGCAATCATGCCAAAACGAGAAACACGTCCGTACGTAGGTTTTAATCCTGTGATACCGCAAAATGATGCAGGCTGACGAATTGAACCGCCTGTATCTGTGCCTGTCGCAGCAACACAAAGGCCGGCAGCAATGGCTGCGGCAGAACCACCTGACGACCCACCTGGAACAGTGTCTAGGTTCCATGGGTTTTTTACGGCACCGAAGTGACTGTTTTCGTTGGATGAACCCATTGCAAACTCATCCATATTAGTTTTGCCAAGGGTTACAGCGCCTGCCATTTTAACTCGGCCTGTGACGGTCGACTCATATGGAGGAATGAAGTTATGTAGCATTTTTGATGCACACGTTGTCAGAACGCCTTCAGTACAGAAAAGATCTTTGTGCGCGACTGGGATACCAGTTAAAGGCGATGTGTTGCCGCCAGCAATGGCTTCATCGGCTGCGTGCGCTTGCTTCAATGCCAGTTCGTCTGTCACCGTGATAAAGCTGTTTAGTGTTGGGTCTATACTGCTAATTCTATTTAAGTATTCTTGCGTTAATTCAACGCTTGAAAATTCTTTCTGGCGCAGTTTTTGCGCAAGTGATCGGATGCTTTGATCAAACATTATGTGCACTCTTTAATCTATAACTTTCGGCACTAAGAATAAGCCGGATTCGGTTAATGGGGCGTTGGATAGAAAAGCTTCTCGACGGTCTTGTTCTGTCACGACATCTTCGCGAAGTCTTTGAGTTGCTTCTAATGGATTTGAAAGGGGTTCAACACCTTCTGTATCAACTGACTGCATCTGTTCTACTAAATCAAGCACACTGGATAATGAGTGTTTGTACTCTTCTGCATCTTGGTCGCTAAGGGATAAACGAGCAAGATGTGCAATTTTTTGCACGTCTTGTTTTTCTAGGGACATGATCCACCTAATTTATTTTGCGTTTGAAAATGCTTTTATTGTATCTGTATCTGCGTATACGAGAAAGGTGTAGGAATGAAAAACTGGTTATTAACAGCAAGAATCAAAAAAAATCGAATAAACAAAGAAATAGAACAGAATTATTACTGATTCATTGAGGATTCAACTTGCTCAAATGACTGGTGATTGGTACATTTTGTCGCTGTTCATATCGTTTTTTGTTCAGGGTGTAGGAATTCATGTTTAAAAAAATCAGGGGAATGTTCTCAAGCGATTTATCGATTGACCTCGGAACGGCAAATACCCTTATCTATGTACGTGATCGCGGTATTGTGCTTGACGAACCCTCGGTGGTTGCGATTCGTCACAGTGGCAATCAGAAAACGGTAGCCTCAGTCGGTGTAGATGCAAAGCGGATGCTGGGTCGTACACCAGGTAACATAACGGCTATTCGTCCAATGAAGGATGGAGTGATTGCTGATTTTCATGTTACCGAAAAAATGCTTCAGTATTTTATTTCAAAAGTTCACGAAAACAGTTTGTTGAAACCAAGTCCTCGAGTTTTGGTATGTGTACCTTGTAAATCGACGCAAGTTGAGCGCAGGGCCATTAAAGAATCGGCTTTGGGTGCAGGTGCTCGGGAAGTGTATATCATTGAAGAACCTATGGCGGCAGCAATCGGAGCAGGTTTGCCTGTTGCAGAAGCGTCTGGATCTATGGTGATTGACATTGGTGGTGGTACGACCGAGATTGCCATCATATCTCTAAACGGCATCGTTACTCGTGAGTCGATTCGTGTAGGCGGAGATCGCTTTGATGAAGCCATTACAACGTATGTGCGTCGTCAATATGGCAGCTTAATCGGTGATGCTACGGCCGAGCGTATAAAAACTGAGATAGGTATGGCATACCATACCGGCGAAGAATTACAAATTGACGTACGTGGCCGAAATTTGGCAGAAGGTATTCCTCGTTCTTTCACTTTGAGAAGTACGGAAATATTGGATGCTCTTCAAGAACCATTGGCGCAAATCGTACAAGCAGTAAAAGGTGTGCTTGAGCAATCTCCGCCAGAATTGGCTGCCGATATCGGCGAAACGGGTTTGGTGCTTACTGGCGGTGGTGCTTTACTGAGAGAGATTGATCGTCTAATTAGCGAAGAAACAGGCCTGCCTGTGATCGTTGCTGATGACCCATTGACCTGTGTTGCTAGAGGCGGTGGTTTAGCGATCGAAATGATGGATAAACATGCATCAGAGTTGTTTACAGCGGACAATGAATAATCGGTAGATTAGGGGTCCGCTATTAATAACTCATTTTTTTTTACAGGTAAGGTTTCTGGCGTAAGGTTTTTTATGCTGGCAACTTTATCTGTTGTCATGATAGTTACGGATGCGCACTATCGCGGGTTTGCGACGGTACGACCGTATTTAACATGGCTTGTTACACCTATCCAATTGGTGGTTAACGCACCTAAGCAAATGCTTAGTTGGGCTGGCGATCATCTTGAAAGTCGTGAAGATTTGGTTCTGGAAAATCATGGTTTAAACGAAGAGCTATTGATACTGCGCAGTAAGTTGCAAAAACTTAATGCGCTTCGGGCCGAAAATGTACGTTTACGAGAACTGTTGGATGCGTCGCAACGAGTTGATGAAAAAGTGGTCATGGCCGAGGTGATTGGTTTTGATCAAAATGCCTACAGTCATAAAGTGTTAATAGACAAAGGTTTTTCTTCTGGAGCCTACGTCGGGCAGCCCGTTTTGGATGCAACTGGTGTTTTAGGTCAGGTAGTTGAAACAGCTGCCTATACCAGTCGAGTCTTACTTATTGCTGATGCGAGTCATTTTGTACCTGTGGAAATTGCTAGGACGGGGTTTAGAAGTGTCCTGCGCGGGACCGGAGATCTCAAAAAGATGGAGTTGATGAGTGTGCCCCACACTGCAGATATTAAAAAAGGGGACATCTTGACAACTTCTGGGCTGGATAAGCGCTTTCCAATAGGCTATCCGGTCGGTGTGGTTCGCTCTGTTAAGCATGTCGCAGGGAATTCGTATTCAGAAGTGGATGTTGTTCCATTGGCGCAGTTAGGCCGCAGTCGTCATGTTATGCTTATCGATCGCCCGGAATTGGAGCGACAATGAAATCTAGTTTTATATTCTTTTTGACCTTCATTGTTGCTTTGATGCTGGAGGCGCTTCCTTTTCCAGATGATCTTGTATGGTTTCGTCCCGAATGGGCTCTTCTTGTCGTGTTATACTGGGTAATAGCGCTGCCTTACAAAGTCGGGGTAGGTGTCGCTTGGATCTTAGGTGTAATGGTTGATTTGTTGCAAGGTGGGATCATAGGGCAGCACTCGTTAACTTACGTCATCATTGCGTACGCTTGTGCATTGTTTTATCAAAGGCTTCGTATGTATATGAGGTGGCAGCAAGGCGTGTTTATCTTTTTGCTGGTGAGTATTAATCAGTTGGTAAACTTCTGGCTTGACCACTATGTAGGTAATGCAGAGCCAACCTTAATGATATTTATGCCTGCAATTATTACTGGCTTTCTTTGGCCTTGGTCTTTCATTGTACTAAGAAGTATTCGTCGTCTTTATTCTATTAGTTAGGAATTATAATGATAATCCTTGCATCCGCTTCTCCTAGGCGAAAAGAGCTATTAGGTACCTTTATTAGTTCATTCGAAATCATGCCTGCGGATATTGATGAAACGCCATTCGAATTTGAGGCGCCTCAGGAATATGTTGTTAGGGTCGCCAAGGATAAAGCCTTTTCTATTGCAAATATAACAAACAATCAGACCGGAAACTTGATCATTTCTTCAGATACGAGCGTTGTAGTTGATGGTCAAATATTAGGTAAGCCTGTCGACGAGGCCGATTCTAAAAGAATGTTGCGCTTGCTATCGAATCGTTCTCACGAAGTGATTACATCATTGTGTGTGTGTGATTCTCAACTTAGAAGAGTTACTACTGACATAGTGGTTACTCAAGTGGAATTTCGATCTATTTCCGATGTTGAAATTGCCTTGTATTGGAAAAGTGGTGAGCCGAAGGATAAAGCAGGGTCTTACGCTATTCAGGGGATCGGTGCTTCATTTGTGAAGTCAATGGCTGGCTCCTATTCGGCTGTTGTCGGGCTGCCTCTATTCGAAACAGCGAACCGATTGGCTGAGTTTGGTGTTCAAATTTTTCAGGAGATTAGCGATGAGTGAAGATGTTCTCATTAATGTGACACCAATGGAAATACGGGTAGCATTAGTCGAAAATGGCGTGCTACAAGAAGTTTATATCGAGCGTTCGAGTCGCAAAGGAATTGTAGGCAATATTTATCAAGGAAAAGTTGTCAGGGTGTTGCCCGGTATGCAAGCGGCTTTCGTCGATATTGGTTTAGAACGTGCTGCATTTATACATGTTTCTGAAGTTGCAGACCGTGATGCGGTAAATGCCAGTGACCAAATTGGCGATTATTTGCGGGAAGGGCAGTCTCTCGTTGTGCAGGTGACGAAAGACCCTATTAGTACCAAGGGCGCTCGTCTGACCACTCATTTGTCTATTCCTTCGAGGTACTTGGTCTACATGCCAGATCAGGCGCATGTTGGTGTTAGTCAACGTATTGAGGATGAAGATGAAAGGGAGCGCTTAAAGTCTTTGGTGTCTCAGGCGCTGACAGATGCAGATGAGACCAGCGGATATATTCTTAGAACGGCAGCCGAAAAAGCAGGTGAAGAAGAGATTCTGTCTGATATTAAATTTTTGACTCGTTTGTGGCAATCCGTCAAGAAGCGAATGAAAAGCGCAAAAGCACCTTCAGTAATTTATGAAGATTTGCCTCTTCATTTGAGAACAATGCGTGATCTCGTCAGTTTGACAACTGAAAAGATTAAGATTGATTCAAAAGAAAATTTTGCCAAACTCCGTTCGTTCGCAGATGACTTTATTCCTGAGCTTTCTAATCACATAGAGTACTATCCTGGGGAACGCCCAATATTTGATCTTTACAGTGTTGAGGACGAAATTCAAAGAGCTTTGGATAGAAAAGTAGCATTAAAGTCTGGCGGCTACTTATTGGTTGAGCAAACGGAGTCGATGACCACCATAGATGTAAATACGGGTGCGTATGTCGGAACACGAAATTTAGAAGAAACGATATATAAAACAAACTTAGAAGCTGCGACCGCAATAGGTCGACAGCTTAGGTTGAGAAATCTCGGTGGCATAATCATCATCGATTTTATCGACATGGAAGATGAAGAGCATAAGCGTCAAGTGCTTCGGATGTTGGAAAAGGTTCTTGAGATCGATCATGCAAAGACAAAAATAACAGGTGTATCAGAGCTTGGTTTGGTTGAAATGACACGCAAGCGAACGCGCGAGAGTTTGGGGCAGATATTATGTGAACCTTGCCGTTCTTGCCGCGGAAGTGGTCTAGTAAAAACACCTGAAACAGTCTGTTACGAAGTGTTTCGAGAAATATTACGTGCAGATAGGGCGTATAATTCCCAAACTTATACTGTATTGGCATCCAGTTCTGTCGTTGAGCGCTTTTTGGATGAAGAGAGTGTGGCTGTAGCGGAGTTAGAGGCGTTTATCGGGAAAACGATTCGTTTTCAAGTAGACCCTGTATATACGCAAGATCAATACGATGTCGTGTTGAGGTGATTTAGGGGATAGATAGGTGAAAAATATCTCTCGATGGATTGTGAATCTGATATGGTGGTTTGCCGTCACCTTTGTTGTTGTGCTTGCAGCTATCGTTGTAAGTGTGAAGCAGCTTTTGCCTCTAGCCGATCATTATCGTCCTCAAATTGAAAGTAATATCAGTCAAATTATAGGGCTTCCAGTCAAAATAGAATCTTTTGGAGGGGGCCTAAATGGCATTGATGTTTCTATTAATGTGTCGCACTTAAACATTACCTCTAATGATGGAGATGATGTCATTTCTGTCGGTAATATTGCCGTTTCCCTTGATACTGTTAAATCCCTCCTGACTTTTTCTCCTCAGTTTAGAAGTGTCCACGTTGATGGCCTTTCCGTTTTTCTTGAAGAAAGTAAAAATGGGATAGGGTTGGTAGGGCTGCACTCCCAAGGGGGCGCGGATCCAAGCGTGGTCGCAGAGCGGGTTATTGACTATCTTTCTACGCAAAAACAGTGGGTAATATCTGAATCGAAAATTACGCTTAAAGGTGCTCGATTCGATGATCAAATGATAAAAATTCCTTCGCTAATCATTCGAGATTATTCTGATCAAACGATGGGTGAGGCAGAAGTTTATGTTAATGGTCAAATAACGCCCATAAAGCTAAAAGCGCGAATAAAAAAAACCTATGCCGGGTTTGGTTCTGGTCACGTTGATGTTTACGCGAAAGTTCCTGATCAAGTTGCCTCCTTAGAATGGTTGCAGAGTGCCAGGTTGGCATTTCTTGAGGGAATAAAAGTCGGGGGCGAAGTTTGGCTCTCTTATATCCCCGAAGAATCTTGGTCGTTTAGATTATTGCCGAATAACTTAGTTCTTACCGAAACGGAAGGGGCGAAGTTGGAGCTTCAGGGGGATATTTACGGTCAATATCGTTATGCATCGGATAATTTTCATTTAAATGCTTCCACACTAACGCCGCACTTTTCTGGCTTTTCTTCGCTTCCCACGACAAACCTAACGTTTGATTATGATTTACAAGCTCAGCGAGCGTTACTATTGTTTGATGAGATTGATGCTAAATTTGCAAGTGAAATAGGATTAAAGTTTCTTCCTGAACAATGGGTCGCATCAAAACTAATAAAGGGGTTGAGTGGTCAAGGGCAACTAAAAAATGCGTCACTAAGGGTGTGGGGTGATAGGCATCAACACTTTCAGTATGTAAGTAATTTAGAAAACATATCTGTAGAAGGTTTTCGGGGAATCCCGAAAGTGGATAAATTGGATGCAATCTTTAGTATCGGCGAGGCTGGAGGATATATTCAATATCAGGGGTTGCATTCCGACCTTCAGTTTAATGAAGTATATGACAATAGCTGGAAGACCGAGTCGCTAGATGGTCTTGTTGAATGGCGTACTAATGGTAAGCAAACGACCGTGGTTGGCACGGATTTAAGTGTTAATAGAAATGGTGCCCGTATTGGCGGAGAGTTTCGTTTAGAGGTGCGGCCGGATGCTGAGGACTGGTTGGTATTAAACATATCAGCCCAAGATATTGAGACGGCGGATCGGCTTGATTATATTCCACCGAGAGTGTTAAGTAACGAGTTAAAAGGCTGGATAAAAAATGCGTTGAGTAACGGAAAGATCGCCGATCTAGGTGTCATCGTTCAAACGAGCTTGCAAAATGCAGATCCACAAATACGAATAGCTCTTCAGACTGAAGATGTGGACGTAAAATTTTCTGAAGAGTGGCCAGTGGCCCACAACACAAATGCTTCATTAGTCGTTCAAAATGACGCGGTTAATGTAAGCGTAGAATCAACTAAATTTGCTGATTTGGATGTCTCAAATTTAACGGTATCTGTACCAATTTCATCTGGTAAGGCTCGCTGGATTAATGTTGAAGGGAGTCTCAAAGATGATGCAGATAAGGTGCTTACCTCACTGCGTGTGACCCCTTTAAATGACAGCGTACTCAGAGCGTTTAATGACTGGAAGTTGCGTGGCCAGATAGAAGGAGAGTTTTCTGTCTCGGTTCCATTAGCTTTGGGCTCTGAACCCGTTGTTGATGTGGATCTCTCGTTCTCTGATAACCCGATATATGTGGGTGAAGCACACTTAGAAGGGGAGATAGTAGACGGGCAACTCTCATTTTCTACAAAAGAGGGTCTTCACGATACTCGTTTTGTAGTGCGCGCGCTGGGTGGTGAAAGTAAAGTATCTCTTAAATCTGAATATGTGCGTAATGGTGAGCTGGCGGTTATCGGTGAGTTAGAGGGTCACTACAATGCAAAGGACCTCGCTACATGGAGAGCGTTGCCAGAAAGTGTGATTGGCAAAATTCAGGGTGATGGTCGCTATCTTGGTTCTTTAACCATCAATAAAACCCAGCGAGAGCAAATTGAGCTGGATATCCGCTCTTCGATAGACGATGTTGGTCTATCGTTACCGTATCCAATGTTTAAGCGTTTAGGTGATGCTTCAGAAGCGCGGGTGGGGCTCAAGTTTCATCGAGATGATGTTGTCATTGATGTAAATTACGACGATTTTTTAGCGGCTAAGATTGCATTGTCTGAAAATGAGTTGGTCGGTGGTTATCTGGAAGTGGGGCGGCAATCTGAACAGATCGAGTTGAAGAAAGGTGTTTATGTTCGCGGAAACCTCTCAAAAATAAATATTCCGGATTGGAATGCGCTAATCTCTGATATTGAAGCTGATGTTAGTTCAGATTCGACTAATGAAGTTGCTATTCGCCTCATGCCGCCTAAATGGCTAAAAGGTATGGACGTTGTTGTTGATGAGGTAATTGTAAATGACCTCAATTCTCTAAATAACGTTAAAGTAGAATATGGCGTCTCTTCTTCCGATGGAGCGGTGTATGTTAATTCGGATGAACTTGAATTGAAGTTATTTGCCAATGAGCATGGGCCTGTTGTGCATTTTGGTTTTCTCAGTTGGAATACTTCGAAAGATTCTCCCGATGAAGTAGCGGAAGAGCATAAAGGCTCTTTTCTTACTGCCAATCAAGTGCCCAATATGACGTTGATGCTTGACGAACTTTATCTAAATGACCGGCCGCTAGGAGACTGGAATTTAAAGATAAATAGATTGGGGAAGGGAAGGGTTAAGATAAGCCCTATATTGACTCAACTAGAGCATGGGAATATCCAAGGGAGTTTATATTGGCAGGAAATTGGAGAAGACAGTAGTGTCGAGCTTGCGTTAAAACTCGATGGTAAGAAAGCTGAGGAAATTACTCGAAAATTTTCGGATGTGCCGTTTATAAAGTCTGATGAGTATCAGTTTGATGTTGTTCTTGCTTGGCAGGGAACGCCATTTGAGTTTGATAGGGAGTCATTATCCGGCCGAATAAAATTTGAAATCGAAGACGGTAACTTTAATCAAGTGGATCAACTGCCGCCGTTTCTAAAAGTATTGGGTATTTTTAATATCGACACACTGGCTAGGCGTTTAACTTTTGATTTTTCCGACCTATATGCGCCGGGTTTGCCATTCGATACTTTCAAGGGGCTTTTGACTATCAATAACGGTCAATTGGAGACGACTGAGCCAATTGTCGTAAGCGCGCCTACTGCGGAAATAGAATTAAAAGGTACTGCTAACTTAATAGAAGAGTTGTTAGATGAGCGCTTAACAATAACGGTGCCTATATCGAGCACATTGCCGATAGCGGGTTTTTTGTTAGCAACCCCTCAAATTGCAGGCTTATTGTTTATTACTGATAAGTTGATTGGAAAACAGATATCCAAAGTTACAAGTGTTCAATACAGTATTGTAGGGCCGTTTTCAGACCCAAACGTCGAACCTGTTAAGTTTAAACCAAATTAATTGGAGTTTAGTGATGCGTATTGCAGGGGTCCAAATGACCAGCACGCCGGATATGATGTCGAACTTGAACTATGTGGAAAATGCAGTTCAAAGGGTTGCTTTACAAGGAGCGGACTTGGTTGTTTTGCCTGAAAACGTATTGTTATTTTCAGGTCGGCAGCTTAAAGCAGTTGCTGATGATGAAAACAAGCTAGCGTTGCTTGATCGCATTTCAGAGTTGGCGCAACAATATGAGTTACCGATTCTTGTTGGTTCGCATCCAAAGTCTTATCGATATGATAAAACTTTGGTTTCCAATAATAGGGTTCGACAATCTAGTCTGTTATTCAGTGCCGATGGAAGTGAGGTTGCAAGATACGACAAAATTCATTTATTTGACGCTGCAGTATCGGATAAGGCTGGTGAATACAAAGAATCTGATTACATTGAGCCTGGAGATTTGCGCACAACAGTAATTGATGTGAAGGATGTAAAAGTTGGATTGTCTATTTGTTATGATATTCGTTTTCCGGAACTGTTTCGACAATTAAGCTCAAAAGGAGCGGACATTATTATTGTGCCTGCGGCGTTTACTTATCAAACGGGTAAGGCGCATTGGCATGCTTTGTTGCGAGCAAGAGCTATTGAAAATCAGTGTTATGTATTAGGTGTTAATCAGTGTGGCTGGCACACCGATTCAAGACAAACTTATGGTCATACTCAATTGATTGACCCGTGGGGAGAGGTGTTGGCGGAGCTTGGCGAGTCGCCGGGAGAAATTGTAGAAGCGTTGGACTTGAGCGTGTTGCGGACGGTAAGAGAAAAAATGCCATGTCTGTCTCATCGGCGGTTTGACTAAGCTGTTTTTCACACAATAAAAAAGGCGCTATTAGCGCCTTTTTTATTGTGTGAAAAACAGAGAATTATAACTTTAGTTTGGCTTCTTGTTGTTCTCTTAGTAACTTAAAAAGCTTCTTTTTGCTTGTGGTTTTATTACCTTGTTCAGCTTCTTTTTGAGACTGACGAATTAGTTGTCGAAGTGTTTGAATATCAACTTCAGGGTAATCTTCTAGATACTTTTTAAATGCTTCTTGACTCGTAGTTGGGTTTATTAGATGGTCACGAGTGATCTCTAATTGTTGAAATAGTTTATTGTGCAGAGCAGATGTCGTGTCGAAAAGGTCAACACGGTGTTGAATTTCTTCGTGGTCTTCGCTGCGCATCACTTTACCAATGTACTGAAGGTGTCTGCGTTGCGCTTCGCGTTGTTTTATTCTATCTGCTTCATCTAGCGCGTCTCGAAGAGTCTCTGTCATAGGGACTTTGATTCGCTGAGATTTGCTAAGCGCCACAAGTTTTTTGCCAAGCTCTTGTAGAGCTTCCATTTCGCGTTTTACTTGTGTTTTGCTTTTGTAGTTTTCGTCGTCAAACTCGTCGTACTGTTCAAATTCTGTCATTGTATTTACACTAAAAATAAAGTTGCTAGGCCCAAAAATGATAAGAAACCAACGACGTCCGTGACCGTTGTAAGAATCACGCTACCAGCAAGAGCTGGGTCAACACCGAGTTTCTTTAGAATAACGGGGAGCATTGTCCCTGTAATGGCTGCAAAAAGAAGGTTGATAATAATCGCTGCGGCAATGATATAGGCAATCTTAATATTGTCAAACCAAAGCGCTGTCATTGCAGCAATAACTGTCGCCCATAACACGCCATTTAGGGCGCCCACCACAATTTCTCGATTGAGTAGCCAACCTGTATTTGTTGATCCAATCTGGTTTAGGGCGATGCCTCGTATCACCAACGTTAACACCTGAGAGCCAGCGATGCCACCCATGCTGGCGACGATTGGCATCAAAATAGCGAGTGCAACAATTTGATCAAGCGTTGCTTGAAATAGACCAATGACATAGGACGCTATAAAGGCCGTGATTAAATTGATGCCTAACCAAACTGCCCTGCGACGGGTTGTTTTTAAAATGGGGGCGAATGTGTCTTCGTCGTCATCCAATCCGGCCATCGAGAGCATAGAGTGCTCGGCTTCATCTCGAATCACGTCAACTACGTCATCGATTGTGATTCGTCCTAGTAGCTTTTTTGTCTCAGGGTCAATAACAGGGGCTGAAACCAAGTCTAGCTTCTCGAACGTTTGTGCAACTTCGCTTGCAGAAGTATCTGCCGTGATGGTCGTTGTGTCGGTTTCCATTATCTCGCGAACGGTCGAGGAGGTATCTGCAACGAGCAATTTTGTCAGTGGTAAGGTGCCTAGAAATTTGTCTGATCGACTGACGATGAGTAGGCTGTCAGTCATATCTGGTAGTTCTTGGTGACGTCGTAAGAACCGGAAAACAATGTCTACGGTGATGTTGGGCCGAATGGTAATGGTGTCCGTGTTCATTAGGCCGCCAGCAGAGTCTTCAGAATAGCTCAGCAGAGTTTCGACGCGAGCCCGATTCTGAGCGGTCATAGAAGCAAGAACTTCTTTGGCAAGCGTTTCAGGTAAATGTTGAAGGATGTTGGTTAAATCATCGTGTTCAAACTGTTCTGAAACCGCAACCAGTCGCTCGGTGTCCATGCTTTTCATGAACTCGGCACTGATGTCTTCACTTAGATACTGTAGAACGTCACCTTCGTTCTTATCATCAATTAGATCCCAAAGTAACTTACGTTCTTTAGGGGGAGAGGATTCAAGAAGCCTTGCTACATCCTGAGCAGGAAGTGCACCATTGAGCAAATAGCGAATTTGCATCGTTGTACCAGACTCAAGTGATTCATTGACCGTCTGAAGGTGCTCTTGAGTTGTTTGCTCAGTCATATTGCAGCTCTTATTCTGCTTCGCCAAATCGATCGCTAATGACGTCTACAATGGCAGTCATTGCTTCTGCTTCATCTTCGCCGTTGGATTTTATCTTGAGTGAAGTGCCTTTACTGGCTGCAAGCATCATCATGGCCATGATGCTTTTGCCATCCACATTTCGCCCGTCTTTTTCGATTGTAATGTCGCAAGAAAAACGAGTGGTTGTTTCAACTAGCTTACTTGCTGCGCGAGCATGCAGGCCTAGTTTATTTACAATAGTGACGGTCTGTTCCAGCATTGCAGTCGTCCTTATACTTGTTGTAAAAACGTTGTTATGAGTTGTTCGTTCGTTGTTGCGTTACGTAATGCGTCGAGTTTCTCAGGAGACTGAGCCATTTCTGCAATTTGAGACAGTGTCTTTAAGTGGCCTTCGCACTCGTTTGGTGGTGCGATCAGGGCAAATATTAAGTCAACCGGTTTTCTGTCAATTGAGTCGTAATCGATCGGTTGTTCGAGAGACATCAATACGATTGCAGCATGATTTGCTTGATCAAATCGGCAATGTGGAATGGCGATACCTGAACCAATACCTGTGCTTCCAAGTTTTTCTCTGGCTAATAGGGCATCGTAAACGGCTTCTGATTCACAGTGAAGTCTTGCTCCGATTGCTTCAGCTAAAAACTCAAGTACTCTTTTTTTGCTAGCAATTGGCTGGTTTGCAAAAACCAGCTCGTTATTGACTAAATTATCTAAGGGCATCGTTGTTACTACCTGTTTCAAATAAGGCGTTTTCGTTCATTAGAAGGAGGGATATTCATCGCCTCGCGATATTTTGCAACCGTTCTTCTGGCGACTTGAATTCCTTGTTCTGCAAGTATAGTCGCTAACTTGTTATCACTGAGTGGTTTTTTGGCTGGCTCTTCGGAAACCAGCTTCTTGATCATAGCTCGAATTGCTGTTGATGAGCACTCTCCACCGGAGCTCGTATTAACATGACTTGAGAAAAAGTATTTGAGTTCGAAAATACCTTTTGGGGTGTGCATGTACTTTTGTGTAGTAACACGAGATATCGTTGACTCGTGCATGCCCACTTCTTCAGCAACATTATGGAGTACCATGGGTTTCATGGCTTCTTCGCCATATTCGAAAAAGTCGATTTGGCGATTGACGATGCAGCTTGCTACTTTTAGCAAAGTTTCATTTCTACTTTGAAGGCTTTTAATAAACCATTTAGCTTCTTGTAATGAGCTTTTTATATAGTTTACGTCTTCAGAGGACGCGGATTTGTTCGCCATTGCTGAATAGGTTTCATTTATTTTAACAGGCGGTAGGGCGTCGTTATTAAGTTCGACTTGCCAAACGCCATTTTTCTTTTTGACTGATACATCAGGCACGACGTAATCGGTATCGGATGTATCGATCGTTGCGCCTGGTTTTGGGTTTAATTGTTGTATTAACGTAATTACACCTTTTAGTGCTTCTTCTTTTAGACGCGTCTTTCTGCAGAGTTGGGCAAAATCTCGGTTTCCAAGAAGAGGGAGGTAATTGTCAATTACATTTAAAGCCGGTTTGTAAAGTTCATGCTGTCTATAGGCTTCTAGTTGAACGAGTAGGCATTCTCTAAGGTCTTGTGATGCAACGCCGATAGGATCAAATCTCTGTACTCTATGTTGTACCGCGATGACTTCATCGAGCTCTAAGTCTTCAAGTTCAGATTGAAGTGATTCAAATGCTTCTTCAATGCTTATTGAAAGGTATCCATCTGGCCGAACGCATTCAATGAGGGCATACGCTATTTCAATATCGCGGTCTGAAATATGAGTAAGGTTGAGTTGCCAAATTAAGTGATCTTGGATGCTTTCTGATTCTGAGTTTCGGCTATCGAGGTCAAACTCACCGTCAAAGACAGGCGCATCGGATGCTGCAGCGGTGTTTTGATAAGTGTCATCCCAGCTGCTGTCAATTGATAGCTCCTCAGGGATGCTTTCAGTCCATTCAGACTCTAAACGAGCTTCTTCCGAGCCAGTGTCACTTTCGGCTTTTTTTTCTGATTCATTATTGGATTCAGAAGGTGTGGAAGGTGTATTTTCATCTTCGTCTAACTCTAGAAGCGGATTCGATTCCAGAAAATCGTGTATTTCCTGTTGCAGGTCAATAGTAGAAAGTTGTAGCAAACGTATTGCTTGCTGCAACTGAGGGGTCATGGTTAACTGCTGACCTATTTTAAGCTGTAATGACTGCTTCATGAAACAACTCTTTTTTTGTGGAACGCATTGTGCATAGTACTCTCTTTTTATTTGAAAAATAAGAGCTTAAAGTTTGAAGTTATCGCCGAGATAGACTTTTTTCACTTGTTCGTTGTTAATAACATCGTCCGCATTGCCTGACGCAATTATGTGGCCATTGCCTACAATATAAGCCTTGTCACATATGTCTAATGTTTCTCTAACGTTGTGGTCAGTGATTAACACCCCAATACCACTGTCAGTTAAGTGTTTTATTATCTGTTTGATGTCTCCAACTGAAATGGGATCGACGCCTGCAAATGGTTCATCAAGTAATATAAATTTAGGGTTCATGGCCAGTGCGCGAGCAATTTCAACTCTTCGACGTTCTCCACCAGATAGCGCCATCCCTAGGTTTTTGCGTATGTGGGTTACATGGAACTCTTCGAGTAACTTTTCTAGCAGTTCTGACCTTTCTTGTTTCTTTAGTTCTTTTCTAGTTTCTATTATGGCTGCAATATTGTCTTCTACAGACATTTTTCTAAAAATGGATGCTTCTTGAGGAAGGTAGCCTATGCCTTTTTGGGCGCGAGCATGCATCGCATCTTTTGTTACATCATTTCCATCTATAAATATGCCGCCAGCATCATTTGCCACCATACCAACGATCATATAGAAGCAGGTTGTTTTGCCCGCGCCATTAGGCCCTAAAAGACCTACTGCTTGCCCCGACTCTACTGATAAAGATACATCAATGACGACTTTTCGCTTTTTATAGGCTTTTGCAAGGTGCTTGGCTTCCAATATTGCCATTACTGTTCACTCGGCTCTTGAGAGGGTTGTAGTGTCATTTTAACGCGACCGTTGCCGCGATTTTCTGCTGAGAATGTTTCGTCTTTCATCATGTAAAGGATGAAGTCGGCATCTATCTCATCCTGCTCGCGTTTTAAATAGCCTTTTCCATTAATTTCCAGGCGGCCTTCTGTGACGTAGTCGATCTGGTCTCCACGACTTGTCACCATGTTGCCTTGCTCGTCGAGCTGTTGTGAAAACTTAGCAGGTGTCCCTGTCGCTTTTAACGAACTGAATGTGTTAGTTGCTGGGTCGGTGAAAACTTGTAAGTAGTCCGCTTTGATTTCAATCGTGCCTTGCTTTATTAAAACGTCGCCTTGATACGTTGCCTTACCAGCTTTTTGGTCGAAAAAAGCTTCATCCGCCTGTATTTCGAGAGGTTGGCTCGTATCGCTTTCAAGGGCATAGCTTGAGGGGATTCCCAAACAAGCGCTTGCGGTTAGTATGAGGGCTGCTTTATTTATTTTGGGTAGCTTGTTCATAATGTCCAGATACGTTTCCTTTAAGTTGAGCTGTTTCAAGGTTGATGTATGAGCGAATGGTATCGGCTAGTGTAATGCCTTGTGGAGTGGTTAGTTTCGCATTCCCCTCACTAATAAGCGATTTGTCTATACCATTGTAATGAATAACATCTGCGTTTAGTTTGTTTGAGTTAATGTTGTTGTCTTTTCTAACGACTGAGGCGTTAGATGTTAGCAATACGTCTTTATTGGTGTCATTGAGCTGTCCAAAATCTGCTTCCGCATGCCAAACAATTCCGTCGGTTGTTGTTTCTATTTTTGGAGCAACAGCAGTTGTTTGTTTATTGATATTGTAATGGCTGAGTTTAGAGGTTCTGATGATTTGCTCTAGTTGGCCATCGGCCGTAAATTCTTTAGATGTCACATTCTCCAAAAAATAATCGGGAGTGTTTGATAGTTCATCTTTTGAAACAAGTGTGGTCGTTGGCGAGGCTCCGTACCAAAAAAATGCAATAACGCATGCGGCGATCGTAAAAACGATGCCTGTTTTTTGAAGCCATTCTTTCGGTATCAGTATTTTCACAGTTTTTTAACTAACGGCTATTAGTGTGTATAGGTAAATTGCATAGCTGCCCAATAATGGGAAGCCAATCCAACGTGGAACTTCTTTGATTCTGTTGCGTGAGTATACAAGGATCAGAAGTGTAAGTGTAAGAGTGAGTGCTAAAACCCACCAATAGTCGCGATTTAGTACTTCTATATTGAGTACGCCCGGCGCTAATATGGCAGGCATAGGTAATACCGTTGCTAGGTTAAATAGGTTTGAGCCGAGTACATTGCCTATTGCGATGTCATGATGACCTTTTTTTACGCTGGTTATCGAGGCTGCAAGTTCTGGTAGGCTTGTGCCTATCGCAACGATAGTCAGGCCGATGACAAGCTCACTAATTCCTAAACTTGTAGCAATTCCAACTGCACCCCAAACAAGCACTTTTGAAGATAGAACGAGAACAATTAGTCCTAAAATCGCGATGGTCAGTGAATAGAATACGCTTTTTCCATCATCTTCTGGTAGGTCATCTAAGAGCTCCTCTTTACTTTCTTTGCCACCTTTGAGTAGAAGTACAAGGGCAATGATGAATGAAATAATCAGAATGATGCCGTCGAAGCTGGAAAGGTGTCCGTCAAGAAATAATGCGCCAGTAAGTAGCGTGATGCCAACAACAAGAGGGATTTCTTTTTTTATTAATGTGCCCGAAATTGGGATAGAGGAAAATAGAAGAGTGGCTCCAAAGACTAAAGCAATATTGGCAATATTTGACCCCAAAACATTTCCTATGGCAATTTCTGGAGCATTGTCCAAAGAAGCAATAGCAGAAACGACCATTTCTGGGGCTGAAGTTCCAAGAGCAACAAGTGTTACTCCTATTATTATTGGGCTCACATTTAGTTTTTCGGCCACGAGCGCAGCGTGTTCAATAAATTTATCAGAGCTTAAAACCAGCAAAATTAACCCTGCCAAAAGCGCAACAGCAAACAAAAACATATATCTTTTAATCCGTGGGAAACAAAGTTGCTCCATTTAATGTGGTTTGTCATAGAAATTCAAGACTTGACGTGCGCTATCCTTTATAAAACAAGCAACATAAGTGTTATGTGCTTTTAATTTGAGAAGTCAGGATGCTACTATTTAAGTAATAGGTTTAAATGGAAGTGCTAAAATAGTGAAAAACGCCTACGTTGAAATAAATAATCTGTCTTTCGCTCGGAAAGAGAGGGCCATCTATGAAAATGTGTCTCTCAAAATTCCGAGAGGAAAAATTACGGCCGTTATGGGGCCAAGTGGTACAGGGAAGACCACGCTTTTACGTCTGATAGCCGCTCAACTCCATCCTGATAAGGGGTCGGTGTTAGTCGATGGTGTGGACATACATAAAGCAAATCGGTCTGCGCTGTACGAGACGCGTAAGAAAATTGGCATGCTTTTTCAAAGTGGCGCATTGTTCAGTGATATGTCCGTATATGAAAATGTTGCTTTTCCGCTGGAGGAACATACCGATTTATCTGAAGATATCATTAAAGACATTGTTTTAATGAAATTGCAAAGTGTCGGCCTTAGAGGGGCGATTGGGTTGATGCCGTCTGAACTTTCTGGCGGGATGGCGCGTCGTGTTGCTCTGGCCCGTGCTATTGCGCTTGATCCAGAGCTTGTATTATACGACGAACCGTTTGCTGGGCAGGATCCGATATCGAAAGGTGTGCTTGTAGAGCTAATTCAAAAGCTCAATAAAGCCGTAGGTATTACATCTGTTCTTGTGTCTCATGATGTTGAAGAGTCTCTTTCAATCTCTGATCATGTGTGTATTTTGTCTGGGGGAAGTGTTGTCGCTCAGGGCTCTCCTGAGGAAATTAAGGCCTCTAACGATGAGCGAGTTGTTCAATTTTTAAATGGTCAAGCCGATGGACCTGTTCCTTTTCATTTTCCTTCTGGCAGTTTTCAAAGCGACTTGATGGGGGATTCAAATTGAGAAAAGTTCGCAACATTGGACAAACTTTGTTTGATCAATTGGAATCGATAGGTCGAGCCGGGATATTTCTATTTCAGACGCTTGTTAGAAAGCCTGTTAGATGGGATGAAGGTTGCCGACTTCTTGTTAACCAGGTCTACTCGGTTGGCGTATTGTCTTTGGTAATTATCGTTGTTTCTGGTTGCTTTATAGGGATGGTTCTATCGCTTCAAGGTTATACGATATTGGCGAAATTTGGATCAGAGCAGGCGGTTGGGCAGTTATTGGCGCTTAGCCTGCTGAGAGAGTTAGGACCCGTTGTTACGGCTTTGTTGTTCGCAGGGCGAGCAGGTTCAGCATTAACGGCTGAAATAGGCTTGATGAAAGCAACAGAGCAATTATCAAGTTACGAAATGATGGGGGTTGATCCGCTTCGTCGTGTGATTGCTCCGAGGTTCCTTGCTGGCATGATTTGTATGCCATTGCTTTGTTTGATTTTTTCCGCGACAGGTATTCTGGGAGGAATGCTTGTATCTGTACATTGGCTAGGTGTCTATGACGGCTCATTTTGGTCTTTGATGCAGCAATCGGTCTATTTTGATGTCGATGTCTTCAATGGGATTATTAAATCGATATTCTTTGCATGGGCAATTACTTGGGTTGCTGTATATCAGGGCTTTGAGTGTGAACCCACTTCTGAGGGTATTGGTAAGGCGACAACGCGTACAGTAGTGTTAGGATCTTTAGCTGTCCTATTTCTTGATTTTATTCTAACAGCGGCAATGTTTGGGGACTTTTAGACATGCGAAATAAACATACGGAATTATTGGTTGGTATTTTTATAGTATTGGGTATCGCAGCGTTTGGCTATTTAGCCATTCAGGTGAGTGGCCTCGCCTTTTCCGATAAAAAAGATACTTATACTGTTGTTGCCCGCTTTGATGATATCGGCGGACTTACTGAGCGCGCTAAAGTGACTATTGCTGGGGTGACGGTAGGAGAGGTCGAAAGCATTACTTTTGACAAAGAGTACTTTATGGGGCTCGTCAGTATGTCCATTCACAGTGATATTGACAATATCTCGACAGACAGCTCTATTGCGATTTTAACCAGTGGTTTGCTGGGTGAAAAATATTTGGGTATTACCATAGGCGCTGAAGACGATGTGCTTAAAAATGGGGATGAAATTTTTGACACCCAATCAGCACTTGTTCTTGAGAATCTAATTGGTCAGTTCTTGTTTAAATCTGATGAGGAAGAATAATGAACTATGTAGTTAGGCTCGTTGCGCTTTTATGTGCGCTATCTGTTCAAGGAGTGAGCGCTGCCGCTCACGAAGGGGCTAGGGAGGCTGTGTTAGCGGTTGTTGATCAGTTTAAAGTGGAAATTGTAGATAAGAAAGAGGTTTTGGCGAATGACCCGGGAGCTCTTTATTCTACCGTTTCTAATGTGTTGGAGCCCGTTATAGATTTCAATGATTTCGCTAAAAAGGTAATGGGCAAATACTACAGACGCACATCTAAAGAGCAGAGAGTACGATTTTCTAGTGTCACTAAAGATACTTTGATTAATACGTACGGTTCTACTTTACTTGATTTTGACCCAAGTGCAATTAATGTTAAACCGCTTTCAGCGAATCAGCGCGGCAAAGAAACAAAGGTAGATGTGAGTTTTAAAACCGACGACGGCACGGCAATAGATATTGCATTTTACATGGCGAAAAACAAAGTTGGGAATTGGCAGCTAAGCAATGTCATTATTAATGGTATAAACTTTGGTCTGACTTTTAGAAAGCAGTTTGGCGTCATGATGCAAAAGAATAAAAACAATTTGGATGCAGCAATTTCTGCTTGGGAAGATTCTTTAGCGTCTAAGTAACAGGGTTATTAGTATGAAAATGACTGTTGAATCGGACAAAATTGTCTTCTCAGGTGTTTATTCACTTGAGTCGATAAAAGAATACTCAGAACAGATTAATAGTGGAAATCACGCGCCAAGCACCATTGATGTATCGGCGCTTATAGGTGCTGGAGCGCCTTTGTTTGCCTTGTTTTTGCAGGTGGTAAAAAAGAGTCGAGTGCTTTCTGTTGTAGGTGCTAGTGTAGAGCTGATTGATATGGCAAAACTGTATGGCGTGGATCAAGTTCTTACATTTGAGGCCTAGAATAGGTATTTCTGTGTCCCATCTACAAAAAGTTGGTTAATCAACGATTGTTTATCGTGTAGAATCAACAAAAATCAAAAATACTATTTTGGAGTGAAAGTGAACGCAGGCGAAGTGAAAGCGTTGCTAGAAAGCAAAATTGAAGGCTGTCAGGTATATGCTGATGGTGAAGGTTGTAATTTTCAATTGGTCGTCGTTAGCGATCATTTTGAGGGGTTGAATACTGTTAAGCGTCAACAACTCGTATATTCTCATCTGCAAGATGCCATTTCCTCAGGCGCAATTCATGCTGTTACCATGAAAACATATACATTGGCTCAGCATAGTCAGCTATAACCTTTTTCACGAGAAGTTCAATGGATAAATTACAAATAACCGGCGGCAAAGTGCTGCGCGGTACGGTGCGCGCTTCTGGTGCTAAGAATGCGGCACTTCCTATTCTGGCGGCAACATTGCTGACCAAAGATGAAATAACGATCCGAAATCTGCCTCATCTCCATGATATTACAACCATGCTCGAATTGTTGGGTTCAATGGGGTGTGGTGTCGTTGTTGATGAGCGCATGAATGTTCAGTTAGATGTATCCACTCTTAATAATTGCGAAGCGCCTTACGAGCTTGTCAAAACGATGAGAGCGTCTATTTTGGTGCTAGGGCCATTATTAAGTCATTTCGGTAAGGCAATCGTGTCTCTTCCTGGTGGTTGTGCTATCGGCAGTCGACCTGTTGATTTGCATTTGCGTGGCCTTGAAGCGATGGGTGCAACAATTGTTGTTAAGAACGGTAATATCGTGGCGACTGTCGAAGACAGATTGAAAGGCGCTCGAATTTTCTTTGATAAAGTGACAGTAACTGGAACAGAGAATTTGTTGATGGCCGCAGCGTTGGCAGATGGCCAAACTGTACTTGAAAACTCAGCAAAAGAGCCTGAAGTGGTTGATTTGGCGGAATGCTTAATCAAAATGGGGGCGAAAATCACGGGGCACGGTACAGATACTATCGTGATCGATGGTGTTGAGAGACTTCATGGCACTAATTATTCAGTAATGCCTGACCGGATTGAAACCGGTACTTTCTTAGTTGCTGGTGCAATTACAGCAGGTAAAGTCAAAGTCACTGAAACCGACGTTAAATCGCTTGAAGCGGTAATTGCCAAGCTGGAAGAGGCGGGTGCAAGCATCGAGACAGGGGATGATTGGATTGAGTTAGATATGCAAGGCAAGCGTCCTCAAGCAGTCAATATTAGCACGGCACCGTACCCAGCATTTCCCACCGATATGCAAGCGCAATTTGTTGCACTTAATGCTGTAGCAACGGGTGTTGGTCGTGTAATCGAAAATATATTTGAAAACCGCTTTATGCACGTTAATGAAATGGTGCGTATGGGAGCGGATATTGAAGTTAATGGTAATACGGCGATCGTCAAAGGTACAGAAGGTTTAAAAGGGGCGCCTGTTATGGCGACTGACTTGAGAGCATCTGCGAGTCTTGTTTTGTCTGCACTTGTCGCTGAGGGAGACACTAAAATCGATCGTATTTATCATATTGATCGTGGGTATGAGTGTATTGAAGAGAAACTCGGGGCGCTGGGTGCACGCATTTCAAGGGTTGTGAACTAATTATGAAAGAAACTTTGACGATCGCTCTTTCAAAAGGGCGGATATTAGATGAAACGCTTCCTTTCTTTGAGAAGGCGAATATTCTTCCTTTAGAGGATATGAAAAAAAGTCGAAAGCTAATTTTTGACACAAACCATCCTCGTATCAAATTAGTTCTTTTGCGCGCAACCGATGTTCCAACCTATGTCGAGCACGGTGTTGCTGATTTCGGTGTTACCGGAAAGGACGTATTGATGGAGGCGGGCGCTAAGAATCTTTATGAGCTTTTGGATCTGAATATTTCTAAGTGTCGTCTGATGACAGCAGGTGTCGTAGGTGAAGAACTCCCAAATCGCCGACTAAAAGTTGCGTCAAAGTTTTCTAAAACAGCAAAATCTTATTTTGCTGAACAAGGTATTCAGGCAGACGTTATCAAGCTTTACGGTGCGATGGAGTTAGCTCCTATTATGGGATTGGCAGATCTAATTGTTGATATTGTCGATACAGGAAATACACTAAAAGCCAATGGTTTGGAAGCGCGTGATTTGATTGCAAATATAAGTACCCGTTTGGTGGTTAATAAAGCCGCTTACAAAACAAAGTACGAGCAAATTCAACCCATTATTGAAATGTTACGAACAGCGGTTCAGGTAGAGGGGGAGTAGGGAATGAAGTTGAATATTAGATCATTTTCTGCGGCTCAAAGTGGATTTAGAGCGGAATTAGATGCATTGCTGGCTTGGGATTCTGTGTCCGATGCTGGTGTGCAAAAAAGCGTTGAAAATATAGTCTCTACTGTACGGGCTAATGGTGATAAAGCACTCATTGAATTCACAAATCAGTTTGATCGACGCACTGTTCAGCATTCTTCAGAGCTTGAGTTAAGTCGAGCGGATTTAGAGGCCGCTGCTAAGAGAATT
Source organism: Marinomonas balearica (assembly GCF_004362145.1). Classification (GTDB taxonomy): domain Bacteria; phylum Pseudomonadota; class Gammaproteobacteria; order Pseudomonadales; family Marinomonadaceae; genus Marinomonas; species Marinomonas balearica. Next base: position 606,802 of record NZ_SNXC01000009.1, read on the forward strand.
GATCCTAGTGTTTTGGAAGCAATTCAAAAAGCGGCTGAGCGAGTTCGATTGTATCATGAAAGGCAAATGGATGGTCAGCGTTCATGGAGCTACACTGAAAGCGATGGAACGGTTCTAGGCCAGCAAGTGGTTCCTTTGGATCGCGTTGGTGTGTATGTGCCTGGCGGTAAAGCGGCATACCCTTCCTCTGTACTTATGAATGTTATTCCTGCTCATGTTTCAGGAGTATCGGAAATTATCATGGTGGTTCCGACACCAGATGGCGATGTGAATGATATCGTCATGGCGGCTGCCTTTGTGGCTGGTGTGACGCGCGTGTTCACTGTCGGTGGTGCTCAAGCTGTAGCAGCTTTGGCTTATGGAACGGAAACTATTCCTAAAGTTGACAAAATTGTTGGTCCTGGAAATATATACGTAGCGACTGCAAAGCGGATGGTTTTTGGTGCTGTTGGTATAGATATGATAGCGGGTCCATCTGAAATTTTGGTCGTTTGCGATGGAAAAACGGATCCAAACTGGATTGCAATGGATTTGTTTTCTCAAGCAGAGCATGACGAAGATGCACAATCCATCTTGATTTCTCCTGATGCGGGCTTTATTGAAAAAGTGAAATCCGCGATGGAAACGCTAATTGAAGATATGAGTCGCAAAGATATCATTAAAGCGTCATTAGAGGGGAGAGGAGCTTTCATCCATGTCTCTGATATGGAAGAAGCCGTTGAAATAGCTAATATCGTTGCAGCGGAGCATTTGGAATTATCAATAGAGTCTCCAGAAGACTGGCTACCAAAAATTAGGCATGCAGGTGCGATATTTATGGGGCGTCATACACCGGAAGCTTTGGGTGATTATTGTGCTGGTCCTAACCATGTTTTGCCGACATCTGGTACGGCTCGCTTTTCATCTCCTTTGGGTGTATATGACTTTCAAAAACGCAGTTCTTTGATTAATTGCTCTCCTGAAGGGGCAAGTGAGCTTGCTAAAATTGCCTCACCCTTGGCTAGAGGGGAATCTTTGGAAGCACATGCTGTATCCGCAGAATATCGTATCAAGGATTGATTATTGATGCTTGAAGTGCGACCGGGTAGCTTTTATTACCAACTGAGAATGGTTATGCGCTATTTAGCCATAGCCATTTTAGTTGCATTCTTAATTGGTTTGTTTTTGCCTGCAACCTATACGATTAATCGTTCTATTGTGATTGACGCGTCTCGCAGCGATGTCATGGCTGCGCTGAAATCGGTAGAATCAATTCGTGATTGGATGTATGTGAAAAATGGCCGGATTGCCCCTAAGGGTGATATGCCCTTGTCTGGAGGTGAGCTTTCACCCAATCAGGTACTAGATATTTCATATGATGCTGAAGACAGGGCGGGACAACTCACAATGGTTTCAGTTTCTAATTCTGGCATCCAGTTTGACGTTATTCCTCGTAAAGAAGCGTCGGTTGTAAGTAATGCTATCCAAATATCGAAAACGGATAGCGGTATACTTGTTACATGGACGGTAAATGGTGAGTTAAATGCAGGCCTGTTTAGCTCATATATCGCTATGTTTGCAAATAACATAGCAGGGCAAAATTTTGAAATCAGTCTTAAAAATCTTAAAAGCCTTGTAGAGCAACGTTCTTAGCCTGCATTTTTTTGTTTTTCATTGTAGAGCTTAGGTTATGTGCCGATAGTCGGTTGCTCTTCTAGTTTTATTTTCGTTTGATAAGATTGGGTGCCCCGAATGCCAATGACGGTGATCACATCGCTTGGTTTCAGTGAACCGACATAAGACTGGGTTGTTTTGGCTTCTAGCGTGTCGTTTCCATTGATGTTTATAATGACATCCCCTACCTCTAGTCCTGCTTTTTGAGCAGGGCTAAGTGGTACTACGTTCGTCACCAATAAGCCTTTTTTAGTTGCTAGACGAAAGGTTGTAGCGAGAGCAGAATTTATTTGTTCGACTTCAATACCTAGATAACCACGAGAGACTTTTCCTGATGTTATTATTTCATTCATGATTTTTATAGCATCATTGATTGGAGTTGCAAATCCAATCCCTTGAGATCCACCAGAGCTGGAATAGATTGCTGAGCTAATTCCGATTAGTTGGCCTTTCATGTTAATGAGGGCGCCGCCTGAGTTGCCCGGGTTAATTGCTGCATCTGTTTGCAAAAAATTTTCATAGGTATTTAGGCCGACAGTATTGCGCCCTTTAGCGCTTATGATTCCAGCAGTGACTGTTTGTCCGATGCCAAATGGATTTCCAATTGCTAATATTTTATCGCCTATTCGCAATTCATCACTGTTACCCAATGGTAAGGTGGGAAGGTTTGAATCGTCGATGCGAATAACGGCGAGATCTGTCGCAGGGTCGCTTCCGACTAGCGTTCCTAATAGCTGCCTTTTGCTAGGTAGCGCAACAATAATGTCGGTCGCGCCTTGGACAACATGGTGGTTTGTTAGAATATAGCCTTTTGGGCTAATAATTACCCCAGATCCTAAGCTCGATATCACTTTTCTTTGTGGTTGATCGGAAAGAGGGTTGGATGGTGTGCGGCTGCGGCTAGTATAGATATTGACAACGGCGGGGCTGGCTTGGGCAGCTGCATCTGCGTAGCTATCTACCTGTGTCGTATGTTTTAATTGCCATAAAAGTGTTGCCAAACCACAGCAAATGCCGACTAGAATATAAATAATCCAATATGAATAATGCTGACGTTTCATTTATAAGGAGTTACCTTGCAGCGAGTTGAATTTGAAAAACGGTTAAAGATGTTGTTAAACCCGCAACTGTTTCGTGATTATGCACCGAACGGGTTGCAAGTCGAGGGTAAGGATACCATATCAAAAGTCGTTACAGGAGTAACAGCGTCGCAAGCGCTTATAGATAAAGCGGTTGAAATGAAAGCGGATGCATTGGTTGTTCATCACGGTTACTTCTGGAAAGGAGAGGCGCCAGAGATTACCGGAATGAAATATCGTCGTATCAGTGCGTTGATAAAAAATGATATTAATTTATTTGGTTATCACTTGCCGATGGATGCTCACCCCATCTATGGGAATAATGCGGGTCTTGCGGCCTCATTAGGTTTGAACGAACTTGAGTCTCTGGAGCAAGGTAAGCCGTTGGCTGAGTCTATTGGTTTAGTGGGAAAGTTGCCCGACTCAGAGTGTTGCGCTGTATTTAAAGAACGTATCGAAAAAGCGGTTGGACGCGATGTTCTTTTTGAGAAAACGAGTGATGCTTTGGTCCAGCGTGTGGCATTGTGTACAGGTGGAGCTCAAGGATATATAACAAAGGCAGTGGAGTTAGGCGCGGATGTATTTATCACGGGTGAGGTGTCTGAAAAAACGATCCACGAAGCACGTGAGTTAGGGATACATTTTGTTGCGGCAGGTCATCACGCGACAGAGCGCTTTGGTCCAATTGGAATGGCAAAGTTTATTTCTGAAGAGCTCGGCATAAACGCAGAGTTTGTAGACATTGATAACCCAGCTTAGTGGTTATGGGGATTTAACGGTCAAAAAAAGAGGCATTCGCCTCTTTTTTTATTTGTCTCTTTCTATTTGTACATGTTCGCGCTAAACGCTTCTTGTTGGTTCTAGTTCAGAAGACTTAGTTTTTAATCCGTAGCCCTCTGTTAACATTCCTTCAGAGCGTTCCTCTTTAGAGGCGTAATCTTTTGGTGGTTGCGCGACAACAGGAATCTCTTCGTCAGGCTCAGAGGATTTAGGTTGAGCTGAAATCGTAGTGGCGCTTAAGTGCTCAGCTCCAGTGGTTATACTCTTGCGAAGCTCTGATACGCGCTTTTCTAGCATGATCAGTTGTTCATTGGTTGCTGTGAAATAGTCATCTACCATGACTTGCTTGCGATCGAGTTCTTGCTGTATCGAATTAACAGTAAGTCCTTGCGACGTTGCGCGATTTTGTGCGCCTTTTTGTGAAATGTTTTTTGCAATTATTGCAACGATAAAGCCTAAAGCGGCCCCAGTTAAAAATACGATGATATCGAAAACTTCTAAGTTCATGACTTACTCCCAAAAATCATTAAGTAGATTATAGCCGAATTGGAGTCCGGGTAGTACAGATAAAGCTTTAGTTTACGTATGATTTTGTTAGAATTTATACCTTCATCAAATCAATGATATAGAATAATGACTCCTTTATCTCGCTACAAAGAAGACCTTACCCGTCCGGATTTTAATTATGATCCAGCTCAAGAAGAAGCTGTTGAAGCATTGCAAGAGCTGTTTGACAGACTTGTAAACAAACCAAAAGTAAAGCGTGACAAAGGAGCAGGCCTATTTGGACTGTTTAAGAAAAAGCAGCCTGAAATAAAGGTGGAGACAGGTCTCTATTTTTGGGGCGGTGTGGGTCGAGGAAAGACCTATTTAATGGATTCCTTCTTTGAGTGTTTACCTACAGAGCGCAAACTTAGACTCCACTTTCACCGTTTTATGCAAATGGTTCATCAAGAACTTCGTAAGCTAGAGGATACAAAAAATCCTCTAGAGGTCGTTGGGAAGCAGATATCAGAGAAAGCGGAAGTGCTTTGTTTCGACGAGTTTTTCGTTACTGATATTACCGATGCGATGATTCTAGCGGGCTTGCTCGAGCAGCTCTTCCTAAACGGAACTGTTTTGGTCGCGACGTCTAATATAGAGCCGGATGGGCTATATATAAATGGCCTTCAGCGCGCTCGGTTCCTACCCGCAATTGATTTAGTTAATAAGCATACTCGCGTATTAAATGTTGATGGCGGTGTGGATTATCGCTTGCGAACTTTGAAGCAGGCGAAGTTGTATCACTTCCCATTAGGGGAGTCAGCGACCTCATCGCTAGAAGAGCGCTTTAAAAGTTTGGCGCCGAATAGTGGCAGTACAGAAGAAGGTGGGGCCATTGAAATTGAGGGGAGAGACATACCTCTGATCAAGAGTTGTGAAGATGTTGCTTGGTTTGACATCAAAGCTTTGTGTGATGGGCCTCGTAGCCAAGTGGATTACATCGAAATTGCGAAGCTATATTCGACCATCATTATTTCTGATTTGCCTCAGTTTGACGTTGCGCGTGAAGATATGGCTCGTCGCTTTATCAATCTAGTTGATGAGTTCTATGACCGTCACGTAAAAGTTATTTTCTCCGCCGAGGTCGCGATACCAGACATTTATCAGGGAACTCGTTTGTCATTTGAATATGATAGGACGGTTTCTAGATTGTTAGAGATGCAATCTGAAGAATATTTGTCGTTAGAACATAGGCCGTAACGGTCTTGTGTTAACGGCTTGCTTTAATATAAGTGGAAATAAACGGGATATGGGGCTTTTTCTTAAAAGGGCTTTCTAATGCTGCGTATTTTGAGTATAATTCGCACCGCTTATTTTTGAGCACGGTAAGTTAGTGAAACATTCAATTCACTAACCAATAATAATAGGTATTGACATGCTACAAGCATGTATATAACAGGGTTTTTTTAATGAAAACTTTTACAGCTAAACCTGCTGAAGTTCGCCGCGACTGGTTCGTGGTTGATGCTGATGGCAAAACTCTAGGTCGCTTGGCTACCGAAATCGCTCGCCGTCTACGCGGTAAGCATAAAGCTGAATACACTCCGCACGTTGACACTGGTGATTACATCGTTGTTATCAATGCAGAGAAAGTACGCGTTACTGGTAACAAAGCAGCTGCGAAACAATACTACCGTCACACTGGTTACCCAGGTGGCTTGCGTTCAATGAATTTCGAGAAGTTGATTGATCACGCTCCTGAGCGTGTTCTTGAACTTGCCGTTAAAGGTATGTTGCCAAAAGGCCCTCTAGGCCGTGCAATGCACAAGAAAATGAAAGTGTATGCTGGTACTGAGCACCCACACACTGCTCAACAGCCTCAAGAACTTAACATTTAATACGGAAGGTCAATATGTCTGCTACTCAATACTACGGTACAGGTCGTCGCAAAACGTCTACCGCTCGTGTGTTCCTTAAAGCCGGTTCTGGTAACCTAGTTATCAACAACCGTTCTATTGATCAGTACTTCGGTCGTGAAACTGCTCGCATGGTTGTTCGTCAGCCACTTGAGCTTGTTGAAGCAACTGAAAAGTTTGACGTTTTCATCACTGTTAAAGGTGGTGGTATTTCTGGTCAAGCTGGTGCGATCCGTCACGGTATCACTCGTGCGCTAATGCAATATGACGAAACTCTACGTCGCACTCTACGTTCTGCAGGTTACGTTACTCGTGACTCTCGTGCAGTTGAGCGTAAGAAAGTTGGTCTACGTAAAGCTCGTCGTCGTCCTCAGTTCTCTAAGCGTTAATATTTTCGCTTTCGAATTTCGAACAAACGCCTGCAATTGCAGGCGTTTTTTTTTGCTCTTTTTTTAGTGAATGATGATTTTTGAATCATGAGTTGTATCATTCTTAGTGGTAGGAAGTGAGTGTTGGGCAAATTGAGGCGTTTGAGTACAGTAGTATCCAGTATATAATTCAGACGGAATATTTTTTCATGGAGAATGGAGTTGATTAGTCGTGTCTCGACATTTAAAACAATCTTCGCGTAGGCGTTTTTTAGTTGGGGCTACGGGTGTCATGGGGGCTGCGGGTGTCGTAGGGGTCGCCACTCCTTTTGTTTGTTCATTAGCTCCGAATGAAAAAGCAAAACAAGTTCGGGCGCCAATAAAAGTCGACGTTTCCAAAATCGAGGTCGGCGCAATGGTTACGGTTGCTTGGAACGGTTTACCTATATGGATTCTAAAGCGAGATAAGCAAAGTCTATTGTCGCTTAAAAAACATGAGGCATTGCTTGCCGACCCCGACTCAATCGATTCGATTCAGCCCAAAAATACAAAAAACACTTTTCGATCTGTTCGCTCTGATATCGCTGTTTATATCGGTCTATGTACTCATTTGGGGTGTACGCCTAAGTATCGTCCTGAATTGTCGCCAATTGATCTAGGCGAAAATTGGCATGGAGGTTTTTTTTGCCCGTGTCATGGATCTAAGTTTGATCTCGCAGGTAGGGTGTACAAAAATGTGCCCGCACCAACTAACTTAGAAATACCGCCTTACCGCTTTATTGATAACGATCTTCTTGAAATTGGGTATCGTGAGGAGAGTGAAGGTGTTTAATGCTTTAATGAATTGGTTTGATCAGCGCCTTCCTATATTGTCTTTTTTGCGTAAGCATCTTTCCTGTTATTTTGTGCCGAAGAATCTCAATTTCTTATACGTGTTTGGAATATTTGCATTGGTTATGTGTTTTAGCCAGCTGATAACGGGAATATGGCTGGCGATGAGTTATACGCCGACGACGAGCGAGGCATTTGAGTCAATCCAATATATTATGCGGGATGTGAATTTTGGATGGCTTATTCGGCATATGCATACAACGGGGGCTTCATTTTTATTTGCGATTTTATACGTTCATATTTTCAAAGCCATGTTATATGGCTCCTATCAAAAACCGCGTGAATTAGTTTGGTTATTCGGTTGGCTGTTATTTGCTTTGTTTTCAGCTGAGGCATTTACTGGCTATTTGCTTCCATGGGGGCAAATGTCTTACTGGGGAGCACAGGTAATAACCTCCTTGTTCGAAGTGATTCCATTTGTAGGAGACAGCATTGCTCAGTGGGTGAGAGGTGACTATACGGTTTCAGAAATAACCTTGAAGCGGTTCTTTGCATTGCATGTTATTGGCTTTCCAGTGTTGATAGGGTTGTTGTTATTTCTTCATATCAGCTCATTGCATCATGTGGGGTCAAATAACCCTAAAGGTGTTGATATAGCGTTAAAGTTGGATGGTAAGGGGAAGCCTTTAGATGCTATTCCATTTCACCCTTATTATACGGTAAAGGATTTATTTTATGTTTTGTTAATGCTTGGGTTGTTTGCTGCTGTCGTATTGTATGTGCCCGATTTTTGGGGGTATTTTATCGAATCAGATAACGCGCTTCCCGCTAATATTTTAAGCACGCCTGATCACATTGCACCGTTGTGGTATTTTGCGCCATTTTATTCTATTTTGCGGGCAGTGACTTACCCTCTTTTTGGTATAGAAGCTCGGTTCTGGGGGGCTATGCTGATGTACCTTTCGATCTTCTTGCTTGCATTGTTGCCGTGGCTTGATCGAAGTCCCGTCAAGTCTTTGCGTTATAAGGGTAAGGTAAGTAAGTTTATGTTTGGATTATTCGTTATAAGCTTCGTCTCGTTAGGTGTCTGTGGTGTTATGGCGATGAATGCTACAGCGTTATTCATTGCTCAAGTATCCTCACTGATCTACTTTTCGTATTTTTTATTGATGCCTTGGTTTACGAAATTTGAACAGTGCCAAAATGTGCCGGACAGGGTTTAGTTGCGTGAAGGTATTAGACGATAGTGCAGTACGTTTTGTTGGTAACATATTTCTGCTTATGGGGTTGATGCTTTTTTCGTCTGTTGGTTTGGCGAGTCAAGCTAAGCCTTATTATATTGGTGAATATGAAAAAAACACCGATCGAGATTCGATAGAACGCGGTTTTGTAACTTATATGCAATTCTGTGCGAGCTGTCATAAATCAGAGTATGTCAGGCATCGACGAATTTCTGCTGATTTGGAGATTCCTTGGGAAGAGTATAAAGAAAAGTGGCTAGGTGGTGCGGGTAATTTACCAGTATTTCTTTCTAATTCTTGGACGTCAGACACTGCAAAAGAAGTTTTTGGTGTTGTCCCCCCTGATTTGAGCCTCATAGCGGCTCAAAAAAGTCCTGATTGGTTGTATCGCTATCTTCATTCGTTTTATGCCGACAGCAGTCAGCCTCTAGGGAGTAATAACCTATTGGCTCCTAATGTAAAGATGCCGAATGTTTTAGCCTTCATGCAAGGTGTAATTGAGAAGCAGAGTTGTGTGAATGGTGATCAGAAAGGAGCTGATCAATGTATTACTTTGGTTAAAACAGAGCAAGGGGTCATGGAAGATCACGAGTTTAGTGCAGCTATTCAGGATTTGACCAACTTTTTTGTCTACTTAAGTGAACCTAGTCGATTAGAAGCTGAATTGCTGGCGCCAAAAGTGTTACTATTCATATTAGTTTTTTGTTTGATCGCTTATCTGCTCAAGCGCGAGTTTTGGAAGGATATTCCTAAGTAAAAACTTTGTATGCGCTTTTTGTGTGGGAAGGCTTGAATAAATTGTTTTGTGTCCCAATTAAAGGGATTCCATTGGTTTTTATATAGGGGTTTTACATGGGTGTGATAGCCAAACGCTCTTCCATGACATTTTTCTCTGACGGAGAAGATCATTATAGCCATCGTGTGCGCATTGTTTTAGCTGAAAAAGCGGTAACAGTGGAAATTATTGACGTTGACCCTTTCAACAAACCTGATGAGCTTGTGGAAGTTACACCTTACAACGAACTTCCAGCATTGGTTGATCGTGATTTGTCTCTATATGAGCCAAATGTAATGATGGAATACTTAGATGAGCGCTTTCCTCATCCGCCACTTCTGCCAGTATACCCAGTTGCACGAGGTGAAAGCCGTCTTTACATGTATCGCATCCAACGTGATTGGGCGGTTCTTGTTGATCTAATTTTGACAAGTAAGAGTAAAGAGGCGGTAGAAAAAGCTCAAAAGGAGCTTCGTGAAAGCCTAATTAATGTTTCTCCTATTTTTGAAGAGAAGCCTTACTTTATGAGTGATGAGTTCACAATGGTTGATTGCTGCCTTGCTCCAATCTTGTGGCGCTTGCCTGTACTAGGTGTTGATATTCCTCAAGAGCAAGCGAAAGGTTTATACAAATATATGGACCTTGTGTTTTCTCGAGAGTCTTTCAAAGAAAGCTTGTCTGAAGCTGAACAAGAAATGCGTCTAGACTAGTCGTTTTCAAATTCTTTATATTTGTAAAAGGGGCTTATGGCCCCTTTTTTGTTACAGAGGTTAAAGTATGATTCCAAAGCGCTCGTATTTATTGAATGCAACATATGAGTGGATAGCTGACAACAACATGACGCCTTTTTTGTTGGTGGATGCTGAGCATGAAAAAGCGGTTGTTCCACAAGAGTTTGTTCAGGATGGCCAGATAGTGCTGAATATTAGCATGTCTGCTGTACGAAACTTGCTTATGGATAAGGCTGGAGTTAGCTTTGAGGCACGATTTGGCGGCAAGCCAATGCAAGTGTATGTTCCTATTGAGGCATCGTTAGCGCTCTATGCGAAAGAGAGTGGTGACGGGCTTGTGTTCCCAGAAGAAGTGTTTGTTACGGAAGAGCCTGAACCTGAACCACCTAAACCTGAGAAGGGTTTTCAGCTTAAAGTTGTGAAGTAATAAAGCCAACAATAAAAAAGCTCAGCAATGCTGAGCTTTTTTATGTCGCCAGTTTTTGGTTAACCGACTATTGTACCAATTCGTTGTCGGAAAATTCGCCTTCAAACAGGGCAGTTGAAAGGTAGCGTTCACCCGAATCTGGCAAGATAACAACTATTTTTTTGTCAGAGAACTCCTCTGACTTAGCTAGCTTTTCCGCTGCTGCAACGGCTGCGCCACATGAAATACCACAAAGGATGCCTTCTTCTTTCATTAGACGTTTTGCCATTTCAATTGCATCTTCGTTTGAGACTTGCTCAACGCGATCGACCATTGATAAATCCAGATTCTTTGGAATGAAGCCTGCACCAATACCTTGAATCTTATGCGGCGCAGGAGTCGGATCTTCACCGTTAAGCGTTTGTGTGATGATAGGTGATGCAGTTGGCTCAACAGCAACGCTGGTAATGGCTTTTCCTTGGGTGTTTTTAATGTATCGGCTTATTCCTGTAATCGTTCCGCCTGTACCAACGCCAGAAACAAGTACATCAATTTCTCCATCTGTATCTTTCCAGATTTCGGGCCCTGTCGTTTTTTCATGGATTTCTGGGTTGGCAGGGTTATCGAATTGCTGTAACAACACAAAATTCGGGTCTTCCGCTATTTCTTTTGCTTTTTCTATCGCGCCTTTCATACCTTTAGCGGGTTCTGTGAGCACTATGTTTGCGCCTAACGCTTTCATCACCTGACGACGCTCAAGGCTCATACTAGACGGCATGGTAATCGTAATGGGGTAGCCGCGAGCTGCTGCGACGAAACATAGCGCGATACCCGTATTACCACTGGAAGGTTCAACGAGAGATTTTCCTTCTGTTAAGACGCCTCTTTTTTCAGCATCCCAAACCATGTTTGCACCGATTCGACACTTTACAGAGAAGGCTGGGTTTCTCGATTCGAGTTTGGCCCAAATGTTTCCATTTCCGATACGGTTCAATTTTACAAGCGGTGTGTCGCCAATGGTTAGCGAGTTGTCATTAAAAACTTTTTCAGACATGGCCTTTTTCCTCTGTATGTTTGTTCTCATTATGATGGGGTAGGTCGGAGTATTTTCAATCCAACGTAATGATAAAAATAAGCAAATAGTCAAAAATTACACTTGTGTAAATGACCTTAGAACGGCTTTTTGTTTAAGAGCTGCGCATAACCGACGTTCCGCTATCCCGTCTGCTCGCTAAATCAGGTAGAATATTGGTTAATTACAGTTACTTATAAAGGGCGCATTAAACGTGCGTACTTTTATGATATTAGGGTCTAGCATTGCATACAGATATACAAGAAAAGTTGATGGCAAAAGACCGTTATGCCATTCAACGAAAAATCGAAACGCTGTCTAAACGAGTTTCCGAAAATCTCCCTGTTGATAAAGCTCAAAGCGAGCTTAACAACATGATAGAACGCTCTCGCTTAGCTTACGAAGCACGTGAATCCTCAATCCCCGATATTAAATACGATGAGTCATTGCCAGTTGCAGCCAAAGCAGCAGACATCGTTAAAGCGATTCAAGAAAACCAAGTTGTTATTATTGCCGGCGAAACGGGATCGGGAAAGACGACTCAGCTGCCAAAAATGTGTTTGCAAGCGGGTCGAGGAATAGCAGGCCAAATAGGCCATACTCAACCTCGGCGAATTGCTGCTCGTAGTGTGGCAGAACGTATTTCCGAAGAGCTCAATGTCGAGCTTGGAACTGCCGTCGGCTATCAGGTTCGATTTACTGATGAGAGCCAAGAGACAACATTAGTTAAACTGATGACAGACGGGATTCTGTTAGCAGAGATTCAGCAAGATAAATTTCTTCAAAAATACGACACTATAATTATTGATGAGGCGCACGAGCGCAGTTTAAACATCGATTTTTTATTAGGGTATTTGAAGCGAGTGCTTAAAGCACGTCCTGATCTCAAAATCATAGTAACGTCTGCAACCATCGACGTAGAGCGGTTTTCTAAGCATTTTAACGATGCGCCGGTTTTCGAAGTGTCGGGCAGAACTTTTCCAGTTGAAATTCGTTACCAGCCTCTGTTGAGTAAATCCGATAATCAAGAATTGGATGAAGATCAAAGCATGGAGCAGGGAATATGTGATGCTGTGTCTATGCTTATTGAAGAAGAAAGGCAATCGGGATACCGAGGCGCGGGGGACATCCTCGTCTTCCTTCCGGGCGAACGAGAAATACGTGAGACAGCAGAACAGTTAAGGCGCGCGGAGTTTAGAAATACAGAAGTTCTACCGCTGTACGCGCGCTTATCGAGCTCAGAGCAACAGCGTGTTTTTAAAACCCATGGTGGACGCCGTATTGTATTATCAACAAACGTTGCAGAAACCTCTTTGACCGTCCCAGGAATTCGCTATGTGATTGACCCAGGGCTTGCACGGATAAGTCGTTACAGTGTTCGCTCGAAAGTACAACAACTGCCGATTGAAAAAATCAGTCAAGCAAGTGCAAACCAACGTGCAGGTCGTTGTGGCCGAGTTGCGGAAGGTATTTGTATTCGATTGTACGAAGAAGCAGACTTTCAAAATCGTAGCGAATTCACAGACCCCGAAATTTTCCGCACAAACCTTGCATCCGTAATATTGCAGATGGCAAATCTGCGCCTTGGTGCTGTTGAAAAGTTCCCATTTGTTGAAATGCCAGACAGACGGCTTATCAATGATGGCTACCAAGCGCTGAAAGAATTGGGAGCGATCAAGAATGAACGCCTCACTCAAACAGGTAAGCAGCTTGCGAAGTTGCCGATCGACCCTAAGTTAGGCCGCATGCTAATTACGGCTAATGAGCTTGGTGTGTTAAAGGAACTCTCCGTTATTGTCAGTGCGTTGTCTATACAAGATCCTCGCGAACGCCCACAGGAGAAGAAAACACAGTCAGATCAAGCGCATGCCGTTGATAAAGACCAAGATTCTGATTTTATTGTACTGCTTAACCTTTGGGAAAGGTTTGAAACGCAAAGACAGGCGTTGTCACAGAATCAATTAAGACAATTTTGCCGTAAACAGTTTTTGAACTTCTTAAGAATGCGAGAGTGGCGAGACATCCACCGACAAATATTGATTGCATGTAAACAGCTCGGCTTTAAGGAAGTGGTAAGAGAGGAGCGGGATTACGAATCCATTCATAAGTCACTGCTTGCAGGGTTGTTCACGCAGGTCGCGAACAAAATGGAAGACAGCAAAGAGCTATTGGGTTGCCGCTCGCGTAAATTGTCTGTTTTTCCGGGGTCTGTGTTGTTTAAGAAGCCACCTCAATGGATTATGGCAGCAGAGTTAGTTGAAACGACTAAGCTGTACGCCCGAATGGTTGCGAAGATTGACCCCAAATGGATCGAAGAATTTTCAGCACCTTTCGTTAAAAAACAGTATTTCGACCCTCGCTTTGAGCGCAATCAAGGGCGCGTCATGGCGAGCGAACAAGTTGCGTTATACGGATTGGTGATAGTGCCAAAACGTCGTATAGATTATGGGCAGGTGAATCCTGAAGATGCTCGTGACGTATTCATTCGCCAAGGCTTAGTTGAACGAGAGTTACGTTCAAAATCAGCATTTTATCGTCACAATAATAAGCTGATGGACGAGATTGAAAGTCAGGAGGCGAAACTCAGGAAACGGGATATTCTGGTCGACGACGAAGTCGTTTATCAGTTTTACAATGAGAACATTCCTGAAAACGTTCGTAACCAAAAAGGCATAGAGTTTTTCGCTAAAGAGACTCCTAACGCCTTAATGATGAGTAAAGAATATCTGGTTAACCAAAATGTCACGGTCGATGAGTATGCTTTTCCTGATAACTACCTATTAAATGGCGTCCCTTTACCTATTGATTATCAGTTTGACCCGGGTAAAACAAAAGATGGAGCGACGCTTAAGGTGCCAGTGGGGCTGTTGCGTCAACTTAGTTTAGACGACCTAGGTTGGGCTGTTCCGGGCTATATTAAAGAGCGTTGTGAGGCACTCATTCGTGCGTTACCCAAAGCGTTGCGTCGACGATTTGTCCCCATCCCTCAGTTTGTGGATCGAATATACCCAAACCTCTCAAAAGAGAAAGGCGCATTGTTAGAGCAACTGAGTCTGCAAATTAAGCGTGAAACGTTAATTGATATTCCGTTGAATGAATGGATAGAAGAAAAACTTGATGCTCATTTGACGCTTAATTTAGAAGTCGTTGATGAGCGTGGGAAGGTTCTTGGATCGGGTAAGCATTTAGCAGAGCTTCAGGACCGGTTTTCAGAGCTGGTGGATCAAAGCTTTGCAAAGTTTGGAACGGAAAAACACGAGCAGGTAGGATTGACGCATTGGCCCGATCAAAACGTACCAGTGCGCAAAGAAATTAAACAAGCAGGCATTGCTGTGACAGCGTTTCCTGCGCTGACAAGTTCAACGAGTGGAGACGCTGTATCGCTGAAAATGTTCGACGATGAGCAGACGGCGCTAGAAGAACACAGAAAAGGTGTGATTGCTCTGCTAAGATTGACACTAAGTAAAGATGTAAAATATTTACAGAAGAATTTGCCTCATATTAGAGAGTCAATGCTGATTTTCTCTCCGATTGGAAAGAAAGAATTATTATTAGACGACCTAATTAATGCCATACTGAATAAAGTGTTTCTTGACGGACGCAGCCTGCCAAGAACGAAAAGCGAATTTGAAACCGTTGTTACCGGCAATAAGGGGTCGCTAATCCTTACAGCCAACGAGATGGCTGAGCAGCTGTATAAAGTGCTGAATTCTTATCAAAAAGTCGCCAAAAAGATGAAGGGCAGTATTCCTTTGCCTTGGACTAGAGTGTATGGGGATATTAGTCATCAGCTAAAAAGCTTGATTTACCCTGGGTTTATCGGGGATACGCCTTTGTTTTGGATGTCTCAGCTCCCTCGATATTTTAAAGGGATTGAAACGAGACTGGAGCGTTTCCAAAATCATTTGAATAAAGAAAATGCGTTAGTGGGTCAATTAGAGGGATTTTGGGCTCAGTATGAACAGCAAAAACAGGCTCATGAGAAAAAAGGGATTTATGATCCTGAGCTGACGAAATATCGTTGGACGCTCGAAGAATATAGGATTTCATTGTTTGCTCAAACGGTAGGCACTCTTGAACCGATATCGGACAAACGATTAAATAAACAATGGCAGCTAGTAAAAAAACTTGTATAGGACTGTTGCGCCAATGAAAACACGGTTTGCATTTTTACGAGAACTTAAAAAGGTATTGTGGATTGTCGGATTTGCCATAGGGGCAGGTTCCTCCTACGCAGAAACGACACCAGAGGATCCTTGGGAAGGCTACAATCGAACAATGTCGAGCTTTAACGATACGCTTGATAAATATGCTTTGAAACCACTTGCAGAGGGCTATGATTATGTCACCCCTAGCCCCGTTCAGCGTGGCGTTAGCAACTTTTTCAATAACCTTGGTGAGGTAGGGAATATAGCCAATAACCTATTTCAAGCCAAATGGGATGCAACGGCAGCATCAACATTCCGATTCTTAATTAACAGCACGGCGGGTTTTTTGGGTATCTTTGATGTGGCCAGTGAAATGGGTCTTGAGCGCCAACCTGAAGATTTTGGTCAAACACTTGGATACTGGGGTGTGGGGTCTGGCCCATATTTAGTGCTGCCGCTACTTGGGCCTTCAACTGTTAGGGATGCCACTGGCACCGCAGTGGATTATTTTAACTATGATCCTATAGAGCTATTAGACCCAACGACAGACGAATATTGGTCAATAAAAGCCTTAGGTATCGTCCAGATTCGAGCAAAATTATTATCTTCTGAGCGTTTAATATTTGGTGATCGGTATACTTTTATTCGTGATGTTTATCTCCAAACTCGACAGGCAGCAGTGTTGGACGGCCAAGTCGAAAGACCGACTACCGAAGAAGCTAATGAAGAAGATGGCAGTTGGGGTGACGAAGCTGATGACAGCTGGGGCGATGAAGACAGTTGGGGTGGAGAAGACAGCTGGGGTGATGAAGGTGAAACCTATTAAGCTTTGATGCTCTCGTTTACTGTTTTTTTTAAGGCTAAGAAACAAATTACAACAAACTATTACTTTCGAAATTATTCATGGCTTGTAATATAACTGAAGTATATAACGCATACAGCAATGTAATAGTTTGTTATTTAGATCATTGACTTAGATAACTACGTCCAATTATGAAGGATCATTAATTACTTGCTATTTTTGCTTAAAAGTTAAATTGATTATTTTAAGACGCGCTTAGTGCAAAAGAGATATAATCAATACAAATGAAACATATTCAATCGGGAAATTATGACCCTTACTAAACGCCTAATCATGCTTGTACTGCCTGTTCTTATCATAGGATTTGGTAGTGCAACTTGGGGTGTGTTTTCTGCTCAAAAAAGTTCGTTAATTGAACTTGAAATGTCGAAGTTGAACTTCAACTTGCTGAACCTTCGTTATTCCATGGAAGAAGATATTTATTTTGCCACTGGAATTATGTCCATGCTGACCGAAAAGCATGAAATTCTAAATAGTAATACACTAAAGAAAAACTCACTTACAGAGCTTGTTGAACGCTACACGAGTGACGTTGCGTATCGGCTGACTGGTGAGATAGCACTTTACATCCTAAATCAAGACGGGGCCCCCTTATACTCCTATAGAAGAACGCGTCAGGGTGATAGCCAAGTAGATTGGGTTGTCGAGAAGCTACGACAAGATGCCAATGCGATTGGTGATTTAGATAACTTTGAAGTATTTACTGGGCCAAAAGGGCAACATGTTATTCTTCATTCTCATTCTCTTGATGCTTCATCACCGCATTCAGGTTTAACGGCTCTTTTCGAGCACGCGCGATATGTCTTTGTCACCATAAGTATACCTGAATTTGACAGTGCCCTAGAAAATCTCAATAGCAAATATGGGGTAGAAGCGTATGTTACAAAATCAAGTTCATCTGCTCCATTAACGGTTTCTATGCCCATGCTTGCGGGTGGGTATGTCAATATTGAGTTGACTAAGAGTTACATAGATAAGCAGCTTACGACCTTCTTTTATTGGTATCTAGGCGCTGGAACGATAGTGGGACTATTAACCTTCTGCGTTCTGCTGTTCTTAATAAAGCGCTACATTATTCAGCCCATTGGGACGCTAGATCGCCAACTTTCTCTTGTAATGTCAAACAGGCAAGAAAATATTATTCAGCCAACTGGGCAAGATGAAGTCAGCCGAGTCGGTATCAAGTTTTTCCAGCTTTACGAGCAACTTAATCAGAATCTTCAGGCATCTCGTGATATGGCCGTTACGGATGCATTGACTATGTTGCCAAACCGAGTTCGTTTCCATGAGTTTGCTAAAAAAGCGCTAACAAGAAGTAGGTCTAAAGGTGCGTTTTTATCGCTCATCTATATTGATTTGGATAACTTCAAGTTTGTAAACGATCGCTTTGGGCATGAGGCGGGGGATGAATTGTTAGTCGAAACGTCAGTTTCATTCTTTGAGTTGATTAAAAAGAACGGTACGCGACGATATGGCTCTATGGTGTCTCGTTTATCAGGGGATGAATTTGCCATAGTGCTTTCTCATACTGAGCTTGAGGAGCGTGAAGAACTTGCTAAGCGTATAGTCGATCTATTCGAAGGGGGCTTTCAGACAAACCGTTACCGTATGCCTGTATCGGCAAGTGTTGGAATTGCGACCTTTCCACAAGATGGTGAAGAATTACGCGGTTTGATCGCGAATGCAGATATGGCGATGTACCACGCAAAGCGTTCTGGTAAAAATCGATTCGACGTTTATTCAGAGAACATCGCGCAAGAAGCACGCAGAACCAAGGCAATTGAAGATGCTTTAAAATTCGTAGACTGCGATAAAGAGTTTTCATTAGTGTATATGCCGTATACCGATCGAGACGGAAAAGTCGTTGGTGTTGAGGTGTTAATTCGATGGTTCTCTCCATCGCTTGGCGTAATACAGCCAGATGAATTTGTACCGATAGCTGAACAAACTGGAAGTTTTGCCAAAATTGATGGTTGGGTATTTGAGAAAGCTTTTGAGCAAGTCGCATCGATTAGAGCACTATTGAACGACGATATTGTAGTGTCGGTGAATGTTTCCGCAGCGGAACTTGGAAGACCGTCTTTAGTGAGCCGTTTGGTTGAACTTCAAAAACAATTCAATTTGCCAGCAGGTGTGATCGAGCTTGAAATCACCGAGACATTTGGTTACTTCGAAGTGAAACAAGTATTGGAAGTGCTGGAAGATCTAAGATCAGCCGGATTTGGTATTACCATTGATGATTTCGGTATAGGGTATACTCCGCTCTTGCAAATGATTGACTATCCAGTAGACAAAGTAAAACTCGACAAAGCCTTAGTTGAGCGTATTACTCACGCTGATTATAAAATGCTATTAGAACCAACGATTCAACTTTGTCATTTGCAGAATATTACTGTCACGGCGGAAGGTGTAGAAAACGACGTTCAGCATCAATACCTGCATCGATTTGGTTGTGATTATTTCCAAGGATACTGGCTTGCTGCCCCAATGTCGTTGAGCGATTTAGGGCAGTGGTACCGAAATTATAGTGGTGACACGCGCTTAGGTTAGTGTGATTGGCTAATTTAAGAGTTGATTTGTCAAAGTGTTTACCGGGTTAACCTTAAGAGTTTTCCTGAATCAGTTGTTACAATCAAAGACGAATCGGGTGCCTGAATAATACTTCTAAATCGTTCATTTAGATCGCGTAAATAGCGTTTTTCCTCAGCGACGTTATCCTGACTATCAAATTTCAGTCTGTTTATGTGACGCAGAGCAAGAGCGGTTGATATAACATCACCGTTCCATTCAGAAAACATCTCGCCTCGGTAAACAATGAGATCGCTTGGCGCTATAGATGGCGTAAATTCTTTTTTTGCGTCAAGCACTCCTTCCTTCCATGTTCCTTCTCCGACACTTTTTAACGACCAATACTCTTTACCGTAAGAGACCGTTGGCCACCCATAGTTTCCGCCTTTTTTGATTACGTTGATTTCATCTCCGCCCCGTGGTCCGTGTTCATTCGACCAAAGTCGTTGAGTGGTGCGGTCATAAAATAATCCTTGAGGGTTTCGGTGACCATAGCTCCATATTTCAGCTTTTGCGTTTTCTGAGTGATAAAAAGGGTTATCCTTTGGAACGCTTCCATCGAGTTTCAATCGAATAGTGCTCCCCGCATGGCTCGACAAGTTTTGAGCGTTATTTCTAATGCCTCTGTCTCCTACTGAAATATAAACATGTCCATCGTTATCAAAGGCGATGCGTGAGCCAAAATGTACGGTTGAGTCAGATCCTGTATCTGCAACGAACAAAGTTTCCCAATTTACCAGTTGGTCTTTGTTTAGTTTCGCACGCCCTAGTGCCGTGGTGAGGCTCTTAGGAGTTGTGGTTGAGTATGTTAAATAAACCCAAGGCGATGTTGCCTCCGTCAAGGCGTTTTCTTCTTTGTAGACTGCAACGTCTAGTAATCCGCCTTGGCCGATATTGATGATACTCGGCAATCCTTCTATAAACTGCGCTTTGCGAGATTTTAAATCGACCTTTGCCAACTTCCCGCGTTTGAGGGAAACGAGAAGGGTGTTTTTGTCTAAAAAAGCCGTACCCCAGGGTATGTCATTAAATCGAATAAGCTCTTCAACCAAGGGTAAATTGGCGGGTGCCTGCTCGTTTGAACTAGGCGAACTGAAAGCGCTGGCAGGCGTTAAAACAAGCGGTGCTATTAGGAAAGTACAAAGTAATGTCCTAATGCTTCTTTTGTACGAGCAGTCGAGCTGTACAGTGTGAAGTTTAACGTTGAAATCGCAAGTAAGCATGGTATCTGCCTCGATGGACTTTGTGAATGAGTATAGTTGAGATCCATTCTAATCGTCGCGATTTATCGCATTCCCCCAATCTTACCTTAAGCTAGGAGAACAATTTTTTGTGCATGTCGGGAATGAGCCTAAAAAAAGAGCGGTTCCTCTCAAGAAGAATCGCTCTTTTTTGTGAAGTACGGCGGTGCGTTATAGCTTATAGCTTAGCAGACAGTACTTCTTCAAGTTTACGCTGGTCAACAGCAAAGTTTCGAATGCCCTCTGCCAGTTTTTCAGTGGCCATGGCGTCTTCGTTCATTGCCCAACGGAACGCTGATTCAGT
This sequence comes from Marinomonas balearica, assembly GCF_004362145.1. Classification (GTDB taxonomy): domain Bacteria; phylum Pseudomonadota; class Gammaproteobacteria; order Pseudomonadales; family Marinomonadaceae; genus Marinomonas; species Marinomonas balearica. The sequence continues at coordinate 627,260 of NZ_SNXC01000009.1, forward strand.
AATCGCAGCAGGTGCAGCCTTCACATCATTGGTTGGAACCAATTTACGCGCTAATGCGCCTTCGTCTTTCTTCAGTTCTTCTAGCAAAGCAGGGCTAATGGTCAAACGATCACAACCAGCCAATTGCTCGATTTCACCGATGTTACGGAAGCTTGCGCCCATCACAACAGTCTTGTATCCGTGTTGCTTGTAGTAGTTGTAGATTTCCGTAACAGACACAACACCTGGATCGGTTTCCGCAGTGTAGTCTTGACCAGTGGATTTTTTGTACCAATCTAAGATACGACCCACGAAAGGAGAAATCAGGTAAACGCCTGCTTCAGCACATGCTTGTGCTTGAGCAAAAGAGAACAACAGTGTTAGGTTACAGTTGATCCCTTCTTTTTCTAACTCTTCTGCGGCTTTAATGCCTTCCCAAGTCGATGCAGCTTTGATCAGAATGCGATCGCGGCTAATGCCAGCGTCTTCATACAAGCTAACGAGACGACGAGCTTTTTCGATTGTTGCGTCTTTATCGTAAGATAGGCGAGCATCTACTTCAGTCGATACACGGCCAGGAACGTACTTTAAAATCTCGCAACCGATAATTACCGCCAACTTGTCGCCGGCATCGATAAGCTGTTGTGCCTTATCGTCGCTTTGTTCTTTCGCCCAGCTAACAGCCTGATCGATAAAAGGAGCGTATTCAGGGATTTGAGATGCTTTAAGCATTAAAGAAGGGTTTGTAGTCGCATCTTCAGGCAAAAACGCTTTAATCGCAGTAATGTCACCCGTGTCTGCAACAATGGTCGTGAATTCTTTCAGTTGGGATAGCTTATTACTCATTGCTTTATCCTTTTATGTGCATGTGTGTTTTGTAGTTTGTTTGCGAACAAGCTCTATTGCTTCTAATAATATATCGATCTTAGCGTCGGTTTTGTGACCGTTCTCAGAAAGGTAGCGTCTAAATTGCTTCCCTCCAGGTAATCCGTGGAAAATACCCAGAATATGGCGAGTCAAATGCATAAGTCGCTCACCCTTTGCGAGCTGATCTTCTACATAAGGAACAAACCTTTCCAACGCCTCAAATCGATCATTAACACAGGGCTCAGAGTGATAAATCTTTGAATCAACCTCGCTGAGGATCCATGGATTGTTATACGCCTCTCGTCCCATCATAACACCGTCTACATGAGCTAAGTGGGAAACGCTCTCATCAATTGTCTTAATGCCACCATTAATTATGATTTCAAGGCTTGGGAAATCTTTCTTTAATTGATAGACATAATCGTACTTTAGAGGTGGAATTTCACGGTTTTCTTTAGGACTTAACCCCTGCAAAATAGCATTTCTGGCGTGTACGATAAATGTACTGATGCCTGTTTCTGCAACGGTTCCCACGAAATCTCTTAAAATACTGTATTCTTGCTGATCGTCTAGCCCAATACGATGTTTAATCGTAACAGGGATGGAGGTTGCGTCTTGCATTGCTTTTAATATATCGACTACTTTATCAGGGTAGGCCATTAAGCATGCCCCGATTAGACTGTTCTGAACGCGGTCGCTAGGGCAGCCTACGTTGAGGTTTACCTCATCATAGTTAAACGTTTCCGCTATCTTAGCGCACTTCGCCAAAGCAACCGCATCCGAGCCTCCGAGCTGCAACGCGATAGGGTGTTCGCATTCATCGTACCTTAAAAAGCGCTCAGGATTATCGCCTTGCAAGATCGCCCCAGTCGTTACCATCTCGGTATAAAGTAACGTATTTTGGGTAAGCGTACGCGCAAAGACCCTGTAATCGCGAGTTGTCCAATCCAGCATGGGCGCAACGGAGAATCGTCTGTCTATTGAACCTTTTGATTTTAAAGGCTCTGAGCAGTTTTTAGTGTCGGTATCTAATAGCATTAATAAGGTCAAATTGGGTGGTATATGGGTAACTTCAGGCGTAAGTCGCTAACGGAGTGCTAAAAGTAGATCTTAAGCACCGTTTTGTGTCTTGAGAGCGCCTTCAAATATATTGCTTTATTATGTCATAAAATTACAGGACGAAGCGACGCTTTTCCTATTTGTATTTGAGTAGGTTCTGAAACCGGCTCCCGATCACCCAACACGCTTACGACCTCCTACACACATTGCCAAAGCGCGGCGACTATATCTTCAAACCCTATGTCATACACACATTAGAGCGCTGGCATCAAATTCATCAGCCACGACATACGCAAACTCGCCCGAGACTGCTGGCAAGACATGGGCATCGACTGGGTCATAGGGGAAATGCTACTCAACCACGAACGGGATGGGTTGGATAAAAGGTACATGCACGCCCATTCCAGAGAACAGATGAAAAGGGCGTTGGGGGAGTGGGGGGGTTGGTGTTTTCACAGTGAAATGGTTATATTTGAGTCAATATTATGAAAATTTTAAAGTATACTGTACATATATACAGCTTTATTTTATTCTGAAAAAGGAGGTTCAGTTGGTATTAGGTTCAGTAAAGCCAAGAGAGCAAGCGGGTAGAAATACATACGATCGTTTCAGAGCTCAGACTCGTTCCGCAGCTATTGCAGCTCTTGCTATATTAGAAGGTGATGTAGATAGAGTTTACTGTGACTTGCATGATGATTTTGTTGTCCGGTATAAACTAAGTAACGGGTATAAATATTGTTTTTTTCAAGTTAAGACTAAGGAAAAATCTAATTATAATTGGACGATCAATGATCTTTTTGGTATTTCAACGAAAAAAACGAAAAAAACAAAAGACCCTATTTCTGTTATAAAGAGTATAAAAGATAGCTATGCTGGGAAAATGTTTTTGCATACTGTAAATTTTCCTAATAGCTGTTCTGAAATAGTATTTCAAACAAATATCACTGTTGATGAAAAAAGTGAAGAGTTTATAAATAATATAATTTCTGGAAATTTTTCAGAAAAAAATGAAAATACTTTGCTTGATAGTTTCAATGAAGTTGTTGGAAGTGCTTATGACGATTTATCACCTAAAGATATAAAAAAATGCCTATCTAAATTAAAAATCCAACAAGATGTTCAATATATTAAAAGTAAAGATCATAGGTTTTCTTCATATGCAATTGAACATATATATAAATATAGTGAAATAGATCTTTCCAGAGCAGAGCGAGAAATAATCGTTTTGAAATTATTGGATTTAGTTTCCAAAAAATCTTCGGGTGTGATTTCTAATTATAATGAAAGTACAATAGAAACTGAATCTGCAATATCTATAAATGATTTATTAAATGTTTTAAGTATTTCGAAAGCAGCATATGAGCTTTTGAAAGTTAATGGCGATGAAGCAGCTATAAAAAGTGTATCGATAATTCAACGAGCGCTTAATAGTACAAATGCAGATTCTGATCAAATTATGTTTTGTGCAAAATGCAAAGTTTCATGGGATGCTTGGTGGCTTCGAAACAGAAATAACTTACCAGAATATAAATTGATGTCTATTAGAGATAAAGTCAATAAAACATTGAAAAGTGTTGTTAGCTTTAATGAAGTTGATTTTGATGAAATGATAAAAAATCTTGAAAGTCTTAAAGACGAACTTGAATCTAATGTATTATTATTTGATTTAAGCATGGAAGAACTTATCGGAGCTTTTTTTTCAGAGCTAAGTAAGGTGATTAAATGAATTATGATGTTTTTAAAGACAGTTTGAAGAAAAATCCAATTACCTTAGAAGTCGGTGATTTTTCTGAAGATAAAAAAAACACTTTAGATAATGAAGCACTTTTTCAGCTTCCTTTTATTGCTATGACTATTTTGATGATATCAAAGGGAATGTCGAAGCCTTTAGTCTCTGAACTAGGTAGACTTGTAGGTGAATGTCTTGAACAATCAATGCCAGCTTTTAAAAAATCTAATCAACACATTGCTTGGTCTGCAAATCTTAGAGTTAGAACAGTTAAAGCTATGAGCTTTTTAGAAATGGCTGATCTAATAGAGATTGAAAATATAAATGGTAAGGTTAGAATCACTGATTTAGGGAAAAAGGTTATTTCTAGGGCACTTGAAGATGAATATTCTTACCTCTATTGTACTTTAAATAATATAGCAAGGAACTACAGGAATATTAATAAAGCTAGTAAATTAGAGCTGAGGTTAAATTGAAATTTTTAAAATTAAAAATAGATTCAAAAGGACGTGAAGGTCTAGAGACTGAAGATCTAATCTTTGGCGATCATTTTACTCAGCTACACGGTCCAACTGGGACAGGTAAGACTCCATTAGTAAGATCTATTGCTTATTGTTTAGGGTGTTCTGTTAAATTTAGGCAAGAAGTTTATGATAGATGTAATTCTGCTAATCTTACCTTCAGTGTTTTAGGTGAAATCTATAAAGTAAAACGTTTTTATATAAAAGGTAAGAAGTTTGAATTGGAATTGACCGATCCTTCTGGAAAAATAATACCATTTTACGAAGAGAAAACTTATTCAGATTTTTTATTTGATTTGTTAGGGATAAAAAATCGGGATCTCATTTCAAATTCAGGTGAGAAAGTAGTTGGTTATATTTCAACAGTGTTGCCTCTTTTTTATGTGAATCAAGATGAGGGTTATTCATCAGTTTATAAGAGTGAATCTTCTTTTATAAGAGACCAATTTTCAGAGATGATCAGGTTGTCTTTTTCTCTTCCTGAAAAAAACTCCTTCAATATTAAGAAAAATAAAATTCAAGCAAATAAAAAGTTAGAAGCTTTGGATTTGCTTGTTTCAGAAAAAAAGAATAGGTTAGATATTCTAATTGAAACTGTTGGAATAACTAGAGAGTCATCATCCTTAGAAAATGAGATAGAAAAGTTAGAAGTTGAACTTGAGCGAGTCAGCAATGTTAATTCAAGTAGTGAAGATACACTTACTGCGATTGATCAAATGTTACATGCTAAAAAGACTAGGGCTAGAGAAGTTCTTAATCAGCTTAATTCAGTTAAAAATAGAAGATATGGCTTTCAACAGATTGTTGAAGATATAAATACTGAAATTGAAACACTAAGCCTTAATGAGGAAGCTCGTAGAGTATTTATGTCATTTGGAGATGTATGCTCTAGTGCTGGTTGTCAGCTTTTTTCTAAAAGCTCTGATTCATACGCTAAAAATCTCTTGTATTTAAAGGACCAAATTAAAGATTTAAAAAATAATGATATACATGATGATAGTCTTGAAAAATCCTTATCTACAGAGCTGAAAATTATAGAAAAGGATGTGGTTGAATTAGAAAATGAAAAAACTAAACAAATTGAAGGTTCAAAGGATAAGATTGATTTCAAAATAATTTCAGATTTAAAGTTAGAACTTTTTAAGTTACATTCTGAGTTGTTTGATTCCAATAAAGTTAAAGGTTCTGAAAATCAATATATTGAAGTGTTAAATAGAAGGGATGAAGCATTAAATGCATTAGAAGCTTTTAAAACAGATGGAAAAGTTGACCTTCGTTTAGCTGAACTAAAGAAAAATTTAAGATTGCTTTTTATAGATTGGTTAGGCCAGCTCGAAACATCTAACATTAGTCATGATGTTACGTTTAAAAATGATTTTGAACCAGTACTGGGGGAAGAATCAGTAAGCCAACTTTCTGGGAGTACTGGATCTAGAACTGTTTTAGCATTTCATGCCGCATTGCTAGAAATGGCAGCGACTAGATCACCTTTTAATTTTCTTATATTGGACGCTCCGAAACAACATGAAACCGAAAATGTTGATTTAGATCGATATATGTTAAGACTTAAAGAAATTTGTAAGGAATATAATTTGCAGGTGATATTTTCTGCAACCGAATATGAGTATAAAGGCGACAGTCAAGATGTAGAGTGGAAGCCAAAATATCTTGTAGGTAAAAAAGAAATGTTTATGAGGAAACCGATTTAATTTTTCTTATACATTTACTTTCTTATCTATTCAGTTGACCTCTCTCCCTTCCTGATCTACTATTTCCCGACACTGGCAAAATCCAGTGTCGGGATTGAGACCCCGTTTTACAACAGCGGCCTAGAACACGCTCCGCGTGTTTTTTTGTGGCCGAAATCCGCCTGTTATGGTGGGTCTATTTTGGGCTAGCTTTGGCTAGGCCGTTCCGACGGGCGGTTGTACTAACCTGATTTAAGTCCACCACCTTAATTGAGATTAGTACCTCTCTAGGGTGGTCAAACTTCGACCGTAGGTGGCCAATGATGGCAATCACTTAATGATTGCTTCAAAAGACATCCGCACACTCGACGGATTGTATTCCATTAATGATCTTCATAAAGCGGCTGGCTCAGAATCGCGCCATTTACCCGCTCAGTTCCTAAGAAACCAATAAACAAAAGAATTAATAGCTGAAATTGATATCTATGCTAACTCGCATAGTTTAGCGCTAAATAAAAATCTGGGTAGAAGTGGCGGCACTTGGGTGTGCAAAGAGTTGGTTTACGTTTACGCCATGTGGATCAGTCCTAAGTTCAACCTAGAAGTGATTCGCGCCTTCGACCAAGCTCAAACAGAACAACCGCCAGAACCCACCCAGCAAAGTTTACCCGCACCGATCCAAGACGACGAAAAACTCAAACTCATTAACGACGTTGCCAAATCTTTAGGCATTACCGAAAGCATCGCTGTCGTCTCCGCTACCGACATCATGGCCATGATCCAAACCAACCCCGCATGGGTCGACCAAACCATTGAACGCGTGAAAACCGCAACGGGTCGGGGTTTTGGTGATGGGATATAACAAAACTTTTTCTTGAGCGAATGTGATAGTTATCGTTATGCTGTATGGATATACAGTATTTGGTGTTTGCTATGCGTGTTACTTACCTTGGGTCGGCGGAATCGTCGGCTTTTTTGTCTTCGAACAAAATGCAGATTCCGCTTTATGTCGAGTCTGTGTCTGCCGGGTTTCCGTCTCCAGCACAGGATTTTGTTGAGCGTACGCTTGATTTAAACGAGTTGTGCATTCAACACCCCAGTGCAACGTTTTTTGTACGTGCTCAGGGGGATTCGATGATAGAAGCGGGGATTCATTGCGGGGATGTTCTGGTGGTCGATCGCTCGCTAACGTCTAAACATGGCGACATCGTTATTGCGTGTGTGCATGGGGAAATGACTGTTAAGGTATTGGAGTTAATGCCTGCTGTCGCGCTGCGACCACGTAATAAAGCGTACCCTGTTATCCCTATCTCGGAAGAAAGCGGTTTAGAGGTGTTTGGTGTTGTCACTGGAGTCGTGCGTAAGATAGAACGATGAGCACGGTCTTTGCGTTGGTTGATTGTAATAACTTCTATGCAAGCTGCGAGAAGTTGTTCCGCCCAGATCTAAAATACAAACCCGTTGCGGTGCTGTCGAATAATGACGGTTGCATTGTCGCGCGCTCAAAAGAGGTAAAAGCGCTCGGTATTAAAATGGGCGTGCCCGTCTTTAAGATTCGAGACGAGATCGAAAAGTACGGTATTGTCTGTTTCTCGTCGAATTATGCGCTGTATGCGGATCTATCAAATAGGGTAATGACGCTATTAGAAGAGGAGGCGCCGCGTGTTGAGGTGTATTCGATTGATGAGGCGTTTATGGATTTATCAGGCATTGAAACCGCGATAGATTACGAAGCCTTTGCTCGTCGCGTAAAACATAAGATTGATACATGGACAGGCATTGCGGTTGGTATCGGCATTGCGCCCACTAAAACACTTGCCAAGCTTGCTAACTATGCCGCCAAAAAGTACACCGCAACGGGTGGTGTGGTGGATTTAATGGAGGCAGAGCGACAAAGAAAACTCATGGCATTGGTTGAGGTCGGAGACGTGTGGGGTGTCGGTCGTCGAATCTCTGAGAAGTTGAGAGCGCTAGGCATTCACACTGCGTTGGATCTCGCAGACAGCGACCCGAAATCACTTCGGAGTGAGTTCTCTGTTGTGTTGGAGCGCACGATCCGTGAATTGAATGGCGTGTCGTGTCTTGAGCTTGAAAGCGTTGCCCCCACTAAAAAGCAGATTGTATGCAGTCGCTCGTTTGGGAACCGAATAACGGATAAAGCCGAGCTACGAGAAGCTATTGCCAAATACACGACCCGCGCGGCGGAAAAGCTAAGAGGAGAGAAGCGGCTTGCAAGAGTGGTGCAGGTGTTTATTCGGACTGGTGTGTTTAACCCGAATGATCCAAGGTATTCCAATTCGTTAAGCGTTGAACTCCCAAACCCGACGGACGATACGAGAGACCTGCTAGAAGCCACCGATGTTCTCTTTCGGCGAATTTTCAAAGCGGGGTTTCGTTACGCAAAAGCAGGCGTAATGCTTAGTGACTTTTACGAACACGGCACCTTTCAGGCTGATTTATTTCGTTCTAACGCGCAACGCGACAATGCAAAACATCTAATGGAAGTGGTTGACCGCATCAACCACAGCGGCCTTGGTAACGTCTTCTTCGCCGCCCAAGGCACGACACCACAATGGTCAATGAAACGCGACCATCTATCACCGGCTTATACGACTAGGTGGGAGGACTTGCCTAGGGTGAGGTGAGGGGGAGAAACATTTTCTAAATGTCGCTGCTAATCGTTTTTATTGTAGTCGTTGTATTTATTAGTGCTTTAACTAATTCAGGGTCAGCGAAATCTAACAGTCCCCATTAATAAATTCTGGCGGCACTCAAAAAAGCAGGTTGCGTGTGTGAATTGTGGTGCTACTGGGAAGGTTTGGAAAACATATATAGAGCCTGAAAAATATCCCAGCCAGTCCGTTTGTGCTTAGACCTTGTACCTCTAGTCCCTTCCGTTATCTAGTCACTAAATTTTGCTCGATCTATGAACATAGTAGGTCCAATCTTGCGCGCCTATCGTGTTTAGAGCGTCGATGAACTTTTGTTCTTTCATGTGTTCGGAAAGACGATTTTTTGCCATAAGTTTACCCATTAAACGGTGCTGGTGAGCATTCGCGATGTGAAAGCTCTGTGCGGGCGAGCCCAAATTCTGGCTGGTTTGAGGTGTGATTATCACCTCTTTGTGAAAAGCTTTGTTCGACGGGACGGCAGTATCTGCATAACTGTACGATACAGTTGAGAAAAGTATGATGGTGATCAATCTGCGAGTTGTAACTAGATTAAGTCCGTTTTTCATAATGTCACTTTGTGTCTGCTGCCGCTTTAATTTTGTGGTGATCTTTGATTATTAGTGCTTAAACGGTAAAGAATTAGATCTCGTTTGTCGATTACACGGCATTACACATAGCATTAGGAGGGTGTGTCATATTTATTTAATAATGTTGTGGTAGCTTGGAAAGATGGCCGTTCTCTTTGTTCCGTCGGCCAGTATTAGATGTGTACAATACTTCTGTTCGGCCAGTTACTTAAATAAGTGGTTTTTGATTGTTGAAATCGTGATCAAGACGATGCGCTGATTGAGAATTGGTTGCTATAAAGAAATTGCAAATACGAAGCGAATAGCGTTCTCGAAATTGTTAGTGTAAGACGTTACGCAATCTAAATTTTGATCTTTACATCAATGAGTTAAAAAAAGTTGCTGGTTTTTTGCGCTAGGGCAAGTTTTGTCTGCTTTTTGCATATTGTTTTCTTATATTTAACTTAAAGATAATACATGTGTTTAAGTGGTATGAGCTATACTTTGGAAAAACGTTTCGAGACAAGTTGTAATGTCCTCACTCGACAATAAAAAGCTAATCAGATTAATCCGTTATGCCCCCGTCGCGGTGGTGTGCCTGTTCTCTATTGCCGTTATCGCAATTGCAATTCAGGATAATCGTGAAAAGGCTCTGCACAGTTCGAATAGTCTAAGAGAAGAGTTGCTAAACCAGCGACGAGAAGTTGTGCGCTCGCAAGTTCACCAAGTCTATAAACAACTCATTGTTGAAAAGTCTCAGATACGCTCACAGTTGGAAGCCTACTCCAAACAGCGGACTTATGAGGCATACGGTATTGCCCATCATATTTACGCCAATAATTACAACAGACCTCAAGAAGAAGTATTAACCCTTATTGCTGAAGCGCTTCGGCCTATCCGTTTTTCCAACGGCAGGGGCTATTATTTTATGCTGGATAAAAACGCTAATATTAATTTGCACAGTGCTCAGCCGGAGTTAGAAGGACAGAATCTGTGGAATTCGGTAGACAGTAATGGGGAGTTCTATGCCAGAAAGCTTGTTGAAGTTGCCCAAACACGGGGCGAAGGTTTTTTACAGTGGCGCTTCCCTAAACCCGGAGCTTCTCTAGAACAAGACTGGAGAAAAGTAGGCTTTGTTAAAGATTTCGAACCGTACCATTGGACAATAGGGACAGGCGAATATCTTTCTGACGGTGTCAATGATGTGAAAAATCGTTTGATAGAGTGGTTTTCGGATTATGAATACGGTGAAGGTGGTTATTTCTTTGTAATTAACAAAACGACTGGCGCTATCTTGTCGTTGCATCACAATGATTTCATGGGCTTGGATTTTCAGGTAGGGAAACACATTGACGATGAGCTTCATTCGAAGATATTAGAGCAGCTCACTCACGGCGGTGGTTTCATTACTTTCCAAAAACCTTTAACACTCAGTGGTGACGTACAATTAGAGCAGGTTAGCTATGTCAGAGAAATAAAAGGGTGGGATTGGGTTATTGGTACAGGGTTCAGTACGGGGAGCTTTGAAAAGTACTTAAGATTAAAAGAAGAGCAGCTGGACGAGTTTAATAATAAGAGTCTTTCTAAGCTCATCGTCCTCACACTTATTTCGACATTGTTCCTTACGATTGTCTCTTTGTATGTTAGCAACTTGATCGCTAGACGATTTGAGATGTTTCAATCTCGCATCACCAAGGATTTTAATGAATTAAATAAAACGAAAAACAGAATGGAGTACATGGCGCTCCATGATGAGCTGACAGGGTTGCCGAACCGTGTTTCATTGATTAAGGAAATTAACAAGGGCGTCAGTTATGCGCGTGATATGAAGTGTCGTCTTGCTGTGATGTTTGTCGATTTAGACAACTTTAAAAATGTAAACGATTTATACGGTCATGGTGTCGGCGATCAGTTGTTAGAGGTTGTCAGTCGTAAGTTTGAATCGTTGATTGGAAACCGTGATTTGGTTTCCCGTTTTGGAGGGGATGAATTTATTTTTTGCTTTCCAAGATTAAAGGATGCAGAAGAGGCGCGGCAAATCGCAACAAATATTCACGCGATATTGGCGGAAGCAATCATCATCGATGGGCGAGTGTTAACGACAAGCTGTAGTATCGGTGTTTCCATGTTTCCAGAAGACAGTAACGATGCTGAAACCCTGATCTCAAAAGCCGATACCGTATTGTATCGCGCTAAAGCGACCAACAGAGGCAGTACTTTATTCTATGATGATAGTGTAAGAGAGCAGATCAAATATAGAATGACCATTGAAGACGAATTGGTGCGCGTGATTGGTCGTGGGGAAATGTACATATGTTACCAACCCCAAATTGATGTGAATGAAAATAAAGTATATGCGGTTGAAGCGTTAGCTCGCTGGAAAAACGAAAAGCTGGGTTTCGTTCCCCCTGATAGCTTTATATCGGTTGCGGAAGAAACGGGTTTTATTCATACACTTGGTCTTTATCTGTTTAAAAAGGCTTGTAAGGGGTTAGTTGACGAGTTTCCAAATGGAATGAATGCTCCTATGTTGTCATTTAATGTCTCGCCGCTACAAATATTTGATCCATCTTTTTGCGATAACACCGTTCGAATATGCCGCGAGATCGGTATTAGCCCTAAAAGAATCACACTTGAGATTACTGAAAATATTCCGATTAATGATTTGAAGAACGTGCTGCCGTTTTTGGAAGAACTGAGAGGCGCGGGTTTTGGGCTGTCTTTAGATGATTTTGGTACTGGCTATTCGTCGTTGAGTTACATCAATACACTTCCTCTTACTGAAATTAAGATTGATCGTTCGTTTATTAATCAGTTTTTACGGAATGATCAAACGCAGATGCTTGTTAAAATGATTTTAGGGATCGGTCAGTCCTGTGGAACACGCGTCGTGAGCGAGGGAGTAGAGACTGCCGAGGAGCTTGAAAAGTTGAAAGAACTGGGCTGTGACCTAGTTCAAGGGTATTACTTTGATGCACCGATAACCATCGAAGAATTGGCTAAAAAGTGCACTGAAAATTTGGGGTACGGTTTACCTTGTGATGATGACTGCTACAGTATAAAAGACAACTAGGCAGGCAAATATGAGTTTAATCGAATTTACAAAAAACCAATTTGTAGCGTTGATGTGTTTAATGTGCAGTGCGTGTTTTTCATCCTATCTGAGCGCTGCTCCAACACAGGTTTCTCTTTGGCGTCATGTTGCTGGCGACGCTGAAATGAACGCCTCACTTTCTGTTATTGAGCGTTTTAATGAGAGTCAGGATCGCTGGGAAGTGGTACCTGATTTTATTCCCGAACGGGCTTATACACAGTCAATAAACGCCGCGGCAGGTGCAGACTTGTTGCCGTGTATCATAGAGATTGATCAACCACTTGTGCCGTATTTCGCTTGGAAAGGCGCTTTGCATCCACTTGAAACGCTGATTGATCGTAATTTACTGGATTCGATCAATGAATCGGGTAAAGGGCTTTACCGTTCTAATGTATATTCCGTCGGGCAATTTGATGTCTCATTGGTAATCTTTACTCGGAAATCTTTGTTAAAGCGCCTTTCGTTAAGAACGCCAACGGTCGATCACCCTTGGGATCGACAAGAGTTTGAAAAAGCGTTATATGCAATTAAGAATACCGGAGAGTTCGAATATTCGGTCGATTTGCGTGCAGATGAAAGAACGGAGTGGGTATCGTACGCATGGGCTCCATTGATGTTTTCTTGGGGTGCGGATCTAATCAATCGTGACAATTATCTGGATGCAGAAGGCGTATTAAATTCTCAGGAAGCCGTTGGTTTTGGGAGCTGGCTACAGTCGCTTCAGCAGCAGGGTTTTGTGCCTGAATCTCTCGATGACGGTGCATTTATCGAAGGTACGGTTGGAATGCTTTATTCCGGATCTTGGATGCTCCAAGAATATGAAAAAACCTTTGGAGATGACTTAGCGGTATTACCCGTTCCGGACTTAGGAAATGGTGTTACGATTGGGGGAGGGTCATGGCATTGGGCGATTACAAATACATGCCAACATCCTGAAGGAGCAAAAGAGTTTTTGTCTTTTTTGCTTGCGCCTGAAGAGCTTGCGACGGTGTCAGGAACGGCGTCGTTGTTTCCCACTTCAGAGCGTGCCGCAGAATTAACAACAGACTATTCAGCCCAAGGTAAGTGGCGAGAAGTGTTTGAGATGTCTGCTATGTATTCGAAGCTTCGTCCGGCGACGCCTGCCTATTCTGCGATTTCATCCAATTATCGAAAAGCCATGACTAGTATTATTAAGGGGATGGATCCAAAGACTGCGTTAGATTTGGCGGTTGAAAATATTGAAGCGGCCATGGCGCGAAATAGAAATTATGGGTTTAGCGTAAGCACTCCACAATAAATGACGAGACGTTATTTTTAAACTAGGGTATGCGAATAGTGTTTTATTGACATACCCTGCATGACCTTCCTGGCCTAAAGTTCGCGCAATACCTAATCCCTTTGGTATTGCGCTTTATTTAACCATCCAAAGGCAACCGGCTTGGCGGTGCTTTTACAGTCTCCGCGTTGTTTTCTTTGTCAGCAGAGTTGCCAGATAATGGTCTGATGCGTCCTTCTTCGCGATAGAAGCCGATATCTTTTAAACTGTGGTTATCAAGCTGTTTAAAAGAGGCTTCGTATTGACGACGAATAAAGTATTCTTTAGCTGCGTTAATAAGTGCAATAAGGCTCATAAGTTTCTCCCAAAAAATGGTTTATAAACGGAACTTACGAGGTTTCTTTCAAAGATAGGATGACCGCGTAAATTCCGCGATCAATGGTGTAATAATTACACAGACATTAAGCGCGAGGGGTAAGAACAGCGATTGCTTCGAATATTCTTAATATGCATAGAGAGGCCCCAAATAATGGAAAAAGTTATTTTCATCATTGTATGCCTCCTATTCTCTTGCGTTAATTCTGCGTCACTCTGAGTTGTTTCTCAGTGTGTGCTTCCGTGTAATTTGCTCGTTTGAGCACATATATTGAGCAATATTTATTGCTTTATGTCAACGCATTATATGCAAATAACTAAAATTAATTTCCTGACGGATTTTGCTTAGTAAGCATTTTGAAGACGTTAACATTTTGGCTCCGATTGGCGTTCGATTTAAGGAAAAAAGACCATTTGAGGGATTATCAGTGTTGCATTTAGAAACAATGACTTACAATGCAACCCATACAGTCAAAATTATTTTCTAGTAAATGATAAACACAGTGTTTAAGGCGCAGCGGTCTACTTCGCTCTCTCCAATACTGTGCTGAATAAAGGTTCCTATGGCGATTAATTCCACAGTTTATAAAGCATCGATTCAAGTTTCTGATATGGATCGAAATCACTATCAATCGTACGATCTAACGCTTGCATTGCACCCTTCAGAAACGATTGAGAGGATGATGGTTCGTTTGTTCGCATTTTCAATGCTTGCCGACGAAAAAGAGGGGGTTGAACAGCTTTCATTTTCCAAAGGTCTGAGTACCGATGATGAGCCGGATTTATGGCAAAAGAACTTTTCTGATGACATTTTGTTATGGGTTGAGCTTGGTCAGCCAGATGAGAAGAGAATGCGTAAAGCGTGTGGCCGTTCTCAGTCTGTCGTAGTGGTTAATTACCATGAAAAGTCGGAAATTTGGTGGAAGGAGATGAAAAGTAAATTGTCTCGCTTTTCAAACTTGCGCACGCTTTCACTAAAAGAAGAGGAAGTTGGCGCGTTGCAGGCGTTGTGTGAAAGAACCATGCACCTTAGCGTAACGGTGCAAGACGGTGAGTTTTGGATTGCTTCTGATGCTGGCAGTTGTACGATCAAACCTGAATGGCGTAGCTATTAAAACGTGCGTTAAATAACATCGTGAAGATCCTCCTTATTAGCGCGTACCATGCTCAAAGCCATAAAGCGTGGGCAGATTCTATAAAAGAAATGCTAAATCATGTTGAGTGGGCAGAGGCGATTTTGCCTGCTCACTATTTCTCGTGGCGTATTAGAGGCAATGCATTAGGGTTTGCATACGCTTCGGAGTTTCGAGAGATATTCTCTCAGAAGTACGATCTAGTAATAGCAACGTCCATGACGGATGTGGCTGGCTTAAAAGCATTTCTTCCAGCGTTGGCGACGGTTCCTTGGTTGTTGTATTTTCACGAAAATCAGTTTGATTACCCATCAAGCCGCTTTCAGAAAGGCATTGTTGAGATGCAAATGGTAACGCTGTACTCCGCGTTGGCTGCTGATGTGTGTGTTTTTAACAGCGCATACAATCGAGACAGCTTTTTGTCGGGCGTGTCTCAGTTACTCAAAAAATTACCGGACTATACCGGAGAAAATTGTCCTGCGGTTTTGCGTGAAAAATCTAAGGTCATATCTGTTCCGATCGCTCAAGACGTTGTTGATTTTGCGCAGTACAGCCCAAAGCAGAAACGTGTTCCGCATATAATTTGGGCTGCGCGATGGGAGTACGATAAAGGGCCAGATCGATTGTTGGCTGTGCTAAGGCAGCTAAAACACGATGGGTTTGAATTCAAATTATCGGTTCTTGGGCAAGGATTTCGTAATCAACCTGATGAGTTTTCTATTATAGCGGAAGAGTTCAAAGACCATATTTTGAACTTTGGCTTTTTATCAAGTCGGGAGGACTATTTAGCGACCTTAGCGCAGGGTGATATTTTTCTCTCTACAGCCTTACATGAATTTCAAGGGTTGAGTGTTATCGAAGCCGTTTCACAAGGCTGTAGGCCTGTATTGCCAAGACGTCAGGTTTATCCTGAGTTATTTGGAGATGATTTTACCTACCCCGAAAGTAAGGATATAAAAGCGGAGGCTGCATCAGCAGTGGCGCTTATTAAATCGATTGAACCTGTTTGTTTACCTGAGACCCTTCGTTTCACACAAGAGGTTCTAAAACCCCAATACGAGTCTCTTATCCACTCATTGGTGTTTCGTTGAGCGCTGACGGTCACTGCTTTATAGCTCACTAATGGGCAGTTTATATCTAATCTGTTAATAGCTATTCTGTTTATAGGCGAGCTTTTTATAGATGAACTCTCTATAGATGAACAATGCTCCCCCCCATTGCGCTTGCGTCGTCAGGATCGTGTGTAACAACGATGGTTGGAATGTTTGCCTGTTTAATCTTCTCTTTGACAAATTCCCGCGTCGTTGTACGCAACGTAGCGTCCAGTTTACTAAAAGGCTCGTCGATCAATAAGCATTTTGGCTCTGCTAAAAGCGTTCTTAATAGTGCGACTCGAGCTTGTTGTCCACCGGATAGAGTATCGGGTAGCTTGTTCTCTTGTCCTTGAAGCTCAAGGTCACGAATTGCATTGATTACCTTTTGGTGACGCGTTTTATTTTCATAAAGATTTGGCACTGCAAACAGCAAATTTTCAGCAATCGTCATATGCGGAAATAGCAATGGAGTCTGCTGCATTAGGCCAATTCCACGGCGATGCGGGACAACGGATGTTAACGTTGTATCATTGAGAAGTATGTCGCCAACTGCGCTTAGATCCGATGCAATTGTGCCGCTAATGTAAGCCAGCAAGCTGGATTTTCCAATTCCAGAGGGACCCATAATAGTGAGTATTTCGCCTTTATCTACCTCGAATGAAAGAGAATCGATTAGGCATTTTGACTGAGAGTGAAGCGAAAAATTACGTACGATTAGCAAATTGACCTCGTAAAATGCTTTTAAGTTTTAAGCGCCAAGACGTCCAGTGAATTGGAATTGTATGAGCCGCGAAAAAAACGAGTATAGGAAAGATAATCTGAACCAGTGCAAATACACCGACTTTTTTCCGGTCTCCGCTTGTTGCTAGGGTAACGGCTTCTGTTGTCAAGGTTGTAATGCGTCCTTCTCCTGCGATCAAAGTGGGTAGGTATTGCGCCATACTGACAGAAAAACCGATAGCAAAGGCAGTGCAGAGAGAAGCTTTTAGCATAGCAAGTTTAATTGTTATGAAGTTTATCGCAGGCTTATGATTGAGGCGATTGGCTTCCAGCAAATAGGCTTGATTGTAGCTTTGGTAGGGAGCGGACAGCGTTAAGTACACATAAGGCAATACGTACAATAAATGCATAGCAATGACGGACGAATATCGACCATTTGCATCGAACGAAATAAGCAGTACTTGAATACCAAACAGAAAACCGATTTGAGGGAGTAAAATAGGCAAATACATGAGAAATAAGAGCGGCTTTTGGCTGTAAAAATTTCCAAAAAACCTTTTATTCGCTGCGAATGTTTTGGCATTACTTCGAAGAAGTTCAAGAATAAAGATGGATACGACTAATGCAATAAGTGTTGATGTGATGGCGATAATCAGTGTTTGAATCGTCGTGGAGGATAATACTGGCCATGCTTGTGCAATATTGGAAAAACTGACTTGGCTTGGAAGGGCATCTGGAAAGCGCCAACGTTTGGCAATGGCCCAAATAGGCAGAATCACCAAGGATAAAAATGAAATTACGAACGAGGCAGCTCCGCCCAAAGCGCCAATTAAAAGAAGTAAATCTCCTATTCCTGATCGTTTTCCGTTTATGCGTTCCCGCCTTGCCATTTTTTGGAGCAAGAAACGTGTCAGCTCCCAAACAAAAATGATGCCGGCGATGAGCAAGACAAGCATGATGGCGCCTGCGCTGGCGACATAACGATATGAAAGATCTGAATCGTTAAACCAGCTCAATAGCAAAACGGCGAATGTAGTGGGTGTGTTGGGGCCGATGATCAGTGCCATATCAACCACAGTAAGACTAAAAGAAAGGACGATTAAAATAGGGAGTCGTATAAGTGGGTAAAGTTGAGGTAAAAGTATTTTTCGCCATGTCGTCAGTCTCGAATATCCTAAACTTTGACAGGTTTCTAGCGTTTGAGACGGTTTTAGTTGATAGATTGCCGCTGCCACGACGAACAGTAGATAAGGTGTTTCTTTTATGATTAAGGCGAGCGTTAAGGTAAGACCAAATGGGTCTTGAACGGTAATCCAATTCGGAGGCCGAAGAAACCCCGTTAGTTCCGGACTGATGATCCTCAGTAACCAACCAGACGGGCTGAGTAAAAATAGAAGGCCAATCGCAATCGAAGCATGCGGAACGGAAAGTATCGGAGAAAGAAGGCTTTGAAGGCGTTTATACCATTGAGTCTGATAAGTGATGGCGACCAGTGAAATGGATAGCCATACAGACATTATGGTGACCATTACGCCCGTAAATACGCTCAAAAGTACACTGCTTAACAACCCGGGTGCGCTGAAAAGTTGCTGCCAGTAGTGCAGCGTCCAATTCTGAGCGCCTAGTGCAGGGAAGTATCCAAACGCTGGAAATAATATGCCAAACAAACCGATGATAATAGGCGCTCCTAAGAGGCCTATTATCATGATGTAAGCTGGCGAGAGTAGCGTTTTAGTCATTAATTAGCGTAGCGTTTCTGCCACTCTTTTTCTAATGCGCCCATCCAACTGCTGTGCGGTTCAGGTAGGGTTTTTCCTAATTCTGAAATCGACAATGTTGCAATGCCTTTCGGTAGGTCATCGAAGCGTTGTTTATCTTCGTTGTTCAGTTTGTCATAAGCCAATACGCTTAAATCGCCCCAAACGGTAGGGTGTTGCTTGTGTGCCTGTGCTTCAGGAGACAATAGGAAATTAGCGACGACCTGAGCGCCAGCCGAAGATTGGCTATTATAAGGAATGGCTAAAAAGTGTGTGTTGCCAATAGTACCGTTTGTAAAAACGTAAGATCGGGTTGATTCAGGTAGGTTGCCTTTGTTGATTTGGACTGATGCCGCAGAGATATCGAAACTGAGCGCAACATCTATTTCTTGATCGTCTAATAATCGAATCATTTCCTCTGAGTTTTTAGGGAATGAGCGGCCATTTCGCCAAGCGACAGGGTGCAGTTGATCTAGATAGTGCCATAAAGGTGCTGTCACCTTATCAAAATCAATGGTCGATACGGGTTGGGATAATGCTTTTCTGTACGGCGTTAGCTCGTATAGAGCCTGTTTTAAAAAAGTCGACCCTAAGAACTGTGGTGGTCTAGGGTAGGTGATGCGGCCGTTGTGCTTCTTGGCATACGTTAGTAGTTCCTGAGTGCTTTTTGGAGGTGTTTCAAGTGTTGCAGTGTCGTACATAAAGATAACTTGAGCCATGCCCCATGGCGCTTCCATTCCGTCAACGGGTGTCCCAAAATCCAGTGTAAGGCTTTGTCGAGCGTTAGGGTCTACATAAGCTTTGTAGTTAGGTAGCGAATCCGAAAAAGGACCGTATAGCAAACCTTTGTCTTTCATGGAGCGGAAGTTCTCGCCGTTTATCCACATAAGATCGATTGAACCGAGGGTGTTTTTGTTGGCGGCTTTTTCTG
This sequence comes from Marinomonas balearica, assembly GCF_004362145.1. GTDB lineage: Bacteria > Pseudomonadota > Gammaproteobacteria > Pseudomonadales > Marinomonadaceae > Marinomonas > Marinomonas balearica. The sequence continues at coordinate 646,703 of NZ_SNXC01000009.1, forward strand.
CAATGACGCGGTTAACTGCATTGGCAGTATCCGTTAATTTAACGTGCTTAACTTCGACATCATATTTTGCTTCAATTTTATCCGCAGCCCATTGAATATAGGCATTGATATTATCAGAGCCACCCCATGCATTAAAATAAACGGTTTCTCCTTTGGCATCTGCGACAGTGTCTTGCCAATCTGCGTGTGCAAGATTTCCAAAAAGTGAAAGGGCGCCACTTAAAGTGAGCGCTGCGATGGGTTTTAGCATTTTTATCTCCTGAAAGAATACGAATTCATAACTTATGACGTATTGATTACTTAAGTTATTACAATGTGTTAGTTATTTTTCAATAAAAATCTAAGTGCTCATGAAGTTCGTTCGATTTTAGAGTAAAATTCCGCGATATACAGTCATTTTTGTGAAATGTGTATACAGTTTTCCTTTTGTGACCTCTACCGCGATGTGAAGGTAAAGTCTCAGCGTTTTTGGGGCTTATTCGATAGATTCTCATCTTGTATCCAAAGTGATGAGCGGTAAAACTGCTGCTGCTAAACTAATTCATAGACTGCTTTATTTTTTGAATTTTGCAGTGTTGCCTATTTCTCTGTGGTGTACGTATCGTAAACGTTGCGCGCAGAGAATATCTAGCCTATCGAAAGATAGGCCACTTATTTGAAGATAAGTAGTTTATAAATACATGAATGATCACCAGACCAATACTCAAAACACGTTTACCCGTGAGCAGCTTGCTGTTGTTCAGCATGATCTTAATTCCCACGCTAAGGTCGTTGCAGTTGCTGGGGCGGGCAAAACCTCAACCTTGATTGAACGTATTAAAGTTTTGCTGCAGGAGGGTGTGCTCGCGGAGCAAATTGGCGTTTTTATGTTTAATAAAAGTGCACAAGAAGAGTTCGCTTCTAGGTTAAACGTATCACTGTCAGGCAGCTCTGTTGATGCTCGCCGCCCCGATGTTATGACGTTTCACAGTTTTGGTATGCGTTTATGCAATCGCTTAGAACGTAAAGGTGTCATGCCTCAGGCAAAGTTGGTGACTGACGAATATTCGTTTGTGAAGCTGATAAGAGAAGCGCGAAACAATCTGATACGCCAAGGTGAAGAGATACAGATTCAAGATGAGCGTGATTGGTTGGAAGATGCGCTGTTGTATTTTGATTATGTGAAATCATCAACAGAAAACGCAGATATCGTTTTTGAAAACCTCAATTGGTCGAGTGATCGACGATTTTTTCCAAAACTGTTTCTTGAGGTAGAAAAGCTAAGAAAACGCTCAAACATTCGCTTTTTTAGTGACCTTTTAAAAGATCCGTACGAACAGGTTTCCACGTTAAATGCTGAGCAGTTCGCATTTGTACGACAGCTCGTTCCAGAATACCGTTATTTGTTGATTGATGAATTTCAGGACATTAACCCTTGTCAGTTTGAATTATTAAAACTGTTTTATAAAGAAACTGCGCAATGGATGATCGTGGGAGATGTTCAGCAGTGTATCTATGAGTGGCGTGGTGCTTGTCCTGATATCATGCAAACGCAGTTTAACGAAGAATTTCCGACTGTTACGACGTATCAATTGTCGCAGAGCTTTCGTTACGGACATGCGATCGGTTTAATGGCCAGTAGCATTATTTCTGAAAATGGCGACGATACGCTTGTTATTGGTAAAGGTGTAGGAACGGAAGTCGGGTTTGCTAAATCACCTTTAGTGGGGAAATCCACGTTAGCAGAATTGAAGGAGTGGTACGAAAAGGGCAATAAACTAGAAGAGTGTGCCATATTAGTGCGGCTGTACAGTGACATGGTACCGCTTCAGCTAGCACTCATGCATAAAAATATCCCATACCAGCTTCATGGAGATTCCCCGCTCTGGGAAAACCGTCAAATACGCATGTTAATGGCCTATTTAGCTGTCATGGCAGGTGGTTTTGAGGACACAGATCAATTTTTTTCATTGGATGATGTGGAATACTTATTAAGTGTGCCTGCGTTGCCCGGGGCGTTTCAATATAAAAAGGCGCTCATTGCTCAGGCAAAACAAGCCCCTTATTTGATCCCTCAGCTAGTAGAGCAACTTGCTTCTGAGCAAGAAGGGTGGCGAGCGAAAAAACTGCAAGAGCGAGCAGATTGGTTAAGAACGTTGCCTGCTTATTCGAAAACGCCAGCAGAAGGGCTTAGGTCAACGATTGATAAGTTAGGTGTTTATCGATACTTCGAAAGCACCAGCAGTAAAGACATTCAAGCGCAAGAAAAAGTAGAAACGTGCGAAGCATTTATTGCGTACGTAAAAGGTGTTGGTATGGATGCTGGTTCAATTCTTGCTGGTTTGACTGCACTTTGTAATGCCGGCAATGAAAAGCATCTATATAATACACAAACTGCTTCACAAAATGCTGGTGTGCACTTAATGACAATTCATAAATCTAAAGGGCTTGAATTTGATTTAGTGATGTTGCCAGGATTACGTGAAGGACGTTTTCCATATTACGAAGATGATGTAAGCGATATAGATCCGCAGGCGAGAAAAAATATGCAGGCTGAACGCAGGCTTTTTTATGTGGCCATAACCCGCGCTCGTCGTCGTTTGGTGATATTGGAAAGCCCTGATACCAAGGAAACTCGAACACTTACTCAAGGAGAAAGTCCTGCGAAATATTCGCAAAGATCTTTGTCCCGTTTCGTGTTTGAGTCTCGCCCCGGTACAGTAGGGAAATTGTGTCGTCATTGGGGGGAAGAGATTCGTGAGCCGATTCAAACGGACAAGTCGAGTATGTTTGAATCGTACTTGTCCCGAGCAGATGGCGCTCCTAGTGTTGCGTTTTTAGCGCCACACGCTCAGGAGTTAAACGCGCTTCAAGCTGGAGATAAGGTAAAGCATGATCAATACGGGCAAGGTATTGTTATCAGGCAAGAGCAGAGCGCTAAAAGAATGATATACGTAGATTTTGCGGAAGCAGGTCTTAAAAGATTTAACCCTAAGCATACTAAGCTCGTGAAAGTAGCACCTCGGGCTTAAGGAGAAAAAATGAGCATTCCATTAATCAATTTAACCAACCTTGTAAGTGAGAAGAGCGAAGTTCGCCAGAACGAAATGGCGTTGCTCGACAAGGCTTGTCGCGAAATCGGTTTTTTCTATCTTGTCGATACCGGAATTCCTCAAACGCTTATTAGTAAGATGATGTCTACGGCAAAGACCTACTTTGAAAAGCCATTAGAAGAAAAAATGGCGATCGATATTAAAAACAGCCCGAATCACAGAGGTTACGGTGGCATTGGTGAGGAGCAGCTAGACGAGGTCAATAAGGCGGATTGGAAAGAAACGTTTGATATGGCGTTGGACATTCCGGCTGATAACCCATTGGTTGCCAAATATCCGACAATGTACGGACCAAACCAAAACCCAAGTGACCCTGAAATTCTAGAAGCTCTGCAAGAGTACTATGTTTCAGCGTTTGAAGTATCGCAAAAGCTACTTGGTGCAATGGCCGAGACACTGAAGTTAGAAGACGACTTTTTCACGAAGTGCTTTAAAACGCATGTAACGGTTTTGCGAATGATACATTATCCACCGCGTCCAGAAGCATCTCACGACAATGGAGCAGGTGCCCATACGGATTACGGCTGCGTAACCTTGCTGCTTCAAGATCAAACAGGCGGTTTGCAAGTTAAGCATCGAAATGGCGAGTGGATTGATGCAGAGCCAATGGAAGGTGCGTTGGTTGTTAATATCGGTGATTTGATGCAGCGTTGGACAAACGACGAATACGTTTCAACTGCACACCGTGTAAAAGCGTCTAACCCGGGTGTACATCGCTATTCTATCCCGTTCTTTGTAGAGCCAGATTACGAGACAGACGTATCATGCGTACCAACTTGTGCGACAGAAGAGAGCCCTGCAAAATATGAAAGTGTGTTGGCGGGTGATTGGATTCAATCTCGTTTTGACGCAACATATGACTACCGCGAAGCGGAATAAGGTAAAAGGAATATAATAATTATCTTATTTTCTTAAACCTCGAAACTGAGTAAGGCAAATTCCATAAATGGACTGTCTTACTCAGCTATCAGCCTACTCACTATGTAAATGTAAACGTTATATTCCGACGTTAAGCTCTTTTCGTGTGTACTGAAGCTTGTCTATTTTTATTAGGCTAGAGGGTGGGATAAGTTCCCAGCCGTCGCCTGACAATTCTAAAGGTTCAGATCCAATCACAAGGTGATTTTCAAAGCTTTTAAAGTACAAAGAAGGCGCTTGTTCATCACTTGAGTATCGTACTGCCCACATGTCTTCGCCATTAGAAAATACGCTTGTGAATCGTAATGGCTCTTCGATATTCTTCTCAATCATCATATGCCGAATCTGAGTGAGCGTTTTTTCTACTGCTTGCTCTGGATCAGACTCAAGACCGTTGCTTAGCATCAGCAAAAATATGGCTTCTGAATCAGTAGCACCACGTCGATGTCCATATAGGTGCTCAGGGATTGCTCTGTCGATCATCCATCGTAATTGATCGTAATCTCCGATTTGCCCATTGTGCATAAAAAGCCATTCGTTATAAGCAAATGGGTGGCAGTTTGAACGGTTGGTAGAGGTGCCTGTCGAAGCGCGAACATGGGCGAAAAAGAGAGGGCTTTTGATGTGACGAGCAAGGCTCTTAAGGTTGCAATCGCTCCAAGCGGGCAGTATCTCGTGATACAGGCCAGGTTCTTCGCGTTCATCATACCAGCCAAGGCCAAAGCCATCGGCGTTTACTGTAACTTCTGATTTTCTAGCACTTAAACTTTGGTGGACAAGTGAGTGATCGGGTTCGAATAACAGGTTTTCTAAAAAGACGGATTGTCCCTTATAGGCCATCCAGCGACACATAGAGCTTCCTTTGAGAGGGGTAAAATAGAATAAGGATATATCAAAATATGATATATCCTTAGTGTGCCCGAATTTACTTAAACTTTAAAGTAGCTTATGCGTTGGTTCAATTGCTGAGCCAGACGAGCAAGTTGTTCTGAGCTGTTACTAACAGAGTGCATTGAGTCGGTCGTTTGATTCGCAATGTCTGTTATGTTCTCTACATTTCGGCGAACTTCCGCTGTGACGGTTGCTTGCTCTTCAGCTGTGGCAGAGATACGGTCGTTCATGTCTCGAATGCGTGCAACAGACGAATTGATGTTCGTGAGAGAGCCTTCTTCGTGCTTCACTTGTTCTACCGCGGTAACTGAGCGGTCGTAACTGTTTCGCATGGCGTTCACTGCTGAGTTTGTTCCGCTTTGAAGTTGGCTGATCATTTGCTCAATTTGTTGCGTGGCATTCTGCGTGTTTTGAGCTAACTGACGAACTTCGTCTGCCACCACGGCAAATCCGCGACCTTGTTCTCCAGCGCGTGCGGCTTCAATGGCTGCATTTAATGCCAGTAAGTTCGTTTGTTCTGCAATGCCAAGAATGACGTTAAGAATGTTGCTGATCTCGCTGGTATTTTCCTGCAAGGTGTTAATGGTTTGCGTTGAGTTAGAAAGCTCTTCTGCAAGGGCTTCAATCGTCAAAATGGTTTCGTTAACGATGCGAACGCCTTCGCTGGTTGCGGATTCAGCAATGTGTGCTGCGTCACTGGCTTCAGATGTTGATTCAGAAACATGGACGGCTGTGGATTGAATTTCATGCACTGCATTTGAAATCAAATTCGTTTCACCTTGCTGGCGTTCTACCATTTTAGTTGAACTGTCGGTAATGTCGTTCAGCTCTTCCGCAGCTTGTGTGAGTAGCTGGCTAGAATCCGATACTTCGTGAAGGATTTCTCGTAACTGTGTAACCAGTTTGTCCATTGCGACTTCAAGTGTACCGATTTCATCTTTGCGTTTGGTTGTCGATGTGACTAGGTTTAGCTCTCCTGAAGCGATTTCTTCTGCACGTCGAACGGCAAGTGCAAGAGGGCGAGATACTCCATTTGCAATGAAGATGCCGATAACAATACCAATGATGGTAATGATGCCTGCTATTGTTGCAGAGCCTATAGTGGCTTGGTCTAGGGCGTCATTTTCTTTTTGTGCGATCGCTCCATTGTAGCGATCAATTAGAACAATGATCGATTCCATTTGTGTATTTACGGCATCTAATGCTGCGTCTGCTTTGCGACGGGCTTTGTTAGCCTGAAGAGTCTTTAGTTTTACCCACCAGCTATAGGTATCCGTACTGGCGCTTAAGAATTCTGTTTGAAGGTTTTCAAGTACATTAATTTCATCAAATAATGCCGATGATTCGGGTGTGACGGGCATGTTGTCTAGGGTGGATTTTATCTCGTTTAGGCTGGTCACTAACTCGTCTGTGTAAGATTTGAAATTGCCTTCAGACTCTTTGATCAGTTCGGTGCCATAGCCACCCATGGATTTGGCGATGGATACCTGAAAAAAACCTCGCTCAAATTCCACCGATTGTTTTAACAGTAGCTGACGACTGTTTTCTAAGTGTTTAACCAGTACCAAGCTTTGATTGTTGAGTTCTTGTAGCTTGTTGGATACCTTTTTTCCAGACATTGCGTAGTTGGTGTTTAACCCTACGATGACAGCGGAAAATAGCGCAACCAACAGAAGAATTTTTTGTTTGACAGAAAAACTAAACATACGGCTTCCTATTCTTTTTTTGGTAACGTTATGTGATTATTGTGTACTTATTGTGTAATAAGTGACATTTATACTAAGTTAATTAGGAATTGAATGCGAACTAATATATCGAATTTACTTAAAAATAAAAGATAATATGCCTAAAAAAAATCAATGTTAGGATGTATTAACTAAATTTAAGAAAAAATTCAGTCAAAAGGCGTTGTAATTTAGAAATATAGAGTGATAAAACAGTCTAGCAGTAGGTGGATACAAAAGTTGACCGCCTGTTTACATTACATTAACGAAAAGTGGTCTATTTACGATGTGATGAGGATTCTTCTAGCAAACTCGGTATTCGCGAATCAAAAGTTACGAATACGAAGTTTGCTAGAAGAGAAGGGCAGGAAGGTCTAGAAGAGAGTGGTGTCGACTATAAAGGTGCGCTTTTAATAACAACCTTATTGCTATCTACTTCAAAGAAAAAGCAATCGCGGCGATTTGTATGACAAGCGGGACCTAATTGATCCACTTGCAGTAAAATTGCATCGCCGTCGCAATCAAAAGACATGCTAACGAGTTGTTGACGGTGCCCAGAACTTTCGCCTTTGCGCCAATAGGTTTGGCGTGAGCGAGACCAATAGCAAACTTGACCCGTTTCCAATGTTTCCAAAATAGATTTTTCGTTCATATATGCCAGCATTAACACTTCTTTGGTGTCATGTTGCTGAGCAATGGCAGCAATTAATCCATTGCCATCTGTTTTTAGATTTTTAAGGACGTCCTGTAGCGGTAAAGTACTGCCTTTTTCTAAATTTTCAAATTCTTTTAGGCTCATATACTTCTCACCGATTAATGCTTTTTACAGAAATCGCACCTTTGCCAATGCCTTCAAAAGCATGGACTTCGATTTGATCTCCTGGATTCTCATTCGCTAAAACGTCTGCAACATGCGCAGACAGAGATTCAACAGTGGTATCGCAATCCAACATATAAACTCGATCACTGCGTGTTTTTAGCTCGAATTTTCCTTGCTGGCTTACGTAGCTAAAATGATGATGACGCTTACCGTTAGAATCGATAATGCCAAGCAAGTCTTCATTCGTTCCCAAATAAATGTTTTCCCAGCGCGTTGCCCAATCTTGTTCTAATGCTGAGTCCCGTTCTCCATTGCGATATATTTCAATTGTCGAACGATGGCCATGAGCAATGCGTTGGCAATTGCCAGCGTGTTTTTTTAATCCGTGAGTATATTGATACTCCGAGCCGCTAATCGCTTCTTTATAGAAGCGTACTTCGATGCCTTGTACGTCAGCAGGTAACAAATCCAAAATTTGTGTCTCGACCCAAGTAGCGACTTGATCTGGCGTAATTTGATCAAATGGTAGAGAGCAATAGGCTTGTTCGGGAGCGTCGCATTCAAACGTATAACCATCTGCTTGCTTGAATACAAACCTCAGTCTTCCGTCGTCTAACGCACTAAGTGTCGAATCTGCATGGTTCATCGGTAGAGCGAGCGTATGATCGATGTTGTCATCTAGCCACTTCTTTATTTGTTTTTTTACAATGCTGAAATCACAAATCATGCTTTCGTCATTTAGGCCTCCCGTTATGATGACATCAGTGTGCCAGCTTTCACCCAAAACACCGTGTTCGGGGCAAAAGTACGAAAGATCAACATGGGTAAGGTTCTTTACAAACAGCTTCAACAAAATACTCCTTGAGAAAAATAGCGTGCGCACATTCTACGCGATCAAATTCTACATACCAATTCATTAATGCGAATCGTTTCTAAGGTACGTTACAAGTTATGGATCGGTTTAAGTTAGACCTAATGTAATTCTCTAAAGTGGAGTGCAAATCTAACTCTTTGAAAAATATAAAAAGCTTAGTTGCTATTTTAAATTTTAGGCGTATAATCTCGCGCCAAGGTCACAGAGACCTCCTCTATGGTATCTCTGCTGGTCCCCTCGCAACAAAAAACCGTTAATCTGGTCAGGTCCGGAAGGAAGCAGCCACAGCGGTGGACTTGTGTGCCGAGGTGCGGCTGGTAGAGGTGCCACCTAATCTCTCTTTTGTAAATTCCTGCATAAAGTGACAAAAATCCACCATAAGATGACAAACTTTGCAGCATAAGCTGACATAGTCTACGTTTAAGTTGTTATTCAGTTACAACTTACAGGTGTGGTGTATGTAGATTCGCAATTTACGTAAGCCAAGTCCAAGCAAAAATATCTACAAATTCGCGAGTAGAAAGAACCGCTCAACCATCATGTGTGAAAGTGGTCTAGAGTTTGACGCTTGTTTCCATCTTGAGTTTTCTCCTTACTATTTTCCACCTCAATTGTTTCATTCGAATCTCAACCCCTGAGTATCAAGTAACGAGCAAGAAGTAAAACCGACTTTAACCTTTTCTTCGTCCGATTGGATAACCGCGGAAATGAGATAAGCATATTAATAGCAGTCAGCGATTCATGTCTTTTCGACTTAAATAACCCCCTACTGATTAGATTTTCATCAGGTATTTTGATAATGTCTAATTTCTTGTCATATTTGACTCTAAGCTGACAAAATGCAGGTAAGGTTTTTGATCAACGATTTGTAATTTATCTGAGATATATCAATCTGCTATTGAAGCAACCAATTAACGGAATAATGAGGTGATTGTGGTAATGATAAAATCATTGATTGTTTGGCTAATGCGAGTTTATCAGGATCGAATATCTCCTAGTAAAGGCTATCAGTGTGTTTGCCATGCTCGTCTTGGACTTTGGGCGATCTGTCTTGCCTTGGTTACAGGGTGTGGAGACTCAGGTGGTGACGACAGCACATCAAACTCGACAAACAATGCCAATCAGCCAAGTATTAACTTAGCTCCAATCGTAAGCGCCCATGATGACCAAACAGTCAATGAAGCCACAAAGGTTACTCTCACTGGTAACGCTACGGATGGCGACGGTTCCATTGTGTCCTATTTATGGACACAAACCATCGGCACAAACGTGACGCTTTTAAACAGCAGCGCCGCCTCAGCCAGCTTTATGGCACCGACCTTAATCTCTGCTGATACTCTAGAATTCAAACTGACTGTCACAGACAATGAAGGTGTAAGTAGTAGTGATACAGTGAGTATTACTGTTAATCCTGTGAATGCTGCGCCAAGCGTATCGGCAGGCAGCGATCAAACAGTCAATGAAGCCACAAAGGTTACTCTCACTGGTAACGCTACGGATGGCGACGGTTCCACTATGTCTTATCAATGGACACAAACTAGCGGCACAAACGTGACGCTTTTAAACAGCAGCGCCGCCTCAGCCAGCTTTATGGCACCGACTTTAACCTCTGCTGATACTCTAGAATTCAAACTGACTGTCACAGACGATGAAGGTGTAAGTAGTAGTGATACAGTGAGTGTTACTGTTAATCCTGTGAATGCTGCGCCAAGCGTATCGGCAGGCAGCGATCAAACAGTCAATGAAGCCACAAAGGTTACTCTCACTGGTAGCGCTACGGATGGCGACGGTTCCATTGTGTCCTATTTATGGACACAAACCATCGGCACAAACGTGACGCTTTTAAACAGCAGCGCCGCCTCAGCCAGCTTTATGGCACCGACTTTAACCTCTGCTGATACTCTAGAATTCAAACTGACTGTCACAGACAATGAAGGTGTAAGTAGTAGTGATACAGTGAGTGTTACTGTTAATCCTGTGAATGCTGCGCCAAGCGTATCGGCAGGCAGCGATCAAACAGTCAATGAAGCCACAAAGGTTACTCTCACTGGTAGCGCTACGGATGGCGACGGTTCCATTATGTCCTATCTATGGACACAAACTAGCGGCACAAACGTGACGCTTTCAAACAGTAGCAACGCCTCTGTCAGATTTATAGCGCCGACCTTAGTCACCGCTGATACTCTAGAATTCAAACTGACTGCCACCGACAACGAAGGAAGGAGTAGTAGTGATTCAGTGAGTGTTACTGTTAATGCTGCGCCAGTGGTATTTACACCGGAATTAAATGCAACAGCAGGAGATAAAGCTATCTCGCTCAGCTGGAACCCTGTCGATGGCGCTGACAGCTACCATCTCTACTACGCCAAAGAGACCTTTTCGAATATTACCAGTGTCGATAACTACGCCAGTTTGAATGGCGGAAGCTTAGTGATGGGGCTGACGGGAACCGGTTATGCTTTGACAGGGTTAACCAACGACACGCCGTATTATGTGACACTCACCGCTGTTAAAGACGGTAAAGAAAGCGCCCCAAGTGCTGAAGTGACCGCCACACCAAAAGCACCTGTTGTGGTTGAGGCCACGGGCAAGCTCAACGATACAGGTATCACTTGGGGTGGGGATTATAATGAAGGTAACGGATATCGTAACAATGACGATTGTTCCAGTAATATCGACGCGAAACAAGATTGTCACCAAGGACGAGACGCCCTCGCCGCCGCTGGGCAGCTCAGTAAAATCGGTGGAGGTAGCGCCGGATTTGACTTTACCAAGCTAGACAGCAATGGCAACGACCTGTCTGCCAACTCGGCTCAGTGGGATTGTGTGCGTGATAACGTCACGGGTTTAATATGGGAAGTAAAAACCGATGCTAATAATACTCGGGGGGACAATCTGCACGATGCAGACGACCGCTACAACTGGTACAACACCGACCCCAACACCAATGGCGGTGCCGATGGCTACGCAGACGATGACGGCAATATCTGTTATGGCTACAATGTAAATGACGAAAATAGCTTCTGCAATACCCAAGCTTTTGTGAAGCGGGTAAATAGCGCAGGTCTTTGCGGCGCCAGCGACTGGCGTATGCCCAAGAAGGATGAACTGCGTAGCATTGTGGACTACAGTCGTTATAACCCAGCCATCGACAGCGACTACTTTCCCAATACCCACTCAAGCATGTATTGGTCGGGCTCGCCCTTTGCCTTCATTAGTCGCAATGCCTGGAATGTCTATTTCAACTATGGCTATGGTAGCACTAATTATCGTGACCGTGACGGTCATGTGCGGTTAGTGAGAGACGGACAGTAGTTTTTTATAATTTTGTCTCGTTCCCATGCTTCGCGAGGGAGCGCATACGTAAGTGCAAGGTTACCACGCAGGAGTGTGGGAGCCAGAAAAACACCAGGAATTGAAGGACGGGCAATGTATCAGTGGTTAAATAAAAACTTTCCCATCTGGCGTGATGCGGAAAAATTGATGTTGGAGGTGGAGCAGGCGGTACGCCATTTTCCCCGTTATCACAAATACACACTGGGCAGTGAGCTAAGGCAGTTGGCTACCCAAAGCATCAATCAAAAAGAGATGCGTACCAGTTGGGTGAAACGCTTGCAGATCTATATTGAAGAATTGAAACTGAAAATCCAGTTAGCCAAAAGTGTACAGGCATTTCGTGCTTTTGCCGAGTTTCAGAGCTTAGTTGAGCTGGCCGTGTCTGTCGCTAGACAGGCTCATCACTGGTATAAAAAATTGTAACGTCCCGGCCAGGAAGGAGCCACATCTTGAACGGATCTGACTTTCGTGTGCCTAGCTACTGTGTCCTCCACCTACCCAAGAGTTCATATACGACCTTGTATCTGGTTGATTGTGAATGTCGATGATCGGGTATTACGGAGCAAACCAGCTACCCTTGGGGATGCTGGGGTGCGAAGGAAGTGGTGGAGAAATGAGGGTTGGTCGGGCTCGCCCAATGCCAACAATAGTAACAATGCCTGGAATGTCAATTTCAACAATGTCAATTTCAACAATGTCAATTTCAACAATGTCAATTTCAACAATAATAACCGTAACAATAACAATCATGTGCGGTTAGTGAGAGACGGAGCGTAGCATGGAGGTATCTTGGCAACAGCTTTATTCAGCCGCCCAGCAATGTCGTAAAGGCAAAGCAAAGGGGGTACAGTGCCAGCAGTATCAAGCACGCTTACTGGATAATCTGTTTGATACCCAATCGGCGTTGCAATCCCATACCTGGCAGCCTTCGCCAATGCGCTGCTTTGTCGCCAGTAATGGCGTTAAACCAAGGGAGATACATGCCCCGGCTTACCAAGATCGTGTAGTGCATCACTTGTTGGTGCCTCTAATAATGCAACTGATAGAGCATAAGTTTATTTACGGCTGTGCCGCGAACATTAAGGAGTGGGGGACACATTTTGCCGTAGACAGATTGCAGCGGATGTTCCGGCAAGTAGACCAAGGTGATAAAGATGGCTGGTTTATGCAACTGGATATCCATAGTTTTTTTTACAGTATTGATCTGGCTATCCTGTTGAGGTTACTGGACAGGCATCTACAACGGGCGGTCAAAGATAACCGCCTGAAGCAATCAGAAGCGCAGGATCTGTATCGACTGGCTTCTCTGGTATTTCAACCCAGTCAAGTACTGACGCGAGTCCAGGATCAGAAGATCCTTGATAGGTTACCGCCCCATAAACGACTGCATCATTGTCCACCAGGTAAAGGCTTGCCGATAGGTAACCTCACCAGCCAGTTTTTTAGCAATCTGTATTTAAATGAACTGGATCAGTTTATTAAGCACCAACTAAAATGCCGTCATTACGTGCGCTACGTCGATGATTTTGTATTAGTGCATCAGAACAAAGATCAGCTAGAGCAATGGCGACAAGCCATTATTGGTTTTTTGGCCGACAAGCTGGCGTTACGCTTAAAACCACTACAAACGCTACGCCCAATAAAAGACGGTGCGGATTTTCTCGGTTATATTGCTCGCCCTCATTATCTACTGAGTCGTAAGCGGGTACTGCATAGCTGGCAGCAGCGTTTGCACGGCTGGCAGTCTCAGTACCAACAGGGTGGGTTGTTTGCTCCAGGCTCAGAGGCGCTGGCGCAATTGCGGGCTTGGTGTGCCTCTTATCTGGGCCACTGTGGTCATGTTTGTCTGGGGACGATGTTCAACACGCTGGAACAAGGCTTCCCTTGGTTGAAATATTTTCTGCAATACCACAATGGGCAATTGATCGCCCTCTATCAGCCACCCAAAGTACGCTCATTTCAACAGCAATGGCGCTGGTTCCGGCAATACTACGCTGATTTTTGCTTATTGATGCAAAAGGGACGGCACTTTGTTTATGCTTTCCCCCAGCAACAGTCTCAACAAGACATGCCGCTTTCTGTATTAAAAGATTTTAGAACGCGACTGAACAGCAAAGCACAACCTTGGATTTGGGTAGCTGAAGATGGTTATGCACACGCCCGGCTCAAACAGCGCCGTTTGTCATTATTATCAATCAGTGACTCGATGATCGAACTAAACTAGGAGTAACCATGAGATTCATTACATTATTGATATTGCTAGTATCGGTTTTGTCTGCCGAGGCACAAACCATAAACGAGCATATCGAAAACATTACCCCAGACAGCCGTTACACCGTGCATACTGATGGCACGGTAACGGATACAGAAACCCGTTTGATGTGGAAGCAATGCCCAGAGGGTTTATCGGGTAATGATTGCAACACAGGCAGTGCAAACACTTTCACTTGGAAAGCGGCGCTGGAGCAGGCAAAAGCGGCCTCTGATGCAGGTTATACCGACTGGCGTTTACCTAATGTTAAAGAGCTGGGCAGCCTAGTAGCGTTAGATAGATATCGTCCGTCCATTAATCTGACCATCTTCCCAAATACACCTGCTTCATACTTTTGGTCGGGCTCGCCCTTTGCCTTCTCTAGTAACTATGCCTGGTTTGTCTATTTCTACCATGGCTATGGCAGCAATTGTTGCCGTAGCTCTAGCTATCATGTGCGGTTAGTGAGAGACGTGGGCGCTCAATGACGTCCTGTCATCGCGACATTAGTGCATCCTTGCACGTCACAGTCGTTTTTTGATTTTTGTTATTTCTGCATAAGTGCATCGTTATACGTCACAGTCTTTATTTTTTTGAATGTCTGTTAATACGGTGTTTGTGCCTTCATGCCAAGTGGATGGAAGTTAATGTGACTCTCGTAAAACAACTGTTTATTGTAATCGACTAAAGACTGGCTGCTGGGTAAAATTAGTGATTCCCTTTGTCGTTATGTGCTCAACGTACGAGATAAGGTCGTTCGTGTCTCAGTAGTGAATTTCTTACATTATTCTTGTCGCTTTTTTGTATTGCTGGTGAGATGCGTGACAATTTGTCACTTTATGCCTCAATTTTTTGTCATCTTATGGTTCAAATTGTTGAGTAACTCATTGATTCTTTGTTTGTCAATTTGTCACCTTATGCTTCAATCAACATCTCTCTTTTTAAACTCTCTTTTCTAATTCAGCTTCGCTATCGCAGCGACTGCAAACGAATGTTGTTTTAAGTCTTGTTACCTGCTTTTGAGTTTACCTCCTGGATTTGCTCTTCGAATCTAAACCTTCTGTAATAGTATTCTAGTTTTTAAAAATTGAATCGAGGTGCGTGTTTTTTAGCGGCGAAAAATCTCGCATAGGTTTGATGCTGGTTTTTCTCCTTTATACTTCTCTTCTAATGTCCTTTATGACCCCACCGGCTTTCCTTATGCCGATAAAATTTCTCTAATACACTTTCTTCAATAAATGGGCTCTAACTTGATTAGCGGAGTGAGTAAAATGGGGATTAAAGACAATTTGTTAGGTCTAGTGGTGATTGTAGCGTGGGGGCTTAACTTTGTGATTCTTGCTATTGGTTTGGAAGATGTTCCCCCTTTACTGTTGGGAGCAATTCGGTTTCTTCTAGTAGCAGGTGTCGGTAGTTTTTTTGTTAAAATGCCGAAGATGCCTGTACGCTGGTGGATCGTGTATGCGTTACCAATGGGTTTTCTACAGTTTGCGTTTCTATTTGTCGCAATGGCAAATGGAATGCCTTCTGGGCTTGCATCATTAGTGCTTCAAGCTCAGGCTATATTTACCATGCTCATTGCTATTGTTCTCTTGAAAGAGAAGATTGAGTTTTATCAAGTTGTTGCGATCTCACTGGCAGTCGTCGGACTTGGCTTAATTGCAATGGAAGCGGAAGTTGCTGACGTGGGTGGCATGTCTTTAATCGGCTTTGTGCTCACGCTCTTTGCCGCATTGAGTTGGGCGTTTGGTAACATTAGTGCGCGATCCATTAGTAATTTAGGCTATAAAGCAGACCTTAGTTTGGTGGTCTGGAGCTCATGGATTCCGCCGCTCCCATTTTTAGTAATGTCGTTCATGTACGAAGGCAAAGATGCGGTGATTTATTCGGTCTTGAATATAGGTTGGTCAGCAATTGGTGCGATTGCTTATGTTGTCCTCATTGCAACGATAGTGGGCTACAGCATTTGGGGTTATTTAATCAGTCGGCATCCAGCAAGCCAAGTGGCTCCGTTAACCTTAGGTGTTCCAGTAGTTGGATTGACTGCGTCGACCTTTGTGTTTGACGAGGTGTTGGCGCTGTATCAATGGGTGGGTGTTGCCTTGGTATTATGTGGACTGCTTTTTAATGCGTTTGGTGCGAAACTGCTAGAGAGTACTAAAAACGCTAAATGGGGGCGCATATTACGCAGTTGATCACCTGTATTGAATGAGCAAAGTGGCGAGAACTAATTTACTCGTCATAAGGAGAAAAACGTGATGTCGTGCGAAGTTCCAATCAATCTCTATTTTTTGGTGTTACCGGATTCAGTGTTGCTTGATGTGACGGGGCCAGCGGAGGTGTTTCAGTATGCTCAAAGGCTCGGCTTTGCAAATTTTAACCTTAAATTTGTTGGGCCAGTTGAACAGGTCAAGAATTCGATTGGCCTAGATGTACGCGTTGCTCCTCTTCCTGATTATGTGGAGCCAAACAGTTGGCTTTTATGTACGGGGACCGTTGGTAAAACCGTCGATTTAAATTCTCTGCCGATTACTCAAGTACGAAGATGGTTTAAAGGGCAATCGGGTAAATTTGCCAAATATATTAGTATTTGCAGTGGTGCTGTGGTGTTTTCGAGCCTTGGTGTTTTGTCTCATCGAGCCTGTACGACTCATCATGCGCATTTGGAGGAGCTTAGAGAAACCGATGCAACGTCTAAGGTGCTTGATAATCGGCTGTTCGTGGTAGACGGTGATGTTTACAGCAGCGCTGGAATTTTGGCGGGAGTCGATTTAGCACTGTATTTAGTGCAACAAACCTGTGGTGCTAATTGCGCGAGTCAGGTTGCTCGCCATATGGTATTGTTCTCGCGGCGCGGGCCAAATGATCCGAGTGCATCTCCTTGGCTCGAAAACCGTAACCATATTCACAGCAGCGTGCATCACGTTCAAGATAAGATTCAGGCAAACCCTTCTAAAATGTGGACACTAGAAGAGTTATCTGAATCAGTAGGGTGCAGCCCACGTCACTTAACTCGAATATTTAAAGACAATACAGGTATTACGACGCGAGAGTATGTTCACAATTTGCGCATTTCACTCGCTATGCAGCTTTTACAAACAACGCGATGGACGATAGACGACATAGCCGAACACTGCGGGTTTGATGACCCTCGACAGTTTAGGCGACTATGGGCAAGACGTTACGGTCAGCCGCCATCTGCGTATAGAGTTTGATAATTAGTCTCGATAGTCATCGTTAGATTCATAAAACCTCGATGCTTTAGCCCAAAAATGGTTAAGCTGAGCCAAAATTTTTGAATCCCCAAGCATCTGCTCTAAGTCGTAGTCGATGTTGATAAGAGGGTTCTCAAGCGTTGCCTGTAGGCTGCATTCTTCAACGATTGAAAACCCCATGGTGCGAATTATTTCATACATGTGATTGTGAGCATGAGTGGCTCTAGCTGATATATTGGGCAATGCAATGGGACGATCTATTAGTTGATAGCTAGAAACTAACCAGTCCAACGCGTTCTTCAACACACCAGAGACGCCGTGAGCGTATTCAGGACTGCACAATACGATCAAATCAGCGGGTTCTAAAAAAGCCTTCCATTGCAAAACCGAACTAGGAGTGTTTTCATCCTCGTCTACGTTGAAAGGTGGAAGAGACGCCAAACCGTTAAATATTTGGAACTCAACATTTTTGGGCGCTGTGGCCTTGAGAGCATTCAAATACAACGTATTTAGCGAAGCGGTGCGGAGGCTACCTGATACTGCCGCGATTTTGTAGATTTTCTCCATTTTGTTCTTACTGTCCATTGGTTTATTTGTCCTTATGGACGCTTTACGTGTAAACAGACCTCCCTAACCCTCTCCTTGGTAAGGGGAGGGAACAAAGAAATGCTCTTCCCCGTTACTTAAGGGTGAGGTTGGGAGGGGGGCTTGTCTACTTAATACCCCCAGTTAAACCATCTCACCCGCTGCAAAAAGCTTCGCATCGATTATGTGTTCATTGCCCACTTCAACTTGATAAGCGTAGGCCAACAGCATCGCTTCCCGCTCGATCCATCGGTCAAACTGCTGCGTTGTAAGACGCAAAGCAAGCATTTTTTCGCTGACCTTAGCGAAATCAACTTGTCGGTCTTCTGTGACGCATCCCCATTTAGTAACGACTTTGTGAAAGGCCGGGCGTACCCAAGGTTTAAATTCAATGCCAATCGCTTCTGCATGCTCTAACGCGCGCGCGCGAAGTGTAGCGTCGAATTTAGCCAACGGGTCGTCAATATCGATACTGTCAGAGTGGTTTTCAGGCAGATCCACCTCGATACGTGTTGCTCGAGTAGGGGAGACATCGTTAATCAGAGTTTGCCAAGCGTCATTTTCTTGAAGTGTATAATCTACCTTCTTAGGAGCAAGATGAGCAAGGTCAATATCCGCCGCTAAACGAATCAACTGCTCAGCGTCCAGTTCCTTTAAGGAAACAGCGTCATTTTTTAAGAAGGACTCCAACAAGGTTAATGTGTGAGAGTCTAACAGCGTATTGGCAAACGTAATCAAAGCCGCGTGATTACGCTCTGGATACCAAAGGCCTTTTAGATGGGCTTCTATAGCGGTTGCGTGTTCTTCGGTCAGTATGCCTTTATTTTTCGCGCAGACCAGATCATGTCGTAAATCAGCCATCGCGCGCGATATTGGCATAAATCCAAGCTCAGCAGGGCCATGAGTCAACGCAACTTCATCATCGTCTTCGAACCTCAGGCTGGCGTAATTTTCAAAAATGTCACCGACACCCACCATACCAAATGGCACTAACTCAGCCGCACGCAATGCTCCCATGCTGGAGCTGCCGTAAACATGTATGCCGTTAGACATGGCGTACAAGACTTCCTTATGCCACACCGCAGGAACGCTTTCAAAAAAACCGTCAATTAATAGAATGACCTGAGGGTTATCTCGCGTTGCAAGGTAAACATCGCCTTGCTTCGCAGGAGGACGGACATCCGCTTTAGGCAAGGTTTCGAGAATTTTTTCTTTACGAATCGAAGGGCCTGCAAATACAATCATATTCGAACTCATTACACAGATTCCTTAACGGCTTTAACCTTTGCTTGGAACGCCAATGCACGTTTACCGAACTTATACCCCGGCACATCGTGAATGCCTTCTAATCCAGGTGAAATAACCTTAACGACAGGAATATCAAACTCCGCCTTCGTTAAATCTATAAACAGCGGGCAACCCAACCCCTGAGCAGCTAGCTTGGTGATCTGGAGTTCTAGGTCTTCTTCAATCGTATCGAATACCCAACTGTCAATTTCGTTAAAATCCACGAAAGAGGGCGTTATAAGGAGTTCGTTTCGGATTTTTTGGTGAAGTTCTAGGTTTTGTTTTGACTTGTATACAGACAACGAAGAATCGTCTCTAGAGCCGGAAATTAAAGTTAACCGAGTTTGCACGGCTTCGGTTAAAGCTCGCATCAAAGCGACGTGCTTATCTGGGTGCGTGCCCGAACCCGACATCGGATAGAGTGGGCGGTATTGGTCAGGGTGCTCACTTAGGATGGTGGCTTGAAATGTAGGAATACCAATGTCGCTTGTGATGTCCCAAATACTGATGAGGATATTTGCGCTCCTAATTTTCGTTATGAGCGCATTAATTGTGGGATCGATTATAGAATCTAAAGATACTTTTCTTTTGGACTTTATAGAAGTTGGAACGAATGACCATAGTGTTAAGGCATCTCTTTCTATCAGCTCGCAAAGACCATGACTGATGGCTTCTGAAAAAGTATTGCCTGATGCGAGCCCATTAGTGCTTAGCTGGAAGCACCCGCTTCCTTGTGGGAGAGGGAGTGTAAAATCACAGTGTGCTAAATCGTACGGGACGTATATTTTTTCTTTTGATGTTAAATTCTGTGCTTCAATCCATAATCTTTTTTCATGTTCATTGAAGGAGCGAACGTCCATTTTGGGTAGGCTGTCGAGGTCTATTGCCTGATGGCTATTTTTAAGCGCGTTGAATGAACAGAATCGGGTTGGTAGGTCGATGTTTTCGGCATGCCACGTCTCAATTGCTTCCATTGCAGCCGATGCCATTGCCGCGTCATTTGATATCCCTTTTCCTTGTGAAACTGAAATGGCTTTTGCATTTGGTCTGCAGGCTGTAAAAACAGGGATGCCGATGTAATCTAGCCCTGTGACGTTGGCAAGACGTGTAATTCCCATCTTAGAAAATAGGGGAGTAATCTTTTCTAGCGTTTGGGCTGGAGTAACAGTACGGTGTGTGCCGCTCAGAAAAGACTTGGGTGAACTGGGAGTCACAAGAGTTCCTTACAAGCTTAATTATCGTAAAGTAAGTAAGGGTTAGACCATCCTAACCCTTGAATCAAATATTATAGTTTTAGTCTTTAAATGTTCTTAAGTTTGCTACGTAACAAACTGCGCCGCCGCCACCGCCGACGCCGGCACCGACGCCGACAGACTCAGTAAATGCACTATTGCTTTCTTTTTTGGGGTCGAGATCACTGTTTTCTCGGATATCGCATGGGTTTAGTGCGCCACTTTGGATACCTGAGCTACCATAATAGGCTTCAAGATACCCTATGTTTGCTTTTCTTAATTCACTTGGGTCTGTGATTACAAAATCTTCCAAAGCGTTTGCTGAAATATGTGCCACTTTATAGCTGTAGCAAGACATTACATCGTGAATTTTCTCTGGGTGTTCATAGTATGCGATATACAAATCCATCCCTTTTGGAAGGGTAAAGAGTTGATACATATATTCCTTAGGTACAGGAGAGAAAGAAGCATTATAATTAGTGTCTTTCAAGTGGCGATCTGGAATGGGAGTATCTTGCTCAATAGGACCAAAATCTTTTGCAACAATGGTCATATTTTGTCGATTCATTCTCAGTTGACGCAGGTCAATATAGTAACCAGTATCGTAGTGGTTTGTATGTTTTGCTCTAGTTAGTTTTTTAATATTGCTTTCTGCTTTAAAGATATTCCAGTCGATTACCTTTGAAACGGCAGGCCCTGCAATATTTGTGGGGTATACGCCATCTTCTTCCAAAAAAAAGCGCTGTTCAATACCCTTTTCGACAGTTACTGATTCTACAACGTAATTTGGATCAGAGTATTCATCTTTACTAATGTAGGCGATTCTTCCGTCTCTTAAAAGGACGTAGATGTCTTCGAATGTGTCTAAAATTGGGTCGCTTTCCATTTTTATTTCCTTGTTAAATGTATTTTTCTGTTTTAGATGAAGTTAAAAATTGTTCGATATTGCTTTCGGTAATATTAAACTCTGAAAATTCGTATATAATATCCTCCATAATGGGGTTGAGTTTATATGATCTGTTTTGGTTTATTTTTTTTGAAAGAGTTTGTATTGTTTTTTTGTCTTCTAAGTTCAGTGCAATCGCGAGTATGTGAGAAATCCAAATAAGAGGATGGTTATAGTTAGATGATGATTTACTTTGTTGTATGAAACAGATAGCTAGTTCTTTTTTGGCTTCTTGGATGTTTTCTTTATAAAAATGAACCCACGCAATGTTTGCATGAGCGATAGCGACGTACTCTACTAAATTTAGTTTTTGGCTTATCTGCAGGGCTTGGTTGGCAGTGATAAATGCATTTTTTTCATCGTACTCTATTCTGTATGCCAGCGCTAAATAGGTTAAGCAGCGAGCTTCTAGAATTCGTTCATTTTTTTGTCTTGCATTTGATAGTGCATCTTTTAATGATTGTATTGCTTCAATACCCAACTTGCAGTGGATTTGCCCCATCCCGTAGGCTAACAAGGTATATGTATATAACTCCCTCGTTTCTGAAGCCTTAGCATTATCTACAGCTTGTCTTTGTATGTTTAAATCCTCCAGGGAAATATCGTATAATTTTTTACGTTGTATATATTGAAATTTCGCATGAAAAAATTCGGCCTTTTCCGACTTGTCAGTTATTTGGTCGATTATTGGATCAATTTCATTAAGTATTTTTTTCATCTCGTTTGTGTTTTCCTGCCAAAAGTAAATGTAAAAAATTTCTCTTTTAGCTCTTAACCAAATTTTTTGCCATGATGAGTTGATATCTGGGGACGATTTTCGTATGGATTTTAATATGTCTAATGCCGTGAAGAACTGTTTTAAAGCCTGTTTGTAATTATGAAAAGTTCCATAGTTCCTTCCAATAATAATAGATGTATTGGCTTTCCACTCACCCTCAGTATCAATATTTAAAAGTAGATAGAGTTCACAGTGTTTCTTTCTGGATTCGCCTTCGTAGCCCAATATTCCTAAACAGGTACCTAGGGAGTCAAGACAAGATTTTAAGCGGCTAAAGTCTCGATTGTTTATATTTAATTTTTCCAACCCAATCGCATTTTCATATAGTGAAATAGCATCCTCAAAGGCCCATGATATTTCCGCCAGATCCGCAGATTTCTTGTACCAAATCGCTGCATTTTCATATTGGATGGATTGTTCATAGTGATAAGCAAGTTCCGCTGCAATGAAGCGGTCGCTTACGTCTGCATGTTCTTGAATCGCGTTGGCGATGAGGCCATGAATGGCGGGTTTTGTTTGTGTATCAATGCTGTCGTAGCCCGCGTCACGCACTAAGGCATGCTTAAATAGGTAACGGTCGCCGTCGACGTGACGTTGTTGAATAATGACCTGATTGTTGATGAGTTCGTCTAGGTCGTTTTGAACCTGAAGCTCGCTGTAGGGCGATGCGGCAACTAAAAGGTTGTAGTTAAATTGACGACCAAAGGAAGAGGCCAGTTGTAAGGTGTCTTTGGCATAAACAAGGTGGTCGATTTTGCTTTGAATCGATTCGCGCAAGCTGCTCGGGATTTGGTCGATATTGTCTGGGTCGGTAAAGTCGACGGTGTTGTTTTGTATCCGTACGGTATTGTTCCGACGCATGGCGGTGGCCAACTCTTCTATAAAGAGCGGTACTCCGTCGGTGCGGTCTAGGAGGACGTTTTTTACGGCGTCTGATATATCAGCACCCTCAAATAGCTCCGAAATAAAGGCTTCTGTTGCGGCTTGGTCCAAGGGAGCTAGAGCAATCGTATGGATATTGGAGTGATTAAGTTGAGCAGGCAATTCGTTTCTAGACGTGATGACGATTGACGGATGGTCACTATTCTCCGCTCTGCTTTCGTTTTTGTGTTGTGCTTTGCTTTTATCTTTGTATTCTGACGCCAATTTTAGGCTATCAGAGCCTAGCGCTTCTTCTATTTGTGCGGCGGTTTGCTCTGAATATTGTTCTACGTTTTGCGCCGTGCTCAGCAGTGCGGCGATAAATTCCAATGTGGTGTTATCGGCCCAATGGACGTCTTCGAAAATGTACAAAGGGTGCAGTGTGGTGTTTTCACGCAACAGGTAAGCAAGCCCTTCGAACAGCAGTTCTTTTTGTGCTGCGGGAGACAAGCTAGACAAGTTTTTATTGTCAATATCTGGAAGGTTTAGCCAAATCGCTAATAAGGTTGTGATTTCTTCTTTGGAGCCAGTAAATTCGGCATCAATTAAAGTGTCTATAAGGTAACGATATTCGCTACTGCCTTCAAGTTTTTGTCGATTTAGGTAGTGCTTGACGACCGTGAGTACGGGGTAGAGGGCGTTGTTTTGGTGTTCTGGCAGACACTGGAATATTTTTTGCGAACGGGTGCTTTCATGGCGGCGCAGTTCTTGAATCAGTCTGGATTTTCCAATGCCCGCGTCGGCGTGAATGTATACGGCTTGATTGATGTGGTTTGCGTTTTGAGGTACTTCGTCTTCAGGGTTGTATTGCTCAGAGCGTTTGATGGACGCTCGAATCTGACATAGCTCTGTTTGGCGTCCGACTAAAGGGTAGGCGTTTCTTGTGCCACGTATAAAACCAAATGCTTCGATAACACGTTCTGAAGTGAGTTCAACACCGTGATGCACTGCATTAATTTTTTCAGAATAGCGGTTTTCGGAAAAGTTATAGTAGGGCGCTAATATTGCTTGAGTATCAGCAGAGCAGAGTATTTGTCTATTGGTCGCAGCTTGAGCCATTTGTGTTGCGGTATGCGAAGTAAAACCTTCAGGAACTTGGTTGCTGCGTTTTAGCATGATGCCGCTGTGTATTCCGCAGTTGGTCTCGAAGGTGCAGCCGTGCTTTTTAGTGAGGTACGATGCTTGACGCTTAGAAAGGCTCAGCACCTCTAACGCCGTTCGCGCCGCGAGCCTCGCATCGTGGTCTGACCCAACAGGGTAGCCAAAATAAAAGACGCTTTGGTTGCTTAGGTTGCCGACGTGGAAACCACCGTAGCGGCGAGCGACGTCTATGTATTGATTTTGTGTGGATTGAAATAAGGCTTCTACCACGTCCGATTCCGCTGCATCGTAGCGGTCGGTGTGT
The DNA here is from genome assembly GCF_004362145.1 of Marinomonas balearica. Classification (GTDB taxonomy): domain Bacteria; phylum Pseudomonadota; class Gammaproteobacteria; order Pseudomonadales; family Marinomonadaceae; genus Marinomonas; species Marinomonas balearica. The sequence continues at coordinate 670,978 of NZ_SNXC01000009.1, forward strand.
CGTACGTCTATTGTGAGTGAGAGTACGGTCATATAGCGACGTTCGATCGATTGTGTTGTAACCGAGGGAATGAAGTTCGGATCGTCGGAGCGCAGTAAAAGGGTGGCGGTGTTATTTGCGCCGTTATTTTCAAGCGAGTTTAAGTGAGTTGCGTTACTTGTGTCTGGGAGTAGTTTTCCAACAAGGTTGTTAACGAGCAATGAATTCAAGTCGTCAAATAGTATTTGTCCGTCGTCTATTCTGTCTTTTGGGTTTTTGCGCAGCGTTCTTTCGAGAAGTGCGCCGAGTGGATGATCCAGCAGTGGCGCTGGAATTTTTATAGGAACATCATTGAGGTGTTGATGGTATATCTCTGCAACGCTGGTGCCGGGGATGGCGGGAGCGCCCGTAAGGCATTCTATGAATACCAACCCCCACATATATAAGTCGGTGCTGAATGTGGTTAGTTCGCCTCTAAGTTGTTCGGGCGAGCAGTAGGTTGGGGTGCCGAGCGATTCTTGTGTGATGGTGATGGCTCGGTAATCCTCGGGTTGTTGACCGAGTGTTAAGGTGCTTATGCCGAAATCCAGTAGTTTTACGTGAAGCTTTGCACCAGAGTGGTTGAGCATTATGTTCGATGGTTTTACATCACGATGGATTATGCCTTGTGAATGAGCGTATACAATAGCATCGAGCACTTGCAGCATGACATCGTAGGTTTCATTAATGCTGAGTGCACCATTTTGTTTTAAATGATCACTTAGCGAAGTGCCTTCTACGAATTCGAAAACACTAAATACCGTCGAGTCGTCCATGACGCCTTTGTCTAATAGGCGGACGATGTGAGCGTGGGATAACTGAGAGACAATGTTGCTTTCACGCTCAAATCGGGCGGATTGGCGTGCTTGTTGATTGGTGTCTTTCTCGTGTGTTATGTGTAAAAATTTTATTGCAACAGTTTGTCCGGTGCGTTTATAGATGGCTTTATAGACGACGCCAAAGCCACCTTCACCTATTTTATGTAACAGTTCGTAGGCATTCGAAATAAAACGAGTGCTTATGTCGGAGAACCTTTGGCTCATATCTGTTACCGCTCTATGATTGACTTGTTCCAAAGTTAATTATCTATGTCATTGAGGTGAATGGTCTTGCATCCTGCTGTGGCTTCCTTTCACAATAGTTATTTTATTGCTGTTAAAGCGTATTTCGCCGTCCTTGAGCTGTAAAAGTTCGCACGCATCGAATCCATTGAAACTGACTGAATCGCGTAATCGGGTACGTAATCGATGCAAGCGAATGCGTGTGTTTTCAGGCTCGATTCCTAGGGTTTTGGATAGTTCCTTGAGGTCTATCCACCCTCGGTTATTTTCAGGGTAGCCAGCTTCGTCATCTTCAATACTTTTACGTGCAAGACAAAGCAATAAATACAATTGGCTTTGTATTCTATGGCCTGATACTTCAGTCGTTTGATGTATGTCTTGAATAATTAGGGTGATGTGCTCTTCGTCATCTGACACTTCGAGTTTGAACTCTAAGTCAGATACAGTGTATGCGGTGGGGCGATTGATAATGGTATCGTGTTCAACATTATTGGTTTGGAGTCGATAATAAGCTCCTCCGCATTGTAAGAGCTCTCCATTTTGAATTGGAAAAGGCTGGTTGCCTTTCGTACGATCGAGAAATTTCCAGCCTAAACTGCCAAATGTCATAGTGATATGCTCATTTATGTTTGTTTCAGGTCTCTCGAGTGGGATAGCGGGCTTAGAAGGGTTAATGTGCACGAGTAGATCACACGGTTCCAAAATGCTTAATACTTTAAAGGACTCGCCGTCACGTGATGACAAAATAATAGTGTCGTCTAGGTTTAGTGCGACAGGAGCTTCTTTGGGAACTTTTTGGTCGTTTATCCAAACACCATTAGTGCTTTTGTCTTCAAGGCTCCATTTACCATTTTTCCAGCATATTAGCGCGTGAATGCGCGAGATATCTTCTCGAGAAAGAAGTGTGTGGCAGCCTTGCATTCGCCCAAATGAATGATATTGACGCAAGTAAATGAGTTGGCCAGAGCTGGATTGTAAAACCCCACCTGCGTAAAAAGTAGGTGTTATAGGAAGAGTATGGGTGTTTAATTTAATGTCGTTTGATTGGGCAGTCTTGAGACTTTTTATAGTCGTGCTTGGCATAATCCTGTTCCTTTAAATTTCCCTATAACACGCACTGATCATTTTTGCTCCGCTTCTACGGACACTTCTTAGAACAGTTGCGCAGGGCTTTAACTTACAACACTTATTTCAATTAATAAAGTGCGCATTCGTGTAAGGGACTGTAAATTTGTTATGCAGCATGTATAGGGTGAAAATTGTATTTTTAGTGTTCTTGCAATCTTTTTTCTTGCTATTACGTGCCCACAATCAAACTCATACAAAAGACTACAGAGTGACAATCATTCCGCTGCTAGAGTTTTAGTCATGTGCTTTTTCTAACTTATGGTGTGTTTTGACGAGATTTGAGGTTTGGTGTTGGAGGTTTAATGAAGGGTAACGGTCTATGCGTTGTTTTGTTGTCCTCTTTGCTTGGGTTTGGTACTTCAACGCTTTTATTTAATGGATTTTCCAGCACGCTTGGTGTGTTTGGTTTATTGTCGCTCTCGATGTCTTTCGTTGGGTTGGTTGTTTGTATTTTGCGGCGTAAATCAGAACTGAAAGGCGTTGCCGCGAACTGTGATGATAGCTCGCTCTCGAATGGCGTGTTATTTGATGGAATAGAGATGCTCCAACGGTTTTCTAAAAAAGTGGGAAACCTTACGCGACAACGAGATGATGCTCGCCGCTGTTATCAAGACTCTGAAAAAAACCGTCAATTCGCTGAGCAAATACTTGAAGCTGTGCTTAATAATCACCAAATTGCGGCATTATTGATTGATCGCAAAGGGAAGCTTATAGAGGTTAATAATAACGCTTTAAAAATCGTAGGCTTTCGTCGTGAATCGGTTATTAATCATTCGGTTGATATTTTAACGTGTTTTCCGTTCTTATCTGATATTTACAGACGTAACTGGCTTGCAGAGCTTTCTGCTAACGGCCCTGGTATATTTGATCGTTCCCACGAAGGAGTGATTCTTTCTCACAATGGTGGGATTAGTATTCAGTGTGATTGGGAAATGACAAAAATCACGCTTGATGATCAGCTTATGTATCTTGTCTTTATACAGCCTGTAACACGTCAAGTTGTGAAAAAGCGCTTCACGCTAGTAAAGCCATCTTACAGTGCCAATGGAAGACGGCGTCCACCCGCGCAATCCTTGTAGCGTACGTTCAATGTGAAATGTGGCATAATGCGGCTATATGTCTGAACGGGTGACAAATGGAAATAAAAGTTGATGGCAAACTGATTCAAGCGCCAGAAGGTGAGAACCTTTTGAGCCTTTTACTCGAAAATGGAGTAGACATTGCCTATGGCTGTCGTGCGGGGGCGTGTTGTTCCTGCAGTGTCTATGACTTGGATTTAAAAGCTGATATTTTGGCATGCCAAACTCAGATAGATCGTTCATTTAATCTCACCTTTGAGCTCCCTAAAGTTGAAAGTGTACCTGTTACTTGTATCTCATCATCGCAGTTGCGTGTAGGAACGCTGCTTACGGGAATGTCTTCGCGGTCTTTGATCATGGGGGAAAAAGTAAGGTTCGATAAGAAAATGGACGTTTGGGTCGTTGTTGGGTCTGATCAAGAAGGCTGTTATTTTTGGTCGCCAAACCACTATGCTTCAGCACTTTGCTATTCGAAGTTCTCTCACATTACGGATTCATCCCAAGGCGCTGTCGACTCGAAGATAACAGCCGAGGTTCTCTCGTCTGCCAATGACGGGCGTGTTCTGTTGATTATTGAGCCCGTTTTGTTTGAACTCTCCGGCCCTCTTACTGCGTCGTTTTCTGATGACACGACGGTCGTCATTTTGCAGGGTGATGCGCGTAACCTAGATTTAAGCGAATTTAAATTTCAACGGTTTCAGTGTGTGATCTCTGTAGGAGAACGAATTTTCTCCGAATCGTTGGAGGCGCTATTAACGGAATCCAAGGTTCGAGCGGAGCACCTTCTGTATCTTCCGTTGTTATCAACATCAATGTCTGCATCGCCTTCTTTTAGTTTGCTCCCAAATACACCTTAGAGACCTATTTAATTTAATCAATGAAGATTTTACATACCTCCGACTGGCACCTTGGTCAGCACTTCATGGGAAAAACACGTTATGAAGAACACAGCCAATTAATTGATTGGTTAGTAACCTTCGTAGAAAACGAACGCATTGAGCTTGTGATCATTGCTGGTGATGTTTTTGATACGGGATCACCGCCAAGCTACGCACGGGAATTGTACCACTCTCTTGTTGTTTCATTGTTTAAAGCCAACTGCCAGCTGCTTGTGTTAGCGGGGAATCACGATTCGGTCAGTATGCTCAATGAATCGAAGGACCTATTGTCTTACATGAAAGCTAATGTTGTGACGGCTCCAGAAGAAGAGCGTGACAACGTAATGCTTGTAAAAAATGCAAGTGGTGACCCTGCGGCCATTGTCTGTGCTGTGCCGTTTCTTCGCCCGAAAGACTTGTACCTGTCGTTCGAAGGGGAGTCTGAGCAATACAAAAAGGACAAGCTACTTGGAAGTATTACGACATATTATCAGGTACAGTTTGACTCTGCACAGTGCTTAAAAACAGAGCTTAATCTCAAACACGATATTCCGATCATTGGTACTGGGCACTTAACAGTTTTTGGGAGTGAAAAAACAGAATCTGTTCGAGATATTTATGTTGGCAGTGTCGATAATATCCCGGCTTCACTTTTCCCTGAGTTTGATTATTTGGCATTGGGGCACATTCACCGCCCCCAAAAAGTAGGGCGAGGAGGAATGATGCGATATTGCGGTTCTCCAATCCCGCTGAGCTTTGATGAGATATCTCATTCCAAACAGGTTGTGGTATTCGAAACGGATTGTATTTCTGATTCTATTCGAGAAGTAAACATTCCATGTTTTCAGCCAATGCGTTCATTAAAAGGCCGATTCGACGAAATTGCTCAGATTTTAGAGAGAGAGCGCTTTGAAGGTGACAAACCAACTTGGTTGGAGATCAAGGTTGAATCTCTTGAATTTGGCGCAGATGTTCAAAACCGTATCAATGATTTGTTAGAAGGGAAAAATGCAGAACTGCTTCGATTGAGTCGCGTAAAGCCTGCCGATACTCTTCAGAGTGAGGTCGCAATGAATGAAACGCTAGATGAGCTGTCAGTGAACGACGTCTTTAGCCGACTCATTGACGAAGGAGATGTGTTGGACGATGAGCAAAAGCGTGTTCAAAAACAGCTGTTTTCTCAGCTTTTGTCAGATATGGACATGGGTAAGGTGTCAGAAAAGTGAAGATTTGTTCCTTAAGGCTTAAAAATTTAAATGCATTGAAAGGTGAGTGGTATTTGGATTTTGAGGCCAGCCCTTTTGATGAAAACGGGCTGTTTGCGATTGTCGGTCCGACCGGTGCAGGAAAATCAACGTTACTGGATGCAATTTGTCTCGCGCTTTATCACGAAACACCCAGAGGCTTGAAAGTCTCAAAAAGTGTGAATGACATCATGACGCGTTCGACGGCGGATTGTTTGGCGGAAGTCGTATTTGAAGTCAATCAAAATCGCTATCGAGCATTTTGGAGTCAACGTCGCGCTAGAGGAAAGTCCGATGGTAATTTACAAGATGCAAAATGTGAGATCGCGGATGCAGATGGAAAGGTTCTTACCAATAAGACAAATGAAAAAGTACGCCTAATAGCGGAATTGACGGGGTTAGATTTTGGTCGTTTTACTCGGTCGATGATGCTTGCGCAAGGCGGTTTTGCAGCGTTTCTAAACTCGAATGAACGAGAGAAAGCAGAGCTTCTAGAAGAGCTAACCGGCACTGAGGTGTACGCTCAGATATCCAGTTTTGTATTTGAACGATATCGCGAAGAAAAGCAAGCGATAGAACAATTGGAAGCCATACACGGAAGTATGGTGATTATGGGAGAAGAAGAGCTGGTGGCCCTGCAATCGAACTTGCAGGAAGCTCAATCTAATTCAACAGAGCTAACCGTTCAACGTCAAGAAAAGCAAATTGCATTACAGTGGTTGCAGAACTACTTGAAAGCTCAGTCGTATTTGTCATCTGCGCAGGAAAAGCACGCAGGGGTTGAGCACAGTATCGAATTGTTTAAAAACGATGATGCAGCACTTACTTTGCATGAGAAGGCTGTTGCTTTGGATGAACAATTCAAGACATTAATAGAATCTCGCCATAGATTGGTCGCGTTAGAGAACAACCAAACTGAAACGCTTGAAAAGCTAAGCAGTGAAAAGCGAGCCGTTGAAGCACTTCAGACAGAGGTTGAATTTGGACAAACCCAATTAACAGAAGCTCTTCAGGCGGCTGAGTCGTTCGAGAGAAAAGCAAAAGACCAAATCGAGCCTCTGCTACGATCAAAAGAAAGAGAAGAACAAACGCTAAATGCGCTTTTTCAAAGTAAGCGCGACTGTGTGGAAACGCTTTCAAAAAATAACGCACACACTGAGCAAATACAGAAAGAGTGTGCTGAGTTAGAGAGCCAGCGGGCGGAACTTAATGGTGTATTGTCTATTGCACCGGACAAGGTCAAAGAGCGTGCGACTCAGTTACCGTATTTGCTTAGTTTAAAAGATCAATATCATGTATCCAGTAATGAGCGATGCTCATTTCTTACTAAGAAAGCAGATACGGAAGAAAGCCTAAGCGGCTTACGCGATCAATCAAGCCTAAAAAAAGATGAGCTGGAATCAAGTGTTAAGTTATTGGCTGAAGTCGATGCTCAGTTTGACGAGTTAGCGACGCATCATGAGGACGACCAAGCGTGTATTGTTCGATACGATCAGCTCGAAACCCTGTTGCCAAATGTTGTTCGTCGTAGAGAAAAACACGATGAATGGGTTGGGGCCGAGCGTAAAATCAATGATCTCTATACGGATTTAAAACAACTCGAAGAGGAAAGCATCACTGGGAAGCAAGCGCTTGATGACTTGACCATTGCGTTTGATGATGCGAAATCCCATTGTGAGCATCTGTCTAAAAGGATTGACTTGGAGCGCCGAGTTGCGAGTTTAGAGGCTGAACGAGCCAGACTAATTGATGGGGAGGCGTGCCCGCTTTGTGGAAGTGAAAGTCACCCATGGAGCACAGGGCTGAGTAACCAAACAGATGAACTCGAACGTGAACTTATTGAAAGGCAAAGGGCTTATAATGAGGTCGCAAAACAAGTAGATGAAAAGAAGCTTGATATACGAGGACTCGAAGAGCGTAAGGTGTTAATAAAACGCCTTGTTGACCAGTCGAATGAAGCATTGGATCGGATGAAACGAGATTTCGAGCAATTGACGATCGATTTTTCGGGAGGCTTCGAATCGCTCGCTTTGTGTTCGCCTAAAGAGCAAGAGTCATACATTCAAGAAGAGTTGAATACACTTCAAAGTAAAGTATCAGAGGCGCAAGGTCGAAACGCAGAGCAAGATAACTTAATAAGTCATCAAGAAACTCTAAAACGTACGATAGCCGAACAACAGCATTCACTTTCACTTGTTGAAAATGACATCAAGCGTACGAGCTCTTTACTAAAGGAGCGAGCGGAAAGCATTCGAACAGTCGATGAAGCGTTGGCAAATACGTTAAAGACTATTGAAAATGGCGTACGTGATCTGAAAGGTGAGATGGATCTAAATGCTCTACTAGAGGGTGGTCTAGAGAGAAATTTAGGGAGTGAATCTGATGACGAGCGGGACGGTCGCTCTCAACAAGCTATTTCTAAACAAGTTATTTCTCAACAAACACTGCACGGATTGGATGTTCTGAATCAAGGTTACAAACAATGGTTATCGGCATCTAGTGAGTTGGAAAATACAGAGCAAGGTATTCGTGAAGTCAACATCAAGAAAAGCAATCTTGATTCTCGCAATGAAGAATTAATGAAGAAGTTAGCAGAGTTGGAGAGCAGTATTGAGCGTGTTCAATTATCATTGTCCGACATAAATCAATCTTTGTCGAGTCATTTGTTGGGCAAAACGTTAGGCGAATTAAGGGATATGTTTGCGCTAGAGGTGAGCCAGAAACGCCAACATCTCGCTTCGCTAGAGCAAAGCTTGTATCAGAAAAACGTAGTGCTTGCCGAATTAAAGCAAAAAGAAACACTTAATGGTCAATGGATTTCTCAACAGCAGGAGGCGTTGTCTAACGCTGAGCAGAACTGGTTGTCTGTCCGAATCGATAATGGGTTTTCGGATGATGAAGCATGGCGCACGAGTCATATGGAAGATGCCACCTACGTGATGCTCAAAGATCGTCAAGGTATATTGGCTGACGCGTTAAGTAAAACGCAGCGTGATATTGCATCGGCAGAGCTGGCGCTGGGATCTAATCTTGCCGACAAAACTGCAGTGGAAGGGCATATTTCTGAGATTGAACTAACGGAAGAAGGTTTCAAACAGCTTAAAACTCAAGTTGATGGTCTGGCTGAGGCCTTGAGTGCGAAGCAGCAGGAAGTGGGAGAGCTAAAAGCTAACCTTGATCACGAGATGGCTTTGCGAGCTCGAGTGTCTGAGCAGCTAGAAGGATTACAAAAAAAGAGAGTCGAATTTGAGGCGATTGCGACACTTAATAACTTAGTTGGATCGGCTGATGGAGCGAAATTTAGGCGATATGCTCAAAGTGTTACATTGGATAATCTTGTGTATCTTGCCAATAGGCGGCTTAGTTCAGTGCAGCCGCGATATCAGCTAAAACGCAATTTGCAAGAAGGATTGTCTCTGCTGGTGGTGGATACTTGGCAAGCGGATATAACGCGTGATACTAAAACTTTGTCCGGTGGTGAAAGCTTTTTAGTCAGTCTTGCGTTGGCGTTGGCGTTGTCGGATTTGGTTTCTCATAAAACCAGTATTGATTCGTTATTTTTGGATGAAGGCTTTGGTACATTAGATAATGACACGCTTGAGATTGCGCTGGATGCGCTTGACCAACTCAATGCTTCGGGTAAGCATGTGGGTGTCATCAGTCATATTGATGCATTAAAGGAGCGAATTCCCACTCAAATTGTGGTTACCAAGCGAGCCGGATTAGGTTTTAGCCGACTTTCGGAGTGCTTTTCAGTTATCTGATTCTGGCGTAAATTTTGATGAGCGACCTTTGCGCGACGAGTGTGCTCTCTAATACAGTGTTAAAAAGAGACTCGTCTTGGCGTTGCTCGTGATTTCATGCAAAGGTCTCTATGAATAAAAAGTGGTTAGATGTTGAGCTAGGGGTTTTCCCCAGATATGCAGGTAAAAGTTTGTGAGTAAGTGATAAAAAATCAATAAATACAGTATGTTAGTGTAATGTTATTATTTGGTGTGATTTGTATGCTAATTGATTTTTTGTCTTCTTTTTATACGTATACCAAGGCTTAACCATCTGAGCGCAGTGGATTCGCGTTTCGAGCCGAAATATTGAATTTATTTGATGGATTTTATTTATATCTTGTTAGAATACAGGATAACGTTATTCTGAGCCGTTTGGCGGTTCTTTAGGCGCAGTACGTAAGAAGGAATAGTCAATGTCAGATATTAGCTTCCGCTTAAAAGGAAGTGTAGTAACAACAGTGCTGCTTGAGATCCATGAACCGATATTGGATCGAATTCGAATTGATTTAACCCAAAAAATCGAACAAGTACCGCACTTTTTTAATCAGGCGCCTGTGATTGTTGATCTGGCAAAATGCAGAACGATTTCTTTGGATGAGTTTGAGATGATTGTCAAACTGATTCGAGATCTTGGAATGAGTGTGATTGGTTGGCGGGCAAAAAATAATTTGCCTGAGTGGGCAGAGGCTTCCAGTATCCCTCAACTGCCTGATTCAAAATCACGCGATATGAAGGTTTCATCCGTAAGCGATGAAGTCTCAAAAGAGGTAGGCACAAAACGCTCGGACACCGAAGAATCAAGTGTCATAGTCAAAAAGATCATAGAAGAAAAGCGAGTTAATCAGCCCGCTAAAGTGATTACGCGACCCGTTCGATCCGGTCAGCAAGTTTACGCTGAGGGCGATCTGATTGTTTTGTCTCAGGTGAGTGCGGGAGCGGAAGTATTAGCAGATGGGAATATTCACGTATATGGCGCTTTAAGAGGAAGAGCTCTGGCCGGTGTGCGTGGCGATGAGCAAGCGCGGATCTTTTGTAAAAGTTTGGAAGCCGAGCTTGTGTCCATTGCAGGCAACTTTATGCTGAGTGATTCGTTGCAAAATAATGTCTGGAAAGAAAGTGCACAAATTATGTTAGTGGACGACAATTTAGAAGTCGCGCCGCTGTAGCTTTTAATTTGCGATTGAGATACATAGAAAAATTAATGTTCTGCAAGTCGTTCCATTTGCCTTTAGAGAGCAAACTTAAATACGGCTTGCCAGAATCTAGATAACAGAGAGTTGGGGGATTTAGCATTGGCAAAAATTATAGTTGTCACGTCTGGTAAAGGTGGTGTTGGTAAAACCACCTCCAGTGCTGCGTTAGGGACAGGGATCGCATTAAAAGGGCATAAAACGGTTATCATCGATTTTGATGTGGGTTTACGTAACCTCGATTTGATTATGGGGTGTGAGCGTCGTGTTGTTTACGATTTTGTTAATGTCATTAATAAAGAGGCGACTCTAAATCAGGCGTTAATAAAAGATAAGCGAACAGACGGTTTGTATATTTTGCCAGCATCGCAAACGCGAGATAAAGATGCATTAACGCTAGAAGGCGTGGATGCCGTGCTAAAAGAATTGGCGGAAGAGTTTGACTACATTATTTGTGACTCGCCGGCAGGTATCGAGCGGGGTGCGCAAATGGCATTGTATTTTGCAGATGTTGCGGTTGTGGTGACAAACCCTGAAGTATCCTCGGTCAGAGATTCAGATCGAATTTTGGGCATATTGCAAAGCAAAAGCCGCCGTGCAGAACGAGGTGATGCGCCGATTGAAGAGCATTTACTTATTACTCGTTATCACCCTGAGCGTGTGTCTGCTGGGGAGATGTTGAGTGTTGAAGATGTTGAAGAAATTCTAGCTATCCCTCTCATAGGTGTTATTCCTGAATCTGAATCTGTGTTAAAAGCGTCGAATCAGGGTACTCCGGTGATTTTAGAAACGGAATCCGAAGCGGGCTTAGCGTACACGGATGCAGTGGATCGATTAATGGGTGAGGAGCGTCCAATGCGCTTTCTTGATGTGCAGAGAAAGGGATTCTTTAAGAGATTGTTAGGGGGGTAGGTAACGTGGGGATATTTGATTATTTTAAAAGTAAGAGTCAGCCCTCGTCGGCGTCCGTAGCAAAAGATAGACTTCAGATTATTGTTGCTCATGAGCGTTCTAAGCGTCAGCAGCCGGATTACTTGCCACAAATGCAGCAAGAGATCATAGACGTGATTCGCAAGTATGTGCAGGTTGATTCAAAAGATGTTCAGATTCAGCTTGAGAATATTGAAGACTGTAGTGTCCTAGAGTTAAATGTTACGCTGCCAGATCAATAGCGCTTAAGTATTTCTTATTCAATTGTCTGCCATGACAATTGCGATTAACGAGGTGTGTCTGCTGTCCAGTTTGGTCAATAGATACACCTCGTTTTGGCTTTGCTCGTGATTTCGTGCAAAGGTCTCTTTACATTTATTTCGTATTACATTGATTGAGAGAAAGAGATGTATCGTTTACTCATTTCGAGCTTGGTTCTTTCCGCTGCCTTAGTGGGATGTGGCTCTGATGCTAATCAAGTTTCACAAAATGCCGATAGGCAGATTAAAGCACCGGTGAAGCGTTCTGATTTACCTGTTCCTCTGGATAATCCAAAAGCACTATTAGGCAGTCAACTTTTCTTTGACACAAACCTTTCTAAAGAGCGGAATCAATCCTGCGCTTCATGTCACGATATGGGCGCTGCTTTTGTTGATCATCGTAACCTAGCGGGTGATGGTGCTGTTTCGCTTGGCAGTGATGAGATCTCCCAAGGCGATCGAAATGCTCCGACAGCAGGGTATGCGGCATTCTCTCCGCCGTTCCATCAAAAAGCAAATGGAGAATATCAAGGAGGACAGTTCCTTGATGGGCGTGCTAATGGGTTAGCGGAGCAGGCGGCCGGTCCTTTTTTGAATCCATTAGAAATGGCGCTTAAGGATGAGACTGCAGTAATGGATCGAATTAGAGAGAATCCGAGTTACTTGGAGCAACTGGAAGATATTTACGGTGAAGACGCTTTAAAGAGTGATAAAAAGGCATATGCTGCATTGACCGATGCGATTGCTTATTTTGAACAAACTGAGCTGTTTATGCCGTTCGATTCAAAATATGACCGTTCGTTAAGAGGTGAGGTGACTTTGACGCCAGAAGAGGAGCTAGGCAAAACATTGTTCTTTTCTCAGCAATTTACGAATTGCAATGCGTGCCACCAGCTTCAACGTTCCCCTATTCACCCTCAAGAAACGTTTTCCAATTACGATTATCGGAATATAGGGGTTCCATCTAACCCAAATATTGTTGTGCACAACAATAAAGGTTATGACATTGGTTTACTTAATAACCCTGAGGTCAGTGATCGTAAGCATGAAGGCCAATTTAAAGTGCCGAGTTTGCGTAACGTTGCTGTAACCGGGCCTTATATGCACAATGGCGTGTTTAAGGATTTGAGAACGGTTGTATTATTCTATGACAAATACAATAACCGAAAGCGTACATTAAACCCAGAAACAGGTCAGCCATGGCGTGAGCCTGAAGTTGCGCGTTCAATTGATTTTAATGAGCTAGAGCGAGCGCCTGCATTGGATGATCGTCGAGTGGATGCATTGGTCGCGTTTATGAAAACATTAACCGATTCTCGGTATGAGTACCTTATAGACAGCTCTAACGGCAATCTGTGACCTGAGACCTGAGACCTGAGACCTGAGACCTGAGACCTGAGACCTGAGACCTGAGACCTGAGACCTGAGACCTTCGCACGAAGTCACGTACAATACCCCCGAAAGCCATTCTAAATGATTAGAATGGCTTTTTTTATGTTTGTAATAATACTCAAACTTTCCTTATGAGGCTCTGGTGCTCGCTCTCCAAATTGGCTACATTGGATTGGTTGATTTAATTGAACTGTTAATAGGATAGCTTAGCAATGAAGTATTCAAAGTTAGGTCGTACTGGATTAGATGTTTCACGAGTTTGTCTAGGTACTATGACGTGGGGAACGCAAAATACTCAAGAGGATGCCGATGCTCAGATTGAGTATGCATTGGCTCAAGGTATTAATTTTATGGATACTGCTGAGATGTATTCTGTTCCGCCGACACCGGAGTCATATGGAAAAACGGAAACGATTATAGGTAACTGGTTATCACGCAACCCTCATCGACGAGACGAATTCATTTTAGCGACAAAAATCGCTGGAAAGGGTTTAGGGTATGTTCGTAATGGAGGGGAGATCACAGGGGAGGCGATTATCAGTTCCATTGATGCATCGCTTGAGCGATTGCAAACGGATTACATTGATCTCTACCAGATGCATTGGCCGAACCGCACAACACCGCATTTTGCAAAGCATCACCCAGGACGCATAAATTTTACTGATGTTGACACTGAGGCACATAAATCTCAAATGCTAGAGATCTTGCAGGCGCTGGATGAGAGTGTGAAAGCAGGAAAAATACGTCACTTTGGTTTATCTGATGATACAACATGGGGTATCAGTGAATACGTTAAGTTGAGCGAAAAGCACGGTTTGGCGCGAGTTGCCTCCATTCAAAATGAGTTTAGCTTGCTGCATGCGAAAGATTGGCCTTATTTGATCGAGCAATGCGTGCATGACGACGTCGCTTACCTTCCGTGGTCGCCGTTGGCTGCCGGTGCGCTAACAGGTAAATATTTGAACGGGGCGCGTCCAGAAGGTAGTCGTTGGAGCTTTACGCAGCGAAATGGTTTGTTTCGGGATACTGAGCTTTCTAATGCAGCGGTAGCTGAATACTGTGAGGTTGCTAAAAAACATGGTTTAACGCCTGCTCAGCTTTCGCTGGCTTGGTGTGATCAGGTGGATGGTGTGACGTCTACTATTATTGGTGCGACGAAGATGGATCAGCTTATAGAAGATATAGATGCGTTTGATATTGCATTGTCTGATGATGTGCTAAAAGACGTCGCTGAAGTATTTGAACGATATCCAATGCCTTTCTAGGTGAGCATGCTATATGTTGTGATCTCGTTCTTTAAGAGGGAGCGTAATTAATAAAAAACCCGGCATTTGCCGGGTTTTTTGATTGTCGATTAATTGTTATTTAACAATTAGTCTTTCTTTTCACGACGCTCTTTTGCTGCTTCGATAACAGATTCAGCAACGTTAGCAGGACAGCCATTGTAGTGAGAGAACTCCATAGAGAACTGACCACGACCAGATGTCATTGTACGTAGTTGACCGATGTAACCGAACATTTCAGAAAGAGGTACGTCTGCTTTGATACGAACGCCAGTAACACCAGCTTCTTGGTCTTTGATCATGCCGCGACGACGGTTAAGGTCACCGATTACGTCACCAACGTGGTCTTCTGGAGTGAACACGTCTACTTTCATGATAGGCTCAAGAAGTTGTGCGCCTGCTTTCGGGATAGACTGACGGAAAGCGCCTTTAGCTGCGATTTCAAACGCTACAGCAGAGGAGTCAACCGCGTGGTAGCTACCGTCGAACAGTTCTACTTCAACGTCTAGTACTGGGTAACCTGCTAGGACACCTTCGTTCATCATAGACTTGAAGCCTTTCTCAACAGCAGGCCAGAATTCTTTAGGTACGTTACCACCAACAACACTTGAAGAGAATGTGAAGCCAGAGTTTTGCTCACCAGGCTTGATGCGGTAGTCGATCTTACCGAACTGACCAGAACCACCAGACTGTTTCTTGTGAGTGTAGCTGTCTTCAACTTCGCGTGTGATCGTTTCACGGTAAGCAACTTGTGGTTGACCCACTTCAAGTTCTACGCCGTAAGTACGCTTAAGAATATCAACTTTGATGTCTAGGTGAAGCTCACCCATACCTTTAAGGATGGTTTCGCCAGAATCTTCGTCAGTTTCAACTTGGAAAGATGGATCTTCTGCAACCATTTTACCGATTGCGATACCCATTTTCTCGTTGCCGCCTTTGTCTTTCGGCTTAACAGCGATAGAGATTACTGGATCAGGGAAGATCATTGCTTCAAGAGTACATTCGTGTTTAGGATCACATAGAGTGTGACCTGTTTGAACGTTCTTCATACCAACAACAGCAAGGATATCACCCGCTTGAGCTTCAGAGATCTCGTTACGGTCATCTGCTTGCATCTCAACCATACGGCCGATACGCTCAGTTTTACCTGTTGCAGAGTTAAGAACCGTGTCACCTTTCTTAAGACGACCAGAGTAGATACGGATAAAGGTTAGGGCGCCGAAACGGTCGTCCATGATCTTAAATGCCAATGCGCGTAATGGCTCATCGGCAGAAACCGTAGCAACTTCACCAGTTGGCTCACCAGTTTCAGCGTCTGTAAGAGGCTGAGCATCAACTTCTGTTGGTGCTGGAAGGTAATCAACAACGGCGTCAAGAACCAACTGAACACCTTTGTTTTTGAATGCAGAACCACAGAATGTAGGGAAGAATGCAAGATCACGAGTACCTTTACGGATACAACGCTTAATTTCTTCTAGAGAAGGTTCTTCACCTTCCATGTAAGCTTCCATTAAGTCGTCGTCCATTTCAACGGCGCTTTCGACTAGTTGCTCGTAGTATTCGTCAACCTGATCAACCATGTCTTCTGGAATATCAGTGATTTCGTAGTTTTCTGGAAGACCTGTGTCGTCCCAAACGTACGCTTTCTTAGTTAGTACGTCTACAACGCCTACGAACTCGTCTTCAGTACCAATTGGTAGCGTCATAACAAGTGGGTTTGCGCCCAATACGTTTTTAACTTGATCAACAACGCGGAAGAAATCAGCGCCTAGACGGTCAAGTTTGTTAACGAAGATACAACGAGCTACTTCTGACTCGTTTGCGTAGCGCCAGTTAGTTTCTGATTGAGGCTCAACACCACCAGAACCACAGAATACGCCGATACCACCATCAAGAACTTTAAGTGAACGGTATACTTCTACTGTGAAGTCAACGTGTCCAGGAGTATCGATAACGTTTAGGCGGTGCTTTTTCCACTCACAAGTTACAGCAGCCGACTGGATAGTAATACCGCGCTCTGCTTCTTGTTCCATGAAGTCTGTAGTAGATTCACCGTCGTGAACCTCACCAGTTTTGTGAATCTTACCAGTAAGTTTCAGGATTCGTTCTGTTGTGGTTGTTTTACCCGCGTCAACGTGGGCAAAAATACCAATGTTTCTGTAGTGTGATAAGTCAGCCATTACTTTACTCTATAAGTTTGGGACGAAAATTTTCGCGATAGTATACAAGACTTTTTTGCATTTGTAGTCAGGTATTGGCGCGTATTCTATTATATTTTTAGTAAACAAAGAAAGGGGCGTTTTTAAACACCCCTTTCTTTGTGGTTTTTTTTTCTTTAAAAGCTGAATATTCAGTAGCTTAGAAGGATTTATCTAATCTTTTCTCAGTCTATCTGATATTGCGATTGGGTTAGGGTAATTCAAAATTACTACATAAGTAGACAATGCAAAGCTTAGAATTGCGGTTGCTTGAATTACATGGCTTGCTTCCACCCCAATTAAACCAATTGATGCGGCGAGGTAAGCGATGAGTAATGAGAACTCACTGACTTGACCTAATCGGAAACCCACCTCCCATGAAGTTGATTTGTCTTCTTTCAAGCCTTTTAGTAAGTATCTAAATACTGTGGGTTTAATGAGAAGGGCACTGACAGCCAATACAACAGCGGGGACAATAACAACACCTAAAAGCGCGAGGTCAAAACTTGCTCCAATTGAGAAGAAAAACAGTATTAGGAAAAAGTCTCTTAGTGGCTTTAGATTGGTTGCTATGTATTGGGATATTGGGCTAGTCGCAAGCGCAACACCTGCGATAAACGCACCCATTTCAGCAGACAGCCCTGCTGTTTCCGCTGCCACGGCCATGGCAAGGCACCAGCCAATTGAAACTAAGAAGATGTATTCGTGGAATCGGTCAAACTTCGCAATCAGCTTTAATAAAACGTATTTTACGAATAAAAAAGCGCCACCTACGAGTAATGGTAAGCCTAGAATAGGTTTAGCATAACGCATAAAGTCGCTTGTTGTTTCCGTGCTGCCGATACTGTAAAGGACGAGCAATACCGCGATAGCGATGATGTCCTGAAGCAGTAATAGACCGACGACGAGTTCACCTGTGTGCTTATGATGCAATACGGTGGTGGGGAGTAATTTGATACAGACAATGGTGCTGGAAAACATCATTGCTAAGCCGACAATAACGGCTTCAATCTGCGTATAACCAAATGCAAATGAGACAAGATACCCTAAAGCTGCAAAAGCAATGGAGGATGCTAAAGCAACCCAAGATGCTTTTTTAAGCATATTGATAAGGTGGCTGGGTTGCATGTCTAAGCCGAGCAGGAATAGCAGGAAGATAATGCCGATATGGGACATCTCATCCATTAATTTAGGTTCGTCTATCAGGGATAAGGCAGAGGGGCCAAATAGTACGCCAAGCGCGATATACGCGAGGATCATAGGTTGGCGGGTGTATAACGCAACAGAGGCGACTACGGCCGCCCCTGCAAATATCAAAAAAAACGAATGAACAATAGAAACTTCCATATAGGCCGTTACCTTTTAGCTCCAAGAGCCAGTCGACGCTTTCTTCTTACGTGTGTTGGGCAGTATTAACCCTGCGAGCACGCCTATGATAATTGTTGTTGCACCGATCATAAACCAGCGTTGCTCTTTAGAAGATTTCAGCATTTGGTTTTCATTTTGAGCTGAATCAAGCTGGTGTTGCAAGGATTCAATTTTGTACGCTGACTCTTCGTTCGCTGCAACAATGGCTCTTGCTTTTTGAGCAAGTTCATTCACTTCGCTGAGCTGAGTTTGAAGAGAGCTTCGTTCGGAATTTAATTGTTCTACTTGGGTAACTAAATTTGCGACTTTTGCTTTTTCTTCATCTAGTGCTTCTTCCGCATTCAGCTTGGTTTCAGCGGCTTCTGTGAGTTTGCTTTCTAAACGAACTAGTTGATCGCGACTGACGCGGTTATCACTTAAAAAATAGTTGGCGACCCAGCCCTCGTTACCTTTAGGTGTGCGTACCTTAGTGTAACTGTTGCTGCGGTCGAGGACGACAAGCGGCGTTCCACTTTTTAGGCCTCGCTCAAC
Source organism: Marinomonas balearica (assembly GCF_004362145.1). GTDB lineage: Bacteria > Pseudomonadota > Gammaproteobacteria > Pseudomonadales > Marinomonadaceae > Marinomonas > Marinomonas balearica. The sequence goes on from NZ_SNXC01000009.1 coordinate 689,323, forward strand.
GGCTTTTGTATTGTTGCCTTGGCCTTCACGAATGGCAATAAACTGGATATCTGATACATAGATGGTTTCAGCCATGGCGCTAGTGGAAACGAGAATACCAAATGCAAGGCTGGTGAGACATTTTTTGAACACGTTAAGACCCTTTAACAATCAATCACTTCAGTATCATAAGATACTGGGTTCGGGTGGGGTTATGCAAATAAAAAAGGCTCCGAAGAGCCTTTTTTTAAGAACTATCCTGCGAGTAACAGGGCAGGATTGGGTTGCATTAGCCTCGGCGAAGGAATATCGGGCGAGGATCCGCAACGTCTCCTTGGTATGCAATACTAAATGGTTTATGCAGTTCCAAGGCTTTTTCGAGGTTTACTTCTTGTTCAAAATCGAATGAGTTGAAACCGCAACGTAACAAGTAGCCGAGTTGATCTGGGATGAAGTTACCAATTGCGCGTACTTCGCCTTTGAATCCAAGACGTTCGCGAACTAGGCGTCCGTAGCTGAATCCGCGGCCGTCGGCAAACGCTGGGAAGTTGACAGCGATAACTTGTAATTGGCTCAGATCTTTGTTTTCCAATGCTTCGATGCCTTCACCAGCTTCGATCCAGAGGCCCGCAACGGAGTCGCTGTTGTCTAGCCATTGTTGCATAGGAACAATGCTGTTTTCGCTAACCGCTAGATCTGCTTCTTTGATAACAGAATATTGGTTCTCGACGATCGCGCCGTCTTTAATTAGCTTTTGCATATGCGGCCTCTTTAAACGGTTTGATGCCAATTCGGCGGAATGTATCGATGAATCGTTCTTCTTCTGTGCGTTGATCAACGTACAGATCGATGATGCGTTTCATAACGGAGCCAATTTCGTCTTGAGCGAAGGAGGGGCCTAAAATCTTACCAATGCTGGCGTCATGACCGGATGCGCCACCCATTGAAATTTGATAGAACTCTTCACCTTTCTTGTCCACACCCAAAATGCCAATGTTACCAACGTGGTGGTGACCACACGCATTCATACAACCCGAAATATTAAGATCAACCTCGCCAATATCGTACAAATAATCTAAATCTTCGAAAGTATCTTGGATTTGTTTGGCGATAGGAATAGATTTGGCATTTGCTAAGGCACAGAAATCTCCGCCTGGGCAGCAAATCATATCTGTTAGCAAGCCTAAGGTAGGCGTTGCGAAGCCTGATTCTTTTGCAGCTTCCCAAAGCTCAATAAGTTGGTCTTGCTGCACATCTGCTAATACGAGGTTCTGCTCGTGGCTAACACGAAGCTCACCGAAGCTGTATTTGTCTGCTAGATCTGCGGCTTTATCCATCTGATCGGAAGTTGCATCGCCTGGAGCCTGTCCGTTTTTCTTAAGAGTAAGAGTGACAATGCGGTAACCTGCTTTTTTATGTGCGAACGTATTGCGTTCGTACCAACGAGCGAATCCCGGGCTATTGCTCAGTTTTTCTGCTACAGATGTTGGTTGGTCATCTAGCGTTTTGTAAGCGGGTTCCGTAAAGAAGTTCTGTAAACGATCGAATTCGCTCATCGGAACAGTGCTTTCTTTGCCACGCAAGTGTTCCCATTCGGCGTCAACGAGTTTGCGGAACGCTTCGATACCCAGTGCTTTAACAAGTATTTTGATACGTGCTTTGTACTTGTTGTCACGACGTCCGTTTTGGTTGTAAACGCGGATAATGGCATCTAAATAGGTCAATAGATCTTCGCGTGCTACAAACTCGCTGATCGTTACACCTACCATTGGCGTACGACCTAAGCCACCACCGACAATGACTTTAAAGCCTATTTCACCGGCATCGTTCTTCTTAATATGAAGACCGATATCATGCACTTGTGTCGCTGCACGGTCAGCTGATTCCGTCGCGTTTACTGCAATTTTGAATTTGCGAGGTAAGAATGCGAATTCTGGGTGGAATGTAGACCACTGACGAATCAGTTCACAATATGGACGTGGATCAACGATTTCGTCTGAAATAACGCCCGCGTACTGGTCTGTTGTGGTGTTACGAATACAGTTGCCACTTGTCTGAACAGCATGCATTTGTACTTCAGCCAGTTCTGCAAGAATGTCTGGAACAGATTCTAGAGTAGGCCAGTTAAACTGTAAGTTTTGACGAGTACTAAAATGACCGTAGCCCTTATCGTAACGACGACCAATATCTGCAAGGGTGCGAAGTTGTGTGCTCGATAGCATGCCGTAAGGGATTGCAACTCGTAGCATAGGAGCATAACGTTGAACGTATAGCCCGTTTTGAAGTCGCAATGGTAAAAACTCTTGTTCACTAAGCTCGTTATTTAAATAGCGGCGTGTTTGGTCGCGAAATTGCGCTACACGCTCTTCTACGAGCTGCTGATCGATAGCGTCGTATTGATACATAAGAAGACAAAACCGTTGTTAATAAAATTTTAATGACGGCATTCTATCAAAGTTCCCTTATTCTAAAAATGAATATTTATCTATATCTTTAGGGCTTTTACTAATAAGTGATATAGGTAAAGTGAAATAGGGGAAATCGCTAGATCCTTGATGAGAATGATAATTTTTACATTGTTGTGGCCTCGCACACAAACGTGTAAAAATACCTTACTTCTTTACTTGGTCTTTCGTTTTTATGTCTGAAGCGGTATCATTCGCATAAAGAAATTAAACGAATTCCAAAAGGGGTGTTATGAATATCACTATTACTGACAGTGCTCAGGAATATCTATCGGGTTTGCTTGATAAGCAAGGCGTTGAAGGCATGGCGGTTCGCATGTTTATTCAACAACCTGGTACTCCCTACGCCGAAACATGTTTGGCATATTGTCGTCCTGATGAAGTTAATGAAACAGACGAAATTTTAAACTTGCCAAAACTTAAAGTGTTTATAGAGAAAAATTCTGTCGCATTTTTAGACGAAGCATTTGTCGACTATGCGACTGAAAAGATGGGCGGCCAACTTACCATTAAAGCGCCTAATGCCAAAATGCCTAAGGTGACGCCTGATAGCCCGATTGAAGATCAAATTAATTATATTTTGTATTCTGAAGTTAACCCGGGTCTTGCTGCACATGGTGGCGAAGTCAAGCTTGTTGAAGTTATTGATGAGGGGCAGGTAGCTGTTCTTCAATTTGGTGGTGGCTGTCAAGGTTGTAGTGCTGTTGATCTAACGCTGAAAGAAGGTGTTGAAAAAACTCTGATCGAGAAAGTGCCCGGTCTAACTGCGGTTAAAGATGCGACAGATCATACGGTTACTGACAACGCATTTATGTAAGAATAGGCGTTCATCAACTTCTTTATAAGAGGTTGGTTTTAAAGTAATACGCATAAAAAAGGAGTGTCTATAGACACTCCTTTTTTTTAGCTCAAACTAACTCATTCGCTTACGCTCTTGTACGCTTAGGCAAGACTTCTCTAAGAGTATTTGCCATATCAACGAGTGTTTTCTCTGTTGCCTCCCAATCAATACAAGCGTCCGTAATCGATACGCCATATTGAAGGTCGCACTTGTCCTGAGGTACTTTCTGATTACCCCAGCCAATGTTACTTTCGATCATCAGCCCCATGATGGATTGATTTCCATCCTGAATCTGGCGAGTGACATCAAGTGCTACTTCAGTCTGCTTTTCAGGCTTCTTCGCTGAGTTCTCGTGAGAACAATCTACCATGATGTTGTGTTTTAGAGAGGCTTTGTTCAACGCTTCTTCACTTGCGGCTACATGCTCCGCTGAGTAGTTTGGTAGACCGTTACCACCGCGCAAGACGATATGACCGTAAGCATTCCCTTTAGTATTTACAATGCTCACTTGTCCTTCTTCATTTATACCTAGGAATGAGTGGGGATGAGATACAGATTGCATTGCGTTAACCGCGACGGTCATGGAGCCGTCAGTACCGTTTTTAAAGCCAACTGGACCAGATAGGCCGGATGCCATTTCGCGGTGAGTTTGAGACTCAGTTGTACGAGCGCCAATCGCAGACCAGCTGATTAGGTCTTGGTAATACTGTGGAGAAATTGGGTCAAGAGCTTCAGTCGCTAGTGGCAAGCCCAATTCGGATAGGTCGATAAGCAGTTGGCGGGCAATGCCCATGCCTTTTTCAATATCAAAACTGCCATCTAGGTTGGGATCGTTAATAAGACCTTTCCAACCTACTGTGGTGCGTGGTTTTTCAAAATACGCACGCATAATAATATAAAGAGTGTCACCTACTTTTTCTGAAAGTGCTTTCAGGCGTTTAGCGTAATCAATTGCTGCTTCTGTATCATGAATAGAGCATGGGCCAATGACAATAGCCAAACGATGATCTTTACCATCCATAATATTTTTGATGTCTTCTCTTGAGCGAGAAACAACGTTTCGTACAGATTCGGACAATGGAAGCGTTTTTTTAAGGCTAGCAGGTGTAACTAGAGGCGTTAGCGAAGCAACATTCAAATCCTCTAAGCGTTTATCACTCATTACGGGGTATCCTAATTATTAAAATTTTTGTGTGTTATTCGGAAGTGGTAATGAAGTCTTCTTAGTTTCAGCCTTAAGAACGTTTATGACCGTCTAGGTTGTGAGCGGTTACGCTATCTACATACGTGTAGGCGAGTCGTTTACGCTCTCACACCTAGATAAATGGACTCTTTACCACTTCTCTAGAATAAACGAGCACGTCAAAATACGGCTCGTTCGTTTGCTACAGCGTAACCCTACCTGTTTTTACAAGAATGTTGAATATTTAATATAACTTTTTTTGCATTTTAATTAGAAGAAAAGATATTTAACCCCGAACGCCATCAAAGTTGACGCTAAAATAGGCTGTAAAACCTTATTTGGCACAAAACTCGCTAATCGCGTGCCGACGTAGATAGCAGGAATGGATCCGACAAGTAACCCAAAGAGTAAGAAGTAATCCACGTTTCCTAAAAACACATGCCCGATTCCAGCCACTAGAGTGAGTGGGACTGCATGGGCGAGATCCGTACCTACAATGTTTTTTGCTTGCATAGCAGGGAACAATAATAGCAGCATGGCTGTGCCTAACGCTCCAGCGCCAACTGACGTCAGTGTAACGAGTACACCAAGCACTATACCGCCAACAAAAACATATACGCGACCTTGACGTTCGCTTAAATTTGGATTGAAAAAACGTAACAGACGCTGTCTAAAGATTAGTACTCCAGCGGTTAAGACAAGCATAAATCCAAGGGTTGCAGATAAGGTGCTTTGATAATGATCTGGATGCTCAAAACCTGAAAGCACCCAGATAGTAATGAACGAAGCAGGCAGGCTACCAGCCGCCATTGATGTTACGATTTTCCAGTTCACATTGCCGCGGCGGGCATGCATATAAACCCCAGTACTTTTCGCAATACCTGCGTACATGAGGTCTGTCCCAATCGCTATATGAGGAGGGAATCCAAAGAGTAATAGTAGGGGAGTCATAAGAGAGCCGCCTCCAACTCCTGTAATACCAACGGCTAAACCCACTGCAATACCAGCAGCAATGTACCAAAAAATTTCCATCGTGTTCGTTCTTTAAATGAATTAAGCTAGCAACAGTAGAGGTTTTTCTCTATTCTATAAAGTAATATTTTTTTATGTTTTTAACTCTTTTTCGAATAAGGGCGGTCTATGAAGTTACAGCAGCTCCGATATATTTGGGAAGTCGCTCGGCACGACCTTAATGTGTCAGCTACGGCGCAGAGCCTGTATACGTCCCAACCCGGCGTAAGTAAGCAAATTCGACTGCTGGAAGACGAGCTTGGAATTGAAGTGTTCGCTCGAAGTGGCAAGCATTTAACGCATGTCACTCCTGCAGGTGAGAAAATCATTGAGCTTGCAGGTGAAATATTAAACCAAACGCAAAACATAAAGAAAGTCGCAAAAGAGTTTAGTGACGAGCGTAAGGGTTCGTTAGACATCGCGACAACTCATACACAAGCGCGATACGCGTTACCTAAAGTCATTCATGATTTTATTGACGGGTACCCCGATGTTACCTTGCATATGCATCAAGGGACGCCGATGCAAATTGCTGAGATGGCAAATGACGGTGTTGTTGACTTTGCTATCGCGACGGAAGCATTAGAGTTGTTTGGTAACTTAGTTATGTTGCCTTGTTATACATGGAACCGATCTGTAGTAGTGCCGAAAGATCACCCTTTGGCTCAGGTTCCTAAATTAACGCTTGAAGAATTAGCCCGATTTCCAATTGTAACTTATGTATTTGGTTTTACGGGTCGATCTCAATTAGATAAAGCGTTTCAAGATGCTGAACTAGAGCCTAACGTTGTTTTTACCGCAGCAGATTCTGATGTGATAAAAACCTATGTGCGACTTGGTTTAGGTGTGGGTATTGTGGCTACAATGGCACATGATCCTAAAATCGACTCGGATCTTGTTTCGATTGATGCGTCTCACTTGTTTGAAGACAGCACAACAAAAATAGGTATTCGGAATAACACTTTTATTCGCGGCTATATGTATAAATTTATACAGTCGTTTGCGCCTCATTTAACTCAAGATTTGATTACGGAAGCAATCGAGTTGACGAACAGGCATGAGGTTGAAGAGTTGTTTGCCGATATAGAACTACCAAGGTACTAGTTCTTTCATCTGTTTTCTCTTTATTCAGAACGGGAGACCTTATGACATACGATGAATTTAACGAATTCTGTGCGTCGTTAACGGCCACCTCACATTGTGTTCAGTGGGGTAACTCTCATGTTTGGAAGGTAGGCGGCAAGGTGTTTGCTATTGGTGGTTGGCAAAAGTCGGGGAAGCCTGGCTATACATTCAAAGTATCTGAACTGCATTATGACATATTGAAAGATGAGCCGGGGTATCGCCCCGCGCCGTATCTTGCCTCTAGAGGAATGAAGTGGATTCAGCAATACGATTTGCCTTCGAGTGCAGATGATTCACTTAAGTACTATATTTCAGAATCTCACCAGATAGTCCATTCAGGCCTTTCTAAGAAAAAGCAGCGAGAGCTAGGGTTGATTCCTCCCGCTTAGAGTTTGCATCAAAACTACGAATAATGACCGTAGTTAAAGTGATAACCCTTCGACTCGCTCAGAGAGCAGCCAATATATTGATGCGCACAATGTTAGTGCCAGTACATTCGTCGGCTGAACCTGTCTTCTTTTTCTGACTACTATAGGTTATGTGGAATGTTCCACTAACCAATAGTAGGAATAGCCAGCGATCAATGCTGGAATTGTAGAATATACTGTCGCCAATATAGCGGCTTTTGGTGCAAGTGCGATTGCTGGAAACAAGGCATCTCCATCGTTACTGATCGCATTTGCGAGTTGTGCAGACAAAGGAATTGCCCCTTGCAAAAATAAGCCAGTTATCATTATTTGAGGGCCGCATCCGGGCAGCAGACCAACGAATGTTGCGAACAATATGCTTGCACTCCCAAGTTCCTGTAACGTGTTAAACATATCTTGTCCAAAAAAGTGAACCACAAGTTCGAACAGGATGAATGCAACGACAACCCAGCTAGTCACAAATTGAGTGTCTTGTGCCACTTTTCTTATCCAATGTTTGGGTAAAGCATTATTATTTTCTTTTGCCAGCTCAGAGTATCGGTCACTTTTTGCAGACATTGCCCAAAGGCATAAGCAGCTGAATCCTGAAATTGCGCCCAGCGATTCTATGGTTTGTGGCGGAAACGACAACAAGCTGTTCACGTCGTATTGCATTGATAAAAGAATAGCGACAGTGGTGGCCGGAATGAGAAGAATACACCAAAAAGCAATACTGATTCGGGATATCCAAATATCGACAATTGTCGCTTCAAGCGGACCTCCGCTTTTGTCAGTTTGCTTATATTCATCTTTTCTATCGGGTAAGAGATTTGGGTGTGGGCTTATCTTGTTGATAATGAGCCCCGTGCAAATCCCGACACAGACACTTATCGATAATACAATGACTGCATCATTAGGCTTTTGACTAATCAAGAGAAAGGCTGCATCTCCCATCGTGCTCGTTAATACAGCGACCACGGCACCAAAACCGATTTTTCGTTGTGTATATTGGGTAATGATTATGATTGCTCCACCGCAGCCCGGAAGTACGCCCATCACACCTGCGAAAATGACTTCTGTATAGGGCTTACCCTTCATCCAACTTTGTAATCTTAGGGAGCTGAAACGATGACTTATGCCGTAATATATTGCGAGTGTAACTGCGACGAACGCAGAAACTTGTAAAAAAGCGTCGGCAAGAACGGACGTAATCTCGCGGCTAAGTTCGGGGATGAACCACAGTAGAGTGACAAGGCAAGGGAGTACAGCCCGTTTATTAAATGCAATGTGATGCAGGCCGAGTGTTTTTACTGTCGCGACTGATGAATATTTAATATTGATAATCGAACCTATTTATATAAATGCTAATAGAAATGATTATCAGTTGCTATTGTGTTTAAATCAAGCTCGATTTAGACAATGTCACATAAATGCGCACAGGTAATGAAATTTTCGAGAGGGCGGGAGGTGTTTTTGGCGTATTAGCCAGGATATTTTACATCAGTATCTTGGCTAATAGCGTAGATTAGGAGGCGTTGATATTTCGCTAAGTCAGTGACGACTTCTTCGCAGATAAGAAGAAATTAATGCGTCTACTTGCCTTTTTATCGCTTACAATTTGACGATTAGCTTACCTTTATTTTCTCCGCTAAACAGTAAATTAATCCCTGAGGTGGCGCTTTCTAATCCTTCTAAGACGTGTGCTCGGTATTTTAAGTCTCCTTTCATGAGCATTTCGCCAAGCGCTTGCCCGTACTCTGGAAATTTATTGAAATGATCTGGCATCGTGAACCCTTGAATCGTTAAGCGTTTTTTGATGATGCCTATCCAGTCAGGACCAGGGGCAGGAGTTTCTTTGTTGTACTCGGCTATGAGACCACAAACCGCAATCCGACCATGAGCGTTCATTAAATTAAAAATAGCGTGTTGAGCGATACCGCCTGTATTCTCAAAAAATAGATCAATGCCGTCTGTCGCTGCACTTTTTAACTGAGTTTCGAAGTCTTCACTTTTGTAGTTGATTGCATAATCGAAGCCCAACTCATTTTTTAACCATTGGCATTTCTCATTAGATCCTGCAATCCCGATTACAGTAAGGCCCATATTCTTTGCCATCTGGCCTACTAGGGATCCCACAGAACCCGCTGCGGATGTTACTACGATCGTTTGGTTTTCTTCTGGCTGTAGAACTTTAAATAGGCCGTGATAGGCGGTTACACCAGGAAGAGCAACAACAGAGAGAATCGCTTCGGCAGGAATGTCTTTTGGAATAATATTAAGGTTCGAGCCGTCACTTACCGATTGTTCGGTCAGGCCCATGAGCCCCATTACACGAGAGCCTGCTGGAAAGCGCTCATTTTTGGAGTCTATAATCTCACCAATGCCACTGGCGCGCATGACTTCCCCTAATTTAACAGGAGGGATGTAACTGTTTTCGTCGGCACTCATCCAGCCTCGCATTGCTGGGTCAAGGGATAAATGCGTTACTTGAACTAATACTTGCCCTTCACCGAGTTTTGGCTGGTTACGCTCTATAACTTCAAATAAATCGTTACTAATTTCAGTTTCAGGGCGTTTTACTAGCGTAATGGCTTTGTATGACATTAATGAATCCTTTTATGTGAGTTGAGACCTTTACACGACGACTACGCTCTCCAATGCAGTGTTAAAAAGAGACTCAAAACGCTCATTTATAACGCATAAACTCAGCTTTAGCATCCTGCGTCGCTCTAGCACTTACGTCCATGTAAGTGTTCGCTTTTTAGTCTATTTTTGCCTCGTCTTGGCTTTACTCGTGACTTCGTGCAAAGGTCTCTAGTTAATTAATGATAAACAGAATGAGCAGCTGAATGTTGGGAGCAAATATGGATATTGGAAGAAGGGTTGTTGATAACGACAACAAATCAATGACTTAACGTTCGAAGTAAAAGCAAAAGAGGAGCGTGATAGCAGGTCGCGCTCCTCTTTCATGTCTTGTCATATCGTCAGCTGTTTATTCTTGATTGTCTGCTTTTTTGCTGTCTTTTTCAGATGGCGTCAGATTAGCTTCTCGTTGAACGGCTGCTAAAACACCTCGTAAAATTCCCAGTTCTTGTTTTTCTGGGCGGGAGCGATTAAAGAAACGTTGTAGCTTTTCTAATACTTTTCCCGGGTGGTTTTTAATAATAAAATTTAAGCCGTACAGTGTTTCTTCTAAGTGTTCATGGAACAAATCCATCTCTTTCTTGCGAGGATACTCAGGCGTTTCTTTATTGTGAGTCGCTTTATCTTGATTTGCCATCCAGATTTCATAAGCGATGATTTGTACTGCCTGTGAAATATTCAGCACTGGGTATTCGTCGTTTGCATCGATGTAGACTTGACGGTGGCATTGAGCAATTTCTTCGTTTAATAACCCTGTGGTTTCACGACCGAATACGATAGCAACATCGTGTTGCTTTGCCTCAGGAATAACTGCTTCAGCACATTCTCGAGCATTCATAATAGGAAGCTGAAAAGTCCTATGACGAGCGCTTGTGCCTATTACTAAGCTGCAATCAGCAATTGCGTGTTCAAGAGAACTGACAATAGTTGCGTTTTCCAATAAGTCGACAGCGCCTGCTGCGCGACTGGTCGCTTCATCAGAAGGGTAGTTGTTCGGGTCAACCAAATACAGATTGGATAACCCCATGTTTTTCATTGCACGCGCTATAGCACCCACATTTCCGGGATGGAAAGTATTGATTAAAACGATTCTGATGTTACTTAGCATGGAACTTGATTATCTCTTTTTGGCCTTATGGACGTAATGTGATCGAGCGTTCGGTACTGGAAAAATCGACCGTGTCCATCAAGGTGTGTTCTTGATCATTAAAAACGAAGTGTTGGCACGCGCGATGATACAGGGAACCGGTTTCTAAAACCAATTTGTATTTCCCTCTGGGAATCGAATTTGCTGCGAGTGCTTGCTTTGCATGAAGATAGATCGCAAACGGAGCATCACCTTCTAGTGATTCGAACCGTAAGATACTCGCAACGGGTAACTGGTTTAATATTCGTAATCGACTCTTACCTAAATGCTTTTTGCTATTGTTAGTGGATTTTCTGACAAATTCACCGTGTTCTGGAGCAATACCCGGATGGCCGTAACAGCCGTAAAGCTGTGCGTTATTAAAGGAGCCAAAACCAAATTTGGATGCTTTTGCCCAGCCTGTGTGGTTTTTATATCTCAGTGCTAGCCAATTCCCTTTAGATTGCTGAACACTCACATCGGAGTTTTGCGGAATGTTAATAAGCGATGTATTAGAGGTGTTTGGCTCTGAGTACAAAGGAGTATCTTCCAATGAGTATGCATCTCCAATTCTTAAATCAGGATATAACCCTGCAATATACGTATTTTGCTCCGCCCCCATCTGGTCATTTGAGGTGTTTAGGTCTTGCCAATACAGAGTTGCGTATATTCCAGCGGCAAAGCAACCGATGTACGAGGCCGCTTGAAATGCGAGTTTTGCCGCTCTTAACCTAATAGGGACAGCGAAAGAGCGGTCGTGTCGTTCTTCTAAGGTATTCGAATAGCCGGCACGACCTGAAAATTGATTTTGAAACGGCGGCTCGTCAAATTGATACTGTGTATCTTTTTTTATATCGGAGTCGGACGTGAAATTTTCAGAATTGAAATGATGTGTTTCTCGGTTAGGATGCGTTTCTCGGTTAGAATGTACATCCGCATAGTTTTTTTCACTGTCAAATGGCTTGTTATGCTTAAACGCTTCCTCGTACAGCGCTTTAACCCGCCTTTCGTTTAAGGTGTTTCTAGCTGTTTTGATGGCTTCTTCACGAGCTTGATCTTTTTTGGCGTTATTACGCTTCATTTCTTCGTAAGCACGCTGCCGCTCGCGAATGTATTCTTCTTGAGCGCCATCGTTCTTGAAGTTAAAACCTGACTTTTCAAAGGGTGAGGGCTTAGCTTCGTTTGTAAAGCTATAAGGCTGCCAGTCTGCGGGTTGTGTCCCGTTTTTTATGGCATCGAGTACATTTTGATAAGCAGCTTGAAGACGTTGAAATAACTCAGTTGTATCTTGATTGGGGTTCTTATCCGGATGGTACTGACGCGCAAGGCGTCTGAAGGCCGCTTTAACGTCTTGTTCAGTCGCCGTTGTAGGTACTTGTAATAAATGATAATCGTCTAGCAGGCTCATCAGTAATCAGTCATTGCCTTATAATGACGAAACATTATGCCCGAAGTCGTTCTCTGCGCAAACCACAGAAGTGGCCCAGCGCCAAAAATGTGGATCTACACAGGGCCTAGTAATCTTTGATTTTACAGATATTTTATTACGTAACCTTGCAATTTTAGGCGAATTTAACAAGTATACGTTGTTTGATTTTAGTTGAGTGTTGCATGAATACTGAAAAAAATAGAAATTCTTTATCGCATCTTGATGCAAAAGGGCAAGCTCATATGGTTGATGTGGGCAGCAAAGAAGTTACTGAACGCTCTGCAACAGCGAGAGCGCTTGTTGAAATGAAGCCTGAGACTTTATTAAAGGTCATAGATGGCGGCTTACCTAAAGGCGACGTGCTTGCGACCGTTCGAATTGCAGGTATTCAAGCAGCGAAGAAAACGTCGGATTTGGTGCCACTTTGCCACCCTCTGATGCTGACTAAAATTACACTTGATATAGAAGCCATCAATGAAACGCAGATTGAAATTCGATGTACTTGTAAACTCAGTGGAAAGACTGGTGTGGAAATGGAAGCATTGACCGGCGTTAGCGTTGCGGCTCTCACTCTTTATGATATGTGTAAGGCAGTTGATAAAGGGATTCTTATCAAAGAAACGTGTTTGCTTACGAAAACAGGTGGCAAAAGTGGCGATTGGGTAAATGAACAAGAAGGAAATGTTTAATGGCGACGATTAAGATCGTGTATTTTGCCTCAATAAAAGAGATGTTAAATAAAGAGTCGGAAGTGCTTGATTTAGATTGCCCGATCACTATCGGGGAGCTTAAGAATCTATTGTCACAAAAATATGCTCAACCTGAGCTGGCTTCAACAAAAACGAAAGCCGCGATAGATCAGGAGTTTGCTCGGGATGGCGATGTTGTTGATCCTTCATCATCAAAAGAGGTGGCCTTTTTTCCGCCTGTGACAGGGGGCTAGAATGAGTAATAATTTGACCGGAAAAACATCCATAATAGTTCAGTCTGAAGACTTTTCTGTTCCTGATTTATACAGTCATTTAGCATCGAGCGGTGATACTGGTGGGGTTGTGATGTTTGTTGGTTTGGTCAGAGATTTTGCTCATGTTAACACCTCATCCAATGGCGACTCCAATGCGGTATTTGAGTTAGAGCACTACCCTGGGATGACAGAGCGTAACATCGAATCGATAGTAGAGGACGCGTTCCAGCGCTGGCCTTTGCAGGCGGTTTCTGTTGTGCATCGAGTGGGGAAGTTGTCCATTAACGATCAAATTGTATTTGTAGGAGTGAGTTCGGCTCATCGCGCTGAAGCATTTTCAGCGTGCGATTTTATTATGGATTACTTGAAAAGCCGGGCAGCGTTTTGGAAAAAAGAAACAGTGGATAATAAAGGGAAGTGGGTTGAGGCAAAAGATCAGGATGAGCTAAGTCTGAATCGATGGAAATGATCCGCTCTCTATTTATGACTTCCTGAGTTTTGCCATCCTCAACAGAGACTTATACGGGCCTCAATGCTTTCTTTCTTGCACTGGCATGGCGTTCTCGATATTCAGTGTCTATATACCGGTCGGTAGTTGCCATACTGGCATGACCAGCATCTTCTCGAACGTGCTCTTTTGGTCTTACCTTTACGTCTTCGGATATGCCTGTATGGCGTAGCCAGTGAACAGTAGCAACGCGCAGATCTTCAGCGTCCGATTTCATTCCATCGTCGCACATGCGTTGGTAAGCCGTATCGAAACAGAATTGAACAATATTTCTTACTTGTCTGGAGCTTGTCATTGCGCCTTTTCCACGATTCTTGGGAATAACAGGGGTCATTTCGGCGACCGTAGGTAAGTCTGCTAGATCCCGAAAACGCCGGTATCGTGTCAGTGCCGTTAACATTTCGTCAGAAACACTCACCAGTCGCTCTTTATTTCCTTTTGAAAGTACTTTAAACCACCAATGGCCATCAGCATCTTTGATAAAATCTCCCATAGTGGGTGCAGATCGTTCATCGGCGACCAGTTCAGAAATACGAAGATACATTCCTAAAAGAGCATTCATAATGAACAGTGTTCGTTCATGCATTTCTGGGTCTTGATCAGCGAGCATTTCTGCTGTTTCAATGACGTAATCCCATTGGAGGTTTGATATACGTCTGACTTGGCGTCGGGTGATTTCCTTTTTTACAAATTTACTCTTCTGCCGAATCAGGGCAACCGGGTTTTGGCTCACCGCCTCTTCTTGCATTAAAAAACCATAGTACGACGATAATATTGAAAAAGTAGCGCGAATAGCGGCCTGGGAGAGAGAGAATTGAGAGGCTTTTGGGCTATCGCCGTTTCTAAATTCAACTTTTGAAATGTGTGAAACAAATGGACGCCATGCTTCATTTGAAACTCTTTGTCCCATGTGGTTCTTGTATCGAGCGACGTTCTTAGTCCCGATCCAGTCTGCTGGTGGAGCGACGCAAAAATGGATAAATTCTTCGATTTGGTCGCGCCTTAAGCTTGATGTCGGTGTGCCGTTTATGAACCACGACCACAGCATTAGTCGCTCAACCTCTCTTCTATAGGAGTTAAATGTCGCTCTTGAACCGTTATAACTGTAGATAAAGCATAAGGCGAGCTGTAAATCTCTTTTAAAATCAGGCTCATCAAGAAGCTTGATTTTAGACTGGAGTGGTTTAACTATCTGTTCAAACTGGGTAAAAGGATTCGCTAGGTGCTCTAGATTATCGATAATCGGGCTTGGCGTCATTGGGGGCTCATAAGTGTAAAACTAGCATTGATAATAGCAAATATTTTATGGGAAATAAAAATGCCCTCATGAGAGGGCATTTAGTGGTTGAAGCTCTAAGCTTAAAGTTGCTGTAATGCGTGTATACGCTTGTCAATGGGAGGGTGACTGGCGAACAGTTCCCCTAGCTTTGGGCTTCGACCTAGACGAATACCGAACGCAAGCATGCCGTCAGGCATGTGTGATTCTTCATGTTCTTGTTGCAACCGCGCTAGCGCAGCGATCATTGAACCTTTACTTGCTAGGCGTGCCCCTGCCTCATCGGCGCGGAATTCGCGGTAACGGGAGAACCACATCACAATGGTCGATGCCAGAATGCCGAACAAGATTTCGAATATGAAAGATGTAATGTAGTACGCCATTCCGACGCCACCTTCTTCATCGTCTTTGCGCATAAATTGGTCGACTGCATAGGCCGCTATGCGTGCAAAGAACATAACGAACGTATTGACGACGCCTTGAACTAAGGTAAGCGTTACCATGTCGCCGTTTGCTACGTGGCCAACTTCATGAGCAACTACGGCTTCGATCTCATCTGGCGGAAAACGATCCATCATACCGCTTGAAACCGCCACAAGAGCGTCATTTTTGTTCCATCCCGTGGCAAAGGCGTTTGCATCGTGAGAAGGAAAGATCGCGACTTCAGGTGTTTTGATGCCAGCTTCTTTTGATATTCTTGCTACGGTTTCAAGTAGCCAAGCTTCTTTGTGGTTTTGTGGTTGGCTAATGATATTTGCGCCCGTGCTTCGTTTTGCCATCCATTTGGACATAAACAGCGAGATAAAGCTGCCGGTAAAACCAAATACGGCACAAAATATCAGCAGCGACGTCAGATTCAGCCCCGTACTTGAGATGTATCCGTCTACGCCAAGAAGGCTTAGAACAATACTCGCAACGACGAGTACGGCGATGTTGGTCGCCAAGAAAAGTAAGATACGCATTTAAAGCTCCAATATAGTTATATGAAAGTGAAACAGGTTTCCTATTAAGGTATTTTTTGTCTCGCTTTCTGAGCTTGATAGGGGCGTTGGAGGGTATTTCAAGGTAGTTGGAGAGTATAAGTGAAATTTATCACTTGCTTATACTCTCCAACTGTAAATTAGCCGCCAATCAACTGCAAAACGATTGAAGGCTTTAATGTTTGCTATAAGTGGCTAGAAACCTGTGGGTTACTTATTTCGCATTCGATGAAGGAAATTTGCAAACCGAGACATCGCAGGTTGCAGTTCTTCTACATGCGGTAAGAAAACGAATCGCACATGGTCGTGAGTAGGCCAGTTGAAACCGGTTCCTTGCACGATGAGTACTTTTTCCTCTTTTAAAAACTGTAGAACGATGTCGATATCATTTCGGATGTCGTACATTTTTCTGTCGAGTTTAGGGAATAAGTATAAAGCTCCTTCAGGTTGATGACAGGTTACGCCGGGAATGTCATTTAGAGTCTCCCACGCGACTTTTCGCTGCTCATAAAGTCTGCCGCCGGGCACAATCAATTCGTTTATACTTTGATACCCACCAAGCGCTGTTTGAACCGCGTGTTGAGCGGGAACGTTAGCGCAAAGGCGCATTGAGCTAAGCATGTCTAAGCCGGCAATATAATCGGAAACTCCTGTCCTTGGTCCAGTTAATATCATCCAACCTGCTCGAAAGCCTGCGGTACGGTATACCTTAGAAAGGCCACCGAACGTAATGCAGGGAATGCGCCCTTCCGTAAGTGTAGAGGTCGGTAGGTGAGTTGCTCCATCATACAAAATCTTATCGTATATTTCGTCGGAAAATAGCAATAGACCGTGTTCTTCCGCTAGGGCAACAAGGCCTTGGAGAGTTTCTTTCGAGTAAACCGCTCCTGTGGGGTTATTAGGATTAATAATAACAAGTGCTTTGGTTTTGTTACTGATCTTAGATTTTATATCTTGAAGATCAGGCTGCCATCCGTTTTCCTCGTCACATAAATAGTGTTTAACGTAACCTCCAGAAAGTGTGGCAGCAGCGGTCCATAATGGGTAGTCAGGGGCAGGGACAAGGATTTCATCACCGTCGTTTAGAAGCGCTTGCATTGCCATGACGATCAGTTCGCTCACGCCGTTTCCCATCCAGACGTGGTTAACGTCGGCAGACTTTACGCCGAGTGCCTGATATTTTTGCATGACCGCTTTACGAGCCGAGAAAAGACCTTTCGACTCACAGTAACCTTGAGCTGTCGGTAAGTTCTTTATTACGTCTACTAGAATTTCGTCTGGTGCTTCGAATCCAAATGGGGCAGGGTTGCCTATGTTTAATTTGAGGATTCTTTGTCCTTCATCTTCCATGCGCATGGCTTCTTCTAAAACTGGGCCACGAATTTCATAACAAATGTTTGCAAGTTTATTGGATTTACGAATTAGCACCTTGATTCCTTACTATTAACCCTCATCGATACGGCTATACTTTTACAAAACCGCAAGTTCGGTTCTAACGTACGATATTTATTTACGGAGTGTTCTTATGTCTCATGATACCCCTAAGACGGGAAAAGTCACGAAATCGGACGAGGAATGGCGTGCGCAATTGACTCAAGAGCAATATGCGGTAACTCGTCAGAAAGGAACAGAGCGTGCTTTTACAGGGCAATACGATAAATTTTATGAAGAAGGGAAGTACAATTGTGTGTGCTGCGGTGCGCCGCTTTTTACATCCGGTGCGAAGTATGACTCTGGCTGTGGTTGGCCTGCCTTTTATGAGGGAATAGAGGAAAACATAAATGAACACGAAGACAACTCTTGGATGATGCGACGTACAGAAGTCGTTTGTTCAAACTGTGATGCGCATCTTGGACATGTCTTTCCAGACGGTCCTGAGCCAACAGGGGTTCGTTACTGCATTAACTCGGCTTCTTTAACCTTTTCTGATGATGCGTCTGGTGACGATTCGACAGAGTGAAGCTGAGACACTTCTCTCCCTATATTGAAGGCTGACTATTATGAGTACCATACAAAAGTGCTGAGGTCTTGTATTGTCGCCGACGTGCATCACAGTGAAAGAGAAGCAAGTAACCTCGCTTTCGCCGTGATGCCCTTTATTATAGTGGTTTCTTTAGTGCTGCCACTTTAACTAATGCAATCGCGCTATTAAGAGCTTGTCTTGCTTCGCCTATTTTTGTAATAGCAATATTACGTTTGGATCGTTCAACAGTCTGCTCACCGTATCAGATGATAATTCGCTCATTGCTTCTTGTACTTCTTCTTGAGTTGGAAGAGATCCATACTCGTCAACTTTTTGAGAGACATAGTTTGCGCGATAGGTTTTGTTTTTAGCTTTTAGCTCCAGAGAAAGTGAATAGTCTAAAGTGGCCTCTGTTTTGAGAACTTTTTTAGCGGTTGTGTAAGAAAGTTTTGAAATTGTGACGGTAAGTGATGCAGGTGGTTGCCCACCAAGTTCTGGTTTAAAACCAAGTTTCTTCAATCCCTCTACAAGAGCCGCTTTAACGTCTCCTTTAGATGTAGGAGAAAGAAGAATATCAGCGTGCTCTCCTATACCTGTATTTATCTCTCCAATTTTACCTTCGAAAGAAGACAGGACCTTTATGTCTATGACTTTATCGTTGGTCAATGTGTTCATACTGACTTCTGGGGTTGGGGTGATGTTAATAGTGTGGGTTGTGCTTGCACAACCGCCTAGGATTAAAGTGCTGACTAATAAGGGAAGGGCGATAGACTTCATGTGATTATGACTCCATATTGTACAAAAAATATAAAAAACAACGGACTAAGTGAAAAGAGTAACAGTTTTTTTAAAAAAACTGTTGATTTTCAGATTAGTAACAGTAATATACGCACCCGCTCACACAGCAAGGCTTCAAACGCTAAATGCCACAATTTGTGGGGTTAGTGTGTAATGTGTCCCATTCGTCTAGAGGCCTAGGACACCGCCCTTTCACGGCGGTAACAGGGGTTCGAACCCCCTATGGGACGCCACTTAACTTACGCGTTGAGTATAAAGAAGAAGTTTTGTAATGTGAATGCATGCGGGAATAGCTCAGTGGTAGAGCACAACCTTGCCAAGGTTGGGGTCGCGAGTTCGAGCCTCGTTTCCCGCTCCACTTTCTACGGAAAGTAATTGTGTCCCATTCGTCTAGAGGCCTAGGACACCGCCCTTTCACGGCGGTAACAGGGGTTCGAACCCCCTATGGGACGCCACTCAATTCAACGATGTTTTGTTGGTTGGGTAATAAGTAATAAAAAATGCATACGTGCAATTGTGTCCCATTCGTCTAGAGGCCTAGGACACCGCCCTTTCACGGCGGTAACAGGGGTTCGAACCCCCTATGGGACGCCACTATTTAAGATTTACTGACAAGACACGTTTTGTTAGTGAAAAGCTGGATCAAACCGAATAGGGGAGATCGGCAAAAGAAATGCGGGAATAGCTCAGTGGTAGAGCACAACCTTGCCAAGGTTGGGGTCGCGAGTTCGAGCCTCGTTTCCCGCTCCACTTTCTACGGAAAGTAATTGTGTCCCATTCGTCTAGAGGCCTAGGACACCGCCCTTTCACGGCGGTAACAGGGGTTCGAACCCCCTATGGGACGCCACTTCCTTTTACGTTATGATACCAACCAATTCCTCATGGAAACTGTCTTATGGTTTGGTTTGTAAACTTCAAAAAAACAGAAAATATCTCAATTAATGACCGTGGTTTACCTTACGGTGATGGTTTGTTTGAGACTATGCTATTTCAACATGGCGCTGTTCAGAATTTTCAATTTCATTCAAATCGACTCGAAAGAGGATTGCGACGCCTTCAATTTACGGGTGACTTCTCCTTGCTACTCAGTGATGTGTGGCAATTTATATACGCCAATGCTCCTTCAGCGGGCGACCCTGTTCTAATAAAACTTATTGTTACGCGTGGCGAAGGTGGTCGAGGCTACAAGCCGCCAAACAAAGTCATCCCTAATGTTTTGATATATTTTGGTCACCCTCCAAATTACGATAAGCTTCGAAAACAGGGAATGCAGCTTGTTGTCTCCCCCATATGTACCAGTATTAATCCGTCGGTTGCTGGTTTAAAACACTTAAATAAACTCGAAAATGTGTTGGCAAAACATGTTTTGGAAGAAACGGTGGACGAAGCATTGATGTTAGACCCTAATGGCTATATTACAGAATGCATTCAAAGTAATATTGGTTGGTTTAAAGGGAATAGACTGTGCTTGCCGAGTATCGTTGATTCTGGAGTGCAAGGTACAATGCGTAGCCGAATTATTGAGTCATATAATGGCGTCATCGATGTAGGGCGCTTTAAGCTAAATGATATATTAGAGGCCGACGAAGTATTTGTATGTAATGGCTTACTCGGTGTTGTCGGTGTGGCTTCGATAGTTAATCAAACTAAGAATGTCAGTAAGGGCGGACTGTCCGACCTCAACAACCGGCGCTTTATCATTGGCAACAAAATAGAAAATTTACAAACTCTTTTAGAAGATAAGGAAAAACATGTCTGCTGTTAAATGGCTTGTGTCCCTGATTTTTTTGCTTTTAACGCTATTGGCGGGCGCGGCTGCGGGCATTTATTATGGTGTTACCCAACCCCTCATGATAGACAGTGCGCAGGAGTATGAAGTTCAGCTAGGCGCTTCTTCAACCAAGATTGGTCATCAACTTGCTGCTCGTGGATGGATTTACCATCCATTATTGACGAAAGTGGTTTCTCGACTGAACCCTACGCTCATCCCTAAAGCGGGGCGATACGAAATAGTTCCGGGGCAAAACCTTATTCAGGTTTTTCAGCTGTTTGATTCAGGTAAAGCGATTTTTCACGAGGTAACTTTGCTCGAAGGGAAGACCGTAAAAGACTATATGGCCGCATTGGAAGCGAAAGGGAATATCCAAATGACGATGTCTGGGTTTGATGCGAAACGTATTGCTAAGCATATGGAGCTTGGGCACTCATCTGCGGAAGGTTTGTTCTTCGCGAATACTTATAGGTATCACGATGGCGATACCGATGTTGATATTTTAAAACATGCAAACACACTCTTAAAGAAAGAATTAAACACCGCATGGGATAATCGAAATAAATCTATACCGCTAAAAACGCCATATGATGTTTTAACGTTAGCCTCAATTATAGAAAAAGAAACCGGAGTGGCTTACGAGCGTCCGCTCATTTCCAAAGTGTTTATGAATCGTCTTAAGCGAAGAATTCGCTTACAAACAGATCCGACAGTGATTTATGGTTTAGGCGATAAATATAATGGCAACATAACGCGCAGAGATCTTCGTACAAAAACGCCTTATAACACTTATGTTATTGACGGGTTGCCGCCAACACCGATTGCTAATGTTGGGCGTGAAGCGATTGAAGCAGCCGTATGGCCAGGAGAAACAGCTGCGCTGTATTTCGTAGCAAAAGGGGACGGTACACATGCGTTTTCTCGAACACTTCGCGAACATAACAACGCAGTGGCAAAGTATCAAAAATATCAGCGAAGAAAAGACTATAAGTCTTCGCCCAGTAAATAAGCTCTTTATTGAGTGCTCGTTAGGTGGACGTTAGGTGAAAGGTAGATTTATTACGCTGGAAGGCGGTGAAGGCAGCGGTAAGACCAGCGCTATTGCATTCGTTAAAGAATGGCTCGAAGCGAAAGGTGTGCCTTATATTGTAACTCGTGAGCCAGGTGGAACACCTCTCGCTGAAGAAATTCGTCAAGTGGTGTTGAGCAAGCGTGACGAGAGTGTAAGTCCAATCACGGAGTTGTTACTTGTTTTTGCAGCCAGAGCTCAGCATGTTGAACAAAAAATAGTGCCGGCTTTAGAGTCTGGAGTGTGGGTGATCAGTGATCGTTTCATAGATTCCTCATATGTCTATCAGGGTGTCGCCAGAGGGTTGGACATCGCTGATATTGACAGATTGGTTCACTTGGCGGTGGGTGATTGTTTGCCAGACAGAACCATATTACTTGATGTGCCTGTCGAGGTGGGTATGGAACGTGTAGCGAATCGATTGGGAAATGATCGATTGGATGCAGAAAGTACTCAGTTCCATGAGATGGTTCGCCGTGGCTTTTTAGATCTCGCTATACGAGACCGTGATCGGGTATCAATTGTTGATGCAAGCGTTGCGCAAAAAGATGTTTTTGAACAAATAGCAACAGTGTTAGAGTGCGTTAATTAGTAAAAATGCTAGAGGTGTTTTATTAGTATCCCCCCTTGGTTGAAATTATTACAATCAAAAGCTGAAGATTGGCGTAAAAACGGAACGTTTCATCATGCTTTACTCTTGACCGGTGAAGAGGGCGTGGGACAAGAGGTATTGGCGCGATCGCTTGCTGATTTGCTAATGTGTGAATCGGATAACGCGCCTTGCGGGCACTGCCATTCCTGTCAGTTGATGTTGGCAGGCTCTCATCCTGATTACCTGTATATTGACGGTTCCGAAGGAACGATAAAGGTTGATGTAGTTCGCCAGCTTATCGTGCGGGTTTCAAAAAAAGCACAGGTAGGAAAAGTAAAAGTTCTTTTGCTTCATGATGCTCATTCCATGAATATTAATGCTGCTAACGCTGTTTTAAAAGCCTTGGAAGAGCCTCCTGAGAATACATTTTTTATTCTCACCACGTCGAGTTCCCACGGTATGCTGCCAACTATTCAAAGTAGATGTCAAAAAATGGTGTTGGATTCACCCGATAGAAACGACGTAACGACTTGGTTGGAGCAAGAAGGTCATTCAGAAGTCAGTGATCTTTTTTGGTTAACTCAGCAACCCTATCATTTGCTCGCTCTTAAAGAAAAAGGTTACGACGCACTGTACCGTAGCCTTCCGAATAAAGTTCGTGTTTTACTGACGGGTGAAGACAGTGTAACGAATATTGTTAAAGGTGTTGATCAATCTAACATACTCGCACTGTGTGACGGGTATGCTGCCATCTTACATCAGGTGATCCAATATTCTGCATCAGGTTATTTATCGGGTGAGTTGAAGGAAGTGGGTGAGTTGATGCTTTCAAAACGCAGTATTTATCATCTTATGGCGCGATATGATGCCATTATTGGGCTTAAGCAAAGTCTCAAACGGTCAAATCTAAATCCCGTTATGCAGCTCACATACGAATTAAATCAGTGGTAACAAATATATGTTGATCGACACTCATTGTCATTTAGATAAACTAGATCTCACTCCTTATGACGGAGAAGTACGCGGCGCCTTGGTTGCAGCGGCAAAAAACGATGTTAAACAAGTCTTAACGATTTCAGTGGATTTGGAATCGTTTGATACTGTGAATGAATTCACTCAAATACAGGGTGTGTTTTCAAGTTGTGGGGTACACCCCTTACATACTGAAGGCCTTTTAAGCGTACCAGATAAACTTATAGAGTTGGCCTCGCAAGATAAGGTTGTAGCAATCGGAGAGACTGGGCTTGATTATTTTTATGACAAAGATCAAGAGAACCATGCTAAACAGCAACGAAGCTTTGTTGCGCATCTTGAGAGTGCGTCTTTTCTTGGGTTGCCTGTAATTGTTCATACTCGTGACGCGAAAGAAGATACAATCGAGCTTATTCGTGAATATGGTGATCCGAACTTTGGTGGCGTTTTGCACTGTTTCACTGAAAGCTACGATATGGCAGTAAGAGCGATGGAGGAGAACTACCTAATCTCTATTTCAGGAATCGTAACGTTTAAAAATGCAGAGGCGCTTCGAGAAACGGTCAAGAGGTTACCGCTTGATCGGTTGCTCGTTGAGACAGATTCACCTTACTTAGCGCCTATTCCCCATAGAGGACAAAAAAACCAACCTAAATATGTAAAAGATGTTGCTCAGTTTGTCGCGGATATAAAAGGTATTCGTTATGAGGAGTTATTGGAAATTACAGCACAAAACTTCCACGATAAGTTTAAGAAAGTGATTCGTAATGAAACGTTGAGTGAATCTTATTGATTTACATGAATAAAACGAAAAAAGAAGCGATTTTGATAGGATTTTACTTAGTCATGCATTACGCTTCTTAATATAACTTAAACAAATTACCCCTCCTAATCTCTAGAGCGAGTAAATCCACCTAAAAAATTAAGCGTGTTTTGAAAGAATTTCGCACTGATATTAGGAGTTGCTAGTTGCATAGCGTTGCTTGTAACTGGTCTACATATAAGGACCTTCATGATGTCAAAAACGGTTCAGCCTCTTAAGAAGTCCGCGTTATACGCGACAGTCTCTCCCGACAATCTTCCTTTTAAAAAATTAAGCGATATAGAGCCGCTAAGTGGCATTCTAGGCCAGGAGCGAGCGGTGGAAGCGATTCAGTTTGGTGTCGCTATGCAGCGCCCAGGGTACAATATTTATGTTATGGGCGATTCTGGAACAGGCCGTTCTTCGTATGTAACAAACTATCTAAAAAGCGAAGCAAAGCGTAAAACAGCACCCAACGAGTGGGCCTATGTAAACAACTTTACAGATACACGCGCGCCTAAAGCGATCGAATTTACACCGGGTGAATCGTCTATTTTTGAGAAGGAAATTCGCTCTTTAATAGATGCAGTTATGGCGACTTTTCCAGCGGCATTTGAAAATCCAACTTACCAACAGTATAAGAGTGCGATTGATCGAGCTTTCAATGAAAAGTACGAGGGTGCGATTAATTTGGTCGAGCGAATGGCGCTGCGTATTAATGTCGCAATGTTCCGTGATGCTTCTTCCGTAAGCTTTGCTCCAATGCGCGATGGAAAGGCGCTAGAAGAGGCTGACTTCGCAGGTCTTACTGACGACGAGAGAGATGCATTTCAGGCGGCTGTATCTGAGCTTGAAACACAGCTAAACAATGAGCTGCTAGGGTTGCCTCAATGGAAGCGAGCCTCCTACGAGGAGCTAAGAGAGCTCAATCTCGAAACCATCAAAGAAGCACTTGATCCTCTCATGGCTCCTTTGTTTGAGAAGTATTCTGATAACGGAGCAATCACCTCGCATTTAAAAGAGATGCGTGAGGATTTAGATAAAGTACTCATTGATCAAATTTCAGACGAACGAGCGGCTGAAAGTCGAGATGAAGTTAGCCGACGTACCATGTACGAGGAGTTTTATCTTCCAAACATTGCGGTGACACATGAGCCAGATGGCGGAATGCCTGTAGTGTATGAGCCTCATCCAACATATCGAAATCTTTTCGGGCAAGTTGAGTACAGCAGCGATCAAGGGATGCTGATTACAAGTTATCGCTTAATCCGCTCGGGAAGTCTTCATGCTGCTAATGGCGGTTATTTGATTCTTGATGCTGAGAAGTTGCTTACTGATCATTACTTGTGGGAAGCGTTGAAGCGAGCACTGAAGAGCAAAACTTTGCGTATAGAGCATCCGTACGCGGATATGGGGATGATGAATACGACAACCTTGTCGCCGGAAGACCTTCCGTTACAGGTAAAAGTGATCTTAATTGGTTCTCGTGAAATTTATTACCTTCTTCAAGATGCTGATCCCGACTTTCAAGAAATGTTCAGAGTTTTGGTGGATTTTGATGACACACTAAAACGTGGGAAGGAATCTGAACACGCATTTGCACGACTGTTAAAGGATCGCGTTGATCAAGAAGGGTATGCAGATGTTACTCGCGACGGTGTCGCACGTCTAATTGAATACAGCAGTCGTTTGGCTGAGCATCAAAAAGAAATGGTTGCTCGAATCGGAGACGTATTTGAGTTGCTTAGTGAAGCAGACTTTGTTCGTGACATGGCGAAAGACGATGTTATTTCAGAAGAGCACGTCAAACGCGCGTTACTTGCGAAAAAGCATCGTACTGGGCGTGTAAGTGAAAAGATAATAGAAGAAATTCTTGAAGGTACTGTTCTGCTCGAAAGTGATGGACAGGCGATCGGTAAAATTAACGGCCTAACTGTCATGCAGATCGGCGATAGCAGCTTTGGTGCGCCAGCTCGTATTTCAACAACCGTGTATCCGGGTGGAAAGGGCATCATCGATATCGAGAGAGAGTCTAACCTTGGGCAAAATATTCACTCAAAAGGTGTATTGATTCTTTCGGGCTATTTAGGTAATAAATACGCACAGAAATACCCTCTAGACATCTCTGCATCCATTGCTATGGAGCAAAGTTACGGCTATGTCGACGGAGACAGTGCTTCGACAGCAGAGCTGTGTTGTCTTCTGTCTGCACTTATTCAAGTGCCTTTACGTCAGGACCTTGCGATCACTGGATCATTGAATCAATACGGTGAAGTTCAGGCGATCGGTGGTGTAAACGAAAAGATCGAAGGTTTCTTCAGTGTTTGTAAGGCGCGGGGCTTGACTGGAACTCAGGGTGTTCTCATTCCAAAATCGAATTCAAACAATTTGATGTTAAATGATGATGTTCTAGAAGCTGTCGAGAAAGGCGAGTTCCATATATATGCCATTGAGACAGCGGATCAAGCGCTAGAATTGCTCACAGGTAAAGAGGCTGGGCAAGCTGATAGTGATGGAAACTACCCAGAAGGGTCTTTGTCTTCGATGGTTATTTTGCGTTTGGAAGGGATTTCCAAGCTGGGTGATGAAGAAGAAAAAGACGATAGTAAAGAAGAAACGGCTGGAAAAGAAAATTAAGGTCTGATCGATGTGCACAGGCAGTAAAATGGTTTTCTATTGCCTGTGTGCTCTTTTGCTCAAATTGTATTAACTGTGTTCCCAAGAAACGTAGGTAGATCGGAAGTTTCTAGCGATAAAGATCAGTATTTCCCTTGAGTGCGTTTAATCATGTGAGCAGAACACTCATTACTCACGAGTGTATAAACCGTATAATATAAGTCTCCGGCTTTGATATGGCTGGCAACTTCCTTTCTTTTGCTTGGGTGATGACGTTTCAAAACCTTTGCTCGTTTAAATACCTCACCGTTCATCAGTGCTTCACTGTATTTATCGGACGCTTCCATTGAATCTCTATCTGAACATTCGGCCCCACTTACGGCATAGGCGTGCAATAAAAGTGCTGCTAGGCATGTTTTTACCAAGAGTTTCAATATCATATGTTAAAGGTCACCTGCAGAAAGTTACGGTAGCTCGTCTTATGTATTTTAGACAAATGTAATAGTGGTATCTACCGTTGATACAAATAAACGAAATAGGTAGTTCGTCTCGATTTTTATTTAGACATTTAAAGAGCTTGCAGCTTGAATTAAGCCCCGACATTTTATATAAACAGTTTTTATAATAACCGAAGTACGTAGTTTGGAAATGTAGATCACAAGCTTTACAATTTAGATAGTGTCACGAAAGATGATCTGGAATATCATTTATTCTTAAGCTAGGTTTTGTGGTAAGACCTAGAATTAATGTTGAAGCTCCAAAGAGGTGTCTATGAAGTTAGTAAATATGATTGCTGCAATGGGTATGATTGCTGTTTCTTCGGTAAGTTTTGCTCATGGGCATGGTGCTTGTTCTAAAACAGATCTTCATGGTCAGATGATGTCGATTAAAAAAGAGCTTAGGGCGCTTTCACAAGACGTTAAATCCGATAACCTAAAAGGGGCGGGTGAACACGTTGATAAACTGATTGGACTTTTTGAAGCCTCTAAAGCGGAAACGCCGTATTTGTTCCATGAACAAAATTTACAAGGCGATGCTCTGATGTCTGCTCGTACAGAGTATGAAGCCGTGTTTGATAGCGCTATCGAAAAACTACAAGTAATAGATGCTGAAATCGCTAACGGTAATTCCAGTAAGATTGGCTCTGCCGTACGAGAGTTGGGTAAATACCGTAAAATCGGACACAGTAAGTTTAAAGCGGATTGCTAGTATACGAATGTGTCTCAAGGAAAAGAGATTGGTACTAAGGGATCTGGTCTAACGCTTTGGGACATGGTTTCGCCATCAATGTTGCTTTTTTTTCAATGGTCGCATTTTTAAAAACTGGATAGATTGGCGTGTCAGTACCTTTTATTCGTCTTATTGGCCGCTTTCTTCAAAAATTGTCTTAGTCTTCTACTTGATGAAGTATTGTATGAAGATTGATACAATGGCGTATCAATTAGAGGTAGTTATGGCACGAGTTAAAAAATCCAGAAGTATGAAGAGCCGATTAGGGCGTGATGCAAAAACAGGCTCAAAAGAAATGCTCAAAGAGCAAAATAAAGCCCGCAAAGCTTCAAAGCCGAATAAGTTCCAAACTAAAAAGTCGAAAGAACGAAAAGAACAAGCGCATAAAAAGCTTGTGCGCCTAGGTTTAGCGCCAAAAGAAGAGGCCGCGTCACAAGCACCTCGTCCTCGTAGATTTACGATGCCGGTTCGTGAAGAAGACAAGGTTGCAAAGGTTGAAGTAGAGGTAAAGGAAGACAGCAACGAGCTTATCGCCAATGATTTGCTTGATGCGTTTACCGAAACAGACCAATAGAGTTCAATTAGAAATAACAAAAAGGCTGCATATGCAGCCTTTTTTGACGACAATAAAAATAAAGAACTAAAAGGGACTGTGTTATGAATGCAAAAGCATCTGTACCGATGTCGAGTGTGCGATTCCTATTGGAGGCAGTTAAAGCCAAAGGCCATTGCATCCCTACATTGCTTGAAAGTCTTGATATTGACCCTTCATTTATTGATAAAAATGACACATTCCCCGCTTATGAATATGGCATGCTTTATCAAAAAATCATATGGTTAGAGCAGGACGAATCCTTCGCTATGCTAAGTGGCGGTAAAATGCCAAATGGCACGTTTCGTATGATGTGCTTATGCATTATACATGCGCGCAGTCTTTCTAAGGCTCTCTATCGATGTAGCGATTTTTTTGAAGTGTGCCGAAGCCCGACCATTAAGCCAGTTCTCATAAAAAAAGGGCGTTATGCCTTGGTGACGTTTGCGCCAGTCGATATTATCGCCAATGATTTTACCGAAGACATGATGGCAAATGAGCCGATTGAAAAAATCAGAACGACCATGTCTATATGGCACCATTTTATCAGTTGGCTAATTGGGCGTCGGTTAGTGTTGAAAGCCGCGTATTTTATGGCTAACAGGCCGAGTGATGTAGAATATTACAAGACACTTTTCCAATCTGAAGTTAAATTTTCTCAGCATGCCAATGCGCTCGTATTTCCCGCAACTTATCTCGATATGCCAATTGTCCAAACAGAAGAAACCCTTAGAGGGTTCTTAAAAACAGCGCCGTACCAACTCCTCGTAATGGTTGAAAATGACAATAGCTTGAAGTCACAAGTAATGGCTCTGATCGGTAAGGACTTTTCTCGTGAATTACCGAGTGCCGATGAGGTTGCTTCAACACTCAACATGAGTGTGTCTACCTTGCGTCGTCGATTGAGCGATGAAAGTACGTCATATCAGCAAATTAAGGATGAATGTCGCAAAGAAGCTGCCATCACCTATATGAATGTTCCTCGGCTTTCGATCAATGATATCGCCTCACTGATGGGGTTTGATGAACCGAGTGCATTTTTTCGTTCGTTTAAAAAATGGACTGGAATGACGCCCGGAGAATATCGAAAAAGTGAGCAATATGTCCGATTCGAAAAGTCTCTGAACGAGCGAATTTCAAACTAGCTAAGTGACCGATGATTGGTTTTGTTATTAATTTAGCCTCCTAATGTTATTGCTGAAACAGGATCTGTTTACCATTCTATAACGATAGAATAACGCTCGAAAAAATCGTCGGAGAATAAGAATATGAGCGACTATCGTTATCCATATAAAGATGTATTGTTTTCATTAAACCAAGCGGGCATCTCAGATCGATTAAATGATTTTCTTGAAGAGCCTTTAACGGTGGATTTGGTTGAGGCCATTTTAACTGAATCCGCAAAGCTCAGTGAGCAGGTTATTGCTCCTCTTAATTGGAGTGGAGATCAAGAAGGCGCTAGACTTGAAAGCGGTGATGTCTACGAGGCTAAAGGGTTCAAAGACGCTTTCAGTGCCTATGTCGAAGGGGGGTGGCCATCTCTGGATGGGCATGTCGATCACGGCGGACAAGGTTTGCCATCAACATTAGCAACGGCGGTTAATGAAGGTATCCAGTCTGCAAACCTCGCTTTTTCATTATGCCCGTTACTTTCAAGTGGCGCGATCGAAGCGCTTGAACGATACGGTTCTCCCTCTTTAAAAAATACTTTTCTTAGTAAACTTGTAAGTGGCGAGTGGACTGGCACCATGAATCTAACGGAGCCAAACGCAGGCTCTGATTTGGCAGCAATTAGCGCCAAAGCGGTACCGGAAGGCGAGCATTTCCTAATACAAGGCCAGAAAATATTCATTACGTGGGGCGACCATCAGATGAGTGACAATATCATTCATTTAGTGCTTGCCCGTCTGCCTGATGCTCCAGAAGGAGTAAAGGGGATTTCTCTTTTTCTTGTGCCTAAATATCTTGTGGCTGAAAGCGGTGAGCTTGGTGCTCGAAATGATGTATGTGTTGCATCATTGGAACATAAGATGGGCATTCACGCATCACCAACTTGTGTCATGGCGTTTGGTGAAAATTACGGAGCAGTGGGTTACTTAGTTGGCGAGCCAAATCAAGGGCTCAAAGCGATGTTTGCTATGATGAACAATGCCAGACAAGGTGTTGGGCTACAAGGGCTTGCCATCGCAGAACGCGCTTATCAGCAGGCTACAGATTACGCAAAAGAGCGCAAACAAGGTTATGACGCTGCTAGAAAGAACCGAGTCGCCATAATAGAACATCCTGATGTAAAAAGGATGTTATTAACAATGAAGGCGCTGATCGATGCATCTCGCGCTTTGATATATACCGCAGCGGTAGAAAACGATGTGTCTAAGTTAGCAAACGGGGCAGAGGCGTCTGCGGCGTCCGCTCGTACTGCACTGTACACGCCTGTTGTTAAAGGATGGATCACCGAAATAGCGCAAGAAGTCACCTCGCTTGCTGTACAGGTGCATGGCGGCATGGGCTTCATAGAAGAAACAGGTGTTGCGCAGCATGCAAGAGATGCTCGAATTTTGCCGATATATGAAGGCACAAATGGCATTCAGGCGATCGATCTTATTGGGCGAAAGTTACAAGGAGATAACGGCATTGCTTTGAGTCGGTTGATTGACGAAATCATCAGTGATGTTGGTTTGTCCAAATCAAAATATGCAGAGCAAGTTAAGACTGAGACCGTGTTTTTTCAGCAAACAACGGACTTGTGCTTGTCTTCAATGAAAGAAGATCCTTTATTAGGAACTTATCATGCTTACGCCTATATGATGCAATTTGGTTATGTCGTTGGTGCTTGGTTGATGCTGAAAGCAGAAGATCAAATGAACGAAAATTCAGAGTTTGATGACCTTCGGTCTGCGTCGATTGAATTCTACTGCCGTCAAATTCTGCCAAGGGCGCGGATGTATGGTGACATGATAACCGCCGGCACGTCGACAGTAGACAGCGCAGTCTTTTTCGATAAATAAAATAAAAAATATACACATAAAAATCGAACCCGCTTCTAAGGGATATTCAATATGATAGAAAGAGAAATAATGGAGTTTGATGTCGTTGTCGTAGGGGGTGGACCATCCGGTCTTGCTGCGGCTTGCAGGTTAATGCAAAAAGCGAATGAGTCTAATCAAGAGCTTACAGTATGCGTTGTCGAAAAAGGCTCGGAAATCGGTGCTCATATTGTTTCTGGTGCTGTCGTTGACCCTAAGGCGCTAACTGAATTGTTTCCCAATTGGAAAGAAGACGGCGCCCCGTTGCTTTCTGAAGTTGGCCGAGACGAAGTGCATTGGCTAGAGAGCGAATCTAGCTCCAGAAAAATACCAAACTGGATGGTTCCCAAATCCCTGCATAATGATGGAAATTATGTCATAAGTTTAGGCAATCTTTGTCGTTGGTTAGCGGAACAAGCGGAATCGTTAGGCGTTGAGATTTTTCCGGGTTTTGCTGCCTATGATGTTGCCTACGACGATACTGGGCGAGTTGAAGGCATTAATACGGGTGATATGGGAGTCGCATCAGACGGTTCAGAAAAAGACGGTTATATGCAAGGGATGCTTTTGAAAGCGAAGCAGACTGTGTTTGCTGAAGGGTGTCGAGGTCACTTAGGGAAATCATTAATCGATCAGTTTGGTTTAAGTGAGGGTCGTTCACCACAGCATTATGGCCTTGGCATTAAGGAGCTATGGGATGTTCCTGACTCCGTTAGTGAGCCAGGTACTGTTATTCATACCGCAGGTTGGCCTCTTAATTCGGATGCGGGTGGAGGAGGATTTTTATATCATCTTGAAAACAATCAGGTCGTGGTGGGTTTAATTGTCGATTTAAACTATAAAAACCCCTATTTAAGCCCTTATGAAGAGTTTCAAAAATATAAACATCACCCACTCATTGCGGAGGTGCTTAAGCAAGGCAAGCGAGTGTCCTACGGTGCGAGGGCGATTGCAAAGGGTGGATTAAACTCGTTACCTCAGATGGCAGTAAATGGTGGGGTCTTGGTCGGATGCGATGCCGGCACACTCAATCCAGCAAAAATAAAAGGCACGCATACCGCAATGAAAAGCGGAATGATTGCGGCGGATTGTATCGTGGAACTGCTAGCAAACGACCCGTCATATGGACAAAAACTACACGAATTTGATCACCGTATTAAGCAATCTTGGCTTGGTGACGAACTCGCCCAATCGAAAAACTTTGTGCCAGTTATGCATTCTCTTGGAACGTTTTGGGGTGGAGCATTTAATTGGCTCGATCAGAATCTATTTAATGGGAAACTGCCGTTTACATTTAGGGATGAAATACCTGACAGCGCAGCGTTAGAGCTCGCGAAGCAACATACTAAAATCCAATATGATAAGCCAGATGGCGTGCTCAGTTTTGATCGACTTTCTTCAGTGTTTTTGTCGAATACAAACCATGAAGAAGATCAGCCATGTCATCTACAGCTATTGAATGATGAAGTACCAACCAAGCACAATTTACCCATGTATGATGAACCTGCTCAGCGGTACTGTCCTGCGGGTGTTTACGAAATGGTTGAAAATGAAATAGGTACGGCGCTGCAAATTAACGCTCAAAACTGCATTCATTGTAAAACGTGTGACATCAAGGATCCTTCGCAAAACATAAGATGGGTAACACCGGAAGGAGCAGGAGGGCCAAATTACCCAAATATGTAGCGCTTAGTCATCGTTAACTTTCTTGCCAATACACTCAATGTTGGGAGGCGTAACTTATTCCCGAATAAAGTAGCGTTATCTACATATAGAAGCGGGTGGACTTGTTAACACCTTCTCTAGGCTTTTATAGGGAAGATAACTGATTTTTATAAAGTTATGCTTGCAGGGCTTCCCTGTAACACTGTTTAATAATAGCCCTGATAATTAAAGGGGAATTATATGCGTATTTGGGTTGACGCTGATGCCTGTCCAAACGTCGTTAAACAAATATTGTTTCGAGCAGCAGAGCGTGTTCAAATCAAATGCATATTGGTAGCAAATCAGGCGATCAGTATGCCTCCTTCCAAATGGATAGAACGCAAAGTAGTACAATCTGGTTTTGATGAAGCGGATAACTACATTGTAGATAACCTTACTCCTGAAGATCTTGTGATAACGGCAGACATTCCTTTGGCTTCTGATTGTGTTGAAAAAGGAGCGATGGTGATTAACCCAAGGGGTGAAGAGTACACTCGAGAAAACATTCGACAACGATTGAATATGCGTGATTTTATGGAGCAAATGCGTTCCAGCGGTGTTCAAACGGACGGACCGCAAGCTTTTAATCAGCAAGACAGAATGGCTTTCGCAAACTCATTAGATAGAATCTTAGCGAGAAAGCTGGCTTAGTTATACGCAATCTCAGCTCGCTTCGTGCGAGCTTTCGTGTTCAGTTCTATATCAATGTTGAACGCTCAGACAGTGTGAATTATTCGCTAAGAGTTGATCTTTATGTAGCCAAAGGTCAGGGCTTAGCAAATAGTTTAAATTTGCGGGAACAATAATATGAAGAAAATTGTCGTTGTGGGCGGCGGAGCGGGTGGCTTAGAGTTAGTTACGAAGCTAGGGCACGCCTTTGGAAAAAAACGTCAAGCAGACATAACGTTAGTGGACCGTAGTCAAACGCACATATGGAAGCCTCTTTTACATGAAGTGGCAACGGGGTCGTTAGATATAAATACGGACGGTGTGAATTACCGCGCTCATGCCGCGAAGCACCATTACTCATTTCAGCTTGGTAATGTTACTGCTGTTGACCCGAATGCGAAGACAATTACTCTGGAACCTATTCAAGATGATAAAGGGCACGTTGTATTGCCTGAGCGAGATGTTGCCTTCGACATCTTGGTTATGGCTGTTGGCAGTGTCAGTAATGACTTCGGTACACCTGGTGTTTCGGATCATTGTTATTTTCTTGATTCTCATCGTCAAGCCGATCGCTTTCAACAGGCGTTGTTAAATCAGTTTTTGCGAATTCATCAAGCAGGCGATGATACCAAACTAAAAATCGCCATAGTCGGCGGTGGGGCGACAGGTGTTGAGTTGTCAGCAGAGCTATTCCATGTTGCAGACCTGCTTAAAGCCTACGGTATGCCCGAAATGTCAGGTCGTCGTGTGCAGGTTGAACTCATAGAGGCTGGCCCACGTATATTGCCAGCACTTCCCGAGCGAATCGCTGCGCTTGCATCAAAAGAACTTCAACGTTTAGGTGTTTCAATCAAAGAGAATACTCGCGTTACAGAAGCGTTCGATGGCGGTATGAAAACGTTTGAAGGCGACGATGTAAACGCAGATTTGATGATTTGGGCGGCTGGGGTGAAAGCACCTGAATTTATAAAAGGTATTGAGGGTTTTGAAACCACTCGTAACAACCAAATTAAAGTTCAGCGGACGTTGCAAGTTCCGAGCTTTGAAAATGTTTTTGTTATTGGCGATTGTTGTGCTTGTGAACAAGATGATGGCTCGCTTGTTCCACCGAGAGCTCAATCAGCGCATCAAATGGCATCACTGGTGTTTGATAACATTAAAGCGACGTTCCGTAGTGAAACTCTCAAAGAATATTCCTACAAAGATCATGGATCTTTGGTCAACTTGAGCCGTTACAGTACGGTTGGTAGTTTGATGGGGAATTTGGGCGGTGGCTCAATGTTCGTTGAAGGGCGGATCGCGAGATTTGTGTATATCTCGTTGTATCGACTGCATTTGATCGCGATTCACGGATGGTTGAAAGCTACGATTATTATGTCAGCACAAAAAATTGGCAAAGTGGTTAAGCCGAAGCTTAAGTTACATTGATTTTCGGGTAAGTAAGTGCAAATAAATTAGTTGAATCTGATTGGAAAAAAGGGCGTATTAACGCCCTTTTTTTATTGTTATACCTGTAATTTTGGGCTTACAGTGAATTCAAATGCTCACTTTACCAATATAAATCGAATAGGCCTGCAGCATGATTTTCCCTTCCTTTACGGTGCCTTTGTTAATGGATTTTGGAATCTCAATGTCTTCAAGCTTATTTTTGATGAGTGTTTTCGGTAGTTTGAGAACGGTTGTCTCAGCGCTGGTGTTCAAGGCAACAAGTAATTTCTCATCATCTGATTGGCGCGTAAAAATGAGTGAGTGCTCGTCGTCGTGAAAGAATTCGATAGCGCCTGACACAAGTGCGTTATGGTGTTTTCTAAATTGTAGAAAGGCTTTATAGGCGTGAAAAATCGAGTTTGGGTCGTCTTCCTGCAATTCAGCAGAGTAGGGCAGGTGCGAATCCACTACTGGAAGCCAAGGCTTTCCATCTGTGAATCCGCCATTGTCAGAATTTGACCATGGCATTGGGGTTCTGCATCCATCTCGACCTTTAAAATCGGGCCAAAACTCGATACCAAATGGGTCTACGAGCTGATCATAGGTTAATTCCGCTTCAGGAAGCCCTAACTCTTCTCCTTGATAGAGGCAGACGCTACCGCGCATGGATAACAGCATGGCCATGTGGATTTTACTGCGTTCATGGTTTATCAAGCCTTCTTTTTCTGTCCAACGAGAAGCAACCCTTTCTACATCATGATTCCCTATCGACCAGCATGGCCAGCCATCGCCTAAACCGTCTTCGATTTCTTCCATTGTGGTACGAATGTGCTTCATGCTGGAATCATGGGTAAGAAGGTCAAACGAGTAACACATGTGCAATTTGTCGCCACCTTGTGTGTACTTCGCCATTGTTTCTAACGCAAAATCACAGCCGACTTCGCCTACAGTGGTTGTTTGAGGGTACTCATCCATCAGAGCGCGTAGTTGTTTTAAGAACGGGATGTTTTCAGGTCGTGACTTATCAAACTCATGGAATTGATAGGCATATGGGTTGTCGGCGCGTACGCCAATACTGCCTTCTTCAACTTCTTCTTTTGGTGCGTTGTTGCGTAGCTCAATGTCATGAAAGAAGTAGTTCGCGGTATCGAAACGAAATCCATCTACTCCGCGATCTAGCCAGAATCGAACTGCATCTAAAACAGCCTCAATAACTTCTGGGTTATGGAAGTTTAAATCGGGTTGGCTGGATAAAAAATTATGTAAATAATATTGGCGACGACGGCTGTGCCATTGCCATGCAGGCCCACCAAAAACCGACAGCCAATTGTTTGGGATGGTACCGTCAGGGTTTGGATCGACCCAAACATACCAATCTGATTTTGGGTTGTCGAGGCTGCTTGATGATTCTTTGAACCAAGGGTGCTGATCTGATGTATGATTTAATACTTGGTCTATTAATATTTTTAGTCCGTGCTTATGCGCTATTTCAATTACGTTATCAAAATCGGATAATGTTCCAAAGATTGGATCAACATCACAGTAATCCGAGACATCATATCCAAAATCTTTCATGGGCGATGTGAAAAAAGGAGAAATCCATATGGCGTCAACGCCAAGAGAGGCTATATAAGGAATTTTGGCCGCCAATCCCGGTAGATCGCCAATGCCATCTCCATTTGAGTCAAAAAAGCTACGTGGGTATACCTGATAGATGACACAGCCTCGCCACCACGGTGAGTTTTGATTTTCGGACATTGGCAATTCCTTGTAAGTTTAAATTATCAGTTTTATTAGCGTTTGGTCGATGGATGCACATACGTATTTCACATATTTATATGTATTACTAATATCCGAAAGGACTAATTACAAGTATTTATTTAGTAGGAGCTAACTATTATGTTTGACAAGAGATCGCTTCCGGTTGCTGCTCCTTTGTTTGCATATTTCTTTTTTTATTGTGCGGCAATCGGCATTTTGATGCCTTATATGTCGATTTACTACAGCTCGATTGGTTTGAACGGATCACAAATTGGGCGACTCATGTCAACGTTCACCCTTGCGTCGATAGTCGTTCCTCATTTTTGGGGATGGTTAACAACAAAGTTCGGATTGCCAAAAAAAGTAATGCAAATCTGTATGTTGGGAACGTTATTGTCTTTTATTCCATTTAATTTTTCGACGACCTTCGATACGCTTTTTATCCTTACCTGCATACTGGCTTTGTTCTATTCAGCTTTAATGCCTCTTGCTGATGGGCTCGCGGTTATGAGTATTCAAAATACCCGCATACCCTATACGCGTATTCGTGTTGGAGGATCGCTCGGCTACATCGTTTCAGTCTCGTTAATTGGTTACGCCATAAAACTGCTGGGTGTAGGCGTCATTATTCCGTCTATTTGTGTCTGTCTTGCTCTGGCTTTTCTAACCAGTATGTTTATTAAAGAAAAGCCGTATAAAGCGTCTTCTTCTCATGTAGAGGGTAACTTCAAAGAGTTGCTGTTTCGCAAAGAAGTTGCGTTGTTTTTTGGTCTTGCGTTTTTGTCGTATATGGCTCACGCGCCTTTTAACATATTTTTCGCGGTTCACTTATCCAGTGCAGGCTATTCCGGCTCTGAAATAGGGCTTCTGCTTAGTTTTGGTGTTGTGATCGAAGTCCTGCTGTTTTTATACTGCGGGCATTTCGTACAGCGGTATTATGCGATCCATTTATTGTTACTTTGCTTTGCCTGCGGTGTCGTTCGGTGGGGGCTTTTAGCGTGGTTTTCGTCGTCGTTGCTGGTGGTGCTGTTCACACAGCTAATGCACTGCATTACGTTCGCATTATTTCATATGGTATCGATCGATCAGGTGAGAAGGCTCTTTCCGGGGCGATTTGGCAGTCAGGGGCAATCAACTTACAGTGCATTTTCTGTTGGGCTGGGAAGTGGCATAGGGATGATCTTAGCGGGTTACAGTTGGGACATCATAGGAGGAAACTGGACTTTTACCGTATCGTCTTTAATGTCCGTAGCGGCAATAATTTGCTTGGTTAAAAGTCAAAAACAGTGATTCCCGACCTTACTCATTAGATTAAGGTTGCCGCTTTCACTGTTTAGTTTAATAAAGAATTCTCTTTTTGGAGCATATCAATAAAAGTACGCGCCGCTCTGCTTAGCGTTCTTCGGTTGTGATGTATTACGCCAAGTTTTCGTTCTACATTAAAGGCGGGTAAGTCTAATACTTTCAATTGGCTATCGACTAAAGTGGAAGGTAGTAAAGACCAACCCCAACCAATGGTGACTAACATAGCGAGCGTTTCGAGATTATTGGTGTTCATCCTCACGTTTGGTTTTACCTGATGTGACGCGAACACGGTTTCTGCAATTTGCCGAGTGAACGTATTTTCATTTGGCAGAACACATTGGTGTTTTGACAGCTCTAGAATGTCCACTTGTGATTCGTGTGCTAAAGGGTGATCTCTGCTCACAACACACTTCAATGGATCTGACCATATTGGAATGGACATCATATGTTCATCAGGAGAGCTGTTGAGCGTAATGATTCCAAGCTCCACATCTCCTTGAATAACCTTTCGGTATGCTTCTTCGGATTGCGTGAATTCAATGTCAATTTGTGCGTTAGGGTAGGTGTGCTGAAACTGTTTTAACAGTTTGGGTAATCTATGTAATCCAATATGATGGCTTGTCGATATTCTCAAAAGGCCGCTAATGTCGTCCATCTGCAATGTCATACTTCGTTTAATATCGTCGAGGTCGTTTGATACTTTTCGTGCTTTAGGCAGTAGACGTTCTCCTGCTTCAGTAAGCTGAACTTTTCTTCCTATACGGTCAAACAATTTTACGCCTAGCGTCGACTCTAAAGAGGCAATTCTTTTGCTGATTGCAGGTTGAGTGAGAAAGAGCTTTTCGGCAGCCTCAGAAAACGATTCTAATTCCGCGACTCGTATAAAGGTAATCAGTTCGCCAATTTCCATGATTCCTGCCAGTAATCCAATTTATAAAAATTATGAATTTGAGTAATTTAAAGGAAGCGTATAGGATTGTCCACAAGTCAGCTTAGGAGAGAGAAAAATGGCAGGCAAAACCTTATACGATAAGTTGTGGAACAGTCACTTGGTTCAACAACGAAATGATGGCAGTGCGTTAATCTACATCGATTTACAACTTTTACATGAAGTCACTTCGCCTCAAGCATTTGAAGGCCTTCGTTTAGCAGGACGTAAGCCCTGGAGAACATCTGCAAGTTTGGCGACGCCAGATCATAACGTCCCTACGACAGCCGAAGAACGTAAAAGCGGTGTTAATGGTATCGAAGACCCCGTTTCTAAAATTCAGGTTACAACTCTGGATGAGAACTGTGATGAGTTCGGTATCACCGAATTTAACATGATGGATGTTCGTCAAGGCATCGTACACGTTGTTGGGCCAGAACAAGGTGCGACTCTTCCAGGAATGACAGTTGTATGCGGTGATTCTCATACATCGACACACGGTGCTTTTGGTGCATTAGCTCATGGCATCGGGACGTCGGAAGTTGAGCATGTATTAGCGACACAGTGTCTAGTGGCTAAAAAGATGCGCAATATGTTGGTTCGTGTAGACGGTCAATTGTCTCCATGGGTTACCGCGAAAGATGTTGTATTAGCGATCATTGGTAAAATTGGAACGGCAGGCGGTACAGGCTTTGCGATCGAATTCGGTGGTGAGGCGATTCAATCACTTTCCATGGAAGGGCGTATGACGGTTTGTAACATGGCAATTGAAGCGGGCGCACGCGTTGGCTTGATCGCTGTTGATGATACAACAATTGATTACGTTAAAGGGCGTCCATATGCTCCAAAACCAGAGCAATGGGATATGGCTGTTGAATCTTGGAAAGAGCTTGTATCTGATGACGACGCAGAATTTGATGAAGTTGTTGTTTTGCAAGCAAAAGATATAAAGCCACAAGTAACTTGGGGAACCTCTCCAGAGATGGTTATCCCTGTTGATGACTTTATTCCAAAGCCTGAAGATCAGCAAGATCCAGTTCAACGTGAAGGTTATGCCCGCGCATGGAAGTACATGGGGCTTGAAGGAAAAGAAAAGCTTTCCGACATTACCCTAGATAAGGTCTTTATCGGCTCATGTACTAACTCCCGTATAGAAGACCTAAGAGCTGCGGCTGACGTAGTAAAAGGCCGAAAAGTGGCGAATACCATCAAAGAAGCCATTGTTGTTCCAGGTTCTGGATTAGTAAAAGCCCAAGCGGAAGATGAAGGTTTGGATAAAATCTTTACTGAAGCAGGTTTGCAGTGGCGTGAGCCTGGTTGTTCTATGTGTCTTGCAATGAACGCTGACAAGCTGGGTGCCGGCGAGCATTGTGCTTCTACTTCGAACCGAAACTTTGAAGGTCGTCAAGGGTTCGGCGGACGTACTCATTTGGTAAGCCCTGCGATGGCGGCGGCTGCGGCTATTGCTGGTCATTTTATTGATGTTAACGAGTTGGTAAAACACTAAGGAGACAAAGATGCGTCCATTTACAGTACACACAGGTGTCGCGGCTCCTTTAGATTTAGCCAATGTCGACACTGACATGATTATTCCAAAGCAGTTTTTGAAGTCAATTAAGCGTACAGGGTTTGGTAAAAACCTATTTGACGAATTGCGTTATGAAGATGAAGGGCAGCCAGACCAAGACTGCGAAGGTCGTCCATTACGCGAAGATTTTGTTCTAAATCAAACGCGTTATCAAGGTACAAGCGTATTGCTTGCACGAAATAACTTTGGCTGTGGTTCAAGTCGAGAGCACGCTCCATGGGCATTGGACGACTACGGTATTCGTGCAGTGATCGCGCCAAGCTTTGCAGACATCTTTTTCAATAACTGTTTTAAAAATGGTCTTCTTCCAATTGTCTTGGATGAAGAAGAAGTCGACGAACTTTTCAAGGCCGTTGAAAGTACAGAAGGTTACGAGTTAACGGTTGATCTTGACGCTCAAATTGTCAAAACACCGGAAGGTAAAGAATATTCTTTCCTTGTTGACTCATTTCGTAAACATTGCTTGTTAAATGGTCTCGATGACATTGGCCTAACATTACAAGAAGCCGATAGCATTAAAGCATACGAAGAAAAGCGCATACAACAAGCTCCATGGTTGTTCGCTGAACGCACTCTTTAAGGAATATAACATGACTAAAAATGTATTGATTTTGCCTGGTGATGGCATCGGCCCTGAAATTGTAGAGCAAGCTGTTCGTGTATTGGATCAAGTTAATACGGCGTTTTCTTTAAACGTTGAGCATGAAAGCGCACTAGTGGGCGGTTCTGCATACGATGAAACAGGATCTCCATTGCCGGAAGTGACATTGGCTAAGGCAAAAGCAGCTGACGCTATTCTATTAGGCGCAGTAGGTGGCCCTAAGTGGGATGGACTTGATATGTCTGTTCGCCCTGAAAAAGGCTTGCTAGGACTGCGTTCTAACTTAGAGCTGTTTGCAAATCTACGTCCCGCTATTTTGTATCCTCAGCTTGCTGATGCATCAAGCTTAAAGCCTGAAATCGTCGCAGGTCTGGATATCTTGATTGTTCGCGAATTAACGGGCGGTATTTATTTTGGTCAGCCGCGCGGTATCCGCACGTTGGAGAACGGCGAACGCCAAGGTTATAATACGTATGTATATTCTGAATCTGAGATTCGTCGAATCGCTCGTTCTGCGTTTGAAGCGGCGCGTCAACGCGGTAAACGAGTATGCTCTATCGATAAATCCAATGTTTTGGAAGTGACCGTACTTTGGAAAGAAGTTATGGAAGAGGTCGCTAAAGAATATCCAGACGTTGAGCTTAGCCATATGCTTGTAGATAATGCGGCGATGCAGCTAGTACGAGCGCCTAAACAATTCGATGTTATGGTGACAGGCAACATGTTTGGCGATATTCTTTCCGATGCAGCTGCAATGCTTACAGGTTCTATCGGCATGTTACCTTCAGCATCACTAAATGCTGAAGGTCGTGGCATGTACGAGCCGTGCCATGGCTCTGCTCCTGATATTGCAGGTCAAGGTAAAGCAAACCCATTGGCTACGATCCTTTCTGTTGCTATGATGTTGCGTTATTCGCTTGATTCAAAAGAAGCAGCGGATGCAATTGAAGCGGCAGTAAGTAATGTTCTCGACCAAGGTCTAAGAACAGCTGATATCGCATCAGAAGGTTGTACAACAGTAAGCACTGCTCAAATGGGTGATGCAGTACTTGCTGCTTTAAAGGCCTAGTGAACTATAGAATGATAGTCACAGGTGATCATTAGGGATACTGCTCTTGGTATGAGTAGACCCACACTAAAAAAGGTATAAAGACCATGTCAAAACAAACTGTAGGTATAGTCGGATGGCGCGGAATGGTTGGTTCCGTGTTAATGCAACGTATGCGAGAAGAACGAGATTTTGATCACATTGATCCTGTCTTCTTCTCAACATCGCAAACGGGTCAGAAGGGCCCAGAGATAGGTAAAGAGATCCCTCTGCTTCAAGACGCAAATGATATTGAGTCTTTGAAGAAAATGGAGATCATTATTACCTGTCAAGGCGGTGATTATACAAAGGCGATTTATCCTAAGTTACGTGAGGCTGGTTGGAAAGGTTACTGGATCGACGCAGCATCTTCATTGCGTATGGATAAAGACGCAATCATTGTGCTTGATCCGGTTAACCAAAACGTCATCAAGCAAGGCTTGAAAGATGGCGTTAAAACCTTTGCTGGTGGTAACTGTACTGTATCACTTATGTTGCTTGCATTAGGCGGCCTATTTGAGAAAGGTTACGTCGAATGGATGACTTCAATGACCTATCAAGCTGCGTCTGGTGGCGGTGCCCGCCATATGCGCGAGCTTATAAATCAAATGGGTTTGTTAAACGGTACAGTCGCTTCAGAGTTGGCTGATCCTGCGAGTGCAATTCTTGATATCGACCGCAAGGTTGCTGAGAAAATGCGCTCATCGGATATGCCTGTCGACCAGTTTGGTGTACCTCTAGCTGGCTCATTGATCCCTTATATAGACAGTCAATTGGATAATGGTCAGAGCCGAGAAGAGTGGAAAGCGCAGGCTGAAACGAACAAAATTCTAGGAAACATGGGATCACCGATTCCAGTAGATGGATTATGTGTTCGCGTTGGCGCAATGCGTTGCCACAGTCAGGCATTCACGATCAAATTGAATAAAGACATTCCGGTTGCGGATATCGAAGGGCTTTTAGCTCAACATAACGATTGGGTTGATGTTGTGCCAAATGATAAGCAGGCATCTATGGAGCGACTGACTCCAACAGTTGCGACAGGTACTTTGAATATTCCTGTAGGTAGAATTCGTAAGCTGAACATGGGACCTGAATACATTAGCGCGTTTAGCGTAGGTGATCAGCTTCTATGGGGTGCTGCTGAGCCTCTACGTCGTATGTTGAGAATACTGCTCGACGACTGATTGTTGACTCAGATCTAACAAAACCGCCTAAGGGCGGTTTTTTCGTTTCTATTGATCTATGTAATGATTCGTATGGAAAAGTGATTTTAGGCTTGAATTTAATCGATAAACCCTTAAGTTATTAATTAAGGCTAACAACAAAGGAGATATAAAACAGAGTTTTCCATCAACCAAGAATAATAAGGAAAGTTTGCTTATGTATAAACTGAACATTAGCGGCCATCACGTTCACTCCGGTGAAGAAGTACAACAAACAGTTAAAGAAAAGCTAGATCACCTTGTAAGGGTGAATAATCATATTACGACCATCAATGTCATCTTAAATGCTGAAAAGCATAAAGCACACGAGCTTATTGTCGAGGCGAGTGTTCACATCCCAAATCACGATCTTTTCGCAACCGTAAAAACTGATAAACAACTTAAGCCTGCATTAGATATGTTGGTCGCCAAACTTGAAAAACAGTTACTCAAGTTCAAATCTAAACATGAAGGTAGAAAACACCATCCCGACTCACGTGATGTAGAAAGTAATCTAGAGCGTGAAAAGCAGGATGAATTCAACGAGCTAGCAGAGCGAAGTGTTCTATAGTCATGGACAAATAGGTCGAAGCTTAACGATGGCTTTTGCAGCCTAATTGTAAAATTCTAAATCAAAAATATGTTTGCCCTTGATTATCATCGAATTAAGTTCAAGGGCAAACTCAAAATTCTGTATTTAAAACCACTTTAACGCGCAAACGATTACGGGTACTGTATATCAATAGATTGGTTTACTGGGATTTAAGCTATGGATCTAAGGCGCGTATTCTTCATCGGTAATATCGTTTTGTTAGGTATTGCTCCTTCCTTTACTTACGCATTCTCTTCATCAAGTCTTGATGATTTTCTAGATCAACTTGATGAAGACATCCAAGATGAAGTCGATGATATAGAGCAGCAGATCGAAGATTTGGAGGAGGGGCAAACACCTTCTGAAGCACTTCAAGAGCAAATTGATCAAAATGCTCAAACCATAACCAGCCTCGCCAATAATGTTAGTCAAAACGCGGATAGTGAGTTAGAAAAGGAGCTGCTTGACGTTAATAATGAAGCAGACCGTGCGGTGCTATCACTTGAAGATGCGATTGGTCAATATGATGATAAGGCTGTCTACTACGCAAAGCTTGCTGCAGATGCGAAAGAGCAGGGGCTGACTTCGCTAGAAAATGCATATACAGCAATGTCAGAAGCTTGGCGTGAAATGATGAATAAATACGAGAGCGAACTTCAAGTGCAGTATGA
Source organism: Marinomonas balearica (assembly GCF_004362145.1). Classification (GTDB taxonomy): domain Bacteria; phylum Pseudomonadota; class Gammaproteobacteria; order Pseudomonadales; family Marinomonadaceae; genus Marinomonas; species Marinomonas balearica. The sequence goes on from NZ_SNXC01000009.1 coordinate 734,230, forward strand.
GGATATTTTGTCAGATATCACGGCATCGGAAGATTCTAGTTTTGTTCTTGTTGGTCAAGAAGCTCAGTTTGAAAATGTTTCAGAATCCGATGAAACTGTCCCTGAGCTATTTCCTTCTTCTTCAATTGGGTTTAACTCTTCTTCAAAGGGGTTCTCTATCCCGTTAAGTTTTACCGTGTCTGACTGGAGCCGAGTCTCTGTCGTTACACCATATTCTAAAGGCAGTTTTAGAAGCCCTTTGCTGACATTAGGGCTGTTCACGAACGATGTTTTGTTCGACTATATTGGTATTCGTAGTCAATTATTGCTTGATGACGATTTACGCTACGGTTACGGCATAAAAGTAAAAGAGCGCATAGGTTCATTAGCCTTATTGGTTGATTATTCCTTAGGCCAAACGAATTATGACTACGATTACATGAGCTGGCATTATGGAGTTGGTTGGCAATTTGATGATGCAATGGTGTATGGAATTTACAACCAAACAGAAATTGAACCAGAGACCACATCAACAAGACTTTCTTCGAATGATATAACGTTTGGTGTTCAGTCAAAAATAACGTTATTTGGAATTTATCCTCCAGGGATTAACCTAAACGTAAGCGTAATTACACCTCAGAAAAATGAAATGCGTTTTAGAGAAGAAACAAAAGAGCTAGACGGAGAAGGGTGGCGTTATCAATTTGGGATGAGTGCCGCGTTTTAATTAGCCCGATTTTTTGTTTTATTTCTCTCATAAAAAAGCCCGCAAAATGCGGGCTTTTTACTATGTATCGCTTTTAAGTATGTATAAAGAGATAGTTAGTTGCTGCTAACAGCAATCAATTCTGGCTCAATTGTCATATCTTCTACTGGAGGCGCGAAGGATGTCAGGTCAATCCCTTCTACAGCTGACATGTATTCATCCATTGTTGGGAATCGTCCAAGAACGGTTGAAAGAACAACTAGAGGCGTTGAGCCTAATAGAGATTCACCTTTCTTCTCTGCAGAGTCGGCTACAACACGGCCTTGGAAAAGACGGGTTGATGTTGCAATAACAGTGTCGCCAGGTGCTGCTTTTTCTTGGTTACCCATACATAGGTTACACCCAGGGCGTTCTAAGTAGAGAATATTCTCATAAGAAGTACGCGCAGCATTTTTTGGATTAGTATCATCGAACTCGAAACCAGCGTATTTCGCTAGGATGTCCCAGTCGCCCTCTGCTTTCAATTCATCGACAATGTTGTAAGTAGGGGCTGCAACAACAAGAGGTGCCTTGAATGACACGCTACCTTGCTTAGATTCAATATTGCGTAGCATCTGAGCAATGATCTGAATGTCACCTTTGTGAACCATGCAAGATCCCACAAAGCCTAGGTCTACAGGTTTATCATTGTAGAATGAAACAGGACGAATGACGTCGTGAGTATAGCGTTTTGAAACATCGTCATTGTTAACGTCTGGATCGGCAACCATAGGTTCAGCAATTTCATCCAGGTCTACAACAACTTCCGCATGGTATTTGGCGTTGTTGTCTGGAGCTAGTGCAGGTTGTTCTCCAGACTTGATGCCAGCTATGCGCTTATCAGCAAGGTCGATTAACCCTTGTAGTGTTTTAGCTGTGTTTTCCATGCCTTTATTGATCATGATTTGAATGCGGCTTTTCGCCAATTCAAGCGATTCAATCAAGGTATCATCCGTCGAAATACAGATTGAGGCTTTTGCCTTCATTTCTGCAGTCCAGTCTGTAAAGGTGAAGGCTTGGTCAGCAAGCAATGTTCCAATGTGTACTTCGATGATACGACCTTGGAATACGTTTTCTCCGCCAAACTGTTTTAGCATCTGTGCTTGTGTTGCGTGAACAACATCGCGGAAGTCCATGTGGCTCTTCATGTTGCCTTTGAACGTGACTTTCACTGAATCAGGGATTGGCATTGCAGCCTCACCTGTTGCAAGTGCTAGAGCCACTGTGCCGGAGTCTGCACCGAATGCTACACCTTTAGACATACGTGTATGAGAGTCACCGCCAATGATAATTGCGCGGTCATCAATCGTAATGTCATTCAATACTTTGTGAATAACGTCGGTCATAGGTGGGTAAACACCTTTTGGATCACGAGCAGTGATAAGACCGAATTTGTTCATAAAGCTCATAAGCTTAGGGATGTTCGCTTTCGCTTTATTATCCCAAACAGAAGCGGTATGACAGCCTGATTGGTAAGCACCGTCTACAATCGGCGAAATAACAGAGGCTGCCATTGCTTCAAGTTCCTGAGCCGTCATTGGTCCAGTTGTATCTTGAGAGCCTACAATGTTGACTTTGACACGAACGTCAGAGCCTGCATGCAATGGTGTTTCAGAAGTAACGCCAACTGCATTATTGTTGAAGATTTTCTCAACAGCGGTTAGGCCTTGACCTTCAAGAGAGATTTCTTTTGAAGGTGCATACACTTGAGGAGCCGCAACACCCAGTGTTTCAGCTGCGAAAGTCTGTAGTTTTTTACCGAATACTACGGCATATGAGCCGCCAGCCTTCATGAATTCAACTTTTTGTGGACTAAAAGAATCAGAAACGTCCGCCAGCTCTTGATCACCGTTGTTAAGTGTTTTACGTTTTGTGTCGATTGTCAGAACAGTGCCTGTCGCGACAGAGTACGCTTCTTCTAGGACTGGGTCACCGTTTGCATCTAAAACGGCGTTGCCTTGTGCATCAACTTTCTTAACCCAGTTTTTAAGGTCGATACCAATACCGCCCGTAACACCAACAGTCGTCAAGAAAATAGGAGAGATACCATTCGTACCTGCAACAACAGGAGCGATGTTAATGAAAGGAACGTAAGGGCTAGCTTGCTTACCTGCCCATAGTGCAACGTTGTTAACGCCAGACATGCGTGAGGAGCCCACGCCCATAGTGCCTTTTTCTGCGATAAGCATGACTTTGGCATTTGGGTGCTTTTTCTGAAGCTCTACAATTTCTTGTTGTGCTTCTGGAGTGATCATGCATTTTCCGTGTAGTTCACGGTCTGCACGAGAGTGAGCTTGATTGCCTGGAGACAATAAGTCAGTTGAAATATCGCCTTCACCGGCAATATACGTAACAACTTCAATGCTTTCGTCGATTTCAGGAAGCTTAGTGAAAAACTCTGCTTTTGAATAACTTTCAAGAATGTCTTTAGCGATGCCGTTACCAGCGTTGTATGCATCCGCCAAACGAGCCATGTCTGCGTCGTACAAAAATACTTGTGTTTTTAAAACGTCAGCAGCAGAAGAAGCAACAGTGACATCATCAGCAAGTGCTAGGTCAATCAGCGCTTCTACAGATGGACCGCCTTTCATGTGTGAAAGGTACTCAAAAGCAAGCTCAGTAGAGATTTCGTTAACAGATGCTTCGCCTAAAATGATTTCTTTTAGGAATTGCGCTTTTACTGCAGCAGCAGATGTAGTGCCTGGTAGTGTGTTATAAACAAAAAAGTTTAAAGAATCTTCTCTGTGCTTGTGTTCAGTGTCTTTGATTTGTTCGATGATTTCAGAAAGTAACTCACCGCCATCGATTGGCTTAGGGTTTAGCCCTTCAGCTTTGCGGTCTTCAATTTCGTTTAAGTATTCTTGATACAGGCTCATTTAACACCTCTAAACTTTTAATAGCGAAAATAGTGCGGGTATAACAGGATCTGACAAGAGATCGACTTTTATAACGAAGGGAGCTTCCCTAAGGAAACATAGGGTACTAATGTGAAGCTCCCACGGCACTCTATATTTTTAACGTGAATATAGTATAGGAAAAAGCGGTCTAAAAGTGCATTCTCACCATAACAATATCGAATAGGGGACATTTAGCCAAATTATTCTACATTATCTAAAGTCTTGTTTTTGTTAATGATTCTCACTAACCTAAACCCCCAGTTACTTGCTCTCATCGAAGGTTCAGCGGGATATCGTGTCGCGCTTCTTCCCACCGTGGGTTCGTCGAACCATGATCCTCCGCGTAGAACACGTTGTTCGCATTGATTGGATAACCAAATACTGTTCGTGGACGGCGCATCGTTATAATTGTCATGGTAGCAATCTTCTACCCATTCTGCGACGTTACCGTGCATGTCAAATAGCCCGAAAGGGTTGCTTGCTTGTGAACCAACGGGGGCGCTGGAAACGCTGTCCCATTGTGTGCCGCACGTTTCACATACGCTGAATCCTTCTTGCAGGTTGTCGCCGTACCAATACGCCGTTTTGGAGCCAGAACGTGCAGAGTATTCCCACTCAATTTCAGTAGGCAGGCGATAAGTTTCGCCCGTTTGTTGTGAAACCCAAGCAGCATAAGCTTTTGCGTCATACCAAGATACATTCATTACCGGGCGATTGTTGCGCCCCCAGCCATTATCGGGAGGAAGAGCACGCCCGGTTGCGTTAGCGAAGCGATCATATTGAGCGAATGTCACTTCGTATTTACTCAAATAGAAACCAACCGGGATGTTAACTTCATGGACGGGGACTTCGTTTTCATAGCCGAGGCCGTTTAGGTCGCCCATTTCAAATATAGAAGGTTCGATTTTTTCGATTTTTGGTGCTGTCCCTCCATCTTTAAGCGGTTCTTCTAATGTTTGGGGTAACGATTCAAAGCTAGTTTGTTTGCTTTCAGTGTCTTGTTCATCGCTAGGGAAGCTAACCAGACCAAGAAACAACGGCAACGCAATGGCTGCCGTTGTTACAGAAACAGCGGGTATGCCGATTTTTAACCAACGAGTAATATTGCTATTACTTGGTCTAGGTTTGGCTTTCTTGGGTCTCACTGTTCCGTTAGATGCTGTGCTTTCGTACAAATCGGCACGCAAAATTCTCATGACTTCAATCAGAGATTTCGGTCGGTGTCTCAATGCGGGTCGGCACCACCCTTTAACTTTATTCCATGCGTCTATGCTGAGGGCATCGATTTCTTTCGGTAAGTTGTTAGTTGATCGGTCTAATATCGATTCGCCGAGTAACGCAGCAAGTAACAGCCTCATGAACATGTATCTGTCTATTGAAGGATTCAAAGACTGATGTCGTTTTTTATATTCGGGTGGGAAAAAGCGAACATCCAGCTCGTTTTTGGTTATTTTGTTCATCCAATTTAACGCGCCGAATCCGGTCATAACGCCGCTGCCGTTTACGACATGAACGCTATTAAGGTCGAGCATGCCATGAACAAGTTCTCGTTCGTGAACTTGATCCAAGGCTTTCGCCATGGAATCGAATACACTTAGAACAACATTGAGTGGAGCGCCATCTGGATATTTCCCTAAAAAACTAAATAAGCGTTCACCACCGCAGACGGCGGAACATGAGAACACCCATAAATTAGAATAAAATGGCGGGTAGTTCGGAGATATCGACGAATGTTTTATCTGCGTGTACTTTCTTGCGTTGGATAAAAAATCTTCTAGCTCGCCGCGTTGTTGTTCGTAAAAGCGTAATACGAACGAGCGGCCGCCTTGATCCGCAACCCAGGCGGTCTTGCTGTCATTCAGTGGGTAGTTGAGGGTATATGGATCTACCTCCATCCCAACATGTTGACCAATTCTTAAATTATTTGGGTCGTAATACTGCTTCATGTGTGACTTGATATCCAAATCAATATCTATGGAGCCTTAATGATGCCAAAGTTAGCTCACAAAGCTATGCATGAGATGCATTTTTCTTTGTAAAGACTGAAACTTAGGTCAACGATTTGCGGCTTCCATTAATGCGTGGTTGCTCATTCCAGAGTATAATCCCGTTTTTTAAAAGAAAAAGGTAGAGAAATGTTATCCGCGTATCCAGAGTTGGTTGAATTTCTTCCATGTACTTCTCCTGAAGCTTGGGTGAAATGGGCTGTAGAGAATGAGACCACACTGTTAGTTGATCACGCTCACTGTGAAAAAAAGGCCGCTTCAACTGCGATGAGCCTTATGTATCGCTATGTGGACCGTGACAATTTGCTGCATAAAATGTCGCAGTTGGCTCGTGAAGAGCTGTTGCATTTTGAGCAAGTTCATAAAATTATGCGTGATCGTGGTGTTGTTTATGAGCATATGACAGCCTCTCGTTACGCAGATGGCTTGCGCAAGCATATTCGTACCCATGAACCGGCTCGTTTAGTCGATACAATGATTATTGGGGCGTTTGTTGAAGCGCGTTCATGCGAGCGTTTTGCAGTGTTGATTCCCCACTTGGACGATACTTTAGCCAAATTTTATCGATCTTTATTGAAATCTGAGGCTCGTCATTTTAAAGATTATCTCTCACTTGCCGAAGAGTATGCAGGAGAGTCTATCGATGAGCGTGTACAGTTCTTTCGTGAGATCGAGCATCAGCTGATCATCGATCCTGATGATGAGTTTCGTGTACACAGTGGTCCACCGAAGGCTGCATAACGCCACATTACGTTACCTAAAGATTACAAGGCGTTGCAGTTTTTAGCTCGCGGCAACGGAAGATGCTGCTAGACTCTTCATTACTACTCATAAAACTGGGGAGGTTGTGATGAGCAAGCACACTACTGAACAGTTGCCAGAAGTGACCTATTGGTTGGCACTGCAAATAGCGAAAAGCAAGCCGTCAATCGATCTGGAGAAAGTCTATGAGGGAACGATAGAGCTTGATTATTTATACCAAGTTTTGACTAATAAGGCGCAACAGCACTGGTGGTCATCTTTCGGGGTTGAATTGAATCCTGTCACGGTAAACAATGCTTTTTTTAGGGCGATCGCAATTTTGCATGATCGTAATCTTGAATATAAACGGTCGAGAGGTGGTAAAGAAACCGTCTGGGTGAAAGAGCTTTTGCACCTTTAAAAACTAGCATCGTATGTTGTGACGCTAGTTTTCTATATGCACTCAAATAATCTTGTACGCCTGTGATCGACAGGTGTATGAGAATATTTTAGAGCTATGCAGAGTAAAAATCACAGGAATGCTGAACCGTTAGAGCGTTCATGCCTTCATTACAAAAAACGTCCACTTTTGCGCATGACTGCGTGAGGGAGTCGTTGTCATCAAGTTTTGCAATCCACACAAACTCATCCCAATCACCTAGCACTAGGCGTTTGCCAAATGGGTGTTGATGTAGTTTTGGACGGTGCGTGTGACCATGGATGAGTATTGATGCGTTTTGATCTGTTATTGCAGTTTCTATTGCGCTTGGATTGACATCCATTATGCTTATGTCTTTATCTGCAGACATTGATTTGCTGTCATTTCTAAGTTTTTGAGCAAATGCAATTCTTTGCTCTATTGGCATGGCCAGAATACTCTCTTGCCATTTCTCTGTGCGAGCGGTTGAGCGAAATGCTTGGTATTCAACGTCATCAATGCAAAATTCGTCGCCATGAGCTAACAGTAAGCATAAGTCGTTGTGCTCTAGAAGAGTGAGTTCATCAAGTAAATGAACGCCTGTCCGCTGGCTCCACATTTGTTTCACTAGGAAATCGCGGTTTCCATGAGTGAAGTTCACCTTGTGTCCAGATTGGATAAGTGAATGGAGGGCGTTTTCAATGGCCTTATTCCACTCAGGCTGATAATCATCCCCAATCCATGCTTCATAGAAATCTCCTAAAATATACAGCGTACTGGGAGGGGATTTCTTGATTTCATCAGTCAACACAATAAACGCCCGGATAAGATCCGGGCGTTTATCATACAGATGCAAGTCTGATATAAAAAAACAGGGCATGCTGAATTATTCTGCGATCAGCTCAGCTGACTCAATAACAACGTCTTCAGCAGGAACGTCTTGATGACCTGCTTTCATTGTTGTAGCGACTTCTTTGATCTTGTTTACGATGTCCATACCCGCTGTTACTTTACCAAATACCGCGTAACCCCAGCCATCTGGTGTTTTAGAGCGGTGGTTTAGGAAGCTGTTGTCTGCAACGTTAATGAAGAATTGAGCAGAGGCAGAGTGAGGATCCATAGTACGTGCCATAGCAAGGGTGCCAGTGACGTTCTCAAGTCCGTTGTCGGCTTCGTTTTCGATAGGTGCGCGCGTTTCTTTTTGTTTCATGTCAGCATCAAAACCGCCGCCTTGAACCATGAAACCATTGATTACACGGTGAAAAATAACACCATTGTAATGACCTGAAGTAACGTACTCTTCGAAGTTTTTAGCGGACTTAGGTGCTTTTTCGTAGTCTAGTTCAATCGTGATATCACCAAAGTTTGTATGTAGAACGATCATGATCAGGTCCTTATAATTTACGTTTTAATCTGTGTTTACGTTATATGTTTAGAGTAACTCTTAGTCGATGTTGAGCATTTTATGCGTTTGTAAGCTTAGACGCCACAAAGGATTTTCCAAGCAGTATTTCAACGTAGAGCTTTGTGTATCGCTTACGATGACATTACTTTGCGGCACGGCACTTAAATCCATTGGTTGGAGGTAGAAGTGCTCAAATTCAAGGTCTTCGTAATCTTTTGGATGTAAATTTATTTGCGGATACACAAATTTCAGCTCGTTACCTGAGTTTACGACAAGGGGCTCTGTTGTTTTTGGACTCACGCAGACCCAATCGATGCCGTTTGGTAATTCAAGTGTGCCGTTTGTTTCTATTGCAATCGTGAATCCACGATTTTTCATTGAAGTTATTAGTGCTTCATCAAGTTGCAGAGCGGGTTCGCCACCGGTAAAAACAACATATTTGTTGCCTTGGTTAGTCGGCCATTGCGCAGCGATGTGTTCGGCGAGTGCGTCTGCTGTTTGAAAGCGGCCACCATTTTGGCCATCAACGCCATTAAAATCCGTATCGCAAAATTGGCAGGATGCGCTCAGTCGATGTTTCTCTTTACCGCTCCAAAGATTGCATCCTGTAAAGCGACAAAAAATGGCAGGGCGGCCTGCATGGGCGCCTTCCCCTTGAAGGGAGTAGAAAGATTCTTTTATGTTATACATGGTTATTTATTCAATCACTCGAATACAGTCGAGGCTGGGTCATAACAACGGATACGCGATAACAAAGCGAGATCCAATTTTAATGTCGATCATCTGTGGAACAGAAGCCGATCTTTTAGCTTTTTATATTCTGGTCTTCACACTGTGGCGTTAAGTTTATTTACACTTCATACAACAATGGGTCTGTTGCTTGTTGCTCTGAGAATGCTTCTAAACGTTCAGTACAAGCACCGCATTTACCGCAAGCCTTTTCACGACCGTTATAACAAGTCCAAGTATTCTCGTAATTCAGCCCCATTTCCAAGCCTGCTTTGAGGATATCTCCTTTTGAGCTGCTCAAGAATGGCGTGACGATTTCTACAGACTGATAATTGGCAATTTTAGAAACATTGTTCATTGCGTTAACAAATTCAGGGCGGCAATCTGGGTATATATGATGGTCGCCAGAATGCGCGCCATAATACACTTCTGGCGCTTCCAAAGATACTGCGTAAGCGATCGCCATAGAAAGCAGTACCATGTTTCTATTAGGAACGACGGTTGATTTCATGCTGTCTTCAGCGTAGTGACCTTCAGGGATGTCGATAGCATCGGTTAAAGACGAACCTGCCATTAGCTCATTTATCGCGGAAATATCGACTACTTTATGAGGCACGCCTAAATCTTTGCAGACGCTGGCTGCAACAATGAGCTCTTTACTGTGCTTTTGCCCATAGTTAAAGGACAGTGCGTATACTTCTTTCCCTTCTCGAACAGCTTTGTTCAATACTGTGAAGGAATCCATACCTCCGGAGTAAACTACGACGGCTTTTGACGTCATTTACGATAACCTCATTTTCTGTTCTAAAAAATTTGAGAGATTGTAGCAGAAGCTGGGTTGTCCATACAGTCAGATTGCTACTTTGTCTAATCTTATTAACATCCTTGCTTCTTTCAAAAAAAGATTGCTTTAATCTTTGTATTATTTGATTGTGTAACCAGTTACGCAATTAAGTGAGGGAGAGGTATTGTGGAGCAGTTTGGTGTGTTGGCGCTTGGCAGTCGAATGAAGAGGCTAAGTGATTTTTTGTTTAGTGAGGTGCAGGCAGTATATAACCAAGCGAGTACCCAGATTTCGGCGACTTATTTTCCAATTCTTAGACTGCTTAATGGCAGTAGTGGGCTTGGTATCGTTGATATCTCTATGGAGCTGGGGCTAAGTCATCCTGCTATCAGTAAGCAGGTTAATAAAATGATAAAGGACGGGTTGTTGGTAAAAGTAGCTTCGGAAAAGGATCAAAGAAAATCTGTTGTATGTTTGTCAGAAGAAGCAATGCTAAGTATGTCCGAAGTTGAGCCAATTCTAAAAGCTATTGGTTCAGAAGTGACCTTGTTGCTAGAGGCGCAACCTATTAAAACAACGTTTATAGAATCGTTTTCAAATGTTGAGCGTGAGATATTGCATCTAGGGCTTACCAAGCAAGTCGTCACTCAATGTAAGTATGACAATCAGCTCTTTTTGGAACCCTATTCAAGCCGTCATGGAACCTGCTTTTATGATTTAAATATGGCGTGGCTAGAAAGTCATTTTATGAATCAGATTGAACCGCAAGATTTTCATAGTCTTGGAAATCCGGAAAAAGTTGTCGAAGAAGGTGGCGAAGTTTGGTGTGCCGTAGATCGAAGGAAAGGGCATGAGGATGCTCAGGTTATTGGAGTGTTTGCTTTAAAGCCCCGGGATAAATTAACGAAAGATTCTATTGAATTGTCCAAGATGACGGTGACACCCTCTGAACAAGGGAACGGAGTAGGGCGTTATATGTTGACTCATGCTTTTAGAAGAGCTAGAGCGTTAGACTATAAAACACTTTGTTTAGAAAGCGCTAGGAAACTTAAATCGGCCATTCATTTATATGACAGCTTTGGTTTCAAGGAAGTGAATGTCGATAAGTTCTCCTATCACCGAACAGATGTCTACATGGCTCTAGACATACAAAATCCACATAAAAGAGGTTTTCAATGAGAGCGTCGTTTCCCTTTATTAAAAAAGGCGTTGTTGCTTCAATTCCGATGATTGTGGGGGGAATGCCATTTGGTCTTTTGTTTGGCTCTCTTGTAGCAGCAAATGACTTGCCTATTTGGTTGGCGCTCATTATGTCATCGATGGTGTTTGCAGGTTCTGCTCAGTTTGTTGCTATAGGGCTGATTGCACTTGGCGCACCCATTTGGGTGATTGTGCTAACAACCTTTATTGTTAATTTGCGCCACCTCCTATACAGCGCAGATATGGTGAAATATGTAAAACATCTGCCTTTGAAAACTCGATTGATAATGGGTTTTGGTTTGATTGATGAGACATATGCGGCTGTTCGCCCACTCTATGAGCAAGATGGGTTTAAAGAGCATGGGCATAAAGCGTATTTTGGGTCTTTCTTTTCATTTTACCTAATGTGGAATGTTACTACGCTTGTGGGAGTTGTAGCGGGGGAGCTGATCCCTGGCATGAGTGACTGGGGGTTAGAGTTTGCGATGGTCGCGACTTTTATAGGGATTATCTCTCCTTATTTGACGTCTTTTCCGTACTTTTTTGCTTTTGCGGGTGCGGGCGTTACATCAGTGGTCTTAAATGGACTTCCGAATCAACTTGGTTTGATTGTCGCAGCGATTGTTGGTGTTATGTTGGGTGCTCTGGGAGAACGCAGGGAGAATAAATTAAAACGTATTGAAGAGGTGCAAAATGAGTTCATCTAGTTTGCTAGTAACCGTTTTGGGAATGTTTTGTGTGACATATTTCATCCGTGTCGGTTTGTTCATCACAGCACAAAAAGCCACTATGCCTGTTTGGCTTGAGTCCGCCTTAAAGTATGTTCCTGTTGCAGTGTTGACAGCCATTATCATGCCAATGATGGTACTTCAGTCTGGGCAGTTGGCTGTCTCGTTGGAAAACCCATGGCTGCTTGGAGGCCTAGTATCATTTTTCGTCGGATTAGTGATAAAGAATCAGCTGCTTACAATCGTTTTTGGCGTGTTTGCTTTTTTTGCTGCGAAGTTCCTGCTCGGTTAATGGAAAAGTCTTGATAGAAAAGTGCTGGATCAGTATCGCGCAGTGTATCAAATCAGATATACTAGCCGCTTAATTTGAAAGAACATAATCGGGACACTTACAAAATATGTCTGAGACGTCTAAGACTGGGAATTTCATTACCCAAATCATTGATAAAGATAACGAAACCGGAAAGCATGGTGGCAAGGTTTTAACACGTTTTCCACCTGAGCCAAATGGCTATCTTCACATAGGCCATGCTAAATCCATATGTTTGAATTTTGGTGTAGCGCAACGTTATCAGGGTCAATGTAACTTACGTTTCGATGATACTAATCCTGAAAAAGAAAGCGTTGAGTACATTGAATCCATCAAACGTGATGTAAGCTGGCTTGGCTTTGAATGGAAAGAAGAGCCGAAATTTGCATCTGACTATTTTGACGCATTATTTGACTTTGCCTGCGATTTAATTAACAAAGGCAAAGCGTATGTTTGTGATCTAACTCCAGACGAGATGAGAGAGTATCGCGGCACATTAAAAGAGCCAGGAAAAGACAGTCCTTATCGTAATCGCTCCGCAGAAGAGAACTTGACGCTGTTTAAAGAAATGCGTGACGGCAAGTACGCTGATGGCGAGAAAGTACTTCGTGCAAAGATTGATATGAGCAGTCCGAACATTAATCTACGTGATCCTATTATCTACCGTGTGCGCCATGTCCACCATCATCAAACGGGTGATAAATGGTGTGTTTACCCTATGTACGACTTTACGCATGGGTTGTCTGATGCAATTGAAGGTGTGACGCACTCGATTTGTACGCTAGAGTTCCAAGATCACCGTCCACTGTATGATTGGATGTTGGAAGCGCTGGAAACCTTCCACCCTCAACAAATCGAATTCGCTCGACTTAATCTTAATTACACCGTTACAAGTAAGCGTAAGTTGAAGCAGTTGGTGGATGAACAGCATGTGAATGGCTGGGATGACCCTCGTATGCCAACCATTTCGGGAATGCGTCGTCGCGGATATACAGCTCAATCGATTAGAAACTTCTGTGAGCGCATAGGTGTTACTAAGTCGGACAGTATCGTAGATGTTGGTATGTTAGAGCATGCAGTTCGCGAAGATTTGGATGCTAATGCCAATCGCGCGATGGTGGTTCTGAACCCAATCAAAGTGACGCTAACAAACTACCCAGAAGGTAAAGAAGAAATCTTCACGGTTTCGAATCATCCTAAGAATGAAGCAGTAGGTACGCGTGAAGTACCTTTTGGTAAACATCTTTACGTTGATCAAGCTGATTTTGCAGAGGTGCCTCCTCGTAAATGGAAACGTATGACGCCAGGTGCCGCAGTAAGATTGCGAGGCGGATATGTGATTACTTGTGATGAAGCCATTAAAGATGAAGAAGGTAACGTTGTTGAGCTTCTTTGTCGTTATGATGAAAATACACTCGGCGTAAACCCTGAAGGGTATAAACCTAAAGGTGTTATTCATTGGGTTAGTGCTGAACACGCACTAAGTGCTGAGGTGAATTTATACGATCGTTTGTTCAGCCATGAATCACCGGATGCGAAGCACGAAGACAAAACCTTCTTGGACTTTATTAACCCTGAGGCGTTGACTGTCGCGCAAAATGCAAAATTAGAACCGTCACTTTTAAATGCAGAGCCGGGTGTTGGCTATCAGTTTGAAAGGGAAGGGTACTTCTGTCGCGATTTAACCACTGATAAATTGGTGTTTAATCGTACCGTAACCCTAAGAGACTCTTGGGCAAAAATTGAAGCAAAAGGAAAATAGTGAGCGCGCAATGCTAAAAATCTACAATACGTTAAGCGGCCAAAAAGAAGTTTTTAAACCTATTGTCGAAGGAAAAATCGGCATGTATGTGTGTGGTAACACGGTTTATGATTTCTGTCATATTGGTCACGCGCGTGCCATGATTTCCTTTGATGTAATCAGTCGTGTTTTGCGAAATTTAGGTTACGATTTGACCTATGTTCGCAATATTACCGATGTTGACGATAAAATTATTAAACGCGCAGCTGAAAATAATGAGCTGCCGAGCGATTTGACCGAGCGCATGATTGCAGCGCAGCAAGAAGATGAGAAAGCGTTAGGGAATCTATCTCCAGATCGTGAGCCGAAGGCGACCGAGTTTATGCAAGAAATTATCGACATGATACAAAGTCTTGTTGATAAAGGTTATGCATATCAAGGAGATAATGGCGATGTTTATTATCGAGCTTCCAAGTTTGCGGATTACGGTAAATTAAATAATCGTAAACTCGAAGAAATGCTTGCGGGTGCGCGTATCGAGGTTACTGAATCTAAAGAGCATCCCGCGGATTTCGTGCTTTGGAAGCCCGTTAAAGCAGGTGAGGTTCATTGGGATTCCCCTTGGGGTAAAGGTCGACCAGGTTGGCACATTGAGTGTTCTGCAATGTCTACAAACTGCCTAGGGGATCATTTTGATATTCATGGTGGTGGCCCTGATCTTAAGTTCCCTCATCATGAAAATGAAATAGCTCAATCAGAAGCGGCAACAGGCAAAGAGTACGTGAACTACTGGATGCATTGTGGTGCGGTTCGCGTTAATAATGAAAAAATGTCTAAATCACTGGGCAATTTTTTCACAATACGCGAAGTGTTGAAGCTTTATAATCCCGAAGTATTGCGTTACTTGATGGTGTCTAGCCATTATCGTAGTCCAATTGACTATTCTGATCAGAGCTTGAACGACGCTAAAGTAGCGCTTGAGCGCTTATATAACGCTTTACGTGGTCAGGCTTTGTCAACGGCTCCTGAGAGTAGCGATTATCGTGTTCGCTTCGAAAAAGCGCTTCGTGATGATTTTAATACTCCTGTTGCACTGTCGGTTTTGTTTGATTTAGTGCGAGATCTAAATAAAGCAAAAACAGAGTCACCGGAATTGGCTGAGTCATTGGCTGCTGAGTTATCTGCGCTGGCCTCTGTGTTAGGACTTTTGTATCAAGATGCGGATTATTTTCTTAAAAATAGTCTGGTAAGCAGTGAAGGGATGAATTCGGACGACATCGAGGCGCTGATTGAAGAGCGAACGCTTGCACGTAAGAATAAAGACTTTGCTCGAAGCGATGAAATTCGTGATTTGCTCGCTGACAATGGTATTGAACTATTGGATAGTCGTGAGGGTACGAGTTGGACTAGAAAATAAGAAAATTTCATTTCTTATTTTTGTTGTTGATTGACGTTGAAACGCAAAAAAAGGGAAGCAAACGCTTCCCTTTTTATCGAGCTAAAGCTATTTGTCTTTGTTTGTTACTTTGACCGCCAATACATCACACGGTGAGCCGTGTAAGACGCCATTTGATGTTGAGCCCAAAAGCAGTGCTAATCCATGCTTGCAATGACTGCCAACAACGATTAAATCAGCATTTTTCTCCTCGGCGATTCGATGTATTTCGCTTTCAATGCCGCCCTGAGTGATTTGATAACTTTTATTAGGTGTATCGAGTTGATCCAAAAGAAGTGACATTTTGTCTTCTGCTGTTTGTCTAAGCTGATTTTGAATGTCTGTGATATCAATTGGAACATCACCACCATAAGCGTAATTTAATGACTCAATCACATGTACAACATGTAATTCAGCGCTAAAGCCGTTGCACAGAGCAACAGCTTTGTTTGCAACTTTGATGCTTTCGTCAGTAAGGTCGACAGCTAGAATGATACTCTTATACAGTATAAATAACTCCTAATCTGGCTCCATATGTACCAGTTTAGTTTACTTTTAAAAAGAGGCACTATATGACAGCTTTAATTGTGATCTTAATCACAGTCTCTCTCATGGGGTCGGCACTTTGGGTTATGCCGTCCAAGCGAGAACGGCAAAAAATGGCACTGCGTATGCACGCTCGCAAGTGTCAACTTACCGTTCAGCTTACCTCATTAGATCTTCCTGACAAGTGGGATAAAGTAACAAACAGTCAAAAAACATGTGCTTATCGTTATATTCGCCCGAAAAAACTGAAGAATTTTGGGGATACTATTCTTATAACACCCTATGAAGTGTGGAAATATGTATCGATAAACCCAAGCTGGTGGGTTTCCAGAAATATTCCAATGACTGATGCTGTTTTGAATGGGCTCGACGTTATTGATGGTGCGGCTATCGCAGTGGAGGTGACGGATTCAGTGGTAAGTGTTTATTGGAATGAGAAAGGCGATGAAAAGACCGTTGAATCTATATCAGAGCTATTACGGTCTTTAAGTACTATCCAATAAATTTCAAGCCGGTAAGTAGAAAACGAACCGGCTTGAAATTTTGAATTTAATTTTTGCTTTCAGGGCTTTCGCCTAATAGCTCGTCGTCAGGCGTTTCGCCTAGTTCAAGAAACAGTTCTTCTATTACCTCTTCAGGGTTTTCAGCATTTTGTAGTGCCATGATTTGCGGTGCTACAATTTCTTTCATTCTGTCTTGAATGAATGCCTCTAGCTGATGTTTTTCTGCGCGATCTATCGTGTTGGATTTAAGGTTTGATAAAATTACGCCGTAAAGGGTTTGGGCGACGCGCATATCTCCGCCGTGGTAATTTTTATTGGCCTGTACAAGTTGGCGATTCAGTTGTAGCCAAAGATTTAGCCAGCGTAAATAATCGTAACAAAGCTTATAGTGGGTGTGGCTAATACGACCTTTTCTACGCATATACAGCAGCATTTTTGCGGTTTTCGTTAGGCGTTCTTTATAGGTTGATTTTTCTTGAAAGCTCAGTTCTTCAGGCTCTCCGGTAAAAGGTTGTGGGTCTGCTGCGCGCTCTTCTTCTGCCTTGGCAATTGACTCTTCTATCTTTTCAGGACTGTCAGAATAGTCTATAAGTTCTTTCAAACAATCGATATAAAAACTATACAAAGCATCAGTTGCTATGTTATCGGTGTTAATAGGAAGAATTCCTCTAACATGTTGTTCAACACGTTCAGCTCTATTGGATAGCTGAAGCTGTTTGAACTTCCGTTCGGTTGCTTCTCTTTCTTTTTGTTGGGCTCTTGTTCCAACCACGACAGAAACAATGACAATGATAAAAAGGATCGTAATTGTTAAGATTTGGAGCGTTGCCATGATTGTCCTTGCGTTACTAATTCAGTATGGTAAACGAAATTAACATACTTATTGTGATAAATATGCGAAACAATACCTTGATAGCTTGTCATATAAAAGGTGTTTGCTTAATATCTGCGACCCGAAACACTAATCTGCATACATGCGCAGCTTTTTCGACGTTTTAATATAAGGCTCATACAGTTCAATGGGAAAATCACTGGTTATCGTGGAGTCGCCTGCAAAGGCCAAAACCATCAACAAATACTTGGGTAATGATTATGTTGTTAAATCAAGTGTAGGTCATATTCGAGACCTTCCGACAGGTACAACATCTACATCAACGCCACAGGAACGTGCAAAACAGGCTGCGCTAACGCGTAAAATGAGTCCTGACGAAAAAGCCGTATACAAAAGTAAAAAAGCACGCCAACAGCTTATCTCAAGAATGGGGGTGAACCCGGAAAGCAATTGGGAAGCCCACTATGAAGTGCTACCAGGTAAAGAGAAAGTCGTTGATGAACTGAAACGTCTTGCTAAAAATGCCGACACTATTTATCTCGCGACCGATTTGGACCGCGAAGGGGAAGCAATAGCTTGGCACCTTAGAGAATCAATAGGTGGTGATGAAAGCCGCTATAAACGTGTAGTTTTCAATGAGATCACGAAAAACGCTATCAAGTCGGCGTTTGATGAGCCATCTGATCTAGACATGAATCGCGTTAATGCTCAACAAGCAAGACGATTTCTTGATCGTGTGGTTGGTTTCATGGTTTCGCCGTTACTTTGGTCAAAAGTAGCGCGAGGTTTGTCTGCCGGACGTGTTCAGTCCGTTGCAGTGAGATTAATTGTTGAGCGCGAAAAAGATATTCGAGCGTTTATCCCAGAAGAATTTTGGGAGTTGGATGCACTGTTGTCTACGTCGACGAAAGAGCAGATTAAGTTCGAGGCCTTAAAGTATTTGGGTAACGAATATCGTCCCTCTTCTCAAGAAGAGTCCGACGGCCATGTTTCCCGTATTCAACAGTCTGATTTTATTGTCAGCAATCGAGAAGACAAACCAACTCGATCTAAGCCGTCGGCACCTTTTATAACGTCCACTTTACAGCAAGCTGCAAGTACTCGTCTTAGCTACGGCGTTAAGAAAACAATGATGTTGGCCCAACGCTTGTACGAAGGTGGCTACATCACGTATATGCGAACAGACTCTACGAATTTGAGTGCTGAAGCGGTTGAAACATTGCGTGGTTTCATAGAAGAAAATTACGGTGAAGCGTATTTGCCGAAAGAAGCCATTCGTTATTCCAGCAAAGAAGGTGCTCAGGAGGCGCACGAAGCGATTCGTCCTTCCGATGTAACGATAACGCAGGATATGTTGCAAGGCATGGACAAGGACGCTCACAAGCTTTACGACTTGATCCGTAATCAGTTTATTGCGTGTCAGATGACCCCAGCAGAGTATACGTCTACCAGTGTGACGATCACTGCCGGTGATTACGAGCTCAAAGCACGTGGCCGCATACTGCGCTTTGATGGTTATACGAGAGTCATCACTCCTGTCGGTAAAAAAGCTGAAGACACGATTTTGCCAGACATTCAAAAAGGCGACGCACTTGCCTTGAATGAATTATTGCCTGAGCAACATTTTACTAAGCCATCAGCTCGTTACAGCGAAGCAAGTTTAGTAAAAGAGTTGGAAAAGCGCGGTATTGGTCGTCCGTCGACGTACGCTTCGATTATTTCAACCATTCAGGATCGTGGTTACGTTCGTGTTGAGAATCGTCGATTCTACGCAGAAAAAATGGGCGATATTGTAACCGAGCGTCTTGTAGGTAGTTTTGCGCAGTTGATGAACTTTAGTTTTACCGCGCAAATGGAAGAGCAGCTTGATGAGATTGCACAAGGCGAGGAAGATTGGATTCAAACGTTGAATGCTTTCTACGCTGATTTTAGCGATACGCTAACAAAAGCAGAAGATCCTGAAGAGGGCATGTCTCAAAACCAGCCAACGCCAACAGACGTAGAATGCCCAACATGCAGTCGACCAATGCAAATCCGTACGGCCGCGACAGGAGTGTTTTTATCTTGTTCTGGTTACGCACTGCCTCCCAAAGAGCGTTGCAAAGCAACCATTAATTTGGTGAGCGGTGATGAAGCCGTTGCTATTGACGATGATGAAGGCGAATCAAAAGCATTAATTAACAAGAAACGCTGTACTATTTGTGGTTCAGCGATGGACAGTTACTTAATGGATGAGAGTCGTAAGCTGCATGTGTGTGGTAATAACCCGTCATGTGCAGGTTTTGAAATCGAAAAGGGCGCGTTTAAAATTAAAGGCTATGATGGCCCTGTCATTGAATGCGACAAGTGTTCTTCAGAAATGCAGCTTAAAACAGGTCGATTTGGCAAATATTTTGGCTGTACCAGTGAAGAGTGTAAGAATACGCGCAAATTGCTAAAAAGCGGCGAAGCAGCTCCTCCAAAAATGGATCCTGTGCCTATGCCTGATCTTGCGTGTCAAAAAGTGGAAGACCACTATGTGCTAAGAGACGGAGCGACTGGCTTATTCCTTGCGGCTAGCCAATTTCCTCGTAAGCGGGAAACGCGAGCTCCATTAGTTGCAGAATTGCTGCCGTACATGGACCAAATTGATCCGAAGTATCATTTCTTTTCTGATGCGCCTGTAATGGACAATGAAGGTCGCCCTACAGTGATTCGGTACAGTCGTAAAACAAAAGAGCAGTATGTTATGACTGAAGAGAATGCTAAGCCTACTGGCTGGAAAGCGTTCTATCAAAATGGAAAATGGGTTGTAGAAGAAGGCAAGAAAAAGAAATGAGCTCATTGAATCCAGCAAGTATCACGAATCAGCGTCTTGATAGTGCAAGGCGTTTGATCAATGAAATTAAGCTATCTGACGGGGATTGGTTTACCAAAGGGCATGAGCCAACGGTTACTTTTCTTCTTCAGAGCGCGTTTAATGGCTTGCTGCAAGAAGTGAAAATTGCCTACGGTCTAAAGTCTGATGTGACTTTAGACCAGCTCATTTTAGACGCATCTAAAAATGGTCTTTCTGTTCCTGTGTTGAAAGAATTAGAGCTATTGAACGCAGATGATAATTCATGGTTCAGACAACTCCAGCTATCATTCAATGCCTATTTTGAATGTAGGCCTAATCCTGTTTCTACTTCCACCCATGACGCTCAAATGATAGGAACGTCAGGAAACGACCTTGGCGGATCCGTTAAATCGTATTTGGATGCGTTGGTTGAATTGGTGTTGAGATTTAGAGAAGAATCCTCAGAGTATTAAATAATGAAAGATGCTTATCTCGAAATAGTCGAGTTAGATAATGGTGATATTGTGCTTCGCCCGGTTGCTGAAGAAGGTTCCGAAGAAGCGGAAAAACCCCTTGCGGTTTTGCAAATTCCAGAAGACACTCGATCGCTGTTAAATGATCGCTACTTTGAGTTGGCAAAACGTATGTTTCATGCGGGTATTGATTACGTTTATTCAGATGATTTTACGGATCCAATGGACATGGATATGGCTGATGAAATGGAAGCGCTGCCGAAAGTGTTGCATTAACACGTTCGCCTGAAACAGTTAGGCGTGTTGCCTGAGTGTGTTTTTTGATTGGATTTGGCTAAAACTGGTGTTTTAAATGTTATCTAAAAAAGCTTCCATAATATTATGGAAGCTTTTTTTGAAAGATCGGTGGGAGGGAATTCGTTCTACGGGCGTTAAATTCCTTGGCGAATAACGCCGACAGATAAGCCTTCAATGGCGAACTCTTCGCTTTCAAGATCCACTAATATGTCATCAAACTCGGTGTTCTCTGCAATGAGTCTAACTTTGCTGCCTTTTTTCTCGAATCGCTTAACGGTAACTTCTTCACCGATGCGAGCGACAACAATTTGCCCATTCCTGACGGCATGAGTTTTATGTACAGCCAGCAGGTCACCGTCCATAATACCGACGTCTTTCATGCTCATTCCGCTAACGGACAGTAAATAGTCCGCCTTGGGCGAAAACATACTCGGAGGGATAGATATGTGGGTCGCAACGTTTTCTTGCGCTAGAATAGGTGCGCCAGCTGCGACTTTACCGACAACGGGTAGGCCAAGATCCGAATCATTTGCGCCTGCAGGCGTTTCATCGATAAGGCGAATGCCACGTGAAGCCCCGGAGAGCATCTCTATCGCACCTTTTTTGTTTAACGCTTTTAAGTGTTCTTCAGCAGCGTTTGGAGAGCGAAAGCCTAGTCGCGCAGCAATCTCAGCACGAGTAGGAGGAAAGCCTGTTTCGCTAATGTGTTGGCGAATCGTTTCCAATACGTCAGATTGTCTTTTGGTTAATTTAATCATAATTCATCTGTTTGTTTATACAGTTACTGTTATTATATACAGTCTATTTAAAAATACTCAACAAAATTAATGCTTTCCGACAAAATAAAGAATGAAATTCAGTCTGCCTATCGCGCCTCTTTAGAATCAAAAGGGCACAAGCCACGGGTAGGGCAACGACAAATGATTGCAACCATTGCAAGGACGCTTGGTGGGATCAAGCAAGGTACTGAAGGCGAGCGTCTTGGGGAGAAGCACGTTGCAGTGGTAGAAGCAGGTACAGGTACAGGTAAAACGCTATCGTATTGTTTATCGGCCATCCCTATAGCCAAAGCAAAAGGCGTTAAACTCGTTATCTCGACAGCGACCGTAGCGCTCCAAGAACAAATTTTGTTCAAAGAATTACCTGATTTGCTCAAGCATACCGAAATTAACTTTCGGTATGCGCTTGCAAAAGGCCGCGGTCGGTATTTGTGTCTGAATAAGCTTGAAGACTTCATGAGCAGTGAAGAGCTGGCGACTGATGATATGTTTGCCGGTTTGTTTGAGCAGCATTTGCAACCAGATGATGTGAACACCGCGCTGTACCAAGAAATGGATGAAGCGCTGAAAAGTGACGATTGGGATGGTGACAAAGACAACTGGAAGGGGGTTCTACGAGATCAGGATTGGCGTCGATTGACGACTGATCATCAGCAATGTACGAACCGAAATTGCGCCAATTTTAGTGCATGTCCGTTCTTCAAAGCGCGAGCTGAAATAGAGACCTCCGATGTTATTATCGCAAACCATGATTTGGTTCTGGCGGATTTGTCATTGGGCGGTGGAGCAATACTCACGGCGCCGGATGAAACCATTTATGTGTTTGACGAGGGGCATCACTTACCGGATAAAGCCATTGGTCATTTCCGACACGAAAGTCGCCTGCAAAACAGCATCAATTGGTTGCGTCAACTGGAGAAAAACTTGCTCTCTCTTAAACAGGAGTTGACTCAGGAAGTGAGTTTAACAGGGCAACTCCTTCTAAAAATTCCTCAACAAATTCAAACGATTGTTAATTTTGTTCAATATGTACAACAGGGGCTTGCTCCGTATATACAAGAGCTTGGTTTGGATTTGGAAAACAATCAGCATCGCTTCGAATTTGGCGTCGTACCTGAGGAGCTGCGGCAGCTGGCGTACAGTTTGTCGACATCCTACCAAAAATTGGTTGGGCAAATTGAAAGTATTCAGGATGAGTGCAAAAAAGTAAAACAAAATGAAGGGATGGGGCTGACACCCGAAACGGCTGAAAATTGGCAACCGATATTAGGTGTTATATTAGGGCGTTTAGAACAATCTGTTGAGCTTTGGCGACTATATTGTCATCAGGATGATCTCAATTACCCGCCAAACGCGCGATGGCTTGAACTTGTAGGTCAAGGGTTGGAGCAAGATATTGAGCTCGGAGCATCGCCTATTTTGGCCGCCCACACATTACGAATGCAGCTCTGGGATAAGTGCTTCGGAGCGGTTGTTACTTCGGCAACACTTACCGCTTTGAATCAGTTTAATCGATTTAATATGCGTTCCGGTGTGCCGAGAGAGTCCGAATACTTACGCGTTTTAAGTCCGTTCGACTTTGCGAATAAAGCGTCTCTCATAGTGCCTGACTTTAACAGCGAACCTAATAAAGCAGACGACCACACGAAAGAAATTGTTCAGTATCTCAACAAGCAAGTTGATTTGTCTCGTGGAAGTTTGGTTCTGTTCTCTTCTCGAAAGCAAATGGAATCTGTCGCTGAACGCATCAGTGACACGTTAAAAGGAATTTTGCTCATTCAAGGCGAGCAGTCTAAAAGAATTATATTGGACAGCCATAAAGAGCGAATTGATCAGGACAAAGGCAGTCTCCTGTTTGGCTTGGCAAGTTTCGCAGAAGGTGTTGATTTACCAGGCAAATATTTAACACGAGTGTACATTGCAAAAATACCTTTTTCGGTGCCAGACGATCCAGTAGAAGCAACATTAGCGGAATGGATTCAAAAGCGCGGCGGAAATCCGTTTATGGAAATATCCATTCCTGATGCGTCTTTAAAACTTGTGCAGGCGACAGGGCGTCTATTGAGAAGCGAGAGCGACGAAGGGGAGATTCATATAATGGATAAACGGCTAAAAACGAAGCGATATGGTTCTCAACTTATTTCCAGTTTGCCTCCATATCGAATGCTATAAGGATTTTTAGTGAATATATGCTCAAATATCATGGACAACAAAACCTATTCGCTAATTACTAATGATAAAATTCGGCTATTTAGGTAAACTCTGTACCCAAATTTAACCATCAACCTCTAAAAGGTCACGTAGACTAAAAAATGGATACTAAAAACGAAGACATTGGCAAAGAGCAGAACTCAAAACCCAGTCGCCCCCGACGCTCGCGCAAGCGTAATCGCGCTCCAGCAAATAAAGCCGCTAGTGACTCTGCTACTCAAGTGACTTCAGAAAAAATCTGGTCTATCGATGACTTTCAAGTGCCAGAAGTTGAAGGGAAAGTTCGCTTTCATGATTTAAACCTGCCTGACCGTGTACTGAAATCGGTTTCTGAAATGGGCTTCGAATATTGCAGTGAAATTCAGGCTGCGACATTACCGGCAACGCTCGAAGGTTATGATCTAATAGGTCAAGCGCAAACAGGAACCGGTAAAACTGCCGCGTTTTTGTTAGCGATGGTCAGTGATTTTATGGATTATCCTATTGAAGAAGATCGTGCGCGCAATATGGCACGTGGTCTAATTATCGCGCCGACGCGCGAATTGGCGCTTCAAATTGCAGACGAAGCTGAAAAAATCACAAAAAACTGTACGCTTAACGTTATTTCACTTGTCGGTGGAATGAGCTATGAGAAGCAAAAACGAGCATTAGAAACGGAACAAGTTGATATTCTTGTTGCTACACCGGGTCGCTTGCTTGATTTCGCTCGCTCTAAGAAAGCCATGCTAAACAAAGTCGAAGTACTTGTTCTTGATGAAGCGGACCGAATGTTATCAATGGGCTTCATTCCAGACGTGAAGAGCATTATCCGCATGACGCCACATAAAGAACGACGTCAAACTATGTTGTTCAGTGCGACATTCCCTAAAGATATTCAAAACCTTGCTCGCCAATGGACATTCTTTCCAAAAGAAGTATCTGTCGTTCCAAAAGAAGCCACCAATAAAAATATTGATCAGGTGATCTATACCGTTGAAGTAGAGCAAAAGTGGCCAGTGCTTCGACACCTTATCGAAGACAATGGTAATCAGCGCACGATCATCTTCGCGAACCGCCGTGATGAAACTCGTGAACTGTATGAGTTGCTGAAAGAAGCAAAAATTAATTGTGCTATTTTGTCTGGCGAAGTGAGTCAGGACAAGCGTGTAAAAACGCTAAAGAACTTCAAAGAAGGCCATATTCAGGTATTGGTTGCAACGGATGTTGCTGGTCGTGGTATTCATGTTGATAACATTGAGTTGGTCGTAAACTATACTCTACCAGAAGATCCCGAAGATTACGTTCACCGTATCGGACGTACTGGTCGCGGTGGTGAAACGGGCAAATCTGTGAGCTTTGCCAGTGAAGACGACGCGTTCATGGTTCCAGAAATAGAAGCGGTTGTTGGCGAAAAAATTCGCTGTGAATATATGGTAGGCACAGTCGTAGAGTAAGTCCGTTTATTACAACATAACTCTGTATGGCAGGGTGCGATTTAATATTTGCACTTTGCCACAGTTCACCTGCCGTGTGTTTTTAAATATTGATTAAGACTAATCGTCCATTGGAGCTTAGATGTTTTTGCATCATCGTTTTTACGAGTTAGGGTCTGCCTTTTATTCTGTAGAACGTATTAAACCTCTAAATGAACAGCGTTTAGTTGAAATAAACCTTCCTCTCGCTCAATTTCTTAGTGTTGATTTTAAAGATCAGCAAACGCTCGACACCCTCAATGGTGAAATCTCCGTACCTAAATCCCTTAGCATGGTGTATGCCGGGCATCAATTTGGTGGTTTTTCACCACAATTAGGCGATGGTCGCGGAATTTTATTAGGAGAGCTAGAAGGGCAAGACGGTTGCTTTTATGACTTGCATATAAAAGGGGTGGGGTTTACGCCTTTCTCTAGAATGGGAGACGGTCGCGCTGTTCTTCGTTCTTCAATCCGCGAATACCTTGTCAGTGAATACATGAATGCATTGGGCGTACCAAGTAGTCGCGCTTTGGCTTTATATGATTCAAATCAGGCGGTGTATCGTGAACGTCCGGAACCCGGCGCTATGCTTGCTAGGGTCGCTAAAACTCATATACGTTTCGGTCATTTTGAATACTTCTTCTACACCAAAAAAACCGAAGAACTCGATGCACTAATCCAATACAGTTTGAACCAATACTTTCCGACGTGTCTAAAAGAAGAGAACCCCATTCTGGCTATGTTTAAAGATATTGTGCTAAGAACAGCCGATATGATTGCGCACTGGCAAGCGATTGGTTTTCAGCATGGCGTCATGAACACCGATAATTTCAGTATATTGGGCGAGACGATTGATTACGGCCCGTACGGTTTTATGGAAGAGTATGACCCAAGCTGGGTATGCAATCATTCTGATCATGAAGGCCGTTATGCTTTTGGACGTCAACCCAGTGTTGGGCTATGGAATCTAAATTGCCTTGCGAGAAGTTTTTCTCATCACCTTACGAAAGAGCAACTTGTTGAAGCGTTGACGCTGTATGAAACTCAATTGGAAGAGCGCTTTTCGTCAATAATGTCCAATAAAATGGGTGTGTCGAAAGAAGCGCTCACAGATTCACTGATGAGTGAATGGTTGTCGATAATAAAGAAAGAACGCTTGGATTATACAACGGCGTTTAGGTTGCTGAGCCATGTATCAAAAGAAACACCATCTGTTTTACTTGATGAAGTAATTGATCGAGAGGCTGCTCGGGAATTTCTTGAGCGCTACTGGGAAAAACGCGAAGACAGACGCGATCAGGCGGCAGTTTCTGATCTAATGTTAAAAACAAATCCTAAATTTGTGCTAAGAAATTACCTAGCGCATCAGGTGATTGAAAGTGCCGAGCAGGGCAATTACTTACCGTTTAGAAAGTTGTTAAATGTGTTATCTAGCCCTTTTTCAGAACACGAAGAAAGTCATGATTTGGCAATGCCTTCTCCGGAATGGGGAAAACAACTCGAAGTAAGCTGCTCGTCTTAATCAATTTAAATATTAAAGAGATAATGTATGAATAAGCAATCGGTGTGTGTACTTGGCGGTGGCAGTTTTGGTACCGCAATGGCGAACATCATGGCGCAAAATGGACATCAAGTCAGCCAATGGATGCGCAATGAGCAGCAAGTTGAAGAAATAAACTTAACAGGCTTAAATAGTCGCTACCTTCCTAATGCACCTTTACACCAAGAGCTTCTAGCCACGAATAATCTGGAAGAGGCAATTAGAGCCAGTGACACCATATTTGTCTCTATCCCTTCAAAATCTTTTGAGGATGTCGTTCAACGAATCGATGGCCTATTAACGCCAGATAAACTGCTTATTAGTACGACAAAAGGTTTTAACCCGAAGCGTTTTGAACTTATGAGCGACATACTTAAGCGCAACTCTGCAACCCAACAAATTGGCGTCTTAAGTGGGCCAAACTTGGCAAAAGAGATTGCTGCTGGGCACCTGACTGGGTCTGTCATCGCGAGTGATCACGCCGGGTTGCGAGAAACGGTTATTGAGTTACTAAAATCACCTACCTTTCGAGTATATGAAAATACAGATATCACTGGCGTCGAGCTGGCAGGTGCATTAAAAAATATATACGCAATCGTCTGTGGTTTAGCGAAAGCGCTTAAAGTAGGCGAAAATACAATGGCGATGATCATGACACGAAGCCTCGCTGAAATGAGTCGTTTCGCCGTTCATTTTGGAGCCAACCCAATGACGTTTTTGGGACTGGCCGGAATGGGAGACTTGATTGCAACGTGTACGTCCCCATTAAGTAGAAACTATCGAGTTGGTCACGCATTAGGGTCCGGACAGTCGCTCGACGATGCAGTTCAGGCTATTGGAGAAGTTGCGGAAGGTGTTAATACATTACGAATGGTGCGTGAAGAAGCGAATAAGCACCAATTATACATGCCTTTAGCTGAGGGGCTTTATCAACTTATATTTGAAAAAGCAAAGCTTGAAACTTTGGTCGGTAGCATGATGACGGGCGGACAAAAGTGGGATGTTGAGTTTGCCACTTACGAAAAATAAATTTAGGAGAATAAAAATGAATAAAGCAGGGTACCAAAATCAATCGTTCTGGATCCGACTTATTTTTATGCTAATTTATTGGGGGGTGTTGAATATTGCTTTGACGCTTTTTGGTCTACTCTTATTCATTGTCACCATAGTGAAACTTGGATCGAAGCATGAACCTACTACGCTTAATAAATGGCTTGCTTGCTTGAGTTCGTTTATTAGAGACACAATAAAATTCCTCTCATTCGATGTTGAAGATAAACCATATCCTTTTAAGCCTTGGTAGTTTCGGCATGTGAACACCGTTTTTTATTGAGACGGTGTTCTTTAAATGTGTACAGAAAAGAGTGATTAAAAGTTATGAAAAAGCTTTATGTAATGCGGCATGGGAACGCTGAAGCCTATGGATACCAGAATGATGCAGAAAGAAACCTAACAGAAATAGGCCGAGTTGAAGCGCGGCAATCTGCACAACAGTTTCTGGAGCGAGTTCAACAAATTGATGCAGTTTTTGTCAGTCCCTATGTAAGAGCTCAGCAGACGGCAGAAGAGTTTCTGGATGTTTATGAGTTTAATGGCCCAGTATCCACAGAGGGTGGAATAACGCCAAGTGGCAAAGAGCTTGATGTTGCGCTTTGGCTTCATGAGCAACCCTACGATTCCATATTGCTTATTACTCATCAACCATTTGCCCATCAATTGGTTGAACTACTGTCACAAGAGGCTCTACCTGCCAACTTTGGCATGACAACAGCGACGATAGCGGCACTTGAGGGCGAGTTGTTCGCAACAGCCTGTTGTCATTTTCAATGGGCGATTCATCCCAGCAATCAGTAATTTTGGTGAAGTGAAGGAATATGCCAAACGAAATCTTTTATACCCTAAGACATACACGCCTTGCGGCAAAGCAATGGCGATCACCTAACCCTAATGCACTTCGTGTTCTTGGTCTTCATGGTTGGATGGACAATGCAGCGACGTTTGACCATCTGGCGCCGTATTTAAACGAGTTTAATTTTACCGCTCTGGATATGGCCGGGCATGGTTTGTCAGATCATCGACCAGACGGCGCATTTTATAATCTGTGGGATCATGCCCTAGATGTGATTAGCGTATTACAGTTGAGTAGCGAAAGTACTTGGCTTGTTGGCCACAGCATGGGCGGAGGTGTGGCCATGCTTGTCGCTGCACTTGCTCCTGAAAAAGTAAGAGGTCTTATTATTTTAGACAGCATCGGCCCTGCGACTTCAGATGGGAAGGAGCGTGTGTCTACAATGCAGCGCGCTGTTCAGAAAATGGTTAAGCTAAATTTGAACCGATCTCCTATGTATCCAAGTATTGAAGATATGGCTTACGCCCGCGCGAATGGGTTTACTCAATTGAGCGAAGCCAGTGCCCGCATTTTGGTTAAGCGCGGTGCGATTCAAAAAGAGGGCGAATGGTATTGGCGTCACGACAGTAAATTAGCGTTCCCTTCTCCTTATCGTATGGATGAAGAGTCCGTTGCTTCCTTTGCACATGAAGTGAAGTGTCCGACGTTGGCATTGCTCGCCAATGAAGGTCTATATGTTGATAAGAAAAATCTGGTCGATAAGCGTGCGAATGAGTTCTCATGGATTAAAATGCATTGGCTAGATGGAAATCATCATTTTCATCTAGAAACAGAAAGTGTTTTATCCGTTGCGGAGCACATAGGACATTTTATTGATAAAAATTGATTCATTACGTTACCAAATTATACGTTCGATAGAAGGGTGAAGGTAAATGAATAGACATTATGTAGCAAAGCTCGTCGTAGGATGTGGTTTGGTTTGGTCGTCACTTGCGCATGCCCTTATCAGTGATATCGAACCTTACCGAGGTGCCAAGCTGATCAAAAGTGTTCCAATGGTAGAGGTGGATACAGAAATACCGCTTTCTAAAATTCAGCGCGTTGGAAGAGGTTGGGAGCCAAAAGAAGTTTTTCGTCTTACAGGGAATGTTCAAGAAAACCTATATAAAATTGGGCGAAACGTACCGCTAGAAGATGTAATCGAACACTATCGCTCTGCGTTACTCGCTCTAGCGGGTGTGAAAGTTGAGTTCCAGTGCCAGTCTCGCGATTGCGGTAGCTCAAATGCTTGGGCAAATGATTTCTTCAAAGATTACTTACTTTATGGGCCGGACGGTAAGCAGTTTCTAATGGCTGTGTCTGAAGAGTCTGGTGCTTACCAAGTTCTATACATTAATAGGCGTGGTGCAGGCGACATTATGGTTCGGTTAGATGAAATCGTACCGAACCAAGAAAAGCAGCTTGATCTCGAAATTGTTGCGCAAATGTCCGCCAGCGATCAGCCGAGAATTAGGCGCTTTCTTACTGAGCTTTCAGCGGGTGATCAGGTCATCGGTTTTGTGACGAGTGCCGCGACTACGGATAAAACGGCATTGTCGGTGGGCGATGATACGATCGAAAGTATTCTTGCAGGGCTGAATGAGCGTCAAAAGGAAAAAGTAACGTTTGTTAATATTGCAAATTTAGGACGAGTGACATTAGGTGATAACCGAGTCGTGTTTATATATTCACGCTAGACGTACATTGACATAAAACTAAAATAGAAAAGCACCTCTTGGTGCTTTTTTTGTGAGTCAATAAAAGCCCTTAGCGATACTGTCTATTTTGATAATATAGGAATATAATTTACTTATATTATTATATTTATTCTAAGGGATGAATTATGGCTCGCAAAGCAAATATTTCCAGAGAAGAGATTATTTCGGCCTGTTGGCATCTTCTCGAACAAAACCACTTCCCAAACATTCCTAGGTTAGCGGCACACTTTTTCGCACTAGACGGCCGTAAATGCTCCAACACCACTTTGTTGAATGGTGTAACAGAATGGGAAGAGCTATATCATGAGCATAAGAAAAATGAGCTCTCGGAATTAGACTCGCTGATCGATCCTGCTCTAAAGCGCTTTTCAAGAGACATCACACAAACGCTTGCGATTTTATTCGATGAGAAAACAGCCGATATTGAAGAACACTTTTCATTAAAAGAAGGGTCTCTTTCTGGGCAATACCTTTCGCTTTCTAATGTTGTTGCAGAGCAAGAAAAGGAAATTGAAAAGCTCTCAAGCGAAAATATTGAACTGAACACTGAAAATCGTCTATTAAAGCAAGAGTTGTCACAAACAAGCGCACAACTGGACAATCAACTGTCTCAGTCACGCGTCTTTCAAAGTTTGATTTCAAAGCAAGAAGCTGAGCTAAAAGAGCAAAGCCTAAATGTTGCACAGCGCGAAGTGGATTTAGCCAAACAAGACGCAAAAATTCAAAGCTTGCTAGAAGACAATCAAAAATTGGCCTCACAGTTAGAGCGACAACAACAGTCATCTCAGCATAATCATCAACAAATGTTATTGATTGAGCAGCTTATAAGCAAAGTAGGCGGACTTGAGCAATCAATGATAGAGCTTGATAATAAGGGCGCAGCGAAAAATTAAACGGATAAAAAATGAGTCTCTATGGGCGCAGAAATCAAAACACGCTATAATCTCGCCGCTTAAAACGGTTATACACACAATACAAAAGAGAGAACATGAGTCGACATCAGTCTGCTATTAAAGACCTTCATTCCATAAAAGATTTTATTCGTTGGACCTACAGCCGTTTTCAAGGCGCTGAACTTTTCTATGGGCATGGTACAGACAATCCGTGGGATGAGGCTGTTCATCTTGTTATGGGGGCGTTGCGCCTCCCGCTTGATTTCGACAAAGACATGTTAGATGCACGCTTAACCGTCGACGAAAAAAAGCGTATTTTAACGTTTGTGCATCTAAGAATATCGAAACGAGAGCCTTTGCCCTATTTATTAGGTAAAGCTTGGTT
Source organism: Marinomonas balearica (assembly GCF_004362145.1). Lineage (GTDB taxonomy): Bacteria > Pseudomonadota > Gammaproteobacteria > Pseudomonadales > Marinomonadaceae > Marinomonas > Marinomonas balearica. Next base: position 765,682 of record NZ_SNXC01000009.1, read on the forward strand.
TATGGGATTGGATTTCAAAGTCAGTCGCGAAACACTGATTCCGCGCTCTCCCATCATGGCGCTCATCGAAAACGAATTTCAACCTTGGTTAAGTCACTATCCTTTGCATATACTGGATATGTGTACAGGGAGCGGTTGTATCGGCATCGCAACTGCACTGACATTTGAAGACGCTCAAGTGGATTTGTCGGACATTAGTTCCGCGGCATTACGCATCGCGTCAGAGAATGTGTCCGATTATGATCTGGATGATCGTGTCACCGTTATAGAGTCGGACATGTTCGAAGGATTAGCGGATAAAAAATACGACCTGATCGTGTGTAATCCGCCATATGTCGATGCTAACGACTACAACAGCGCTCCAGCTGAGTTTCATAATGAGCCGCAGATCGCGCTGACATCAGGCGAAGATGGTCTGGACTTTACGCGAAAATTTTTGAGTCAAGCTGCGAATTATCTGCACGATGGCGGTATAGTCGTGTATGAAGTAGGAAACAGCGAAACCGCATTACAAGCCGCTTACCCAGATACTGAGTTCATGTGGGTAGAGCTTGAACAAGGCGGCAATGGCGTATTTGTATTAGCAAAAGAACAATTAAACATTTTTTTATAAGATTATTTAGAGAGTACTTAGCACTATGTCTGGCAATACGTTTGGTACATTATTTAAAGTGACTACGTTTGGTGAGAGTCACGGTTTAGCGCTTGGCGCCATTGTTGATGGGTGTCCGCCGGGCGTTGAAATTTGCGAAGAGGATCTTCAGCGAGATCTTGATTTACGCAAGCCTGGCACATCTCGTTACACGACACAGAGACGTGAACCCGATCAAGTCAAAATTTTGTCAGGCGTTTTTGAAGGTAAGACGACAGGCACGCCAATCGGCCTTTTGATCGAAAACACCGACCAAAGGTCACGCGATTACGGAAACATCAAAGATACATTTCGTCCGGCTCATGCGGATTATACATACAATCAAAAATACGGTTTTCGCGATTATCGCGGTGGCGGTCGCTCGTCTGCCCGTGAAACAGCAATGCGGGTTGCAGCTGGAGCAATCGCTAAAAAATACCTTAAGCAGCGGTTTGGTATTGAAATTCAAGGTTTTTTATCACAACTTGGCCCAATCAAGCTAGAAATGAAAGATTTAAGCCAAGTTTACGAGAATCCGTTCTTTAGCCCTGATCCGGATGCGATCCCTCAACTTGAAGAATACATGACGGAGCTACGTCGTGAAGGTGATTCAGTCGGCGCTAAAATTACCGTATTAGCGAAAAACGTGATGCCCGGATTAGGCGCGCCAGTATTTGATCGTTTGGACGCGGATATAGCAAAAGCGATGATGGGAATTAACGCAGTAAAAGGCGTGGAAATTGGCGATGGCTTTGATGTTATTGAACAAAAGGGGAGCCAACACCGTGATGAGATGTCTGCCAATGGGTTTTTAAGTAACCACGCGGGTGGCGTTTTAGGTGGAATTTCTTCTGGCCAAGACATTGTTGTTCATATGGCGCTCAAGCCTACTAGCAGTATAACTGTTCCGGGTAAGAGCATTGACAGTAATGGTAATGAAATCGATGTGATCACAAAAGGTCGCCATGATCCATGTGTTGGTATCCGTGCAACGCCGATTGCAGAAGCAATGTTAGCACTGACATTGATCGATCACTTGCTGCGCCATCGCGGGCAGAACGCCGATGTCACATGTGAGACGCCAATAATCAATGGATTAGTTGATTAACTCAGTAATTGTGCGCCATACCGCTAAGCGGTAAAAGTACGAAGATACTGTAAATTCTGACGAATTAGACAAAAAAGCCGATGCAACTACATGCATCGGCTTTTTTTGTTTGATAACATTCTGACAAACACTCTCACATTGGTTTTGCGATTACACTAAGGAGATAATGTGTCCGTCGTTTTACGTATTTTAGTGGGTTCTAACAACCCCGTAAAAATTGGGGCAGCACATAAAGCGTTTTCAACCGCTTTCCCCGATTATTCTATTCACAGTGAAGGAATGAACGCTCCGTCAAATGTACCCGATCAGCCAATGACCGAATTGGATACTCGTTTAGGTGCTGAAAATCGAACGGCGTATTGTGAGCAGTCAGATAAAGAGCGCAGCTACGACTACTATGTCGCTATGGAAGGAGGGGTGGACAAGTTTTCAGAAGGCCCAGCCACCTTTGCTTACATATCCATTCGTGGACAGCATAACGAACAGCAAGCGCGTCGTCATTCTGTCGGGCGATCTGCGAATCTACCATTACCTAAACGCATTTACGAACGCTTGCAAGCGGGGGAAGAGTTAGGGCATGTGATGGATGATGTGTTCAATCAAACCAATATTAAACAAAAGGGTGGTGCAATTGGTTTGTTAACGAATCATCTGGCGACACGAGAAAGCATTTATATTGATGCAATCACTCTCGCACTGGCACCTTACTTTCATCCTGAACACTATCTCTAAGAAGAGAACACAATGCCTCGTAAATACGATTATATAATTTTTGATGCCGATGAAACCTTATTTCACTTCGATGCGTTTGCAGGATTACAAAATCAGTTCAAACAATTTAATGTAGAATTCAGCGAAGAAGACTTTAAAGAATACCAACGGGTGAATAAACCGCTTTGGGTGCAATATCAAAACGGTGATATCGACGCCAAAACACTTCAAGTAACCCGTTTCGAAGCGTGGGCGAACAGGCTTAATGTATCGGCCGAAATGCTTAACGATGGATTCCTTGAATCGATGGCAGACATTTGCAAACCGTTACCCGGTGCGAAAATAATGATAGAAAGCTTACTTGAACGCTCTGTAAAGCTCGCCATCATTACCAATGGCTTTACTGGCCTACAACAAAAGCGATTGCAACGTACAGGCTTTTTACCTCATTTCGAACACATTGTTATTTCAGAGCAATATGGAATTGCTAAACCTCACGTATCCATATTTGAACACACGCTTTCATTACTCGGTTGTGAAGACAAGCGTAAAGCCCTCATGGTTGGAGACACGCTCGCGTCTGACATTCAAGGTGGAAACAACGCTGGAATCGACACATGTTGGATAAATCATCACAACGACCACGCACCGAGCGAATTAATGCCCACTAAAGAAGTAACAGACCTTCATCAACTGACGCAATGGCTTATAAACCTTAAATAGACTGTTTATTTTATTTTTTCAAAACTTTTGCACGTATTTATAATGTGAGTGAAATTCACTTTCTCGTTTTGACTATTACGTCTACTAAAAGTGTATTAATATCAGGTGCATAGTGAATGGGTGGTCGAAATAGTGTGCCATACCTATAAATACATATGCGCATGCTCGTTTTCAATGCTCGCTTTTTCGGGAGGGTTGAAAAGCTATTTTTATTCAAAGGGTTAGGTGGAAGTGTGAAATAACCCGACTGGATAAATGAGCATGCCTATTAATAAAATGTTATGTGAAATGAGAATTATCGAAGCTTCGGAATCTGATAAAGATTCAATGTTGTCATTATCGAAAATGCAA
>NZ_SNXC01000010.1:0-504698 GCF_004362145.1 Marinomonas balearica
GTAGTGTGGGGGATCCCATGTGAGAGTAGGTCGTCGTCAAGCTTCTAATACAGAAAGCCCTGATCAGAAATGGTCAGGGCTTTTCTCGTTTCTGAACGCACAATCCAGAATAAAAAAGAATAGCCTACTCTGCTCCCTGAGCCTGTCGAAGGGAATTTGAAAGGGGTTACAAAGAGGTTATGAAGAGTCCATGGCTTCGACAAGCTCAGCCAACGGTAACACTATGGCTATCTTATCCTATCTTCACAAATACACCGCTGTCACCTAGATAAGTTCCAGCATGTTCCGTGAGAGCATGAGTTTAGTATTGATACGCTCAGCCAATAGAAAGTTGATGTAATTCACAGTTACTTCTAGCTTGATAATACGTTCCCTGAGTCTGTAGAAGAGAAATAATTTATTAATACAAGCTGATTAACTTATTCATCATATATTTAAGGCTAAGTATTTTATGTAGCGTTAATACCAAAAACAAGTGAATTGAGTAGGAAATTACTTTTAAGCGTGTTGAGTTATATATATCTAAATATTTTTTATATTCCCAAAAATTATATGTTTGGATTTATCTTATTGTCGTGATTTATATGGTTAATTAATATAACCATCTTTAATGTAGGGGTATAAAAGAGATTTTTATATTAGAAGCTTTATATTGAATACAGAGTCTACTTTATTAGTGTCGAATACGACATTAATGGAATTTCGTATAAATCGATACTTGCTTAAATAACAATTAAAAAGATAGAATCAACTTCGTATAGATTTATATCTAAATAAGTCTATAAAGCAATAAGATAATAAAGCAATAAGATAATAAGAATCATTATTAGCCTTTGCCGAATTGTTTTAGGATTGTCAGCAGATTCCTTTATCCTGATCATTTTCAAGGCCTTGAAAAGCGTTGCCCCCATACAATTATCTAATGAAAGATAAAAGGAACTGTTATGCCCATTTTTTCTAGTATTCGTGGTCGATATACGCTCATCTTCGGTGGATTGAGTGCTGTTTTTTTAATAATGGTTATTTCCACTTTTAGTCTTGTATCCTATCTACAAAATAATCTTGGAAAACACGCCGAAGGTACTTTTCTTGTGCAGAATGCCGATAGAGATCTGTACCAGTCTCGTCTCGCTCTTTCTTCATTAGCCTTTTCTCCTCATTTGGATCAAAACGCTAAGCAAAGTTTCGTTGAATCTGAACAAAGTAATGCGAAGCAAGCTTATGATCGAATGCAACAGTTTATGCTTTTGACGCATGATATTAATGAAATTCAAACTAATCTTCGTAATTACCAAGAGGCGTATGAGCTATGGAGAGACAGTTCCAAACAGGTTCAGGAGCTTTCAAACAGTGGAAAAAGCTATGAAGCGCTGATTCTATTTTCTGGTGAAAACCAAACAATCTTTTCTGACTTACGTGAATTGTATGATGGTTCTGAAGAATTAATTAAAAAATATTCTAAGATGGAGCAAGATCAGATTAATGATCATGCAGACCTGTTTATATTGAGTGTTAGTATATTGGCAGTTGTTGTTCTCACGGTAAGTCTGTTACTTGCTTGGTTAGCGCCCCGAAATATTTCTAACGCGATAAAAAGAGTTACGTTAGGAGTTAAAGATATCAGTGAAGGTGATGGCGATTTAACGAAGCGTATTAACAGCAATAAGAGGGATGAAACAGGAGAACTTAGTCGAGAGCTTGACCATTTTGTATCTAAGTTAGGGAGTCTAATTGGAGACGTACGTGATGGTTGCCATGGTATTCAACAAGAGATGAGCGTGCTTGAGCGTTCTGCAGTCGAATCTTCTAAACTTAGTGAGAAACAGAGTAACTCTCTTGAGTCGGTTGTTTCGGCGGTTGAAGAAATGGGTGGGGCAACACGAGAGGTCGCTCAAAATGCCGCAGAAACAGTAGAGCAAGTAAATGGGCTTACTTCTCAGGCCGATGAAGGTGCAAGTAAACTGGGCGAGTCGGTTTCAGAACTCTCTACATTAGTCGAGCAAGTGTCAGATGCCTCAAGGGTAATCGACCGTTTGTCTGAGCATTCTGAGAGAATTACGTCAGTACTTGATGTTATTTTAGGTATTGCAGAGCAGACGAACTTATTAGCATTAAATGCAGCGATTGAAGCGGCTCGTGCAGGCGAACAAGGTAGAGGCTTTGCTGTCGTTGCTGATGAAGTACGTAACCTTGCTAGCAAAACTCAGGACTCTACGAGTGACATTCAATCGATGATCGATGATTTGAAATCAGGAGTTCACAACGCTGTTGAAGTGATATCAAAAAGTGTGAAAGTGGCAAATACTTCCCAAGTATTGTCTGAAGAAGCGATGCAGTCAATTCACGAGGTCAAAGATGCGGCGAATAGGATTTATGACTACACCGCTCAAACGGCCAGTGCGACAGAACAACAAAGTAAGGTCACGGATGAAATCAATGAGAACCTTACACTGCTGACTGGAATTTCAAAAGATGTGCTAGGTGTATCAAAACAGGTTAATTCTTCTGTCAATGAGACATTGTTAAATTCAGATAAGCTTAATGAGCAAGTGAAACGCTTCGTCGTATAAGAACTAGCTCGTCACACTATAAACCCAATAAGTAAAACCACTTATTGGGTTTTTTTATGACTTCTGAAAACGTTTTTTTCGCGCATTGATCTAATCGTACATCAAAAAATGGCTAAGTCTGAATTTAGAGGTTATGCAGTTTTGATTAAATACTGAGCTTGGGGGATGGTACGTTATTCTCAAAGGTCGACGACCATAAAGGTTCGTAAATCCCCATTTATCCCTCTATCGCACCGTCTATCACTTGGCGTCGCTGCATTGAAAACAAACTGTCACAGTCACCTTTTCTAATCGTATTTCAATTGAATGAGGAAATGAACAATGCAGATGTTTTCTAACCGTAATTTTGTAATGAGCATGGTGTGTATCACAATAAGTGGGAGTGCCTTTGCCGAAAATGGACTTGAAGCAACACTTGGTGCAGGCGTGTTACAAATGCAAAGCCATGTGAAGGGTGAAAAGAGTGAGACCGAGTTCTTTCCAATGGTGGAACTCAGTTACGGTGGATTTAGTTTATCAGCGGATGGATTGGGTTACACCTACGAGCTTTCTCCCCTTAGTGCCGTGTTTTTTAGCCTAGGTACACGAAATTCAACTGTTGATGGCGGTAATTTGACACTTAGTAACTTAACTAAACGAGATGATGCCACAGAAGTTGGTGTTGCTTGGATTAAAAACGAGCCAATGTTTGAACTGACAACCTATTTGAATGCCGATATCAGCAATACTCATAAGGGTTTTGAAGTTGGTTTTGATTTGGGTAAACCAATGATGTTTGCAGGCGGATATTTAACACCAAGCATCGGCGTTAATTATTTGTCTGAAGATCTAGTAAATTACTATTACGGAGTTTCTTCATCCGAAGCCTCAAACGGTATAAAAAGTTATGATGCCGACGGTAGTTTGGGAGCAAACCTTGGCCTTGAGTATGTTTATAAAATCTACTCTGGTTGGCACAGCTATACCGCAGTCAGTTGGGATTACCTAGGCAGCGGTGTGGGCGACAGCAGTATCGTAGAACGAGATTCCGTCTGGTCAGGCATTATCGGTATTGTTTACGAGTTTTAAAGGGAGGGAGGGCTATGAAATGGTTTGTAGTTTACATTACGGTTTTGATTTTATCTGGGTGTTCTATGGCACCTTCAAAACCAAATTTTAGTTCGGATCAAGCAGCAGCTCGGGTTTATATAAAAGACAGTCTAGAATGGAAGATGTCGGAAGCGCGCCGACAAAATGATATTGCGTCGATCACAACGTTATTAGTTGATAAGAGCACAGTGCTGTTTTCTGACAGTCAAGGTTATGCGAATGTACGGCAGGGCTTAAAAGCAAACCTTGATACTCCGTATCGGATTGGGTCGATAACCAAAGTATTTACCGCGATTGCGTTAATGCAGATGGTAGACGAAGGCAAAGTGGATTTGGACGCTCCTCTCAACCGTTATCTTCCTGAATTCAATATTCATACGCCTTATGGACAAGAAAGCATCACAATACGACGTATATTAAGTCATCAATCTGGATTACCTTCAGAGATAGATATAGGCTTTAAACGCTATGCGGCGCTTGATGACTTGATTCCAATATTGAACGAAACCTATATCAGCTTTGCTCCAGAGACCGCATTCAACTATTCCAACACAGGGTTTGCTTTACTTGGGCTTGTAATCGAACGAATCTCTGGCGATGGATATGGTGATTACTTGGAGAAGAATATTTTTACGCCGTTACAGTTAAAAAATGCTTCTGTAGGGAATCAGGATCCGAGACTTGCACACGGGTACGAATCGCTTGATGCTCAAAATTTACCTGAAATTCGTGATGTAGCTGCTGGGGATATTGCAATGAGTGGGCGTGATTTAGCCACATTTGCTCAAGTGCTTCTGAACCAGGGTCAATATCAAGATGAAAATGGGCAGAACAAGCAGCTACTTTCTGAATCATCATTTGAGGCGATGTTCAAGGTTCAAACCGACAACTCAGCATTAGACAGTGATTTGCCAATTGGTTTAGCGTGGTTGCTTTTTCCTCCTGTTTCTAATTTATCAGGAATGCCGAGTTTTGCTTGGCACGGAGGCTCGACGTATTTCTTTCACTCAAGCTTAATGATCAACTTCGATCTTGGAGTAGCAAGCATTGCATTGACGAACTCACTAGAAGGCAATGATTCGGTTGTTAACATCAGTGGTGAAGCTCTCGCACTTGCATATGAGCTTAAAGCAGGCAAGTCGTTTATTTCTAAAACGAAGGAGAACTCAATCAAAGCATTAGTTACTTCATTTGATGAAGCGACTTTGCATAAGCTTGAAGGGCGCTACTTTATGCCACATGTCGGGGAGTTTCGGTTGGAGCGATCAGGTGACGGTATGAAGGCTATATCAGAGTTCGGTAAACTTGAAGTATTGCATTTCAGTGATGGCTCGTTTGGCGTGAAGTACAACGCGTTTGGTTTTTTACCGTTTAGTCAAGAAGATCTAGATCAACTTCGCATTGAGGTTCGCGAATTTGATGACCACATTCTTTTGAAAGAGCGCGGTGGAGTCGTCTTCGCTCAGAAGGCTCCAAAGTTAAAACGATTGTCTGGAAATTGGCGTGATGCTCTCGGCCGCTATCAGCACCTTAACCCAGATGAAGATCTGGCATTGGAACGGGTCATATTAAGAGAGATGGACGGATACTTGCTCGTAGAAATATCTGAAGACGAAGAGCAAGAGACGATTTATTTTGAGATTCTCAATAATAATAGAGCGGTCTCTATTGGTTATATGCGTGATACAAAATACAGCCTGATTCTTAGTTCAGTAAACGGAATGTGGGAGCTGAATTACTTAGGAACAAAACTACGCAAGGAGGGAAAAGATGGAGGCTAATAGTAGAGTAACAATAAGGCTGACGGGTTACTTATCTCTAATTCAGAGCGGAATTTTTCTTTTGGGAATGGTGTTTTATATTATGTTTCTCTTACCGATAACGTTTGATTTAGGTGTAGTTTCTGTCGATCAAATTGGGATCATTTTAGACCATAAAAATATGCTACAGTCTTTTTATGGTATGACATATATTGTGTTTTCCGTGTTACTACTTTTCTTGAACAGCGCTTTATGTCGGGATTGTCCGAACCAGGTACTCACATCCATTACAAGACACTTTGGTATCGTTTGGAGTGTGCTTTTATTATGTAGTGGTCTGTTTGTAATTACGAGCTTTGAATACATTGCACTGGCTGACGTTGAAAACTCGATTAAAATGAGCACGCTTGCGATAGCAAACCTCATGATGGAGGCACTTGGAGGAGGCAACGAACTTATCGGCGGACTGTGGGTAGGTAGTATGAGCATTATACTGAGGAAAGCGTTTTATATAGGACGCACCCAGTGGTTACTTGGTTTGGTTATAGGAGGAATTGGTGTGATTACTGTTTTCCCCAAATTGAGTGAATTAGGTGCATTTTTCGGTATAGGAATGATTATTTGGTTTGCTGCTTTAGGAGTTACTAAATTGAAGCCGGGTGAGAGGTTGTATGTCTAATCGAAACCGTTTTAATCATATATTAATTCGGAATGAAATCATTCGAGATTCGATACAAACCTTTTTGATTTGCTGTGTTATTTCTATGCTTGTTTGGTGGTCCGGTGGTGGTGAGTTTTGGATTACGTTTCAGGTATCCATGGTGTTTGGTGCTGCTTGTTTAACTGCCGTACGTTTGTGTCTATATTTCATTCAACCCTATATGGGTGCATCATTAGCGGTATTACTCGGTTTCTTTATTGGCGTCTCTATTGGTCTAGTGAACTTATTTCATCAGATTTATGGTGACGTTTCTAAGATCTTTGACGTTCCGTTGTCAGAATTACTTCTTAAGGTGCTTTTCAGTGCATTAGTAACATACGTTTTTTTCAGCTCCAATCGCCTTACTCGAAAAAATCGCGAGCTTCAGGAGCAGAAAATAAAAGCAGTGACTCAAGAAAAAGAAATAGTAGAAGCAAACTTAAGGTTGCTGCAATCTCAAATAGAGCCCCATTTTTTATTCAATACCCTTGCGAACATAAAAGTGCTCATTGAGCTTGATAAAGAAGCGGCTAAACGAGTGTTAGACGATTTAACCGGTTTGCTGCGTGCATCAATCATGAAATCGCACGATAAGAGTATTTCTATTTCGGAAGAAATTGAGTTAGTGCGAGCGTACCTTTCTATTCAGAGCGTCAGAATGGGTGATCGCCTCACATTTGAGATTGATTGTGATGAGGATCTAAAGCAGGTATCTTGCGCCCCATTTTTGATTCAACCGATTGTTGAAAATTCTGTTCATCATGGGCTTGAGCCTAAAATAATGGGTGGTAATGTTTCGGTAAAACTACTGCTCAACAATGACTATTGCGAAATTTTTGTGCGGGATACAGGGCTTGGATTACAGGGAAAAGATCCAATAGATGGAAACTGGCAAACAGACAATCAATCGAAAGGAAATGGCATAGCTCTAAAAAACATACGAGAGCGTCTAAAGCTGATGTATGGGGAGGATGCTCGGTTAACTGTGGAAAACTGGTATGAGAACAATGGAGATCTAGGCGGCTGTCAGGCATGTTTGAGTTGGCCCTTAAGTCAATCGTTTAATTTAATCGAAGAATCAATACCTTGAGGAACAAGTAAATGAATGTTTTGGTTGTCGACGACGAGCCGCTCTTGCGTTTCCATCTTCAAAAAATGTTGTCTGAATTGTGGTTAGATATTGATAATGTCGTAACCGCCGGTTCAGGAGTCGAAGCTCTGAAACTAACTGAAGAGGTCGACCCTTTTGCGATCTTCATGGACATAAAAATGCCCGGACTAAGTGGCTTAGAGACCGCGAAGAAAATGCGTGAACGAGGTTACACAGGCCATCTAGTGTTCGTTACGGCTTACGACGAGCATGCGATTGAAGCCTTCGAACAAGAAGCGATTGATTACCTGCTAAAACCACTGGATGAAAATAGGCTGTTGATTTGCATCGAACGGCTGAAAAAGCAGAGCCAGCAAGTAACGTATGAAATTGACGAACAGAGTCTCAATCGCTTATTGCATTTATCTGATGGTGTTTCGGAGACAGGTTCACGACTAAGATGGATCAACGCACACCAAGGCGATAAATTGCATGTTATAGATGTCTATGATGTGCGTTGTTTTATAGCGGAAGATAAATACACAACGGTTGTCGCAGATCAAGAATACCTCATTAGAACTTCCATAAAGCAACTTGCAATAAGCCTCAAAAATGATGAATTTTGGCGAATTCATCGCTCCATCATAGTACAGGTCAAAATGATCGAAAAGGTCTTAAAAGACGATGCTGGCCGCTTATTTGTACATCTGCGAGGCGTTACTAAGCCTTTGCCTGTGAGTCGCGCAAACACGCATCTTTTTAAGCAGATGTAGTTTTTGTTAAGCGAGTAATAAAAAAGCTATGATCAGATCAAAAGTACTGAAGGGTAGGCTTGCCAATTATTCATGATCAGGGTAAACCACGGTCTAAATCTCGAAGACTTATATGCGTCGCATTCAGTACGCGGAAGCGGTGCAGGCCGAGCTCTCTTGGTGCAAAACCTAAAGATGGGTGGGTTGGATATCCGTTAACAGGTCAGAATCTGGTTGCACTTGCTAATTCTTGAAACGAATAAAATTGGAAATGGATAAAAAGGATAAGCGACTCAAAAAGATAAGCGAGTCGCTTACCTCCGATTTATATTACCAATGGTAATGCTATTTCCACGGATAAGCCTCCAAGAGCGCTTTTATGTGCTTCAACTGTTCCGTTGTGCTGTCGTACAGCGCTTTCCGTTATAGCAAGGCCGAGTCCCGTGCCTCCGCTGTCTCTATCCCTAGCGGTAGAGACTCGATAGAAGGGGCGAAAAATCGACTCAAGTTCATCAGCGGGAACACCATCGCCATCGTCGTTGACATGGATAATGAGTTGATTACCTTGAGTAGAAAAAGAGACGTAAACTTTGTCTTTGCTATAGTAAATGGCGTTTCTAACGACGTTTTCGAGCGCGCTGATAATGAGTTGAGGGTGGCAGTCCAATGAGCGATCCGGCACTTTGTCAAACGTAAGCGCTTTGCCAGTTTGTTCTGCTTCAAATTTAAGGTCTATTAACAAGGCTTCCCATAGGCTAGAAAGCAGCTGATGCTCGCGTTGATTGTGGCTGTCGACTTGCATACGAGACAGTGACAGCAATTGAGAAATCATCATCTCTAATCGTTGTGCTTCAGTGTCAATCCGCGTCAATTCAGGGCTTTCACCTTGTTTTCTCGTTGCTAATGCATTGGCCATTCTGAGACGGGTAAGAGGAGACCGTAGTTCATGGGAAATATCTGAAAGCAAACGTTGCTGTCTTGATATCATTTGGTTGATAGCTTCAACCATGTGGTTGAAGCTTGCTCCTGCTTGTTTAAACTCTGATGGACCTTTCTCTAGCTTAGGGTCAATATCAAATGTTCCTTTAGCTACGCGTTTAGCGGCGTGTTCTAAGCGACGTGCAGGTTGACTTAGTGCCCAAGCTAACCAGAGCAACAAGGGGGTACTGACCAACATGGTGGCGAGAAGTAGTCTGAACGGACTGTCTAATAAGCCGATCAGAAAGCCGAGAGGAGGGTCGTTCAATTTCATGCCGACATAGAGAAAGTATTCGTTTCCAGCTAGTGTAATCGGTACTGGACCAGAAAGCATAAACCTGCCATAGAGTCGCATCATAGGCTGATTGCTGTTATCAATTGACGAAACGAAGTTGCGTATCGCTTTGTAGGGCAAATCCCTACGCTCAGCGCCTAATAGGCGACCATCCTTGCTTGTGAGAAAAAAGCGTTGTTTTCTATCTCCTCTGTTATCGTCAGACCGATTTTCACTGTGCCAGCTGTCTAATTGCCTGAAACGTCTCGGGTCCGTTAATACAGGAATGATATTTTCAATGTCATGATCCTGTTTAAAAGTACTTTCTAATTTGTCTCGAATCTCAAGGAGTTCTTGATAGCGTTCTGGTGGTAAGTCGGTTTGCTTTCGAGGATCAAAGTGTGGAATGGATAAGACGACCACTAATACGAGGAAAAGTGTAAACCAGAAAATAGAAAAAATTCGGCCATACAAACTAGTGAATAATGGAAAATGCATTAGGTGCCCTCAACGAACAAGTAGCCGCGGCCACGTAGGGTTTTGATTCTTGGTTTACCGTTTTCCCAATCTGGCAGTTTCTTTCGTAAGTTTGAGACATGCATGTCGATCGCGCGATCAAATGGCGCTAGGCGCTTTCCTAAAACATCTAAACTCAATGCTTCTTTTGTTTGAATCTTACCTGGGGTTTGAAGAAAGTGGAGAAGAAGTTCAAATTCTGTACTGGTTAGATCGAGAAGTGTGTCGTTACAGTAAGCTTCTACTCTTCCTGGGTACAAGGTTATATCAAAGTATTGGAGACTATCGGGGTCACTGTTTTGTACTTTTGATGACGTTGAGATAGGAGATCTTCGTAAAATAGCTCGGATACGAGCAAGCAACTCCCGCTCGCTAAAAGGTTTGGGTAAATAATCGTCTGCACCGAGTTCGAGACCAACAACTCGGTCAATCTCATCGCCTTTCGCTGTGAGCATCAAAACTGGAATATCAGATTTTTCACGAATGCGTCTTAGGGTATCGATGCCGTTTAGCTTTGGCATCATGACGTCTAACAATATGATGTCGATCTTGTCATTGATTTTATCTAGACCGGCTTCACCATCATGCGCCACAGAGATTGTAAAACTCTCAAAGGTTAATAGTTCTTTGAGTAAGTCTGTTAATTCTGTGTCATCGTCAATAATAAGAATGTGCTGCATTCGTTGTACCGTTAAAGATTGCTAGATTCAGTTCATTTTACTGAGAAATTATAATGTAAGTCATACCTTTACGTTACTTTACTTTGTCCAGACGTCAGTTTACCTAGCAATCTCTATTCTATATCCAAGCGTTGGTAATGCAGCGACTTCTACTTTCAAGACAACAGATTAAACGCAAAGGATCGAATTATGAAAAATACCAAAAAGCTAATTGTTGCGGCAATCGTACTTCCACTAACATTGGGCACCGCTAGTGCGTTCGCGTTTGGTGGCAAGGATCACGGCCGAAAATTTGAGTCTAAAATGGAGCAGGGTTTTTGTGGCGCTGGAATGGATCGTGGAGTGCTCAGAAAGTTAGATTTGACCGATGAGCAAAAAGAAGAAATTAAGGTGTTAAAAAGTACTAAAAGATCAGAAATGAAAGCGTACTTTTTAGAGAACTTCCCCAAAGAAATGAAAGCTCGAGAGGCATCGCGCACTAAAGCACAAGAGCTGGTTTTAGCGGATACTTTTGACACAGCTGCAGCGAGTAAATTAGCAGCTGAAATGGCCGAGAAAAAGTCTCATTTAATGGTTAAAAAGATGGAATCTCAGCACGCTATGCTCAGTGTACTTACGGCAGAGCAAAAAGAGAAGTTTGTTGCGCTACAAAAAGAAAAAATTGAACGTTGCGAAGAGAAGGTGATGCGCCATATGGATAAAGAACTGTAACTGAGCATTTATTTATTCCTGTATATAGTTTGATACGAAGCACCTCTAGATGAATATAAATGGCCAAGGTTGTTTCTATTCATCTGTATTCGTTCATTTTCGATATTCTGTTAATTTACCTATCCTTCTAAATTTTTAATTGCTGAGCTAATCGTTTATATCGTAGAGAAAAAAGTAAATGTATAGATTTGATTGGCGTGTTACAAATTGAAAGGTTTCTGCAATGACGTAAAGGGCTAGTATGGATCAGAAATGGAGTAGTTTAGACTTGGCAGTGCAGCTTGAATCCTTAAAGAGGGACTGTTCTATACATATCAAAGGCGCTCTTTCTCGCGAAGAGTGTATTTCTTTGATGGATATGGTCGAAAACTTACAGCTAAGCGATGCGAAAAGAAGTGATATTGAGGCTAAAGTAATTGAACAGTGTCAGGTGAGCGTTTTTAACAAAGACGTGACACGTATGCTAGAAGCTCATTTTGGGCAAGGCTATCAGATCATGTGGTCTAGCTTTGATGTTGTGGGAGACGATGCAGCACATTCCTACCCGAGTATCACTTGGCATTTAGATGGAGGGGTAACGGGGTCATTGAAGCTCTTTGTCTATCTTAACTCCGTCGAAGAACATGGTTGTAACACTTTAATGATGGATCAAGAAAGAACAAATCAGCTACGTAAGTCAGGGGCTTTTCCTATTTCTATGAAGGAACGTAAGGAAGACCTTACTAATGAATTAATCAATCTAAATTTGACGCCAGAATATATTTCATATGACTTGAAAGCAGGCGATATTTTATTGTTTAGTCCACTTATACTCGCGCATCGTTGTATACCACCTAGAATTGGAAAGCGGCGGTTTACTGTTTGCTTTACGATTATACCTGCCTCCTAGTGTTAATTTTAAAATATCTTATTAGACATCGATACGTAGCTACTTTATGTCTATATCGGCCCCATTCAGACGCATTCAATCTTATTAGGTTTACCTTGTACCCTATAACCGTAAATTCAGATAAAAGTATGGGTGGGTATTATGTTAGAGCTAAGAGCGAACTGTGAGTGTTGTGACAAAGATTTATCACCAGATGTAACTGATGCGATGATTTGTTCATATGAATGTACATATTGTCGATCTTGTGTTGAATCTGTTTTAGAAAATGTATGTCCTAATTGTGGAGGCGGTTTTTTTCACGACCAATTCGACCAAGAATCGCAAGACGAGACGGAGTTAGTTTAGAGTTTTCACCTGCAACGAATCGCCGAGTTTATATGAAGTACACCTTGCAAGAGGTAAAAGAGTTCGCTCGAACTATAAAGAAAATTCCTCCAAGCGAGCGTTAACAGACTGCAGTTTTAGTATATGATCACAAAATAAAAAAGCCGCAAAGTACAATCTGTACTCGCGGCTTTTAACGTCTGTTTGCTGTAAGGGGTGCTCGATTTACAGCATATTATCTGCGTGTTTACTTCACAGAGAAGTAACTAACGCTGGTATTCAAATCTTGAGACAGCTCATCTAGGTGCGATACTGTTTCTCGGCAGCTCACGATAGAGTCTGCTGTGTTTTGAACCATACCTGAAATGCGTTCAACGTGTTCAGAAAGCTCGTCGGATGCTTGTTTCTGCTCTGAGGTAGAGTTAGCAACACCGCGAATCATATCTAACGTATCAGTAGAGCTTTGCTGGATGTTCGTCAGCATCTCTGTTACTTCACTTGAGCTGGAAACGCTTTTTTCTACTTTAGGTAGAATCGATTCCAGTGCACCAGCAACAGTCTCTGTTTCAGATTGAATTTCTTGTATCGTTTCAGTGATTTCTTGAGTTGCGTTTGCAGTACGAGATGCCAATGTACGAACTTCATCAGCTACAACGGCAAAGCCTCGCCCTTGCTCGCCTGCACGCGCTGCTTCAATCGCTGCGTTCAATGCTAGCAAGTTTGTTTGTTCCGCGATTTCACTGATGACATTAACGATATTACCAATCTCATTAGATTTCTCTTTTAAGCCTTTGAAATCTTCGATAGAGCTGGTTATCTGGTTTGAAATATCATTGATCATTTCACTGGATTTGCGAACTAAGCTTTCACCGTTAGAGCACAGCTCAAATGATTTCTCTGAGTTCTCTTCTGAGGAACGAGAATTGTGAGAAATTTCATTAATGCTGCTCGACATTTGAGTGATTGCTGCTGCCGTAGAAATTGATGCTTCTGAAGACGATTTTGAATCATGAGTAATGCTTTCGAATTGATGTGATAGCTCGTTACTTGCTTTACTTAATTGATTCGCACCGCTTTGAATGCCTTCAACCATGCTCTTAAGCGAAGTCTGCATGCCATAAATAGAACCAAGTAAGCTGTCTTCTTTGAAGTTGCCTTCAATGTGCTTGCTTAAGTCCCCTTTAGCGATAGATTGAGTCACCTCAACGGCATAGTTCAGTTCACCACCAAGTTTATTAAGTACGGTGCGGAACATGAACAAACAAACACCAGTGATTGCAGCAAGGATGATGAGTGCAATGATGATAAATTTTGTTGCGAAGTTCCAGTAGGCCTGATCAACGTCGTCCATGTAGACGCCGATTCCCATCACCCAATTCCACTTGGGAATAAAGGTTTTACCGTTCATTTTTAAAACTTTATGGTCTACCCCAGGCTTTTCGTTAAGTTTAACCTCAAACTCAAACGGGGAGCTGGCTGATTTTAATGCCGCTACGTCTTTCGCATAAGAGCTCTGGAATGTCCCTATTTTTTCCGACTTTACGTGAACACGCGCAGTAGAATTGTGGTCATTGGCCCAAATGTAAGAAGCGCCTTGTCTGACGCCAGACAATAATTCTATGACGCGCTTTTCAGCTTCTTCGCGACTGATTAACCCTTTTTCTTCTTGCTCAATGTAGATCAAAGCCTGATTTTTAGAATAGGTTAATACTGATTTGATTTCGTTTTGGTAACCGTTGACTAGGTTGGTTTTTAGTGTATTCAAAGCGAACACACATAAAACGATAAAACCTGCAGCAACAATGGCTACGATTAGTGATAACTGTTTCGATAGTTTCATATATGCCTCAAATCAATCTTAATGGGAGTAAAATTCTATCAATGTTATTAGTACGCAAGTCTAAACCTCCTTGAGTTCAATACTTATTACTTAAATCTACTTTAAATATTACTACCGTATTAACGGCGTATATTAGCAATACTTAATAAGATTTGAAATGGTATTCACTATTAAAAAGCACAAAAAATGTAAGGATATCAATGAGATTTGTAATTTAATTGACACAATTATCATTGATCTGTACTTTTTTTTGAATGACTACTCAATTTTAACCATGGCTTAATACTACTAAGGAACTATCGATAATCGTTATTTTTGACTATTGTTCTTTCTACTCACGATCTTGGAATTTGCGAATACTCTGAATTAAATCTGATCAGTATTAGTGCTCGCAGCTTCGTTCGCGTCTGTATTATTGTTGCTTCCTTTCACTTGGCTTAGTTCTCTCTCAAGATCCATAATTGTCTTTTCAAGATCGCTCTTGATGTGGTGCTGAGCTTTGATAAAAGACACGATGGCTTCACCTTGCGCACGTATCGGATGATCTCTGTAGTCTTTTGCATCAATCGCTTGCGATATATCAAAGAGCAGCTTTTCGTAGCTTAATATATACCCTTCAAAGTCCGAAAGTGACATTGCATCGAGTTGTTTAACGGTGGCGGAAATGTGCTCACAATGGTCAAGATAGAATATCACAGCATCTGCTTTTTGTTTTATCTTGTCAGTTTCTCGTGGGCTGGTGGCAATAAATGCTTTTGCATCAGTTAACGTGGCATTAGCTTGCTCAAAACTTTTTGGTGCATAGCGTGAAATACGGCTGCTTTTGAGAGAGTCAAAACGAGCTTGAGCTTCTGTTAGATAAATCTTAGTCACTGTTTGGACTTCCAGCGCTTGCTGTTTCTTCACCAAGTCGGGTTGTTCTTCGATGGCATCGTCGGTATCGCCGTCGGCAACATAAGAAACGAGTTCTTTAAGATCCAACTCCAGTTCATTGGTTGTTTTGGGGAAGTACTTTGCTGAGTCTATTGCTTTTAGTTGAGCTCGGTAATCAAATGCGTCTGCGAGAGATGTTTTAGCTTGTTGGCGGATCGCTTCTCCAGATTCTAGTTCTGTATTGAATTCTTCTAAAGATTCGTATGCCGCTTCGATATAGGTTTGAGAGGTTAACAGGCCACTTCTGTTGTCTGCTTTGGTTGGATCAAACTGAAATTCTTTGTAGTGTTCTTTGGTTTCTTCTAGCGCTTCTTTTGCTGCATATACTTTTTTGGGAGCGAACCAGTCGAGCTCTGTTTCTTCAGCGTTGGATAATTTCTTTTCAGCTAAGTCTAATGCTTGCTTAAACTCATTTACCTGAATCATGGCTTGAGATTCGCTTGCAGTATCGGCCAAACTGGCGGTTGAATCTGGGCTTGTTGCACAGCCTGTCATCAACAGTGATCCAGAGGCTAACGCAACAATCAGCACGGACGCTTTCTTCATTTTTTGCTCCACAATTGATTTTAAAAAATTTTACGCTTCAAAATAGTTAATAAACGATTCTATGGATGTTTTTATTATTATGAAAGAAAATGATGACATAAAAAAAACCTCACAATCTTGTGAGGTTTTTTTTATGTACAGTTGTGTCTTTATCTATGACTTTAGATTAGACGATGTCTTGCTTTTTTGCTGTGTTTGTTTGTGTTTCGCTAAGATGTAGCCAAGTTTCAATCACAGTATCTGGATTCAATGAAACGCTTTCTATTCCCTGTTCTACTAACCATTCTGCAAAGTCTGCGTGGTCTGATGGGCCTTGACCGCAAATACCGACGTATTTTCCTTTTGCACGGCAGGCTTCGATTGCCATTTTTAATAATTTTTTAACGGCAGGGTTTCGCTCGTCAAACTTGTCTGCGATAAGTCCAGAGTCGCGATCTAAGCCCAGTGTGAGTTGAGTAAGATCGTTCGAGCCAATAGAGAATCCATCGAAATAGTCTAAGAACTCATCAGCAAGTAGTGCGTTTGAAGGCAACTCACACATCATGATTATTTTTAAAGCGTTTTCACCGCTAGATAAACCGTGTTCTGTTAACAGATCTGTGACTTGTTTGGCTTCTTCTAGGGTACGTACAAACGGTATCATGATTTGGACATTGGTTAAGCCCATTTCGTCTCTGACACGTTTTACGGCTTCACACTCTAGGGCGAAACAGTCGCGGAAAGAATCGTCTATATAGCGTGCTGCTCCTCGAAAACCTAACATTGGGTTTTCTTCATGAGGCTCAAACAATGGACCGCCGATTAAATTGTGGTATTCGTTTGATTTAAAATCTGACAGTCTGACAATGACAGGCTTATTTGAAAATGAGCACGCGAGTGTCGCAATGCCTTCGACAAGTTTGTCTACATAGAATTCGACAGGACTCTTATAGCCTGCGATTCTATGATCGATTTCCTCTTGAATGCCCGCATCCATCTCAGCGTAGTTAATTAAGGCTTTAGGATGAATGCCGATCATTCTATTGATAATGAACTCTAAGCGCGCTAGGCCGACGCCTTCGTTAGGCAGCATAGCGAAGTCAAACGCACGATTAGGGTTCCCTACGTTCATCATGACTTTGACTGGCGCATCTGGCATATTGCCGACTTCGGACGTTACAACATCAAACTCTAAACGGCCTTGGTATACGAACCCCATATCACCCTGAGCGCATGATACAGTGACGCTTTGACCATCTTTTAGAACTTTTGTCGCGTCACCACAGCCAACCACCGCAGGAATGCCCAACTCACGAGCAATAATCGCTGCGTGACATGTTCGACCGCCACGATTAGTGACAATCGCTGATGCACGTTTCATGATGGGTTCCCAATCTGGATCTGTAATATCGGTCACTAAAACATCGCCGTCTTGGATACGGTCCATTTCAGTGATTGAAGATAAAACTTTTACTTCGCCAGAGCCAATTTTATGGCCGATCGCTCGACCTGTTACGACAACCGGGGCAGATTCTTTTAAGTTGTAGCACTCCATGCTTTGAGCACTGGTTTGAGAGCGGACCGTTTCTGGACGAGCTTGAACAATGTACAGTTTTCCATCAATGCCGTCTTTCGCCCATTCTATGTCCATTGGGCGCTGGTAATGTTTTTCAATGATCATTGCCTGATGAGCTAAGGATTCAACTTCTTCATTCGTTAGCGCGAACTGGTTTTGATCTTGTAGCTTAACCGGCACAATTTTGACGAAGTCATCACTGTCTGGCTCTGCGTATTCCATTTTTTGAGCTTTGCTTCCAAGTGTCTTTCTAACAACCGCAGGACGTTTATTTTCTAACGTTGACTTGTGAACATAGTATTCATCAGGATTTACAGTACCTTGTACGACCATTTCACCTAGCCCATATGCAGCGGTAATGAAGACCACTTCATCAAAGCCAGATTCCGTGTCGAGTGTAAACAGAACTCCTGATGCGCCGATGTCACTGCGTACCATTTTTTGGATCCCTGCTGACAATGCGACTCCTTTATGTTCAAACCCTTGATGTACTCGGTACGAAATAGCGCGATCATTGTACAAAGACGCAAAGACGCTTTTTATAGAGGCTTTAATCTTATCTAAGCCTTCGACATTGAGGTACGTCTCTTGTTGCCCTGCGAACGACGCGTCAGGTAAATCCTCAGCTGTGGCTGAAGATCGAACCGCAAAAGAGGCTGCATCGCCTTGCCCGTCACTGAGTACTTTGAACGCGTTTTCAATTTCGCGATTAAATTCGGCGGAGAAAGGCGCTTCCTCGACCCATGTTCTAATTGTCTCTCCGGCAAGGCTCAAGGCGTTAACGTCGTCTACGTCAAGAGTATCCAAAAGTGCATGAATTTTGTCGTTTAGTCCGCTTTCTTCCAAGAACGTCTGATATGCATAAGCAGTAGTTGCAAAACCGTTAGGAACTTGAATTCCAAGGTCTGATAGGTTTGAGATCATTTCTCCGAGCGAAGCGTTTTTACCACCGACTTCACCCACGTCCTCCAGACGTAAATCGCTAAACCACTTTATAAATTGACTCACATTAGTCTCCAAACGTTTTCATAATTTTTATTAGAAGAAGCGACAGCTGAAAATCATTTCATACAGCAAAATTGAAATTCAAGGGTTGTCAAATCTAGGGAAGCTGTGAAACCTTAAATTAGGCTTTCGTACTTGAGCTTTCCTGTCCGTCCTGTGACATTGTATGTAGAGCTAAGTCATTGAATGAAATCGATTATTCGATGTTGTTTTATTTCAATCGGAATTTTTAATGTCGTTACATAACAACAAAAAGGGTAATAAACGGATGAAAGTGTATTTTGTTTCAGATGGTACAGCGATCACTGCTGAGGTGTTCGGGTCAGCGATGTTGTCGTTCTTTGATGTGGATATAGAGGCCGAGAGTGTGCCTTTTTTAGCAACGATTGACCAAGCGAATGGATTCGTTCATCAGGTGAATGAAGAGGTTGAAGAAGGTAAGGCTGCGTTAGTTTTCTACACTATTTCTGATCCTGAAATAAGCGAGGTTGTTCAGCGTTGTGATACACATTGTTATAATTTATTTGGGGATTTACTTTCCCCAATTGAGAAGGCCTTGGGTGTTCCGGCGCGACCGACGGCACAGAAAGCGCACGGAATGAAAGCAGGCGTTTATGATACGCGTATAGATGCAATTAACTATGCGTTAGCCAATGATGACGGGGTATCTATTAAAAATTTTGAAGAAGCCGATGTCATATTACTCGGTGTATCTCGTTCAGGAAAAACCCCGACCAGTTTGTATATGGCAATGCAGTATGGTGTTAAGGCTGCGAACTATCCATTGAATGAAGATGACTTTAAATCCGTTGGTTTGCCCAAAATATTACGTCCTCATAAAACCAAACTCTACGGTCTTACTATCAACCCTCAGCGTTTGCACGAAATTCGTTCGGGTCGCATGGCTGCTTCAAAATACGCATCACATCGACAGTGTCGTTATGAGATTGATGAAGTCGAGGCGATTTACCGTCAAGAACGCATTTCGTTTTTAAATACCACGCATTTATCTGTGGAAGAAATTTCCACCAAAATCATGGCTGCGATGCAATTATCAAGACATCGCTAATCAAGATTGAGCACAAACCTATCAGCTTTTTAGATGAGTTCTTAATATTGGTCCGTTTTATGTCATAAAACGGACCAAACTAATTTTTAGTATGGCTAGGTTTGTTGACCACAAATGAAAAAATACAGATAAACAGTACGTCATGTTGTGGAATTACACGCAGTTTTAACAACCGCGTGTTTAAATATGAAGAGTAAAGGGGGTTGCGTGAAGCTTATTAGAAGTGAATACACTATACTACTCCCCATAAATAAGTTAACGGCCTGTGCTCTTTTTTGTGCGTTTGAGCCGTTTTCTTTTCCAAGAAAAGAGTCTCCTAGAAGGACAATAATAATTTGAGTAATAATAAAGTGAATGATCCTTTCTCGGATCGTGAGGCGTCTAAATACGACAACCCTATCCCCAGTAGAGAGTTCATTCTCGAACATATTGCTAAATTGGGACATCCAGCGACCCATCCTAGTTTATGTCATGATTTTAATTTGACGAGTGATGATGGAATTGAAGCGTTACGCCGCCGTTTAATTGCAATGAGTCGTGATCATCAACTGCAAAGCAACGTTGACAATGAATACAGCCTGATTGAATCTTCAGATCTTATTGAAGGGCGTGTTCAAGGTACAAAAGAAGGCCATGGTTTTTTAATAAGAGAGAATGACGACGATATTTTCCTTTCTGCGCGACAAATGCAGTCAGTAATGGACGGTGACATCGTTGTGGGTCGCCTTTCTGGGCGAACTGTGAAAGGGCGTTTGGACGGTGTTGTTGTTGAAGTTAAAGAACGCAAACACGCTCAAATTGTTGGCCGCTATTATGAAGAAAGCGCTACTGCATTTGTTACACCCGAAAACCCAAGGATTACACAGGATATTCTGATCGAACAATTCTCGGGCTTAACACCCAAGCATGGCCAGTATGTTTTGGTGGAGTTTTTAGAATACGGTGGGCGAAACTCAGCCGCTAAAGGGTTGGTGAAAAAAGTTTTGGGAGACTTCATGGCTCCCGGTATGGAGATCGATGTTGCAATACACCGATACGACATTCCAAGTGATTGGCCAAAAGCCGTTGAGAACCAAGCAAAGCACATTGCAACAGAAGTTGCAGAAGAAGATAAAGTCAATCGTGTAGATTTGCGTGAAACGCCATTTGTAACGATCGATGGTGAAGATGCTCGTGATTTTGATGACGCTGTTTACTGTGAAAAAACGCCCGGTGGATGGAAGTTATTCGTTGCGATTGCGGATGTTTCGCATTATGTCAAAAAAGGCACCGCGCTTGACGAAGAAGCCATCGTACGAGGTAATTCAGTCTACTTCCCTGGGCGAGTTGTTCCTATGCTGCCCGAGGCATTGTCAAACGGCTTGTGCTCGTTGAATCCTGACGTTGATCGTTTAGCCATGGTCGCTGAGATCTCCTTGACCTCTCGCGGAAAAATGCGTGGTTTCAAATTTTACGAAGGCCTTATTCGTTCCCATGCACGATTGACTTATTCTAAAGTCGCAAAAATGATCGATGCGGATCTTGATGATCAAGGCATGGAACTCCGTGATCGATATTCGTCAATTATCTCTCACATTGATGATCTTCATGGTTTGTATAAAGTACTGCGAGAAGCGCGTGAAGTTCGAGGTGCGATGGACTTTGATACAGTCGAAACACGTATGGTGTTCGACGAAAATTCTAAAATTGACGAAATTGTCCCGATCGAACGAAATGATGCACATAAGCTAATCGAAGAATGTATGTTGTGTGCCAACGTCGCGGCCGCTGAACTGCTGTTAAAAGCAGATTTACCTGCATTGTTCCGTGTACATGAAGGTCCTAAAGAAGAGAAGCTGCTGGCTCTACGCACATATTTGTCAGTACTCGGTTTGGAGTTAGAAGGCGGGCTTAAACCGACGCCGACGGATTATGCAAAACTCGGTGACATTGTTCGCGAACGTGCGGACTCAAGAAGTATTCAGGTTATGATGCTTCGCTCAATGTCACAGGCGGTATATCAAGCGGATAACTTAGGGCATTTTGGGTTGCATTATGAAGCCTACACGCATTTTACATCGCCTATTCGCCGTTACCCAGATTTGCTTGTCCACCGAGCGATTCGATATCTAATTCGGGGTGAGGGAGCTCCTAAAGTACGCCAAGTCTACAAAGTACCGGGAGCGGACAAACTAAAGGCAAATAAAATTTACGGTTACGATCATGCGGATATGGATGGTTTAGGCGATTCGTGTTCGACAACAGAAAGGCGAGCAGATGAAGCGACTCGAGACGTCGAAGCTTGGTTAAAATGTCAGTATGTTGAGCAGCACCTTGGCGAAGAGTTTGATGGTATTGTTGCCGCCGTGACACCGTTTGGTCTATTTGTCGAATTGGGTGGACTCTTTGTTGAAGGCTTGATTCATATATCTGGGTTAGGTAATGACTACTTTATCCACGATCCGGAGCACCAAGCAATAATCGGTGAACGTACCGGTAAATCCTATAAGCTTGGAGACAAAGTAAAAGTCAGTGTAACAAGCGTCAACTTGGATCAACGAAAAATTGATTTAGGCCTTGTTCAAAACCGTTCTTCTAAGCCCAAGAAACGCACTGAAAAAAGTGAATCTTCTGAGTTGGAAATGCAGTTAGCTCAACTTCCCCCAATGGAATTAGGTGGACGAAAACCAAGTAGAGCAAAAGCGGAATCTGACGGCCCTGAAAGCCTTGGCGAAGAAGCGACAAAGAAACCGGGCAATAGAAGTGAGAAAAACAGCTGGAGTTCTTCTAAAAGAGATGCTGAAAAACAAGCTGAAGGCAAAAAAGGGAAGAAAAAAAGCCCTCGAAAAAAAGTCAGTTTGAATAAAGGTAAACCAAAAAGTAAGGCGAAAAAAGCTGAAAAAGCCCATAGCCATGCGGAACCCAACAAAGGCAATACGATAAAAAAAGCCAAGGCTGAAAAAACGGCGCCGAAAAAAGGATCATCCGACGTCAAAAAGAAAAAGCCTCGTAAGTCTAAAAAGAGTAACGCAAAGCGCCGCTCCGTAGATTAGTAGAACGCGCCGTCTATAAATAGATGGCGCAAATTGATTAAGCATTAAGAGTAAAGATAGGCAATATGTCGAATTTAGAATGGGTATATGGCATTCACGCAGTAGAAAACGCGCTCACTCAACAACCAGAAAGAGTGAAAGAAGTTCGTTTTCAAGAAGGGCGAGAAGATAAAAAAACACAGCGACTTATGCAGTTGTGTAAGAAAAGCGGAGTGCGCTTTCAAGTCGTACCTCGTAAAGTGTTGGATCAGTTGTTTGTGACAAGTAAAGACCGCGTTGTTCATCAGGGTGTGGTTGCTCAGGCAACAATGACGAAAGCAAAAGATGAAGCCGATCTGCACAAGCACATTGGGTCTTTAGAAGAGACACCGCTTATTATTATTTTGGACAGCATAACGGATCCTCATAATTTAGGTGCTTGTTTACGAAGCGCTGATGCCGCGGGTGCGCATGCTGTCGTTATGCCAAAAGATAAATCGGCGCCGTTAAATGCAACAGTTAGTAAAGTTGCCTGCGGAGCGGCTGAGAGTATGCCTGTTTTCGCAGTTACGAATTTAGCGAGAACCATGAAAAAATTGCAAGATCAAGGTGTCTGGATCTTTGGTACGGCAGGTGAAGCAACGGATATGTTGTACGATCATGATCTGACGATTCCGACAGCCATCGTGATGGGTGCGGAAGGCGATGGCATGCGCCGCCTTACGCGTGAACAGTGCGATTATCTCGTAAAACTGCCAATGGCGGGTGTGGTGTCGAGCCTAAATGTGTCGGTAGCGACCGGCGTTTGTTTGTATGAAGCCGTGCGCCAACGTACAAATAAAGCATAATTCATCGAGTAGAACGGTTACTAAAAAGGAGGCGACTTTCACGCTTCCTTTTCTTTATGTTTAAACTCGCTTAAATTTGATGTTCAGTGAGAGATATCATGTCTGTATTTGATCAATTTTCTTTTCCCCCTGTAAGTTCTTGTTTAGATCCCGATATTCAACAGAAAATTGACACCAAAACCAAACCTCCAGGTTCATTGGGTGTGCTTGAAAATATAGCCTCTCAGTTGTCTAGAATTCAGCGAACGGTAACCCCATCGGTTTCAAACTCCCAAATGATCGTGTTTGCTGCTGATCATGGTGTGGTCGATCAAGGAATCAGCGCCTTTCCTCAAGAAGTGACACCTCAAATGGTGGCGAATTTTCTTGCGGGTGGGGCAGCCGTCAGTGTTTTTTGTGAGCAACATGGTGTCCCGTTAAAAGTGGTTGATGTTGGCGTTAAAGCAGACATTCCGCCTCATCCTTTATTGATAAACGCCAAAGTCGCCTATGGATCAGAAGATTTCATGCTGCGTGCTGCAATGACGAACCAGCAATTAGAGCAAGCAATGGAGGTAGGCATTGATCAAGCAAATGTCGCGGTTGACTCTGGTGTTGAGCTTCTTATGTTTGGGGAAATGGGGATTGGTAATACGTGTGTTGCATCTTGCATGATCAGTGCGTTGACAGGAATGTCAGGAGCAGAAACTGCAGGGCCGGGCACGGGGCTTAATGCGGATGGTATTTCTCACAAGGCAAACGTCATTCAGTCATCATTGAAGCGCGCAGAATCAACACTGGGGAGATCGTTGAAGGACTGGAGCATTCAGGATGTAGGTGAACAATGTGGTGGATTTGAGATCATTGCCATGGCGGGCGCGATGTTGCAGTCTGCTAAGCGAGGTGTCGCTTTTGTTGTTGACGGGTTCATATGCACCGCAGCCTATGCATATGCTTGGAAGGTTCAAAGTAATATCTCTGAGTATGCAATATTTGCACATCAATCTAACGAAACGGCCCATCAAACGGTACTGACGTATCTTAACGCTCGACCTGTTCTCTCATTGGATTTGCGTCTTGGTGAAGGCTCCGGTGCAATTTTAGCCTATCCTATAATAAAAAGTGCAACGGTGTTTATCGCGCGTATGGCAAGTTTTGCCGATGCAGGAGTAAGTGATGGTCAATAAACTGCGCCCGTATCTAACGGGTATTCTACGAAGCATATCAACCTACACTCGCGTGCCTGTAAAGGTGGATTGGGAAGAGCAAAACGGTATCGCTCATCCCGTATGCTTTTTACCTTGGGTCGGCGCATTTGTTGCTTTTCTAAGTGCTTGGCCACTGCTTTTTTTTAGTTGGAGTGATGAATTTCAAGCTCTGATGATGATGCTTTCTGCGGTTTTAATAACCGGAGCATTTCATGAAGACGGCTTGATGGATTCTGCTGATGGGCTTGTAGGCGGATGGAGCTCAGAGCAACGCCTTTCGATTATGAAAGATTCTCGAATTGGCAGTTACGCCGCAATTGTGATTGTTTTTTCAGTCGCGATAAAGTGGTGGTTGCTAAACCAGTGGATTAGTGTAAATGAGTGGGAAGGTGGCGTCGCTTCAATATTAGGAGGTTGGGTATCGGTTCATGTATTGGCACGCGTTTTACCTTTACTAATAATGAGCAGCCTTTCCTATGTCTCTTCTAACCAAAGTAAATCTGCCTCCATGATAGCTGAGCTTTCATTGCGAGATTGGTTTATATCTTTGAGTTCTTTAGTTGTGTGCTTCCTATTTTTAGGCTTGCTTCCATTACTTTTTTCACTCATCACGCTTGGGCTGTTTTTTATAGTTGCCCGACTATATCTATCAAAGAGAATTCAAGGGTTTAACGGCGATACGTTAGGAGCCACAGAGCAAGTTGCTGAAATCCTCGTACTGTTTTCGTTGTTAGGGTTTACTGCTTAGATACTTTTATTTAAGTCAAATGAGCTTCAACGTTACCATGCCCCCAGAGCGAGAAAATTAAAGGCGTTATTGAATCAACGATGAAATTATTTTTAATACGTCACCCAAAGCCCGACGTAGAAAGTGGGTTTTGTTATGGCAAACTTGATGTTCCGATTGTATCGACATGGCAAGAAGATGCAGCTTGTGTTCGTAAGTGGCTAAAAAATCGCAAAATTAACAATATTCAGTCCTTTCATAGCCCATTGTCACGAGCGGCAAAGTTGGCCTTAAATGTTTACTCTCATTCAGAACCAATCGACGAACTGGTTGAGTTAGATTTCGGCGATTGGGAAGGGCAAAACTGGTCTAGCATCTCGCAAGATGAAATCGAAGCGTGGGGAAAAGATCTGCAATTTTCGGCGCCGTATAACGGAGAGTCACTTGAAGATCTCAGGCTACGGATTATGCCAAAAGTTCAAAAAATACTTAGTAAAGCGGGAGAAAATGACGTTGTGTTGTTTGCGCACTCTGGTGTGATTAAAGTCATTGTTAGTGTGCTCTGTGAATGGCCAATTAGTGAGTGCCACAGAATTAATATTGGGTATTCGAGTATTACTGAGTTATCGATTCATGGAGAGTCGGCAAATCGATACATATCTCTAGATCGATTGGGTGCTGGAGACTGGGTTGAATAAAAGCGACCGTCGTCACCTATAAAACATTAGTAGTTAGAGATCGTTTTATACATTAAAAATCATTGCGGTTTTAAGAGGTTGTAATGCTGTTATATTGGCTTGGCATGTTCGGGATCGCCGCATTTGCCATAACGGGAGTGATCTCGTCAGGAAAGCGAGACATGGATTTGTTCAGTGTTGTGTTATTGGGAATGGTGACCTCGTTAGGAGGAGGGACGATTCGCGATGTGATTTTATCAGTGGATGCTGTGTATTGGGTTGATGATGTTTCCTATGTATGGGTGGCATTTCTCTCGTCTGTATTTGCTTTTTCAGCTGTTCGGGTCATTGAAAATAGACAACAACTTTTCGAGTATGCGGACTCTTTTGGTCTGGCATTGTTTACGGTCGTTGCTGCAGAGAAAGTCTTGAATTATGGCTTTTCTTCTATCATTGCAATTGTGATGGGAGTTATTACGGGTGTAGCTGGAGGAATGATCCGAGATTTATTAAGTCACAGGCCTCCACTTGTATTGGGGAAAGAATTTTACGCAACACCTGCATTTTTGGGTGCCTTGCTGGTGGTTGCTCTGGAAAAAAACATACCTTTCCATGAATTTAATTCTGTTTACGGTGCCGCATTGATCTTTATACTGAGGCTATTCGCAATACACAAAGGTTTATATTACCCGAGCTGGCTACTATACAAAAAGAGAAGTAAACATGACGCAGAGTAAAACTAACGACGAGAAAAATGCAATTCAGGAAGCTAAGTTATTAAAGAAAAAAGCCGTAGTGGATGAGCGTATAGCAAAAGCGACGCAGGAACGCGGTGTAAGCATTTTATTGACGGGTAATGGTAAAGGGAAAAGCTCAAGCGCATTTGGAACCATGGCCCGGGCGTTAGGACATGGCCAAAAGTGTGCGGTTGTTCAATTCATTAAAGGAAGAACAGAAACGGGAGAGCAGAAGTTCTTTGGAAAGTTGCCAGATGTCGCCTTTCACGTGATGGGACATGGTTTTACATGGGAAACGCGCAATCCAGAATTAGAACAGGAAGCGGCTGAAAGTGCTTGGGCGTTAGCAAAAGAACTGTTGGCAGACCCAGAAGTGGATTTTGTACTTCTTGATGAAGTGACTTATATGTACAAATATGGCTACCTACAAGTCGAAGATCTATTGAGTGCCCTCGAAAATCGACCAGAGCATCAAAATGTTATGATGACGGGACGAACTGCGCCCCGAGCATTGCTAGATTCGGTCGATACGCACAGTAAAATTGCGAATGAACGCCATGCCTTCGCGTCAGGAGTTAAAGCGCAAGAGGGAATTGAGTGGTAGCCTTGAGGGTTGCTACTTTTAATGTGGCCTTTAGTCGATCATTTTCCGGAGAGTTAGAATCAGCGTTAGATCGAGGAGGGGACGAGCAAATTGCCGCAGTGCAACGGATCGTAGAATCCTACGCTCCCGATGTGCTTCTTTTAAACGAAGTCGATTATTCGCCTAATAGTTCGCTTAAAGAAAAACTTGCAGCCTTGCTGTCAGGTACCGAAAAAAGTGCCTTTCGTTACGTGTATTTTGAAGCTGTAAATACAGGCGTTGCATCTGGCTTCGATTTAGATCGAGATGGAATTATAGGTGGCGCAGCGTCGGATGCTTGGGGTTTTGGAGCCTATCCTGGGCAGTATGGGATGATGTTATTGTCCCGCTACCCCATCGATTTTCATCGCTCTCGTACTTTTAAAAACTTTCTTTGGAAAGATTTTCCTGACGCTCACCTGCCAAAAATGTCTGACGGAAGCAATTACTATTCGAATGAAGAACTTGCGCTGTTCCCGCTTTCTTCAAAATCTCATTGGGACGTTTGTGTCAATGTTGAAGGAGTGAGTGTTCGCTTCCTATGCTCTCACCCAACTCCTCCTGTTTTTGATGGGGCAGAGCGTCGCAACTTCTGTCGTAATCAAGATGAAATTAATTTTTGGCGTTACTATTTGGATGGTTCTTCTTCGATTGTCGACGATTTAGGCAATGCTGGTGGACTAACTGATTCTCACTTTGTCCTACTTGGCGATTTGAATGCAAGCCCGTCTGAAGGTGATTCTCACAAAGGTGCCATTCGTAGCTTATTAAACCATCCTAAAATAGGCTCAAGCGAGCGTCCTAGACGTTCTGGATGGAGTGGTCGACTTACTCATGAGGCATTTCACACGGCTTCTTGGAAGTTATGTGTTGATTATGTTCTACCTTCTGCGTCTCTGTCATTGATTAAGCAGGAAGTAGTTTGGCCCGATAAACGTCAGGTGTCACTTTTAAACGATTGTATGACCAGCTCCGATCATAGAATGGTTTATGCTGATCTACTAGTGGAATAAATCTAAATGAGATTTATTCTTATTTTTCTGGATTTATTTAAAAAACTAGATAATAATGATTCTCAATACATATTATTGGAGAGTCGCTATGCAGCATTGGGAAAAATTGACAAGAAAAGCCAATATCGCCTTCTCAAATCAAGCTTATCTTGAATCCGTCGATTTAAATTTGAGTGCGTTGCTGACGGCTCAGCAAGAGTTTGATCAGCGATTCGATGTCGATGCAGAATCTGCCGTGGCCGCAAACATTGTGAGTTATTTAAATCTTGCTGAATCTTACGCCGCAATGGGCGATCTTCTTACCGCAAATGGCCATTATGAAAGTGCTCTTAACTTCCTAAATACCATTGTTATACGACCTTCTATTAATCGCGAGCAAACCGATTTAATCCATCGAACGCTAAACCATGTCCGCTTTGAGTGGGATCTATTTAGCCAAAGTCATCGTAACGAGCTTTCGATGCAGCTTTCCAAGAAAAATGTTGAAAAAATTTCAATTAGCAGTGTGTCAACACAAGTCATTCATTAGGAGATTCTAGAATGTTTAGAAGTACAAAGTGGTTTTTAGTGTTTACATGGTTTATTTCTACGGCTGTGTTTGCTCATCCTGGGCATGATCATCAACACTGGAGTAGCAGTATTATTCATGGAATATTCTACTTGTCTATTTTGATAGTTTTGTTTGTTGCAGGCGTATTCGTAGCGAAATTAATCGACACTCATAAGCAAAATAAGGGGAAATAGCCATGATGCATTCAATTTTGAATATGGTTGATAAGTTGAAACCTTTTGACCGAGTTAAGGCGCATTGCGATATTCCTTGTAAAATTTATGATCCAAATGCTGCCATTGTTGCCGCCATGACTTGTGTTCGTATGATGGATTTGATCGCCGAAATCGATAAAAAAGAAGCGCCATCATTACAAGACTATGCCCAACTCGCGCGTTTAGTCAGTGAAAAGGAGGTGGCTTGCCGCGCCGTAAAAGAAGAAGTTCGCATCATTTGGGGGGATTATTTTAAGGCACCTCAATTTGCTAAATTCCCCGATGCGTCTGAACTTGTTCACAGTATTATGATGCAAGCATCAAAATGTAAGCAGTCGATCCAACAATCTGAAGGAGTGGATTTGGTCGAGAAAGTTAACTTATTTGCCGAAATGTTTTGGCAAACTAAAGAGGTGCCGACTTATCGGGCAACGGTCCCGTACCCGCCTGCTCTTGAGAGCGTTTTTCCGGATCTAAAAGGTTCATAGCCGATGTTCAGGCTGTTTCGAGTGGAGGGAGGCAGTATGTCTCCCGATATTTCAGATGGGAGCTTTGTTCTTACGTCTAGGTTGTTTCGTCACGTTCAAGTAGGTCACATTGTTGCTGTGGACCACGAGGTGTATGGTTTCATTGTTAAGCGTGTAGCCAAAGTGGCACCGGATGGACAGCTTTGGCTAGAGGGAACGAATGTGTCTAGTCTAACATCCGAGCGAATTGGGTGGGTTTCTCCTCGTAGAGTGTTAGGAAAAGTGTGGTGGTTTAGTCGTTATCGCCATTGTTAAAGAACGGTTGCTTTAGGTGTACAAAAAATTAGACAGTTGATGGTTTTTCCAGAAAACCGATTGTGCCTAAGACATAGCTCCCGTTGATATCCTTTATTAAAATTCCCAGTACATTAATTTTTGATATTTCTACAGGGTGATTAACAATGGCATCGGCAGACACTGCAACTATTGCAAAGCGCACAAGCCATACCTATTTTGAAGATGCTCAGGCATTGTTTGTGGGAAGCGTGATTATTGCGTTGGGTATTAACTTATTTACCCAAGCGGGCTTGCTCACTGGAGGAACGGCTGGATTGGCGTTTTTGACACAATACGCTACGTCTTTTACGTTTGGACAAGCCTTTTTTGTGATCAATTTACCTTTCTATTATTTGGCATACCGCACTTTGGGCTTAGAGTTTACTCTTAAAACCTTCCTCTCTGTTTTTATGGTGTCTGTGTTTTCTGAATGGACTTCTCATTTTGTGACATTGGAGAGCATTAATTCGGTGTATGCAGCGTTTGTGGGTGGCTTTTTAATTGGGGCTGGATTTTTGATGCTCTTCAGACACAATGCGAGTCTGGGCGGCATCAATATACTTGCAAAATACATGGCAGATAAGCACGGTTGGTCGATTGGTAAATTTCAAATGGTAGTCGACACCTGTATTGTTATTGCGTCTATATTTATTGTTGATTGGGAATTGGTGATCGTTTCTATTATGGGGGCAATTTCTCTTAATA
This sequence comes from Marinomonas balearica, assembly GCF_004362145.1. Taxonomy (GTDB): domain Bacteria; phylum Pseudomonadota; class Gammaproteobacteria; order Pseudomonadales; family Marinomonadaceae; genus Marinomonas; species Marinomonas balearica. Next base: position 30,377 of record NZ_SNXC01000010.1, read on the forward strand.
TTATTCTGGCGGTTAACCATAAGCCTGGGCGCTATAACCCTGGCGTGTAGTCTCGCTCTATTTTGTGCGCTATGGTTGTACCAAGGCGTACTAAACAACACCAAGCGGATTCGAAATTACACTCAATTCGCTTCTTTGTATCTTCCGCTCGTGAAAACGCGCTTATTCATTCACTAACGTTCCTCGCTCGGTTATCATAAGCAGATTATTATCTAAATAGGAAAGTTCGTTTGGAACTTATAAAAGTTGATAACCTGTCTCCATACCTTGATGATCTAGTCGTTTTGCTGATCGACGGCGTCGATTCGAGTTCCTCCATCGGTTTTCTCTCGCCATTGAGTGAAGATGAAGCGAAAGCCTATTGGCTTTCTGTCAATGATGATCTGCAACAGAATGCTTGCCAGATAGCGCTTGCTAGGCTGAATGATCGAGTCGTTGGTGCTGTATTGTTAAACTTCTCGCCGAAAGCAAATTCGATTCATCGCGCTGATATTGAAAAGCTAATGGTGCATTCAGATTTTCGTGGACAAGGCATTGGCACAAAACTGATGATGGCGGTTGAAAAAGTGGCCGCATCCTACCAAAAACAGTTGTTAGTTCTTGATACCCGAAGTGATGAGCCCGCTTTTAATCTATATAAAAAAATGGGTTGGCTAGAAGTTGGTCAAATTCCAAACTATACAAGAAATGCCAGCGGTTCCTTACAAGACAGCAGCATTTTTTATAAAGAGATTGAGCCAACGAATGACCTTTTGGTGTAAGTCGTATGTTAACGCCTGTGATCGCTGTACACACCTAGATGGCCGATGGCCTCTTCCCAAACTTAGAAATACTATTTAGACAACGTTTTAACAGAGAGAAGCTACTTGAGATTAGATTATTTTCTAGCGCATACCACGAGTTGGTCGCGCAAAGATGCCAAACGTTTTATTGCGAAAGGTAAAATTCGTGTTAATGGGGAAGTGGTCACAAAACCAAACACTCCTGTTACAGAAGAGTGTAATGTTGAATCACATGGAGAAACGATTCAGTGGCGTAAAGAGAAATACTTTGCCTTATACAAACCGGCAAATTACGTCAGCGCCTTGGAAGATTCCGAATCCCCTGTTGTTATTGATTTGATTGATCCAGAAGAACGTAAAAATCTTAAGATTGTGGGACGATTAGATAAAGACACAACAGGGCTTATATTTTTGACGACAGACGGGCAATGGCTTCACCGGATAACTTCACCTAAACACGATTGTTTTAAAACCTATCGAGTTGAATGTGCAGACGTTATTGAAGAAAGCGAATGCCGTGCGTTAGAAAGTGGTGTTATGTTAAACGGCGAAGAACACCCAACTTCTCCCGCTAAAGTCGTTAAGCTGTCTGATAAAGAAATTCTGCTTAGCATCAAAGAAGGGAAGTATCATCAAGTAAAACGCATGCTTGCTTCCGTTGGAAATAAAGTTGAAAAGTTGCACCGCGAGTCGATTTCAGATGTCAATCTCGATGGTTTGGAAGAGGGTCAGTATCGTATGTTGACCGAAGAAGAAATTAATCAATTCTAATAGGAAATTCTGTGATGACAAAAGATCTGTCTACTGACCAACGTGTCGCATTACTTGTTGCTCCGGATGAAGAGCGTCTTACCTACTTTGTTACAGCGGTAAAAGACAGCAAAGAAGTATGGAGCCTTAGTAATGAAGAAGGCTATGTAATGGTAGAAACCGACGACGGCGATTGTGTCATGGTTTGGCCTGATGCCGAATTTGCCGCGCAGTGGGCGGTTGATGAATGGGACGATTGCGAGCCCATCGCGGTGTCGCTAGAAGAGTTTAGAACGACCTGGTTACCAAGTTTGGAGCAGGATAATATTACGCTTGCGGTTTTTCCAAATATTGAAGATGAAGGAAAGCTTACGAGTGCTTCAGAGTTGAAGGTGCTACTGGAAGATTAAGCATGAGTGCGAGTCAACATGTTACGTTGTAACTGAATTCGTTCCATAGGATTTAGAGGAAGAAGAGAATTGATAAGTAAAAGGCAGGCCAACCGTGAGGAAATTTACACTCGTATTTTGGATGCAGCAGAAATCGAATTTGGTTTAAAGGGATTTAACGGAGCCAGTTTGCAGCATATAGCAGAGCGTGCCGGGATACCTAAGCCTAATGTCGTGTATTATTTTCAATCAAAAGAAAATCTTTATCGACAGGTGCTGAATCAAACTATCTCGAACTGGAATGATGTATTTGATAAAGCAACAGTAGATGATAATCCAGCCGATGTGTTGGATTCGTTTATTCGGACTAAGTTAAAGCAAAGTTTTGAAAACAGTCGTTCTTCTAAAATTTTCGCAATGGAAGTGATTCAAGGGGCTAATCATATTGGCGAGTATTTAAAAGAAGAATTACGTCCTTGGTTGCAATCTCGCGTAACGCTTCTTGAAAGCTGGATGCAAGCAGGTAAGATGAAATCTCTCGATGCAGAAAGTTTAATCTTCATGATTTGGGCGACCACACAGCACTATGCGGATTTTGAAGCTCAAATTTGCGCACTTTCCGGTAAAGAGTGTTACAGCGAAGAAGACATTGAAAAAGTCGGTGACACTGTCTGCTCTATTATTTTGTCGGGCTGTGGGCTGAGCTAATTTTAATTATGTTCTATCAAATCTAATCTGAGATCTCTATGAGATAAAAGCGAGTTAATGTCTTTTATAAAGTTCATTAACTCGCTTTTTTACGCGAATAGATCTGATGAATTAGTGAGCGTAATTTAGCCGGCTTGGCGGGTTTTGCCATGTAGATCACTCCCTCTAGATCGCATTTTTTCTCTATTTCAGAAGATCGAACTGCTGTTATGAGTACCGCAGGAAGGTCTATCGACCACGTCTCTCTTAGTTGTTGAATGACGTCTAATCCATTTGTGTGTTCGCCTAACTGATAGTCAACAAGAAGCAGCTCAGGTGCTTTTGTATTCGACGTATTCAGTGCAGAATCCGATGAACTAAAACAAAAGCATGAGCAATTCCATCGACTGAGCAAGGTGTTCATCGCTTCGAGGTTCTTTTCATCGTCATCGATACACCAAATGCGACAGTTTTCGAGTAGAGACGGGATGCTCGAATTCAACTGGCTGCTGGATAAAAGCTGTCTATCAGTCATCGCAGCTGTTGGTACATGGACAGTAAAGCAACTTCCGCGGTGGGGAATGGATCTTACTTCAATGGTGAGGCCTAACATCTGTTGCATACGCTTGACTAAACCTAGCCCCAATCCAATTCCGCTTTCGTTGTTGTTGTCCCAACGATAGAAGTCATTAAATATTTTATCTTGCTGTGATTTAGGAATACCCAAACCCGTATCCCAAACCTGAATACTGACATGATCTTTTCGGATGCGGGCACTAATAAGGACTTTTCCATTTGGCGTGTATTTTATGGCATTGGACACCAAATTCTGCACTATTCGTCGAAGGTAGACAGGGTCTGTACATACATTGGCATTCTGTATTCGATGTTTGAGTTGTATTTTTTTGTCTTTGGCGATTACGTCGAACTCAGAAATTATAGGAGTTAAAATATCAAGAAGACAGAAGGTATCAAGGTTCGGTTTGACGGCGCCCTGATCAAATCTTGCAATTTCTAATAGTGTTGCAATGAGTGTTTCGGTTGATTCAAGCGCATTTGAAAGTTGCTGAGACACTTTATCTGCGTCAGCGGGTAGCGAAAACGACTGAAGGGCGCTCATGTAGAGTTTCGCAGCATTCAAGGGTTGAAGAATATCGTGACTCGCCAGTGCCAAAAATTCCGTTTTGGATATGTTAGCCTGCTCTGCTTCTGCTTTCGCTTTTCTTAGTTCTGCTTCGGCTTTAGAGCGACGTTGGTTCTCTTGATGCAGTTCTTTGTTGATGCTTTGAACTTGCTGTGTCCGATCTTCAATGTGCTTTGTTAAATCTATATTTGCTTCTTCAAGTGCTTGTTGACTTTCTATATGCACCGTGACATCTGTAAAAGAAGTCACGAAGCCACCGTCAGGAAGCGGATTGCCAACCATTTCTATAACACGGCCATTGGCGCGGCGCCGTAGAAAACGATGCGCTGTGCCTTGTTTTAAATGCTTTAAACGCTTATTAACTTGAATCTCGATTTCGCCTACACCACACTCTCCATTTTGAGCATTTCGGCGGATGAGATCTTCAACTGGTAAACCTATTTTGAGAAGGCCGTCAGGGTATTCATATATGGATTGATAGGTTTTGTTCCAAGCAACCATTCGTTGATTTTTATCGACGACGCTAATGCCGTGGTCGAGGCTGTCCAAAGCCGTAAACAATAAATTCTGACTAAATTGAATTGCCTGAGTGGTTTCGTCGAGATAAGTCACCATTTCTTCGACGTTAATTTGCTTATCAACAAGAAGAGAGTTGATCAATGTTCTGGCTGATGATCCTCCTAAAACACCTCCTAGAACACGTTCACAATAATCGATGAAAATCCGGCTTGGTGTAGAATGTAATGGGAGAGCTTCTGTATAGTTTGTTTCGTACATTTTTAGAACTTCTTCCGTTTTCCCTTTCCCAAGAAACGTTTCAAGCAGCACAAATAAGTCCGCGTTCACAGCCTTACTTTTTGGTTTGAAAAAGCGGTGCTCCATTTTAGATCTTGGTGTAACAAACGCTGTTGCTTGTATTCGATCAGCCAGGCGTTCAGTGGCGAGTAATGAGCCAATAATATAAGCCGCTGTATTGGCTAATAAACTGATTAACGCTCCCCAACTAATTTGCTCTGATTGGGTGCGATGTTTAATCAGTGAAGAATCTAACTCACTTGATACTGGAAGCAGCATCCATAACACCCAACATAGAAAGCCGACAATAAGGCCAGCGTAAACGCCATATGCGTGTCCTTTTTTCCAATACAGACCGCCAACAACTGAAGGTACTAATTGGAATACGAGAGAAAAGGCCAATAGCCCTGTCCCTGTTAAAGATTCATTGTTTGCGTGCCCTTTATAAAACAGGAATGAAAGTCCTAAGATGCCAACCATAACGAAACGGCGAATAACGAGAATGCGTCGCCGATCTATCGGGCGCATTTGATGTGAGCTGCCGCTCGCGAGCATCAAGGGGAGAATAACATCATTCGAAATCATGATGCTCAGTGCGAACGTTGCAATAATAATCATGGCTGTTGTAGCAGACATGCCGCCCAAGAATATAAGCATTTGAAGCAAAATATTATCGGAGTTCAGCGCAAATTGAATAACATAGGTATCTGCGTTTACTTGGGGGCCAAATAGACTTTGGCCCGCCAGCGCAATAGGAGGAATGATGATTGCGAATAAAAGCAAATAGAGTGGGAAAAGCCATCGCGCCATCGAGGACTGTTTGTTGCTTTCGTGATCGACCACAGAAACGTGAAATTGTCGCGGCAAACATATAATGGCGGCTGCAGCCATGAGCGTTTGCATTATGAACGGAAAAGTTAACCACTGGTCAGAATGCCAAGCACTAAAATTAAAGTTTAAATATACATCGTCAAACTCTGCATGATGCGCACTGTATATTGCAACAAGCCCAACGGCTAGAATTGCAATAAGCTTAAATAGAGATTCTGCCGCAATAGCCAACATCATCCCCGATCGATATTCTCTTACTTCGACCTTTCTTGTGCCAAATAGCATGGCAAAGACGCCAACCATTAAGGTGGCAATAAAGACGACCAAAGTAGACGAACTGTCATCCTGACGTACAAACAGAGCGAAATTCGAACCAATGGCTTTAAGTTGCAATGCGATATAGGGAATAATGGAGAGTACCGCAATCAAAATAACCAATGGCGCCGTTAATGGTCGCTTACCGTATCGGGATGAGATGAAATCGGCAATGGATGTTATATTTTGTTTGTGGCTTACATAGATCATTTTCCTAATAAAAGGAAAGGCGAAAAGGTAAAGTAGAATGGGTCCTAACAAAATGGGCAAATAAGACCAGCCTGAACGTGTCGCCTCACCTATTGCTCCATAAAATGTCCAGGCAGTGCAGTAAATTGCAAGAGAAAGGCTATAAACAGCAGGGTGGCGAGTGAGCTTTTTGGCAATCGGGCCTTCTTTGTCTCCCCAAAGCGCGATCCAAAAAAGCCCCAGAATGTAAAGAACTGCTAGAACAATCCAAAAAGCTGTCATTCTTAAACTGCCTTGCTTAAGTTTTTTATTAACTTGTTACTTTAGCATAATGTTAATGTTTCATATGTAAGACAAAAGTAGCGAAAAGCCGCACTAAATGAACAATATAGATTAAGAATAATAATTATGACTTTTCAAAATAAAGAGATTCTAGCATACCATGCTCACATATATTACGACGATTTAAGTGGTCTGAAAGACGCACGAGAGTTAGCTGATAAGGCTAAAGAGTGTTTTGATATCACGGTAGGTAAATTTCATGAAAAACAAGTCGGCCCTCATCCGAAATGGAGCTGTCAGCTTTCGTTTTTGCCGTCTGTATATGGTGTGATTATTCCTTGGCTTATGCTAAATCGTGGTGATCTTGATTTGTTTGTTCATTTTGTGACGGGCGATGATTACTTTGATCATACTCAAGGTATAAGTTGGCTAGGGAGATCATATACATTAAATTTGTCTAGATTTACGCAAAGATAAGCCATATTTGGGTAGTCATCGTTATGTTGCTTAGTTACCATAGCCCAAATGGGAACGTTAGATTCTCAAGCATAATGATTGAAGGTTCGAGTTAAAAAAGCTTCTTTTACATGTTTGAATGAACGATGAATTCCTACTTTTAAAAAATTCTGGAGAATAGAATGCAAATCGCACCGAATAAAGTTGTCAGCATGCACTACACACTTACCGATGAAACGGGTGAAACTATTGATTCATCTGTAGGACAAGATCCACTGCTTTTTATTAGTGGTGCGCAAAATATTATCGAAGGATTGGATAATGCATTACAGGGTAAGGTTACCGGTGACAGCCTTAAAGTAGAAGTGCAAGCGGAAGAAGGCTACGGTCCGATTCATCAGGAGCTTATTCAGCTTGTTCCTCGTGAAAATTTCGAAGGTGTTGATGACATTGAAGTGGGTATGCAATTTATGGCTCAGACCCCTGGTGGCCAGCAGCCTGTAACGGTTATTGCGATTGAAGAAGATGGTGTTATGTTAGATGGTAACCACCCATTAGCAGGTAAAGTACTAAACTTTGACGTTGAAATTGTAGAAGTTCGCGATGCGACAGAAGAAGAGATCGAGCACGGACATGCTCACGGTGAAGGTGGTCACCAACATTAAGGTGGTGTTAGAAGCCATGAAAAAAGGAGCCGTAGGCTCCTTTTTTTGTATTACATTGAAATGAACTAGGCAGGTTGTTGACTAGCGACTTTTACGCTAGATTTAAATGCTAATTTTGATTTCAACCAAGTAACAGAAGCGCCCACCATTTTAACGATAAATTCAGCGCGTTGAGCTCGTGCAATTGCTAGGTCAATTTCACTTTGAGTCAGGTAACTAGTTTCGATGTTTTTGATTAAGTCTGCTGCTGTGTTCGTTTTCATGTCGGCGTCTCTATGGGCTGTTCTAAGATGAGTTCTATTTTATGAGTGAACTGCACAAGAAACAAACGATATAAATTCGCGCCATACATGAAAAAAACTAAACTATTTTTGCCATTTTTCAAAATGAATAAAGTTGTTTACCTCTCTTCTACTTTGCCAGCCGTGCCGCTCTAAATCCGGTGTTTCTTGAAAGGTTTCAACATACCCAAGGCAAAAATACCCAATAATTTCAAGATTATTAGGAATGTTAAGGCTTTTTCGTAACACCTTGTCATGCAAAATGCTTACCCAACCAACACCGATATTTTCTGAGCGAGCGGCAAGCCATAAGTTTTGCGCTGCACATACAGCGCTGTATAAATCCATTTCTGGTTTGATCGTTCGCCCTAACACGACATCTCCTGTTCTGGATCTATCACAGGTTAAGCAAATGCCAATAGGGGCTTCTTCAATACCTTCAAGCTTTAGAGTTTGATACTTTTCTTTTCGGTCGCTTTCAAACATTTCAGCAGATTGTTGATTGGCTTCTTGAAAACCTTGTTTAATGGACTTTTTTGTTTCTTCAGATGAGACGACAATGAAATCCCAAGGTTGCATAAACCCCACACTGGGAGCATGGTGAGCAGCCAGCAGAATTCTGTTCAATACGTCATCAGAAATAGGTGTAGGCAAAAACTCTCTTCGTACGTCACGTCGAGAAAATAAAACTTTATAAAAAGAGTCGCGTTCGGCTTCAGTAATTTTCATTTCGTTATACTCAGCTCTAAGTTGACTCGTTATATCAGGAACTTACCTAAAAACCAAATAACGTTTGAGTCTATGCCTTTCCTTAGAGCCTGTTTACAGGCAGCTCGTGTCTAAGAGTGACACAGTGCGACTTTAATAGGGTCGTTATTGTTGAGTGTTTTCCACTCGTCTGATTGTGGGCGCTCACCAGATTTTGGGATATCGAGTAAGTTTGTGAAATTTGCCCTCTGGTTCAAATGACAGTTGATGACTTGCGGTACTCTTTTCGCGAGTTGGCGTCTTTCAAAAAAATAAAGGTCGACGAGGATTAGGTCAGGGTTGATTTTATTTTTGGCCGCCCTTTGGACATCGGCTGCCATGAATCTGAGGGTTTGAGGATATAAATAGCTCCATGGTCTCCATGGTGCTTTTTCTTCGACTTTTTTCAATACAACAACGCCCTCAGGAAGTCGGCTTGACTGATGCTCGTACCAGGAATATTCACTCTGAATTTGAAAAGCAAGCATAGCGATTCCTGCAAAGCTTGGTATAAGCCATTTTGGCGCTTTACTAAAAGTAAGTTTACGTAGAGCTAGGGCAACCCCTGCGCCAGCGAGGCCTGCAGAGACAGTAGCAACAAATTCCCAAAACATATGTTTCCTGATCCTTTTTATTTTTCTTATTACCGATAGGTGTTAAGAGATTGTTAATGATATGACAGTAATCAGGCTTCCCAATGACACCCTTTTATTGAACGTAATTAGGAAGCCTGTGTTTTTTCTTTAGTTGTAGCGTGAAGCTCGTTCCTTAGTGCAAACACTATATTAGAGAAAACCTATATCGCTACGATTTATCGTCGCTAACGTTAATGATCAACCGCTCCTCCGGCTCCTTTAGGGTAGCGAACACTTTCTACAAGGTCTTGAATATCACTGGGTACTTCTTCGGTCACAGATGACACAGCAAATGCGGTTGCGAAGTTGATGACGGCACCGATTGCGCCGAATGAGAGAGGCGATATGCCAAACAACCAGTTTTCAGGTGTGTTGGCCAACGTATTGGTATCTGGAATAAAGAACCATCCAAGGTACGTAAAGATATAAACTAGAGTCGATAAAATCCCGGCTAACATACCAGCAACGGCACCTGTGCTGTTGATACGTTTGGAGAAAATCCCCATCATCAGCGCAGGGAAGATCGAAGCTGCCGCGATACCAAAGGCAAGAGCAACAACTTGCGCCGCGAATCCCGGTGGATTCATACCTAAGAAGGTAGCAACGACAATTGCGACAAACATTGAAATTCGCGCCGCTAAGAGCTCTCCTTTTTCTGATATATCGGGTTTTATTGATCCTTTGATTACGTCATGACTAACGGCAGACGAAATGGCGAGCAACAATCCTGCTGCCGTTGAAAGTGCTGCTGCTAATCCTCCTGCTGCAATCAAACCGACAACCCAGCTCGGTAAATTTGCAATCTCGGGATTTGCCAACACCAAAATGTCCCTATTGACCGTCAACTCGTTTCCATCCCAACCACGTTCTTCTGCTTGAGTTTTGAAGGTGGGCGTATCGTTATAGAATTGTATTCGTCCATCACTGTTTTTATCTTCGTATTTGATGAGCCCTGTGGTTTCCCAAGTCTGAATCCAGTCAGGGCGTTCATCGTAGCGAATTGCCTGTTCTGATGGGCCTTCTGGATAAATAGTCGTCATTAAGTTCAGTCGAGCCATTGATGCAACAGCGGGAGCGGTTAAATACAATAGTGCGATAAATACTAATGCCCAACCCGCTGACCAACGTGCATCTGCTACTTTAGGTACGGTGAAGAAGCGAATGATTACGTGTGGTAGACCTGCTGTACCTATCATTAAAGATAGGGTGAACAACACCATATTCAATTTGTTGTCTACGTCTGCCGTATAGTCTTTAAAACCGAGCTCTCGAACAACCTCGTCAAGCTTTTGCAGTAATGGCATACCCGATTCAACGTGGTTGGAGAACAAGCCTAACGCGGGAAGAAATGTATCCGTGAGCTGAAGAGAGATAAAGACAGCTGGAATGGTATAAGCAACGATCAAAACACAATACTGTGCAACCTGCGTATAGGTGATTCCTTTCATGCCACCTAAAACCGCGTAGAAGAAAACCACAATTGCAGCGATGATAAGCCCTGTATCTTTACCCACTTCTAGGAATCGGGAAAAGGCAACGCCTGCGCCAGTCATCTGCCCGATGACGTATGTGACGGATGCGGTAATCAAACAAGCTACCGCCACCAGTCTCGCTGCTCGGCTGTAAAAACGGTCGCCTATGAAATCGGGCACCGTAAATTTACCGAATTTTCGTAAATAGGGGGCTAACAACATAGCAAGTAGAACATATCCACCTGTCCAGCCCATAAGGAAGGTTGAGTTGGCATAACCGCCTGCTGCAATAAGCCCCGCCATGGATATGAATGAAGCAGCAGACATCCAGTCTGCTGCGGTAGCCATACCATTCATTACGGGATGAACACCGCCTCCTGCTACATAGAATTCTTTCGTTGACCCAGCGCGAGCCCAGATAGCGATGCCGAAATACAATGCGAACGACGCGCCTACAAATATGAGATTTATTGTGAATTGACTCATTCTATTACTCCTCGTCTAGACCAAATTCTTGATCCAGCCTGTTCATTTTCCAAGCGTAGAAAAAGGTAATTAGAATAAAAGTTAGAATCGATCCTTGTTGCGCGAACCAAAATCCCAAATCAGTACCACCAACGGAGATTCCAGATAGAAGAGGCCGGAAAATCATACCTCCACCGTAGGAAACGAGCGCCCAAATAATGAGACATCCCGTTATCAGTCGAACATTGGCTTGCCAATAGCTTTCTTGATTTTTAGTGTGATCAGACACGTTTGTACTCCTTTTATTATTTTTATGTGAGAACTCATAGTTTCGAGATTTTTATCATTCTCGAATAACCTGATGTTTTAAATTAGCACCTAGTTCAGGTTTTCGAATTGATACTTTAGTCTTAGGTCTACTGATCCTAGCTCTAAGCTGCAAAGGCGCTCTGGGTTAAACTCTAGTAGAAATACAAAGGGTATTAAGGCGACGTTGGCCTAGTGACAAATGCAATGTTGTAATTAAACGTACGAAGGTGGGTGTCTGTCTAGAGTAGAGAATGGTTAGCCCAATATAGCGAAAAGAGCATAAAAAAACAGCGCCTAAATAAGCGCTGTTTTAAAGTAATCTACCATGCTAATTGCGTTACGAAGCATTAGACTTGATGTTTTTGGCTATGCTCCGAGAAGCAAACTTAAGCTCCGGTTTGCGTCCGCATTAGCTTGCGCCTGAACGGATACAGAAGACTGCTCCCTAATGCTTGCAGATATTTGTTCACTAATGACTGCCGCAAAATCCGCATCTTGAATTCTAGAGCGTGCCGCTGATTCGTTTTCTTGAGCTTCTAGAAGTGAATCCACACGACTCGTAAATGCGTTCTCTGTGGCTCCATAATCGGCTTGCAGTTCTGATACACTGCTGATGCTGTCGTCAATGGCAGTTATAGCCGTGTCTAAAGAGCTTTGATCCGTAATATCTAAAGAAAGCAACCCTGTTCCCGATAGCGTATTGGCAAGATCACTGGTAGTAACGCTAAGAGAAGACCCTGAATCGGCACCTACTTGAAAATCAAGTGAACCATCTTCTGATAGCAAATCTTGACCTGCAAATGAGGTTTGATCAATGGTGTCTTGTATGTTGGCAATCAGGTTATCTGCTTCACTTTGTAATGCCTGACGATCTGAATCAGAGTAAATGCCATTTCCTGCCTGCACCGCCAACTCTCGCAGAGAATTCAGGTCGTTGGTAACGGATTCGAGGCCGCTTTGAGCGATTTGAGTCGCAGAAATGCCTGAAACACTGTTTGCAACCGCTTGTCCTTTACCGTCTATTTGACTTGTGAGGCGATTAGCAATAGCCAAACCAGCGGCATCGTCAGACGCACTATTAATGCGTTGTCCACTGGCTAAGCTTTGGGATGTGCTCGCTAAGGATTGACTTGCGCTAGAGTTTACGTAGCTAGAGCCGGAAATTCCGCCGATACTCATATCAAATTCCTCCTCGCTTGTGCGAAGGTCATGTTACTTTGGAATTAGTATAGAATGGTTCAGAAAAGAACAAAAGTTAAACAGTTACATTAACGCCACATTTTTACATAATATTACATATTGAGTAAAAGTAGCTCTGAGCCGTATCTTAATCTACCTATATGAAAACACTTTATTGGATTCTCTTTCTTGGCTTTTTTTCTTCTTGAATTTGCATGTGTGCCAATAGGTTGCCCAATATTTTTATCGCTTCCAAACGGATTTCAGAGGTTCTATCGCAAAAATTTAGGCGTAGACAGTTACGATATTTCCCTGTTGCTGAAAACAGTTGACCCGGAGCGATAGAAACGCCTTTAGTTTGCGCTTGTTCTGATAATTTGACGGCATCGTATTGCTCAGGCAGTTCTACCCACAACACAAACCCGCCAGCAGGGAAGCTTATGAGTGTGCCTTTTGGAAAATACGTATTAATTTCTTTTAGTGTTTCATCTCTTGCGTCTTTATATTGTTTTCTCATGACCCGAATATGTTTATCGTAACCGCCTTGTCTTATGAAGTTAGCGATAGCGATCTGAGGCAGTGTCGGGCACATTGAGCTGTTGACGTACTTTATATGTGTGACTTTATCTCGGTAACGTCCTGGTGCTATCCATCCGACTCGGAAACCAGGGGCCAACGATTTGGAGAAAGAGGAACAAAGCAGCACTCGATCGTCTTCATCATAAGATTTGATTGATTTTGGACGAGGAAATTCATAGACCATATCGCCATATATATCATCCTCTATAATCGGTATATCGTAGGCTTGTGCGAGCTGATACAGCGCTTTTTTCTTTTCTTCTGGCATCACATATCCCATAGGGTTGTTGACCGTGGGTGTGACCAGAATGGCTTTAATTGGCCATTGATCCAATGCCAGCTTCAATGCTTCTATGCTCATTCCATTACTGGGATCGGTAGGGATTTCAAGCGCTTTCAAGTCGGCAGCTTTTATCGCCTGCATAGCACCGTAGAATCCAGGAGATTCAACTGCAATGATATCTCCGCCTTTGGTAACAGCCTTTAAGCAAACGGACAGCGCTTCCTGACACCCTGATGTAATGACCAATTCGTCAGGGTGCAGTACACAGCCAGACGCCGCAGTGAGTCGTGTAAGTTGTTCCCTTAAGCTGTAATCCCCACGAACGTCACCATAGGTCATGCCTTCATAAGGACGGTGTTTGTTTAATTCATATAATGACTTGATTAAGGGTTTTAACGTATTGGAATGCATCGCTGGCATGGCATGTTGTAGCTGACAAAATGCATCTTTTTCACGACTTAGAAGCATGTTTAAAACATCTTCCCACAAGGATACGTCAAGTGGGCGTTGAGGTGGGCGAGATAGTTTTGGCATGCGGATGACATGGTTTTTTTGGGGAACAAAGTAGCCAGATTTAGGCCGAGCTTCAACTAATTGCTCCATTTCGAGAATTCGATAGGCTTCCTGAACGGTCGAGATACTTACGCCGTGCTCGTTTGCAAGCTGGCGGACGGACGGTAATTTGTCTCCGTTGTTAAAAAAACCGAGTTTTATGTGTTCTCTTAGTCTGTCCGCTAATTGTGAGTAAAGCGTCATATCTCATTCCTTGTCTTGTTTATAGCCATACAATTAACTATACACCGACTAGATACGGATTTTTAGCATACAGAATGCGGTAAAAAGAACCATACAGATGTGCTGTGTGGTGTTCTGTATGTTGAGTTGTATGTTTGACTGAATCTAACGAAAGGATGAACTCGGCGTTATTCTGAATAGGCTTTAAAACTAAAAACTTTCAGGGGAACCTTATGCTTATTATTGGATTGCTCAACCATGTCGTTACCTGTTTTCAAAAGTACCAAACACGTAAACAGCTCAATGCCTTAAGCGCATTACAGTGTCGTGACATTGCTATTGACTGTGCTGCACAGAAACAAGAACTAGCGAAAGCGAATGTCATCTTTTTGCTTAAGGAAGTATTTGTCGGTGTTTCAGACTCTATTCAGCAACCATATAAAACGAGGCGTTTCTAATGGAAATATCACTGATTGTCGCTGTTGCTGCATTTGCATTTATTACGTCGGTAACTCCAGGGCCTAACAATATAATGTTGTTGGCTTCTGGAGCTCAGTACGGCTATATGAAAACGCTTCCTCATATGCTTGGCATTGTCATCGGCATGGCGATGCTATTGTTTTCTGTTTTAATAGGATTAGGAGCTCTATTTACTTTGTATCCCGCCTTATATTCTGTATTGAATGTGGCGGGAGGCGCTTATTTGATATGGTTAGCCTACAAAATTGCGACGGCTCCTACTGATGAAATAAATGTCAGAAGTGACGATAGGCATGGGCCCATACGCTGGTGGGAGAGCGCATTGTTTCAGTTTATTAATCCTAAAGCGTGGATGATGTCGCTGGGCAGTGTGAGTACCTTCTCTGTGCCGGGCGATTTGTATATTCAATCTGGTGCATTGATAATGCTCGCTTTTGCTCTCCTTGGATTTCCGGCAATTTCTATCTGGGCCGGAGCAGGAGCAAAAATTCGTATTTGGCTTAATACTCCAACACGCCGCCGTCAATTTAATTGGATAATGGGTGGGTTAACCGTGGCTACTCTTATGTTGATTTTGGAAATTTAATTTGAATAATTGGTCATTGTATTTAGTACGAACGCGCTTGAATACCCTTTATACAGGCATAACGACAGATGTTGAACGTCGTTTTGGTGAGCATTGTTCTGGAGGACCGAAGTCTGCTCGTTATTTACGTGGAAAAGGTCCTCTAATACTCGTTTGGCATGAAAATGTCGGATCAAAAAGTGATGCGTCTAAGTTAGAGTACCGTTTGAAGAAATGCAGTAAGTCAGAAAAAGAGAAATTGGCTACAGGCCAAGTATCATTAGGCTCACTATTAGCTAAGTAAACTTACGCGTTGAACACAAAAAAGGGCTTGTTTTTACCCCTTTCTCTTCGTAGCATGATGGAGCAAAATCGGAGGAGAATTCGGGCATGATCAGTCGTATTGACCATATAGTTTTAACGGTTGCAGACATTGAGCAATCGGTTCAATTCTATGTAAAAGTGCTAGGGATGGAAGAAGTCACGTTTGGTAATGGTCGTCGAGCCGTCAAGTTCGGTAATCAAAAAATTAATTTCCAAACAATAGGGCAAGAGTTGCGCAATCACTCGTTAGAAGGTAGCGGCGATTTATGCTTGATTACAAATTGGAAGCTTGAAGACGTTATTGCGCACTTGGAAAGCAATCAAGTAAACCTTCTTGAAGGGCCAGTCGAAAAATCTGGCGCTAACGGTATGATTACCTCGATTTATTTTAATGATTTGGATAATAATTTGGTTGAGGTAAGTCGATATATAGATCAGGAACAGTCTGATTTGTAGAATCGGGTCGTTTGCCTTCCCGATTTCCATAGCGCTTATTGATTGCTATCAATGTGCCATATTCCACTGAGATTTAATCTCGTGTAGTTCTTTAATCAGGCCACTCCAGTATTCTTCGGTTTTATACCAAGGAAACGCTTTTGGAAAAGCTGGGTCACTCCATCTTTGACCTAGCCATGCAGCATACCTTACTGTTCTTTCAAGTTTAAACACATCAATAAGAGCTAGGCTGTTTGAATCAAAAGGGTGATGGCTCTCGTACCCTTCTATTAATTCGCTGAGTTGTTGGCGATGGTGTTCTTTTGACGTAAGGTGCAGCCAAATGTCTTGGCATGGAAAACCAGTCTGGATATCATCGAAATCGAGTAAAACCATGCCTTCATCGGTTTTTAGTAGATTCGATGCATGGCAGTCTCCATGGATAGTCTGCTGCTGCAATGCACCCGAACGATTTACTGCGCCTTTTGCCAATGTACTAAGTACATCGAACAACTTTATAAACTCGCTGTGTATTGTATTGGGAAGTGCACCACGTAATGAGCTTGGATCAAGTAACCATTTCATTTGGAATTCAATGCTTTCAATCAGCGACGGCGATTTTCGTGCGGTTAAAGGCAGGTGCGCGAGAGCGCTGTGAGTTTCACCAATAAGTTCTCCAATTTGGAACAAATCATCGAGATCTTCAGCTTCTGGCGTGCGGCCTATTACTTTTTCAGTGAGGGAAAACCGAAAGCCTGAGTGCTTAAACAGAGTTTGATCGTTTAATGCGATAGGTGCAGCGACAGGGACTTGCTTGTTTTTGAGCCAAGATAGAGCGTCGTGTTCTTCTAGAATTTGTGCGTCGTTCCAACGATCAGGGCGATAGAATTTCACGATGATCGGGGCTTCTTCTTCTATACCCACCTGATAAACTCTGTTTTCGTAGCTATTTAGCGGATATATTTGGAAGTTAGTGTATTTGCCTGTTGAGGATTCAACAGCGTCGACAATAACGTCGGGAATAAGCTTAGAAAATGGATGTTCGGAGTGCATAGAGTTCCGTTAATTAAGGTAGAAGAACAGAGTGACCCTGTATAGGGAGCATTTTTAATGCAACGAGTCTAGCATGAAAGCGGCAGCCCTTGCAGTCACCGCAGAGAAGACCTTTTGTGATTAACTAAAGGTTCAAACGTTTTTTTAATGTGTATTCTTGAGCTTCAGAGAGCGGTGTAGCTAGCCCATCTTCAATTAATTTACGCCAAATTTTCCATGATTTTATCGCTTCAGCCATATGATTACGCGTGACGTATTGTTGAACTTCAATTCGGAATGAATTGGAGACCGCAGTAGGGTTTTGTTTTCCAATTATGCGTAATCTCGTAAGGGAACGTTTGAATTTATCATTCAGCTTTTTAACGTCTGAACCTTGTTCAATCATTTGAGTGATGGATTGAAGATGGCCGTAGTATAAATCATAGGTTTCTTCGTTGCTGTCTCGTGATAGGCGAATAGCACGCGAAAAGGCATGTTCCGCCATTGGCCAGTCTCTATTCTTAACGCTTAGTTCAGCAAGTCGTTTACTTCGCTCAATAGAACGCGGAGACACTTCTAATACCGACTTTAAAATTGATTGGGCTTGTTCATAATTCTCCATCTTTTCATGTGCGTCGGCTAATGTGTCGTACGCGGAAAGAAAGTGGCGACTTAATGTGATAGTTTGCTCTAAATTTTTGATTGCAGCGACCACAGCGCCTAACTTAAGTTCGCATTCCGCAATTCCGTAATGTGCCCAGGCGAGGTTTTTGTGTTCTTTTATGACCATCAAATAGTGCGTTTTTGCTTCTTTATAGCGCTCTTGAGCAAAAAGGGCTTCGCCAATCGATTTAAGGCAGAGATGAGTATATTGAGGGAACTTTTCTTTAATGGCTCTCGCTAATTCAATAACTTTTTCAAAGTCCTGATCTATTCTGGCTTTGTTAAGTGGCTCAAATATCTTTTTCTGCTGACGTACCTTTCCGAGGCGTCGAATAAACGACTGAGGTGGGAAAGGTTTAACCAGATAGCTGTCGGGTTGATATTCTAATACACTCACGACAGCTTCATAAGCGGTGTCCGCTGTGATCATGATAAATATTGTAGAGTGGTCTAGAGAGTAGGTTTTTCGTGTTGTTTCGAGAATTTGCTGGCCGTCTACCGAGCCTCCTAAATTGAAGTCTGATAGTACAATATCGTATTTTATTTCGAGAACACGCTTTATCGCAGATTGCCCTGAGGGTTCAATATCGATCTTTTGATATCCCAAACTCGACATAAGAGATTTAAGCATTAGCCTCATTTCACCGAGGTCCTCAATAATCAGAACTCGCTTATTTAGGATGCTTGTATCAGTCTTACTTTTCTTATTGCCTGTTTCTGGGGAATCTACCGCTTTAAACGTCGGAATATCTACATCTACCACAATCAAACACCTTAGTAATGCTGCTCTTGTTTCTTTATAGCACGTCGTTTACTGCTGTCCTAGCGATCTAAAGTGCTAAGTTAATGTTTCAAAGAGTAATAAAGACAAAAAGGTTTTATAAAACAGCGGTATAGAGTAGAAATTCCAGTGTCATAAAAATGTGTAATAATGTTGTCGTCAGATCTGATATCTAACTTATTTGTCGGTAAAAGGAGTGAGGTGCACCTGCGTTAATGGAAATCAAAGGGGGAAGGCATAGACCGCAAAATGCTCGTCTGCGGCCTTATTCCTGATTGCTCGCGAATAAACCCATTGTTTAATATGGCATTGAGTGGGCCGTTAAATTAGCGGTTAGTACAAATACATCCATATACCCTAAATCACCGTCTCTTGGGCAAATGGCTTTGGCACTGTGAAAAAACTTCTTGTCGTTAAGAATGACAAATTCACCGTGGTCGAATGCGTGACTAATAAAGGCCGGGCTGCTTTCGTCTAAATGAACATTAATACTCCCACCTTCGATGTTGTGACGTTGAATCACATAGATGCCGATACGATCAAAACCATCCTGATGAATGCCTTCAGGGGCGACTTCTACTTTTTGATGATCTGCAAAAATACGTAATTGATGTACTTCTACATGCGTGCCGTACTCGACACCCGACATGTGTTTGAAATGTTCGAACATTTCGATAAATTTTGGATCATCGATTACAACGCTTTCGATTTCTTTGTAGCGCCTTACGACATTTCCTTGAAAGTGATTAATGCTTTCATCTTGCACAAAGGGCTGAGAAGGCAAATGTTCTAAGCAACCTTGAAGGAAACAAAATTGTGAGTAACGTCTTAGTCGATAGGTTCCATCCGCGTATGGATTTTTAGGTAAGCGATCAAAGGATGGGGCGAGATGGTCGACACACTGTGGTGTCAGTTGACCAAGCTCTAAATAGAACGGTTCTATATGCGAGGTATGGCTTTTCATTATCAATTCCTCTTTCTAACTGGGTAAGTTACGTTAGGCAAATTCGTTAAAATCTGGAAGAACAGCTTGCTCCTTTTGAGAACAGGCAAGTCTTCGTAAATTGACATTAATTTAGATTAACACTCTCAGTTTAGACCTGAAAGTGTCGAAGTGAGAAAAGCAAATGGTTGTAGGGGGTTCTTTTAAGGCAGTTTAACCAAAGCCACGCCGCGTTGACTAAAGTGTAAACGATCGTTTTGTATGGAAACCCCGGGAGTGTTGAAGAGCAGTTCGCAGGTTGGGCTGCTTTTCGCAAATGGAACGTTCAGCGCCTGATCTTCACGGTAGAAAATTAACCATAATTGTGTCGAAAGATTTGCTGTCGTGAAGAGAACAGAGATAAAGTCTCGCTCGCTTTCTGCCCAGTTTTCGTTGGACATTGGCATACCTGTTTCAGAAATCCATTCGACTTTGTCAGAATCTTTGTATTGATATAAAGGGTCGTCTTCTAAGAAAACTTCTGCTAATACTGGATGAGCTTTGCGTATGTCCAACAGTTTTTTTATTGTGCTTTGAAGTAGTGCTCGTTCTTGGCTAGTATGCCAGCTTAACCAGGTTGTTTGGTTGTCTTGACAATAGGCGTTGTTGTTCCCGTTTTGCGAATGTGAGAGTTCGTCGCCACCGAGTAAATGAGGAGTCCCTTGACTTAATAGCAGTGTTGCTAAAAAGCAGAGTTGCTGATTCAGTCTTTGGGATTGTATCCGCTTATCTTTTGTCGGACCTTCGGCTCCAAAATTCTGACTAATGTTATCTCCATGCCCATCTCGGTTATTTTCCATATTCGCGTGATTATGACGCCTATGGTAAGAAACTAAGTCATGTAATGTATATCCGTCATGGTAACTGATGTAGTTAACCGAATGCAGGGCGCATTTATACCCTTTATGAAAGACATCGCGAGAGCCCATAAAGCGTGTTGCGAATTCGCCTATGATGTCTTCATCGCCTCTCCAGAAGCGACGTACAGTATCTCGATATTTATCATTGCACTCTAAAAAACCACGAGGAAAGTTGCCGACTTGGTAACCATTCGGGCCAATGTCCCATGGCTCCATAACCAAGCAGGTATCGCTTAAAATAGGATCTTGCAGTATGGCTTGTAGGAGTGGTGATGTTGCAGAGAATTCGTGGTGCTCACGACCTAAATCCACGCCCAGATCGAACCGGAAGCCATCTACTCCCATGATTTCAACCCAGTAGCGCATGCTGTCACAGATTAATCGTACCGTGGCTGGATGGTATGTGTTAATACAGTTTCCACAACCTGTATAGTTAAGGTACTTGCCGTCGCTGTGGCGATAATATCGGGCATTATCAAGGCCGCGAAAACTGAAGGTTGATTGATCCAATTCACTTTCCGCAGTGTGGTTATAAACCACGTCAATCAGAACCTCAAAACCTGCTTTCTTTAAGCCTAGAATCATTGTTTGGCATTCTAAAACGGGATCGTTTACTGCGTATCTGTGATCGGGCGTAAAAAAGTTAATGGGGTTGTAGCCCCAGTAATTTTGCAAACCTAGTTGATGTAGATGTTTTTCAGTCGCAAAAGCGAAACAAGGCATCAGCTGGATGGTTGTTATTCCCAGTTCTTTTAGATGAGATATTCCTTGATCAGAGATTACCCCTAAGTAAGTCCCTTTTAATTTTGGCGCGATATCTAGGTTTTTACTAAACCCTTTAATATGCAGTTCATACAAGCAGCGTTCAGCGCCTTTTACGGATGCTCTTATTAGAGCGTCATTTGGGCGTGATACTGTTCTGACAATCGATTTGGGAATATGGTGAGCGGTATCAATGGGATTAAAATGCCCATCAGGATACATGGACGATAAGTCAGGGTGCCACTCCAACGTACCGGTTAAAGATTTAGCATAAGGATCAATCAACAGTTTATGGCGATTGAACATCAATTGTTTATCAGGAGAAAAAATACCTTCTGCGCGAAAACCGTATCGCTGTCCTTCATGCACGTTGAGTACTTCCATGTGCCAAATACCGCGATGATGGGATGCGAAGGGAATGACGTGCTCTTCTTCGTCGTTATCGTTGAAAAGGCATAGGTATATTTGAGTCGCATCTTCAGACGCAACCGCGAAATTAACGCCGTCAGCCGTAACAGTCGCCCCCAGTGGAAACGCGTTACCTGTTCGGACTAAGGGGGCTAACGACATAACTTTCTCCATTTAACGTATTGAATGCAACCTCGCAGTTTTAATACCACGAGGTTGGCGTTCTTCTTTCAAAACCTAATTTATGCTTTCCATTTATAGATCACAGTGGATAAAGGAGGAATCTCCATTATTACACTGTTATTTCGCCCATGACTTTCAATGTGCTCAGCTTTAAGTACTTTTGGAAGCGGGAACCCACTGCCACAGTACATTGTGTCGTCTGTATTTAAAACGAGTTCGTACTGACCTTCTTTGGGAGCTCCGATTCGATATCCGCTATGAGGCGTAGGAGTGAAATTGACGACAACCATCACCAATTCGTCTCTTTGTTTCGATTGTCTGACGTACGCGAGAATTGAATTCTGGCCATCATCATAAGACAACCACTCGAACCCTTGGTGATCGTGGTCAATTTGCAATGCTTGTTCGGCGGAATAAAAGTGGTTAAGGTCTTTGACAAGCGTCTGTAAGCCTTTGTGGTAATCAATATCGAGCAAATGCCAATCAAGTGATTTTGTATGGCTCCACTCTTGACCTTGACCGAATTCACATCCCATGAAGTTCAGTTTCTTACCTGGATGGGTGAACATATAGCCATTAAAAGCTCGAAGATTGGCGAATTTCTGCCAGCCATCTCCAGGCATTTTTTCAATCATAGAGCCTTTGCCGTGTACGACTTCATCGTGTGAAATAGGCAACATGAATTGCTCGTTAAAGGCGTAAACCATAGAGAACGTGAGCTCTCCTTGATGATACTGCCGATAAATAGGGTCTTTCTTCATATACTCTAACGTATCGTTCATCCAGCCCATATTCCATTTGAACCCAAAGCCTAAACCATCCATGTATGTCGGCTTAGAGACGCCTGGATAAGCTGTAGACTCTTCTGCAACGGTGAAGCAACGAGGGTGGTTCAAGTAAACAGTTTCATTGAGTTTTTTCAAAAACGCGATGGCTTCATAATTATGATTTCCTCCATCAACGTTTGGAATCCATTCTCCGTCTTCGCGGGAATAATCTAGATATAGCATTGAGGCAACCGCATCTACGCGCAAGCCATCGATGTGATATTCCTCTAGCCAAAAATTAGCGTTACTAATAAGAAAATCAACAACGTGTTCTTTACCAAAGTCGTAGATCAAGGAGTTCCATTCTGGGTGCCAGCCTTTTTTAGGGTCTTCGTATTCGTACTGGTGTGTGCCATCAAAATTAGCAAGACCATGACTGTCGGATGGGAAGTGTGCTGGAACCCAATCCATAATGACACCGATACCTGCCTGATGAAATGCGTCAATAAGTGCCTTAAATTCGTCAGGTGTTCCATATCGAGAAGTGACGGAAAATAGGCCAACAGGTTGGTACCCCCATGAACCATCAAATGGATATTCCGAGACGGGAAGCAATTCGACGTGTGTGTATCCCATTTCGGTAACATACTGTACGAGGTGTTCTTTTAGCTCAAGATACGTCAGTGGTTCGTTGTGGTCTTTTCGTCTCCATGAGCCTAAGTGCACTTCATAAATGCTTACCGCTTCTTCGTATATATCGGTAATCGGTCGAGACATCCAATTGTTGTCATTCCATTCATACTGCGATTCTTGAACGACACTTGCAAACGAAGGGAATTGTTCAATGCGTTTGGCGAATGGGTCGGTTCGGTGGGGTAACACTTCGCCAGACTTTGCTCTGATTTCAAATTTGTATTTAGCGCCATCTCTGACGTCTGGAAGAAAGAGGCGCCAGACTCCGTCGCCATTACTGGACATCGGATGAATACGGCCATCCCAACCATTAAAATCACCTACAACATAAACGGAACGAGCCGCAGGTGCATAAACCGCAAAACGCGTTCCATCGATGGCCAATGAATCGCTCACAGGCGCACTTTGGAATAGAGCTCCTTCTTTTTGATATAGCGTGGCTTTATGGTGTTTAGGGTCGGAGAAGGTTGCTTCGTTAAACTGATATGGATCGACTATGGTCGCTGTATTACCGTCTGAATACGTAATTTTTAGACGGTAATGAAAATGCTCTTTTTTATCGCTCCATTGGCATGTAAAGAGCCCATTGTATCCGTGAGGTGACATTTCCCCTAGTACGGTATCTTCATCGATTGCTAGCACGTCGATCGCGACTGCGTCGGGGCGCCAAACTTTTAGAGTTAAATCCTTTTCATCAATCCAGTGTAGGCCAAGGAATCCGAAAGGGTCGGAACAGCGGGCATTTACAATGTCTTCAAACAGATCCATTTACTTCTCCAACCTGAGAATTATTATTAGATTTATCGTATATAACGAAAGTGACTAACAGAGTTTAGTTGCTTTACGCTTGGTGCTGTAGGCTATGCTGTTTGCTTACTGCCCAACGAAGGTATTGTCCTACCTTATTTGGGGTGAGTTGAGCAAATTCGTCCAGTGC
Source organism: Marinomonas balearica (assembly GCF_004362145.1). Lineage (GTDB taxonomy): Bacteria > Pseudomonadota > Gammaproteobacteria > Pseudomonadales > Marinomonadaceae > Marinomonas > Marinomonas balearica. The sequence goes on from NZ_SNXC01000010.1 coordinate 54,219, forward strand.
GATTTCTTCTGTGTTTTTCTCTGGGTGCTCTTGTTTTACTTGTTTCGCTCGGTCGTGTGCTGCGAGTGAAACAAGTACAGGTAAATTTACCTCATTTAACAGGATATTACCTTTGTGTTGTTCGCTGAATTGAATAAAAGCATACAGAGCTTCAAATATAAGGCTCTTATACCAACTTGGGTGAATATCAGATGTCAAAGATTCGACAAGTAGCGCAAACGTGTCTTCTCCTGGTGTCATAGAGCTTAGTGTGCGTTTACAGTCTAATGTTGTATTACTTTGGGTATCACCAAAGACAATATATTGCGCATTACTAAGAGAATCCCACAGTTGTGACAGCATGTCTTCCGGTAATTTCGTTATTAGCCCTTGTTCCGTTCGCCAATCGAACCAGTCTACGTCCTTCATTTGAGCGTCTGTGCTGTTTGCGCTTTGATTGTATCTAAGGTTTGTTGCAACGTGAGTAAAGTCTTCATGTTTTTGGATCAGTACCGCTTTAAGAGCTTGATATAGTGAATACGGTGTTGCTCCAGCCAATATGTCGATAGAAGGGCGAGTGTCGTTAGGGTCGAGTTGACGAGCACACAGTAGCGCCAAACTGTGAATTCTGATCGTACGGACACCATCAAAATACTCTGGGTGAATTTTGATGAGTGCGCCTGCAATAGATATAATTTCGTGATGTAAAACCATCGTCAGACTTGAGGATGACGCTTGACGAATGATCTCTAAAATTTCTTTTTGATGAAGAGGTGAGGAGATATGGGTTTCATTTTCCTGAGAATCTCCTAACACTAAAACCCGCTGACGTACTGTTATATCGGCAATATACGTCGCTAAATCGGTCGACGGTTTGATCATCAAAGAGAATAGACGTCTGACAGAACACCAATCTTCGTGTAATAACGCCTCAACATACACAGAATCCATTACTTTGTAAGCGGTAATGGCGGGAGTCGAATTAGGAATAGTATTCATCAAAGCACGACGATGGCCTAACTCTATAAGCGTTTCGATGGCTAATGGTAACGGAGGGTTGTCCATCAATTTTGACAAAAGTGTATCGGTATCCAGCCCACTTAGATCGCTGCAATCAAGCTCTGTAATAGACCTGTCAATGGGCCAAGGTTTTTCATCAACAACAAATCTCGCTCCCAATTGGCGATCATTTGTTGGTTTGATTGTCATTGAGCGTCTAGAACCGGATTTAAACGCATTTTTTGCCGACTGAGGAGTGATATGAAACTCTTCAGATTCGTGATTTTGCAATTGACGAATAAAGTCTAATAATTCGGAGCTGTTTGGCATTTCAACCATCGCTTCATCAACCAGTACGGTAAATACCGCATTGGCAGGGTAATACCAATGAGAGTCGATGATTTTTAGCTCATTTCTAATGTGCTCTTTAAACAGAGTTGGATCGGTTTTTGTATAGTCTTTATCTTCGTTTTGAATCCAAGAAAGGCACAAGTAATTTTGATCGTTGATTGTAAACGGCTGCGACGTCGCTAAGCTGTTCAATGCACGAGAAGGGCGGCCGGTAAGCTCCAAACTATCGGAAGCGCCAAGGTAATGATAAAGCTCGATCAATTGCTCGGAACTGATTACTCGAAGGGGGGCAATTTCATCAATAGTTTGGCACAAGCAGCCTGCTTCAATCAGTTGTTCTTTTACTTTTTCGCTTTTCGCAAGTACAACCATTGAGGTTGAGACGGACTTTCGATTATGTTGAACTTTATGTAAGCCAAGTGGATCAAGATCATCGGTTGTTATAAGTTCTTCATCAATCATCTTGCCAACCAAATAGAGGCTTTGCGCCCACACTAATGGCAGGTTATCGTTTGGTACTCGTTCTTGAGATCCCGGGTTGTCTTTTTCTGCAAGAATTTTGTCTTCAGGTACATAATAAAGCTCCGGAAGCAGTCGCTCTCCGTCTCTTTCAACCATCAGCTCTTCTAGTTTATAACGATAAAAATTGGCACTTTCCCAGTCTCTGGCAAACAATCTGTCTAAATAGAGGTAGGTGTAAAACAGTGGCCATTCAGACTCTATGTGCTCAAAGTTAATGAGCTCATCGTATTCATAATAAATTCGACTGTGGTCTTCTAATACCGTTTGGTGTCCATCGAGTAGAAAGCGTTTGCACCCGTATTTTCCACCCAATTTATCTAATATTTCTTTACGCGTCTTTTTGGTAAGTTTTTCGTCATTTACCGCAAACGCTGGGAAGCTAATAATGCTGAGTAGAGCGCCATCGACTTCTTTCGACCGAGACTCTTTTGGTAACAATGATTGTAGAACCGACCCTGCACGAGCAACCGCATCTGCAAAAGAATGGATAACGGCCCATTCTGGGCCGTCTTCTCCGAATAGATTCAGTCCATCAAGGGCTTCCATTGCAGCTTTTGCCATTCCGACTGAGCTTGCGTTGATTTCCGCTTTGCCGTTATTAACTTTGTTGCCTCGCTCCCAGATGCCGTAATCTGGCGTACGGTATGTTCGGGAAATGTAATAGACAAGGTTTTGAATAAAGTTTAATTCTTCTTGGTTGTATATTAACTTACTGCCTGCCTTGGTCATTTGCGCAAGCGTCAGCAAATAAAAGCTGGTGGCGTCGATCTGAAGGTGTCCCCAAGCGTCGTCGGCAACGACTTCTAACCCAGTTTTAGTATCGTATTTTGCGTGTAACGAATCGATTGGGTCTAAGCTGTGTTTAAACGCCTCCACTTTTGGAGACTGGCGCATCATCGCAAACAGCAATCCACGCATCATTTTAATGCATGTGTATTCGAGTTCGTGCGCTCGTTTATCAGGGTTAGAGGCTCTTTTATAGGCCAAGTACAAAGCCCAAACTGCTTGAATGCTGTAAACATTATCTCGAACCCAAGCGTCGGTGTAGTCTCCGTGTTTATTGACACTGGTACTAGCAGGAAACAGCCCTGTTACAGGGTGTTGACGAGATAAAATGACATTTTTTATGTGATGATATAGAGAATCAAGCTTGCTCTGAGTATCTGACGCCATTAAATGATCCCTTAATTACAAGTTGCGAATTCTGATAGTCGTTTATATTAAATTAACGCTGAAGTGTTAAGTCCCTATGAAATCGCGACTGTCCATTCATTAAAAATTTAGGTAAGCACCGAATTGTATGTAATTTAGTCTGTATTAATCGGTCTGCAATAATCGCGCCTTAAAAGCCTAGATTTTTATGAGATTTAAATCAAACGCTTCCTTTCTTTAGATCCACTTAAATTTAGCAGATTTTCGCTTTTTACGCACAGGTACGTGGATTCTCTTCAGATAATGGTTTTTTTCAGTATGATTTTTCGACTGAAAACGCGGCGAAATTAGTCCAAGAGCGCCTTAGTTCCAGTCAAAAAATCCACAATAATTCTACTTCGGGTGAGTCATTTCAGCGGGAATTAAGTTTGATAGGTTTCGACGACTTTCCTTAGTTCTTGTGCACATTCCCCAATTCGTGTGACGGATGCTTCTATAGCTACCGAATTTTGCTGAGTTTGGTCGCAGACTTCTCCGATGTTTTCCAGTACCGTGTTGACGTTACTTGAAATATGGTATTGGTTGTCTGAGCCCGTTTTGATTTCGGCGTTTAGTTTTGAAATCGTCAACATACCTTGTGCGATATCATTAAACGCAGACTCCGCTTCGGACATTTGTAATGCTCCTGCATTTGCCGTACCTTGCGCTTTTTCCATGATTTCAACGGTATTAAAGGTTTGAGTCGTTAGTTGATCAATTAAACTTCCGATTTCACCTGCCGCCTGTTGGGATTGCTGAGCAAGTTGTCTTACTTCGTCTGCAACCACGGCAAACCCTCGACCTTGTTCTCCTGCTCGTGCCGCTTCAATGGCTGCATTTAAAGCGAGAAGGTTGGTCTTATCTGCAACTTCTGAAACAATTCCGAGACGGTTGTTAATGTGTTTTACATCTTCTCTTAATTGCTGAAACTGCATCGCAGCTTCGCCCACTTCTAAAGAAAGGTTTTGCATATCTGCATTGGCTTTATTCATAGTGTGAAGGCCACCTTTGGAATGCTCTCCTAGACTGTTTGCGGAGAGGTTCGCTTCGTCAGCAACGTTCAATATTTGGTCGACTGAACTCATCACCTCAGCCATTGAGCGAATTGCGTCTTTTGTGTTCATTTGCTGAGTGTTTACGCCCTGTGTCGTTGCTAATATGGCCTTATTAGTTTCAGCGATTACGTCATTTAGAGATTTACTTGCGTCCCCAATTTGTTGAACGATGACACCAAAGCTTGAAACCATATGGTTAAACGCATCAGCCATTTCTCCCATTTCGTCGTTTCCATCAAAGCGGACGCGCTGGGTAAGGTCTCCTGACTGTTTTACGGAGCGCATTGTGTCACAAAGGGTTGTTATTCTAATCGTAACAAGACTAATGATCGTTAGTGCTGCGCCACCGATTACGATCGTCAGTATTGCTACAAGGATGCCGAAATCGACTAATGCACTCTTAAATTCACTGTAAACAACGTCCATATTGGAAACGGCGATGAGAGAATATTTCTTTGACAGGGATAGGTTATCCAGAGGGGTTGATGCGAGAAGAAGGGTTATTGATGATTGGTTATTGGATGAAGGGATCTCGACAATGCTTGGATTGTCTGTGAAATCTATTGATTTCAGTGATGCTTTCCCAATCCACGGCGGTGTGTAAAGTGCATTTTTATTTTTGTCGATTAAAACGTACGCCGATAGTGGCGACGTTGCTAAGGCGTCGATTTCTTTAATCAACTCGCGTTCATTTTTAGATGAAAGGTTAGACGCTGCTGTATCGACCATCATCTGAGTTTGTCTTAACAATCCATTAAGGTTGGTTTGATAAAGTGAATACAGTGAAACGAATATTAGAGCGCCAGTCCCAATAGACATAAGGCCGATGATTGCCCATAGCTTGTATTTGATTTTGACATTGTTTACACGGTTGATCATATAGCTTCCTCTCACAGTGTTCCCCATTCTACGAGGAGTTGTTATGTATAAGAAATGTAAAAAATTGATCTGAGTCAAAGGAGCTGACGTTAGCCATTAAACAAATTAAGACGCACGGTTTAACCGCAATTGAGGTGCGAAGCGTTGAATATATTTAAATTACGTAATAAAGTTGAAAGTTATATATGTTTTAGTAAGTTGTTTTGTACTATAAATTATGTCTATCTGTTGGCAACGAGTTGATGACATTCATTTCGCACAGGGTTAATGAGAAAATTAAAGATGTTTAAGTCTTGGAAGTACGGTGTCGCTCCTGCAGGTTTTATTTTCTGCGCTGTATTGTTTTCGGTATGGCCTGAGATTGATTTGTATGTGAGTGGCTTATTTTACGATGCTGGAACGAGTCGATTCCCTGCAAACGATAACGCTATAGTTAAATTTGTCTATTGGCTTTTCAAGGAAATGCCAGCGGTCATTGTTCCTGTTTTGCTTGGTTTGTGTGTCATGACATTGTTCAAGTCGGGCCCTGAGTGGAATAAAATACACAAAAGAAAATGGTATTTTATGCTCGCTTTTTTGTTGATTGGCCCCGGTATTATTGTGCACACTGGCTTTAAAGATAATTGGGATCGTGCGCGCCCTCGTCATGTTGTTGAATTTGGCGGAGCTCAACAATTTACTCCTGCGCTCGTAGTCAGTGACCAATGTGAGAGAAATTGCTCGTTCGTCAGCGGTCATGCCGCGATGGGATTTGCATTTATTGCTCTTGGCTGGGTTTTGCAAAGCCGTCTTTGGTTGTTCTTCGGGCTTGGGTTAGGGTTGTTTGTCGGAGGAATTCGAGTCCTTCAAGGTGGACACTTTTTAAGTGATATTATATTCAGCGGATTTATTTGCTACGCCAGTGCATGGGTCATGGCGAAGTGGATATTGGAACCTTCACAGAGCAAATTGCAAAAGCAAGACACTCAACAATACGTCAAATTAAGCGAAGACCCATCTTCCAAAACAAACCACTCCTGATCATTCTTTCTAAAATGTTGTATGGTGAGCAATCTGTCGATTGTTCTCAATACAACGTTTTGATGCGCATGCCTTGTGTTTGATTTAATCTCTCTGTTTTTCTCGTCATTTCTTTCTGCAACCGTTTTTCCGGGCAGCTCCGAGGCGTTGATAATCTACTTATCCGCCACTGCTGAGCATTCATTGATTTTGCTATGGGGTGTTGCAAGCCTTGGTAATACATTGGGGGGCGTAACAAACTGGGTGTTAGGTCGGTATTTGTTTCATTTTAGAGATCATAAGTACTTCCCTGTGTCCGTTTCGCAATTGGAAAAGGCCAGTGCATTTTTTTCGACGTACGGAAAATGGACTCTTTTGTTGAGTTGGCTTCCCGTTATCGGTGACGCCTTGTGTTTGTTTGCTGGTGTTTCAAAAATTCGGCTTTTCACTTTCTTTGTTCTTGTTTTGTTTGGTAAATCGCTTCGATATGCCATACTCTTAATTGGAATTGAATATATCTGATTTTACTTTTATCGATTGTTAGAGGTGTCTGAAGTGCGTTATTCAAAGCACATAGTCTGCTTTAGTGTATTGAGCCTTGTTGGATGTGCCTCGTTGACGGGCACGTCTGATGCTCTAACAAATGCCGAATTACAAAACCATGTTGCAGCACACGCGACACAAATAAATACAATCAATCCAAAAGTCGATCAACTTGAGATTCAGCAAGTAAGCTTACAGGAAGGTCTTGCAAGTCTTGAACAAGAACTTGCTAGGGTAAAAATGGAGGCCGTTAAACAGGATCCTAAAAAAGGAAGCATGAGTCAAAATGCTCCCGAAATTAAGGATCCAGCTACGATGGAAGAAATGAGCGATAGTCGGATTGATCCCGTTATTGTTGATTTCAAAGCGACTCGAAAAATGGAAGAAAAGTTGAAGTTAGCAAAGATGGCTGCCTCTTCAGATAAGTACTACGGCGTTCAATTAGCGGCCTATGCCAGCAAATCACTCGCTATGCAAGGTTGGAGAAAAATCAGCCGTGCAAACCCGATAGATTATGTCGATACCGCCCCGCTCATTAAGAAGCATACGATAAAAGGTAAAGTGTATTTTCAACTAAAAGTTGGACCGTTTATCGAGCGTTCTTACAGTGTCGATTTTTGCAATATGTTAAAACAACAGCGTTCGCAAACCTGCCTCATTACTCGTTATGATGGCGAGCCATTCTTAAGTCCTTAAATTGGTGAAAAATCCTTTTTTAGAAATGTGTGTTTAGCACTATTTCTCGCCGTCTAAGGATTTAGGGATCCAGCCTGTAAAAATCGTTTGTATTGAATATTTGGAAGCAGACTCTTCGCTAAGATGAAAAGGTGACCTAGCAGCACCATCTCCTCTACATTGGTATAGATTGAATCGAGCGTCTGTGTCCGGCGAAAACCAGATTTGATCCCCGTTTATGTCTTTTCCTGACATCTTGTCCCATCCGTATATGTGATCATCTAAAAAGCAGCTAATAAACGTTGTGCAACCGACTGCATTTGGGTCGGCGTATTTTCCATCTGAGAACAATGTGGTGGGATGCCAAGGTCGTCCTAGTGCGTAGCTTTCTTGAGGGATTTGTGGTGATTCTTTAATCAAGTCGCAATTAAAAAAGGTGAGCCCGAACTCTTGGTCTGTTTGAGTGCTGGGTGCAGTGACAAATCCAACGCTCGATTCGATTGAAGATGTATCGCGAGCAATAATACGACACTGATCAAATATTGCAGTGCCATTCCCAAAGATGAAATCAACACATCCTGAAATATCACATCGATGGAAATAACTTCTTAGCCCTTTTACAAATAGAGTGTCTTGATAGCCTTCTAGTGCGACGTCAGAAATTTCACATTGATCACATTCGTTTCCTAAAAGTAGGGCAACAGCTTGTGTATGAGTGACTTTATCTGGCGAATCGGCTGGTTTTGCTGCATTGCCAATGTAGTCGAAACTATTTCGAATGGTAAGTGATTTTAGGCTACAGTCCTTCGCATTCACCATCAGAGTCCGACTGTTTAAAGTGCTGATTATTTCTCCGCTGCGGTCCAGTTGTCCCGCTACTGCTGCTCCTGAAATAATGGTTTTGTTCTTACCTGCGCCCACTAAATGAACGTTATTGTGTTCGACGTTTAGGCGTTCTTCGTATGTGCCTTCATCTATGTAGATGGTGTAAGGCCTACCGTCATTTGGCGCACTTTGAAGAGCAAGTTCAATACTTATATAGGCATCTTTGCTAGGTGCTTTGGATACTCTGGCAATATGATTTTGATTCTTATTATTCATCGCTCGCTGCCCATAGGTTAATTTATCATGGCTAGAAGGAATAATAGATGATTAGATCGCTAAAATAAAACGCCGTTTTAAAAATTAATTGAAAATGCTGTTCGGAAAAAAAAGAGTGGTTTGAGAAAAACGTGACTTAGGAAAAAGTCATGTTGAAAACAATAAGGGCAGACAGAGGGTTGGGTATGTCTGCCCCTTTGTTACGCCAGAATTTAAGCGTCAATGTGTTACGTTAACTTAATTAGCACTTAGCTTGGCGATAACTACGATGCGTCATGATGAAAAGCGCCAAAAATACAATGACACCTGCTAGATTGGCAAATATCGGTAAATCTGGCCAAAGCATTGCTAAAGAGGCTGCAAGAGCAATAAGTCTTGTCACTATGTTTAGTTTGTCTTCTAAGTAACCTTCCATTGCTGCGACAAGTGCGTACAAACCGAAAATGCCAAAAATAGTCAGCTTAAGCAGTTCAATAGGTTCGCCGCCGATCAAAGGGGTATAGGCCATCATGAGTGGAATGATGTACAAACCTTTTGCAAGTTTCCAGGCTGTTACACCTGTACGCATCGGTGGCGTTTTCGCAATGGCTGCCGCTGCGAAGGCTGTAAGACAGACAGGAGGCGTTACGTTACTGTCTTGCGATAACCAAAATATGATCATATGAGCGGTAACCAATATCATGGCGACCGTCTCAGCACCAAGCGCTTGATCAACCAGCATGTTTTTAAAGTCGGATGGAACTTGTGCCAGCAAAGCCTGTGCTTGTTCAATAGGCATGCCTTGCGCTAACGTTCCCAATACACTCGGGTCGACCAACATGAAAATAGCCGACGCCGCTTCAGGAAGCTTCCCAGATGCAATTTGCTCTACTAACTGACTTTCGGCAATTAAGTTGAATATTGCAGGTGCAGATAATGTACCTAAAACGATGTAAGAGGCCGTAACGGGTAATCCCATCCCCAAAATAAGTGATGCAATTGCAACCAGAATGATGGTCCAAAGTAAGCTTCCGCCAGCCCAATCCGTGATGAGCAATGAGAACGTGTTACCAACCCCTGTTGTGCTTATGACGTTGACAACGAGACCAATGCCAACAAGCAGAACGGCCGTGGTCGACATATTTTTCGCGCCCTGTACTAACGCATCTAATATCGCAATGGGGCCCATTCTGTGTTGTTTTGATAACCAAGACGCGGCGATAACAGACAGTATACTGATACCAGCAGCATAAGTTGGTGTGAACCCCTGAATCAATAATGTGACAAGAACCGCAAGTGGAATGGCGTGATGCCAACCTTCTTTCAATACTTCTTTAATGGCCACACCATCTTCTTCTGTTGACGTGACGTTACTGCGTTTTGCTTCTACACGGACAAAAAATGCGACCGATAGAAAATAAAGCAGAGCGGGAATAGCAGCAACACCAATGATAGTGACATAAGAAACCTGAGTATAGGACGCCATAATAAAAGCACCTGCTCCCATAACTGGCGGCATAAGCTGGCCTCCAGTTGACGCGGCGGCTTCAATACCTGCTGCAAAGCGTGCAGGAAAGCCCGCTCGTCTCATGAGAGGAATGGTTATCACGCCCGTTGAAACAGTGTTTGCCACAGACGATCCAGATACGGACCCCATGAGGCCGGAACCAAGCACAGCAACAAAACCGGGTCCCCCAATCATTTTGCTTGCTAGCGATCGCGATAACGTAATGATGAAATCACCCGCGCCAGATTTAACAAGAAAGGCACCAAATAGAATAAACATGAAGACAAAGCTCCAAGAAATTCTAGAAATCGAGCCGAACATGCCATCCGTACTGAAAAAGCTTCTATAAAGAAGGGTTTCCAAGCTTAATCCGGGAAACGAAAATGCGCCCCCAATCCATTGTCCCCAAAGAACAACGTAGGACAAAGCGACGAGTATGAGAGTTGGAATAAACCAGCCCGTCGTTCGTCGAATTAACTCTAACGACAATAATATAGCCATTGAAGAAACGATCCAATCGCTGGTCGCGAAAACGACGCCTCGCTCATAAAGAGCGTCTTCAAATAGGGCGATGTAAAAGACGATTCCGATTAACATCAATACGATAAAGGTATCGATGATAAATGCGGTTTTGCTGTTCCTCAAAGACGGGTGGGCAGGGATGAGCAGCGCACACAGTGTACCAAAACCTGCAAAATGGAAGGCGGATACCCACAGCTCTGGCAATGTGCCGAGCGTATTTATGTAAATGTGTGCAATGGCAAGGAAAATGCCAAAACCAAATACGATACGGTTAATAACGGGCGTATCTCGGTGTTGGGTTTCGAACTGCTCTAGGTTCTGGTTATTGGCGCTTTCAGCGGATGTATTGGGAGAGAACATATAGTGTGCCTAACTTAAGTGATCTTAAATTAGAAGATACTGACAATCGTCAGATGTACTTCTATTTGAAAACAGTCTAAAAATAAGCCCATGATTTACATGGGCTTATTTTGTATTGCGATGTACTAGAAACGTTAACTCTTATAATAAATACACTTTATTTCGCGATAAGAGAATCTGGAATATCGATCCCTTGTTCTCTATAGTATTTTGCAGCACCTGGATGCAATGGAACAGGCAAACCTGAGATTGCTTTGTTGATTGACATTACTGATGTCGCTTTGTGAATCGCGCTTAGGTAAGGCAAATTCTCATATAGAGATTTTGTAAGCTCGTATATATCTTCTTCAGATGTATCGGCACGCGTTGCTAGGAAGTTCGGTTGAGCAATGGTATTGATCGCCTGTGTCTGGCCTGGGTATGTGTTTGCAGGGATGACATAACGAGTCCAAAGATCATAGCTGCCATTGGCTTCTTTCATTTGTTCATCGGTGAAGTCCAATACCTTAACTTTGTCGCCCATAGCTGCGTATAAACGAGTGACAGCACTGACAGGGACACCAGCAGGTGTGTTCATACCTTCAATGTTGCCATTTTGGATCGCATCTGCGCTTGGACCGAATCCCATGAAAGCGAGTGAAAAGTTATCTGGGTTAATATTCAGTCCGCTTAGCAGTTGTCTACCAGAACCTTCCGTACCTGAATTCTTCTTACCTATAGAAAATTTATTGTTAGAACCTTCTAGGTCTTTGAGATCGGCAACGGTTCCAGTTTTAGCGAGATCTTTGCTCAGAACAAAGTGCTCAACATTTTGCCAAAGCATACTGACAGAGCGAAGTTCAGTTTGTTTACCTGCTTGTTTGAGCGGACCTTCGCCATTCCACGCCCAAGCACCATAGAGACCCTGTAATATTGCAAATTGAGCCTGATTTTCGCGAAGTAATTTGACGTTTTCCCCTGATCCCGCTGAACTGATCGCAGATAATGACATACCAAATTTAGGTTTTAATTTAACTTTACTTAGCGTCGCAATTGCTACCCCTACAGGGTAATACGTACCACCCGTTGAGGCCGTCGCTAAAATGTAATCTCTATCAGCAGCATGCGCCGTAACGGCTGCACTTGATAACGTCGCTGCAGTTAGAGTCGCAATAAGTGTCTTTTTTAAAATTCCCAGGTTCATTTTATTATTCTCCTACGTACTTAGGCTTTGTTTCTTTTTATGTTTGTTTTTTGTTTTTACGGGTGTCGATTTTGCTACGTTTTGCGTCTTATATTAAAGGCTTTTGTTTTATAAATTACAACATATCAAAACGCCTATTTTGGTCGTTTAAATTCATCGTTGTTGTTCTAGGTCGAACAGCTTGTTACGCTGTAGATAATCTAAAACGGTCTATCTTTGATGACTAATAAGCATGATTGGGAAGTTCGCTGCATGAGACAGATTAAAGTTGTGTTATTTGACCTCGGAAATGTGTTGGTGGATTTGGGAGATAAAAGTGAAATAGCGCGCTTTTTAAACACTGATGATGCGTTGGAGGTCATTTGGCGTAAGTGGCTTGAATCCGAAGCTGTCGCCAAGTTTGATTCAGGCAAGATAGGATTGAATGATTTTGTCGAGCAGTTAATGGGAGAAGTTGGCTACACAGGTGACAATAATGCATTTAAAGAAGCGTTTGTCGCTTGGCCAAAAGGCTTGTTTGACGGCGCTTTAGAACTTGTGAATTCTATTCCTGATCATCTTCATAAGGCGGTGCTCTCAAATACTAATGCCGCTCATTGGGGACGTTTAATGGATGAAATGGGTTTGTCCGGCCAGTTCAACAGCTATTTTGCTTCTCACCAAATGGGAAAGGTCAAACCTGATCCCGCCTCTTTTCAGTACGTACTTTCTGCGCTAAATGTAATGCCTGATGAAATACTATTTATGGATGATAATAAGTTGAACGTCGATGCGGCGAACGAAATAGGAATAAAAAGCTTCTTAGTTCGAGGCGTCGAAGAAGCAAGAGATTGCTTAAAACAGAATGGGATTCTTTCGTAGAGTATAAATGTGAGTCACTCGGTTTTTAGACTAAAGTGTAATAGTGTTCGTTTTGTATACGGTTATTCTAAAAGGCTAGGGAAGTTGCGAACAAGCTTACTGGATTTGGCTCTTGGACAGCACTTTTTATTCTAACTCAATTCCGAAGGTCAATCGTAGACCGTTTACGCGGAATTGAACGAAATATAAGAAGTCGTTAGACCGAAGCCCTTCGGCTCTTTCAGAGAAAGAAACTCTCGATGTTAAGGTGCTAAAAAAGGTATCAACATTCCTTCACACTCTTACCTCGATAGCTCTTTGTTCCAATATGACTGAAGTTCAGGTGGTTAGCTCGTCGCTTCTACAGCATCGCGTCCAAATATAAAAATTAACAATGGAGCAGTGAGATGACACAAGAATTAGACGATTTTCAGCGTAAATTCACCCCAGCTGGAACCGTTCCTCATGAAATCTTTGAGGCGAATTATCAAGAGTCGATATCAAACCCAGAGAAATTTTGGGGAGAAATGGGTAAACGGCTTTATTGGTTTAAACCTTATTCCATCGTTAAAAACACCAGTTTTGTTCGTAACAATGTCAGTATCAAATGGTATGAAGACGGCGAGCTGAATGTTGCCTACAACTGTATTGATCGTCATCTTCCAGAAAAAGCGAGCCAAATTGCTTATTACCTTGAGGGTGATAAAGAAGGTCCAGCAGGCTCCATTACCTATCAAGAGCTTTATGATGAAGTTGGACGTTTGGCGAACGCACTCAAATCACAAGGAATTTCAAAAGGGGATCGTGTTGCTATTTACATGCCCATGATTCCTCAAGCTGTGTATGCCATGTTAGCTTGCGCACGAATCGGTGCCATTCACAGTGTTATTTTCGGCGGTTTTTCTGCGAGTGCGATTGCTGATCGATTGAACGATTGTGATGTCAAGTTGGTCATGACGGCGGATCAAGGTAAACGCGCTGGAAATGCGATTAACCTAAAAAAGAATGTCGATATGGCATTAGCGGATAGCGCCTGCCCATCCGTAAAAAATGTCATGGTTTATCGATATACCAAAGCCGATGTCGAATGGAATGACGATCTGGATTTAGATTGGCAAGCGTTAGTTGATCAGGAAGATACGGATTGCCCTGCCGCTTCTATGAACGCAGAAGACCCTCTTTTTATTTTGTACACATCAGGTTCAACAGGTAAGCCGAAAGGCGTTGTACACACGTCAGGGGGTTATCTTGTCTACGCATCTATGACTCATGAAGTGGTATTTGGCCTGCAACAGGACGACGTTTACTGGTGTGCAGCGGATGTCGGTTGGATTACAGGCCACAGTTACATGGTATACGGTCCTCTTGCGAATGGTGTGACGAGCGTGCTGTTCGAAGGTGTGCCAACCTACCCAGATGCGGGCCGAATAGGACGAGTAGTCGATAAGTATAAGGTTAATCTACTGTACACCGCTCCTACCGCAGTACGAGCGTTGATGGCGAAAGGCGATGAAGCCATTGAAACCAGTTCTAGAGATAGCTTACGGGTTTTAGGCAGTGTCGGTGAGCCAATTAATCCAGAAGCTTGGTCTTGGTACCATAAGAAAATTGGTAATGGGAAATGCCCGATTGCCGATACTTGGTGGCAAACAGAGACAGGAGGCATGATGATGACTCCTAGGCTGACAGAAACTGATGTTAAACCCGGTGCCTGTACCTCTCCTATTTATGGTGTTCAACCGGCACTGATGGATCCAAACGGAAATGTAATCGAAGACCAAGGTGTTGAAGTAGAGGGTGGGTTGGTGCTGACGGACTCTTGGCCTGGCCAAGCTCGAACCGTATATGGAGACCATGAGCGTTTCGAACAAACGTACTTTAGTACTTATGATGGCGTGTATTTTACCGGTGACGGATCGCGTCGCGATGCGGATGGAGATTACTGGATTACGGGCCGAGTAGATGACGTACTGAACGTATCAGGGCACCGTTTAGGAACAGCAGAAATTGAGAGTGCGCTGGTGGCTCACCCGTCAGTCGCTGAAGCAGCGGTTGTTGGTTACCCGCACGATCTAAAAGGCCAAGGTCTTTATGTTTACGTTTCGCCGATTGCAGGAGTCACTCCAGATGAGGCGTTAACAAAATCGATTCGACAATTTGTTCGACAAGAAGTCGGCCCTGTCGCAACGCCTGATTTAGTTCAATGGGCAGTGCGAGGGTTACCTAAGACTCGTTCAGGCAAAATTATGCGTCGCATTTTACGTAAAATCGCGGCAAATGAGCATGAGCAATTAGGGGATACCAGTACACTGGCTGACCCAAGTGTTGTAGATGATTTAATCGACAATAGATTAAACAACTAAAAGCGACAACTGTAACTATAGAGTTACCCATGGCGCATTGCTTCTCTATGCTTTGCGTCATGGGCGCTGGCTTTTTTCTGTCTCTCTTAGTAGAGTGCATCGGCACATACAAGAAAGAGTGATGTGGAAGAAGTTGGCGATATTTACCTTTCAGCTAACCTAGCCATTTCTTTACTCAATAATAAGAGAAGGACTTACTTTGATTACTTTAGCGATAGCTGATGACCATCCATTATTTCGAAGTGCCTTAACAGGGGCTTTGAAGCAACAATTCAATGATGTCACCATACATGAATCAGATGATCTT
This sequence comes from Marinomonas balearica, assembly GCF_004362145.1. Classification (GTDB taxonomy): domain Bacteria; phylum Pseudomonadota; class Gammaproteobacteria; order Pseudomonadales; family Marinomonadaceae; genus Marinomonas; species Marinomonas balearica. The sequence continues at coordinate 69,574 of NZ_SNXC01000010.1, forward strand.
GATTCAACCATTGAAATTCTGCAACAAAACCTAGAGCTGGATTTACTTCTTTTGGATTTAAATATGCCTGGGTGTGGAAAGTTGTATGGGTTGATGCGCATTCGCACGGATTTTCCTGATGTGCCTGTTGCAGTAATTTCTGGCTCTGAGGACAATAAAATCATATCAACAGTTGTCGAATCTGGGGCGCTTGGCTTTATTCCCAAAACATGTGAACCGTTAGAGTATGCCTCAGCGATCCATTCAATTTTGGATGGTGACGTGTGGATTCCAGATAACGTGGTATTGGAAGATCAAAAAAATTCTAATCTAGAAATGCAAAGGAAAGTGGCAGAATTAACGCCCCAACAATTCAAAGTTCTTTGTTACTTACACGAAGGGATGCTAAACAAACAAATTGCGTACGAACTGAATATTTCAGAAGCTACTATTAAAGCTCATATCACAGCAATCTTTCGAAAGCTCGGCGTTAACAACCGAACGCAAGCAGTTCTAATTGCAAGTGAATTAGAACTGAGTCGAACCTGATTAATTCTGGCGACTGTTTTTTTTAGGAACAGGGTCCATTCCCCCTTCGCAGCCAGGATGGCAGCGCCCCAGCCTTCTGATACCTAACCAAATGCCTTTAAAAAGGCCGTGCTCTTCAATTGCTTCGATCATATATTGGGAGCAACTGGGATAGAATCGACAGTTACTGCCTAGTAATGGACTGATCAGGTATTGATAACCTTTTACAAGGTAAATAAAGAGTATTTTCATCGTATTTGAATGTTCTACTAGCCGACAGAGTGCTATTTCTGTTGTATCGTAACACCTTCTTAGCATTCCATCGAATAGAGAGCGTTTAAATAAGGTTTTATGTCTGAATATTCTGTCTCCACATACAAACTTGATCCATCTGCTTCAAACGTCGTCGCCTACCAAGGTGAGCCTGGCGCGTACTCTCATTTGGCTTGTAAGCATTCTTTTCCTAACTGGAGAACGGTCCATTGCGCGACATTTTCAGAAGCACTCGCAATGGTTGAAAATGGAAATGCCTATTACGCTATGATCCCGGTTGAGAACTCTACCGCAGGACGTGTTGAGGAAATCTATCGAGAACTTAAGCGAACAGAGTTGTACGTCGTAAAAGAGCATTTTGAACCCGTAAATCACTGCTTACTTATACGAGAAAATGCATCGAAAAGTGGTATAAAAAGAGTGGGGAGTCATCCTCAAGCATTGGCGCAATGCGATGCTAATATCAAGTCTCTTGGCGCGGTCAATGTTGCGATGTACGATACTGCTGGAGCAGCCAAGCACCTTTCAGAAAATGACGACGATACATTAGGTGTTATTTCGTCTGAGCTCGCTGCAGAGCTGTATGGACTAAAAATAGCGCAATCGCACTTTAACGATGTCGTCGGGAATACGACACGTTTTTTGGTTTTTTCTCGACACCAAAAACAGCCGGAATTCGAACCGAATACAACCTATATCACCTCTTTTATGTTTCGAGTAAAAAACATTCCAGCTGCGCTATACAAGGCGATGGGTGGGTTCGCTACACAAGGCATTAATATGCTAAAACTGGAAAGCTACATGGTAAATGGCCATTTTACGGCAACACAGTTTTATGTAGATGTAGAAGCGCATTTTCAGGATGCTAAAATGCAAGCAGCGTTAGAAGAGCTGATGTTCTTCTCGGAAGAAATTCGTATTTTGGGCACCTACGAAGCAGATTCCTATCGAAAAGATAACGCTTAAGGAAGCGTTATCTTTTAACAATATTCTAAACAGCAAAACTTAATTTTTAAGAAAACGTTTAACGATGTTGCCAAATGGAATCGGCTTTTCTGCGTGCAGCCAATGCCCAGTATCTGGAATGATTTTCACGTTAGTATTGGGGAAAAACGCGACGGTTTCTTTAGTGTGTTTTTGCTGGATGTAGTCTGAGTTAGCGCCTTTTATAAAGAGCGTTGGGTTGTTATAGGGAGCAGACAGCGGCGGCTTAGCTAAAATGGAAGGGTAGCCTTCTTGAATATTCTCTCTTGCCAACCCTATGGAAAAGCCAGTCTCTTCTTTTTTAAGGTTTTTTAGCAAAAATTGTCTTACCCCCATATTGCTTTCGTACTGTGCTAAGAGATCGTCAGCGGCTTTTCTAGAAGAAGGTCGCGCAGAATCAATGGCAGCAAGACCTTGAAAAATCTCCAAATGGCTGGGTTGATAATCAACTGGCGCAATATCAACAACGATCAGTTTCTTAAACTTGCTCGGAAAGCTTGATGCTAATTGCATTGCGACCTTTCCACCCATCGAATGCCCTAATAAATAACAGGGTCCTATATTGGACTCTTCCATCCAAGCAATTATGGCATCCGCCATTTTTGGGTAATCTGGAGAGTCCATAGGCGATGATTTACCGTGGTTGGGTAAATCCAAACAATGAACGGTATAAAATTCTGACCAAGATTGTGCGATAGAGTGCCAGTTATCTGCATTTCCAAATAAACCGTGCAAAACGATCAAATCTGGTTTGTCTTCTCCGTATTGCTTTGAGTGAATCATGTTGTACCTTGTCTAAGCTGTAATGCTGATTATTTTACTGCATTACGTCGCTTCATCCTATTTCCTTATTTCTGTTTACCAACATAAGCATTGCTTAAGGTTCGGGCATTAATCTGTTATCAAATTCATTGTTAATGGACAGATTATGCAACCCCTTGTGATACCAAATAGTATGGATAAGCACCGCTTACAGGGGCCAAAACAAGCGTTTGATTTTATTTTGGCTTTGCCTGACCAATCGCAAAGGCAGGAACTAGAACGCTTTATCAGCGATGGCTTTAATAAATGCTATGAGGCAAACGTCGAAAGTTTTTTGCCACTGCTGTTTGGTATAAAAACCAAGCAACTAAGAGCGGCCGTAGGTGTTCGTCGAGCAACAGAGCCTCTTTTCCTTGAGCAGTACTTAAAAAGCGATGTGATTACGACATTGCGTCAGCTAGGAATGCCTGCCGACGAGTATCAAATCGCAGAGCTTGGCAATTTATACTCGCGCAGCCATCGATTTACACTCCCTTTGATTATGACAGTTGTAATGGGGCTTTACCTGAAAGACGTTCGTTATTTGGTTTTTTCGGCTACCGAAAAAGTCAGAGAACTTTTATCTGGTTTTGGTTTCCCTATGACGTACTTAGCCGATGCTGACCCTATGCGCCTCACAGAAAGACCGAATGAGTGGGGCAGTTACTATGAGCAACTACCGAAAGTGATGGCGCTTGATGTAGAAGCTTCCGTTTTCATTGCTCATCAAACGCCTGAATTATGTGACGTTCTTAGCATTGTTCATGGCCATTCCAAGCAATTACTCTCGTCATTGGAGGCGATATAAATGTGGTACTTGTCCTCTAAAAACAGTATGGATATTGCTTTAACGGATTCTAATGTTTCACTGACCTATCAAGAAATGGGTGCTGCAATTCAAGACCGACGTGAGTGGCTAGAATCGCTGGGTGTTGGGCGTGTCGGGATCGCGTTAGACAATCAAGTGGAGTGGGTGCTGTTTGATTTAGCATGTCAGGGGGCTGGAATATGTTGTGTACCTGCCCCCTCATTTTTCAGTCAAAAACAGTTGGAACATCTGGTTACGGAAAGTGGAATAGAGCTACTTATCTGTTCTAACGGCGTTGAATCTGGAATCTTTTGTCCGTCAGAAGAAACGCCCTTTAAGACGATTTATAGTCAAAAAATAAAACACGTACAAGACGCACAGATGCCAGAGGGAACGAGTAAAGTGACCTTCACATCGGGGTCGACTGGAGCGCCTAAAGGGGTTTGCTTGAGTGAAGAATCTCAGCTCAACGTGGCGCGTTCGCTGGTGGATGCCATCGCCATAGATTCGGTTAAACATCTTTGTATATTGCCTTTCGCTGTTTTGCTGGAAAATATAGCAGGCGTTTATGCGCCACTGATGGTTGGCGGAACCGTTGTTACTAAGCGAGCCGACGAATTGGGCTTTGTCGGAAGTAAACTCATCTCCCCTGAAAAGCTGTTATATCAGATATCAGTAGAGCAACCGAACTCGCTGATATTGGTTCCAGAATTGTTGAATGTTCTTGTAATGGCTTGTTCAAAAGGCTGGCAGCCTCCCAAATCGTTGCTGTTTGTAGCAGTGGGCGGTGGCAAGGTCTCCAGCAAATTGATTCACCAAGCAAAGTCATTCGGTCTGCCTGTTTATCAGGGATATGGTTTGTCTGAGTGCGCTTCGGTGGTTTCTCTCAATACACCCGATAATGATTTAGAGTCATCTGCTGGACATGCATTGCCCCATACCTCAGTAGAAGTAATTGATCATGAGCTTGTAGTGAGAGAAAACCTCTTTTTAGGGTATTTGAACAAACCTGAAAGCTTTTACCCCAATGCCTTTTACACAGGGGATTTAGTGTCTTTAGAAAACAATACGTTAAGCATAATTGGGCGTAAAAAAAACCTAATGATTAACTCCTTCGGACGCAATATTTCTCCTGAGTGGCTTGAGGCGGAGCTTATGGCGACACGAATGATGAGAAGCGTCATGGTTTTTGGTGACGACAGACCACATTGTGGCGGTGTGTTTGTTCCAATTACTGATGATATTTCTGACGAACAAATTCAACAAAGCGTCGAAAAGTTAAACGAGTCATTACCAGATTACGCCCAAATCAAAGTCTGGTTTAAGTCAGAAAGGCTTTTTGAATCCCTTCCACATTGTGTGACCCCGTCAGGGAAGCTCATTAGAAAAGCGATCTTAGATCATTTTGAGCAAGACATTGATCAGCTTTATCTTTAAATCAACCTAAAGGAAAGAACCATGAATTTATATGAAAGACTGCAAAACGAAACCGCCGCCGAACGTGAATATTTGCTCGGGTCACCGATAATTCAGCGCTGTTTTACAGGCGAATTCGAACTTGATGATTACATCGCATTTTTGTCTCAGGCATACCATCATGTTAAGCATACCGTACCGTTGTTAATGGCCGTGGGCAGTCGCCTTCCAGAAGAAAAAGAATGGCTTAGAGAGGCGGTTGGAGAATATATCGAAGAGGAAATGGGGCATCAGGAATGGATTCTCAATGACATTCAGGCGTGCGGGTTAGATAAAAATGTGATCCGACACAGCAAACCCGCTGAGTCCACAGAATTAATGGTTTCCTATGCTTATGACACGGTAAATCGAGTTAACCCACTCGGCTTTTTCGGAATGGTCTTTGTTTTAGAAGGAACCAGTATTGCATTAGCGGATGCGGCAGCGACAAAAATACAAGGCAAACTCAATTTGAAAAAAGAGGCCTTCAGTTATCTCACATCACACGGATCATTGGACCAAGATCACATTGTTTTTTTTGAAAACTTGATGAAAAAAATTACTGATCGAGACGAGCAAGATTTAATCATTCACTGCGCTAAGCGATTCTATAAATTGTACGGCAATATTTTTCGCGAACTTCCTCATCTTGAACTGGCCGACTCGGCCGCATAGGAGAATGCGATGAACTGGCAATCAAAACGAGCTTTGTTAACCGGAGCATCGGGTGGAATAGGGCAAGCAATCGCGCGTGAATTAGCTGAAAAAGGCGTTTCTCTTATTTTGGTAGGACGCAATCAAAAAAAGCTGGAAGCGCTAATGAGACAACTTTCTGGAGAAGGGCATCACATAATCGTTGCAGACATCGCAACCACCACTGGTTTGGAAAGCGTCGTTTCGTATGTGGAACAATGGGGCGGCCTCAATATGTTGATAAACAATGCCGGTGTAAGCCATCTTTCAATGCTGGAAGACATGGATCATAAAGAGATCCCACGTATTATCTCAACCAACTTAATTGCGCCAATGTCTTTGACGCACGCTTTGATGCCTACATTTAAGCAGTCTTCAGAGGCTTCTATTATCAATATTGGTTCAGCGTTTGGGAGTATTGGGTTTGCAGGGCAGACGGCCTATTGTGCCAGCAAATTCGGAATGAGAGGGTTTAGCGAATCGTTGTATAGAGAGCTGGCCGACACGCAAATAGAGGTTTTCTACTTAGCACCTAGAGCTACCTCTACAAACATTAACAGCAGTACCGCAATGGCGATGAACGAGGAGCTAGGTAATCATATTGATTCTCCTGATCTGGTCGCTAAGTGCTTAGTTGAGCAGCTTCAAAATAAAAAGCCTAGGTGCTTTATTGGCTTTCCCGAACGGATCTTTGTCAAATTGAATGGCGCATTTCCACACATTGTTGATAAGGCTCTGTTTAAGAAACTGCCTATTATCAAGCGCTTTATTTGCTCTTAACGGAGCCGTATTTTTTATAGTTTTAATCTTATTCTGAGTTTTGTTGAAGGACTGCGTTATGAAAAAATTACTCTCTATTGTGACTCTTGTTGTCGGTGTATCTACGCCTGTATTGGCTGAAACTTCAGAGCAAACAACGGAATTGGCGTCAATACAAAAAAGATGGGCTGAAATAAACTATCTAACAGAAGACAAACAAAAAGAAGGCGCTTTTTTATTGCTGGCTGAACGTGCGAAAAAACAAGCGGAAATGCATGCTCAAATGGCAGAATATACGGTTTGGCAAGGCATTGTATTATCCAGTGCAGCTGGCGCAAAAGGCGGATTGGGTGCTCTGTCGCTCGCCAAAGAAGCCAAAACGCTTTTTGAAAAAGCGATCGACATGAATGATGCCGCATTAAATGGATCAGCGTACACCAGTTTAGGTGTGCTTTATCATAAACTTCCCGGTTGGCCTATTTCTTTTGGCAGTGACAAAAAGGCGCAGAAACTACTGGAAAAAGCGCTAAAGAAAAACCCTAAGGGAATTGATTCAAATTACTTTTACGGTGAGTTTTGGTTCGACAAGGGAAATTATACTCAAGCAGAAACGTATCTAAACATCGCAAAAACGGCAGCGCCAAGAGCGTCTCGACCTTTAGCGGACAAAGGTCGACATAAAGAAATCGATGCTTTGCTGGATAAGATAAAGAGCGTGAAATCCAACTAGTCGTTTGAGTTTTTTTGTCCTTTTTTCACGGATAGGGTTTGTTTTCGATTATTATTTAAAACAATAGTAATCTAACGCTAAAACATCTGAGTCGGTCTATTGATTCAGATGTTTTGCACCTATCAGGACTTTGCTTTGTTAGACACGACACTTTTACCCGTCATAAAAAAACCGTTGCGCCTCGCTGCCAAAGGTTTGCACTCTCTTGGAGTTAACGCTAATCAGGTAACCATTGCAGGTTTTATTATTGGAATCTGTGCAGTGCCTCTGTTGTACCAGCAGCTCTATTTGTGGGCGCTTGCGGTTATTATAATTAATCGAATATTTGATGGTATTGATGGTGAGCTTGCAAGGCTTACAGAACCGACAGATCTCGGAGGTTATCTTGATATCACATTGGATTTCATCTTTTACTCAGGAGTGGTTTTTGGATTTGCTTTAGCGATCCCTGATATGAATAGCCTTGCTGCAGTCTTCTTGATATTTTCGTTTATGGGAACGGGGTCCAGCTTTCTTGCTTTTGCGATTATGGCGGAAAAGAGGAGTATTAAAACTCTAGAGTACGGGCGTAAATCCCTTTATTTTATTGGTGGATTAACAGAAGGAACGGAAACTATTGCATGCTTCGTGTTCATGTGTATTTTTCCGAGTTACTTTGTTCATATCGCCGTTTGTTTTGGAATAATGTGTTGGCTGACGACGGCTACTCGAATTTACGCAGGTTACAATACTCTCAAATAAAGCAGTAGCGATGATGTTGAGTGGCGTGAATTATTCGGCTGAGTCATCGCTGAAAAAAGCGATTTCAATGTCGGTCTTTACAATGGCACAACAGGCAAGTAGAAAGCCGCTTTGGACCCATGCTAAAGGTTCAAAAGGGTAATCAACGTGTCCCCACAGTAGGCGAATTGAGCAGGAAGAGCAGTATCCTTCTCGGCACTGATACTCTATATGAAGGCCTGCTCTTTCTAATTGAGGTAAGAGAGGTTCATCTTCGGTGACCAAAAATTGCTTTTTGCCCAATAAAACCCGATGAACCTTATCTTGATCTCGTGAACTAGAGGTCAAAGTCGTCAAACTCAGCTTCGTCCAAATCGTTATCGATTTGCCCAACTAAATACGAACTGATTTCCGCTTCTTGCGGCGCGACCTGAACGTTATCGCTAACCAGCCAAGCATTGATCCAAGGAATAGGATTGGATTTGGTTTCAAAAGCAGGCTCTAAACCAATAGCTTGCATACGAACATTGGAAATGTATTCTACATACTGACCCAATATTTGCGAGTTTAAGCCAATCATAGAGCCGTCTTTAAACAAATACTGAGCCCATTCTTTTTCTTGCTGTGCCGCTTCAATAAAGATGTCGGTAATTTCCTGGCGACACTCTTGTGCGATGTCAGCCATTTCTGGATCGTCTCTCCCTGATGTCATCAGGTTCAGCATATGCTGAGTACCTGTAAGGTGGAGAGCTTCATCACGTGCGATCAGCTTAATAATTTTGGCATTGCCTTCCATCAATGTACGCTCAGCAAAGGCAAAGCTACAGGCAAAGCTTACATAGAACCGAATTGCTTCCAATACGTTTACGGACGCCAATGTAATGTACAAAGATTTTTTAAGCGAGCGCATTGAAACGGTGACTTCGCCTTTGCCGGGAACGTTATGAACACCTAATCCCAGCGTATTGTACAAGTTCACCTTTTCAATCAGATCATCATAATATCGTGAGACGCTGTCGGCTCGTTTTGTGATTTCTTCGTTCACAACGATGTCGTCAAAAATGGCTGTTGGATCGTTAACGATATTTCGAATGATGTGCGTGTATGAGCGACTGTGGATTGTTTCACTGAAAGACCACGTTTCAATCCAAGTTTCGAGCTCAGGTAAGGAAACAATAGGCAGAAGCGCGACGTTAGGTGAGCGCCCTTGAACACTATCAAGCAACGTCTGATATTTCAGGTTGCTCAGGAATATATGCTGTTCATGTGGTTCTAAGTTGACGAAGTCCTTTCGATCACTTGATAAGTCCACTTCTTCTGGACGCCAGAAAAATGAAAGTTGTTTCTCGATAAGTTTTTCAAAGATAGGATGTTTTTGCTGGTCGTAGCGAGCGACATTGACGTTTTCGCCTAAAAACATAGGTTCTTTTAAGCTGTCGAATTTCTTGCGATTGAAAGTTGAATAGCTCATCGCCAAATTGGATCCTCAAATCGATTGAAATGGTTTCTAGAGAGGTTAGCTTTGTATCTCTAGGCCATTTGCATAGAAAAGCACCCATTATAAATGGATGCTCAGAATAAGGTAGTGCTTCTTATTGAAGTTAAACGTGACACAGCGCAAATTAGATGACGCTGCGTCACGTTTACAGATGATATATTATTCGTTACCGAGGTAACGATAAAACATCACTTAAATCTTGCATGCGCCACTAGCGCAATCATCCATGTCGTCTTGCTGATCGTCTGCACCGTCACGAGTATTGTGGTAGTAAAGTGTTTTAACCCCCAATTTATAGGCGGTTAACAAGTCTTTTAGAATGACTTTCATTGGCACTTTTTGAGACTCAAACTTCTGAGGATCATAGTTTGTGTTCGCCGAAATTGATTGGTCTACAAACTTTTGCATAATACCGACCAGTTGCAAATAGCCATCGTTTGATGGGATGGTCCATAAAAGCTCATATTGGTCTTTTAGTCGTTCGTACTCAGGTACAACCTGTTTTAGAATTCCGTCTTTACTTGCTTTAACCGATACGAAGCCTCGTGGCGGCTCGATACCGTTTGTTGCATTACTAATTTGAGAAGAAGTCTCTGAAGGCATCAATGCTGATAGCGTTGAGTTACGTAATCCATGCTCAACAATATCTTTACGCAGTGTTTCCCAATCGTAATATAGCTCAGAAGATACAACGTTGTTGATTTCCTCTTTATAAGTGTCGATTGGCAAAATTCCTTTTGCGTAAGTTGTTTCGTCAAACGCTTTACAAGGGCCGAACTCTTTCGAAAGTTTATTAGAGGCTTTGAGCAAGAAGTATTGAATCGCCTCGAATGTTTTATGTGTCAGTTCGTTAGCACTACCATCGGAATAGCGTACGCCATTTTTAGCTAAATAATAAGCATAGTTAATGACACCAACACCAAGAGTTCGACGCAACTCTGTCGCGTTTTGAGCGGCAGGGATCGGGTAGTTTTGGTAATCAAGTAATGCATCCAATGCGCGAATGATCAGCTCTGATAACTCTTCCAGTTCATCAAGGCTATCAAGCGCACCTAGGTTAAAGGCAGATAAAGTACATAACGCAATTTCGCCATCAGGGTCTGAAACATTTCCCAACGGTTTTGTAGGTAGCGCGATTTCAAGGCATAAGTTACTTTGCTTAACAGGTGCAACCTTCGGATCGAACGGGCTGTGAGTATTACAATGGTCGACGTTTTGCAGATAAATACGCCCTGTACTTGCGCGTTCAGAAGCAAATAGCGTGAACAACTCGGACGCTTTAACCGTGGACTTGCGAATAGAATCGTCTTGCTCATATAGAGTATATAAACGATCAAATTCTTCTTGATCTGCAAAGAACGCATCGTATAGGCCGGGTACATCAGAAGGGCTAAACAATGTGATATTGCCGCCTTTAATCAAACGCTGATACATCAAGCGGTTAAATTGAACGCCGTAATCCAAGTGACGAACGCGGTTTTCTTCGACACCACGATTGTTTTTCAGTACGAGTAAGCTTTCAACTTCTAGGTGCCAAATAGGATAGAAGACGGTTGCGGCACCGCCTCGAACGCCACCTTGAGAACAGCTTTTTACCGCAGTTTGAAAGTGCTTGTAAAAAGGAATACAACCTGTGTGGAAAGCTTCACCGCCGCGAATTGGGCTACCCAATGCGCGAATTGCACCGGCATTGATGCCGATTCCGGCACGTTGGCTTACATATTTTACAATTGCGCTAGAGGTCGCATTGATCGAATCTAATGAGTCACCACACTCAATAAGAACACAACTACTGAACTGACGAGTTGGCGTGCGAATACCTGACATAATCGGCGTTGGTAACGACAGCTTGAATTGCGAAACCGCGTCATAAAAACGCTTAATTAGATCCAAGCGAAGCTCTTTATCGTAATTTGCAAACAAGCATGCAGCGACAAGAATGTAGATGAATTGTGGGCTTTCGTAGATATCACCAGATACGCGGTTTTGAACTAAGTACTTGCCTTCTAGCTGTTTGACGGCTGCGTATGAGAAGTTCATATCGCGAGAATGATCAATGAACTCGTTGATTTGGTTTAGTTCTTCTTGGGTATAGTCACGAAGAATATGAGCATCATAGCGGTTTTGTTCAACCAGATTGCAAACATGTGCATAAAGGTGTGGAGGCTCAAACTGACCAAACGCTTTTTTACGCAGGTGAAAAATCGCTAAGCGTGCTGCTAAGTACTGATAATCCGGTGTGTTTTCTGAAATTAAATCGGCCGCAGATTTAATAAGTGTTTCGTGTATATCCGTTGTGCGAATACCGTTAAAAAACTGAATTTGTGCTTTTAGCTCGACTTGGGAAACTGAAACATTTTCAAGGCCTTCTGCAGCCCATGTAATAACTTTATGGATTTTTTCCAGATCAATAGTCTCGGTTACGCCGTTACGTTTAGTAACTGTGAGAGTACTCATGTTTTAGGTTCCCGTCGGTATCTATCGTGTGGTGTTAAAAATACTGTATCTAGTATGCTTTATTATATCAAGGCACTAGATGTAGTGTAGTAAGGCTTTCTATGTTGCGAACAATAGAGATCATTTAGGCTAAAATCAAGGCTTGAAAAATCATAAAAATTGCGCGTGTCAGAAGATCTTTTAAAGAGATTAGTGCTTACTTACGTTGTTCGATAGACAGACTCTAGAAGAGCAAGGTGGCAAGCAAATAATTCTATTTAGACAAAAAAAAATGTTATTCAGGCATCTTGTTTTATATCAGATTAACCGGAGTTTTAAGTAAGCTTTGTGATCAAATAGTGAGCGGTTGCAACGAGTGAAAAGAGAATGATCTGATGTGTAAGATAGACACGCAATGCATACCGTCCCATGACGGCAATTCCCGCCGTAATAAGGTTGCTCGGCAGCCTAAAAGTATGGATTTTTAAGTACCCGAATATCGGGCCAATGAAAACGGCGCAGATCCAAGGAATTGGCGCGATAATGTCGACGGTTTTTCTAGGGAGATTCAAATCGTTGTATAAGACATGTTTAAAATCAGTAAAAGCAAACCAATCAGTTAACCAATACATGGCGGCAATGGCGACAGCGAGTGCTAATGAGATAAAGGGGGTTCGAGCCATTGGCCGAACAGCAATGGAAGCTAAGAATATAAAATGCAGTATGCCAAAGAAGATCCACTGTTTGGGAAAGATGATGTAAGTCACAAGAGAAATCGAGGTGGCAGCGAGAAGTAACACTGCCATATGTTTTCTAAAACGAGAAAAAGGTTGGCCGGACTGAACGGCTAAGTAGCTTGACCAGCCGATGGCTGATAAGAATAAAAAGACAATAACGGCTCTAAACCCAACCCAAAAAGGTGAGGTTAACGAATAGTCTAAGTACCCAAAGTGTCTGAGGTCCCAACAAAAATGAAAGACAATCATTAGTAGTACCGCCGTGCCGCGATAAATGTCTAAAAAAGCACTGCGGTTGTCTGGCTTATGAAGTTGGTTTAAGTTTAAGGACAACACAATTAAGATTCCAATATCTATGTATGATGCACCTTATCGCTATATTCCGCCGAGCTCAAGTAATGGCGATAATTTTCAATTATTGCGCCAAAAAATAGATTGGCAGCAAGAATCATTGACGATGTTTGGAAAAGATATCTTGGTTCCAAGGTTGGTATCTTTTATTGCTGACGCTGGGCTTCAGTATACATACTCAGGTAAAACTCACAGCGGTTATGGTTGGCCCGATTGGATGAAGGTTTTCAAGCTCCAAGCAGAGTTGTTGACTGGCCAAACCTATAACTCGGTGTTAGCCAACCTTTATCGACATGGCGAAGATTATATGGGCTGGCACAGTGATAATGAACGAGAGCTTGGCCCTGCTCCTGTTGTAGTGACATACAGCGTCGGGGCAACGCGCGACTTTTTGTTTCGCTTAAAGCGCGACCATAAAACGAAAACGTCGATAAAACTTGAAAATGAAAGTTGGCTAATTATGAGCGCATCCGCTCAAGTTTTATGGCAGCACTCGCTCCCTGTTAGAAAAAAGGTGACAGAGGAGCGAATCAGTTTAACGTTTAGGCAAATTCTTAGGGAAGGTTCGCACTGAGAGGTAAATGGCGGTCTATTAAAGTAACATGAGAAAGCTGCCTTAATCTGCCGAAGTTCTGTTTTTCTTATCTGTCATACAGTAGCTTCCTCAAATGAAAAAGCTACTGTTGGCTCGATTACGGTGCCTTTCTTACTCTGTGCCAGCGATCGTTTTCAAGTGTGTAAATGAGTCGGTCGTGCAGACGGCTAGGGCGGCCTTGCCAAAACTCAATGGAGTTGGGTTTGACGATATAGCCTCCCCAATTTGAAGGGCATGGAACGTCGCTCTCTTTTAGTTCTTCGTCTAGTCGATCGAATTGATCGCTTAAAAACGTCCGGTTTTTGATTATCTGACTTTGAGGAGAAGCGGAAGCTGCTATCTGGCTCGCTCTTGGTCGGGTCGCAAAGTAGGCTTCTGATGTCGCCTTATCTGTTTTTTCTATTGTGCCTTCTATTCGGATTTGCCTAGACAGCGGTGCCCAGAAAAACGTTAAGCAAACGTGGTTGTTCGCTTCAATATCTTGGCCTTTATCACTGTCGTAATTGGTGAAGAAGCTAAAACCCGATTCGTCGCGCTGTTTCAGAAGAACAATCCGGCTGTGAGGCTTATGTTCTCTATCTACGGTGCTCAACATCATCGCTGTTGGATCATCTTGACATGAATCGATGGCCAGCTTTAACCATGAATCGAAAAGGCTAAGTGGGTCATCACCAACTTTTTCTTCTAATAAATCATCGAACTGATAATCACGACGAATGGAATGTAGGTCTCTGTTCATTCTTCTAAATCCGATAAGTTGATTTTGTCATAACTTTAGACACGTGAGTCATGATGTTCATAACAGGCGAGGGGAATACATAGCCACCTGAATCCAAAGCGGATTGTTTATGCTTTGCTTCGTCAATACGCATTTGCTTTAGAACCGCACGGCTGCGTTCGTCCTGTTCAGGAAGTGCTGCCATATGTTTATCAAGATGGACGCATACTTGATCTTCCGTCGCGGCGACAAAGCCTAAACTCAATCGATCGCTGATTAATCCTGCTCCGGCTCCGATCACAAACGAGGCTCCGTAAAAGAGCGGGTTCAAGCGACTTGGGTGGCTGTCGAGCTCATACAGACGGTGTTCACACCACACTAGGTGATCAATTTCTTCGTCTGCGGCGTGCTCCATATCTTCTCGTACTGCCTCAAGCTTCGCGGTCAATGCTTGTCCGGCATAGAGTGCCTGTGCACACACTTCGCCGGTGTGATTAATGCGCATCAACCCTGCGGCGTGTTTGGTTTCTTGAGGGTCTAGTGGGTTATGTGGCTCATTGTTCGCAGGGGTTGATCGTTGCGCCTTTGCGACTCTTGGTGTGAGTGTTTGCAGCGCTCTGTCTAACTGCATAATGGCTTTGTCTAATTTTGATAACATTGATGACTCCTACTAGCCTGGAGGCCATGACATTTGGCGGCCACCAAGAACATGCATATGGATGTGGTAAACGGTTTGACCGCCCATTTCGTTACAGTTCATGGTGACGCGAAAACCGTCGTCGCTCACGCCTTTTTCTTTTGCTACTTTCGCAGCAATAATAGGAAGCTTGCCTATTACAGGAGCATCCTCTTCCGAAATATCGTTAAGGGTGCTGATGTGCTTTTTAGGTATCACTAAGAAGTGAACGGGAGCTTGTGGCATGATGTCTTCAAACGCAATAACATCGTCGTCCTCATACAATATGGTTGCAGGGATCTCTCGGTTAATGAGCTTGCAGAATAAGCAATCCATGGTGTCTCCTAATGGTGGTGTGTCTATTATCGGATTCAAAATTTTTAACGCAATACTTAGGATCTTGTTTTGTTGATCTCTGACATACTATTTCTTACTAGTCTTCGTGTGATGCCGGTTAAGTAAGGTACGAGTTTAACGTCTATCTCGGATTCACTGATCATTGAGTCGAAGCCTATGATTTGGCTAAACGCAGTCGACATTTTTATATTGTTGGTAATGAGAACGCAGCGATCGATACTCTTTAGAAGAGGTTTTACACGTTTTAAATCTGGGATCGGTAGGTTCTTTTGATCTTCAAACATGATTAGAACATGTCCGATATTTAATGTCTGACTTTCTTCAAATAAGTGTGCTAACTCGCTCTGTTCCTGAACCTGAATGATACTAGAAGACCAGTTTTGAAGCAGTATTAATGTCTTACTCATAAGCGGGCTGCTTTCACCGTACACAACGACTTCAAAATCGCTGCCAGTGAGCAAGTCAAAAGAGCTTTGTTCTTTTTGTTCATGTGCGAGTATAGGGCACTCTACAATGGCTGTTCGTTCTTTAGATTCACCTGCAAACCATAGCTTTCCGTCAAGCTGCTTAACAACTGCTTGAATGTAACTTAGGCTTATATCTGCTTTAACAGACTCTTCAGCAATGCGAGATGGAACGGGTCCACACACTACTTTTAGAGTTCGTCCGCCTTCTCTTTTGTCGGCTGAAACAGAGAACGTCATATTGAGAGATTGGTCGGTGAAATGCTTAAACTCCATCATCAATATTTCAAACAGGTGACACAGCAGTTCTATATTTTCGAGCACCTCAATGTTGTCTAGAGCTTGTGTTGTAAGCTCAATATCAGAATGATCTTGATCCAGTTCGTGGAAGCGGAAATAGGCTCGCTCGATAACGCTGACGATCGCTTCCGATTGTGGCTGTTGACGTTTAGGCTTGTCTTTTAAAGCATGGTAAAAATCAATTCTTTCTACTATATGCTTTAAGTTATTGGTTGCTGATTTACCTGTTTCTAAAAGCGTTTCGTTGGCGTTTGAAGTTTTACTTAAATTGGCAAGAAAGCCATCGTAAACCTTGATTTGGCGACGTAATCGACTGGAAAGATCTGCGTATAATTCAGGGTTGTGTGCGCTTGCTTCTTTCACTAAATGTGATGCTCGCCTAATGTATGGATTGAGCCTCATGACCATCGCTGAGTAGTGGATCAAAGCTTCCGCAATGATGGAGGTGGTAAGCCCCCACTCAAACCAAAATTCACTCGGAATCACGCCGTACGCAGAGAGCAGCCATGTCGTGTGGCCTATTAATAATACGGTGCGCGCGAATACATAGTACCCAGAGTGCGGAACTTTTTTGATTTTTGCATATACCGCAACACCGAATAAAAAATAAAGCGTTAAAAACGCCAACGTCGATAAGTACAGTATGCTGAGAAGCGGTGGCGATACTGCGTATATGGTTGCTAAAAAAACGTTTAACAAGCCGACACTGTAAATCACCTTGTCGAGTTTGGGAAATGCGCTTTTGGTATCGAGGTACAGTCTAGAGAACAATGCAATTGCGGAAATACAAGTTAACGCTGCGAGGTTGTACAGTCTCTCTTGAAGACCGGTAAACTGGGGGAAATACTGATATACCTGACCGTGTAAAGCGAGATGCAGAACCGCAATACTGATTAACATGCAGCCGTAAACCATATACATTGGATGTCGGCTTGTGAAAAAGAAAAACAAATTGCTGATGAATAAAAGTATAAGAATACCCATCATCACGCCAGTCATTGTAAAGTCAAATTGCGAACGCTCGCTAAAAGAAGAAAGTGTTTCGATGTTGGCACTGATATTAATCGGCAACCTGGAAGACGCTTTTATATATAACGAGAAAACCGGAGGCGTATTGGCAGGTAGAGGGAATATGTAGTTTGCATGATTAATTGGGCGATTTTCGAAAGGGCGTAGCTCTCCAGTCTCTGCTTGCGCTTGTGTTTCAAACACACTGGGCATGTAGACATCAAGATACTGAAGGCGAGGTGCGTGGACGCTCAATACGACCGGAGTAGAAAGCGAGGTCTGGATGGCAACTTTCAATTTTATCCAAATATTGCCGTCTACGAGTCCAAACTGTAAAAATTCGTCACTTAGAGGTAAAAAACGCCGATCATAACTGTCGCTTGTGATTTCGTTGATGCCCAATTGTTTTGTGTCATCAATGTAATAACCACCAATCTCTCCCACGTTGATAGACGTATTTTTACTATTAATTAAAGCAATGTCATTAGATGCCCATGTGAGACTGCTTATTAGGGCAAAGAAGAGTAAAATAAGTCGATAAAACAAAATACTAAGCCTGATCAATTAATCCATTAGGCATCATTATTAACTGATAGGGGACTAAATGCTATATCCAATATTAGTCGAGTACTATTTGTGGTTCTGTTTCGCACTGCTTGGGATCACATGGGTAACGCGAAAAAACAACGTCAAGCTTCGTCAAAACCTGTTGTATCTATATGGCATGATCTCCGCATTGGGTTTTTTGCTTGATTTCGATTGGGTTGCAGGCGTTATTTTTGGACTCATTGTATTAGAGGTAGGGAAGGTCTTTAAAGTTTGGTTGGATCAAAAACAGCAAAACCTTAAAAAATAAGCGATGATTGATTGAAAGCGATAAAACGAAAAAGGGCTTGTTTTTGAACAAGCCCTTTTTTTTGTTACGTTAAACTACGCAAACTTGAGCTTAGTTTTTCTCGCGAGAAATAGCGCGGTGGCCAATGTCTGTGCGGAAATAAACCTTGTCCCAAGAGATCTTGTTTACAACCTCGTAAGCTCCAGCCTGCGCCTCACTAACGGTTTCTCCTAGAGAAACCGCACACAACACACGGCCTCCATTAGTGACGACTTCACCGTCTTTAACAGCGGTTCCTGCATGGAAAACTTTTTGGTGCGCTGGTAAAGCGGCATCGTGGCCCTTAATGACGTCTTCTTTATTGTAGCTTGCAGGGTAACCTCCAGCTGCTAGCACAACACCTAAACTGGCTCTTGGATCCCAATCTGTGTGAACAGAATCAAGCGTACCATTGATAGCAGCAAGACACATTTCAACCAGATCGGAACGTAGGCGCATCATTATTGGCTGAGTTTCAGGGTCACCAAAACGACAGTTGTACTCCAATACTTTTGGTGTACCGTCTTGCGCAACCATCACACCTGCGTATAGGAAACCACGGTAGCGGTTACCTTCTGCATTCATGCCTTTAACCGTTGGCATAATGACTTCATTCATGATGCGATCGTGAATTTCTGGAGTCACAACAGGAGCAGGAGAGTAAGCACCCATACCACCCGTATTTGGTCCAGTGTCGCCATTGTCACGTGCTTTATGGTCTTGACTTGAAGCCATTGGTAGAACCGTTTCGCCGTCCACGATTACGATGAAACTGGCTTCTTCACCAACAAGAAACTCTTCAACCACTACGCGGTGGCCTGCGTCGCCAAAAGCGTTGCCTTGAAGCATGTCTTCAACGGCTTCGATCGCTTCAGCTTCTGTTTGAGCTAAGATAACACCTTTACCTGCTGCAAGACCGTCTGCTTTAACAACGATTGGAGCGCCTTTTTCTTTAATGTAAGCAACCGCTGGTGCAATCTCAGTAAAGTTGCCATATTCCGCAGTAGGGATTTTATGGCGAGCAAGAAAGTCTTTAGTGAATGCTTTAGAACCTTCTAATTGAGCCGCTGCTTTAGAAGGGCCAAAAATGGCAAGGCCAGCGGCTTCGAATGCATCGACGACACCGATAACAAGCGGAGCTTCTGGGCCGACGATAGTTAAGCCAATACCGTTTTCTTTCGCAAACTCAACGAGCTCGTCAATTGCAGTTACACCGATATTAACGTTCTCAACTTTATCTTCTAGAGTTGTGCCTGCATTGCCTGGTGCTACGAAGACCTTTTCTACGTCTTGAGATTGTGCCGCCTTCCAAGCTAAAGCGTGTTCACGACCACCATTACCGATAATTAGAATTTTCATATTTTCTTTCCTTTTAATCTGCAATGAAACTTAGTGGCGGAAGTGGCGCATACCAGTGAATACCATCGCCATGCCTGCTTCGTCAGCGGCAGCGATAACTTCCTCGTCACGCATAGAACCGCCTGGTTGAATAACGGCTGTAATTCCGGCTTGAGCGGCAGCATCAATGCCATCACGGAATGGGAAGAAAGCATCAGAGGCCATTACTGAACCTTCAACTTGTAGGCTTTCGTCAGCCGCTTTGATTCCGGCGATTTTCGCACTGTATACACGGCTCATTTGACCTGCGCCGACACCAATTGTTTGGCCTGCTTTCGCGTAAACAATCGCATTAGATTTAACAAATTTTGCGACTTTCCAAGCAAATAGCAGATCTTCAAGTTCTTCTTTAGAAGGTTGGCGCTTAGATACGACTTTAAGGTCACCCAAGGTAATTGCACCGTCATCACGATCTTGAACGAGTAAACCGCCATTTACGCGCTTGTAGTCAAGTGCTGTTGGTTTTTCTGCAGACCATTCACCACATTCTAGTAGTCGAACATTCTGTTTAGCGGCCACAATTTGTTTTGCTTCTTCAGTGATGCTTGGGGCAATGATCACTTCAACAAATTGGCGGTCAATGATGGCTTGCGCAGTATTTGCGTCTAGTGCCTGATTGAAGGCGATAATGCCGCCAAATGCAGACGTTGGGTCTGTTTGGAAAGCAAGGTCGTACGCTTCAAGCTGAGTGGATGCCGTTGCAACGCCACATGGGTTAGCATGTTTTACGATTACGCAGGCTGCTTCTGTAAAGCTTTTTACGCACTCGAGTGCCGCATCGGTGTCCGCAATATTGTTGTATGACAGAGCCTTGCCCTGAATTTGTTTCGCTGTGCTAATAGATGCTTCTTGTGGGTTAGCTTCCACATAGAACGCTGCTTTTTGGTGAGGGTTTTCACCGTAGCGCATTTCTTCTTGTTTATTAAACTGAAGATTAAATGTGCGCGGGAAGTTTTCGCTGCCACCTTGAACTTTTTGTCCTAGGTAGTTTGCAATAGCACCGTCGTAGTTTGATGTGTGTTCGAAGGCTTCAACAGCAAGGTGGAAGCGCTGATCGTATGTCAGACCATTGTCAGATTTGATTGCATTGATAATGCCTTCGTAATTTGATGGAGAGACGACAATGGCAACATCTTTGTGATTTTTTGCGGCAGAGCGAACCATAGTTGGTCCACCAATATCGATGTTTTCGATTGCCAGAGGCAAATCACAATCTGGGCGTGCGATGGTTTCTTCAAATGGGTAAAGGTTTACTACAACCATATCGATTTCATTGATGCCATGTTCTTTCATCACATCGCCATCGATATCTCTACGTCCCAAGATTCCACCGTGAACTTTAGGGTGAAGTGTTTTGACACGTCCATCCATCATTTCAGGGAAACCTGTGTAATCTGATACTTCTGTCGCCGCAACGTTGTTTTCCAGTAGCAGGCGGTATGTGCCGCCAGTCGATAAAATTTCAACATTTTGTGCGACCAGTTCACGAGCGAATTCGACAATGCCTGTTTTGTCAGAAACACTGATTAGTGCGCGCTTTATAGGAGTTACGTTTTGATTTGCCATTGTGGTTCTCGCAATCTAATTAACGTGATAATTGTAAGGGGAGTAGGGGTGGTAAAAACAAGAAAAGGGCGTAAAACGCCCTTTCTTAGTTATAGCATACCGTATTGCTTAAGCTTTTTGCGCAATGTTCCTCGGTTTAAACCAAGGATAGTTGATGCTTTGGTCTGATTGTCCTTTGTGTAGTTCATTACAGACTCAAGTAGAGGAGCTTCGACTTCTGCCAATACCAATTGGTAGAGATCTGTTACTGGTTGCCCATCCAAGTGAGTGAAATAGTTTTGTAGGGCCTTCTCTACGTTGTCACGAAGAGTTTGTGACTGCTCCGAAGATGCAGACTGAAACGTTTGAGTGTGTGTTTGTTCTACCACAGAATAACCTTTTAGATTTAAGCCAACTATATAAGATAAAATGAACCGTTAAGAAGTTCATTTTATCTCAATATGAAGCATTCATTGCGCCTGTATAGTAGGCGTACCTACATGATAAAGGGCGCAGTAAATGCTTTTTTACTAGATTTGTTTCTTTAAAAGCGCATTGCTTAAGCAGTCAGATTATTCATACGACGTGTATACAGTGCCGTATTAACGTACAACCTTTAGCGAAATGGTCGCTCATAAGAAACAAAAAAACTTTCCAATATATCTAATTGCTCAGTCGCATTATCTGTTTTATTAAACAGGCTGCGAAATGAGCTTGTGTCCACCAGTGTTTTTAAATACCAGCCGACATGCTTACGTGCAATTCTGACTCCCATAAAATCGCCATAAAACTGATGCAGTGCTCTTACATGCTCTACAACAGTCGATTTAATGCTATCCATATCTGGCGAAGGTGGAAGTTCTCCAAAACGCAAGTAATGGTTTATCTCGTTAAATATCCAAGGCCTTCCTTGAGCCGCTCTACCGATCATGACTGCGTCGGCGTTGGTGTACTTCATTACATACTGAGCTGTTTTAGCATCAACAATGTCGCCATTTGCAAATACTGGAATACCGACAGCTTGCTTAATTTCTGCAATGGTGTCGTACTCCACGTCACCTTGAAATTTACAAGCACGCGTTCGACCGTGGACTGCTAACGCTTGGATGCCGCAATCTTCAGCAATTTTTGCAATGGTAAGTCCATTACGTTGTTCTGGAGACCAGCCTGTTCGAATTTTTAATGTAACAGGCACGTCGACACTATCTACAACCGACTTCAATATATCTTGAACAAGAGGTTCATCTTTCAAAAGTGCAGACCCTGCTGCTTTGTTAAGTACTTTTTTCGCAGGGCAGCCCATATTTATGTCGATAATTTGCGCACCTAGTTCGACATTTTTTTTCGCAGCCTCAACCATCATTTCAGCATTAGCACCTGCTATCTGAACGGATCGAGGTTGTATTTCTTTGTCGTGGACGAGTCTGTGTTTACTCTTTGTAGAGTTCCAAAGGCGAACATCAGAGGTCACCATCTCAGATACGACTAAACCAGCGCCTTGTTGATAGCAAAGGCGTCGGAACGGTAGGTCTGTTACGCCCGCCATAGGGGCTAAAATTACAGGCCTGTCTATCTTGTATGAGCCAATAGCGAAAGCCATATTGCTCCTGAAATCTGAATCAAATGTTAAAGATCTGTAACTCTGTCGAGCGGGCGAGAATAATACCTATGGGAATTGTGTTTTTGAAGTCTTGACAATGCAAAAATTGGCTATTTTTTGTTCTTATTTGCATCTTATATGATGATATTGCTGTCAGGCACGTATCTAAGTCGTTCTAAGGTGGGAAAATTGCATATCTTATACGCTTAAGATGCTGTTTTTAGTATGACCTTGTTTCAGCTGAATAGACTTTCAATTCGTGGGTTACAGCGCGTGCACCAGGATCGACAATTGGAATGACCAAGTGGATCGGTGTGTTTGGCGGCATGTAAGTTATGTCTAGAAAATCCTTGTGTAAGTAATTTTCAGGAGAAAATAACCTTGCGGCCACGGGTGAGCTATTTAAATCGTAGAACTCCAGCGCTATTTTTGGCATGGGTTGAGCGTACGAACTGGTGTTCGTCATAATTGCGTTGACGAGAAGGGCATTCGATCTTTGTGGGTGGCTTTGAATGCGGACATGTTGAATGGTGATGGATTCTATATTTTCAAATGCCGGTAATGCGCAGCCAGTGTATGTGCAAGCTGTGCGATAAAGGCCTCTAAATTGTTCTGATCGACTGCCGAGATCAAAAAAGTGTATCAGGACTTGGCTGGCGAGTACGAGAAGGCCAATAAAAAAGCCCAATGACCAAAGTGTCGTATGTTTGCTCTTTCTTTCTGGTGCAGACTCTTCTTCCACAAGGTGAGCGAGGCTATTTGTGGCCGCTAACGTATTCATGGATTCTTGGAATTCATGTTGTGCGTTGCTTAATTTAGGGGCTTGATCCGAGACGTTTTGAGCAAGAGAATGCAATGCTTGCATATAATCAGGCTCATCGTTGTGAGTGTGCTCTTCAACGAGTTGATTCGGGTTCGCTTCTTTCGTGCCATTGACCTCACGGTGCTTCTGTCGAGTCGGCTCTTGGTGCTGATTAATCGTTTTTGATTTGCGCTCAGTATTTGGAGTGGGTGCGTGACTTATATTTGCTTCGATCTCAGCAAGTTCAATTTCCCAAGGCGCTGGATTCTCTGCCGAGCTTGTATTGGAGCGTGGCACAGGGCTGCGTTCTTTAAGTTGATCTGTGTCATTTGCATTTAGAGTGAAGGTGTCTTTGGGTGGCTCGCTCACCAGTTCCAAATCATCTTCTTTGAACAAGGTGTTCAGCCAGTTAGGATTAACGATCTCTTCGTCGGCTGCGGTAAACAACGGGGGGCTGTTTTCGTTTACAGGTTTTACTGGCGGTGTCCCTGTATATTGCTGTTCAGACGTATTTGAGAGCTGTGATTGTAGGTCTGTCTCAGACTCAGCGTTTGAAGGAGTAGGGTCGCCATTTACTTTCTTGGAAGGGTTCTTCGGTTTTTGAACAGGCGTTTCTTGTGCTTCAAATATATGGAAGCACTGGCCGCATCGAACTTTGCCGGCGGCCATTTTTAGAACGTCATCGGTCACACGAAATGCTGTCGAGCATTTGGGACAACGAGTAATGAAATTACCTGTCATTTCGATGATCGCCTTCCTTTTCAATTTTTCTACTTTTTCGTAGCAACAATTCTAATCCACTCTTCTTTTTCTACGATGCTTTCAATGTCGAACCATGGTTTATAGGCTTCAACAACATCCTGTGCTTGATTTGCTAAAACACCAGAAAGAGCGAGTTGCCCACCCGATTTTACCGTTGCAGAAATAACGGTGGCTAATTCCGCCAGCGGTCCGGCCAATATGTTTGCAACGACCAAGTCAGCTTGTAAATCGGAATCGTAAGGTGGAAGTTTTACTTCGTACTTTGATGATTCTATATTATTTCGTTCTGCGTTTGCACGGGTAGCTTCTACTGCTTGTGGGTCTATGTCGATACCAATCATTTGTTTGGCGCCTAATAGAAGACCCGCAATGCCTAAAATACCAGATCCACAACCGTAATCTATGATGCTTTTATTATCGCAATCAACACTGTCCAACCATTCTAAACAAAGCGCTGTTGTCGGGTGTGTTCCCGTACCAAATGCCAATCCAGGATCGAGCATTAATGTTATTGCGTTTTCGTCTGGAACTTCACGCCAAGTAGGACAAACCCAGAGGCGGTTACCAAACTGTATTGGATGATAGTTATCCATCCATTCTCGAATCCAATCTTTATCTTCGAGAATTTCTATTTTCAAATCAATGTTTGTTTGGCCCAGCTTTTCCGCGCAGTGCTCAATAACAGGGCGAATGTGTTCAATGTCTGAATCGGCTTCAAATAGCCCCGTTACCTTAGTGTGTTTCCATAAAGGTGTTGTATTCAAATCAGGTTCATACACCGGATCGTCGTATACATCCTCAAATGTGACTACCATAGCGCCACACTCTAGTAGTGAGTCCTCAAACGAGGGAACATGATCAGGAGTAGTGTGAATACGAATTTGTAGCCAAGACATAAAGCGAGTCGTCCTAAGTGTACTTCTTTCTGATTGTAGAGCGAGATATTAGGCTCATTCTAGATCGATTAATGAGAAGGAATATAAAAGGACATATCAAATAGAACTTGATACGTCCTGAAGCTCAATCTGCCGAATTACATTACGATGTAATTCGGCAGTGGTCAATGAATTATAGACCGAGTTTCTTTTCTAGATAATGGATATTAACGCCACCTTCAATGAAGTTCGGATCTGTTGAAAGATCTTTTTGTAGCGCAATATTGGTTTTAATACCGTCTACAAATGTTTCTTCTAAAGCAACAGATAGGCGCTTTAATGCAAGCTCGCGACTGTCTGCATGACAGATGATCTTAGCGATCATAGAGTCATACGTAGGTGGAACCAAATAACCACTGTAAAGGTGAGAGTCAACGCGAACACCCATACCGCCTGGAGCGTGGAAGTAGTTTACTTTACCTGGGCTTGGCATAAAGGTTTTAGGATCTTCTGCGTTGATACGAGCTTCAACAGCATGCCCTTTTAACGTAACGTCTTCTTGTTTGATCGATAATGGTTGACCAGATGCAATACGCAGCTGTTCTTTGACGATATCGATACCCGTTACCATTTCAGTAACAGGGTGCTCTACTTGAACACGCGTGTTCATTTCAATGAAATAGAAATGCCCATCTTCGTACAAAAATTCAAATGTGCCGGCACCGCGGTAACCAATTTTGATGCACGCATCAACACATGCTTTAAGACATTTTTCGCGAGATTCTTGATTCAGCATTGGAGCAGGCGCTTCTTCAAGTACTTTTTGATGGCGACGTTGTAATGAGCAATCACGATCATATAGATGAACCGCGTTACCTTGACCGTCAGCGATGACCTGAACTTCGACGTGACGAGGGTTTTGTAGGAATTTTTCCATGTAAACCGTGCTGTCGCCGAAGTATGAACCCGCTTCAGACTGAGTGATGCTGATGGATTTTAATAGGCTTGCTTCATTGTGAACAACTCGCATGCCTCGACCGCCACCGCCAGCTGCGGCTTTAACGATAACCGGAAAGCCAATTTCGCGAGCGATTTTAAGACACTCTTCTGGGTCCGATGGTACTGGACCATTTGATCCTGGTACGGTTGGAACGCCTGCTTCTTTCATCGCTTTGATAGCGGAAACCTTATCGCCCATTAGGCGTATGGTTTCTGCTTTTGGTCCGATGAATGTAAAACCAGAATTTTCGACTTGTTCTGCAAAGTCAGCATTTTCTGCTAAAAAACCGTATCCTGGGTGGATGGCAGATGTATCTGTCAGTTCCGCAGCGCTGATTAAAGCAGGAATATTCAAATAGCTGTCTTTTGAAGGGTTAGGCCCAATACAAATTGTTTCGTCAGCTAAGCGAACGTGAAGTAAGTCGCGGTCTATTTTAGAATGTACTGCAACTGTTTTAATACCGAGTTCTTTACATGCACGAAGAATACGAAGTGCAATTTCGCCTCGGTTTGCGATCAATACCTTATCAAGCATGATAAAACCTATAGCCGTAAATTAAACGATAGTTACAAGAGGTTGATCAAATTCAACGGGCTCGCCGTCTTCAACAAGGATCGCACCAATCGTACCAGCTTTGTCAGCTTCGATCTGGTTCATCATTTTCATCGCTTCTACGATACAAATAGTGTCACCAACATTTACTTTTTGGCCGACTTCAACGAATGCTTTTGCACCTGGTGCAGAAGATTTGTAGTAAGTACCTACCATTGGAGATTTAACAGCATGGCCTGTAACTTCTTCAGGTCCTGCTGCTGGAGCTGCGGCTGGAGCAGCAACAGGAGCTGCTGCAACAGGAGCAGGTGCTGCAACAGCCGCTACTTGTACTGGTGCACCACCGCGGCTAATGCGAACAGCTTCTTCGCCTTCTTTAATCTCAATTTCGTAAACATTGGATTCTTCTAGTAGTTCGATTAGCTTTTTGATTTTACGAATGTCCATGACGGTACTCTTTTCTGTCGTATTGTATGAAATGCCTGATGACTAAAATCAGACTTTAAAAGAAATTCTGTAGAACTCAGTGAATTGCATAGCAAATGAAATGACTCGCCTAAAATGGGCTTCTTTATGTAATTTCGTATATTTCACTGAGTTATTTGATGGCAAATTATCGTTAAAATCCGCGAAATTGTCCAGTTTTGCTGTTAAATAGATAAAACAGGCTTTTATTGGTTGTAATTTGATCAGAGGTTAACCTTGTCTGCTTTGTTGGAGTAACTGTAGCCTTTGAATTACCTCTTCTTTAGTCGGTTCACCTACAACTTTGAGCTCTTTTTCTTCTTTTCCTTGAGGGTTTATAAAGACAAGTGAAGGAGGGCCAAACAGTTCAAAGTGCTGCATGAGTTGTTTGTTGCTATTTGAATTGGCTGTTACATCGACGCGGATTATTTTTACATTTTTCCAATAAGGGTAGACGTCAGGCGATTTAAAGATCTCTTCTTCAATCACCTTACAGCTGATGCACCAATCAGCATACAGATCCAGCACCATTGGGTGCCCGACATTTGCGGCTTTTACGGCATCTAATTCAGATAAAGATCCAATGGTTGCGGCATAAGGAACCGTAGATTGCGTCTGCATATTGTTGCCGGATAATGCCAGTTTTTGGAATGGTGTGGCAGGGTTGTTCGCTCCACTCAAGGTGCCGATGGAAAGGCTTACGGCCAGCACACTTGAAAGCAGCGCCAAAAACCAGCGGACAGGGTGGGAAGCGAGTGCAACGGCTCTGTGAATAAAGTAGGAAGCGAGAACTAAAAAGAATATTGCCCACAGAGCGACGCTGAGCTCTCCAGAAATAAAGCGAGACATAAGCCAGATCGAAATACTGAGTAATCCGAACCCCATAATAAACTTGATGTCATTTAGCCATTCACCGTTTTTGGGTAGAGCGCGTGCCCCAAAATAGCCAACTAATAACAACGGTGCGCCCATACCTAAGGCCATTGTAAACAGCATACCTGCGCCATATAAACTGTCGCCAGAACTGCTGATGTATAGAATAACGCCTGCAAGTGGTGCTGATACGCAAGGTGAGACAATAAGAGTGGCTATCACGCCCGAAAATGCGACTGCGACGTAGTGTGATAACGCCGAGCGATTAGAGTTTGATTGTACTTGAGTCGAAAAATTCTGAAGTCGGTTCGTAAGGAAAGTAGGGAGCCTAATTTCAAATAACCCAAACATTGCGAAGCTTAAAAAGACAAATAAAGCCGCGCTTAGGCTGATAACAATGGGGCTTTGTAAGGCTGCTTGTATATTAAGCTGAGTGCCAAAAAGACCTGCTAGCGCACCGATAAGTGCATAAGTGGATGCCATTGACACAACATAAATGAACGAAAGACCTAGCCCTTTTAAAGCGGTAGATTTTGAGCCTACGACAATTGCGCTCACAATAGGAATCATTGGTAAAACACAGGGAGTAAGAGATAAAAGCAATCCTAGGCCAAACATGACTCCTAAACTCACCTGCCATGAATTGCTTTGTAGTGTTTCGGTTACGCTTGATGCTGTGGACGCTTTGGTGTTTTCAAGTGGTACAGGTTGCTGTATTTCCTTGAGTTGATTGTCAAAACTCGTCGATTTCTTGGCTGCTAGGTTAGAGTCGTGAACGGTAAAGTAAATAGGAGATGTTTGAGGAGGGTAGCACAATCCTTTCTCAGCACACCCTTGGTAGCCGATTAGAGCTTCTAGCTCCGTATTTTTTGTAAGTCCGCCTACAGGGGTTATTTCAACGTCAAGGGTATCATGATAGACCTCGACGTCTCCAAAATATGGATCGTGCTTGGGTTCGCCTTTCGGTATATAGGAAAACGCGAATTTATCCGCATCTTGTCCTTTTAGTTTTAACTGATGTTTATAAAGATAGTAGCCCTCTTTAATTTGCCATGTGGCTATGAGGCGATTGTTTTGTTTATTGACAGATAGGACAAAAGCTTGCTCAACAGGTAAAAATTCAGAGCTCGATGACGCATTATTTGATCCAAAAGAAGAGTCAAAATTAAAAGCGTTTGCATACGGTGCAAACATGACGCACAGGAAGATAGAAAAGCTATGTAAAAATTGTCTCATTTAAAACGTGTCGTAGGAGTTTTCATATTAATGTCAGCACTATAGACTACCAGTGCGCCAAAAAGTTGCTACATGAGAGTCTAAAATTGATAAAAAAGTACTTTTATTTCCTCGTTGTTGTTTTGTGTGTGTCTGGTTGTGCTGGAAACCCAAAACAAAAAGACAATAGTTCGGTATTGCCATTAGAGAGTGCAATAGGCAACGATGCGGAAGGTTCCATAGAACATGAGAACCAACAAAATATCGTTGCGTCGGCTACCTTAGATACGAGCGTAGAAAATAGCGAGTCTAATTTTCCAGATGGCGGGGGCACGACGGCAAAGTATGCAAAAAGCAAAGATAAAATAGTAAATCGGCTATTGTATCTGGCGCGTGTCGCTTTTGATAAAAAACGCTTTTTGACGCCCGCTCATGACAATGCCAATCTATATTATCAAGCTGCGCTTGGTCGAGAGCCTGGAAACTACGATGCCACACTAGGGTTAGCTGAAATTGTAGAAACCTACATTGAATGGGCTCAAAACGCAGCCTCGAACCACCAATACAAAGTGGCCTATCGTTATCTAAATAAAGCAAAATCGGTTAACCCTCAAGACCCCTTGATATCTGAGACCTTCGCTCAAATATCTGGAGAAGAACGTGAACGAAAACAAAAACGAGCAAGTGTCGTTCGTAGTAATGATTCTTCTGTATCGAATCGGTATTATTTGCCATCCAATCTATTTAGATTGAGCGAAACGGAAATTCTTGCAAAAATGCAACCTATTATTGATAGAGTAAACCTTAAACAAGAAAGGTTGGTTATTAATTGGGCAAACGACAAAGAAGCTAGGCTGATATATCAAATTATTAACAGTCGTACGTCAGAATTTAGAGTGCGGGCGATGATTCATCATCGAACTGACTATTCAATCGAACTTAAACCAAATTAGGAAACAATTGCATGGCGAATTTAATTGATCGCATTGCGTTTTGGAAGCATACCGATAACTTATCGGGAATAGGTAAAGGGGTTGTCGCAGGCCTGTTAGTGATTGTACTGATTTTGGGAGGCTTGGGGTTCTATTGGAGTCAGGCTCCGAGCAGTTTTGATGTGGTTGCTGCGGCCAAGGCTAGAGCGGAACAACGAGGCTATCTCAATAACAGCAAAAAGCTGGCGGTAGGCTACACAACGTCAAATACACTGTATGAAATTGTTGATACATTGCTCGAAAAGCCAGGCGGATTCATAACCAACGATATCATGCCTCCCGGTGTGTTTATGGATAACATGCCAGCTTGGGAATTTGGTGTTTTGGTGCAGTCTCGTGACCTAGCACGCGCATTAAGAAAAGAGTTTAGTCGTTCACAGTCTCAGTCGACTGAAGATGTGAACCTAAAAGTGGCGGAGCCGCAGTATAACTTTGATAACAAAAGCTGGGCGCTTCCTTCCAGTGAAAGTGAATATCAAAAAGGGAACGATGAGCTATTAGCGTACTTGGATCGATTGGCAAACAAAGCCGATTCAAACGCCCAGTTTTACGCTCGTGCGGACAATCTACGGGATTGGCTGTCTGACGTATCAACGCGCTTAGGTTCTCTTTCTCAGCGATTGTCCGCAAGTGTTGTAAAAGTACGTGAAAATACCGATCTTGCCGGAGACCCAACGGCTAGACAATCCACAGAAACCTCATCACATACGTATGTGCGGACGCCATGGACTCAAATTGACGATGTTTTTTATGAGGCGCGTGGTGCTAGTTGGGCGCTAATTCATATCTTGCGAGCAATTGAAGTGGATTTCGTATTTACATTGCAAGATAAAAACGCACTTGTGAGCTTACGACAAATCATTCGAGAATTAGAGTCGACACAAGCTACCGTGTGGTCTCCTATGATATTAAATGGCAGCGGTTTTGGTATGTTAGCGAATCACTCGCTTGTAATGGCGTCTTATATCTCCCGCGCTAATGCCGCTATTATTGACCTACGTAGATTGCTTGAACAAGGTTAAAGTGTGTTTGTTTCGGAGCAGAATGTAATTCAGGTGCGTCACGCAAGATTGGATGATGCGCCTTTTATTCTGGATATTTATCAACAGCACATTGCATTCGATGACATTACTCTTGTTACTGCAATCAGTTGGATTGAGCAAGCGACAGAGCAACGGCCTGTTTGGGTCGCAACGTATGAAAACGAAATAGTGGGCTGGTGCTCATTAGAGCCTTATTATGGTTTGAAAGCGTTTGATCATGTTGCCGAGTTGGGGCTGTATATTGCTAAAAAGTGGCGCAGAAATGGGGTCGGGAAAACACTGATTAAGAAGATTGAGCACGATTCACATGATTTAAATTTATCTACGATTGTGGTTAATATTTTTTCAGGGAACACATCGAGTATCCAGTTTTTTGAGCAGCAAAATTTTAGTCACTATGGTGTCGTGCCCAATGCAGTAAAACTGCCCCATAATGACCTAGAAAACATGGTGATTATGGGGGTCGAATTTACCCAATAATGGGCTATTAAATCGGCTCGAATACCGATCCTACGCTTGGTACGAACAGCGTGTTATATAACCTACTTGCGTAATCGTCAGTCATCGATGCCATATAATCGCATATAATTCTCTGACTGTTTCCCTCTGCTTTTTTAACCGCTCTCCATTCGGATGCTATCTCTTTTGGCAACAATCGATCTGGATCGGAATTTAGCGCTTCAAAAATTTCAAGCAACATCTGTTGCCCTTTATAAACCAACATTTGTACTTCTGGACGTTTAATGATGTGTTGCATTTCGAAGTTTTTAAGCGTGGCTAACGCTTCTTTTTGAGCGCTAGGAAGCGTTGCGCTGTAACGTAGCAAAGGATGCTCAAAGTCCGTATTTTCGCTTATTTCACAAGATGTTATAAACCAACTAACCAAATTTCCAATTGCTTCCTTTCTTAAATGGCTTTTACCACTGAAGAGTTGGTCTCTAACGGTCTTTATATTTTTATTGAGGTAGGACGTATCAAGCTGGGTTAATTGGGGTTCTAAATATTTGCTCCACATCTCCTGAGTGACCATGCCCAAGACGATAGCGTCTTCTAGGTCGTGCACTCCGTAGGCGATATCGTCCGCCAGATCCATTATGGAAGTATCAAAGTTGCTAAATAAAGAGACAGAATGACTGTTATTTTGTGCAGGTTTTGTTTTAGCCATTTGCTTTCTATCGGCTTCACTAAACGGCGAGAGAACCCAATTTAGAAGGTCTTTTTCTTCTGCATAGATGCATTTTGGTGGCGACCAGAGTTTTGCTTGAAACTGTCTTAAGTTGCTCGGTTTCGCGGGGTACTGTCCAACAACGTCATCATGTAATACTGGGTATTTTAATACGCCCAGCATCGTTCTACGCGACACGTCCATACCAAACTCATCGGAATAGGAGCCTCGTTTTGACAGGATTCTTAGAGATTGCGCGTTCCCTTCAAAACCTCCATGATCTGTCATCATATAATTTAGAGCTACTTCTCCACCGTGACCAAAGGGAGGGTGCCCAATATCATGGCTTAGACAAATTGTCTCGATTAAAGCATCATCAGCTAGCCACGGTAGAAACGCTTCATTATCCTGATAGCGGTGACGTAAGTGGAAAGCGATACCGCCGCCAATTTGAGATACTTCTAATGAATGTGTTAATCGTGTACGGCTGTAGTCATTTTGACGAATAGCGAGTATCTGCGTTTTTGACTGAAGCCTTCTAAAAGCGGCGCTGTGTATTATTCTCGCTCGATCACGTTGATAAACGGTTCTGTAGTCGTTATCTCTATTAACCTTCGGGCCAGACTGTCGCTCTTCCCATATCGTAAAATCGTCGTATGCATCGTTATTCATTTAACGTTACCTGCCTAGCTCAAATTCGATGTGTCATATCATAGATAACTCATTAAAACACGATGTAGGTCAATGTCCCAATAATACTGAACAGGCATAATGGCGACCTAATCATAAGGACACATTATGCTTAATACACAACATCTAACCACATTTAAGGTGCTTGTAGAAACGGGCAGCTTTACTCAAACGGCAAAGTTGCTTGGTTTAACGCAACCTGCGGTGAGTCAGCATATCCAAAAACTGGAGAAGGGTTTAGGCAATGCATTGTTGATTCGTCATGGAAGGCGTACGGAATTAACAAGTGCTGGTAAATTATTGTTTGATCACGTTCGTGAGTTGGAAAAATGCTACGACCGATTTGTAAAGGTCTGGCAGCGAGAGAGCAATTTAAACGCACAGGTGATTGAGAAAAAGTCGGCTTAAGTTCAGTCGTCAATTCCTCATTTTTGAATGACGAAGTGTGTGATAAAGGCCGTGTAATATGCCAGCAGTCACGCCCCAAATTCGGATTTTATTGTATTCGACTTCAAAATATCCACGAGTAAGTCCGCCGATCTTTTTTTCTTTGTAGCGGTAGTTCGCCGGATTGAGTAGGTAGGCGAGGGGGACCCAGTGTACGCTTTCTACTTCGTCTTTACTCAGGCTTAGCTCACTGTGGCGTGTCATTTCCGCGATAATGGGTTTGATGCAAAAACCAGAAATTGAGCAATACTCACCAAGCTCTCCTAACAGGTCGAAGCAATCTGGTGCCAATCCTACTTCTTCCAATGTTTCTCTAAGAGCTGTGTATTGGATGCTTGAATCGTCAGGGTCGTGCTTGCCGCCCGGGAATGCAATCTGGCCGGGGTGATTTCGCATATGAAGCGCGCGTTGGGTAAATAACACTTCTAAATCGCCATCTCCTCCCATTGCTTGGCGAATGGGGATCAATACGGCCGCTGAGCGCAGCGCAACCTTCTCGGCACTGACTCCGAGCCTATCTGAGTGGTGAGCGAGCATTGCACGTCGTTCTTCTTCTTTTTGAATTTGGAAGTGCGGATTTCCTGCATTGAGTGCCGTGCGAATTTCTTCGATGTCGACATCCAGAGGCGGGGATTCTAAAAAATGCTCTACATCAGTCATTTTTCTACTTCTCCAAGAAACCTTGCTCTAAAGTATGAGTCAACTTTCCGACTTTAGTAAAGGTTTCTTGATACTCTTCTTCGCATTTTGAGTCAGCGACTAAACCTCCGCCCGCCCAACAGTGAATATGTTGACCGTCTGCAACCATGGTTCTAATTGTTATGCTGGAGTCCATTTGCCCATTGCTGCTGAAGTAAGTGATCGAACCGCAATAAGCACTTCTGACGTGGGGCTCTAGCTCATCAATTATCTCCATCGCTCTTATTTTTGGTGCGCCTGTAATTGAGCCGCCCGGGAAACTTTGATTGAATACTTTAATGTGTTCTTGCGGTTCTTCAATTCGGCCTTCAACAGTCGAGACAAGATGATGAACATTCGCGTAGCTTTCCAAAGCGAAAAGCTTAGGCACTTTTACTGATCCCGTGGAACAGCTTCGGCCTAGATCATTTCGAAGTAAGTCGACGATCATAAGGTTCTCGGCTCGGTCTTTTTCGGCGGTTAGCAATTCCTCGGCGAGCGCTTTGTCTTCTATTGGCGTTGCTCCTCGTGGTCGAGTGCCCTTGATGGGTTTTGATTCAATGCGACCATCATTACACTTCAGAAACCGTTCGGGAGAATGAGATAATATCGCAGCGCCAGCTCCTAGCTCGATGTAGGCGGAAAATGGAGTAGGTACGGCATCAGTGAGCACTTTATAGGCTTGATAAGAGTCGCCTTTATAAGGTGCTGAAAAACGCTGTGCCAAGTTGACCTGATAACAGTCACCCGCTTGGATGTAATCTTGAACTTTTGCAAACTTCTCGGCGTATTCTTCTTGCGTCATGTTTGACGTAAAGCGTTTGTCTAATTGAAAAGATGTCGCTTCGACAGGTTCGCTTGGTTTAAACCGTTCAAGTAATTCATTCTGCTCGTCGATGCACCAAGGCGTTAGCATCAAGTATGTTTCGAGTTTTTGATGGTCAGTGATTAACGCCCAACCATATAGGCCAACTAAAAGGTCAGGAAGGTCAATGTCATCAATACAGCTTTGAGGCAATGCTTCTACATAATGTCCAGATTCGTATCCATAATACCCAACCAGCCCTCCGGTAAATGGAATGTCTTTTTGCGCTTTGATCGCCCAAGGTTCCTGAACGGTATAAGACATTAGTTCATCAAGCGTATCGAGTGGATTTTGGTGGTTTCCCATCTCGTAAATAGGCGTGTCCCGCCAAATTAACTTAGTTTCTTCATGCTTTGCAGAAATCATCGCAATGGGATCTGCGACCAACAAATCATAACGAGTGTCGTTAAAGGATTTGTGATTGCTGTCCAATAAAATGGGTAAAGGGAGATCTCGGTAATGAGCAAAAAGATCCACCATCGATGACTGATAAGGAAGGCTTATCAGTTTTATTTCTGACATAATTCACCACAAATATGTTTAAGTTTATTTCCCTATATTAATTGGGGGGTTATGAGGAAATTTAAAGTGTCTGAGATCAATTATCTTCATCTGGGAGAAGTAACATTACGTTACCGACTTATTCATAATCCCGAAAGCCTTACCGATGCGTCATGCTTAATGCTTCATGGGGCAGGAGTCGCGGCTGACATTACTTTTTTACCTATTTTAGAGCACCTTAATCATTGGCGTTGGGTGTTATTGCCTGACTTAACAGGGATGGGAGAAAGTTATTTCAATGAGCGGGACGAACGGCCCGTTTCAATTGATTCCCTTGCGAGCGAAGTTGACTCATTGTTGACGTATTTAGATTGGAACCAGTTTGATTTTGTGGGTTATTCGCTAGGCGGTTTAGTGGGTCTTAGGCTAAACCAGGTGAGAACGGAAGCAAGTAACGTATCTTCGAAAATGGCATTACTTGAGCCTGCTTCTCTCGACAGGGAGGATTTAGGGGCGCTCATGGGGATTCGTGAACGTTATCGTGAAGCTTCTTTGATTATTAGAGAAACAGGTGATGTGGAACAAGGTGTCGCCTTGTTTATGAACAGCGTTGCTCCTGAACGCAAGAAGCACCCTGTGACTGAAGCAACAACACAGTCCCGTTTAGCGCATAGGCCGCATGGCTTTGCATATGCGTTAGATGCCGTTACAGACTGGGTTCAAGGCGTTGTAAATGCGCCGCATGCTAGGAACGAGCTGATCGACAGTGTTCGCGCTTCGTTGCTGATTTCAGGCGCATTAAGTAATGATGCTCTTCGTTCACATTACGATCAAATTGTATCCAGAAAACCAGCATGGAAACACGCGGTTTTAAAAGGGTGTGATCACAGCCTGCCTTTTCAGAAACCACGACAAGTGGCCAAGTTGCTAACTGATTGGTTTGAAATGAAATAAAAATCGACTATAAAACGCTCAATTAATCTTTAAAGTTTCTTTACATTCAGGCGTTAAGATAGTCATAGTGAATTATTTTTGTCGGAGGCATCATGGCGACGTCGATAAATGGATTAAACGATACAACAAGTAAGCTGTTGAGTGGAAACAGGCAAAATTCTGGCAGCACGACGCAGTCGACGTCCTCGAAAGGTGCGACTGTGACGGGAGATGAATACAGCCCTGCGTCTGGCGCGACTCGTGCTATGGGCGTTGTTCAGCAGAGGGTACAAGTTTCATTTTCAGAAACGGTGACTTATGCCTCTCAAACGTCATCATCGAAGTTTGAGACAGATTTCTCTCCAGAAGCGGTATCGAACCGAATTTTGGGTTTTGTCGGCGGTTACATGGAAAAGCTCAAGAGTGAAGGTGTTGAAGATGAGCGCCTCAAGTCGGTGTTGGAGCAAGCAGAAAATGCCATTGCGAAGGGTATGGAAGACGCAATGGGAAAACTCGAAGATTTAGGCTGGTTAACTCAAGATGTTCAGGCAAACATTGATGAAACAGACAGTTTGTTAGATGAAGGCCTCAACGCATTGCGTGATACTTATTTTGGAGCACCAGCAGAAAACGACGATGCGACTCTATTAGACAGCTCTATAGACGCTCAATCTGCTAGTTCGATTAATCCGCAAGCAGAAATTAATCGAATTTCTCGCAACTTTGCAGAAAGTTACTCTCGTACTCAATCTTCAGAGATTGAAATTAAAACCGCAGAAGGAGATACCGTAAAGCTGAATCTGTACGCGCTTCAAGCAGCGGCACAAGGTGAAAACTATGAGGTATCTGAAGACGGGTTGAATTTCCAGCGCTATGAAAGTTCAACCAGCGGCTTTAAATTTGAATTTGCTGTAGACGGAGATCTCAATGAAGAAGAGCAAGAGGCGATAAATGATCTTGTTAACTCATTAGGTGATATCGCAGATAACTTCTTTGATGGTGATTTAAGTTCCGCGTTCGATAAAGCGCTCGAAGTGGGGTTTGACACAGAGCAGCTCTCTGGTTTCAGTATGAATCTTAAAATGACTCAAACCTACCGCGCAGCACAGGCAACAAATGCTTATACGAATACAGCGGATCAAGGTCTTGGGGCGTCACTAAAAGAGCCGCTAGCGGAGTACAAGGACTCGTTACTCTCAGCCGTTGAAAAGTCTTCAGAGTTGTTTGAAAATTATCGTGATATTGTACAGACGAGCTTAGAAAGTATGTTTGAAATGCGCCAAAAGGATAAGGCCGATGAAAGCGATTCTAAAGAATCAAACTTACCCGACTTCTTCTCGTTCCAACGTTCTTTAATTGAAAAAATGGCGGATTCAATGTTTGGAGCGCACGGTGATGGATCCACCAGCAGCAGTGATGTGTCAGAGGATAATTAATAGACAACCACGTTACATAAACAGCGTTTTACAGTTTTTAATGGGGACAAGGAGGTTTCCATGTATTCAAAACGGGCTTTTAGCCTATGGGAAGTACTGTGTGTACTGCTCATCCTTTCTTTTATGATGGCATCTACTGCCACCACAGACATGTTGTCTTACTATCAAAAGTGGTCAGAACGGCAGCAACTCTATCAAGCTAACCGACATTTGCTCAGTGCCATAGAGTTGTCGCGATCCTTGGCGTTACAATCAAAGTTATCGGTTACATTGTGCGGTGGAATATCGTGTGATGGGAACTGGTCAAATGGCCTCTCTATCTTACGAAACAGTACCCCATTGCCATTTAAAACATGGCTTTTTCCAGATTTTATTCAACTTCAATGGCGTGGTTTTCCTGCACGTAAAGCGGCAATTACTTTTTTGCCAACAGGGATGTCAAACTTTCAAAATGGCTCCTTCTACTTGTGCTTTAGAGGGGAGAAACGAAAGCGAGTCGTTGTCAATAAAGCCGGTAGAGCATACGAAGACCCTTCTTTTGTAGGAGGAGATCAATGCTAAAAAGATTCAAGGTAAGACTCTCTAAGCGACAATGTCGAGGATGGGTTTTGTTGGAAATGGTTCTGAGTCTAGCAATGATCGCATTTTTGTTTCAACTGTCAAAAACGTTAATTGAAAATAGCGGAACGCAAGTGAATGAGACGGTGTTGAAGCAACGTCAGATAAACCTAAGGAACTTTAGTGAAAGCTATTTTCATATTCTGGGTAGTGAATTTGTTGGAAGAGCGACTCAAGAGGTAGGGCACGTGTCTAACGTGTCTTTACATTCACCGTTCCCAGAATGTTCGCGCTGTACTGGGCCGCAGTTTGACCTTTGGGCAAAGCGAGCAAGCACACAATGAGGCATTTTAAAAAAGGCTTTTTATTAATGGAAGTTGTGACAGCCTGTTTAATCTTAGGAATATGTTTGTCCATAATGGTTCCGATACAACGATTTCTAGTCCATTCACAATCTAATCAACAGAATCACCTAGCCAAATTTCAAAAGCGTAGGATTCTCGAAACCCAATTTGACGCCCAATGGCGTCGCATCGGAAAGTTTGGTTGCTCAGGTTTATCTCGATCGATTGTTATTGGTTCCGAATCTAACTTTCCTTTAAGTAATAAAGCATCATTGTTTGGTTCAGATTGGTTAAGTGGTGAAGACGTTGGGCAATGCGTCGCCGAGTTTCACGGAGAAAGCCATCGATTGATTGGAGAATTCTCTGACTGCGCAGTGGGAAATAGAACCCAATACAGGCTTGATGTGTGTTCCGGTTCATCATTGGTTAATATGATGCCAGACAATACAGGTCGTTTTAGTATCGCTCTGCCCGTTAGTCTAACCGAGGCTAGCGGGCTTATTGCAACATCCGAGCTGTCAGTTTGGTATCTTGCAAAGAGTCGATCAGGCTTAAATGGCTTGTGGAAAAAATCCGATGCCAACAGGGTCGCTCAAGAACTGGAAGCAGGCATCGCATACATCGCTTTTTATCCTTTGTTGGATACTAACGGTGACGGACACGCTAATCTGATAACGAGGGAATATGGCGTATTCAGTACAGATCAACTTATAGCGGTATGGGTTGAATATATATACCTCTTTGGACATTGTGCTGGCTCGGCGCCTCATATTGACTACAGGAGTTTTAGGTCGAAAAACTGGTCATATCAACCTTCATGTGAAGCGCTTGGAGGCTATTTACTGCCCGTAGGTGTGACATGAAGAGAACAAAACGTGGCTGGTTTTCGGCCCCTGCCATCCTATTCACTTTAATGTTATCAGCGTTGCTTGTTTCTAATTATCGAGAAATTCTAGACATAAGAGTGTTATTTTCGAAAAATGCAGAGTTTGATCCCAATATAGAGTTAAGTTTTTGGCGCATTATTGTAAAAGAGCCTTCTTATCCAAGCCCATGTGGGTCGTTTTGTTTGCTAAAAACAGTTCAGTGGAAAGAACGACAGGTGCTAGGTTGGCGAATTTGGTTTATCCGTCATTATGTTGTTAGCCCGCAAGGTGAAACGGTTTCACGCAGCTGCTTTACCCAAGATAAGAAAGTGGTGCGTTGTATCTGGGAAAGAAACCGCACACAATTAGGCAGTGCGCGGATAACTCTCTAATGAGCGATTGAAACAATTAATCTTTCTTAAATTGAGATAAATGCTCCTGAGAGCAAAAGAGGTTGCCTTTGGCATCTTTAATTAAGTCAGATTCAGGGACATAAATGCCGCACTTTGCGCATGGTGTCATATTTTCACCGGGCTTCGACTGACTGCTTTTCGCGTTTTTCACCTTCTGTTGGTTCAGGTATCGGTTGATTTGGCGATAAATCGTCCAACCAATAAAGAAAATCAGAAGAAAAAGTATCAAACGTACGATCATAAGCTTTACCTTACTTAGGCAATTCCACGACAATATAGTCTTGGTTTAATAAAGTGTAACGAGTAACCACAACATGACCTTTAGAGTTGCAATGGCCCAGCTTGATATGCTGGTCGGTGATATAAAGAATAACACAGAGTCTGTAATCAAAGCTGCTAATGAAGCACGCGACCATCATCAAGCAGATGTTGTTGTTTTTCCAGAGTTAACTTTAACGGGTTACCCGCCCGAAGATCTACTACTTCGACCGAGTTTAGACCGTCGAATAGAAGAATCAATTCAAAAAATTCTAAATGAAGTACATGACATTTATGTCGTCGTTGGTTATCCACGTCGAATTGATGGCGATTTATTTAATTGTGCTGGTGTAATACATCAGGGGCGTTTACTTGGAGAGTATTCTAAGCAGAAGCTGCCTAACTTCAAAGTTTTTGATGACAAACGTTATTTTGAAGAGGGCTGTGAGCCTCTTATCGTAACGATCAAGAATGTAAAAGTGGGCTTAAGTATTTGTGAAGACATCTGGCATCCTGACTCAAGTCTTCAAGCAAAAGAAGCGGGTGCAGAACTCATTCTTAATCTCAGCGCTTCGCCTTTTCATATTGAAAAAATGGGCGTTCGAGAGCAGCTACTTCATAAGCGTGCGACTGAAACGCAACTCCCTATCGTTTTTGTAAACTATATGGGGGCACAGGACGAACTGGTTTATGAAGGCGGCTCGTTTGTCGTCAATGCGCACGGTGAAAAAGTAAGTCAAGCTCCTTGGTTTGAAACGGGTATTTATGCAGTTGATTTTAGTGTTGATGAAACACGTGATCAAAAAGTAGTGCCTGTTCCTTGTTCGATAGCACCTGCTTTGAGTATTGAAGAAAGTGTATATCAGGCCATGGTACTTGGTCTTAGAGACTATATAGAAAAAAACCGTTTTAAAGGCATCGTGCTTGGTTTAAGTGGTGGGATTGATTCCGCCCTTTCGCTCGCTGTTGCGGTAGATGCCATCGGAGCGGAGCGCGTTCAAGCTGTTATGATGCCTTATACGTATACTTCTTCTATGAGTCTTGAAGATGCAGAAGAAGAAGCACAACTCTTGGGTGTAAACTACAGCGTTTTGCCGATTGAACCTATGGTTTCAGCGTTTATGAAAACGCTAGAACCTGAGTTTGAAGGGTACGGTAAAGATACAACAGAAGAAAATTTACAAGCCAGAACGCGAGGCGTTACCTTAATGGCAATTTCTAACAAGAAAGGCTATATGGTACTTACTACGGGCAATAAGAGCGAAATGGCCGTAGGCTATGCGACGCTATATGGCGACATGGTGGGTGGCTACTCGGTGCTTAAAGATGTCTTTAAAACGCTGGTATTTAAATTGTGTCGTTACCGTAATACGTTAAGTTATGTAATTCCGGAGCGTGTCATCACTCGTCCTCCGTCTGCAGAACTTGCGCCTGATCAAGTTGATGAAGACTCATTGCCTAGCTACGATGTATTGGATGAAATTCTGCATCTTTATATCGAAATGGATATGAGCGCAGAAGATATTCTGGGCTTAGGTAAATTTGATAGAGAAACTGTTTACCGAATATTGAGATTAGTGGATCTCAATGAATACAAACGACGACAGGCACCAACGGGTGTACGCCTTACAGAGCGCGGCTTTGGACGGGATCGCCGTTATCCAATGACAAATGGCTGGCACATCGGAGAGTAAGCTCTTTTCGATTTTTGGTTGTGATACAGATCGAAGCAATAGCGTTACGAAAGTTCGAGGACGCTATTGTTTCTTCATTCATTGTTCATACTCTTCCTTATTTATGATTCGCATTAACACAATGCGACCTGTTTAAGTCGCTGTTTTA
Source organism: Marinomonas balearica (assembly GCF_004362145.1). Lineage (GTDB taxonomy): Bacteria > Pseudomonadota > Gammaproteobacteria > Pseudomonadales > Marinomonadaceae > Marinomonas > Marinomonas balearica. The sequence continues at coordinate 111,436 of NZ_SNXC01000010.1, forward strand.
TACCCAAACTTAGTTACGACTTGCTACATTTCCTCTTATCGCAAAAACAGACTAATTGCCCCAATACTTCTATACTGATCTTTATTGTCAAAACGTGTGGCAAGCTTTCTCGAGGCTTTCTGCCATGGCTTATTTAAAAATTGATATTTAAATCAGCAAGCTGTTCACTGCAAGGAAATGCGATGTAATACCGTACAGCGCTTTTTGGAGGTGTATTTTGGGGAGTTTGTACCCATTCACGATTGAGTCTGACGCTGGTCTTCTCGCGTTAAAGCATTCGTTAGACTCAAAAGACGAAGCTTACTTACTGCTTGCCTCAACGCCAGAGTCCTACCAGGTGACATGGGCAAGTCGTGCTGCGTATGAAATATTAGATTTTTCATCGGGTTCAGCCCCATTTATATTCATTGATTGTTTCGCCCATGAATATGAGCAGAGCATCAAAGAGTTTGAAGAGGGTCTACGAGCACGTTCATTTGACCAAACTTTGACGTTGCATGGCTTGGGCAAACCGACGCTCGATATTATGCACATTCCGTTTAAAACCTCTGCAAGTGAAGAACGGTTTCTTTTGCAGATGACCGTGAAAGATACCTCTAGTGACACCCAACGCAAGCTTGAATCTACTTTATTGTTTGAGAACGTTGCCGAGCATTCCCATGATGTTGTCATTCGATACGACTGTACTGGGCGTCGAATGTATGCCAATAAAGCGTTTGAGAAGGTAACGGGGGTTACGATCAAAAATGCAATCGGTCGTACTCCACGAGAGTATTCCGGAGTTGGCGCCTCTGCAGATTACATTCAAAAGCTGGTTGAAAGTGTTGTTAAAACTCAAACATTTGCTGATGGAGAGTTGAGCCATCGTGCTCCCAATGGGACACGAAGTATATTTGATTTGCATGGCATTCCTGAATTAAGCAGCAAAGGTGAAGTGGAGTCAGTAGTATTAATTGGGAGAGATATAACTGATAAAAAACGTACCGAAGAACAAATGCGCCTAAGTGAATCTCGATTTAGAAGCCTTGTAGAGAATTCACCGGATTTGATCGCTCGTTTTGATGCTTATTGCCGTCTTCTTTATGCTAACCCTGTACTCGCTAGAATGTCGGGAACGCCCTTTATTCATTTTCTCGGCTTGAACTTTACAGACATTGAACGCCACATTTATACCAAGCAAGAAGAAATCCCCAAACACGTAGAATCTCCTATTGATGAAAGTATGCGACAAGTGCTTAAACGGAAAATCGGCGTGGAGATTGAATACGAAATTCCGAGCCTTTCTGGGTCTGTCAATTGCCTTGTTAGTCTGACACCTGAGTTCGGTGAACGAAATGAGCTTGTATCAGTGCTCGTTGTCTGTAAAGACATGTCGGAAGTTAAGCGGTATCAAGAGCAAGTTCGTTACTTGTCTTATCATGATTCGCTCACTGGATTACCGAACAGAGCAACCTTCCTTAACGATGTGAGAAAGCGATTAATCGTTAAAAATAATGTAGCGACGGTAAAACTCGGATTGATTGTTTTGGGGTTAGATCATTTTAAAGGTGTCAATGACAGTTTGGGTTATGAGTATGGAGATTTAATTTTACAAGGTTTTTCTAATCGACTAAGAGATATACTTCCAAAAAATGCGATTATCGCTCGTTTAGGCGGCGATGAATTCGCGGCTTTATTACCTACTATCCCAGACAGAGAAGAATTTGTGTGTATGGTCACCAATATCAGCGGAGAGCTTTCTCTTCCGATTGGAATTGGTTCAAAAGAAATGTCTATTTCGATCAGTACGGGAGCCTGCCTGTATCCCGATGATGCGTTTGAACTCGACAGTTTAGTACGTTATGCCGATTCTGCGCTTTATGCTGCAAAACATGAGCAGAGAGGCTCGGTTCGTTTTTATACTCCAGAATTGACCAAGCAAGCGCAAGAGCGTCTTCAACTGAGAAATGATCTTCGAAGGGCGCTCGATCAGCGAGAATTTGTTCCCTATTATCAGCCAAAATTCGATTTGCTCACCAACGAAGTGTTAGGTGCGGAAGCACTTGTAAGGTGGAACCATCCAGAAAAAGGTTTGATTTCTCCATTTGAGTTTATTCCGGTTCTTGAGGAGATGGGGTTGGTTGAAGAGGTGGACATGATGATGCTGGATATGGTGTGCGGGCAATTAGAACAATGGCAGCATTTAACCGACAGAGGAGGGAAAATCGCCGTTAATTTTTCAGGATTGCAGTTTAAGTATGAAAAACTCTTGGAAAAAGTCGTTGAAACGGTCGAATCGCACAACCTTACGCCTAAGGTTATTCAAATAGAAGTGACTGAAGGAGTGTTGCTGGAGCATCATGATCTTTTACCCTTGGTATTCAAAGACTTTAAAGCGCTTGGGTTTTCTATCGCGCTTGATGATTTTGGAACCGGTTATTCATCACTTGGGTACTTGTCCAAATATCCGATAGATACTTTAAAAATTGACCGCTCTTTTGTGAATAATATTAACAAAAATGAAGCGGACGACATTCTAATTAAAACCATCGTGTCCATGGCGCAAAATTTGAAGATGGATGTAGTCGCAGAAGGCGTTGAAACGAAACCACAGGCTGATTGGTTAGCGTCGATAGGGGTGAGAATTGTGCAAGGGTATCTTTTTGGACGACCTATGAGCTCTCAAAATTTTGAAGCATTGTTTTTACATGACGATGGAATTGTCAGCAACGAGATTCAAACGTCTGAAGGGTAATGGCATAATCGCTTACACCCTTCACAAGCTTAGGACACAAGACTACAGGCTCAACGAACATTCCTGTTGCTGAGCCTGTCGAAGCCTAGTACTTAGTTAGAGGCTCCAATCCCCTTCGACAAGCTCAGGGAACGAGGTTGCAAGTTCACGGAGCGAGACTACAATTCCCGTTGGCTGAGCCTGTCGAAGCCTAGTACTTAGTTAGTGGCTCCAATTTCCTTCGACAAACTCAGGGAGCGAGGTTGCAAGTATACTGAGTAAAGAAGCAAAGTCTCGTCAGTTTGTTATGTAACTAAAGAAGCTCTAGCGATACCATGGCATCTTTAATGGTGCGTTTGGTGGCTTCGCTTAAAGGGATCATCGGTAAGCGACATTCCTCTGTACACATACCCAAAAGTGATAAAGCGTATTTTGCGCCAGTAGGGTTTGGCTCTAAGAACAGTGCTTTATGAAGCGAAAATAATTTATCCTGTAGGATCGCCGCTTCGCTAAACTTCCCTTCGCGACATAATCTATGTAACTCAACCATTTGCTTTGGTGCGACATTCGCTGTTACAGAAATGCATCCGTTGCCACCGCCAACATTGTAGGCCACGGCAGTTACATCATCGCCACTTAAAAATGAAAACGGTTTTGAGATTAATGACCTTTCTTGAATTGGGCGAGTTAAATCTCCCGTCGCATCTTTAATGCCGATTACTCGCTCAAGTTTTGCAAGTTCAGCTACCGTTTCTACCTCCAACCCAACGATGGTGCGAGGAGGAATGTTATACAGAACGATCGGTAATTCAGAGTTGTTGTGTACATGTTCGAAGTGTGCGTATAAGCCTTCTTGGTTTGGACGGTTATAGTAGCCCGCGACTTGAAGCGTCGCATCTGCACCGGCTTTTGCTGCGTAGTTTGCGTAAGTTACCGCTTCTACTGGGTTGTTTGATCCTGCACCAGCTAAAATAGGTACGGCTTTATTGGCTTCTTCAACGGTGATTTCAATAACACGCTTGTGTTCTTGCTCATTTACAACAGGAGATTCTCCTGTTGTGCCAACAGGAACAAGACCATTGATGCCTTGATCAATTTGCCAACGGACGATGCGGCGTAATGCGTCTTCGTCTAATTTGTTGTCTTTGAACGGAGTGATGAGTGCGGTAATTGCGCCTTGAAACATGCTATAACCTCTTGCTAATTCTTATTAGAGTTAGAGCAGCATGTTGTGAAAGGGGTTTCCCGTCAGCGAACATGCTGCCGGAAAATACTTAACTTATCGTATCTACACGTCAGCGCCGCAAAGCTTATTAGCCTTACGTTTATCGCCTTTACGTTTAGATGCAACAAGTTGAAAAGTCATGATAATAAATTACTTACTTATAAAAAGGATCTAAGACATCGTCGCGGTTTTTTCGCTTTACGTCAACAAATATTTTAGTCATGCTCATCATCAATGTATTGTGATTAAAAAGACTTTTTAAAACTGCTGTGTAGTCAAAGAGGAATTACAGATATGACATTAGCAAGTTGGTTTTCTCTTGTCGCAATTTGTGTAATGGGAGCGCTTTCTCCAGGCCCTAGTTTAGCTGTTGTTCTGCGTGTAACCCTGATGCAATCTTCAAAACACGGTGTTGTTACTGCGTTGGCGCACGGATTTGGGGTCGGTCTATGGGCTATTGTTTCGATGGTCGGGTTGGCTGTGCTTATCCAAGAGTATCCTAAAATATTTTATTGGGTATCCGTTTCAGGAGGTGGCTATTTAATCTGGATGGGGCTCAAAGCATTAAGATACGCAGGGAAAGGTCAAATGTCAGAAACAGATACTCATGTGGGCAGCTATTTGATAGCGATGCGCGATGGGTTGTTGGTGTCACTGCTTAACCCTAAATTGGCCTTGTTTTTTATTGCATTGTTTAGTCAGTTTATAGAGCCTGAAATGGGGTTGCTTGGGCAATTTGAGATGTGGGCAACGGTGGTTATTATCGACAGCGGATGGTATGTCATCGTTGCAATGTTGCTGGCTGGTGGCCCCGTGATGCAATGGTTACGATCGCATGTTCGTTGGGTCGATAGAGGGATGGGGGCAATACTGGTCGCTTTGGGTACAAAAGTGGTGATCAATGCGTAAGGAATTTAAAGATGCTACTTTCTTGAAAGTAGCATCTTCGGTTGCCGTCTATTGTCGATCGTTCAGCGGATAGTTAAGTCGAGAGTTCATCCCGACAATAGGCCGCCGCTACAGCGTAAAATAATCTAAATGATTACCCGTCTAAATTGATCTTTTCGACAATAGTTGAAAGTATGCTTTCCGCTTCGTCATTTTCAACTTGGCAAGTACCTGCATTTAGGTGGCCACCACCGCCATAGCTTAAGCACAGCTCACCGACATTTGTGTTTGAAGAGCGATTAAGGATAGACTTTCCGATTGCAAAAACGGTATTTTGTTTTTTCAATCCCCACATTTTATGGATGGAAATATTGCAGTCTGGATAAAGAGCATAGATAACAAATCGGTTGGTCGTATAGATGGTTTCTTCATCAGCTAAGTCCAGAACCACTAAGTTTTTATGAACAGTAGCACATCGTTTAATTTGCTCTTTGGCCTTTGCGTCATGTTCGAAGTACAACTCGGTTCTTTCTTTAACGTCTTCAAGTTCTAGAATTTCTGCAATTGACATTTCTTTGCAGCAATCAATCAACTTCATCATTAGTTGATAGTTTGAAATACGGAATTCACGGAATCTACCCAATCCGGTACGGGCATCCATAATGAAATTCAAGAGCACCCAATCTTTAGGATTTAGTACTTCGTCTTCATTAAATTGAGCTGAGTCACCTTTGTCGACAGCATCCATCATATCGACAGAGATTTTAGGAAATCGTTCTATTCCACCGTAGTAATCGTATACAACGCGTGCAGCTGAGGGTGCAGAAGGGTCGATAATATGATTTTCGATATTACCTTCATTACGTACGGTTTCACTTAAATGATGGTCGAATGCTAAATGACACCCAGCTACGTATGGAAGGTTGGTGGTGATGTCATTCTCACCAATTTCGATTTTTCCATCTTGCATGTCTTTTGGATGAACGAACAAAATGTCGTCGATCATGTCCATGTCTTTCAATAAAACGGCACATACTAGGCCGTCAAAGTCACTGCGGGTTACCAGTCGGAATTTTTTCTCTGTCATCGTTATTGTCCGTAGGTTAATTCTATTTCAATACTAACAGTTATAGAGGACTATTTTCTTGATTCAAATATAAAATTTTGTAACTTCAAAAGCTCATTTGTCCATACTTTGTAAGCCTTTGCATTTAAGTGAAGGCGATCATTCTCGAAGTAAGACTCGTCAATATTCCCGTTTTTATCCAGTAATTTTGAAAACAAATCAAGATAGCGTGTATTTGGACGAGATTTCGCCAACATTTCGAGCTGTTTATTTGTTTTCTCAATGTTTTTGCGAAGTTTTTCGCGTGTTGGGCTCGGTTTAATACTAATAATAGTGACCGGCGTTCCGGGTAGGTAATGATCAATTTTTTCCAATAGCTCTACATAATGCGACACTACTTTGTTGGTCGATTTGTTATTTCCTATGTCGTTGTCACCCACATATAGCACAATGGATCGTGGAGCATGAGGGATAACGATACGCTCAAAGTAATAAACACACGCACGAATACTTGCGCCACCAAAACCGAGGTTGATTGCATCGTGAGGCCAAAAAGCTTCTTTGAAATTATCCCAGAGTTTCATCGTGGATGAGCCATAAAAGGCAATAGGGTTGTTGTGATGACCCTTGTTGTTCACTCTAAATTCAAGTTCTCGAACATCGGATTCGAACTCGACATCAATTTGGTTAACGCGTCTAACATTTGATCGGAAGCCTTGCTGATAGCTAAGCACAGGGTTCATCTTTATTTCTTGAGCGAGTGCATCCGCTTCTTCAACATAGCTGCGATATGTATTTCGATACTCTGCTAGGAATGTCTTTAATGCCGCTGGATCATTTACATCGACAACGTCTGAAATTCGAAAAGCGGGTTTAATCACAATGGTATAGATGTTGTGGTCAACACGTCGGTCGAAGTTTGCGACGGCAATGGGAACAATCCACGGCTCTTCTTCTGCGTTTAACGAACTTGCAAGTTCAAATACATACGGTAAAAGCTCGCCAGGAGACTCACTGGTTGGAAAGCTCTTTCCCTCAGGAGAGATGAGTAGCGGCGTACCTTCTCGCAGTGATTTTTGCCCTTGTTCTATGAATTTCGTATGACTTTCCGTACCAGCTTTTAAACCATCCCAGCTTTCTACAAAGATGCTCCCGAATCGTTCATAGAAGTCATCGCGCCAGTATTCATGATCTTTACTGCGACGAACCACTCTTTCTCCGGTTTTACCGAATTGTTTGTCGATGACCATGGTATTTATGAATTGGGCATCCAGTGAGAATCGAAAACCGTTTGGCAATTGTGTACTTTCAGCGCCTTTCAGGTGGTTGTAAATAAAGATGCTGTTTGGACTTCTAGGAAGGTTTTCCAGACCTTTTATTACATACGGCGTTTGTTGGAATGCTAATTGAAAAAGCCCAGAAGCCGTTCGACGAACATCATGGGCTTGCATGTCTTGTGGCAATTCATGAATGCGGTCATAAATCGACATTAACTGTCGATAAAATGCGTTTTCGCGTTGTTGGTCTTTTAAAATATCGAGACACATCCCAGAAATTGTACGCTCTACCTTCGTCCCAAAATGCAAGCAATCGTAAAAAATACCAAACGCCTCATCGGTGGTAACGACAGAATTGAGCAACTTTCCGACCTTATACAGTGGAGAGCTCACAGGTAGAACAGCGCTGTTTTGCTCAATGACATTGTTCACTGCCAACACTTCGTCGTTTGCTATTTGCGATAGGTATCTCATACGTGCAGCGAGCAAATGGGTTCCGACCAGCCAAATAAGTCGTAGCCAATACTTGATGCCCGTTTTTGGCGAATCATCCAAGATAGAAATAAGGTCTTGTTTGCTGATATACAAGATAGACGAGTCTCTAGACGAAACGATCGACGTTCGATTTTTCAAATTTAGATCGGATGTACACCAAGCGAGTACCGTTCCCGTTCTAGAAATAGAGCGCGTGGTGATGATTTCCCCGCGATCTGTCTGATAATTTATAACGGCTTTTCCTTTTGCCAATAGATAGATGCCATCGGCGAATTCATCCTGCTGCGAAATAATATCCCCTTGATGGGCGAGGATAATATTCGACTTTTGCGCAAACGAATTTATTTCAGCTTTTGTAAAACTTTCGAAGAACGCTGAGTTTGAGAGCAATTCAGTCGCTTCTTTTAACGTATGCTTTTGTGATTCAGGTTCTCGTAGTGGTCTTGTCTCTTCGAAAGCCAGTGACTCGTTAGCAAAGAAGGGACGAGTTTGGTTTTGAATGTTGGTCAAAACCGGTAAAGACTCTGTATAGACAAAACGTAAGAAGTGATTACCGAACTCGTGGTGGGAGTCTATTAACTTAACGATTTCGGGAATGGGCCAGCTGACTAATGTTGTTGCTTTCGTCGCGTGAAAGCTTGTAGCGTAACGTGAAGGGTGTCGAAATGCTGACCAGCCGATCGGTGCATGTAAATCGTTAATGAGTCCAACGTGATAGGATTTTTTCTGTTCTCGAAGAGGAATTGTAATCGCAATTTCACCTTCAAGTAAAAAGTAAATGTCTTGTCCAATTTCAAATTGCTTTGCTAATGATTCGCCTGCGGTCAGCTCTTTTATATTTCCGCACTGTCTTAGTGCATCTATAACTTCTTTTGGTGCATCTTTAATGAAAGGGAGAGTTGCTACAATTTCATTGGTGTCCATCGTGGTACCTCTTAATTATCTGCTATACCTGTGAGACGGTTGCTCATCATTGTGTTTGCTTGCAACCTTTAGCAAATTTCTTTTACAGCTAGGTTATTGTGGGCGTTTTAGTGTTAGAGCGCCTCCAAATTTTGCGTAATCGCTCGCTCCTAATCGACCTAACGGGTTCAACTGATCGGCATCTACGGTTGTTCTTTGTCCCTCTGTTGAAACTATTTCATCATCAATATACAGGGTTTGAATTTCAAGATAGCAGGCCTCAAACCCAGCCTCACCAAATGGGTGAAGCTCATATAACTTACAGTGCATTGCCACTTTAGCTTCTTTTATTCGCGGCAAGGATTTGACAAAAGGTGCTATTGAGACACCTGAGCGCGTTAATTCTGTTTCATTGTAGTTAAGCGTAGCAGCACTTTCGTTCACGGCGTTTGCGTGTTCTAAACTAGGAATATGCAAAACGCATTCCTTTGTTCTTAATAGATTTTTTTTCGTATCTTTTGGTGTGCCTTGCGATTTATTTCCGATGGAAACAACCATCAAAGCGGGATCGGAGTTTAACGCGGCGAAATAAGAGAAAGGAGCAAGGTTAAATGAGCGATCTTCATTTTCCGTTAAAATCCAAGCGATTGGGCGAGGTGTAATGGTTTGAGTCATCAAATGATAACACTGATTGCTATTGAGTTCGTTGAAGTGAAAGTCCACAGCCTACCTCTATTTAATTACCTGTTTGGATTATGTGCTGAGCATGATTAAACTGTTTTTGAATCAATTAATTGTGAAGTAATCACCTAAAAATTAGTACCTATCGAACCACCTAATATTGGCTTAATTTCTACTAAATATGTGCAATTATTGCGAAACAACACATATTGCATCAAAAAAATAAAAATCTCTTAAACGCTTTGTTATCAGCTACTTAATAGCCTATCACCTTGTTTTTGTGAGGGTTTATTTAAAGCCGCTTTAAAGTACTCACCTTGTGAACCCTGAAGATTATGCTAAACCTTTCATATAGGCGAGTTCTTTTCCGTCTCTAAAAAATACGTTATAGAAAAAGGAATCGCGGGATCAACATTGAGGCTATTCTTTTTTCTTGAGGCATAACCGCTTCACAGTGTGAGTCACATTTTTAAGAAATGCTTAGTATCAAGAGTGAACGTGAAAAGGATATTGGTCGTTTAACAAGTTAACAGAGTTTTGTCATATGTAAGGCGTGATCAGGGGCAAGGCACTTGCCGTCCTAATGTTTAGGACCCAGTGCTGCGGCGTTTTGTATCTTTCCTTGCTGCACCTAATTAAGGGGAAGCCGAGATGAGTATATTTGAACATATCCAAGCCCGATTTGATGCTCAAAAAGACGAAGAATTGTCGTTGGATGAGTATTTGAACCTATGTAAAACAGATAAAACGGCTTACGCCTCACCCGCAGAGCGCCTACTAATGGCCATAGGAGAAGCGGAAGTCATCGATACTTCGAAAGATTCTCGATCCAGCCGGATCTTTTCTAACAAATTGATCAAGCGTTATCCAACCTTCGAACACTTTTATGGAATGGAAGACGCTATTGAACGCATCGTTGCGTTTTTAAAACATGCGGCGCAAGGGTTAGAAGAATCCAAACAAGTGCTTTATTTACTTGGGCCAGTGGGTGGGGGGAAATCCTCTCTGGCAGAGAAGCTCAAAGAGCTCATGCAATCAGTGCCATTTTACGCCATCAAAGGTTCGCCTGTCTTTGAATCGCCATTATCTCTTTTTGATGTGAATGAAGATGGGCAAATATTGGAAGAAGATTACGGTATTCCCGGGCGTTATCTAAAAGGCGTGATGTCTCCGTGGGCTTCAAAGCGGCTAAAAGAGTTTAATGGCGATATACAACAGTTCAAAGTCGTTAAAATATACCCTTCCGCGACCAAGCAAGTGGCCATTTCGAAAACAGAACCTGGGGATGAAAACAATCAGGATATTTCTTCCTTGGTGGGTAAAGTCGATATCCGTAAGCTCGAATTCTTTGAACAAAATGACGCGGATGCTTACAGTTATTCTGGCGGTCTTTGTCGCGGTAATCGCGGGATTATGGAATTTGTTGAGATGTTTAAAGCACCTATTAAGGTCTTGCATCCGTTGCTCACCGCCACACAAGAAAGCAATTACAACGGCACAGAAGGTTTAGGCAGTATTCCGTTTGATGGCATTATTTTAGCCCACTCAAATGAGTCCGAGTGGCAAACATTTAAAAACAATAAGACGAACGAAGCCTTTATTGACCGAGTGTATACGGTGAAAGTACCGTATTGCCTCCGTGTTTCTGAGGAAATGAGCATCTATATGAAGTTGCTTGAACACTCATCCTTAGATCACGCGCCTTGTGCTCCAGACACATTAAAAATGCTGGCTCAATTCTCCGTTCTTTCAAGAATGAAAGACCCAGAAAATTCCAGTCTGTATTCGAAAATGCGTATTTACGATGGTGAGTCTCTTAAAGACATCGACCCCAAAGCAAAATCTCTGCAAGAGTATAAAGACGCAGCGGGCGTTGATGAAGGTATGGATGGGCTTTCTACTCGATTCGCGTTTAAGATTTTATCCCGCGTATTCAACTTTGACCCCACCGAAGTGGCCGCTAATCCTGTTCACCTAATGTATGTTTTAGAACAACAAATAGAACAAGAACAATTTGATCAGGATCGCCACGATCGTTATTTGAGAGCGCTTAAAGAGTATATAGCACCTCGCTATGTTGAGTTCATCGGAAAAGAAATACAAACGGCATATTTAGAGTCGTATTCTGAATATGGCCAAAATATCTTTGATCGTTATGTTACTTATGCTGATTTCTGGATTCAGGATCAAGAGTACCGCGACCCCGAAACGGGCGATATTCTGGATCGTTCGTCCATCAACGATGAGTTAGAAAAAATAGAAAAACCGGCTGGCATCAGCAATCCGAAAGACTTCCGTAACGAAGTAGTTAACTTCGTATTGCGTGCTCGCGCTAACAATGCGGGTAAAAACCCAAGTTGGTTAGGCTATGAAAAACTGCGAGTGGTTATCGAACGAAAAATGTTCTCTAACACGGAAGATTTACTTCCTGTTATTTCATTCAGCGCCAAATCTTCGAGCGAAGAAAAAACAAAACACAATGAATTTGTGAAACGAATGGTGGAACGAGGCTACACAGAGAAACAAGTTCGATTGTTATCTGAGTGGTATCTACGGGTTCGTAAATCACAGTAAAAAGTAGAGAAAAGCGTCAAAGTAAATGAACCATCAGCGATTTTAGCGTTAGGGCTAAACAAGCTACAAAGATATGCAGTGCGACGTCGATGAATTAATGCATAGACGATTGCACTGACTCTTTACTAGTTTTATTACTGCTTTCGGCAGGTTTGCGAACAAGGTGTGACGATTAAGCAACATCTTATGCAACCGTTGAAGGCCACACATGGCCGACAAGATGATTATGAGGAGGTGCGTGCATGTCATATATTATCGACCGCCGCCTAAATGGTAAGCACAAGAGTAGTATTAATCGCCAACGTTTCTTACGTCGTTACCGCCAACATATACGAAAAGCCGTTGAGGACGCGGTCAATGAGCGCAGTATCACAGATTTGGATCGCGGTGAAAAAATCACCATTCCTCAAAAAGACATCCACGAGCCAAACTTTGGGCATGGCGAAGGAGGTCGAGGTTCCATCGTTCATCCCGGTAATAAAGAATACATGACAGGAGACCGTATACCAAAACCTCAGGGTGGGGGCAGTGGTTCTGGAAGTGGGCAGGGGAAAGCGGGCAATCAAGGGGAGGGAGAAGACGACTTTGTATTTCAAATCTCACAAGATGAGTTTTTAGACTATGTTTTTGAGGATTTGGCGTTGCCAAATATGCTTCGAAAAGAGCTAAAAGAAGTCAAAGAATACAGCTTGCGTCATGCTGGTATTGTGTCGGAAGGAACGCCGTCGAAACTCAATATTGTTCGTTCAATGCGTAACGCGTACGCACGCCGGATGGTTATGAGCGGTGGTGCGCGTAAAAAACTCCGCGAAGCCGAAGAAGAGAAAGAAAAGTTATTGCTTGAGAGCGAAGGCGATGTAGATCAAGCGCAGTTAGCTTGGTTGGATGAACAAATAAAGTTACTCAAAGAAAAAATCGAAAGAACGCCTTTTTTAGATACCTATGATTTACGCTATAACCATCATGTAAAAGAGCCGAAACCGAGCAGTAAAGCGGTCATGTTCTGCGTGATGGATGTGTCCGGGTCAATGACCCAAGAAACGAAAAACATCGCAAAACGGTTTTTCATTCTTTTATATCTGTTTTTGAATCGGAACTATGAAAAAATCGAAGTAGTTTTTATTCGACACCATACCAGTGCAAAGGAAGTGTCGGAGGAAGAGTTCTTCTATTCTCGTGAAACGGGAGGCACGATTGTTTCAAGTGCGCTGAAATTAATGAATAAAATCATCGATGAGCGTTACTCTCCCGATTCTTGGAACATATATGCGGCGCAAGCCTCAGACGGAGATAACTGGGATGATGATTCGGACATCTGCCGTAAATTGGTGGCGGATGATATTATTCAGAAACTCCAGTTTTTCACCTACATTGAAATTACGCCAAGAGATCATCAAAGTCTTTGGCATGCCTATGATGTCTTGCAAAGCCAATTCCCTGATTACTTCTCAATGAGGCATATCGTTGATGTTGGAGACATTTATCCTGTCTTCCGCGATCTGTTCCAAAGGAGGCTACATGAGTCGAACAAGCAATAGCACGGCAACGAGCACAGCGGATCGAAAGAAAGAGGGTTTTTTGTCTCAAGGTCCCGATTGGTCTTTCGATCTGATACAGCAATATGATGAAGAGATCGGTGCCATCGCCGCTGATTTTGGGCTGGACACTTACCCAAATCAAATTGAAATCATCAGCTCTGAACAGATGATGGATGCGTATGCATCCGTTGGGATGCCGCTAGGCTACAACCATTGGTCTTACGGCAAGCAATTTTTGGAGGTGGAGCAAAACTACAAGCGTGGTCGAATGGGGCTTGCTTATGAGATTGTTATCAACTCATCTCCCTGTATCGCCTACCTAATGGAAGAGAACAACATGATGATGCAGGCATTGGTTATTGCTCATGCGTGTTATGGTCACAACTCTTTCTTTAAGGGAAACTACTTATTTAAAACTTGGACGGATGCGACGGCGATCATTGATTACCTAGTCTTCGCAAAAAAATACGTTCAACAATGTGAAGAAAAGTATGGAATCGAAGAAGTAGAGCTTACTTTGGATTCGTGTCATGCCTTGATGAACTTTGGTGTCGATCGATATAAACGACCGATCCCCCTTTCTATTCAAGAAGAGAAAGCACGTCAAGATGAGCGTGAAAAAGCGCTTCAGCAGCAAGTTAATGATCTTTGGAGAACCATTCCTAATTTCGGAAAAAGCGGCGACGCCAAGCATAAAGAGCGTATTTTTCCGGAAGAGCCTCAAGAAAACTTACTTTATTTCCTAGAAAAAAATGCGCCTTTGCTAAAACCGTGGCAACGAGAGCTGATTCGTATCGTACGCAAAATGGCTCAATATTTTTACCCACAACGCCAGACGCAGGTGATGAATGAAGGCTGGGCATCGTTCTGGCATTACACCTTGATGAATGAGTTGTATAACCGCGGAAAAGTAAATGAAGGCTTTATTCTAGAGTTTTTACAATCGCACACGAATGTCGTGTATCAACCCGAGTTTGATTCGCCTTATTACAGCGGCGTAAACCCATATGCATTGGGCTTTGCAATTTATACGGACATTAAGCGGATGTGTGAAAATCCAACGGACGAAGATCGGCATTGGTTTCCCGATATTGCAGGTGCAGATTGGTTAAAAACGCTCGATTTTGCCATGCGTAACTTCAAAGACGAAAGTTTTATACTGCAGTTTTTATCGCCCAAAGTGATGAGAGATTTTCGATTTTTTGGCATAGAAAATGATGTGCTTGATCCGTTTGTAGAAGTTAAAGAAATACATAATGAAGATGGCTTCCAACGTCTTCGTCAACGTTTGGCTCAGCAATATAACTTAAGCTACCGAGAGCCGAATATTCAAGTCCAGCGCGTTAATATTGATGGTGATCGAAGCGTTGTTCTTCGTCATGTCATGGATAACGACAGACCGCTTAACAAGGATACTGTTGAAGTGATGAGGCACTTTCGTCGTCTATGGGGGTTTGATGTGAGATTGGAATCTTGGAACGCCGAGGGGCAAGTTCAAACCTACGCGTGTGGGAATGAAGAGAGCTAAAACGCATTCGAGTAAAACGGTAACAGCGCCACTATCTATATGGCGCTGTTACCGTTTTACTAATGCTTAAATTCGTTTCAGACTAGCGTCCGAACGTAACCGCTCGGCATATATTTGCGCGTGATAGCCCCATGCCTGATAACTCTAAATCGCTGTATGTTTTAAGCCCTCTGAGAGCGAGCAGGTTTTCTTGACGAGTCGCTAACTTGGCTTTAAGAGAGATAAACCAAGAAGTAAGCGTGGTAAAAGTTGTGCGTGCCATAATTAGCCTCCATAAAACAGTAAAATAAAAAATCAGATAAAACATGAGAACATACGATTGAAGAAAAGGTATTTTCTCTTCGTATTAACAGGCACGAATCAGAAAGTTGTCATTACAGACTGTTCTCGTTTTTATAGAGGCTTTAACTGTGCTTTGGCCTGTTTCTCGATAGAAAAGCGTTGTGGGCTTTCATGTGGCACAGTCTAGTGATAACAGGGCATACCCACCACCGATTTGTTCTAAACATGATCTATAGCTTTGCTAAAGAGAGGTTGATTTACATGGCTGATTACCTTCCCCTTCGAGCGCTCAAAGCATTTGAAGCGACCGCTCGACTGGGCAGTTTTAAAAAAGCGGCGGATGAACTGCACGTCACAACAGGTGCGATAAGCCAACAAGTAAAAACCTTAGAAGACATTTTGGGCGTAAAACTTTTTCATCGACTTCATCACAGTTTAGAGCTTACTGATGCCGCTAAAGCGGGAGTGGGGAAAATTGAATCTGGCTTTGACCAGCTCAGTGATGCAATGCAGTCTATACGGGATTGCGATACGCAAGCAGCATTGAAAGTATGGGTCGCACCTTCTTTTGCTAGCAAATACCTCTTACCAAAACTTAAACACTTTTCTGATCTGTACCCTAAGACGGATTTATCTGTGTTCGCCAGCGATATTATGATTGGTTCAGGAGAATCTGCGGAAATGATCCCTGCTAAACTCTTCCACAAAAAAGACATCGATATTGGCATTTTTTATGGAAGAGGGGAGTTTAAAGACTATCGAGCGGATAAATTGTTTGGAGTAGAAATTGTTCCATTATGCAGTCCAAAGCTCATAAACGATTCATTTGCTCCGCTCCGTAATATTCAAGATATGAGCTACCATAACCTCATACATGACGATACCGCTCATGAAGGAAGGCCTGATTGGAATGGTTGGCTCCGGTTGGCGGGTGTTGACGATATTAATGCGGATCATGGTATTCGTTTTAACCAAGTGTCTTTGGCGTTAGATGCCGCTGCGGATGGTCAGGGAATCGTGCTTGGGGTTAAGCAACTGGCTGAAAAAGAGCTACAAAGTGGGCGACTTGTTATCCCTTTTGGGCCTGAAGTCGCACTGGGTTATTCCTACTATATTGTTAGCCTTAAAGAAACTCAGAATGAACCGAGTATACGAGCGTTTAGAGAATGGCTAACGAATGAGTCTAAGTGAAGCTCAATACAGCTCGGTTATACTATTAAAGGCGATCACAATTCGATCTTTTTTACCAAAGTATGGTAATGCCGAGTGTTTAAGGTAGGAAGGAAAAAGCACGACTTGCCCAGACTGAGGCGTAATGTCCCACACACCGTGGCCACCGATATATGCGGTCGCAGGGTCGCCATAATGATCTGCGTTAATTCGTGGATCATAGAAACGGTTTTTTCCACCGATGCTTTTAGTGTTGTCCGTATCTGTTGCATCTCCAGGGTCGAGGTAATAAATACCACACCATGAGCAGTTTGGGTGGGAATGCATATCGTGATAGCCACCATTTTGGGTCACGTGATACCAAGACTCTATAATATGGCTTTCTGCTTCTGCACCTTCTGGCCAAAATTTCTGATTTAAATCGGTTACCACTTCCAAAATGGCTTCTTCTAAAAGTCGGCGTAGTTCCATAATCGCCGGCTCTTCATGGTCTAAATAATCAAACGTGCTTTCGCTTAAATTATGCTTGGCTGTTTCAGCAACTAAGCTGTCTATAGGCTGGTTCTGCGCAGTTTGCATTTGTCGAATATGGGCGACAAGGTCGTCTTTTAAGAACTCATGGTCTGGTAATTTGAAAGAAAACAATGGAGTAGACCAAATATCTTGAGCGTCTATCTGTGAGTTATTTGACATGAGTTGTTCGAACCCTTTAATAACAGGAAAATAATGCGAAGGATGATAGCGGTAATTATCGAAAAGTTCAGCAAGATTCCATTCTTTTAGATTGCTTTGAAATGCTGTGCTTTTCGATGTTTTTTAGTGTGGGAGGTCGAGCTCCGTCATAGCGGGTTTTTGTCCGCAAAACATCAACACCATATTTCGGAGTCCGATGTCTAACGAGGGACCTTCTAAGCCTTTTATCGTTTGATCTAAAAGGGCAAGGTAGTTTTGCATATAGGGTAAGGTTGTCGAATTGTGACGAGCGTAAGCACGTTCATAAAGAGGGATACGTTTATCCCAGATCTTTAAACTGCGGCACGCTGAACGAAAGTCGGAAGTCCGCGACGCATTGTAAAGGTCAACCAGTGTTTGAACTTCTCGATTTAAAAGCCAAAGCAAAATAGTCGGTTCGACACCTTCAGCGACAAGCTGATGGAGGCAGTGTAATGCTTCTTTGATTTTTCCTGTTAATAGTCGATCACTTAAATCATAGATACTATAACGACTGCTATCAGTAACGGAGTTCGCAACTGTTTCTAGGTCTATTTGTGCGCTTTCGCCGTGGCTTAATACAAGTTTTTCTAACTCTTGTGATATCGCCAATAAGTTGCCTTCACCGCGCTCACAAATCAGCGCTGCGGCATCACGGCTCACGGTTAAGCTAAATTTTTTGGCCCGTTGTTGTACCCAATTCAATAACTTATTTGCATCTATTGGCCAAATTTGTACGAAGACGCCATGTGATTCTAACTGGCTAAACCATTTGGCTTTTTGCGTTCTTGCGTCCACTTTCGGAAAACTTAGAAGAATGACATTGTCATCGGAAAGAGATTGCCCAAGCTGAGCAAGGGCTTTAGAGTGCTTTTCGCCTAACTTATCGATCTGAATATCGAACAGTCGGCGACTAGAAAACAAAGACAGCGCTTGGGATTCGTTGATTACATCTTGCCAGTCAAGCTGCGCATCAGCAACAAAGCGCAGCCTTTCTTCTATGCCTTGATCCTTAGCTGCTTTTCTGACACTGTCTGCTGCCTCTTGGCAGAGTAGCGTCTCATCGCCAGAAACGATGTAAATAGGCGCAAGTCCTTTGGCCAGTTGTTGATCCAGTTGGTCTGGTCTAACTTTCAAAAGTTGATACTCTCTTCGTCTTTCATTAACTTTTTACAGAGGTGCATAGGCTAAATCGTAGACAAGTTGTTTTGCCAACTGCTTACTGAGTCGTTCCATCTCTTGTATGTTGTACGCGGATTTGGTGCTTTCTTCCGCATCTTGATTGGTAAGGACAGAAGTGGTTTCGATGTTCCTCGGCCCATAAAGAGATTGTCCGCTCTCATCACGAATGAAATAGCTGGAGGAGACAGTACGCTGAATCTGAGTAACGTCGTTTGTTGTGCTATCGCGCGCCAGTACGGTATCTGATGACACCAACGTATTCACTTTTAATTCGAGAATGCCTTTAAGGTCAACGCTCGTATCCTCTTTAGATACAAGTGTTACGCCTGCTTTGGCAAGTTCGGATCTTAAGGTTCGGTCAAAGCTAGCCGAACTACTTTGAGTGATAAGAATCAGAGTTTTAACCCTTTCAGGTAGTGGCGTTTGCCCACGAAGATGAAAGCCGCATGCAGACAAAGAAAGTGCGATAAATGCGATCAGTAGTGTGAACTTACCGTCCATTGAAAGCCAATGAAATGATCTCAAACTAAAACTCCAATTAATAACAAGTTGAACCCTGTGTAACAAATAAAGGGTAGCGTAAACTACCCTTTATAATTACTTATTTAACATTGAGCTTAATTCGCAACGATGTTAACTAATCGGCCTGGAACAACGATTACTTTACGTACCGTTTTTCCTTCGATGAACTTTTGAACGTTCGGATTAGCCAGTGCCAGCGCCTCAATCTCTTTATTATCTGCTTTTGCAGACACGAGAATTTCAGCACGCTTTTTGCCTAATACTTGAACAACAATAGTCAGCTCATCTTTTACAAGAGCGGCTTCATCCACCGTTGGCCATGTTGCATCTACCACGTTGCCTTCATGACCGAACTTACCCCATAACTCATGCGCAACGTGCGGAACAATAGGAGAAAGCAATAGAATAGCCGCTTCTAAAGCTTCGCGTTCAACGGCTAGACCTTGTTCAGAGCGGTCTTCAAATTTACTGATTTCGTTGCACAATTCCATTACTGCAGCAATGGCAGTGTTGAATGTTTGGCGACGCTCAATATCATCGCTGACCTTAGCAATCGTTTCATGTGTTTTGCGACGAAGTGCTTTTTGTTCACCGGACAAGGCATCGACGTCCAGCGCTACTTTATCGCCAGCGTTTAAATGCTGATAAGACAAAGACCATAAACGACGTAAGAAACGAGATGCGCCATCCACACCTTTGTCATTCCATTCCAGTGATTGTTCTGGCGGAGCGGTAAACATCATGAACAGGCGAACTGTATCTGCACCGTATTGCTCAATCATTTCCTGTGGGTCAACCGTGTTGCCCTTAGATTTCGACATCTTAGAACCGTCTTTGTTCACCATGCCTTGTGTTAATAGGCGTTTAAATGGCTCATCCGACGTTACTAGGCCTGCATCGCGAAGCAGCTTGTGGAAGAAGCGTGCGTACAACAAATGCAAGATCGCGTGTTCTACACCGCCAATGTATTGGTCAACAGGAAGCCAGTAGTTTGCTTCCTCCGTCAACATTGCATCGTCTGCTTCTGGACAGCAGTAGCGAGCGAAATACCAAGATGACTCCATAAAGGTATCAAACGTATCTGTTTCACGTTCAGCGGCAACACCGTTGTAAGTGGTTGCAGAGAAGTCAGGGTTATTCTTGATCGGTGAATTAACGCCATCCATAACCACGTCAGTCGGCAGTATGACTGGTAGTTGATCGATTGGTGTCGTTACAACCGTGCCGTCTTCAAGGTTGATCGTCGGGATTGGCGTTCCCCAGTAACGTTGACGGCTCACACCCCAGTCACGTAGACGGTAGTTTACCTTTTTCTCACCGATGCCCTTGTCAGTCATCCAAGCGCAGATTGCGTCAAATGCAGCTTTGAAATCCAAACCATCGAACTCACCAGAGTTGCATAACAGGCCTTTCTCTGTGAAAGCTTCTTTGGTTAGATCGATTTCTTGATCGCCCGCTGGTGCAACGACTTGTTTAATAGGTAGGTTATACTGCTGCGCAAACTCAAAATCGCGTTGATCGTGTGCGGGAACAGACATTACTGCGCCAGAACCGTATTCCATCAAAACAAAGTTTGCTGCAAATACAGGAACGGACTCACCGGTAATGGGATGAATGGCTTTAAAGCCAGTGTCCATGCCTTTCTTCTCAACCGTTGCTAAATCTGCTTCGGTAGTCGACGTGTTCTTGCTCTCGTCAATAAATTCAGACAGTGCTGAGTTTGTTTCAGCGGCTTCAAGAGCAAGCGGGTGAGTGGCAGCGACTGCAACGTAAGTCACACCCATTAATGTGTCTGGGCGAGTAGTGTATACAGACAAACGTTCTTCTTTGCCTTCAACAGCGAAGCTGAACTCTAGGCCTTCAGAGCGACCGATCCAGTTACGTTGCATCGCTTTTACTTTGTCAGGCCAGCCGTCTAACTGATCCAGATCGTTTAGAAGCTCTTCTGCATAATCGGTGATTTTAATAAACCACTGTGGGATCTCTTTACGCACTACTGGTGCGCCAGAACGCCAACCGCATCCATCGATCACTTGCTCGTTTGCCAATACCGTTTGATCGACAGGATCCCAGTTAACGGCAGATGTCTTTTTATACGCTAAGCCTTTTTCAACCAATTGAGTGAAGAACCACTGTTCCCATTTGTAATATTCAGGGGTACAAGTCGCAACTTCACGATCCCAATCATAACCGAAACCAAGTTGTTTCAGCTGGCCTTTCATGTAGGCAATGTTTTCAGTTGTCCATTTTGCTGGCGCGGTTTTGTTTTTGATCGCGGCGTTTTCAGCAGGCATACCAAACGCATCCCAACCCATTGGTTGAAGTACGTTTTTACCCAGCATACGTTGGTAGCGAGAAATAACATCGCCAATAGTGTAGTTACGAACGTGTCCCATGTGCAGTCGGCCGCTTGGGTACGGAAACATAGATAGGCAGTAGTATTTTTCTTTAGTCGTGTCTGCCACGGCTTTAAATACTTTGTTTTCATCCCAAAAGGTTTGCGCAGCTTGTTCAATCTGCTGCGGATTGTATTGCTCTTGCATGTTTGATTGCACTCTTTATAAGCGTTAGGTCAGTTTGTGATCCAAAAAAGCATCAAAACATGATGCAAATTAGAAAAAGATTAAACAAGCCGACAGAATCGAAAAATATTCGCTATTTTATATAGATGCGCGCCTGATTAGAAGGCGCATTGTTGAGGAGTTGCCAAAACTATGAAAAAAGATCCCATTAATAGTCAAAATCAACTCGATTTGATCGAAGAAACCCATCGCACTATAGAAGGAGCGGCCAATTGGTTGTTAGAAGACGTATCGCTTTTAAAAGCCTATTGGCATGATAAGTTTGCATACACGGAAGCATGGGTCGACGCTAACTGGCATTTACTCACCGAGGAAGGAGGAGATCTGGTTAAATCGCTCGATGAAAAAGAAGATGTCGCCTTGTTATGGCTGCTTAATAATGTAAACAACAACCCTGTACCACTTGAAAAGTGCAGTGTTACAACGACTGAAGTAAAAGCAGGGCGTTATATTTGCATGTCGTGCGGCCATGAAAATACGCATACAGGCGGAGCGTTAGAAACCTGTGAGGTGTGCCATTACGGGTTAATGTACTATCAAGGCGAGTAGTTGTTCGCCCTGATAGTACTCAGCTTCTTTTAAATAGCGATTTCTTATTAAGGTGTTTTGTTTTTAATATTTAATCTATGAGGTGTTCTCCACTATCCTGTCTTTATATCGATAGAGGAGAACGTTTATGAAATACCTAGAGCTTTTAATCGACACATTAGGCAAAAGCGCCGCATACGAACAAAGTTTAGAGCAAGACGAAGATTGGACAGGCTGGGACGCGTGGTTGCATGTTGAATCTACAGACAGAAGTTGTATTAGTTGAATTGTCAGGTTGAGTCGAGACGAATACAGCTAAAACGTTATTAGCGTATTTCGAATAGATTACGTTATGCGGAAGGCATTCGAAATGTGTTTGCATTATCTGAGAAAGCGTTACCTATCGAGGCGAATTTACAAGACTCTAGAGTTCGGCGTTCACTTACTTCTATAAAAAATCGTTTAGTGAGTCATACACAAGTTGTTGCGCGACTCACTGAAGGCGCAGTGAGTGAAAAGTGCGGCGTAGTACATACTCTTTTCAGACCACTATCTGAACCGAGTATAGAGGGAATACCTGTGCTTTCTAAGCGAGTCGTATTGGTGTTTTTTCTTGTATCTACGTCTTTTTCCATCTTTGTTGGACTCATGGTATTTATTTTTTCTGTTATGTCGAAAAAGAGTAGGTTGGCAGGTCGGAGAACGGCTTAATTCGGATATATAGGGTATCTGTTACGAAGGGCTGAGTTAGTACTTCTGAGGCTGCTATATAATGGCTGCCTCATCTAATCGTCATATTGTAAGTTGTTTATATACGCCATTAAAAGTCTTATTAGAGGCAGGACGTACCCATGGTACTGGCCACCATACTATTAAATTTCAATTAAGTGAGGACTGATGCGAGATTTTATACAAGTATTGTGTTTTGCTTTTCATTTGATTATTATATTTCCCTCAATTTATTGTCTATATACTAACTGTAAAGGAGTGAAAATCATGAAACACACATTATTACCCTTTGCAGGTCTTATTTTCTAAGTAATAGAAAGTCCTTCCTTTTTTATGGCTTTTTAAGCTACTTCTTTCAATTGACCTGCCAATACGTTTTCGTTTTATATCCTATATAAAGGAATTGGCATTATGGGCAAGTCCGTCCAAAAAATAACAGAAAAAGTAAGCCTTATCACATCCGCAGATACGTGGATTGAAGATAAGGCGATGCAACAATTAATAAAAACCTCTGAATTAATCGATATGCTTCGTGTCGCTGGTATGCCCGATTTACACCCTGGTAGAGGTTATCCAATCGGTGCCGCATTTTTCACGGCAAACAGAATTTATCCGGCACTGGTAGGTAGTGATATCGGTTGTGGTATCTCGTTTTGGCAAACATCCGCCCAAGTATCTAAAGTAAACCTAGACAAGTTTGCAAAGAAATTTGCAAACATTGAAGCACCGTTAGATAAAAGTTGGCTGTCAACCATTGAGAATAGGAAACGTGATAAAGAAATTAGTATGAGCCTTTATGATCGTGCCTTAGGTACGATTGGCGGAGGTAATCACTTCGCTGAATTTCAGGTTATCGACGAGGTATATGATCAAGCGGTTATTGATCTGCTCGGGTTAAATAAACGGCATTTACAATTGCTTGTCCATTCTGGATCACGCGGATTCGGTCAATCAATTCTATTGGAGCATATAACTCAGCATAACCATGTTGGTGTATGCGCCGATGATATTGGCTTTAATAGTTACATGGTCAGGCACGATGAAGCTGTGCGTTGGGCAGAACTAAATCGAGAGTTAATTGCACAACGCTTTTTAGCGGCGATTCGCGCACAAGGCCATTGTGTTTTAGATGTAAATCATAACTTAGTGTGCGCCAAAAGCATTAACGGTATATCGGGTTGGCTACATCGCAAAGGTGCTACGCCAAATGACAGTAGTTGTGTTGTTATCCCAGGCTCTCGTGGAGACTTTAGTTACCTAGTAAAGCCACTCGATACGAAACCTGATAACTTAGAGGAAAGTTTATATTCTTTGGCTCATGGTGCGGGCAGAAAATGGAAGCGAGGAGACTGTCAAAGTCGACTTAGTCATAAATATAAACGTGAAGATCTTTATCGCACAGCGCTCGGGAGCCGTGTTATATGCGGCAATAAAGAGCTTTTGTACGACGAGGCACCGCAGGCCTATAAGAAATGTGAAACTGTTATTAGTGATATGGTGGACGCAGGGCTCATTTGTGTTGTTGCTAGATTACGCCCGATTTTAACGTTTAAGACTCACGGAGGCTGTTCATCATGATATTGCTGCAACTGTCTGCTGGTCAAGGCCCAATTGAATGCTGTAAAGCAGTAAGCCTTGCGTTAAAAGAGTTAGAAAAAAAATCGATAGCACAAGGTATTAGGTTCACTCTTGTTGAAGCGATTAACGCTAATGAAAACAACTGTTTGAAGTCGGCGTTAGTGCAGCTGGACTCTGCTGATCACGAGAAAGCTAAGCATCTCGCTACCTCATGGCAAGGTGCTATGCTATGGGTTTGCCAAAGCATGTACAGACCCAAACACAAACGTAAAAACTGGTTTTTTAGTGGCCAAATGTATGAGGTGAACGAGGCGAAGTTAAGTAACAGTATAACCTTTCAAGCCTGCAGGGCGTCAGGTGCGGGAGGGCAGCATGTTAATACAACGGACTCGGCGATCCGAGCAATCCATGTTGAAACGGGCATTTCAGTGCGTGTTGAGAGCCAAAGGAGCCAACATGCAAATAAACGTTTAGCCTTGGCTTTATTGTTCCAAAAGCTCGAGCTCTCAAAACAAGAGAAAATGACGCAGCAAGAAAAAGCTCGCTGGCAACAGCATTGGGAACTGGTTCGTGGTAATCCAGTGAAAACCTTCAAAGGTGAAAAGTTCACTTTATTGGTCGAGAGCGATAGAAGCCTTTAGGAATATGTAGGCACAATAAGGGTAAGAAAATGGCTTATTTAATCTACTAAATACGGCGACCGTTTCTGATGATTCAACAGGTTATGTCTTTAGGGGGGCAAATGAGCGAAAGCTTATGTAACATACATTGTATGACCTGCTTGAGTAGGTGTGTGGATTCGTTATGAAAATATTGAAGAGTCTGGTATCGTTTCTCTTCGGTAAACGGCTTGTAACTCGTGATCAATACTTCTTTTTGACTACATCATAGAAAGAGGGCAACGAAATAGTGCTTGTCTTCTTGTGACCTGCTCAATCATGAGTGTTATGCCAATTTTATGAACTCCCGTCTACCTAAATATGCTTAGTAGCGCTCAGTAAAAATGGAAAACGAAATGATCAGTATAATTACTGCAATACATAATCAAATAGATATGAACAAAATATTTTTTGAGTATCTTAAAAAAAATACAAAAAATGAATTCGAATTAATCATTATCGACAATAAATCAACTGACAAAAGTGCTGATTTTTTTGAGAAAAATAATGCTAAAGTTATTAGAAATGACGCTAATTACTCATATCCATACTCTCAAAATCAAGGGATTTCTGCTTCTTCAGGAGAGTATCTGTTCTTTCTTAATAATGACATCGTTGTAGGAAAGGATTGGGATGAGGTACTAATTCAGAGTATGGAAAAAAATGAATTAGAAGTGGTAACAAGCTGTGGAGTAGAAAAAGTCGAAACTGAAACCCAAACTAAAAAATTAAAAAGAAGGTGGAAGAGAATAAAAAATATTCTCTCGTTATTCGGTACGCATGAAAAGAACTTAAGACGCATGCATAAAATAATGTATAAAAACTGGGATCACTTTATTAGCGAGCGTAAAACTAATTTTAAGGGTAAGGTTATTGAAGGGTTTGTAGGGAATACTGTTGTGATTAAAAAAACGGCACTTGATAAAATTGGTTTATGGGATGAACGAATTCAAGGGGGCGATTTTGATTTGTCAATGAGAGTTAAGAAGCGGAGCATTGAAGTTGGGGATATCAAGCCTATTCATATTGCATTGGATGCCTTTAATCACCACTATATTCGGTTGACCATTAAAACGAAATTTCCTCCCTTTAAAGATAAAGAAAATCTAATTAGCTTAGAAGAAAAGTGGGGGGAAGAAAATATAGCTAAATACCTTTAAACTGTATTTTCTGTATTCATTGGGCCCCGATATGTCAGATCTTCTGATCTGACATAAGTCTACCTAGTACTTTGGGGATACCTAGTCACGACGATGCTCGAAGTCTTTGCCTGTTACAGCATCTTTTCCGCAAAGAAAGGCGCGGCGAACACAGCGAGAAATGCAGTGGTAATAGGGAGTATCAGATAAACTGATTTGTTGGCTTCTTGGTCTTGGCATGCGGAAATTCCTTTTCCTTTAGTTTGTTATGCTAGGTTAGCGAGATAACGGATTGGGGTTAATAAAGAAGCGCGTGTCCATTATTGATCGTGTAAGTAAAAAATCAAAAGTGTCTAGTAAATAAACAATACTGTATGTTTGTACGGTATTGTTTGAACGCTTGATGGAAGTGATTTATTTCTATTAGGTCGAGAACAAATGTATTTTTGCAAGCGAATTTATCGCCAGCTTTCAATCTATAGTTCAATTTTGCGTTCTAAAAGGACTGAAATCTGGTACTTTATTATCTGAACTTAGGCCTGTCGGCGGAGAAAAGCGCGAGGCAGCTTTAGAGGTTATATTGACCCATCGAAGGATTTCGTTGTTTTGAAAGGAAGAGTTAAAACGTTTTTACCCGAGAAAGGGTACGGTTTCATTAAGGGAGATGATTCAAAGGATTATTTTTTTCATAAGAGCTCTCTCTCAAACCTAAGTGATGAACGAAATATATGTGAAGAAGTGTTTGTCACGTTTGAGCAGTTCGCAACTGCGAAGGGATATCAAGCAAGAAGTATTAAAATAGTTAAAGCCGAAGACGTTACAACTTACATTGCTCCAAATAAATTTTTGTACTCCAAATCTTTTTCAGTCAAAGGCTGGGAAGTTCTTGAAACCTCTTGCTGGAAGGTTATTGGAGCTTCAAGAAATTCACCTGAGGAAGCGAGGAAAATTGCTTTAGTGAGAGCCCGCAACTTAGGTGCGTCTGGGATGGTTGAGTTTGAATACTTCAAAACCAAAGGGTCTGAGCCAGGAACAGGTAAAGGCACTTATTATTTTACAGTGCATAACTATCGTGGAAGACCTGCAATGTTAGTTAAGAAAAATGCAAGCAGCACTCTTCGAAAATCATCATTTATTGGATTAAATGATAAGGTTAGGTCTGAAAAAATCAGATTGAGATCCTTAACAGAACAGAGTAAGGCTCAGGCAAGAAGAAAGTGGAAAAAGTTATTTTTGTGTTCTCTATTAGTAGGTTTTATCTACTACCCTGCTGCCTTTGTATTACTTTTCTTAGGGCTATTTATTATTCGGTCAGAAGATTATGATTCTTGGCTGATATCTGCATAAACACAGGGGCAGAATATTATAGGTCAATTCACGTAATGTCTACAGCGTACATTATTTCGATCTATCAAGGGAGCCTGCGAATAACTTAGTCTATTAGTCGCTCAGCGTTGATATTATACATGTGCGCTCTATAAATATAAATCCCGAGCGCTTTTAACGCCATTTGGGGATTTTTACTCCCATTTTTTGGGACGCTAGACGGACTAACCCCGTGCAGATCGTATCATTTGGTTGACTCGCAGTAAGTTTCCAAGCGCGAATAAGAGAGCAAGTTTATTGTCATTCTTCGATAAGCCTTTGTAGACGACTTTTCGGAAGCCAAACTGGCATTTAGTATACTAAACAGGTGCTCGACTTTAG
The DNA here is from genome assembly GCF_004362145.1 of Marinomonas balearica. GTDB lineage: Bacteria > Pseudomonadota > Gammaproteobacteria > Pseudomonadales > Marinomonadaceae > Marinomonas > Marinomonas balearica. Next base: position 139,113 of record NZ_SNXC01000010.1, read on the forward strand.
CTATGATGCTGGCCTTTAAATACTCTGCTCGGATTGGGTTTTTATTTATACGAGGACATTTCTTCTAGGCACGTGTCTTAAAGGGAATTTCAGCAATCAATCCCGTTTTTTAGTTTTATTTTCTTGTCGCTTTTCTGCGCCTCTATTACCGGAGTCTACCGAGATAAAAGGCTCTTCACCATGTACAAGTTTAGGTGGCGGTATGAGGTCGTGTACATTGGCCGACGTCGTCGTAAAACTCCGCTTATTGTAAATCTCTAATTGTTTGTTGAACCAAGAGCTTTCTATCCAAGTAAACCGTCCCCATTCCCAAAACAATCAAGATCAAAATCAACCCATAAAGAGGTAAGTTGCCGTATCTAACATAAGGTGTAACGCCGCTTGTGGTGTGTATTTCACCTTCCAGCGTGGCTCTTACAAACTGAGGTAATGCGCCTTTGACGTTGCCGTTATAATCAATGATGGCGGTAACGCCAGTGTTGGTGGCGCGAAGTACGGGTCTGCCTGTTTCTTTTGCACGAAACTCTGCGATCTGTAGGTGTTGCCACGGGCCAATGGAGTCACCGAACCAGCCGTCGTTGCTGATGGTAATGAGTAAGTCGCTGTCTCTTACCATTTTTCGAACCAGTTCAGGGTAGACAATTTCGTAACATACAAAAGGTGCTACGCCGAGCTCGCCTGCTTGAAGAACTGGTTGGTTGGGCTCGCCTAAACTGAATTCGGACATTGGCATGCCAAAGATGTCGAGTATCGCCCCGACCCATTCGCTAAAGGGAATGTATTCGCCGAAGGGAACGAGGCGCTGCTTATTATATAAACCGAAACCGTTTCCTGTTGCCCAGACGGAGTTGTAAAAGGTTTGCTTTTCTTTATTCCAAACGGGAACGCCGGTGATTAATGTTGTATTACTTTGTGCGAGTTCGTCGGAGAAGCTTTTTAAGTGCGGCTCTACTTGGCTGAGTAGGTAAGTTATCGCTGTTTCAGGCCAGATAACGAGATCCGCATCCAGATGATTGATGGTGGCTTGTTGATAGTAGGCCAGTGTAGGCCCTGCTTGATCGGCTAGCCATTTTTCATCCTGAGATAGGTTGCCCTGAATTAATGAGACTTTGAGTGTTTCTTTTTCTTCGACGTATTGAGGCGAGGTGGCGTTGAGCCATGCGCTTGTTCCCCAGAGTGCAAACAGTGTTAAACCCAGGGTGATGTTGCTGAATCGTTTTTCCCATAGAGCGCAGGCTAACCAATGCGCGCTGAAAAGGATAACGAAGCTGGTCAGCCAGATGCCTCCGATAGGCAATAGCTCGAACAGCCAAGTACCTTGAATTGCGTAGCCTGGAAGTAACCAAGGGAAGCCTGTAAACAAGGTAGATCGTAGCGCTTCGAATGCAAGCAGTGAAAGGCTGGTGATTAGCGAAAGCGGTAAGTGTTTGTATTTTTTGAGAATGTGCCAACTGACCCAGCCAGCTAACCCCCAATACAGTGCCATTACGGCGACAAAACCAAAGGTGATTGCAATTGCGATAGCAAGGTTTACTTGCCCAAAGTTAGCAATACTGACGTAAACCCAAGATATTCCCGCGCCAAAGAAACCTAAACCTAAACAAAGCCCGCGATAGAGGGCTTTTTTTGCAGTTTGGGTGTTTAATATAGCAAGGGGAAACGCTACCGCTGTAATGAGGTAAGCAGGCCAAATTTCAAATGGATCAAACGCCAGCACTCCCAGTGCGCCGCTCAGTATAAGCAAGGCAATAACTAGGTATTCGTTTGTGTTGATTTGGCTTGCTAGGCGGCGACACCACCCTAAGCTGTTGTCGTTAACTTGGGCAGTGTTTGTGGCTTGCATGTTAGCTCGCTTCGTCCTGAGAAGATTGAGTTACTTGAATCGTTTTGACGCGGCGTCCATCGGATTTAACAATGCTGAAGTGGAAACCATCCAATTCTATTTCTTCCCCTCGGTTGGGGACATGACCAAATTGTTGGACGATGATTCCACCAATGGTATCGAACTCTTCTTCGCTCAGGTCGGTTTTGAAAAAGTCGTTAAAATCTTCAATAGAGCATAAAGCAGGAACAAGAAAGACATTTTCGTCTTCTGTTGTTTGAATGCCTTCATTGTCTAATTTGTCGGTTTCATCTTCAATTTCGCCAACGATCTGTTCAAGAACATCTTCAATGGTAACGAGACCTGACACACTGCCATATTCGTCCAAAACAATGGCCATATGGTAACGTTTGGTTCTAAATTCATTTAATAAGACGTTTAGGCGCTTACTTTCAGGGATGAAGTTTGCTGGGCGCAAGCGAGCCAGTAAATCGTCATCGTCAATTTCACCGTCTTTGAAGAGCAAAGGCAGAAGGTCTTTTGCCAGCAATACCCCTAGTATTTCATCAGAATCTTCGCCAACGACTGGGAAGCGTGAATGCGATGAATCAATAACTTTTCGAATCGACGTTTTTGGATCGTCTTCAGATTTAATAACGATCATCTGAGAGGGCGGAATCATAATGTCGCGAGCTTGAACTTCAGAAACTTCCAATGCGCCTTCGGCTATAGAAAATGCATCTTGGTCAATGACCTCCGATTTCACTGCAGTGTCTAGTAGATTTATAATGTCTTTTCTACTTCTCGGTTCGTCATTAAAGGCTTGCGCTAAACGTTCGAACCAGGATTTTTGATGATCACTGGAGCTACTCGATCGATCTTCACTCATTGTTGTAAGAACTCACTCTACTAATAAATATGGGTCTGGGATGTTTAGGGAGGCTAGGATTTGAACTTCCAAGGCTTCCATTTCTTCTGCTTCATCTTCCTTTATATGATCATAACCACGTAAATGCAATACGCCATGCACGACCATATGACACCAATGATGATTTAAATCCTTTTTTTGTTCTTGGGCTTCTTGCTCAACAACTTGTCGGCAAATGACTAAATCGCCTAATAATGGGAGCTCGACCCCCTCTGGGACTTCAAAAGGAAAGGATAAAACGTTCGTCGGTTTGTTTTTACCACGGTATTCATTATTTAGCGTTTGGCTTTCTTCTTCGTCCACCAAACGTATTGTCATTTCATAACACGTATCGCTGTCTTTTGGCAGAGCTGACTCTGCCCACAATTCGAACTCTTTTAGAGTTGGAAGCCCAGTGCTTTCCTGTGTTGCTACTTGGAGGTCTAAATCCACATTTTGCATGTTTATTTGTCTGCCTCACGGTTTTCTGCGGCTTTTGCTTTTTCGCGTTCTAGAGCTTTTTCTTTTTTCTCGACTTCTTGCTCTTCGTCAAACTTATCATAGGCTTCAACGATGCGTTGAACGAGTGGATGACGCACGACATCTGCAGATGCGAATTGAGTCATGCTAATGCCATTGACGTTATCTAGTACATACATAGCGTGAGCAAGGCCTGAAGAGGTGCCACGGGGTAAGTCAATCTGAGTGCGGTCGCCGGTTATGACAGCAGTCGACCCAAATCCAATACGCGTTAGAAACATCTTCATTTGTTCGCGTGTCGTATTTTGGCTTTCGTCGAGAATAATGAAGGAGTTGTTCAGCGTCCGACCGCGCATAAAGGCGAGCGGGGCGATTTCGATCACATTCTTTTCAATTAGCTTATCTACCAGCTCAAATCCAAGCATTTCATATAAAGCGTCGTAGAGGGGGCGTAAGTACGGGTCGATTTTTTGAGTCAGATCTCCCGGAAGGAATCCCAGCTTTTCTCCCGCTTCTACGGCTGGACGAACCAACATTATGCGCTCTACTTTATCCGCTTCTAATGCTTCAACAGCGCAAGCCACCGCCAGATACGTTTTACCTGTACCTGCGGGGCCAATGCCGAAATTAATGTCGTGTTTACGAATTTGTTTAACGTAGTTTTGTTGGTTTATACCTTTAGGCTTGATATAGGCCTTACGCGTTTTTATGACCAACGCATCTTTTTCTGGCCTGCCTTTCGCAAGCGCTTCTATTGCCGATTCTTGCAAATACAGATGGATTGTCTCAGCAGAGATTTCTTTTTGCGCCAAAGCTTCACGATAGATGTTTTGCAGCAATATTTTTGCCGCTGCCACTCGGTCTGAATCTAAACCGCTAATGTTGAAAATTTCACCACGGTACTGAATCGTAATATCGAGGCGTTTTTCAATCAGTTTTAGGTGCTCGTCCAGTTGTCCGCATAGTGCTGAAATAGCCGGAGCCTCCACGGGCTCCAGTCGCAATTGTTGTGTGGTTTGGGTTGTTTCCAAGTGAGACCTTTTCCTTGCTGAGTGTGTCGATAAAATACGTTATCGGCCGACTTAAAGTTGATAATCGTCGTCAAGTTCTGATCCGGCCAATTCTCCCAGTAGAGAGTTTGGATAGGCGTCAGTAATGACGACATCGGCAAACTTACCAATTAATTTTGGATCATCTGCTCGGAAATTAACAATACGATTGTTTTCTGTTCGTCCTTGAAGCTGACCCGGATCACGAGGTGAATAACCGCTTACAAGAATGCGCTCTATGTTGCCGACCATGTTAAGACTGATATCGTAGGCTTGTTGTGAAATACGACGCTGCAAAATAGCGAGACGTTCTTTCTTCACTTCTTCTGGCGTATCATCTTCGAGATCGGAAGCGGGTGTACCAGGACGTTGGCTATAGACAAAACTGAAAGAATGATCGAAACCAATTTCTTGAATCAAGTTCATAGTATCAATGAAGTCTTCATCGGTTTCACCTGGGAACCCAATGATAAAGTCGGAAGATAGGCTGATACCGGGGCGAGCGTCTTTAATTCGATTGATTTTGTCAATGTAATATTGACGGTCGTGTCCGCGCTTCATAGCGCTTAATACATTGTTCGCGCCACTTTGAACCGGCAAGTGCAAATGACTTACTAGCTTTGGTTCCGTGCGGAAGGCATCGATTAGACTGTCTGTAAACTCAACAGGGTGTGACGTTGTGAAGCGAATGCGCTCGACGCCGTCTATACGAGCAATAGCGTGAATGATATCAGCGAGGTCTGCCTCGTCACCGTCCTGGGTTTCCCCGCGGTAGGCATTGACGTTTTGACCTAATAGGTGGATTTCACGTACGCCTTGTTCTGAAAGCTGCGACACTTCCTTTAAAACATCTTCATAAGGGCGACTGACTTCTTCGCCACGAGTGTAAGGTACCACACAAAATGTACAGTACTTGCTGCAGCCTTCCATAACAGAAACAAAGGCTTCAGCGCCTTCTACACGAGGTGCAGGCAGGTGATCAAACTTTTCAATTTCGGGAAAGGTTACATCCGTAATTGGAATGTGTGTTGCGGCGGCATCGACCATTTCTGGAAGTTTGTGCAGGGTCTGAGGGCCAAAGATCATGTCCACATGCTTGGCACGCTTTCGGATGTTGTCGCCTTCTTGGCTTGCAACGCAGCCACCCACACCAATAACAAGATCTGGGTTTTTCTCTTTCAGTTTTTTCCACCGCCCGAGCTGGTGGTATACTTTGTCTTGAGCCTTTTCACGAATGGAGCATGTATTCAAGAGAAGTACGTCTGCTTCATCAGCATTCTCAGTGATTTCCATTTCGTGACTATCACCCAACAAATCTGCCATACGAGACGAATCATACTCGTTCATCTGGCAGCCGTGAGTTTGAATGAATAATTTTTTTGCCATGTAAATCTGTAAACCTACAAAATGTGTCGAATGACTTTGCGCACATTATATTGGGCTTTAAGGCGGAATCCCAGTAGCAAGTCGAACTATTACACTTTAAAGCAAACCTTTGAGGTGTATGGTAGGCGACATTTCACTATTGTTTGCATAAAATAAACGGTAGATGAGTTAAAGTTAGGGAGAATGGGTGCGTAAATTAATTGGGTTGAGCGGTATAGCATTGCTTTTTTGTTACGGTGCTCAGGCCGCTGAAAAGTTAGAATTGCCAAACTTTGAGGTCGGCATCGGTGCTGGCAGTGTGCCTAAATCTAAAGCGTATGATTTGGATTTAACGATTAATGTGCCACTTCCGTATTACCTAAGTGGGCAAATATTGCTCGACAGTGACTATATTAGTGGCGATGGCCGGCTGGGAAGTTATGCACAATCTGAGTTTTCTGGTTTGTTGTATCTGCGCAATCGCGACGGCAGGTTAGGGTTTGGGTTAGGGACTAAGCAGCACAAACCAAGAAATCAAAATTTAGAGAGCAAAACCACAGTCATTGGACGCGCCTCTGCAGCGCTTTTTTTCGGTGATTTTACGTTTTCTACTATGTATGTTAATTACGATACGGATTTAGATAACACTTCGTCAAATGAATCGGGTTTTACGTATTTCGCTTCCGAACATAAAAGTGTGTCTCTCTATCGAGAGGTGTTTGATAACGAGGAAGCATGGCGTATTGAAATGGCCTCCAGATACGATGATGAGGGCTTATCGAGTATTCGTATGATTGTGCGGGACGGCTCTTCGGATGAATCTTTTTACCTTGCACTTCAATATCGATACTATTTCGACAGTCAATATACCCTAAAAGAAAGAGACCGTTTGTTCTATTAGCGCTTTACGCTGTATGCGTCGCCAGGTGTTTTGTAATCCCAGACGGTCCATCTGAGTTTCGGGTAAATTTCTTTCATTTCGTATTTAGAGACTACCGTTGCTTGAACGCGACGATTTCTTTTGCGGTCTATGTCGGAATTATTGGGGTTTAAAGGTCGAGCCTCTCCATATCCTAACGCAACAATGCGATTTATATTTATTTTGAACTTTTCAGAAAGTGCGTTTGCAATGGATTGTGCTCGTTGTTGGGAAAGTATTTCATTCGCTTCATCGTTGCCTATGTCATCCGTGTGCCCCGTGATAACAGCTATGGTCTCGGGGTTTTTCTGAAGGAACTTTCCTAATTCAACTAAGCCAGAATAAAACTCAGTCTTAAGTTCGTATTTACCTGTTTCGAAGTGAACGTCTAGCTCACTTGATAGTTGCTTTATGGAGTGTCCGGGACACCCGTTATTATCAACTAGGCTTTTTATAGGCGTGTTTGGGCAGTTGTCGCGAGCGTCGATGACGCCGTCTTTATCTTGGTCTTGTAAGCGAATTGATATATTGGGATTGTAAAGGTTGCTAGCATGGTTGCTTATTGATACGAAAAACAAGCACAAAGAAACACTTATAGGCATCCATTTCATACGTAAAATTCCATTTTGTATAAATATTAGTCGATTAATCTATCAGGTTTTGTGCGAAAAACAACCTATTATTTACGGGGAAAGTAGTATATTACTATTTTTTGTCGGTGGGCTTGGGCGGCAGAAAAGTTAGAGTTGCCAAATTTGGAGGTAGCGTCGATGCGGAGCGTGTGCTCTGACCTAAAGTGTGTTTTTTATAGGAAGGTGCTTGATAACAAGGAGAGTGAGAAGGTTTATTGTAGATTGGCTTGACTGCGCGAGATGATTCTTCCGGTGAATCTTGATATCTCGCAATTTAATATCGCTACTGCTTCGATTGATCGCATCCCTTCAAAGAAAAGGGTCATCTGTTTTATTGTTTAATGTTGGAGCCGTCGCCAGGTGTTTTATAATCCCATACCGTCCATCTGAGCTTTGGGTACATCTCTTTAATTTCGTATTTCGAAACGACCATTGCTTGAACGCGACGGTTTTTCATTCGCTCTATGTCGGAATTATTTGGGCGTAACGGACGAGCGTCGCCATACCCTAATGCGATGATACGATTTATATCTATTTTAAACTTATCTGAAAGTGCGTTTGCAATAGATTGTGCTCGTCGTTGAGAGAGTATTTCATTTGCTTCATCACTGCCTACATCATCGGTGTGTCCCGTTATAATAGCAATGCTTTCAGGGTTTTTTTGAAGGAACTTTCCTAGTTCAACTAAACCAGAGTAAAACTCTGTTTTAAGTTCATATTTACCTGTTTCGAAATGAACGTCTAGTTCGCTAGATAGATGTTTGCTTGTATTGCTAGGACATCCGTCGTTATCAACTAGGCTTTGTATCGTGGTATTTGGACAATCATCTCTAGCATCGATTACACCGTCTTTATCTTGGTCTTGTAAGCGAGTAGATATGTTGGGGTCGTAAAGGTTGTTTGCAAAACTGCAAATAGGCATTAAAAATAGAGAAACGCTGAGTAACGTCCGTTTCATATTTAATATTCCATATCACGTGAATGTTAATAAGTGTAATTTATCAGAATATTGATACAAAACAACTAATTATGCCTTTTTTCCTATGGTTTTATCATTATACTTAGTATGTTTTTTGGTTATATCTTTAGGTTTGTGACATCAGAATATGTTGTGCGTGCTCTCTTGATAGCGGAAGAATAGACAAGCGATTACCTTTTTCCAAGAGTTTGAAACCGACTAGGGCATGGTCACTTTTCATTTCTTTTAAGGAAAGAGGAGTTTTCCATTTAGCCTGAAATGTGATGTCGACCATAAACCATCTTGGGTTATCTCGCGTGGATTTAGCGTCAAAGTAGGCGCTGTTTTCATCCCAACTGGTGTGATCTGGATACGCTTCTTTGCTTACTTTGGCTGTCCCTACAATGCTGGGTACTTTGCAGCTAGAATGGTAAAAGAAGATGATGTCATCGGTACGCATTTCTCTCATAAAGTTGCGAGCCTGGTAGTTTCTAACGCCATCCCAGGGTGAAGATTTCATCATTTCTAAATCATCGATAGAAAATGCATCCGGTTCTGATTTCATAAGCCAGTAATTCACAAAAAACACTCCTGTATTTGCACAATAAAACAATCATTTGATTCATAATTGAGTAGATTGTAACTACAATGAGGCATGTAAGTGAATGAAGGCTGCAAAAATGCATGTCACTGGTTGTTTGGCTGTCCAACGAATAGGCATAAACAGAAATTCTTTATCACTTATTGTTCCTATTAAACTGAAGCTTAGGAGACAGAATCGTAGCTTTTAGAAGGAACAACTATTAGCAACGGAAAATGAATATGAGCCAATTTGCGTGTAAAGAGTTTTCAGCGTTAGATAAAGAGCTTAAAGACGATCTCTTAGAGTGTTATCGCGAAGCACAGCAGGAAATTGAAGAGGCAATAAACGATATCGAGGATAACGGCTTTTCATTTGATAAGCTGGATAATTTATTTCGCTCTCTTCATAGTATGAAAGGGAATTGTTCAGTCTGTTTCCTAGATCCGCTTGTTGATGCCTTGCATAGACTAGAAGAGATCGTTGATGGTATGCGCGGTGGGTATATTAAATATGATTACCACCTCGGCGTACTCATTAATGTTGTGATTGAGCATGTTTATGCGCTTTTGCTTGATTTATATAAGCATCACGGTGCTGACACTGCCCAGATACAGCTGATTCAAAATCACCTCGACATGATTTATTCAGAAGAGGAGGATGCTAGACGTCCAGATTTGGCGGAAGAATTTGTCGCACTTCTTGTAGACGGTGCAAATGAAGCGAAAAAAGACAATTCATCCCAAAGCTTTGTTACGAAAGTTGAATTCACACAGACTCAGCAGGCTGACATTGACCTGTTTAAAGGATTCAGCTCGCGTTTGAATCGTCTCTTGGGGTACTCGCCCGAACGGGGTGAGCGTATTCTTAAGCTCGCACAGTTAATAAATAATGAATGTGCTAAGCCGGTTGATCCGGTGCAGCTATGTGCTGCAGCCTATATGCATAATATGGGTATGGCGATGATTTTAAAATGCAAAGACGATGACGAAGCGCGGGCACAAGCTGAACGAAATCATCCGCTGGTTGGAGCGCAGTTGTTAAGCAAGCATGAAGGTTGGGATGATGCGACGGCAATGGTAAGCGCCTATCAAGAGTGGTTTGATGGTACAGGCTATCCTGAAGGTTTGGTTGGGCCTCTTATTCCTCAAGGTGCTGTTATTTTGGCGATGGCGGTTAAGTTTATAGACGTTGTTTGGGGTAAATCAGGCGACGAATATAAAAAGAGTGCAATGCGAGCGATTCAAAAGGTAAATCAGCAAAGCGGTAAGCGCTTTCCTCCTCACTTGATAGATTCGTTTAACAAAGGGATTCGAAAAGTGCTTGTTGCGCGCAGCAAGTAAATTTACATTTTAAATTATTTAAATCGCGTGTAATGTCATTGTGATACCTTTTGTTTACCATCCAAATTACTCTATCGAGTTTCCAGATAACCATCGATTTCCTATGTCCAAGTTTAGACTGCTTGCAGAACATCTCTCTAAACTTGGTTTACTCACGTCTGAGAACTGCCATGAGCCATCACCGTTATCGTTAGCAACCTTGATGCGTGCTCATGATAAGCAATACGTCCAGCGTTTTGTGCGAGGTCAGCTGACGCCTAAGGAGGAAAGGGAAATAGGCTTGCCTTGGAGTGAGTGGCTGGTGGAAAGAACGTTGCGAGCTGTTTCTGGTACGATTCTGACGGCTGAATTGGCACTAGAAACGAAGTTGGCGTGTCACTTAGCAGGTGGGACTCATCATGCTCACCCGACTCACGGAGCGGGCTTTTGCATTTTTAACGATCTGGCGGTAGCTTCTAAGGATTTAATATACAGGGGGCTTGCTGAAAAAGTCATGATTCTAGACTGCGACGTACATCAAGGCGATGGAACGGCCGCTTTTTTTGCTAACGAAGATCGCATTATTCCTGTTTCTTGGCATTGTTATGAAAATTATCCAATCGATAAAAACCCTAATGGTGTCAATGTTGCCATTCCTAAAAGGGCGGATGGGGCACTTTATTTGTCCGTTCTGCGCGAAACTTTACCTCGGTTGTTGTTGAAGCATCAGCCAGATTTCATATTTTATGACGCGGGCATCGATGTGCATGTAGACGATAGGTTGGGTTTTCTGACCTTAACAGACGACGATATACGTGAAAGAGATCGCTACGTTATTGAAACCTGTTTAGATCTGGGATTGCCTGTCGCCTGTGTGATTGGCGGTGGCTACGATCGCCAAGAATGGAAAGTAGCGCAAAGACACAGTCTTCTTCATCAGGTCGCTTCAGAAATCTGGTATGAGAGGGGGTTGAGTTCAATGCCTTCTATGTCTTCCTCTTTTCCTTCCAATCATTGATATCTTATTAATCTAAAAACGAGCATGGCGCTACAAACTTTACCCATGCAGACGTAAAGGGATGAGCGAATTCTATGCGATAGGCATGGAGGAGTAAGCGTTTATCCTGAGTACTGTATTGGTCGTCATAAAATTCATCTCCCACAATGGAATGTCCTAAGCTTTGCATATGAACGCGCAGTTGATGGGATCGACCTGTGATGGGCGAAAGGCTCAATAATGTGTTCTCACCTTCGGCTTTAATGGGATTCCACTCTGTAATGGCATCTTTGCCCCATTCAGTGCAGATCATTTGTCGCGGGCGGTTTGGCCAATCGCAACGTAATGGTTTTCGAACCGATCCATGGCTTCCCGCAGGGTGTCCTCGAACAACAGCAAGGTATTCTTTCTCGACTTCTTTCTCTCGAAAAGACTTGTACATTCGTTTTTGGCATTCAAGGCTCTTTGCAACGAGGATTAAGCCGGACGTCGAGTAATCTAATCGATGGACGGCGAAAGCCTCACCACAATAAAGCTCAGCACGATGTAAGATTGAATCCAGCTTCTCTGGGCCTCTTCCTGGTACTGATAAGCAATTTTCAGGCTTATTCAGTACCAGAAGCCATTCATCTTCGTAGAGGATGTCTAAAATTGGAAGGTTATCCACAGTCGTAGTGCAGCCTGTTACAAACCAAACCCGATTATTCGGGTTTGGTGGTTAGAATGATACGAATTCCATCTAGACGTATCTGGTGTTCGTCTATACGTTGAAGGCCTTCGCTCAGATTGACTTCAAGCTGCTCTATGTCTTCTTGAGATACAGATTTGTTTTGCGTCCGAAGTTCGCACAGTCGGTCGATTTCACTCTGCCAGCGGTGTTTGTAATCTTCTTTCGCCTCATGAACCATGGGTCTTGCAAGCTCTTGAGCATTTAGCTGATGAGCTTGCAGTAATTCAATAAGATCTTTTCGTAAGGCTGCAACCCACTGTTCAGCAACTCGGTTAGGTACGCCTTTTAGCTTTTCTGCCCATTTCTCAGGAGTAAACTGATGATGCAGGAATTTTGCGTTCTTATCCGATAATTGCCACATTGGTGTCATAGGTAGAGACTGCGCCAGTTTAAGTCTTGGGTGCGCGCTGGCTTCAATGACAAACATGGTTTCGAGCAGTACAGTTCCTTCTGGAAGCGCGGCAATTGGCAGAATGGCAGACGTTAATTTGCCAGAATCAAAGTTTTGTACTTCGTCCATGAGCATGTTGATCAATGGGTGTTCCCATGTTGCAAAGGCGACGTCTTCCCGTTGGCTCGCTTGACGGCGGTTAAGTACCAATGCTTTCCCATCGTCGTCTATTCCCGGAAGTGCTTCTACCATCATGTCGCTGGACGGGCGCAAAAACCATGATGATTGATCTGGTGAGTCATTTAAGCAGTCTGCGTAAATGTTAAAAGCATGCGTGACCTGTTCAATGTAGTCGTGCAACCCTTGAGTCGCTTCGTCATTAATGTGGTCGATTAACTGTGCTGCACGGTCTGGGCGACACGATGTCATTTCGAGTAGTCTATTTCGACCTTCATCTAATTGTTTAAGCAAGCTTTCATGGAATGCCTTTGCTTCCAATAGCAGGCTTTTATCTTCGTCTTGACCCGTGATGAAAGCGTGTAATGGCTCTTTAAAAGCTGCATTTACTTTGTCGCCGGCGCTGGTGGTGCGTTCAAACGAATTCAGAGCGTGGTGATACCACTGGAATAAACGCTCTTGAACACTGTCCTTTATATAAGGGATGTGGATTTCCACCGTATTTCTTTGTCCCAAGCGGTCAAGGCGACCGATACGTTGTTCAAGAAGATCTGGGTGTTCTGGTAGATCGTACATAACCAAATTATGGCTAAATTGGAAGTTACGCCCTTCACTGCCAATTTCTGAACATACTAGAATTTGAGCGCCTTCGTCATCAGCAAAATAAGCCGCGGCTCGGTCACGATGAATTAATGGCATTTGCTCGTGGAAATCAGCGCTTTGGAAGCCTGAAAACGTTAGTTGATCATTTAGCCACTGAGCCATATCGGCCGTATGACAAATAACCAGTACTTTTTCTGCCTGACACTCTAGAAACTCTTTTAACCAAACCCAGCGCGGGTCCAGTTCCCAGAGTCCGTGATCGACTTCCATCTCAGGAAGAGTGTGTCGCGTCGCAGAATCAAAATGCTCGTTATTCTCTAAAGGATAAGTGTTTAAGTGGCGCTCTGGAAAGCCGCCAATGGCTGCGCGCGTGTTGCGGAACACTTCTCGGCCAGTACCATGCTGGTCAATAAGCCAGTTGATTGCGTCTTTGGCTGCTTGTACTCGTGTTTTTTGATCTTGGCTTTCTAAATTGTCGAACCAATCTTTAAGTTTTACATTTTCAAGGTAGTTACCAAACAGCGTTTTCCAATCGGTATCAGATGGCTCAAAACTCTCTTCAGTCAGTGGAAGAAGGGCTTCAGCCTGTTCCGCTGCTGCTTTGAACTCTCCCTGCTGGGCTTGATAAGCATCAAAGTCATGGTATCGGTCTGGGTCGATAAGCTGAAGGCGTGAAAAGTGCTCGCGTTCACCTGTTTGTTCAGGTGTTGCGCTCAAAAGCAATAAGGATTCGGTATTGTCGGCTAATCGAGCCACAAGTTGATACCCAATACTTGGCGTGTCGGGATCCCATGACAAGTGATGGGCTTCGTCGACGATAACAATATCCCATTCAGAAGCAATCATGTGTTGTGCGGCTTTGCCATGCTGGCAGACAAAGTCGATGGGTGCTATTACGAAGGGTTGTTGATCGAAGGGATTGTCGTCGCCTTCCATAAAGTCTTCGTAGACGGATTCGTTGATAAGGGAGAAAGGCTGATGGAAACGGCGTAACATTTCAACAAGCCACTGATGTTGTAAGTTCGTGGGTGTTAAGATCAGTGCGCGTTTGCTTAAGCCATTCATTACTCTGTGATGAAGAATCAACCCCGCTTCAAGTGTTTTCCCCATGCCGACTTCATCACACAGCAAAGCGCGAGAGCGTGGGCGGTTAGCGATATCATGAGCAAGATATATTTGATGAGGCAGTAACTCGGCTTTTAGCCCCATGAGACCGCGGACAGGGGATGCGGCTAATTTGGCTTGATGTTCCAGTGTTTTTCTACGTAGGTCGAACCACATGCGGCGTGCAGGCGAGAGCGCGAGTATTGAGTCTAGCTCGTTCTTGTCGTTGCGAGGAAAAGCGATTTCAGATTCGTCTAGCCACTCAGGGCCAACCTTGTAAAACGTCAAATTATCGACTTCTTTAATATCACTGACAGTAAACGCTTCGTTTTCGAACAGTAGTTGATCGCCAATCGTTAGGGTGCGGCGTACTAAACTGGTTTGGGAAATGGAATAATTACGCTCAATTTCAGAGTCTGAGAAATATAAGGTAAAGGATTTGCTTTGAGTTTCAATAATAGTGCCGACACCCAAATCAGGTTCATTTCGGCTACTCCAGCGTTGTCCAGTTTGATACATAATTCGTTTTCCAGTTTCTCTTTTTAAGGGCTTTGATCTATTCATGTTCGAAGTTTGAAAGGATCGGTTAACTTCGGTTTTATTCAATTAATCCATTGGGGTAACGATGTCGATACTTCCCTGACATAGGTCGACAAGTGTTGCTCGGTTCTCGCTCCAAGTTCGTTCGATAACTGCGAGCGATATTTCTATGTGTTCGTTATATTGTTTGTCACTGATTTCAATATCGCTGTTCTCTAGCCAATATTCAACTTTACCTAGCAAAGGATAGGCTATTTTGATTGTAATATTGACCCGAGGGTAAACCTGTTCATGTTCCAGTTGCGTTAACGCTTCTTGAACGGCTTGGCTGTATGCACGTACTAATCCACCTGCGCCAAGCTTTATTCCACCAAAATAACGTGTAACCACGACGGTGATTTCACCAAAATCTGAATGTTGTAAAACATTAAGCATGGGTTTTCCGGCCGTACCTTTGGGTTCGCCATCGTCGCTTTGATCCCAAAGATGGGCATTGTTAGGTAGGCCCGCAACAAACGCCCAGCAATGATGGTTGGCATCTGGATAGCGTTCACGCAATACGTTAATGAAATGTTTCGCTTCTTCACGGCCTTTTGTTCGTTTTATAGTCGTAATGAATTGACTGTTTTTTATCTCTAGGTCGAAACGTTGCTCGTGAGTTGGGCTTAGATAGTAATCCATGTAAACTTCATTTAACGTTCTGTTTTTAAAAACACTTTTTATCTCGTTCGAATTGATATATCGGGTTCGCGATAACAGTGGTCATTATTTGGTGGATTATAATTATATGTCAGATTGGGTTCTTCAATCTTCAAATTGGATATTAATTGCTGCGGTCTCAAGTGTGCTTGTAACCTTGTTTGCGACAGCGTGTATTGTACAGCGTATACGTCGCCAGTGGCAGCTTGACAGTCAAAAAAACAGGGACGAATTATCGAATAAAACGCTGCTTCTTAATCAGGCACGTGAACAAATCCATATTTTGGAAAAAGAGTCTCTTACTCTTGAGCAGCAATTTGCAGCAGCTCAAGCGGTCTGGCAGGAAAAAGAGCTGTTCTTTCAGGAGCAGAAAAAACAAAATGAGATGCATTTTCGGCAAATGGCGAATGACATAATGCGACAGCAGGGGGAGCATTTAGCGAAAGAAAATGAGCGTCAATTGGGCAGTTTGTTAAACCCTCTTGGAAGCCAGATTCAAAAATTTCAGGAAAAAGTTGAAAAAAGCTATGACGACGAAGCTCGAGAGCGTTTCTCGCTTGTGCGTGAGATCCGTAATCTTCAACAGCTAAATCAAAAAATTAGTGATGATGCGCTGTCGTTAACGCAAGCATTGAAAGGGCAAAATAAAATTCAAGGTGGTTGGGGAGAAGTCATTCTTGAACGGATACTAGAGCGTTCTGGCTTAGAAAAAGGGCGGGAGTACGAAGTTCAAGTTTCTGCTCAAAATGAAGAAGGGCGTCGATTGCAACCAGACGTTGTCATCTATCTTCCTGAAGGCAAACAAATTATTGTTGATTCAAAGATGGTTCTGGTCAGTTATCTTGCATACGTAGAAGCTGAGTCAGATGAGGAAAGGCAAGCGGCGTTAAGGCTGCATTTAGACGCAGTGAAGCGCCATATGAAAGAGCTAAGTGCTAAATCCTATCAAGACTTGCCGGGTGTTAGTTCAGTAGACTTTGTTTTAATGTTTATTCCCATCGAAGCCGCATTTGGCTTGGCATTACAGGCGGACAATGGCCTGTTTGGAGAAGCGTTCGAGCACAATATTATTATTGTAGGGCCCTCTAATTTACTGGCTACTTTGCGAACCATACAGAATATTTGGCGTAACGAGAAACAAAGTCAAAATGCCATCGAAATAGCACGTCAAGCAGGAGCGATGTACGATAAATTTGCTAGTTTTGTTGAAGATGTAGAAGAGGTGGGTTCTCGTCTTGAGCAGGCGAGTCGATCTCAAGAGCAAGCAATGAAAAAACTACTGTCTGGGCGAGGCAATTTAGTTACGCGTGCAGAGCGCTTAAAGGAGATGGGGGCGAAAACATCAAAGTCTCTGCCTAAAGAGCTTGATGAATAACTGGGTATTGAGCGCTGTGTGTAGGCAGTGATGAATTGTTGATATAAGCAAAAAGCCAAAGAATAGGTGTTCAATCTATTCTTTGGGTCTACTTTTCAGTTTTACTCGCTGTCGTATGACCAAACTACTGAGTGGTGTTGACCGTAAGGCAGACTGTTAAGGTCCATTTTTAGACCATTTGTTTTCATTTCTTGAGCGGATAATTCAACCTTGCTTGCCAGAGCATGGATAACAATGCTCAACGAGTTATCCAGATAATGCAGTTGAGTTCTGTTTAAGTCGATGTAGTCTTTGTGAAGACGCAATACAAAGCCTAAATCTGCTAGAACTTGATCTCGTGCGGGCATATTGAGTTGAACGGGTTTTGTTAGCTCTTCATGGGGGAGCGAATCTGCTTTTTGAATTCTCTCGTCTGTATCAACGTGAACCAGCACATCTTGAACTTGAGGGTGTGCTTTCTTGATCGTATAAACGACCAAATCGCTGAGGTAGTGTCCTTCGCTGACGCTTGCATGTGCGGGTACGTGAATATGAAGATCTAAATAAATTTTCCCGGCCATTGAGCGAGCTCGCATGTCGTGGGGAGCCATCACATTTTGTAGGCTATCGACGGTGTTGCGTATATTGTTAATAACTTTAGGATCGGGTGCTGTATCAACAAGTTCGTTAACATTTTCCCAAATCATAGAAAATGCTATTTTGCCGATTAATAATGCAACTACGATAGAGGCTAATGTATCAGCCCATTGATAACCTAAAAATACACCGCCTAATCCAATTAATACTGCAACGGAAGAAAAAGCGTCAGTTCGGCTGTGCCACGCATTTGCAATGAGCAGTCGGCTGTGGATTTTTTCTCCGGCGCGCTTTGTATAGTGAAACAGTATTTCTTTGACGATAATTGTCAGCAATAGACTGGCGATTCCGTACCAGGTAACGCTTGCTTGAGAAGAGTAAGCCAAAGAGTCGAACACGATGCCTGCTGCAACAACGATAAGGATAATGCCAAGGACGACGGTGGCAAGGGTTTCGTACCTTAAGTGCCCGTACGGATGATTTTCGTCCGGTGCTTGTCGAGCCCGGGAGGTGGCGATCAGCACGAGCGCATCTGTTAATAAATCGGATAAAGAATGGACGCCGTCTGCGATTAGAGCCTGAGACTGTGAAAAGTATCCAGCCAAAATTTTAGCGACGCCTAGTAGGGCATCGCCTACCGCGCCTACTAAGGTTACTTTTTTGGTAATTTGTTGTTCTTTAACCAATTTATTCATATTTCATTCTAATTTAAGTTTTTTTCAGCGTTTTTCTAGATTGAGAATAACTCACGATATAGGTGAATTTACACAAAACGTTTGCCATGTCTGGTGTGGCAAACGTTCTCCCCAAGCTTATCCACGAAATCTGTGGAAAACGTAACATGTGGATTGTTTTTTGTCGCCCTTATTCGTTGTCTGATGAAATTTCAAACCACTGTGAAAGTGATTCGAATAGTTCGCGTAACGTTAGTGACATTAGAGCGAAGTTTGCGTCCATATCAGCTAAACCTCCGCCCTGTGAATCATTAAATGCTGCGTCTTTTAATGTGTCGTCAAATTTTACTTTTCGTAGCGTTAAATCGTCATGAAGAACAAACGATACTTTATCAGTCCATTTTAATGCCAAGTTTTTAACAGACATACCTTGCTGAAGGTGTTGCGTTACATCTTCGGAAAGTGGCTCCAATGATTTGAAGCGGATTTTTGCTTTATCTTCTGAGCTGTCTTGTATTTCACACTCGTCGCCCGTTTCTAGGCTTGCAGGGACATCATTCTTTATGAGCCAGTCGGTCATAATTGACGTGGGTGAAACTTGAGCTTGTAGCGGAGTCATAGGGAAGCTGCCGAGAGTCGTCTGCAAGTGCTTAAACAGCAGTTCGGTCATTCCTGCGTTGGTGCTGTTCAAGACGAGTATTTTTGCTTTCAGGTCGATGTATCCCCAAATATCTGAGCGTTTAGAGAATGCTCTTGGGCGAAGCGTAAAGACTAGCTCGTCTTTAAGGTCTTGCTTTTCTTTACGGCCGACTTTACGGCCTTCCACGAGCTCAATCTCTGAGACTTTGGCTTCAAGCTCTTCACGTACAACGGCCGCAGGCAGCACTTTCTCTTCTTTTCCTGCTCTGAAAAGTAGGCATCGATCGCTTGCCAGTGTCCACTGCTCGCTGTTTCTGATGAGTGGCATCCAACCAAACGAGTGTTCTTCTTGTGATCCGCATTCTTTTAATGGGAATTCAGGAATCTTGCTGACCAGCTCGTTTGTATCGAGGCTTTCGGTATCTTTTAAATGAAAGATCTGTACGTTTTTAAACCACATAATTTATCCTCTTACCGCCTCTCTAAAGTGTTTTCTGCAAACGGATAAATAACGGTCGTTTCCGCCGATTTCTACCTGTGCACCTTCTTTTACTGGAACGCCATTGATGTCCAATCTAACGACCATGGTGGCTTTGCTTCCACAATGACAAACCGTTTTCAATTCTATTAATTTATCAGCCCATGCTAGCAATGCTTGGCTTCCTTCAAACAGTTCGCCTTGGAAGTCTGTTCGAATACCGAAAGCCAATACTGGAATGTCTAGCTCATCGACAACATCGCAAAGTTGCTCTACTTGATCTTTTGTTAAAAATTGCGACTCATCGATCAAAATACAGCCTAATGTGCTGTTTTTGTGTTCTTCACGGATCAATGTGTACATATCTGTATTGCTGTTAAACGTTGTCGCTTCTGCAGATATTCCAATTCGTGAACTTATGGTGCCAGACACATATCGATCATCAATGGCAGCCGTAAACAGTTGTACTTTCATTCCTCTTTCACGGTAGTTATGAGCGGATTGAAGCAATGCTGTTGATTTGCCTGCATTCATTGCAGAGTAGTAGTAATAGAGTTTTGCCATGTCTTTATCTCATAACGTACACATATTTACAGGAAGTAGAATTAGGTAATAGAAATGTTCTATTTTTTCGTTACTTTTTGCTTCTTCTCAGATGAAGGGATTTCTTTTTTAAATTTAGACTTTGAATAAGCTAAAGCAACTTGCATAGTTAACCACTCAGCACGTTTTAATTCGTTTAAGTCGCATAACGCATCAAGCTTTTGGATTGTTTCGTCGTCTAAAACAATTTCGAGCCTTTTAAACCCCGCAGCCTTATCTTTTTCTCGTTGTAAGCGTTTGTTCAGTTTTAGCTGGTCTTTACGGCTTAACGGATGTGTTTTCGGTCTGCCACGTGTCTGTCCAAACAGGTCAATCGTATTTCGGTCGGAAGAGGCTTTGGCCATTGCTGTGTATAAACCTTAATCAAGTCGGATTTTGAATAGGGCGATATGATATATGGGATATTCTGAGTCGCAACAAAAATCGACAGTTTTATCGATAATGCAAAAGGCCAAGTCTATAAATTACGACTTGGCCTTTTATTTCACAGATATAGCGAGCGACGTTACTGTTTTGATTTAAGTTGGTTTGCTGCAATGAAATCTAGCATTACTTCCGCCGCTTCTTTTGCGTATGGGTCGTCTTCAGTAGATTCTATTTCATCTTCGCTAGTAATGGGTTCGAGCCCAAGCGCTTTACGACGAGTGTTTTCTCTTGCGATTGTTTTTTCTTGGCCTTCTTTGCGTCGAGTTAAGCGTTCCTCTTCGTTGAGTGAGATACTCTTAAAAGAAGAAGTTTGCTCGCGTACATCGTTAATTTGATCCACCATCGCAACAAAGTTAGGTTCTTCTTTCATCCGTTGTTCATGGCGAGGTTTTAGAACGGGAAGGTAATCGCCCATTTTCCAGTATATTGGGTAACGAGTCTCGTGGATTTTGTCCCATGGTAGAGGGTTTTCTAATGCACTTTCACCCACACTTTTTTCATCCAATAATGAGGGGAATTCGACATCAGGATGAACGCCTTTATGTTGAGTGCTTTCTCCCGACACACGATAAAATTTAGCTTGAGTAACCTTGAGCTGGCCTTTGTCCATTTCTTGAAGTACCTGAACCGTTCCTTTGCCAAAGGTTTTTCCGCCAAGAATGAGCGCGCGGCCATAATCTTGCAAAGCGGCTGCAACAATTTCTGATGCGGATGCACTCATGCGGTTAACCAATACGCCTAGCGGTCCACTGTAAGTTACGCTAGGGTCACGATCACCCATGACGGTTACTCGTCCACTGGTGTCTTTAATTTGAACGGTCGGTCCATGAGGGATGAATAAACCTGCTAGGGAGTTCGCTTCTTGTAACGAGCCTCCGCCGTTATTGCGCAAGTCGAGCACAATTGCGATGACGTCTTCTTGTCGTAACTCTTCTATGATTTTTTTCGTATCGCGGGTCGAACTCTTGTAGTTTTTATCGCCTGCTTGAATTGCTGCGAAATCAGAGTAAAAAGTGGGTAATTCAACAACACCTACTTTATAAGTTTGACCACCGCGCTCAACATTAATGATTTTTTTGGCTGCTGCCTGATCTTCAAGTTTTACTTTTTCGCGTGTAATGTTGATGGTCTTGGTGGTTTGTCCATCACCTTTCGCTGGCTGAATTTCAAGGTAAACTTTTGTGCCACGCTCACCACGTATCATGTCTACAACGTCATCAAGCCGCATTCCGACAACGTCGACCATTGCTTTGCCGTCTTGGCCGACAGCGAGAATACGATCATTGGGAGCTAATTCGTTTTGTTTCTCCGCAGGACCACCCGGAATAAGACGGACAACTTTTGTATAATCATCGTCATATTGGAGTACTGCGCCAATGCCTTCCAAAGAAAGACTCATATTAATGTTAAACGTTTCTGATGCTCTTGGGGCAAAATAGGTCGTGTGAGGATCCAGTGCTGCTGTAATGGAGTTGGCAAAGGTTTGAAAGACGTCCACTGGTTCGGATTGTTCAATTCGTTTTAATTGATTGCGATAGCGCTTTTCAATAACGGAGGCGATTTCGTCTTCTGAAGTGTTATTTAATTTAAGCGTTAATGCTCGGTTTTTTATGCGTTTTCGCCAATACTCGTCGAGCTCTTCTGAAGTTTTAGACCATTGAACATTATCGAAGTCGACGTTTAAACTCTCTTTTTTTGTATAGTCGAAGTTATCCACCATGTCTGGTAGCACTTTTAAGAGCTTGTTTAAGCGGTCTTCTACTCTGTGTATATAAAGATTATAAATGTCGTATGCTATTTGTGTATCGCCGTTGCGTAATGCATCGTCAAGTTCTAAACGGTGTTTGGAGAGCGTATCGATATCGCTTTGTAAAAAAAAGCTTTTGATCGGATCGAGAGAGTCTAAGTACAAATCAAATGCACTTGCAGAAATTCGATCATCGATTGTAGGTTTGTTATAGTGCACCGCTTCGAGCATTTCAGTTAGCTCTTTTGCTACGCTGTCGTAGTCATGTGGCGGCTGAAGTTCAGTGTAAGCGTTTGCGAGGCTATGAGTAAGTGACGCGCCAGCGACAAATAGGCTTACTAACAGGCGTTTATAGTTCATCCGCGGTAGATACTCTTGGTCTAATTGTGTAGGTTACTAAAATCATATTAGACCTGCCCCAATAAGGCTAGTCTAGTCGTAAAAAAGTCATCTAATAAGGCATTGTCTTTACGGAAAATTATGGAATCATCAAACTTCAACTCTTCATTGCTTCATTTTTTACAATCGTCGCCGACACCCTTTCACGCTACGCAAAGTATGAAAAACCGTTTACTGTCATCAGGCTTTGTCGAACTGCATGAAGACCATAACTGGGTAATCGAAGAAGGGGGGCGATATTTTGTGTCGCGTAATGGTTCGTCACTCATCGCGTTTACGACGCCTTCGTTGGACTTCTTCAATACAGGCTGGCGAATGATCGGCGCACATACCGACAGTCCTTGCTTCAAACTTAAGCCCAATGCGCAAGTAACCCGCCATGGACATCATCAGCTTGGTGTAGAGGTGTATGGCGGTGTACTTTTGCATACTTGGCTCGACCGCGATTTATCCATCGCTGGACGAGTGACGTTCAAAACGGTGACAGGCGACATAAAAAGTCGATTGATTGATTTTAAAAAGGCCATCGCAACCATTCCGAATCTTGCCATTCATTTGAATCGTGGAGTGAACTCAGACGGATTTGCCGTTAACGCACAAGAGGAAATTCTGCCGATTCTGTGTGATGCCACCAATGAATTCGAACTCAAGCATGTAATTCAGCGGCAGCTCGAAAAAGAGCACAGTGATATATATGTAGATTTGATTTTAGACTTCGAACTGTCAATGTACGACGCTCAGCCTCCCGCACTGGTCGGTTTGCACGATGAATACTTATGTTCCGCGCGGCTTGATAACTTGCTCAGTTGTTTTGTGGGGATGGAAGCGTTAATCGCATCGAACGACGAGCGCCCAAGTTTGCTGATTTGTACGGATCATGAAGAAGTTGGAAGTTTATCAACTTGTGGTGCGAATGGGCCGTTTTTAGAAGATGTCTTGCGTAGATTGTCGCCTAATCCAGAACATTATGTGCAAGCCATTCAGAATTCTATGTTGATATCGGCGGATAATGCTCATGCATTGCACCCTAACTATGCCAGCAAGCACGATAAACTGCATGCTCCAACCATCAATCAGGGTGCTGTTATTAAAGTAAATAACAATCAGCGCTATGCAACGAACAGTGAAACTGCTGCAATCTACAAAGATATTGCCGCACAGGAAGGCTGTAATGTACAAACTTTCGTTGTTCGCAGCGACATGGCTTGCGGCAGTACGATAGGCCCAATTACATCAGGTGAAATTGGTGTGCCAACACTCGATATCGGGCTGCCCACTTTTGGAATGCACTCAATCCGTGAAACAGCTGGCAGTAAAGACGCTTATGAGCTTTATAAAGTGCTGGCGCGGTTCACTAAGCGCACGAACCTTATTGCTAAATAGTATCTAGAGTGTAGCTTGCGAATATGCTCCCTGAGCTTGTCGAAGGGAGTAGAGGAGGCTTCGACAAGCTCAGCCAACGGTTTGTTTTTACTCGGAGCCTTAAAATTTAGCTCGTTTCCTACTACTGAGTCCTAGCTTGTTACTTGAGGCCGTAACCCGTCCCGTGAGCCGTAATCTGTTCCCTGAGCCTGTCGATGGAGGTAGAGGAGGCTTCGACAAGCTCAGCCAACGGTTTGGTTTTTTTACTCGGAGCCTTAAATTTCAGCTCGTTTCCTACTATTGAGCCCTAGCTTGTTCCTTGAGGCGTAACCCGTCCCGTGAGGCGTAACCCGCCCCGTGAGCCGTAACCTGTTCCCTGAGCCTGTCGAAGGGGGTAGAGGAGGCTTTGACAAGCTCAGCCAACGGTTTGGTTTTTTACTCGGAGCCTTAAATTTCAGCTCGTTTCCTACTATTGAGCCCTAGTTTGTTCCTTGAGGCGTAACCCGTCCCGTGCGCCGTAACCTGTTCCCTGAGCCTGTCGAAGGGGGTAGAGGGGGCTTCGACAAGCTCAGCCAACGGTATGGTTTTTTTTACTCGAAGTCTTAAATTTCAGCTCGTTTCCTACTATTGAGCCCTAGCTTGTTTCTTAAGGCGTAACCCGTCCCGTAACCTGTTCCCTGAGCCTGTCGAAGGGGGTAGAGGAGGCTTCGACAAGCTCAGCCAACGGTTTGGCTTTTTTACTCGGAGCCTTAAGTTGCTGCTTCATCAGGCGTATGAATGGCTTCTCTCTTTTCTATTAAACATTATTGATTGTACTTTTTTTGTCATAGATCAGATTTTGGTTTTCAAATCTCCTTTATATTAGGTTTCTCTAATGTTTGTTGGGTGGTTGAAATGAAAAGCTATAAAGAAATTAATAAAGAGCAAAATACATTGGCACGAGAGTACCGTGTCTCGTCGCCTGATATCCTTAATGGGTTTATGGCAATGCATAAAGCGGCGATGCAGGATGGCGTTGTGCCATTGAAAGTAAAAGAGATGATGGCGGTAGGTATCGGCATTGCGGCGAGATGTGATGGTTGCATCGCGTCACATGTAAAAGCAGCGCTAAGAGCAGGGTGTACAAGAGATGAGCTGATTGAAGTCATTAATGTTGCGATCATGATGGGTGGTGGGCCTTCTGTTATTTATGGAACTCAAGCGCTTGGCGCAGCAGATGAATTTCTAGCGGAGTAAT
The DNA here is from genome assembly GCF_004362145.1 of Marinomonas balearica. GTDB lineage: Bacteria > Pseudomonadota > Gammaproteobacteria > Pseudomonadales > Marinomonadaceae > Marinomonas > Marinomonas balearica. Next base: position 163,904 of record NZ_SNXC01000010.1, read on the forward strand.
CTCTAGTGGTGGAGTGTGAGTCAAAAAGTGCATATTTAGCCGCTTTCTGACTCACATTATTGGATTGAGGGTTTATTGCCCACTGCTGAAGAAAGCTGTCAAATAGATGATAAAATTACACGTTTTTTTGCGGTTATATTCAGCTAGTGTGCTTGCGAATACCCCCGCTAAGACTTAAACTACCGACCCCTTAAAATTAAATTCAATCCGGTGTCATTTTTTGATATCGAGCGCAATCTCATCTGAGGAGAATATAGAGAATGTCTGACGTGAAGAAGGTAGTGCTAGCCTACTCTGGCGGCCTGGACACTTCCGTAATTGTGAAGTGGCTTCAAGAAGAGTATCAGTGTGAAGTAGTAACCTTTACTGCTGACCTAGGTCAGGGAGAAGAAGTAGAGCCTGCTCGCGCGAAAGCTCAAGCGTTAGGTGTTCAAGAAATCTACATTGAAGATTTGCGTGAAGAGTTTGTTCGTGATTTTGTCTTTCCTATGTTTCGTGCGAACACAATCTACGAAGGCGAATACCTACTAGGTACATCTATCGCTCGCCCGTTGATTGCAAAACGCCTTATCGAAATTGCTAATGAAACGGGTGCAGACGCAATTGCTCATGGAGCGACAGGTAAAGGAAACGACCAGGTTCGCTTTGAGTTGGGTGCCTATGCACTTAAGCCGGGTGTTAAAGTTATTTCTCCTTGGCGTGAGTGGGATTTGACGTCCCGCGAAACGTTGATGAAGTACTGTGAAGATCACAATATCCCAGTTGATTTCTCTACTAAGAAAAAGAAATCTCCTTATTCCATGGATGCTAACCTTCTTCATATTTCATTCGAAGGTGATCAGCTTGAAGATCCGTGGATTGAATCAGAAGAAGATATGTGGCGTTGGTCAGTTTCTCCTGAGCAAGCGCCAGATGTACCAACGTACATCGAAATCGAATACGATCACGGTAACCCTGTAGCGATTAATGGTGAGCAAATGTCACCTGCGACGATCCTTGAAACACTTAATAAAGTGGGTGGCGAGAACGGTATTGGTCGTATCGACATCGTAGAGAACCGTTTTGTTGGTATGAAAGCTCGTGGTTGTTATGAAACGCCTGGAGGCACAATCATGCTTCGCGCGCATCGTGCTATGGAGTCTATTACTCTTGATCGTGAGGCGATGCATCTTAAAGATGAAATTATGCCTCGTTATGCAAAAGTGATTTACAACGGTTTCTGGTGGTCAGAAGAGCGTCGTATGCTTCAGGCTCTTATCGACACGTCTCAAGAGTTTGTGTCGGGTACGGTACGTCTTAAGTTGTACAAAGGTAATATCGAAGTTGTGGGTCGTAAATCTCCATACAGCTTATTCGATAGTGCCGTAGCGACTTTTGAAGATGATGCAGGTGCGTACGATCAAAAAGACGCTGCAGGTTTCATTAAGCTTAATGCTCTGCGTATGCGTATCGCTGCACAGAAAGGTCGAACTTTCCTAGATCGTGATGACGAAAAATAAAAGATTCTTGATCGTTTAGTTTTATACTAACGGTGGGATATCTATCAAAACGCTCTGCTATTATGCAGGGCGTTTTTTGTTTAAGTATTAAGCATAAATTAATTGACCGATCGGACAGTTCGTGGGTTTAAATATCTAATAAAACGTGCTTTTATATCAAGCTATTTGCGATGGATAAGAATAAAGCTATCTTGACGTAAACGATCATTGGTTGGCATAACTAGGTTATCAGTAGGGTGATTGTCATGGCTAATCTGCGAGAATGGTTTGGGTAGCACGGATAGGAACAATGAGATGACAATTTATAATTTCGGCTCCATTAATCTTGATCACGTTTATCAGGTAGATCATTTTGTTAGGCCTGGTGAAACAATGGCATCTGAAAGCTATCAATGTTTGCTTGGCGGAAAGGGCGCTAATCAGTCTGCTGCACTTGCAAAAGCGGGTGCGGATGTAAGGCATGTAGGTGCGGTGCACTCTGTCGATAAACTGATATTGAAGCAGCTGAAAGATGTTGGTGTAAATATAGAGCTGGTGGCGCAGATTGATATGCCAACAGGGCATGCAATTATTCAAATTAATAAAAACGCTGAAAACTCAATTATTCTGTATCAGGGAGCCAATCACTGCTTAACCGAAGAGCAGATCGACGGTGTTTTGGATCAAGCTGCGGAAGGTGATTGGGTATTGCTTCAAAATGAAACAAACCTAGTACCGTATATTGCAAAACAAGCTAAAAGTAAGTCATTAAAAGTTGCATACAATCCTGCACCAATGGATGTAAGTATTACGAAGCCTTTGCTAGACAGTATTGATTTATTAATAGTCAATGAAGTGGAAGCAATGGATTTGGTTGCAGTCGATTCTGTAAATGAAGCAGTAGAAGCAATGCCTAAGCAGTTTCCAAATCTAGCAGTGCTGATGACGCTTGGCAGTGACGGTGTGCGTTATTTTGAAGAGGGTACAGATTTATATGTTCCTGCGTTCACTGTGGAAGCTCAGGATACGACAGCGGCGGGTGACACTTTTATAGGGTTTACCATGTCTGCCATGTTTAGTGGCCTTTCAATAGAAGAATCCATTAAACAAGGGTGTGCGGCGTCCGCAATTTGTGTAACTCGTATCGGCGCACTCGCTTCAATTCCAAATTCAGATGAAGTGGCAGTGTTTTTGTCACATCAGCATTAATTAATTATAAGGAAGTCGATCATGACTCGTAAAATTATCATAGATACAGATCCTGGTATTGATGATGCAATGGCAATCTTCTTTGCTTTCCAAGCTCAAGAGCTTGATGTGCTCGGTTTGACAACCGTATTTGGTAACGTCCCTGTTACGCTAGCAACTGAAAATGCCTTGCGTCTGGCAGAGATTGCTGGTGTTGATGTGCCTGTTGCTGAAGGTGTTGCTGTACCAAGTGTGATTGCACCTCGTCCTCATCCAGATTTTGTTCATGGAACAGACGGTTTTGGTAACATCAATTGGCCTTCTCCGAAAGGTAAAGCGATAGAGCAGTCCGCTGCTGAATTTATCGTAGAGCAGGTTCGTCAGTTCCCTGGAGAGGTGACGATTGTGGCATTAGCGCCTTTGGGGAATTTAGCCAAAGCCCTTGAGCTCGATCCTGAGATTGCGAACCTCGTTGATGAGGTTGTTTTGATGGGAGGCGCCGCTCATGAATTTGGTAATGTTTCTCCTGTTGCTGAAGCAAATATCATCAATGACCCTCATGCCGCAGATAAAGTATTCACTGCGCCTTGGCAGGTGACAATGATTGGTCTTGATGTAACGCACCAAGTTGTATTGGGTAACGCTATATTAGGGCGAATTAAAGAAGAAAAGCCGGATCAAGGTGGCTTTCTATACGACTGTGCTCAACATTACATTAAATTTTACAGTGATCGTTTCCCAATTGAGGGATGCTATTTTCATGATGCTTCTACAATTGCGTATTTGATGGATCCAAGTATCTTTACTGTAGAGCGAGGTCCAATTAGGGTCGCATGTGAAGGCATCGCGTTAGGCCAAACAATTTTTGCTCCTGAGGGGTTATCCTACCCTGAGCCTCATTGGGATGGCGTGCCGTCTACCCAAGTGTGTATGGAAGTAGATGAAGAGCGTCTATTGAAACTTTATGAAGAAACGATGGTGTCGTAATTGATCCAATCACTCTTTCTTTTTTAGAGATAAGATTAGCGATAATCAATAATAAAAGGCTCAGATTTTCTGGGCCTTTTATTATTTAGGCGACTAGATTTAGACGGTCAGAGTAAGACGCAGAATTATTGGTGGTCTTGTACAAACTCTTCAATGAAATCGAGGTCTTTTGGGTTGATGTTATGAAAGTTTAACTTAATGTAGTGCAAGTCGTGCTCGTTTAAAACGACTGAAATGGGGTCGCAAATAGCTTTTAAGTGGGCTAGTTTCCCTTCATGCATAGCATTAAGTTCAAGTTTAACCTTCCGGCTCCCTTCGAGGGCGATTGGAGATTCGATTTCAACCTGAGTGGGAGAGATGTGGGTACAATGAATGTTTGTAGTGTGCCCGTTGGTCAGGAACATTTTTCCAGCCCAAAAACATCGTACATATGGAGCGCTTTTTATGTTCACAATTAGTGCCTATTTCTAAACTAAGTCACGCAAAAAATTACAAAAAATCACCTATATTTTGTGTGGATTATCGCCCCATTCTTTGTATTCTTCAACCAAAAAAGGCTCCATCGGAGCCTTTTTTGGTGAGTCTTGATCTGTGTGCTAATTTATTTCTTTCAGTGTGTCTGCTAGCGCGTTGATTAGGCTATCTATTTCAGGTTGCTCAACAGTGAAAGGAGGTGCTAACTGGATAGTGTCGCCTCCGTAACGTACATAGTAGCCCTTATCCCACATTGACATTGCGATTTGGAATGGTCGTTTTGAGGCATCGCCTTCGTTCGCTGCGATTGATAAACCAGCTGCAAAACCGTAATTACGTATGTCTGTAATCATTGAATCTGCATCGCGTAATGAGTGAACGGCGTATTCCCAGTTTCCACTTATTTCTTTAACACGATCCGCGAGTTGCTCTTTTTGGATTATGTCTAGAGTGGCTAATCCAGCAGCACATGCAAGCGGGTGCGCAGAGTAGGTATAACCATGAGGAAGTTCGAGCATGTGTTCCGCACCGGCTGTCTCCATAAACGTATCGTAGATCTCTTGTTTAAATGCAACCGCACCCATAGGAACTATACCGTTTGTTACTTGTTTGGCCATGGTAATAATGTCGGGTGTTACGCCAAATGCTTCAGAGCCGGTGCGAGCTCCCATACGTCCAAAAGCGGTAATGACTTCATCGAAAATCAATAGGATGTCATGCTGATCACAAATTTCTCTGAGGCGATCTAGATAGCCTTTTGGTGGAATAATGACGCCCGCAGAGCCTGACATAGGTTCGACGATGACGGCTGCAATATTGGATGCGTCATGCATTGTGATTAGATCAAGTAAAGCCTCGGCACGCTCAGCGCCCATTTCAGGCATCCCTTTAGAAAACTCTGTGCCGGGCGTTTGTGTGTGAGGGAGGTGGTAAGATTCTAACCCTTGACCGTATAACGTGCGATTGGCAGCAATGCCTCCTACGCTAAATCCAGAAATTCCTGCACCGTGGTAGCCTTTGGCGCGGCCAATAAACTTAGTTTTTGTGCCTTTACCTTTTTTTCGCCAGTACGCACGCGCAACTTTTAGTGCAGTGTCTACCGATTCAGAGCCAGAACCAGTAAAAAATATTCGATTTAATTCGCTCGGCATAAATTCAGTAATTTTTTCTGCGAGTAGAAAGGATTTTTCGTGACCAAACTGAAAAGCGGGCGAGTAATCAAGCGTGTTGACTTGTTTTGTGATGGCTTCGTTTATTTGAGGGACGTTATGCCCAAGGCCGCATGTCCAAAGTCCGGATAAACCATCGAAAATTTTACGACCATCTATATCTGTATAGTAGTGTCCTTTGGCTGATTCGATTAAGCGTGGATCTTGTTTGAACTGCCGGTTCCCAGAGTAGGCCATCCAATGCGCGTCTAATTGCTTCTGTGTCAGTCTAGATTTAGAAATATGGCTCATGGCGCTCTCGTTATTAAATAGTCAGTGTTAATAAAGACAGAATGGAGATTCTTTAAAGGTTAGTAAATTCGCTTTTATTTAAACTTGGTTAAATATTTTATTAACTTTATGGGGTAGGTTTTGAAGCTAGTGCTGTGATGTGCTGTGTCTAATAAAGGTGGTGAAATATAGGGAAGCTCAAGTGTTTATCTTAGTTAGACAAGATGAATCGGTTGTTAGGTTTCGGCTTATAAAATAAAAAGCCAAGCAAACCGGTTTGGCTAGCTTGGCTTTTTTTAACTTAAAATCAATTGTTTAGCTTGGTAGGAATTCGTTACTCCAACCTTTCGCTGCAATTTTCTTCTCTAGCATCAAATCAATTTCACTATTGCTGTAGCCTAGGCCGCTCAAAACAGTCTCGGTTGAATTACCGAATTTTTCCGCAGGTGTTACAGCGCTAATCGATGCTTCAGACGGGCGGATCGAGTAGGGATCAATTTGTGTAATGCAGTGGCCGCTTGGATGATCAGGGTAGATAGAGAATGAAAAGCTTCCTCGATCTATGCCGGCTGTTTGATCTGCTACACGGCTATTGTGTTCACGTAAATATTCAATAGAAATTGGTTCTGCGCAGGCAACGTCTACTTCAATGAATGCTTTTAACCAATATTCAGAAGGCTCTTTGGCAAAACTTTCGCGTAAGAACTCGCCTAAATCCTGACATTCTTGAATTCCTTCAAGGCCTTTAACTGTCGCAAGTGTAGCAAGCTCTCCTTCATTTGAATCTAGGAATATCCAACCGCTCTTCGTGTGATAGAAGTGTGATAGTTCGTTGTTACCTAGAGCTTCACGACCTGATGCTTCATTAAAAGGAGCACAACCTTCATAATCAAAGGCAAAAGGAATCTGGGCAATGTTAGTTACTGCTGCTAGCGAGGTTCTAACACGGCTGATTTTCCCTGTTTTGCGTTTTTGGTATAGAGCAATAGCCATACCTAAACCGCCAGCGAAACCACAGTTTACATCAAGCGTGCCTATGTGGGCATGTTCTTCAGGCGTTTCTGGTTTGCCGAATCGACTCATAATCCCGCTGTTAGCTTGAATAATATCATCGTAACCGATGTAGTTTGTTTTGCTGCCGTTGCGAGGGGCACCGAAACAATCAAGACGGCAGAAAAGAGCCTCTGGGTTTATGGCACTTATTGTTTCTTGGTCTAGCCCAAGAGGTTTTATTTGACGCTCTGGGGCATTGATAACAACAATATCCGCTTCTTTTATAAGGCGTTCTAGTACTTCACGGCCTTCTTCCGTCATGATATTAACCAAAGCGCTTTCTTTGCCGACGCCTGTTTGGAATGTGTATAAAATTCCAATCAATGGGTCATATAGCGGTGTTACAGGGTCCAGTTTCGTAATTTCTGCACCGAAACGCGCTAAAAACGCTGTGGAGTGAGGGCCGGCAATAACGTTAGTTAAATCTAGAACTTTAACGCCTTTTAACCAGCCGTCACCGCTTGCTTTATGTATTTCTTGACCTACAGGTCGTGGAGATCTGTCAAATTCAATCGCTTGCTGAAGGCGATTAAGTGCTGTCTCGAAGTCAACATCTTCACGAGAATTCGGTGTTAACATTGCGTCGGCTTCATTTTCAAACCAAACAATCGGGCCAGGCTGCATCATTTTGCCGAATTCTTTGTCTTCTACTTCGACAAACAGTCCTGACTCTTTGCTGTATTCACTGTTTACCCATTCTTGAGTTGTACGGTGCGGAGCTCCTGGAATTTGGCCTTCACCAAAAATAACACCCCATTCTTCAGAGGTTTTTTGTAAAAAGGCCTTTTTCATCTTTTTGGAAATTATATCGGCCCATTTTTTCGGTAGAGGGTAAACGCCAATAGACGTTTCGCCGTCCCATTCGCTGATAGGAGCGTGTAGATCCTTAACATCAGGCAGACCTTCGGCAACCAATTCATCATAAATACCGAGAACTTTAAGTGCGCGTTTTGCATGGTTGCGGTGAGAAGGGCAAACGCAATAGAACATGCGGCCGTCGGCACACGTATAAGTGCGAAAGAAAGGGTCTAAGTACTCTTGAAGTTCATCGTAACTTAGGTCCATTTCAATGTTATTTTCTCTGCGGTGCTCAATTTCGAGCTCACGCATTGTTTTATAGCGCTCAGGAATCTGATCAACCACATAGGAATTGTAAGACAGTCCTTCCATGAGAGCGGCTGCAATCGGCACTTCAATTTCATCGCCACGGCCACTTTTTTCTCGTTCAAATAAAGCAAGTGCAACAGAGCTTGTTGCCAACGTAATTGCGTATGAGGACCCCAATGGAAGAGGAGAGAAACTAGGGTTAACGCCCATCAATACACGGTTGAACCCCATGTCTGTAAAGGCACCACAGGTTGCTGTAACGATAGCTTCTGTCGCTTTCCAATCGCGACGTAACACGTCATTGCTTGCAAACCCAGGCATAGAAAGAGTAATCAATTCAGGACGTTGTTGACGCAGCTTAGTGAAATCAATCCCCAGCTTTTGCATTTCGCCAGGACGGAAACCCTCTATCACAATGTCAGCATTAGAGATTAGCTCTAATGCCTGATTTAAGCCTGATGAAGTTTTCAAATCTAAGCTTAAAGACGATTTATTGCGATTTAAAACAGCGTTAGCGGGATGTTGCCAAGTTGGCCCATTAGGTGGATCTATATGTACAACGGTTGCACCTAGATCAGCTAAAACCATCGCTACGGCAGGTGCCGCAATCTGTTGTCCAAAATCTACAACACGAACGCCAGCTAGAGGTAATTGATTTTTTGTATTCATAACGCTTCAAGTCCTAATCAACCTAACTTCAGCTCATACATAAACGATTAGTTGGCTGAAATTATTTATTTTTATACCGGTGAACCGGCTGCTTTTAGGTTTTGTGCGATATCGTTGGTATTTATATATTTACTCAACGTAGTATCGAAGGCTGCATCTTAGGAGTGAATTTAAAAACGAACCAGCAAAATAAAAATGGTCTGAGGCACGATTTTTTTTATATCTAATTTGAGATAAATATGAGTGAAAAATGACCCATAAAAATTAAGGGGTCTTAGATAGATTTTTTATTGCTTCTCAGTTCGGGATAGATTCATAACAATGATTTCTGCAACAACAATAAGTAGAATTACCTTCCGTTTAAAAGTGTCACTTTTTTAGACATCTAAGGTGTTTCTAATGAACACAATAAAAATAATAGCGAGAATGACTGCATGAATAATAAAATCAAGCTCAGTTCCATACTTATGGAGCGGTCACGACCGGTAGGTTTAATTGACATAGAAACAGATAATTATAATGAAACTATGAGGTTAACCCGATGAATCCGATGAATGACAAGTCTTATACTTTGCCAAAGACAGGGCTGTTTGCTGGCACACACCCTATATTAGCAGTTGGCTCAGCAGTGCTGATGGTTGCTTTTGTATTGTTTACTGTAATCAACCCCACATTTGCGAATTCGGTTTACAACGCTGCAAATGGTTACATATCTTCAAGTTTAGATTGGTATTACATTGGCCTAATTAGCTTTTTCTTGATGTTTGCTGTCTGGATTAGTTTTAGCCGATACGGAAATATCAGATTAGGAAAAGACACTGACCGCCCAGAGTTCAGTAATTATGCATGGTTCTCTATGCTATTTAGTGCGGGTATTGGTATCGGCATTCTTTTCTGGAGTATCGCTGAACCAATCTACCACTTTCAAAGCAACCCATTTATTGGTGAAGGTCAAGCGGGTACAGTAGAAGCTGCTCAAGTCGCGATGCGTATAGCTATCTTCCATTGGGGATTGCATGGCTGGGGTCTATTTGCTGTTATCGGTCTAGCATTGGCTTACTTCTCTTACAGAAAAGGTTTACCTCTTTCTATTCGTTCAAGTTTGTACCCAATTTTTGGAGACCGTATTTACGGACCAATTGGTCATGCTGCTGATTTGCTAGCTGTGTTCGGTACTGTATTTGGTATTGCAACATCTCTAGGTCTTGGTGCACAGCAAATGAATGCTGGGCTTTCTTATCTTTTTGGATTTGAAATATCTACATCTAACCAAATTATTCTAATCGCTATTCTTTCTGTTATTGCTACAGGCTCAGTTCTAACGGGTTTGAACAAAGGTATTAAGATCTTAAGTGAATGGAATATGCATTTAACCCTCATAATCTTGGGTTTATTCATTATCTTTGGCCCAACGGTTTATATTCTAGGTGCGTTCTTTACTAATGTTGGCGACTATTTATTCCATGTTGTGGAATTAGGTTTTTGGGTTGATCCTGATCCTAAAGGTCAATGGCAAGGTTGGTGGACTATCTTCTACTGGGGCTGGTGGATTGCTTGGGCTCCTTTCTGTGGTATTTTCATCGCACGTATTTCTAAAGGTCGTACCATCCGTGAATTCGTATTCGGTGTACTGATTGCTCCAACTGCACTTGCCGCTTTCTGGATCTCCATTTTCGGTAACACTGCGATGTTTGTTGAACTGTTTGGTGTTGGCGGCATTACAGAAGCAGTCAATGCAGATACGACAATGGCTTTGTTTACAACCATTGAAAGTATGAATGCAGGTGATCTTGTTACAATGGGGATTTCTGCCCTATGTACCATTATGCTTGTGACTTATTTTGTTACTTCTGCTGACTCCGCAACGCTGGTTATCTGTACTATAGTGTCCTTTGGTAACGAGCACCCACCGGCAAAATTCCGAGTATTCTGGGGTGCTGCTATTGGTGCAGTTGCTGCAGTACTTCTATACGCAGGTGGCTTAAAAGCATTGCAAACTGCTTCGATTGTGGCTGCATTACCATTTTCTTTTATCGTTTTGATGGCAGCCTACGGACTGGTTAAATCATTACGAGAAGAAGTGAAAGGTCAATCAACCGAAGATCTAACACCACTCACTGAGAACGCTCAGTAACCGTTTAATATGAGAGCGGCTTAACAACATTATAATTTAAGCCGCTTACATATTTTTAAAACACGCTCTATCAGCTATTAGAAACGCTTAATGCTAGGAATAAAGTATGTCTACTCAAATCATTCTTCCGCGTATGTTACAGGTCGGCGAAAATGCAAGTCATGCCACTCCAACAATTCTCGCAAGCCTTGGTTGCCGTCGTCCTCTTATAATTACTGACAAAATGATGGTGCAGCTAGGCTACGCCGCAAATGTCCAAGCAGTGCTTGCCGAACAAGGTATGCAGGCTGATATATTTGATGACACTGTACCTGAACCAACTGTTGCTTCTATTCAAGCAGGAGTGACAAAAATCTCAGAAGGTGATTACGACAGTATCATCGCATTGGGAGGCGGTAGCCCAATTGACAGTGCTAAAGCTATCAGTATTTTGGGTAAATTCGGTGGTGAAATGCGCGACTATAAGTTTCCGCGTGTTGTAACAGAATCTGGTTTGCCAATTGTCGCAATCCCGACGACTGCAGGTACTGGCTCTGAAGTTACAAAAGTAACCATCATTACTGACGAAACGACAGATGAAAAGATGCTTTGTATGGGCGTTGGCTTCATGCCAATTGCTGCGCTAGTTGACTTTAGTCTAACGCTATCTGTGCCGGCGAGAACGACTGCAGATACAGGTATTGACGCGCTAACGCACGCGATGGAAGCGTACGTAAGTAAAAAAGCAAGTCTATACAGCGATACGCAAGCCCTTGAAGCGATGCGTCTTATCGCTCCGAATTTACGTCGTGTTTACCATGATGGAGCAGATAAAGAAGCTCGCGAAGCGATGATGTTAGGTTCTACGCTTGCGGGAATCGCATTTTCAAATGCATCTGTTGCTTTGGTACACGGTATGAGCCGTCCTATTGGTGCTGCATTCCATGTTCCTCATGGTTTATCCAATGCCATGCTTTTGCCTGCTGTTACCGAGTATTCAATTCCTGCGGCATCTGAGCGTTATGCTGATTGTGCGCGAGCGATGGGTGTGGCGTCTCAACAAGACAGTGACGAAGCTGCAAATGCTAAGTTAGTTGCTGAGCTAAAAGCGTTAAATGAAGAGCTGAAGGTTCCAACTCCTGAAGAGTTTGGTATCGATAAAGAACACTTCATGTCTCTTTTAGATACGATGGCAGAGCAAGCTTTAGCATCAGGTTCGCCTAATAACAATCCTCGTGTTCCAAGTGCTGAGGAAGTTATTGAGTTATACAAAGAGCTTTGGGCATAAATTATAAAATGGCGATATGAAACACACTTTTTAGATGTGTTATATCGCCAAACACTTTAAATATAAAACAAGAAAACGAGTGATATAAACCTATCATCTCCTTGAATTCTGATCTGAGGAAAACGAAATGAGCACAGTTGGACAACTTATTAACGGCGAAATTTTCATTGAAGGAACTCGTCAACAGGATGTGTACAATCCGTCAACAGGCGCGGTAACTAAGCAGGTAGACCTTGCTTCTAAAAAAACGGTTGAAGAAGCTATCACTGTAGCTCAAGCGGCTTACCCAGCGTGGCGAAATACTCCACCAATCAAACGTGCTCGTATCATGTTCAAGTTTAAAGCGTTGCTAGAAGAGCACGCTGACACTATCTGTAAAATGATTGGTGAAGAACACGGTAAAATCAGCCATGACGCTGCGGGTGAGTTGCAACGTGGTATTGAAAACGTTGAGTACGCATGTGGCGCTCCAGAGTTGCTAAAAGGCGAACACAGCAAAAATGTTGGTCCTAACATTGATTCTTGGAGTGAGTTCCAACCTCTAGGTGTTGTTGCCGGTATTACTCCATTTAACTTCCCAGCAATGGTGCCACTGTGGATGTTCCCTATGGCATTGGTATGCGGTAACTGTTTCATTCTTAAGCCGTCTGAGCGTGATCCAAGCTCAACGCTTTTCATCGCTCAACTATTGAAAGAAGCAGGCCTACCTGACGGCGTTATGAACGTTGTTAATGGTGATAAAGAAGCAGTTGATACATTGTTAAATGATGATCGTATCAAAGGGGTTAGCTTTGTTGGTTCAACGCCTATCGCTGAATACATTTACACGACAGCTAATGCTAATGGTAAGCGTTGCCAAGCTCTAGGTGGTGCGAAAAACCACGCTATCGTAATGCCTGATGCGGATATGGATAACGCTGTTAACCAATTAGTAGGTGCTGCATTTGGTTCATCCGGCGAACGTTGTATGGCTCTATCTGTCGCTGTTACAGTTGGCGATGCAGCAGGTGACGCTTTAATTGAGAAGATGCAAGCGGCTATGCAAGGCCTAAACGTTGGTCCTTATTCTGATGCAAACAATGACTTTGGACCTGTAATCACTAAGGCTCACCAAGAAAAAGTTATTGGTTACATCGACAGCGCTGAGCAGCAAGGTTCAACCATTGTTGTTGATGGGCGTAATGCGAAAGTTGAAGGCTATGAAGATGGTTTCTTTGTTGGTGCAACATTGATCGACAATGTAAACACTGATATGACAAGTTACAAAGAAGAGATCTTTGGTCCTGTTCTTCAAGTTGTTCGTGTTCAAACGATGCAAGAAGCAATGGATCTTATCGATGCTCACGAATACGGTAACGGTACTTGTATCTTTACACGTGACGGTGAAGCTGCTCGTTACTTCTCTGACAATATCCAAGTGGGTATGGTTGGTATCAACGTACCTTTACCTGTACCTGTTGCTTACCATAGCTTTGGTGGGTGGAAGCGTTCATTGTTTGGTGATCTTCATGCTTACGGTCCTGATGCTGTTCGTTTCTACACTAAACGTAAAACTGTGACTCAGCGTTGGCCTTCTGCTGGTATTCGTGAAGGTGTTGAGTTCTCAATGCCTACTATGAAGTAAAAGAGTTTAGCTAAGGACAGCAAAAATGTTAACCTTTGAAAACCATAGCCCTTATTAAGGGTTATGGTTTTATTTTATGTGAACTGTAAATTATAAATATAATTATAATCGTCAAAAAATTATAAAAATAAATATATGTAGTACATGGTCATAAAAAGTCTATTAAGTTCAATTTCAGCTTATGTTTACTGAAATATGAAGTTTTGACACGCCATTTAATAGCAAACATTGAAATATATGTTGAGATTACAAACATGAAGAAAAGATTGCCACCGCTTAACTGGCTACGCTCCTTTGAAGCTTCTGCACGCCACCTCAATTTCACCCAAGCCGCTAATGAACTCAATCTTACACAAGCTGCGATTAGTCAGCAGGTCAAAAGTCTAGAGTCGCAACTTGGCACAACTCTTTTTAAACGGTTGCCACGAGGGCTAGCATTAACCGATGCGGGTTTGGCTTATATGCCAGCCATCCATGATTCTATAGAAAGGCTTACGGCTGTCACCGATGAATTATTTGGGCAAGGTCAGAGCCGACAAGTTACAATCAGAGTTAGCTTAGTCTTTTTTACGACTTGGTTAGCACCAAAATTGCCGTTATTTTATGAGCAACATCCGGATGTGAAAATTCGCTTCACAAGCAATATTTGGCAAGAGGAAAAACAAAAAGACACTGATTTAGGTATTCGTTACGGTCAGGGAGTGTGGCCCGACGTAAAAGCTGAGCGTTTAACTTGGGATGAGCTGTTTCCTGTGTGCAGTCCTGCACTTTTAGGTGATTGTTCTCAGGTAACTTTAGAAGAGGCTCTTTCTAATCATACGTTATTGCACGTACTTGGTTACAAAGAGGGATGGGGATACTGGCTAAACCAAACGAGCACAGATTACTCCGACAATGGTAAGGGGATTCAATTTGATACCTTGATCTCCGCGTTAGAAATGGCAAAACTAGGGCAGGGCTTTGCTTTAGGCCGTACATCCGTCGTAAAAGATATGATTGAAAACGGAGCACTTGTTGCACCATTCGAAACAAGGCTTGAGACATCGGAAGCCTTTTTCTTAACCTATCCAACTCATCAATATCTTAGTCCAGGTGCAGAAATTTTTAAGCAGTGGATTCTGGATGAATCACAAAAACAGAAAGCTCAAGACTTGAGCTGATTCCCACGTAATTAATTTCTACGTAACTAATTTCTAAATAGTAAGCAGAAGGTTCTCGCTTTAGTGCTTTTGCTTACTGCCTCAAACACTGCTCGCAAGCCTCTTAATGCGCCTTTGTTCTTGCAGGCTTAATTTTTATGATGGTTTTATGAATATTTGATGACAATTTGTGGGGTGGAGTTTTAATTTTCGACTTTTTCTCCTACGATAGAATCGTCGAAAAATGACAGTACAAAAAATAATAAGGAGCCCCGAATGGCTAAGAAAGAAGTGAAATCTGTATCAAAAGAAGCTAAATCTCTTAAAAAAGAAATCAAAGTGCGTAAAGAGAAAGTAGCAAAGCAAAAATCAAAAATTGCTAAGTTGAAAAAAGCACTGAAGAAAGCAGCTTAAGCACATAGGCTTTCATACTCAAGGGGCTTTTGCCCTTTGAGTGCGTAAAAACGAATCCTCGTACGGTTCAGTCATGCTAGTCATCTTCAACGACAAGCAGCACCCTCTCCATTAAGTAGACGTTTTTTCCTTAAATTCACACAAGTCCTCGATGATGCAGGCATCGCATTTAGGTTTGCGTGCGGTACATATATAACGCCCATGTAAAATAAGCCAATGATGGGCATCTAATAAAAACTCTTTTGGAACAAATTTTAATAATTTCTGTTCAACCTCAAGAACATTCTTTCCTGGCGCTATTTTTGTTCTGTTCGAGATACGAAAAATGTGAGTGTCAACCGCCATAGCGATTTGACGAAAAGCGGTATTTAGTACTACGTTTGCTGTCTTTCGACCAACACCCGGTAGAGCTTCTAGTTCCTCGCGTGTTTTTGGTACTTCGCTATTGTGTTTCTCTATTAGAATCTGACATGTTTTGATCGCATTTTCAGCTTTTGCATTAAACAGACCAATGGTTTTGATGTAGTTTTTTAAGCCATCAACTCCTAACGCGAACATTGTTTCAGGAGTATTGGCAACCGGGAATAAATTGCGTGTTGCTTTATTAACACTTACGTCAGTGGCTTGTGCTGAAAGCAGCACTGCGATCAGCAGTTCGAACGCAGAACTGTACTCTAACTCGGTCACAGGGTTCGGATTTTCTTCGCGTAGACGTGTAAATATCTCGTGTCGTTTTGTCTTATTCATAACCTACAAGCGCTCATTTTATCCAGTTACGCGAACGCGGCGAGATTCTGTTTTCTGACCAGCTTTACGGGCACGGTCGCGTTCTTTTTCACGTTCATCAAAATGGTTTTTTAGTGCGATAAGTAAGCCTAATCCAATGAATGCGCCGGGTGGCAAAATAGCAAATAATACATCAGGGTAGTTCGAAAATACGGTCAGTTTCCAGTTCAAGGCACTTTCGCCAAAGAGAAGTTGCATGTCGCTGAAGAGTGTTCCTTGGCCTATAAGCTCACGCATTCCGCCAAGAACCGATAGAATGATCATAAAGCCCAAGCCCATCATAAAACCATCTAGTGCGGAAGGTAAGACAGGGTTACGACTTGCAAAGGCGTCAGCACGACCCAAAATGGCACAGTTCGTCACTATGAGAGGGATGAAAATACCCAAAATTTGGTAGAGCTCATAGGTATACGCTTGCATGATCAACTCAATACACGTTGTAAAAGACGCAATGATCATAACAAAGGCCGGTAATCGAACCGCGTCAGCGACGTAGTTCCTAATAAGCGAAACGGCAATGTTAGAGCCTATTAGCACAACCATTGTTGCAAGACCTAGACCAATCGCGTTGACGACAGTGCTTGTAACGGCAAGCAAAGGGCATAAACCTAAAAGTTGCACCAAGGCTGGGTTATTTTTCCAAATGCCGTTATAGACGATCTCTGCGTAATTTGGGCTCACTTTTGCCTTGGAGTCTTCCGCTACCGTATCAATGGCGCTTGTATTTTCTGTAGATAAGGTTTCTTCACTCATATTGATTCCTGATGTGACGACAATCAATGCAAACTAATGGTCAGTGCGACAGTAGCTCAGCTTGGTTTTTATCAAAGTACATAAGTGTATTTTTTACTGCTCTGACAATCGCTCTGGGTGTAATAGTGGCGCCTGTAAATTGGTCAAAATCGCCGCCGTCTTTTTTAACATGCCATTTATCTTGCTCAGGGCTACGTAATGACGTGTTGGCAAATGATAAAATCCAATTGGATTTTTTAAGGTCTACTTTATCACCTAACCCCGGTGTTTCTTTGTGGCTAATAACTCTTGTTCCTGTAACGACACCATTGCGATCAATTGATACCAATAGATTTAAATTGCCGTTGTAGCCTTGCGGCGCGACTGTTTCAAAAATAATAGCCGAAACTTGGCTATCTTTTTTGGCAATAAAGGCGGTAATGGGGTCTGGACTGCCTAGCAGTGGGTCTGGCGCAAGTTCGATCATGCTATTGGGAAGGTCATTATCGTAACGATTTTTTGGCAATATTTCGTTAAAAGCGTCGATTTGCGCTTGAATAATATTTTCTTTAATTGTCGATTCGGTAACTTGATGAGTAATTGCGATTAATCCAGCGGTCAGTACTGCGAAAATACCAAGACCAATTGCGTTACGTCTAATTGAAGCGATCAGTTCCATTAGTTATCACCTCCAAACTTTAAGCCCTTTTTGGCTTTTTTATGACCGTAGGCTCTTGGTTGTGTGTAATGATCGATGAGAGGGGCTGCAAAATTCATTAAAAGTACGGCAAATGCTACTCCGTCAGGGTAACCGCCCCATGTACGGATAATGTAGATAAGAATACCGATTCCAGCGCCGTAGACGAGTTTACCACGGTTACTGGTGCAAGAGCTTACTGGATCCGTAGCGATAAAGAAGGCACCGAACATCGCTGCGCCGGATGTTATATGGAACCAAGGTGTCGCAGCATGGCTTAAATCCGTTAGGAAAAAAACTGAAGAAATTGCGGCAAGTCCAGCTAACACAGCCACTGGCGTGTGCCATGTGATAATGCGTAATTTAAGTAAGAATAGGCCACCTACCAAATAGGCAAGGTTAACACTGATCCAATTTGTTAGATTCGCCTCATTGAGCCCTAGAATGGTGTCGAATGCACTTGATCGATCTAGCCCTTCTGCATGCTTAAATGCATCAAGCGGTGTTGCCATAGTGTAGCTATCAATCGTTGGTAGCGTGCCGAATATTGCTTGTAAGCTCTGAGAAAAACTTGGTGTTGCTCCTGCATCAATTAGAGATTGCGCACCTACCCATTGTGTCATTGGAACCGGGAACGAAACCAGCAAGATCGCATAACCCACCATAGCAGGGTTGAATGGATTATTGCCTAACCCACCATACACTTGTTTTGCGAATACGATAGCGACTCCCACGCCTGTCGCTGTTAGCCACCAAGGAACGGACGGAGGTAATGCGAGGGCGAGCAGTACAGCTGTGAGTAGGGCGCTGTAATCTTTCAAGAAAAAGGCAACTGAACGCTGTCGAGCTTTTAGTAATACGGCTTCAAAAACGACGGCAGTAATGCAGGCGATGATTAAATTAATAAGCGTTCCATAGCCAAACAGCCAAGTCTGAACGGCAAGACCCGGAATGGTTGCTAGAATAACCATCTGCATAATCCAGGCGGTTCTGTGTCCTGGGCGTTGTGTGTGGGGAGAGCTAATCCTCAATAGTGCCATTTATCGATTCTCTTGCGTATTGGTCAGCGCTTCTAATTTTGAATCCGCTTCTTGTTGTTTTTGCTTAGCTTGCTCAAGCTCTTGTTTTATTTGCTCGGCATTATCGGGTTCGAGTTCTAAGCGTCTTGTCAGTTTGTTTACTTGTGCTTTGGCAAGCGCCGCAGCGACTTTATGCTGTTTTAGTGTTTCTTTATCTGGTTCGCTTGAGACCTTTTTAGGGGGCGTCTCAAGGTGTTCGTTAGACGGAGTTTTTTGAGAGTCACCGGATTCTAAATCAGCAAGCTTTTGCTCTGCTGCGTTTAGTTTTTCAGGTAACCCTAAGGCGGCAATCTCTTCTTCAGATTTGCCTTGTTCTTTCAATGCTACAATGCCTTTTTTAGCTTTATTTACGGCTGCCTTGGCAATGGCTAGGTCAATTTTTCGTTTCTTTTCTTCGTCCGTTACAACCTTTTGTGTTGGTTTGATTTCGGATGAGTCAGTGGATTCTTTGTCCGTTGAGCTCGATGTTTGACCTTTTCCTACCGCCGCTTCTAGCTCTTTTACTCTAGCGTTAGCATCGGCAACTTGTTTGGTTAAGTTCTCAATATTATCCGCATTAATATCAATCGCTTTCTTTAGTGCCTTGTCTGCTTTTTTTGCAGCCGCTTTAGCAATTGCAGTGTCGATTTTTAATTTTTTCTGTGCCTCTTGATCTGCTGCACTTACTGGTTTTTCTACTTTTTCCTGAGACGTAGAAGGTTCAGGTGGTGACAGTTGGCTTAATCGCTCTTTTGCTGCGTTTAGATCATTCTTAAAAGTGTCGATCTTGCCTTTCAATTCCGTATTGTTAGGGTCGTCAGCGAGCTGTTTTTCCACTTTTTTTAGTTTTGTACTAATCAGTGCAACATCTACTTTTGCTTTTTTAGCCTCATCACTTAGGGCTTTTTTCTCAACAGGAGGGCTAACCTTATCTTGTACTAACGACTCTAACTTAGATTGAGCGGCTTTGAGTTCTTGTTCAAAGTTCGAGACTTTGTCTTTAAGTTCGCTATTGTCCGGGTCTTCCTGAAGTTGCTTTTGTGCTTTTTTCAGTTTGGTGCCAATAAGAGCCACATCAATTTTGGCTTTTTTGGCATCATCGCTCATGACGGTTTTAGTTGTTTCTTTTGGCGTCGGTGCGCTTACTACTTTAGCTTCAAGGTCCGTGATATCTTTTTTAACGGCATTAACTTGCAACTGAATCGTATTGATGTCTTCAGTGTGTTCTTTTTCTTGTGCTTCAAGCAGCGTTTTTTCAAGCTTTTTGAGTTTGCTTTTCGCGATGGCTAAATCCACTTTGGCCTTTTTCGAATCGTTACTGTCTGATACAGCAGGAGCAGGCTTTTTCGGTGCTGTTTTAGCTTCATTTGATTTTGCTGGAGTGGCTTTTTGGCGTGCCAAGCGTTTCGCTTCTTTTTCAGCTGCTTCGGCTTCTTGGCGTGCTTTACGCGCTTCAAAACGCTGTTTTGCAATATCCGATTTAACAGCGGCTTCTTTTGACTCTCTAATTTCCGCTTTTGTGTGACGATAATATTGTACTAATGGAATGCTACTTGGGCAGACATAAGAACAAGCGCCACATTCAATGCAATCGAAAAGATTGTAGTGCTCTGCTTTTTCGTGTTCCTGACTTTTTGAAAACCATAATAGTTGTTGTGGTAGTAGGCTTGCAGGGCAAGCTTGTTCGCACATGCCACAACGTATGCAAGATTGCTCCGGCGCAGGCTGGGGCAGCTCGCTGTTTGAAGCGGCTAGGATACAGTTGGTTGTTTTTACAACTGGAACCAAGTGAGAATCAAGCGTAAAGCCCATCATGGGGCCGCCCATAACGAGACGTGCAAGCTTGTTGTTGATCTTGCCCGCGTATTCAAGCAAATGAGAGACAGGCGTACCTAACAGCACTTCTACATTTTGTGGAGCTTCAAGTGCATCCCCTGTAAGGGTTGTGTAGCGACTAATTAAGGGCTTGCCGTGGTAGATCGCATCGTAAACAGCGGTACAAGTACCCACATTTTGACAAAGTACACCGATATCAGCAGGGTGTCGTCCACTTGGAACTTCTTTATTTGTCAGTAGTTTTATAAGTTGCTTTTCACCGCCGGAAGGGTATTTCGTCGGTACGACCGCGACCTGAATGGTGCTGTTTCGCTCACCTATGACTTTTTTAAGCTCAGCAATAGCGGTGGGTTTGTTGTCTTCAATGCCGATAATGACATGTTCAGCATCAACAAGGTGTTGAAGTATTTCAATGCCCAATATTAATTCGAGAGAGCGTTCACGGATTAGCATGTCGTCTGCCGTGATGTACGGTTCACATTCTGCCGCGTTGATTATGAAATGAGACAATGGGTGCTTATGTGCACCTTGTAGCTTAACTTGTGTAGGGAAGCCAGCACCGCCCATACCTACAATGCCCATTTCAGACAGGTAAGCTAAAACATCTGTTTTGCTGATGGACTGCCATTCTTTTAAACCAGAGTGTTCTATCCAAGTATCATGTCCGTCAGGCTCAATAATAAGACAGAGATCATCCAAACCAGAAGGATGAGCAATAGGGCGAAGCTCTATACCAGTAACGGTTCCTGATGTTGGGGCATGAAGGAAACTGCTTAAAAAACCGTTATTGATCGCAACAGGCTGACCTTTCAATACCTTTGAACCGATTTCAACTAATGGTCTTGATGGTTGACCAATGTGTTGACCCAAAGGCAGTACGAGTTCGCTTGGGAGAGTTGGACGTCCCAATGGCAATTGTAAGGATTGAGTCTTATTTTCAGGGGGATGAATTCCGCCATGAAAAGAATATACAACGGGCGCTTGCATTAAGCTTGAGCCTCCAAAGAACGATCAGTAGCTATGATGTTTGCAGAGTGGGTTGCAACACCGTTTGGTTTTTCCCATGACCAGGTTTTTGTGTTTATGCCGACGTCAACCAGATCAATACAGTCAACAGGGCAAGGTTCTATACACAAATCACATCCAGTGCATTCGTCTGCTATCACGGTGTGCATTTGTTTTGCCGCACCAAGAATCGCATCGACTGGGCAGGCTTGGATGCATTTCGTACAACCAATACATTCATCTTCGCGAATGACGGCAACACGCTTTACTGGAGACTCCTCGGCGTCACCATCTAACGGCAGAGCCTCTACATCCAATAAATCTGCAAGCGCTTGTACCGTAGCTTGTCCGCCCGGAGGACATTTATTGATGGCCTCTCCGTTTGAGATTGCGTCCGCATAAGGACGGCAGCCAGGGTGACCACATTGGCCGCATTGTGTTTGTGGCAGAATGGCATCGATTTGATCAACAATGGGGTCTCCGTCCACTTTAAAGCGAACGTTCGCATAACCAAGTACAGCACCAAATACAAGAGACAGTGCGACCAAAATGCCAACGGCAAGTAGAATGGTAAGCATACTTATCTCCTATATCTGCACTAAGCCAGTAAAGCCCATGAAGGCGAGAGCCATAAGGCCTGCTGTGATCATGCCGATTGCAGATCCTTTAAAGGCAACAGGCACATCGGCAACGTTAATGCGTTCACGCATTGCTGAGAATAAAATTAAAACAAATGAAAAACCGACGGCAGCGCCAAAACCATATAAGAGCGATTCTACGAACCCATTTTGCTTGCTTGTATTTTGTAGGGCGACACCCAACACCGCGCAGTTTGTGGTAATGAGGGGAAGAAAAATACCCAAAACACGATAAAGAAGTGGGCTGGTTTTTCTCACTACCATCTCGGTAAACTGCACGACAACGGCAATCACTAGAATAAATGAAATGGTTTTCAGGTATTCAAGACCAAAGGGTTGTAAAATGAACTCAAATGTTAGGTAGCTACATAAGCTAGACAGCGTTAGGACAAACGTAGTTGCCATCGCCATCCCGATAGAGGTTTCCAGTTTTCCAGAAACTCCCATAAAGGGGCATAAACCTAAAAATTGTACCAGTACAAAGTTGTTTACCAGAATTGTACTGACCAATATTAAGAGATAATCGGTCATCTCACTTCCAAAATTGATGTTAAATACGTAAAGAGCGAAGTCTAACTTGAAAGCAAATTGGCGTGTTCTAACGGTTTTTTGCTTTCACTAACACAGATATAAAATGTGTCTTATCATTGTTTATGGAGCGTGTATTTTAGTGTTTTATTTTCATCGTATAACGGCATATTTGAATGCTCTTTAGTTTATACGTGAGTAACACGAACCATAGAATTGTTTGAGCGTAACTATACCAAGCTGCTTATAACTAACAAGTCTATTAACCTATAAGTTCTAGTTTAATTTTGAATAAAACATATCGGCTTCTGTTATATAAGCTTAACCAATACAAAACCGCCTGCTTAGAAGCAGGCGATATTTAAGAGAGAATGGTTCTCATTTGTCCGATTGGTTTATATCGGAGTTACATTACTCGTTGGCCTGGTTTGGCGCCGTCATGTGGCTCAAGAAGGTAAATGTCTTCACCACCAGGCCCTGCCGCCAATACCATCCCTTCAGATAAACCAAATTTCATCTTACGAGGCGCTAAGTTTGCAACCATAATCGTAAGCTTGCCCTCTAGATCTTCTGGCTTGTAAGCAGACTTAATGCCAGAGAAAACGGTACGTGTTTCTCCGCCAAGATCTAAGGTGAGCTTTAGAAGCTTATTGGCTTTTTCAACGTGTTCAGCTTTTGCAATAAGTGCCACGCGCAAATCTACTTTTGCAAAATCATCAAAGCTGATTTCTTCAGCAATAGGTTCTTTGCTTAGCTCTGTTTCTTCTTGCTTTGGTTGATTGGCTTCTTTTAATGCGGCTTCTACAGCGGCAGCTTCTTTACCTTCTTCAATCATGGCATCGATCTGTTTGCTTTCGATACGTTCCATCAAAGGCTTAAATTTATTTACTGAGCCGCCGAACAGCAATTCGGTTCGGTTATCCCATGTAAGCTCTTTGCCCAAAAAGGCTTCTGCATCTGCAATGAGAGCGGGCAATACGGGTTTGAGATAGGTCGCTAGAATAGAGAATAGGTTTAGCGAAACAGTACAGACTTCTTGTACTTTAGGCAGCGTCTCTTCGCTCTTCGCGAGTACCCAAGGCGCTTGATCGGCAATATAGGTATTGGCGATGTCAGCCAATCGCATAATTTCGCGAATCGCTTTTCCGTATTCACGAGTTTCGTAGAACTCTGCAATCTGATCGCCAGCCGAGATGAAATCTTGGATCATTTCGTTTTCAGCGACCGTAGCAGACAATTTGCTATCAAATTTTTTGTTGATAAAGCTTGCTGTACGGCTTGCGATATTAACCACTTTTCCGACGACGTCAGAGTTGACTCGCTGTACGAAATCTTCAAGGTTTAGATCGATATCATCCACGCTTGAGTTTAACTTTGCCGCGTAATAATAGCGCAGATACTGAGGGTCTAAGTGGTTTAGGTAGGTGCGAGCCATGATAAAGGTGCCGCGAGATTTCGACATCTTTGTTCCATTTACGGTAACGTATCCATGTACGTTTACACCGGTTGGAGTGCGATATCCTGCACAATCAAGCATCGCTGGCCAGAACAGTGCGTGGAAATTAACGATGTCTTTACCTATGAAATGATACAGCTCAGAGTCGGCATCTTTTGCCCAATAGTCATCGAAGTTTAGTCCATCAGTGCGGTCACAAAGATGTTTAAAGCTTGCCATGTAACCAATTGGAGCGTCTAGCCAAACGTAAAAGTACTTACCTGGGGCGTCGGGGATTTCAAAACCGAAGTAAGGAGCGTCACGGCTAATGTCCCATTCCTGTAAGCCAGAATCTAGCCACTCAGACAGTTTGTTCGCTACCTGAGTTTGTAGCGTTCCGCTGCGAGTCCACTTTTGTAGAAACTCTTGGAAGTCAGGCAGTTTGAAGAAGTAATGGTCAGACGTTTTTTCGATCGGAGTCGCACCTGAATACACAGAGCGAGGGTTGATCATTTCCATTGGCGTGTAGGTCGCTGAACACACTTCGCAGTTGTCACCGTATTGATCTTCCGCTTTACACTTAGGGCAGGTTCCCTTCACAAAGCGATCGGCCAGAAACATGCCTTTTTCAGGATCGTAAGCCTGAGTTATTGAACGTACTGAAATTTTGCCGTTATCACGTAGCGCATTATAGATGCTGCTGGATAATTCTTTGTTCTCACTGGAGTGAGTGGAATGATAGTTGTCGTAACCGATAAGGAAGTCGTTAAAATCCATCATGTGTTCCGCTCGAACACCATCGATTAGTTCTTCTGGGGTAATGCCGTTTTGTTCAGCTCGAATCATGATGGCTGTACCGTGCGCATCATCCGCGCAAACAGCATTACATATATGACCACGCAGCTTCTGGAAACGAACCCAAATGTCAGTTTGAATGTGTTCCAGCATATGGCCCAGATGAATTGGACCGTTGGCGTAAGGTAGGGCGCTGGTAACTAGGATTTTTCTTTGCGTTTGTGCCATTTTTTATAAAGCCTGCTGGAGTGTATTTTTAACTCGGAAAATATCGAGATATTCTATATTACAATTGTTTTCGATGACGCGCGTCGTCATGCCATTTTGGTCAATTGCAATGGACATACTTTGGAAAGCGTCGGTTCCGAGTTTTGTATATTTAAGTCTAATTGGCGGACATTATAAGAACCTGCTTACTGGGTGCAAGGCTTGACCTTGCTTTTCATAAAATCGTCCCCATTTCGAACGGTAATTACCCGTCTTTTTTAAGGTCGCCATTTGAGCCTACATAAGGTACTCAGTGGGACTGTTCTTATTTCAGGAGAAGTTAATGTTAACTGACCAAGATATTCTGTCGGCTCTTGCGCTGCTTTTGGACGAAAATACGAATGCTTCGTATGGTCATGTTTGGGAGGTTGATTCAGATAAAAGTACTGTCAATGTACGCCTGGCACTTCCTTATTACGCCAATCAGAATAGAAATGTAATCGAGCGGCAAGTCGCTGAGGTTATCAACGATGGACGCACTGTTAATATTCATTTCCAAAACCAAGTTGTTTCTGCTTCCGTTCAGAATAACTTGCCAGGTTTAAAAGGTGTGAAAAACGTTATTGCCGTCGCCTCAGGTAAAGGGGGAGTCGGAAAATCGACCACCTCAGCTAATCTTGCACTTGCGATGGCAAGAGAAGGGGCAAAAGTAGGTATCTTAGATGCGGATATATACGGCCCTAGTCAAGGTATGATGATGGGATTCTCGGCGGACACGCGTCCGGGAGTTCGAGAAGACAAGTTCTTTGTTCCACCTGTTGCCCATGGTATTCAGGTCATGTCAATGGCATTTCTAACCACCAAAGAAACACCTGTCGCATGGCGTGGGCCGATGGTTACGGGCGCACTAATGCAGATATTGACCCAAACCGATTGGGAAGATTTAGATTATCTCTTCATTGATATGCCGCCTGGAACGGGCGATATTCAATTGACTTTATCGCAAAAAGTACCCGTTGCGGGTTCTGTTATCGTCACAACACCGCAAGACATTGCTTTGCTCGACGCGCGACGCGGTATTGAAATGTTCCGCAAAGTGAATATTCCTGTTTTAGGGGTTGTTGAAAATATGTCGACGCATATCTGCTCTAATTGCGGGCATCAAGAGTCGATCTTCGGAGAAGAAGGTGGGCAAACGCTTGCAGAAGAATACGGTGTCGATGTTTTAGGTAAATTGCCACTAAGCTTATCTATTCGTAAACAAGCTGATACTGGATCTCCGACTGTTGCAAGCGCCCCTGAATCTGACATTGCAAACATATATCAGTCGATTGCTCGTAAGCTTGGTGCTACTCTTGCGTCCAAAACAGAAACCTTCGCAATGCCTACGATAGGTATGAGTGACGACTAAGCAGATCTTTCGAGACCTTTACACGACGACTACGCTCTCCAATACAGTGTTAAAAAGAGACTCAAAATGCTCATTTATAACGCATAAATTCCGCTTTTTCGTCTATTTTTTCCTCGTCTTGGCTTTGCTCGTGACTTCGTGTAAAGGTCTTCTCACGTAAGAAAACTGCTAAAAGGTAATAAAATGCGACTTTCAGACATAGATATTATTAAGGCGTTAGACAGCGGTGACATTGTGGTGGATCCGCGTCCAGATAACTCAGCAATAAGCGGTGTTTCTTGCGATTTACGCCTTGGAAATTCATTTCGAACGTTTCAGGGGCATCCGGCACCTTATTTAGATTTGAGTGGCCCTAAAGAAGATTTGAATGAGACGATTGAGTCGGTAATGAGTGACGAAATTGTTATCGAAGATGGCAAACCATTCTTTATCCATCCGGGAGAGCTGGTATTAGGCGTTACAAAAGAAAGCGTGACGATTCCTGAGTATTTAGTGGGTTGGCTAGATGGCCGTTCTTCATTGGCTCGCTTAGGGTTAATGGTGCATGTTACGGCTCACCGAATTGACCCAGGTTGGAGTGGTGGAATCGTTTTGGAGTTCCTAAATGGCGGAAAACTGCCATTGGCATTGCGCCCGGGAATGACAATAGGAGCTATTAATTTTGAGACGATGACGACCCCAGCAGAAAGGCCGTACAATAAAAGATTGAATGCAAAATACCGCGACCAAAACTCTGCCGTTGCCAGTCGTATTAGCGGTGACAAATCACTGTGATATATAAGAATATCCCAGTCAATGTAATCACAGGGTTCTTAGGCTCGGGAAAAACCACGTTGATCAAAAACATGTTAACCAAAGTGCCTGAGGGGGAATCTTGGGCTGTTTTGGTTAATGAATTTGGCGAAGTGGGAATGGACGGAGCTTTGCTTAGAGATTCCGGTGCTGCGATTAAAGAGGTGCCGGGAGGTTGCTTGTGCTGTGTAACATCGGCTGCATTCAGCGCAGGCTTAAATGCTTTGATAAGGCAGGTCAACCCAGACCGAATTTTAATTGAGCCTACAGGTATTGGGCATCCGGCCCAAATTATGGCGCAATTGAAATCGAACCTCTATGAAGACGTGCTCGATGTTAAAGCGTCAATTTGCATGCTTGATGTGCGTAATCTACAAGATCCTAGGTATATCGGACATCCAGCGTTTTTTGATCAGGTTGATCAGGCAGATGTATTGATCGCATCTAAAGCGGATCAATATTCTGAAAGTGAGAACGAGCAATTTATTCGTTTTGTAGAGCAATTAAAAGATCCTAAAAAATTCGCTTACTCCCTGAATGGAGAAGCCTCTATTTCATGGCTTAACTACTTACGTTCATCTAACGACAATAGCCATATACATTTACACAGTTCTCACGACCACGACCACGACCACGACCACGACCACGACCACGAATCAAAAATTAAGGTTGTCGAAGGTGTGTCAGCGATTACCTATGAAAAATGCGACAAGCACCTATGCAGTATCGGTTGGATAATCAAAGACAATTACGTATTTGATCAATTTAAAGCTCAATCGCTCGCACGTCTGATGCGAGAAGAGCCCGACTTTTGGCGTTTAAAGGGTCAATTACGGTTGAATGCGAGCACTGTTATTGATTGCAATATCACTCAATCTGAAGAGTTCTTTAATGTTAAAAATGAGGTCTCTGAATCTCGTTTAGAAATTCTTACTAGTACGCAAGAAAGTCTTGCTCGCCTAAAAACTGCGATAGAGAAAATAATTTTTTAATTTTCGTTCTGCTTTGTTCTGCGTTGTTTGCTTAAATCCTATCTTTAGCGTCGTCTCTCGTTTCGAGGGCTAACGTCATTATCAATAAATCTACTAACAAAAATCTTCACGAGCTGGTGAATTTTGTTACCAATCTTGGTTCGTTTTGTCATTGAGAGATTCTCGGTTATGAACCACTCTTTGTAATATGCAAAAAAAATATATCACGTCTTTATCTATACTGCGTTGAGGCGGGGTGAAATGCACAATTACAGATAAAGATAAAAACAATAATGAGGTTTCAGCGTCATGCCAGACTACAAAGCGCCATTGCGTGATATTAAATTTGTTACCGAAGAAATACTCGATATAGAGAGTCATTACGCTAATCTGCCTGGGGCTGAAGAAGCAACGCCCGATATGGTGTCTGCCATTCTAGAGGAAGGCGCTAAGTTTGCAGAACGCGTTGTATCGCCATTGAATCGTATTGGCGATGAGCAAGGCTGTACGTTCAATAACGGTGAAGTAACGACGCCTGAAGGATTTAAAGAAGCCTATCAGCAATATGTAGAAGGTGGATGGCCGTCATTGTCGCATGAGGAATCTGTAGGTGGGCAGGGCTTGCCTGAATCCTTAGGGATGTTGGTGACCGAAATGGTCGCAACGTCGAACTGGTCTTGGAGTATGTACCCAGGGTTAAGCCATGGAGCAATGAATACGCTAGAGCAGCATGGCACAGACGAGCAAAAACAAACTTACCTCACAAAACTGGTAACGGGTGAATGGACTGGCACGATGTGTCTTACCGAACCGCACTGTGGTACAGATCTTGGCATGTTGAAAACAAAGGCTGACCCTGCTGATGACGGAAGTTATTCAATTTCCGGCACCAAAATTTTCATTTCTGCCGGTGAACATGATATGGCGGAAAATATCATTCACATCGTTTTAGCTCGATTGCCTGATGCTCCTGCGGGTACAAAAGGTATTTCTCTTTTTATCGTCCCTAAATTTAATGTTTCTGAAAGTGGCGATGTGGCGGATCGAAACGCCGTCAGTTGTGGATCGATTGAACATAAAATGGGCATTCATGGCAATGCAACATGCGTCATGAATTTCGATGGCGCGAAGGGGTATCTAATTGGACCACCTAATCGCGGCTTAAATTGTATGTTTACCTTCATGAATACTGCAAGATTAGGAACGGCGCTACAAGGATTGGCGCACGCTGAATGGGCATATCAAAACTCCGTTGCTTATGCGAAGGATCGCTTGCAAATGCGCGCATTGTCTGGCGCTAAAACACCTGAAAAAGCAGCCGATCCTATTATCGTTCATCCAGATGTACGGCGTATGCTGCTGACACAACGAGCGTTTGCAGAAGGTGGACGAGTCTTAATTCACTACAGTTCGTTGTTAGTGGATAAAACAAAAAAAGGGACTGACGACGAGAAACAGGATGCAGAAGAACAATTGTCACTTTTAACGCCCATAGCGAAGGCGTTCCTTACCGAAACGGGGTTTGAATCTGCCAATCAAGGCCTACAAGTATTTGGGGGGCATGGCTACATCTCGGAGTGGGGGATGGAGCAAAACGTCAGGGACAGCCGAATCTCGATGCTCTATGAAGGAACGACCGGAATTCAGGCGTTGGATTTATTAGGACGCAAAGTACTTATGACTCAAGGCGCGACGCTGCGTCGCTTTACTAAAATCATCCATAAATTTTGTAAAGAGCATAAAGGCGATAAACGTTTTAAAAAATACATCAGTGTGTTGAGTGAGCTGAACAGTGAATGGGGAGATGTGACTCTTAAAATTGGCATGAAGGCCATGAAAAACAAAGAAGAAGTTGGCGCTGCATCATTTGATTACTGCATGTATTCGGGCTATGTCGTATTGGCTTATTTTTGGGCTCGAATGGCGGTTGCGGCACAGATAAAATTGGACGAAGGCACTACGGAGCAAGGTTTTTATACCGCGAAGCTGCAGACCGCCACATTCTACTATGAGCGGCTCTTACCTCGAACAAAAGCGCATGCGCAGTCTATGTTGTCTGGAGCGGATAATTTACTCGCAATGGAAGAAGACAATTTTCTTTTTCTGAACTGACGTGTTTTGAGACTGATGTGTTTTGGAAGAAATGGGGTCGAAACAGTGGCGTTTACAGAGAGCTCTATTTTATGAATACAGCGATCTTCTGAACAGAGCTATTTTATAAAGAACGTATTTTATGCATTGTGAGCCAGTCAACGTTGTAAGTGTAAAATATCGCCTAAATTGGTTCATTAAAGGTTACGGCGTCACAATGTTAAAACCAGACTAAAATAAAAACATTGATGGAGAACTTATGAGTGATGTGAAAGCTGTATTTGATTCAATGGTAGATAGGTTTGACGCGGACGAAGCAGATGATATGGAAGCAATCTTTCAGTTTGATGTCGACGAGAGTG
This sequence comes from Marinomonas balearica, assembly GCF_004362145.1. Classification (GTDB taxonomy): domain Bacteria; phylum Pseudomonadota; class Gammaproteobacteria; order Pseudomonadales; family Marinomonadaceae; genus Marinomonas; species Marinomonas balearica. The sequence goes on from NZ_SNXC01000010.1 coordinate 194,221, forward strand.
AGCAGTACTACGTAACGGTTGATGATAGCGGTTGTACGCTCGAAAAAGGGGAAAGTGATGACGCTACAGTAACGCTCGAAATGGATGCTGATACGTTGAAAGCAGTTATGAGTGGCGAATTAGATGGCATGGCAGCCTTTATGCAAGGTAAAATTCGCGCAGATGGAGACATTATGCTGGCGACTAAACTGACGCAGATTTTCCCAAATGGCTAAAACGGACTAATCTGATAACACTAGATTGGCCTTAATATGATTTTGTTAAGGCCGACTTGCTGGCGATTCTCCTATAACAAGAACAAGTGGAGCTTTATATGCCGAATGAACATGCCCAAACGGCCTGTCCAGAAAATGGGGTAGCAGTACCTACCTCATTGAACCCCCAAAATTTTCAAACCGTAGTCGATGTTCTAACGTCGTCGTGCGAAAAGTTTGAAGACTTTCCTGCATTCAGCTGCATGGATCGGACTTTGACATACCGTGAGCTGAATGAAAAGTCGGATCAGTTTGCAGGATATATTCAAAACCATACTGACCTTAAACCGGGTGATCGAATTGCCGTTCAATTGCCAAATGTTCTGCAATACCCCGTTGTGGTATTCGGTGCGTTAAAAGCGGGTTTGATTATTGTGAATACCAACCCACTTTACACGCCGAAAGAGCTAGAGCATCAATTTAACGACTCGGGAGCTAAGGCGTTAGTTGTGCTTGCAAACATGGCGCACAACGTTGAAAAAATCATACACAAAACAGGCATCAAGCATCTTATAATTACCGAGCTTGCAGACTTTCACTCGCCCGTTAAACGTGTGTTGATTAATACTGTCGTTCGTTATGTTAAAAAAATGGTGCCTAGTTACAGTTTACCGCAAGCGAAATGTCTAAACGATGTACTTGCTCAAGGTAAAAACCATCCCCTTACTAAAGTAAAAGGCACACAAAAAGACATTGTTGTACTCCAATATACCGGTGGTACGACGGGAGTTGCTAAAGGCGCGATGCTGACGAATGCAAATTTAATTTCCAACTTGCATCAACTGTCGTTTCGCTTGAACGGGAACTTAAGTGAAACAAAGGAGCTTTACATTGCTCCGCTACCGCTTTACCACATTTATGCTTTTCTCATTCATGGGTTAACTCTGTTTGAGTGTGGTGGTCATACTGTATTGATTCCGAACCCTCGGGACTTACCCAATTTTGTAAAAGAACTGAAAAAGTGGAAGTTCACTGGTTTTGTTGGCTTAAATACCTTGTTCGTAGGGCTGTGTAACCGAAAAGATTTTCAGGAAGTAGATTTCTCTTCCTTAAAGCTAACGTGTTCAGGTGGCATGCCGCTGACTCATGCCGCCGCGGATCAGTGGAAACAGGTAACGGGTTGTCAGGTTGTTGAAGGTTATGGCTTGACCGAGACCTCGCCGGTGGTTTCGTTTAATCCTGTCGGCTATGAAAAAGTAGGGACTATTGGTGTTCCTGTCGATGAAACACAGGTAAAAGTGATCGATGACAGTGGGGTGGAGGCTCCTCAAGGCGAACCTGGCGTGCTTTGTGTTCGTGGACCTCAGGTAATGAAAGGTTACTGGCAGCAGGAAAAAGCCACGAGCGAGGTGATGACGCCAGATGGATTTTTGATTACTGGAGACATTGCGGTCATACAGGATGATGGGTATCTGAAAATTGTAGACCGAGCGAAAGATATGATTATTGTTTCGGGGTTCAATGTGTACCCGACTGAAGTTGAAGACATTCTTTGCTCTCACCCAAATGTATTGGAAGCGGCCGCGATCGGCGTTGATGACGATAAGACTGGCGAAGCGGTGAAAGTGTTTATTGTGCTACGAGATCCTGAAGGCGAACAATCAACAAAGGCTATCCGGACATTTTGTAAAGAACATTTGGCGGCTTATAAAGTGCCTAAATTTGTTGAAGTTCGAGAAGAGCTTCCAAAAACAAATGTGGGAAAAGTACTTCGCAGAGCGCTAAGAGATGAGCATAAAGCGGAAGCTAGCTGATTGTTCAATTGCGGTGAGATTGAGTATATGGAAGGTTCTATTATAAAAGTGAAATAAATCAAGATAGCCCATTTATAACATTGTCTTTTTTTGGAGCGATTAATGTCATCAGAACATATTGTCGAAAAAATTGAAGGGGGAGTGCAGTTTCTTCGCCTTAATCGCCCTGAAAAAAAGAATGCCATTACGCTCGATATGTACCAGATGTTGGGTGACTTTCTTCACGCAGGAGAGGTTAACCGCGAGGTGAAAGTCACTTTAATATACGGTCAAGGAGAGGACTTTACGGCAGGCAATGACATAAATGAGTTTATTTCTATTGCTCAGTTTCCCGATAAAATGACCAGCACACTGGCGTTTCTCCAAATATTGACCAGCTACAAGAAGCCTTTGATCGCTGCTGTAGAAGGGCGGGCTGTGGGCATCGGAGCGACAATGTTACTTCATTGTGATTTGGTGGTCGCAGCGCGTGAAGCTGTTTTGAAGTTTCCTTTTGTCCAACTTGGCTTAGTTCCAGAAGCGGCTTCCAGTCATTTGCTTCCTAGGTTAATTGGGCATCAGCACGCTTTTGAAGTATTGGTGCTCGGGGAGGAGGTAACAGGGCTGGAAGCGTTAGATTACAAGTTGGTCAATAAGGTGTGTGAATCTGGTGAAGCGGTGGAATTGGCTGCACAATTGGCCGAAAAAGTTTCGGCATTACCGCGTGAAGCTGTGGAGCTGTCTAAAGATTTGCTCAAATACCGTGGGCAGGACGACGTTCAAATGGCGCTGATGCGAGAAGCTAGAATTTTTAAAGACCGTTTAAAGTCTCGCGAAGCCCACGCTGCATTTAGTGCATTTTTATCTCGTTCTAAGGTTTAGTGAAGTTAAGAGAAAAATTGTAAAAAATTGCTTTAATCGAAGCGGGTAGATATATATAATCGCCGCCAGTCGCTGCATCATTGATGGATTATTAATAGATGACAGTGACAAATGGACTTTTATTTATTTCATGGATATAGGGAATTTTATGAAAAAGCTAATCCTTTCTGCCGCTCTGGCAACTGCTTCAATCTCTTCTTTCGCTGCTGGTGGTCACGGCCCTGCTGGTTGTGGTCTGGGTTCTCAAGTATTCACGGATGCTAACGAATGGTATGAGCACGTACTTGCTGCAACAACTAACGGTTCATCTGGCAACCAAACATTTGGTATGACTTCAGGTACTTTAGGTTGTGAAGATGCAAATGGCCCATTCTCTAGCAGTGTTGCTGTGTTTATTAATGATAACTTAGAACCTCTTGCGGTTGATTCTGCAAAAGGCCACGGTGAAACGCTTGCAGCACTAGGTCAATTGATCGGTGTAGAGTCACAAGATCAAGCTGTTTTTGAAGAAACAATGCAAACTAACTTCGACTCAATCTTTGCTTCTGCTGATGTAACGTCTGCATCTGCATATGAAGGAATTGTAGAGTTGATGGAAAATTCTCCAGAGCTTGCTAAATACCTAGGCTAATTCTGCCTAAATTTTAAAAAGCGCTAAGCAATACGGATAACCTCTGTTTGCTAGCGCTTTTTTATTGCCCACTCTTCTACTTTATCTACATTCTTCTTATGTTAATTCGATTCAAGCTCGCACGTTTTTGTTCATCAATCATTGCTGTATTTTTATCTGCTTTATCTCTTTTGGCCGGTGCAAATGTTCAGGCAATGAGTTTAGATGCTTTGTCTCAAGATCCACAATGGCTAGATTTACTGCATTATCACCGCATCGGAGTGAATCTTGAATCGGGCAGTCAAATTGACGATGAGCGATTTTTTTTGTCATCAACTGGCGCTATAGATCCTCTTTCCGAACTACAGCAAACCGTTTTGGCATTGCAACAATCTAAAGCGGATCAAATTGCTCAGGCACCTGACGTGACGCCTGCGCAATGTCGTTTTCCGGCTCGATTGGCTTGGCTAAAAGATAAATTGCCCAATACACCTTTTGTCGACGTTGAGTGTCCAGAGTTTCAACAATGGTTCTCAGATTTGGACGGTGAAAAACTGTATTTGGTCTTTCCTGCCGCGTACCTGAACAGCCCGTCTTCTATGTATGGACACACACTGTTTCGTGTCAAAAAACGAGGAAACAACAACCCCTTACTTGATACAGCCGTAAATTTCGCGGCGAATACCGACCCCAATGACAATGAATTAGTCTTTACCTATAAAGGGCTAACAGGCGGTTACCCAGGTGTCGCGTCGATCATGCCTTACTACCAAAAAGTGAAGGAATACAGCTTTTTAGAGAGTCGAGATATTTGGGAATACGAGTTGGATTTATCTCAAGCTGAAATTGATCAGTTTTTGCGTCATATTTGGGAGGTTCAATCGGCTTACTTCGATTATTACTTCTTTTCAGAAAATTGCTCATATCAATTGTTAACGTTATTGGATGCCGCTGTAGAAGGCCCTGGGCTTGCAGATTCGTTTTCAGTATGGGCTATTCCTGTGGATACAGTGCGAGCTTTGGATTCAAAGGGCTGGTTAGCAGGCGCAACGTACAGAGCCTCTGTTATGAATCGCATGAACTTCATGATGGATGAACTAACAGCACAGCAAATTGATATAGCGAAGCAATTAGTTGAGAAAGCTCAGATTGAGTTAGATGAGCTGGAGCGTTATGGAGTACATGACCAAACTCGGATATTAGAAGTCGCCTACGAATACAGTCGTTACTTGTCTGCAAGAAAGAAATCTTCGCTTCCTCATCTGGCTGGCCGTTCGATCAAGCTTTTGTCTTTGAGAAGTAAAATGGGGACTAAGCCCGTATTTTTTGATACTCCGACACCCAGTAAACGGGATGACGAAGGCCATAAAACACAAAGGCTATCGTTGGGGGGAAGTGTTCGAGACGAACATTATTTTGGGCGACTTGAATATCGCCCGTCTTACCATGACTTGTTAGATCCTATCGATGGGTATTTGCCGGGTGCAGAGTTGTCAATACTGGGAGGAGCTTTGCGGATCAATGACGAGGCAGACATTGAGGTCGATTATTTGAATTTTGTAAATATCCTCTCCATGTCTCCCAGAAACGCATTGATGACGCCAAAATCGTGGAAAGTAAATGCCAGCCTAGTGCGCGATATCAGACAATCGGATGAGCTTGTGTTTAATTTACAAGGTGGTGTGGGGGCAACGTATGCATTTGATACGGGGCTGGTAGCATTTTTCTTAAATGCCAGCACGTCGATCGATGATGTATATAAACAGGGTTATCTAGCCGAGGTAGGGCCAGAAGTTCGTTGGGTTACTCAGGGTGAAATGGCCTCCTTTTACACAGGCTATCAGTTGTGGAGTGACACAAAAAATCTGGGCGATATGACTCATAACATTTCTCTTGGGGTTGGCCTTAAGGTCAATGATGATGTTCAGATAAGAGGCGAGACTCATTTCACTAAATCTGATCACGATGAGTGGCTGAATGGTCATCTCTCGTTAATGTATTACTTTTAGTTGGACGTCGATTTTTAGTTCCCGTTAAGTGAGCGATACAAAAGGTGCTGAAGGAAAATGTAAATTTCCCAGCACCTTATTTTTTTAACCTCGACCTATCTTTCCCAGCACCTTATTTTTTTAACCTCGACCTATCCTACAGTCTGCACCTCTCCTTATTCCTGAATTCCACGGTCTTTATCTTGCTCTATACCTCGCCCATTTTTATCCGTGACAATTTTTGTTAGTTAACAGGCGCTTTTTTGTTATTGAGGAAAGTTGGATCCAAGCTAGTATTTAATAACGATAGATTACTGAGTTATTGGCAAGCGTAAGCATGTTCGGCTCATTGCCAAATCATTATTGGGATTTGAATTCATAATCATTAATCCGACTGAGCTGAAATAAAAATTAGAGGGGCTTATGAAGATACTTGTTGCTGTTAAAAGAGTCATTGATTACAACGTCAAGGTTCGCATAAAAAGTGACCATACGAATGTTGATCTTACCAATACAAAAATGTCTATGAATCCGTTTTGTGAAATTGCGGTTGAAGAAGCGATTCGGTTAAAAGAAAAAGGCGTCGCTTCAGAAATTGTGGTTGCAACGATTGGCTCGAAAGCGTGTCAGGAAACCCTTCGCACCGCACTGGCATTAGGTGCTGATCGAGCGATACAGGTAGAAGCGGAAGACGCTTTGGATTCGCTATCGGTTGCTAAGTTATTGGCTAAATTGGCAACTGACGAAAATGCGGATCTAGTGATTATGGGGAAACAAGCAATTGATTCTGATAACAATCAGACAGGGCAAATGCTTGCTGCACTGTTGGATTATCCTCAAGCGACATTCGCATCTGAGGTTGTTGTCGAAGGCGGTGAGGCAGTTGTTACTCGAGAAGTAGACGGTGGTTTGCAGACGTTAGCGATTCAACTTCCTGCGGTTATTACAACGGATCTTCGTCTTAATGAACCTCGCTTTGCAAAACTGCCTGACATCATGAAAGCGAAACGGAAACCGCTTGATGTGAAGACACCTGAAGAGTTGGGTGTTGAGATTAAATCGAATCTAGAAATTGTATCGGTAACGCCTCCTCCAGAGCGCAGTGGTGGTGTCAAAGTCACCTCGGTTTCAGAGCTGGTTGAGAAACTTAAAAACGAAGCAAAGGTGATCTCATGAGCGTTTTAGTCATTTCAGAACACGATAATTCGACTCTTAAACCAGCGACGTTGAATACGATCACGGCTGCGATAGAAGTAGGTGGTGATGTCCATGTCTTAGTTGCAGGTAAGGGCAGCCAATCTGTCGTCAGTCAGGTTTCAACCATTGTCGGTGTTTCCAAGGTATTCGTAGCTGACAATGCGGTATATGAGCATCAGTTAGCGGAAAATATTTCTAAATTAGTCGTTGAGTTAGCGTCTGATTATTCTCACATTATGACGCCTGCAACAACGACAGGGAAAAACCTCTTACCTCGTGTCGCAGCGTTGCTAGATGTTGCTCAAATCTCCGATATTATCCAAGTTGAAAGCTCAGATACATTTGTTCGCCCAGTGTATGCAGGAAATGCTATAGCAACGGTAAAATCTACCGACGTGACTAAAGTCATTACTGTGCGCTCAACAGGGTTCGATGCCGCTGTACCAGAAGGTGGCAATGCGAACCAGGTTACGGTCGAGCAAGTGATTGAATCAAACAAATGCAGATTTGTTTCAGACCAATTGGTTGAATCGGATCGACCAGAGTTAACGGCCGCAAGTGTCATCGTATCAGGTGGCCGAGGTATGGGCAGCGGCGACAATTTTAAATTACTCGAAGGCGTTGCAGACAAATTAGGCGCCGCGATCGGAGCATCACGAGCCGCGGTTGATGCGGGTTTTGTCCCTAATGATATGCAAGTGGGTCAAACTGGTAAAACAGTGGCTCCAGATTTGTATGTTGCAGTGGGCATTTCGGGCGCGATTCAACACCTTGCTGGTATGAAAGATTCCAAAGTGATCGTAGCAATTAATAAAGATGAAGACGCTCCTATTTTCCAAATTGCAGATTATGGATTGGTTGCCGATCTGTTTGAAGCCGTCCCAGAACTTGAAAGCAGTTTATAAATTCGCGTTATTCGTATGTGCCATGACGTAAGCGGTGCTTTGAGCATCGCTTACTCGCTTACTCATCAATAATAAGAAGTAAAATAAGAATAAATGGAGACCAACATGATCTATGAAGGACAAGCTCTCAAGGTAACAAAAGAGGCTGATGGTGTCGCGATGTTAACCTTAGACCTTGCTGGAGATTCGGTAAATAAGTTCAATACGCTCACGCTTAAAGAGCTTGCGGAAGCGGTTGAGCTACTCAAACTTGAATCGGATGTTAAAGGCCTAATTATTGGTAGTGCGAAAGATGTGTTTGTTGTCGGTGCTGACATTTCTGAATTTTTGACATGGTTCAAGCTTTCTGATGAAGCGTTGGCGGATAAACTGCGTGAAGTGCACTCAGTATTTTCTGATATTTCTAACCTGCCATTTCCAACGGTCGCCGCCATCAATGGTATTGCCTTAGGCGGTGGTATGGAGCTTTGTTTAGCGTGTGATTATCGCGTGATGGCTGAGAAAGCGAAAATTGGATTGCCGGAGACACAATTGGGAATCTACCCAGGGTGGGGCGGAACGGTGCGCTTACCAAGAATCATTGGTGTTGATAACGCCTGTGAGTGGATTTGCGGCGGTGCTCAAAAGCGCAGTGCAGACGCGTTAAAAGACGGCGCGGTTGACGCAGTTGTGCCGCTAGAGAAGGTTTTACAGTCAGCAAGGCACCTTCTTCAGCAAGTAATAGATGGAAAGCTCGATGTTATGGCGCGTCGCGAGGAGCTGCGGGCTCCAATGCATTTCTCTCCTATTGAAAAAATGATGGTGTTTGAATCGGTTCGAGGTGTGGTGGGGGCCAAAGCGGGTAAACATTACCCTGCGCCAATGGCGGCCATCAAAGCGATGGAAAAGAATGTCAGCCAGTCGATTGAAAAAGCCTGCGAAACAGAGATAAAAGGCTTTATAAAAGTAGCGAAAACGGACGTTGCCCGATCGCTTGTTAATCTGTTTCTTAATGATCAATACATTAAAAAGTTGTCTGGGACGTTATCTAAATCGGCTGAGCCTGTTAAACAAGCCGCAGTACTGGGCGCGGGTATCATGGGAGGCGGTGTTGCTTATCAATCTGCCTCAAAAGGCACACCGATTTTAATGAAGGACATAAGGCCTGAAGCTCTAGACTTGGGGCTTTCTGAAGCCAGTAAACTGTTCGGAAAACAGGTCGAGCGCGGTCGATTGACGGCCGAAAAAGCCATGCAAGGGCTCAACAGTATTGTGCCTGCGTTGAGCTATGGTGAATTTAAAAGCGTTGATTTGGTTGTCGAAGCCGTCGTTGAGAATGTTAACGTTAAGAAATCCGTATTAGCCGAAACAGAAGATCATATTCGTGATGATGCAATACTGGCATCAAATACTTCAACCATTTCCATTACGGAACTCTCGAAAGCACTTAAACGACCTGAAAATTTCTGCGGTATGCACTTTTTTAATCCAGTCCATCGTATGCCATTGGTCGAAGTGATTCGAGGAGAAAAATCCAGCGATAAAGCGGTCGCGCAAACCGTTGCGTACGCTCAAGCGATGGGTAAGACACCAATAGTAGTGAACGATTGTCCGGGCTTTTTGGTAAACCGTGTTTTGTTCCCTTACTTCGCTGGTTTTTCATTAATGATGAAGGAAGGCGCTGATTTCCAACAAATTGATAAGGTGATGGAACGATTTGGATGGCCGATGGGTCCCGCTTATCTTATTGATGTCGTCGGCACGGATACAGCGTTTCACGCTGATCGAGTTATGGCTGAAGGCTTTCCCGATCGGATGACACACGAAGGCAAAAATGCCGTTGATAAATTGTACGAGTTGGAGCGATTTGGTCAGAAGAATGGAAAAGGATTCTATCGATATGAACAGGATCGCAAGGGTAAACCGAAGAAGATATACGATGAAGAAGTAAGTGCTTTGCTTGCAGAAACGGTCGATTCTCACAATGAACAAAGTGATGATGAAATCGTTGCAAGGATGATGATTCCGTTATGCATTGAAACCGTCAGATGTGTGGAAGAGGGGATTGTTGGCTCTCCCGCAGAAGCGGATATGGGCCTTATCTATGGTATTGGTTTTCCTCCATATCTAGGTGGCGCGTTACATTATCTTGACCAAATGGGGCTGAAAGCGTTCTGTGAATTAGCCGATCAGTTTAGCCACTTAGGCAAATTGTATGAGCCAACCGCACGTATGCGAGACATGGCGAAAAACAATGAAACCTATTTTAAAGCATAACCCAAAGGCGAGATAAGGAGAAAAGCAATGAATTTGAATCCAAACGATGTTGTGATCATCGATGCTGTTCGATCCCCGATGGGAAAGTCTAAAAACGGTGTTTTTCGTAATGTTCGCGCTGAAAACCTGTCTGCTGCACTGGTCAAAGCGCTTTTTAAGCGCAATCCCAACGTAAACCCAAACGATGTTGAAGATTTGATTTGGGGTTGTGTAAACCAAACGCTTGAGCAGGGTTTTAATGTTGCCAGAGCCGTTGCTTTGTTAGGTGGATTGCCTATTACGTCCGCAGCTCAGACGGTAAATCGATTGTGTGGCTCTTCAATGTCAGCGATTCACACTGCGGCACAAGCAATTATGACAGGACAAGGCGATGTCTTTGTTGTCGGTGGAGTAGAACATATGGGACATGTGCCTATGATGCATGGGGTTGATGTAAACCCTGCGCTTTCAAAGCACATGGCTAAAGCGTCCATGATGATGGGTGTAACGGCAGAAATGCTTGGCAAAATGCACGGTATTAGTCGAGCGGCTCAGGATGAGTTCGCTGTACGTTCGCATCAACGCGCACACCTTGCGAGTATCGAAGGGCGTTTTGCTAATGAAACAGTCTCAATTGAAGGCCATGATGCCGAAGGCAATAAGGTTCTTGTCGACGTTGACGAGGTGATACGCCCAGAGACATCAATGGAAACCTTAGCGACACTGAAGCCTGTATTTATGCCCAAAGTCGGTACGGTCACGGCAGGAACATCTTCTGCCTTATCAGACGGAGCATCGGCGATGTTAATGATGTCTGCAGCAAAAGCCGAAGAGCTTGGCTTACAACCAATGGCTAAGGTAAGGAGTATGGCTGTGGCTGGGTGCGATCCTGCCATTATGGGATATGGCCCCGTTCCTGCTACTCAAAAAGCGTTAAAACGTACAGGTTTAACCATCGACGACATTGACCTTGTTGAGCTAAACGAGGCATTTGCAGCCCAGTCTCTTCCTGTACTGAAAGACTTAAAGTTGACGGATCTAGTTGATGAAAAAGTGAATCTTAAAGGTGGAGCAATTGCGCTTGGTCATCCACTTGGTTGTTCTGGTGCTCGTATATCGACAACCTTGTTGCATTCAATGCAAGAAAAAGATGCGAACTTAGGTCTTGCGACCATGTGTATTGGTATGGGACAAGGTATCGCGACGGTGTTCGAGCGTTTAAAGTAATGCTGTTGAAATAAAGACCTTCAGAAAATGAACACAAAAAATAGAGTGAACAAGGCTCAGATACTGCGCTTTGTTCGCTCTATTTTCGTTTTAAGCATAAAAAAACACGGGATGACAGGCTAGTGACAGGTTAGTGAGATAGCTTTTAGCATGAATGTAATCATATATGGGCATTCAAAGATTACTCATAAAACAACAATAAAAGCAGGAGAAAACCATGTTTAAAGTCACGTCTCTGAAATCTGTCATTGTATCTAGTTCAATCGCCTTAGCGGTTGCAAGTCAAGCCTATGCTTATGAACCCGCTCGTAGTGCCGAATGTATTGCTCCAGCAAACCCAGGTGGTGGTTGGGATTTTACATGCCGTAGCGTTGGTAAAGCGCTAAAGGATCTTGATTACATCAAGGGCAATGTTCAAACAGTGAATATGCCAGGTGCTGGTGGCGGAGTGGCGTTTGCTCATACTGTTAGCAAACGTAAAAAAGACGATGCATTAATTGTAGCTGCAAGTACGGCGACGACCACACGTCTTGCACAGAAACAATTCCCCGGGATGAACTCTGATCAAGTTAAATGGGTGGGAACACTCGGAGCAGACTACGGCGTTATCGCGGTAGGTAAGGATTCAAAATACACTTCACTTACTCAGGTTATGGACGCGCTAAAAAGCAATCCAGGAGCGGTTAAATTTGCTGGAGGCAGCGCAACAGGTGGTTGGGATCATCTAAAAGTTCTGATTACTGCAAAAGAAGCGCAAGTCGATAATCTACCTAAAATTCGTTACCTTGCTTTCAGTGGAGGTTCTGAAGCCCTCGTTCAAGTGGTGGGTGGCCATGTAGACGCATTCACAGGAGACATTTCTGAAGTCAAAGGCTTCTTAGAGTCTGGTGATTTACGTGTACTTGCTGTTTTGTCTGAAGAGCGCCTTCCTGAACCATTAAATGCCATTCCGACTGCGCTAGAGCAAGGTATTAGTTCAGTTGCGCCTAACTGGCGTGGATTCTACGTTCCAGGTAATGCAAGCGATGAGTCTTACGATTGGTGGGTGAACTCTATTGATGAGCTTTACGAAACGCCAGAATGGAAAGACATTATGGCTAAAAACGGATTGATGCCGTTCCACAAATCAGGCGAAGAATTCACTCAGTTTGTAAAAAATCAAACCCTTGAAATCTATACACTTTCTAAAGATATTGGCTTAATTCGATAAGCAAATACTTTTACCTCTCTAAGCAGGGAAGAGGCTTTTTTCCCTGCTTGTCTTGAAAAATCACTTTGGAGCAGAAACATGCGTATAAATGATCGTGTGTTTGGCATGCTGATGCTAATTCTTGCGGTGACCTACGGTTATCAAGCAACTCTTTTTCCGGTGCCATTTGGCGGACAAGAATCCGTAGGGCCTGAAACTTTTCCAATAATGCTGTCTGTTTTATTAGGAATTGGATCATTGTATATGATGATCAAACCCGATGAAGATACTAAGTGGCCACCCCTAACCATGCTATTAGAGCTTGTCTTAGTGTGCGGCGTTTTGGTCGCTTTTGCGTGGTCTATTGAGTATGTCGGTTTTATCATTTCAGCCGCGTTTACCGTCGCCTTTCTTAGCTGGCGAATGGGCGCAACAATCGCAAAATCCTCCATTACAGGCGCAGTGACGTCTTTGGTTATATTTGTGTTGTTTAATAAAGTACTTGAGCTAGCGCTGCCTTCGGGCATCTTGGGGTTTTAAGTCATGGAAACACTCAGTTTATTATTTGATGGTTTTACGGTCGCGTTAGCACCGGAAAGCCTTATGTTCGCCATGATAGGGGCGATTTTAGGAACACTCATAGGTGCGTTACCCGGCCTTGGGCCTGCGAATGGCGTCGCAATTCTTATTCCGTTGGCATTCAGTTTAGGTTTGTCTGCAACGTCGTCGCTTATTCTGCTGACATCCGTCTACGCTGGAGCAATGTACGGCGGACGTATCTCATCCATTCTACTCAATATTCCAGGTGACGAACCTGCAATGATGACCTGTTTGGATGGTTACCCAATGGCGCTAAAAGGCAAAGCAGCCGAAGCTCTTGCTACGTCTGCAATCGCGTCATTTATTGGTAGTTTTATTGCTACGATTGGTCTTGTTATCCTCGCTCCGATTCTGGCGAAATTTGCATTGAAGTTTGGGCCTGCTGAATATTTCGCATTGTTCGCACTCGCTTTCGCGACATTGGGGGGAATAACCGGTAAAAACCAGTTTAAAACACTCATCGCGGCGGCATTGGGTCTTATGATTGCGACCGTCGGTATTGATATTTCAACTGGTGTTCAGCGATTCACATACAACAGTTTACATCTGTTTGAAGGCATCGATTTCTTAATTGCAATCGTTGGTTTGTTTGCGATTTCAGAATTGTTCTTCTTCTTGGAAGCGCACGCTGGCGATGGCTTAAAACAAGTTGCATTGAATAAGTTGAAACTGACTGCAAAAGACATTCTGTTTGTTTTGCCTGCTTCAATACGCGGTGCATTACTTGGTTTTGTATCAGGTGTCTTACCCGGAGCAGGCGCATCGTTAGGTAGCTTTATTTCCTACACGATGGAAAAGAAAGCGTCCGATAAAGACGGTACTTTTGGTAAAGGTGATCCACGAGGTGTAGCTGCACCAGAAGCGGGTAACAATGGAGCCGCATCGGGAGCGTTAGTGCCTATGCTTACTCTTGGCGTACCGGGAAGTGGCACGACGGCGGTATTGTTGGCGATGTTGATTTCACTTAATGTGAATCCAGGCCCCATGCTGTTCCAACAAAATCCTGAGTTGGTTTGGAGTGTTATTGCCGCACTTTTCGTCGGGAACCTAGTATTGCTTCTGCTCAATATTCCAATGGTGGGTATCTTTGTTAAGTTACTTAGTATTCCGCCAAAGTACTTAATGCCGATTGTAACCATGGTTGCAGCGGTAGGCATATATTCAATAACGAGCAGTGCCGTAGATTTGTACTTCATGGTTGGTTTCGGGGTTATGGGCTATGTTTTACGTAAAATCGATATTCCCCTTGTTCCGGTCATTTTAGGTATGTTGCTTGGACCTGAGATGGAGAAAAATCTACGTCACGCATTAGTATTGTCTGACGGTGATTGGACGACTCTCTTAAGTTCAGGTTTGAGTATCGGGCTTTGGAGTGTTGCATTGGCTGGATTGTTATTGCCTATTTTAGTCGGTCCGATTTTACGTGCAAAAATGAAGCGCTCTAAAGCGGCAACTGAAGAAGCATAGAATACAGTTGAATCTAAAGTTTTAGGTTCTCAGCGAATAAAGCGCATACTCATGCTATGTGAGAAATAGCGGTTTAATACAAAAAAATTCGGAGTTATGATGGCTTCGAATTTTTTGTGTGCTGGCGCAATAGCCGCAGTCACGTCTATAAAAATAATAAAAGCCGTCTTAAGGTGGGTATATAGTGCGAATTTTAGTTGTAGAGGATACGCGTGTGCTCGGTCAGGCAATTTGTGAAAGGTTGTCGAGTCTCGGACACGGTGTAGATTTGCTTGAAGATGGTCGACAAGCCGATAACTTTCTTAGCTACCAAAGTGTGGATTTAATTCTGCTGGATTTGAACCTCCCCGGATTGTCAGGCTTACAAATCTTGCAACGATTGCGTATGAGAGACGACGCAACTCCAGTATTGGTTCTTACCGCCCGTGATCAGGTGGAAGATCGAATTCGTCTGTTAGACGGTGGAGCGGACGATTATCTGACCAAACCTTTTGACTTTGGTGAATTAGAAGCCAGATGTCGAGCCTTACTTCGACGTAAGCAGGGCTACGCTGCGAATATCAGTGAACATGGAAACCTAATTGTTAATCGCGATAATCGGCAAGTCACTGTTAATGGCGAAATGGCCGCTCTGACAAACAGAGAATTTCGCTTGTTAGAGATCTTTCTTGGTCATCTTGGTCGTGTGCTCAGCAAGGATGACATTACCGAGCACTTGTTTAACTTCGACGAAACACCCGGACAAAATGCTATTGAGCTTTATGTCGCGCGCGTGAGAAAAAAGTTAGTAGGCAGTGATTTGGTTATTAACACGCTTCGAGGGATTGGCTATGTGGCGGAAATTGCTACAACCTCAACGACCTCTCGATGACAATTTAGAGCTACAACGCGCCCCTTCTTTGCGAGTTCGTTTTATTTTGACAGGGATGTTAGTCATCGGTGTGATCACGGGCATAGCGGTTAAGCTTGTCTTTGATTACAGCCAGAAGCTGGCCGATCTTTCCTACGATAGATTATTGAAGTCTGCCATTTTACAAATGGATGAGAATGTAGGAATGCTGCGTGGTGACGTCACAATAGAAATTCCTTGGTCTGCTTTCTCGACCCTCGCGCAAGCAAATGAAGATCGTATTTTTTATAAGGTAGAAAGCTCAAGTAAGGGATTTATGACGGGCTATCCCGATTTGAATAGCGCTCCTGAGTTCCCCATTGAGCTTGGCCAAGTTCAGTTTTTTAATCGCGAATACGCCGGAGAAATGACGCGATTTGCTTGGATGAAGCGTTATCTAACGGAACCTGATGCCTCAGGAACGGTCACCATAGCGTTAGCACAAACTCGTATCTCCCGAGAGGAAATGTCGGCCGCGATCACCCAACGAGCGGTTCAGGTTGTTCTGGTGATTGCGCTCGTTGCGATCGCTCTTATTGTGTTTGGTAGTCAGCTTGTATTGCGTCCTTTACATCGAATAGAACGAAATCTTGAAGAGCGTTTAGCCGGCGACTTGACCCCCATTTCGATGCGAACACCAAAAGAAACACACCATTTGAAAGTGGCCATAAATCATTTTATGGAGAGACTTAAAACCAACTTAGAGCAACTTGAAAACTATACCGCGGACGCGGCGCATCAGCTTAGGACGCCGATTGCCAGCTTAAAGGCGTTAGCAGAAAATGCACGAGATATTCGCTCACCTTCTGAGCAACATGATGCCTTGAATAACATTATTCATCAATGCGAAAGCCTAAGTGAAACCGTCAACTTACTGCTTAACCAAGCGGTAGTATCACATCGTTTGCAAACACATCAAATGGGAATCGTGAACCTATTGGAGCCTATTAGCCAGTCTTGTCGAGCTCAGGCGGTAAGTGCGTTGCGCAAAGGAGTGCATTTGTCTTTTGAAAACGAGCTTGAATCTGCCCTGATCATTGGCGATGAGTTTACTCTGCATCAACTCATGCAAAACTTGATTGAAAACGCAGTGCGTTACAGTACGTTAGTGCAACCCGATGAACGCTTGGAAGTTATTATTCGCGTTGAGTCGTTACTGGGTACATATAGGGTAAGCGTAATTGATCATGGTGTGGGAATCGCGGATGAAGACAAAGAAAAAGTGTTTGAGCGATTTTATCGAGGAAACACCAAAAATCAGTCGTATCAAATCACGGGGACTGGCGTTGGGTTAGCGATGGTGAAAGACATTGCGGATCATCATCATGCAAATATTACGGTGAATGACACCGTGCCAAACGGGACAACGGTATGCATTGAGTTTCCAGCATACCTTGGCAATTATGAGGTCGGATAAATTGGCTAGGCAAACAGTAATCAGAAATAAAGATGCTCAGAGCAATTTGATTAAGCACACCAAAAGATACATGGAGTTAATTTTGTTAAGTGTATTTGGCTTTTTAGTGTCTGGCATTTTAGCATTGTTTCAGCCCTTACACGCAGCGCCGGTTTATTTTTCCAATGGAATCAATGAAGAAGAACCATACGCATTTCATGAGCCACCAACATCAGGCCGGAGCGGAATAGAAACAGCGTTAGAAGTAAGCCCTGAACGCACGCTTCATATTCAATCTACACTTGATATTGAATCTTTTGAGCCACTCTTAAAAGAGTTTGTGAAACGCAACCCAGATGTCAAAGTTGCCTATGAAGACATCAATACACTGGAACTCTATCAAAATTTATTAGACGAAAAAGCGAATTCTAACGCCAGCCTTATCATCAGCAGTGCGATGGATTTACAACTGAAGTTAGTCAATGATGGCTATGCTGAGCGCTATTCTTCATTTGAAACAGATAAGCTTCCTTCGTATGCCAAATGGCGTAATCAAATTTTTGCCTTTTCTAAAGAGCCTGTTGTGATGGTCATAAACCGCGCGCATTATCCAGGGGCAACGTTTCCTGATGATCGAGAATCGTTATTGGCTTCGATTCGCCTAAACGATACTGCGTTTAAAGGAAAGATCGGAACGTATGACATTCGCACTAGCGGTGTTGGGTATCTGCTTGCAAGTCAAGATGCACGGCAAGCTGATACGATGTGGGGAAGGTTGATTGAAGCATTCGGCAGTCATGATGTAAAAAGCTACTGTTGTACGGGTGACATGATCGACGACGTTGCCGAGGGAAGCCTGATCGTTGCCTACAATTTGTTAGGGTCGTATGCGGCACAGCGAGTCGAGAAAGACCCTCGCTTAATGATGGTGCTACCGAAAGACTATACGTTAATGCTTATGCGCACTGCATTAATACCAAAAGGCGCTAAGAACTATGAAGATGCAGGTCGATTTTTAGATTTTATCTTGTCGAAAGATGGGCAAGAAATAATGTCTTTAAAAAAGCTGTTGTATCCAATTTCAAGCGTTAAAACAGACTCACAAAAAGTCTTTGCTATGCCATTAGGTCCGACCCGTGTGATTGAATTAGATCAACAATTGCTTGTTGGGAGAGATCTCATTAAACAACAGCGCTTTATAGAGGGTTGGCGGTCTGCTCTCGAAATAAAAAAAGAGAGCAAAAATGAATAGAATATTCATACTTACTCTCTTTTTTCGCTGAGCTAAATTTACGTTTTACCGGGCTTCAGCAAAGTGGCTGCTTTTCGTTAGGAAGCCGCGCTTGCTTAAGCTGCTTTGACTAGCTGGCTTTTTCTCGTAAGCGTTATCATCACAAATATCAATGAAATCAAGCTACAGAAGGTCATCGCTAAAATCATGGGTAAAGGTTCAGAGTCCATATAAGGGCCTAAAAGTGCGACAAATGTTGGACCGACCGCAATTTGTAATGTTCCTAATAACGCCGATGCCGTGCCCGCAATATGACCGTGGTTTTCCATCGCCATAATAGACGTTGTTGGGATGACCAAAGCGACCGACGCGCTGGCGATCATATACAGCCCCATAAAGAAAAAGAGTGAATCTAAGCCCGCCAGATAACCAAATGCCATGGTTGCCATGGTCAACGTGCTCACCCAAATCCCGCCTTTAATGATGTTTTCGATTCCAAATTTTTGGCACAGTCTCGCGTTCATTTGAGCTGAGCAGAAAAATACCGCAGCATTTAGTCCAAATGCGAGGCCGTATTGTGTTTCCGTAAGTTGGTAATGTTCGATCAATACGAAAGGCGAATTAGCAAGGAAAACAAAAAAGTTTGCCAAAGCAAAGCTGCTGGCAAGAACGATACCCATGTATTGCGAATCTTTCAGCAAAACAAGGTAGGAGCCTAACGTACTTCCTTGATGAGGCACCGCTTCACGCTTTTCTCTAGAATAGCTTTCATTTAAGCCAAAATAGATCAAAATAAGCCCAAGTGCCGCGCAGATTGCGATAATGACAAACACTGTACGCCAGCCCGATAAGGCAATGACACTGCTGCCCACCAAAGGCGCTAGAATAGGGGACACGCCAAATACCAGCATCAACAAAGACATCATCTTAGTGGCATCTATACCCCTATACAAATCACGAACGATCGCACGAGCTACAACGATACCCGCGGCAGCGCCAATGCCTTGCAAGAATCGAAAGGCGATGAGCATTTCGAGTGACGCCGCATAAACACAGCCAATGGTTGCAAGTAAGAATATGCCCATTCCAACGTACAGCGGCGGTTTACGACCCACTTTGTCGGAGATTGGTCCATAAAACAGTTGTGAGACACCTTGTGCAATGAGAAACGCAGTGAGACTCAATTGTACATCCTGAATGCCCACCATAAAGGTTTGCCCAATCTTCGGCAGTGCTGGTAAATACATGTCAATTGCGAATGGGCCAATTGCGGATAATAATCCGAGTATTATGGCTACCTTGTAGAAACCTACTTTATCTGTTTCTGTGCTCATAGATTCTCCCTAGTGGTGTATAAACAATGTGTCTAATAGTTGAGAAGAGAGAGCCGATTCTAAGTAGTACTCTCCAATAAACTGCAATTTAAACAGTGTGCAATTTGAGGGTTCAATGAATATTTCAAGCTCAATTTCAACGTCCGAGCACATTGTAACCGTGAAAAATGAGGAAAAAAGGACAAATGACCTGAATTGCATTTTTCTCCTTTTTTATTTGTCCTAACCTTTCTTAACTCCTTTCCTTTATTTCACTACAAATCATTACTGCTGGTTTTAAGTTCGTGCGCTTTACTAAAAAGATTAATTTGCCGTTTCGCTATGTGATTTTTGTAGAAACGTATGCATGAAATGACGATGGCGCAGTTGTGGTGTTAGTCCTAAATTCACGATTAACGCCGAATAGTTAAGAAGGGTAGGTATGAAAACAGGGCTTCAAATAAAAGCAGATCTATTACAACAGATCACACATTCCGATGAGGTCACGTTCAGCGACAGTACTTTGTATAAGTTGCTGGAAACCGTTCGCTGTGAGCTGTCGATGGAAGTGGCGTTTATTGCACAATTTGAAGGCAACGAAAGAATTATACTTAAGCTCGCCAAATCACCTGATTGTTCGGCTCCAATATACGAAGGTTTCTCAGCGCAGCGGGAAAAAAGTTATTGTCAGAAAATAGCGGATGGAGAGTTGCCCAATATTATTCAGAACACCGCATCACACCCCATTGCCAAGTCACTTATTGCAACTAAGGTTCTTTCGATCAAAAGCTATATCGGCATTCCCCTTTATCTTTCTAATGGTGAACTTTTTGGTTCATTTTGCTGCTTTAGCAGTCAAGAAAACCCAAATCTTGCGGAACAACATGTCTCTATTTTGTCTATTTGTACTCAATTTATTGTTGGTGCTCTTGAACGACAAATTCAACAGGATGCGTTGTGTGTGAAAATTGCAGGTCATATCGATCAACTGGAGGTTGATGGTCTTCATCAAATGGTTTTTCAGCCCATTACTGATACGGTCAGACAGAAGGTGGTTGGGGTTGAGGCCTTATCTCGTTTTGGCAGCAGTAATGAGAGAAGCACTCAAGAGTGGTTTGATCAAGCTACATTTGCAGGAGTAAATGAAAAGCTGGAATTACGAGCGTTACAACAAGCGATTAGCATATTGGACAAGCTCCCTGACGATGTTTATCTATCGGTAAATTTGTCTAGTTGTACTCTTCAAAACCCTTCTTTTTGGTCGGTTATCGAGTCGATCCCCTTGTCACAGCTGAAATTTGAAATTAACGCAAACATTCCAATAGACGCTGTTGAAGTTGTCGCGACAGACATTTTCAAACTCAAACAACGAGGGGCGAGGGTGGCCTTGGACGACGTTGGAATTGGGCACAATTACTTCAAGTTAATACAAGCTACACAGCCTGACTCCGTTAAATTGAAGAGATCATTGATGTGTTGTATCAATGATGATTTAGCACGAAAAACCTTAGTGTCCGCGCTGGTGTCATTTGCTTCAGAGCTAAGCATAGTCGTAACAGCAAAAGGGGTGGAAACGAAAGAAGAGTTGCTCACGCTAATGGAACTCGGTATTTACTGTATTCAAGGTTTCTATTACGCGAAGCCGCTTTCACTAAACGATCTAACTAAGATGCTTAAGTAACCGCTCATAGTCTAGCAACCATTTCAATAGGTGTTTTTCCGCACATTAAAAGAGCATGGCTTTACGTTACTCATCTTCCTTGGTGAATGGAGCCTCCTTTGCTAACGAAATGACGTTAACTGGTGCAGGTGTAGGAACTGTATCAGGTTTGATTTCTTCATCTGAATAAAGCGGAATGACGTTATTAATTTTGGTAGGGGCAGGTAGAGCTGGATACGCTTCAGTGCTTGCGCTGTTATTCGTTTCTTTTTTTGTCGTTTGGTGTTCGAAGCACCAAAAATTAATACTGTATGGGCTCACTAAGTTTAACTTCGAAAGCTTAGGAAAATCCCGTAACTTAATTTTTCCGTTATTAAATTTGGGCTTGGCGCCGTTTATACGAACTTTTTTGGAGGTGAGCGATGCGGCAGTGATTTCGAATCGCTTTTTCTTTGCTCCAAAATCATGACAGAGTATGCGCTTTGGCTTCGACGTCATATTTATGATGAGTAAGGTGCATTTGCCTTCTTTTTTTGCACTGTGACAATAGACCTGGATATCGGGGTCGAAACATTCAACTTGGTATACCTCTTGTCCCATTAACTTCCCCCAAAGCCAACTCACCCAATAATCTGGGTTGGGCTTGAGTGTTTTGCGGTTGATAAGGGCGTAATCACCGCCAATGAGACTTTGGCGTACCATAGTCGTTTGACCAAGCAGTGCGCCTCTCCCTAACTGGTCAGCCCACCAAAAACAGGAAGCAAAGCGGTCTGACAGCTTTGCTTGGCCACCGCATTGGGCGGATCCGGTTTCGCCTGTCCAAAGTGTGGCGCTAGGCTGGTGTTTGTCACGCCAACGAGCTAGTTGACGAGCGTATTGTTCAAAATCATCTAACGAAGAAGGAGCGATAACTTTTTCTAATGTTGCCGTTCGCGTTCGCACAGGGGAGCGCTTGCTTTGAAATGGGTAATAGTGCCAATCGATTATGTCTAACCGCTCTTCCATATTGGCTAGAAGGTGTGTGGTAATGTTGGAAAAGGGGCGGATTGTTTCGCCCAGTTTTGGCCAAAACGCACTGCCAGGGCCTGCGATACGAGAATCCGGAGACACCATTCTGACCAGACGACAAAATCGGTCATAGTCTTTAGCGAGCTTGTTGGCAGAAGGTTGGGAGCGAATACCATGAAACGCCCAATATGCATTCAGTTCGTTACCGAGTTCACAGACGTCAATTTTATAACCCTTCTGACGACAATATTGTAATAACCCCAGTGTTTCTTCAGGCAGCCAGTCGCCATGTTGCTTACGATTAAAAAGACCATACTTAAACGTGAACATAAAGCCGAGTTGGTTGCGCTCTACAAATTGATGCAATGAGTCCCAAATTTGTTGGGTAATGATCAGAGGATCTGGCTCCGAAGGCGTATGCTGGGCTGTAAAATAATGGACTTTATCGGCCTCTGATCCACCCACTCTCAAGTATGCTGGCCCCAAAGCTTGTACCAATAGATCCAGTTTTTTTTGGCTCAGGTCGATGGGGGGGACGCGCTCTGTACCCAATCCATCTTTTGTTTTTTGGCTGCCTTCCCACCAAAAACCTCCCGCCACAACTGAAATATCAATCGAGAAGGATAAGTATTTTTCTTCTACTTTCTGGACGGGGGTTAACGATTTTAATGTAACAAGAGCGGTCTTGTTAGATCGATTAAGCTTGCTCAGTTTACTCTGAACTGGCTTACGTCTAAGTCTCAATGAAAGCAAAAGACATTCTCCTTTTTACGAGGCCGAAGGCCCTTCTTTTTAATTGCATGACAAGCGACTTATTCGAGATTTTTCAAAGCCATTATTTTAGATAAGTGTGCTTTTACAGATAAAATCTACCTTCTCAGAAAAATATGACAGCGAAATGACGATTTTATGAGAGTAATCTCGCAGCAATTGTGCACTTGGGTTTGAATTTTTTCCAAAAGATAGGCATAAAGAACATTATTTTTAATGATTCTGAGACGTTACGACGCAAAATAATGACAATAACAAATCCATACCAGCTCTCTATACACCCTCAGCGAGACGCGCTTTACGCCGAACTTCATTCAAGACAATTTCAGGTTATTAAAAGCCCGTCGCGTGTTAGCTATCTGGCCATTATGTTGGACTCGGAAGGAAAATTAGCGGATTTTTTGCATTTCTGTGATTTGTTTCGTCGCTATGGATTGGTTCCACCAGCAGAGGATGGAGCCTGTCTAGAGTTTGAAATAAATGACATCCGCATAAGGCGAGAAACTCACTCAGAGTTTGTGTCGTATCTTGTAATTAATGAAGGTGGCCCCTTCTTAAGAGACCCTTTTGCAACTACATCGCTGCAAACTCTGCCGCCAAATTGGGTTGCTAATATGGTGGGGGTTGTGGTCGCGGCATTTCATCTTGCGG
Organism: Marinomonas balearica; assembly: GCF_004362145.1. Lineage (GTDB taxonomy): Bacteria > Pseudomonadota > Gammaproteobacteria > Pseudomonadales > Marinomonadaceae > Marinomonas > Marinomonas balearica. The sequence goes on from NZ_SNXC01000010.1 coordinate 217,427, forward strand.
TTGAAGATGCGCGCGAACAACCTGAACCCGAATTGGCCGAAGTAAAATCTTTCTTTGAAGGCATGCGACTTGTCGGTAGCCAGCCACAAAGTGGCGACGCACAGCTCTGGACAAGCTTTCAATTACACAGTGATGGCTGTGGACGTTTTCTTGTTTACAACCGTAATATGAGTGACAGCCAATTAGGTCGTATGGTTCGAAGAATCATCGAAATTGAATCATATCGTTTGATCGCACTGCTTGGTTTGCCTATGGCAAGAGAATACAGCCGACAATTAAGCTCAATGGACGACAAGCTGGCGTCTATGACGTCATTATTAAGTGAAAATACGCTGAAGCAAGATGAACCTGAATTGCTTGCAAAGCTCATCGATATGGCTGCGTGGGTTGAAGATGCCCGAGCAAAATGCACGTACCGTTTCAGTGCGACGATTGCCTATCACGAGCTTGTCCTTAAAAGGCTGCAAGAGCTTAAAGAAGACGAAGTATCTGGACACCTAACGCTTACTGAGTTTATGACGCGTCGTTTAACGCCCGCGGTTCGAACGTGTAAAACGACAAATGAACACCTTGAAAGCCTATCCACACGAATCGACCGTGTTTCCGACATGATGCGCACCAAAGTAGAAATGTCGATTCAGGCTCAGAATCAACACTTACTTGCATCAATGGATCGGCGTTCTAAAATACAATTAGCGATGCAACATACTGTAGAAGGTTTGTCCGTAGCGGCGATAAGCTATTACAGTGTTGGATTGGCAAAGCATTTGATAGAAGCTGTTTATGACCAAGGCATTGATTTTGATAAGAGTCTTGTTGTTGGTCTGTCTGTACCATTGATTGTTGGTGCTGTATGGTTTACAACTAGAAGAATACATAAAGGGTTCCTCAAGTTAGCAAAAGGCCAATAATAAGCCCGACCCAAGCCTGAAAAGAGTGCTGCGATAAGTCCGTTGGCCTTGGCCAGTACAGGATGTTTTTATTGAGGGTACTCTTGACTCATTTTGCCGCTTGAATAATAAAATCCAACAGGGCGTAATAATAGGTCATTAGCCAATGAATAATGATAAAAAACACAAGGACAGTCTACTAGCCGCTGAGTATGCAGCGGGTATCCTTTCAGCGTCAGAAGCACTTGAATTTGAACGCCGTTTATCTACGGATGCGTCATTAACGGGCGAATACGAATATTGGGTTGAGCGTTTGGGTGATATTTCCAGTCAATCCGCTGAGCCTATGTCTCCCGACGCGTGGCGTTCTCTTATACGAAAAGCCATTGAAGAAGATGACAAAGTGAGTATTTTGCCGCGAACACGTTTTAAAACGAGGTTTACTTGGCTACTTCTAATGGTCTTCTTTATCACGCTTGCTATTTGGTTAGTATCACCGACTCAGTTTAAAGCGAAATATCAGACACAACTTGTTGCGGTTGAAGAAGGGGTGAAGTTGAACGTTCAGTTTGACGATGTGACAGATCGCATACGAATTTCGCCGATTGAAGGCCGCGTTGCTGACGACAAAGATCTTGAGCTGTGGGCGATTGTTGGGCGAGATGATCCCATCTCTTTAGGGGTTACGGATCTATCTGAAACTCAGATCAAAGCAATTGATCCTGCGATCGTCAATAGCATCAGTGTATTGCGTGTCATTATAACGGAAGAAGCGAAAGGTGGCTCTCGTTCTGGCGTACCAAATGGCGAGTTAATGGCGGTTGGATACGTTCAACCTAGATAGTCTTTCCCTCATATTGATGTGGTGGTTAGAACTGCTACCACGGTATATGACGGAGTGGGTATCCAAAAGATAAGGTTGGTAGAAGAGATTTGGGTTTACCCCGTTAAGAGCAAACCCAAATTTTGAATGTTAATGACTAAACAGTTCCTTAAATAAAGCGATTCCCGTTTCTTGACCGCCTTGGTTGTAAGCATCTAACAAAGCCGAGCCCAGAATGGCGATATCGGCATGACCTTCGAGCTCTTTTATTTGCTCTCGTCGGCGCAATCCAAATCCAACGCCCAATGGCGCACTTGAATCGCTTTTGATCGAAGCAAGGTAATGTTGAAGCTCGGTTTGCGCACCTTCACCCTCGTGATTGGAATTTCCCGTCACTCCAGAGCGGGCCACACAATAGAGAAAGCCTTGAGCATTTGATGCAAGAAATGCCATCCGATCCTTTGGTGTTACGGGTGTAACCAACCAAACCGGATCTATGCCGTGCTTGTCACAAGCCGCTCTTAATCCACCAGCTTGCTCATACGGTAAGTCAGGTAGAATCAGCCCTAAAATGCCTTCTTCAGCGCATCGCTCAACCAGTTTATCTAAGCCGTATCGATACATTGGGTTCAAGTAGCTCATCAATACTAAACGGCTTTCAGGGTAGTTTTTAGCTAATTGGCCAATATCCTTAAGACACTGCTCAACGGATAAGGTTTGTTCTAGTGCCTTGTGGCAGGCGGCAACGATTGTTGGGCCATCGGCAACAGGGTCTGAAAAAGGGAACTGAACTTCGATAAAATCCGCGCCGTTCTCCAGTAGAGTGCCCATCCACGTTAAACTCTCTTCAACGGTCGGGTACCCATAAACAACGTGAGTCATAGACAGAATGGGTTTGGACTCGCGTTTAGCGTTTATGTAGTTTGCTAATTGACTCATTGTCTATGCCTCCTTTTCTGTTTTTTTAATCAACGTATCTTTTTCGTAGTCTTCTAAGTAGTCGTTTAAGAAGTCAGGGAACGTAGGGTCTTGCAGTGCTTTTGCGACGTTGAAAATGTCTTTATCACCACGACCAGATAAGTTAATGACGATGTGAGTGTCTTTCGACATCGAAGGCGCATCTTTAAAGGCGCCTGCTAATGCGTGAGAGGATTCAAGTGCAGGGATAATGCCTTCATTTTTCAAAAGTAACGTGCAGGCATCGACAACTTCATCGTCCATAGCGTAGGTCATATTGATGCGGCCTTCTTTCGCCAAGTGCGCGATAATAGGAGAGACACCAACGTAATCTAAACCGGCGGAAATAGAATGGGTTTCTTGAAGTTGCCCCGCATCATCCTGAATAAAGATGCTGGCAAAACCTTGGGCAATGCCCGGTGTGCCTAAATTATGGGACAAACGAATAGAGTGCTCACCCAGCTTTGTGCCTTTACCGCCCGCTTCGACACCCACCATTTCGACGTCTTTGTCGTCTACAAATGGAAGGAACAATCCGCAAGCGTTAGAACCGCCACCGACACAAGCGTAGAGTTTATCTGGGTATCGACCAAACTGTGCCTTACTTTGCTCTTTGACCTCTTCGCCGATGACAGACTGAAAGAAGGCCACCATTTCAGGGAATGGAGCACAGCCACAGGTTGTTCCGATTAGGTAATGGCTGTCTTCGTGAGTCGAAGACCAATCTCGTAGTGCTTCGTCTAATGCGTCTCTTAGTGTTTGGGATCCTTCTGTCACAGGAACAACAGTCGCACCTAATTGCTCCATCCAGAAGACATTCGGGTATTGGCGTTTTACATCTTTTGCGCCCATATAAATGGTGCATTCCAATCCTAAGCGAGCACAAACGAGGGCGGTTGCGATACCGTGTTGCCCTGCGCCTGTTTCTGCTATAACGCGTTTTTTACCCATGCGCTTAACAAGCAACCCTTGGCCTATCACATTGTTCATTTTGTGTGCGCCAGAATGGTTTAAATCTTCACGTTTTAAGTAAATCTGCGCACCACCAAAATGCTCTGTTAAATTTTTACAGAATGTAAGTGGCGTAGGGCGACCTGAGTATTCTTGCCATTGTTGCTTTAGCTCGGCGATAAAGGCTGGGTCATTCTTCGCTTCTTCGTAAGCGTTCAGAATCTGTTGTTGGCTGGAATAGAGAATTTCGGGAATGTAGCTTCCACCAAACTCGCCGTAGTAACCATTATCGCTTTGCATCTTTGCATCCTCTGTTTACGAAAAGATCTATTTATTAACTAAACGGTATAGTTAATTTAATCCCTCTTTTAGTTTTCGTCAAGCCACTTTACGTGAATTTTTAGCGCGGCGAGGGGAGAGGAATCGTGGCATAATGTGTGCTCATCATTTTTGTATTTTCAGTAGAGTAGTTATGGCACGAGGACGACCTTCCAAAAAAGGGCTGATCGCAAGCGCAGCTCAACGCCTATTTAATAAAGCGGGCTATCAAGGAACCAGTATCGATCAGGTCGTTGTAGAGGCTCAGGTATCAAAGCCGACTGTTTACAGCAACTATTCGTCAAAGTTATTGTTGTGGCAGGAAGTGCTGCAATCTGTGATTGATGCCAACCAAAAGGAGCTGGAAGAACAGCTTGATATGCTTGTATCCACTAAAACACCGTTTGCTCAAGGGTGGGTTTCTATCTGGGGTAATTGGGTCGACAGTCAAGATAGGCTCGCCGTATATCGAATTCACTGGGGAGAAAGCCACAAACTCACAGACGATGAATTAGCGTTGTTTAAAACGTTTGAAACGCATCTTGAGTCGGCACTCGTTAACTGGATGGCGTTTCATAATGTCCCCGAAGAAAAATTCTTCACGTTAAATGCTGTTGCTAAAGAGTCCTGTTTAATCCGTAGATTGTCCAAATATGACAGATCGGATTCATGTCAGTTACTCAAAACGGTTGAGTTATTAGCATAATGTAATTTAGCGCGTTCATGTCATTTTACATTCAAATTTCTGCTGTAGAGTTTTAGGCTTCTGTAAGTATTGAACATCTCCAAAACTTGATTTTATCTCGCAATAAACTGACCATAGAGTCAATCTATTCGTTGTAAAATTCCAACATAATGTCTCTTAGTTAAGATTGAATCAAATCATTGCCTCTTCTGGGGTGAGATATGTTGTTAAATTAGATAAAATTACGTTCAGTTCGCAATAATTTCGTTTGTAATCAGCACATCACCTACACATCAAATGTGTGGTTTTCAGGAGTATCGGAATGGCAACCCCTTCCCAGCATGACCTTCGTAAAGGTTTTCGCGCTTTGTTAGAAAGCGATCAATGTTACTATACAGCTTCAACATTTGACCCTATGTCTGCGCGAATAGCGGAAGATTTGGGATTTGAAGTGGGAATTTTAGGGGGCTCTGTTGCATCGTTGCAAGTTCTAGCGGCACCGGACTTTGCCCTGATCACACTTAGTGAGTTTGTAGAGCAAGCGACTCGAATTGGACGCGTTGCACGTTTACCTATCATTGCAGATGCCGATCATGGTTACGGTAATGCGCTTAATGTTATGCGTACGATCGTAGAGTTAGAGCGCGCAGGCGTTGCAGCTCTTACTATTGAAGATACCTTATTGCCAGCAAAATACGGTCATAAATCCACTGACTTGATTCCGTTAGAAGAAGCCGTTGGTAAGATTGAAGCCGCGCTTGAAGCACGTATTGATCCAGCGATGTCAATCATTGCTCGTACAAATGCGGGTCAGTTAACGACAGAAGAAACCATAGAACGCGTAAAAGCTTATGAGGCTGCAGGTGCTGATGGCGTGTGTATGGTGGGCGTAAAAGATTTTGAGCATCTAGAAGCGATCAGCGCACACGTTAATATCCCACTTATGCTGGTGGCGTACGGTAACCCAAAATTAGCAGATCGAGAGCGATTGGCTAAAAATGGCGTGCGCATTGTCGTCAATGGACACGCTGCTTACTTTGCCGCTATCAAGGCGACTTACGATTGTCTGCGTGAGCAACGTGGTATCGAAGAAGGTACATTAAGTGCCTCTGAGCTTTCAGTTCGTTACTCTACATTAGATGAAAGCCGTGAATTTGCCGGTCGATTTATGGATGTAAACGAGTAAATCCTCACGTTCTCTTCTTCCCCTCACGCGCTAGTTTCGAAACTGGCGCGTGATCTTTCCTTACCTATAAAACCTCCAGTTTTCCTACTTCTAAATTAGAATTTGCTCTAATTTTTATGAATAGGCATTTCGCTTTTTGTAAGACAATTAGACCATTCATATCTTTTTTATATCGCATACGGTTATGTGATTTTCACTCTCTATTTCGACTTTGATATTCCAAGCGTATTTGTAAGGTTAAGTGACACTTTGATAACTTAATTTGAATATATGTCGTCTCTCGTAAAGGCCCATTGAATAATGGGGGTTATAGTCTAGTCTTTCAAAATAAGCAGATAGTTCAATTACTTAATTTCATTAAAAGCTTTGGGATTAATATTGATAATTTTTGATATAGAGCAAAATGCTACGAAAGATAAATGGATTAATTTTACCGATATTTTGCTCATATTTTTTGTAGAGAGTTATTTATATGTCCCTTGATAAAGCGAATTTAAACCACATCGCGAACGAACGGCTGGCCTCTATTATTAATTCGTCAGATGACGGTATTATGAGTAAAACATTAGAGGGCATTATTACTAGCTGGAACCCTGCGGCCGAAAAAATATTTGGGTATACTGAAGAAGAGGCGGTTGGCCAGCCAATGCTGATGATCATACCCGATGACAGAAAGCATGAAGAAAAGACCATCTTAGATAAAATCGCCCGGGGTGAGAGAATTGAGCACTTCGAAACGATACGGATGAGAAAAGACGGCACATCGGTGATTGTTTCTGCAAGCATATCGCCGATTTATGATACAGAGGGAAATGTGTGTGGCGCGTCTAAAATTGTACAAAACATCACTGATAAAATAGCAGTACGAGAAACTCAGGCAAGGTTTGCGGCTATCATCAATTCGTCAGATGATGGAATAATGAGCAAAACACTAGACGGTATTATTACCAGCTGGAACCCCTCAGCAGAGCGAATTTTTGGCTACAAGGAAGTTGAAGCAATTGGCCAGCCCATGCTTATGTTATTTCCTAAAGATAAAAAACACGAAGAAAAAAACATTTTAGCCAAAATTCGTAAAGGGGAGCGTATCGATCACTATGAAACCGAGCGCGTGCGAAAAGATGGTAAACTCATTAACGTTTCGGTCACGATTTCACCTATTTTGGACATCAATGGAGACGTGTGCGGCGCCTCAAAAATAGTACGAGACATTACCAAACGTATTGAAACTGAAGAGGAGCTTCGTCGTCATCAGGAGCACTTAGAAGAACTGGTTGTATTGGCGACCTCGGAAGTGAATGCGATTATCCAAACTGCGGTAAATGGGGTAATCAGTATCGATGAAAAAGGTACGGTTCATTTATTCAACCCAGCAGCAGAAAAGCTTTTTGGTTGGAACGCTGACGAAGTAGTAGGTAAAAATGTATCAATGCTCATGCCTGAAATGGTTGCTAGGCACCATGATGGTTTCTTGAAGCACTATATCGATACAGGTGATAAAAAGATTATCGGCATTGGACGAGAGATCGTCTGTCTTTGTAAAAATGGCGACACATTTCCCGCGCATTTAGCGGTGGGTCATACGAAGCTTGCCAGCGGTACTCACCTTTTTGTGGCTTTTATTGCGGACATTAGTTTGCAAAAAAAAGCAGAACACGAACTGTTAATGGCGAAAAAGAATGCGGAATTAGCGGCAGAAGCAAAGACGAATTTCCTTGCAAATATGAGCCATGAAATTCGCACGCCGATGAACGCAGTAATTGGTTTTTCCGAAATAATTTTACAAGATGAGAAACTGTCTTCCGAATCTCGAAAATACGCTAAGACTATTTTAAATTCAGGAAAGAATTTACTCGCGATTATTAACGATATATTGGATTTTTCTAAAATTGAAGCCGGAAAAATTCAAATAGAAAACATTTGCTTTAACCTTATAAACACGGTAGCAGAGTCGTTTAAGACGGTTGAAAACAGTGCTTTAGAGAAAGGACTGAAGCTTAGTTTTAAATATCACAATGAACTCCCAAAATATTATATTGGTGATCCAACGCGCTTACGTCAGGTGCTTTTAAACCTAATAGGAAATGCAATTAAATTTACCGAAATTGGTGAAGTATCTGTTTCCATATCTTTAGAAGAAGACTCTCGTCTTTTACATTTTGTCGTGACCGATAGCGGAATAGGGATGTCTCAAGAGCAAGTCGATAAAGTATTCGAATCCTTTACGCAAGCGGATAACAGTACAACAAGAAAATACGGTGGTACCGGGCTTGGAACCACAATCAGTCGACAAATAGTAGAGATGATGGGAGGCCGGATTTGGGCGGAAAGTCAGAAAGGGGTTGGTTCGGCGTTTCATTTTACAATTGATTTTCCGGTGGAAAGTGATCCAGAACTTATAGCCCAATCACTGTATAGCGATGAAGCGTCGGTTGAAAGTCTTGCTACCCCGCGTTGTTTTAATGTCTTGCTTGCTGAAGATATTCCAGAAAATGCCTCACTTGTTACATTGCGATTGGAACAGTTAGGCAGCAGCGTTACTTGGGTGAAGAATGGTCAAGAAGCATTCCTAGCGTACCAAGAAAGGGACTGGGATATTATTTTGATGGATGTGCAAATGCCTGTATTAGACGGCGTTGGGGCGACGAAAAAAATCCGGAGCGTTGAGGAAGAAAGCAGTAACCATATTCCTATTATTGCTCTCACTGCAAGCGTAATGGAGGAAGATAAAGAGCTATGTCTTCAGGCTGGTATGGACAGAGTGATAGGAAAGCCAATTGACTTTGAAAAGCTATTGCGGGAAATAGAAAAAGTGATTCCCGAAGGGAAGGGTAAGCTGAACAGTGATACTTTGATAGCCTATCATTCCCCTGAAGTCGAAGTTGATTTTTCTCCATTGTCATTCACTGTAGATGTGAAGAAGGGTTTGGCCTCTTGGAATGATCCACTTATATACGCACGAGCTTTAAAGGATTTTGCTGACCAACATGCCAAGGATGCTGAAATTATTTATCAATTGTTACGTGAGAATAACAATGACCTCGAACCGGCCCACAGAGTCGTACATGCTTTGAAAGGTCTTTCTGGGAATTTGGCACTAGAGGATGTGTTTAAATACACAGATTGTCTAAATGATGAACTTAAACATTATCGTGAGGAATCAGCCCTTACGTTGATCAAAAATCTAGACCACTCACTTAAACAAGTGGTATCTGAAATTACCTTGTTACAAATTCCAGAAAGCCAGAATAGTAAAATCAAGCAGGCGTTTAATCCCGAAAAAATTAAGTCTCTATTGCAGTTGCTTGTTGAGAAAATAGATACGTTAAACCCTGATGAAGTAGAGGGTGTCCTCTCTAAGCTAGAAAGCTATGTCGATAAACAAGATCTTAACCCTATTATCCAACAAATTGAGAATTTTGAGTTTGATTTGGCTAGAGCGAGAGCATTAGAACTAGCGGATAAAGTAGAGATAGATTCAAAGGACTAAACCGTGAAAAATAAACACAAGTTGTTAATTGTTGATGACGAGCCAAACAATCTAAAGCTACTCCGGCAAATTCTAAAGGATGAATATCAGCTTATGTTTTCGACGGACGGTTTAAAAGCAATTGAAGCTGCTCATACGCATAAACCTGATCTTATTTTGCTGGATATCATGATGCCGGGTATGAGTGGTTATGAAGTTTCAGCTGCCTTAAAAGCGTCCCCCGAAACGATGCATATTCCCATTATTTTTGTTACGGCTATGGGTGAGCAGGAAGACGAAGCCAAAGGTTTTGATATGGGCGCGGTTGATTATATATTGAAACCATTTTCAGGAGCCATTGTTCAGAGGCGGGTTAAAACTCATTTATCTTTGGTCCAAGTTGATGCACTTGAACAACTCGTAAAATCATCGATTACAATGTTGGGAGAAGCCGGGCATTATAATGACAGTGATACGGGCGTGCACATCTGGAGAATGGCGGTTTATTCGGGTGCTTTAGCGCGAGCATCTGGCTGGAGTGAGGAACGTATAAGGTTGCTTGAATTAGCTGCGACGATGCATGACACTGGGAAAATTGGCATTCCAGATGGCATTCTAAAAGCGCCACGAAAGCTAACGGATGAGGAGTGGGTCACCATGAAAAAGCACTCTCAGATTGGCCATGACATTTTGAAGAAAGGAGATAATCCTGTTTTTGCAATGGCGGCTGAAATCGCGCTTGGACATCATGAAAAATGGGATGGGAGTGGTTATCCGCAAGGTTTAAAAGGGGGAGAAATTCCTGAATCAGCGCGAATTGTAGCCATCGCCGATGTCTTTGATGCATTAACGATGGAGCGTCCGTACAAAGAAGCCTGGACGATTGAGCAGGCGTTAGAGGTTATTGAGCGAGATTCAGGATCTCATTTTGATCCTAGATTCGTTAATTTGTTTTTCGAGATTTTGCCTGAAGTTAAACAAATAAAAACCCGTTGGGGCGACGAAAGCGGATTATAAATACTGAGCCTCACCTAAACACCAGATAGAAAAAAACCCGTATTAGTCATTAAAACGGGCTTTTTAACTTTATCCTTACGTGGTGCTGATTGCTGCTAGTTTAAACAGCGACCGCATCCAAGTCTGTGTCTTTTTTACGGCCTTTCTCTGCCCAAATAACCAAGCACAAAGCTAGGCTACCTAAACACGAGAACCCAACACACAGAGGAATGAGCGAGTTGTCGTACATTTGCCCAATCAGCGTTCCCAAGCTCATGGACATCAACGAAGAGACACACCCAATAACCGCAGATGCGATGCCAGCGATGTGACCCATTGGTTCCATAGCTAGCGCATTGGTGTTGCCGAACAGCAATCCAAAACAGAAAAATAGGCACGCTGCGAAGACCATAAACATCCAGAACTGAATTTCAACTAGGCCATGTAATGCCAAGAACAGTGCTGAAATTATGACTATGGAAGAAATGGCACGGATGACGATGGCTTGCATTCCATATTTTCCTACGATCTTTGCATTCACCATTGAGGCAACACCGAGAACCAAGGCGAGGGCGCCGAAGTAGAGACTGAATGCTTCGCCTACTTTAAATTGATCCTGAAAAATCTGCTGAGACGAGTTTAAATATCCGATAAAGCTACCGAAAAACAAACCCATGCATAATGTGTATGAGATCGTGATTCTGTGGCTAATGACTTCTTTAAAGGCGAAGCCAAAGCCTTTTAAGCTCAGTTTAATGCGCTTTTCTTTCGGGAGAGTTTCTTTAAGGCGAAATGTAATCCATAGAAGTAACAACACAGCGTATACAAAGTACATTTCAAAAATGGCTTTCCAGTCTGCGATTGCCATTATTAGTTGTCCCAAAGAAGGCGCAATAGCAGGAACCATCACAAAGATGAGCATCACAATCGACATGGTTTTTGCCATTTGTATGCCTTTGTATGCGTCACGTACAAGTGACATTGCAGCGATATAGGGACCCGATACGCCAAGGCCTTGAATAAATCGACCCAACAGCAGACCTTGAATGTCGTTAGCAAAAAAGCAGACCACCGAACCTATAAGGTATAAAGAAAAACCAATAAACAATATGGGCTTTCTTCCCAGTGCGTCAGACAAGGGGCCGGCGATGAGTTGCCCAGATGCCATGCCTAAAAATATCATACTGATGAGCAATTGTGCTTGGTTAGCATGTTCGGCTTGCATGTCACCACCGATGACGCCGAGAGCAGGCAGCAAGGCGTCGATTGAGATTGCGACAATCGACATCAATAATGCGACGAATAGTGTGAACTCTTTAGATCCCATTCCGGACGCTAAAGTGCTTTGGTTTTCTTTCATTGTGACTCCACTGTAAGGAAAGTGGCGCAAGTTGTGATCTAACGCACGTTTTGTTGAAGTGCCATTATAGATCCCTTTGCATTTCTAAAACGAAGACTATGAGGATTAAATGAGAAACTACACAAACTCAAATTCTCGGAAAGTTAGTGTAATTGTTGCTAACCTTATGTTGAGGATGGACTGCGGAGTGACGTTGTGCAGAACACAGTTGAGGAAAAGCTGGAGCTGGAGCATCATGCGGCGCGACTCTTTATGCGTTGGTATGAGCGTAATACCGGTAAGAAAATTCGACACATTTGGCATAATCAACCCATTAGGCCTGATGTTTCTTGTGTATTTGAAGGTGAGCGCCTTGATTTAGAGATAGCGCACCTTTATGGAAGTGAGGCAGAAGCCATGTCCATTTTAGGACGTAACCTTACCGATAAAACACGGGATTTTCTTCGCAACCTAGAGAAAGAGCCAGACCACCGTTTATTGAAAGCACTTAACCGAATTTTGGATAACAAATCTGAAAAATGCTATCAGACAAAACGTGTCTGGTTGGTCATTCGCAATGCTCACCCAAGCTGGACACGGTTGGACATCAAAGCATTAGAGCACCATATCTCTGTTCCGTATCATCACCCCTTTGAAAAAATCTGGATTGTTGGGGATATGGAAGGAAAAAGCGGCATAGTGCGCTTGTACCCATAGCCCATCAGTCTATGTCTTATTTATTGCCATGTGATAGGGCACTGTATTCGTAGTTGTTCTGGTTATTCGCACTGTTCTGAATCGACTTATATTTATTTAAAGTTAAGGAGCTCATCTCATTTCTTTAGACGTGCCCACGAAGCATACTAGCAACACTAATAATATTTTCCGCTATATCAATAATGCGTTTGTTGCCATCCATCGCGGCTTGACGAAGTTGTTTATAGGCCTGTTCTTCATTGACATTTTGAGAACTCATTAGAATGCCTTTGGCTTTTTCAATTAGCTTGCGCTCGTTCAATGTTTGTTTTGCTGCGGTTAGTTCTTCACTGACTTTTTGTAAGTGAGTAGCTTGTCGTTGCACCAGATCATACAGGGAATGAGCCAACTTAATATTGACACCCTGAGAAATGTTCACAGTTGTATTAACTTCATTCTCATCCATCGCGGTAAGCGGTGACATGGGGGGTTCTTCGTAATCCGCAAGTGTAACGAGTTGTTCTTTATGAAGGCGCAGCTCTTCTTCCGCAAGTGTGATCTTATTCTGACTCAGTTCGAGGAGATCTTCGGTCATTTGTTTGACGATATTTTGCATATCATCAATCCGAACGGTGGATGCCTGATACCACACCTCACAGATTGATGTAGGCAAATTGTCTTCTGGTTTGAGGCGCGAAATAAGCTGGCGCATCCGTCCCAACTCTACGGTTGCTTCGGTTTCATCCAGTTGTCTCCAAAGTGCGTTGGGGACGGATTTTGAAAACTCGCTAAAGATCGTAAAGCATTTTTGCTGCGCTTCCTGCAAAGCGTGGATTTGATCCCTTATCGTCGTGTTAAATTCTCCTGCGGTAAAGCCAATTACACCCCATGCTCGTTCTTGCCCCGCGTACTCTTTTCCTTGAACGAAGTTAAATAACCCTACAAGCGCGCGAGTGATGTCAGGATCGTTAGAAATGTCTGCTGCTTCAAAGATAACAGACAGTAGCCCTGCGATAAGACGATTAAAATAACGTGTGTTCTCCGACGTGCTTATTTGCTGCTTAGAAACCTGCTCGCGAAACGATGATAAATCGTCTAATTGGTGAAGAACAAATGCGATGCTGCTGTATAGGCGAATGGTTGAAGAACCGCAGTTTTTCAGCTCAAGCAATTCTAAAGATTCGACAAAGGCATCGTTTGCAGATTGCGTCATGCTCATCTCTGCGGCTCGCTCTTTAACGAAACGTTTGCCTTCAGACACTAAGAAGGAGTTGGATAATCCGCGTTCTTTTTGCAGTTCATGGATCAATTCCGTGACACGAATGACTAATTTACTACTCAACATTAAACGTTTTAAGGCGTTAATTTCGGATTGTTTTGCAGCAAGTAAAAAGTTTTCCGTAGTGAGAGGGGTCTTCATTTTACGTAACGCTCTTCAGAGGGGATAAAATAATTTAAGCAAGGATTATTCCTTTTGGGAAGTGCTAATATTTCTAACGCAGGCTGGTACAGGCCTCTTTCTAATTTTGGCTCTACGCTTTGACTGCTTATACTACTATTAGATAGAACATCAGATCTTTACTAGTGAACGTTAAAAAACGGGGCAGCATGTCAAAAACAATTTCTCGACGACGTATCTTTAAGTGGACAGCAGGTTGTCTTGCTGGCGTATCGGTAGCCGCTATTCAAGGCTGCAAAGGCTCATCGGGTTCATTTTTTTCCTTTATGAGCGGAGACGAGTCGGATCTCTTTGATGCTATACAGACCAAACGTTACGGGGCGAAGTGGCTGACTGGAGGCACGGCTTCGCTGCAACCTAGTTCGTACCCTAAACCGTTTTTAGAATTGGCCGCGAACCGTTTATGTGCGTTGACACCGAAATTGACAGAAGGACCTTGTTATTCAACGAGTCCTGTACGGCAAGATATCTCAGGAGGGCAGGATGGCGTACCTGTGCGGCTTTATTTTCAGGTCGTTGATATTGACTGTCAGCCACTAAGTAACGTCGATGTTGATATTTGGCATTGTGATGCGAATGGTATCTACAGTGGGGACGGCATGAGGTCAGAGAGGTTCTGTTCAGGCGGAAATAAAGAGTACGTTAAGCACAAATGGTTTCGTGGAATACAACCGACAAATGAGCAAGGTACTGCTTACTTTGAAACCTGCTTCCCTGGCTGGTATCCCGGTCGCGCCGTACACATTCATATGACCGTCACAAAGAACGGACGATCTTATACCACGCAAGTGTCCTTTGATGATGCGTTAGTAAAATCGATCACGACACAAGCACCATTGTATTTAGAGCGTGGTACGCCCGATACAAGCAATGACTCTGACCGTATATTTCCAGATAGCGATGACAAAACCTATGAGATGGAAACAATGCAGCTTGAAGACGGTTCGATCGTAGCTTGGAAGACCTTAGTCGTATCGGTATAAGGTAATGGTAAAGAAATTGAGTGCCTTTAAAAACTGGCTCAATTAAACTCGACGGAAAGTTACACAATAAGGCGAAGGATCTCATGTCTAATAAAAATTTCTCGATCAAAACGATGACAGCAGCAGACCTTCACCTCGCTGTTGAATGGGCGGCATTTGAAGGTTGGAACCCAGGGTTACATGATGCAACGCTTTATTATGCTGCCGACCCTAGTGGCTTTTTGATGGGGTACCTTGGGGACGAACCCATTGGCTGTATTTCGGTGGTTAAGTATAACGATTCGTTTGGTTTTCTTGGTTTTTATATCGTTAAGCCTGAATATCGAGGTCAAGGCTATGGAATTCAGCTTTGGAAGGCTGGGCTTCGTTATCTAGAGGGCTGCAACATCGGTTTGGACGGTGTGCTTGCTCAGCAAGAGAACTATAAAAAATTCGGTTTTAAGTTTGCGTACAGCAATATTCGATTTGAAGGTGAGGGCGGTGTCGACTCTATAGACCCTCCTAGAATTTCAGGGCTTGTTAGATTAGAGGATGTTCCATTTGATACGGTTCAGGCCTATGAGAGTCCGTTCTTTCCAGCGGCGCGTGCTGAATTTAGCCAATTATGGATACAACAAACCGATGCTGAGGCTTTGGGTATTGTTGAAGACAATGAGCTAGTGGCAATGGGAGTGATTCGAAAATGCCGTAACGGCTATAAGATTGGGCCTTTATACGGCAATACTCCTGAGTTAGCAGAAACGCTTTTTTTATCTTTGAAAGCCCATACAACGAAAGAAGATCGAATTTTTCTCGACGTGCCCGAGATCAATGAATCTGCTTTGTCCTTGGCAGAGCGTTACAATATGCAGCCGTCGTTTGAGACGGCCCGAATGTATACGGGGGATTTCCCTCCATTGCCATTTGAGCGTTTTTTTGGTGTGGCATCCTTCGAAATCGGCTAGTTACGCACGACACTAAATTTATGAGTCTCTCATGTGTTTAGTCCAGAAACTGTGCCTTTAATCCAGAAACTGCGTCTTGTCCTGTCGGCGATGGATCGCTTCGTTCAGCTTTTCTTTGTTGTCACTTTTATCGTTTACTGTGATGCCTTCGTGCTCTAGAAGCCATTGCTTGCGAGCAACACCACCCGCATAGCCTGTTAGTGTTCCTTTTTTTCCAATGACTCGATGGCAAGGGACGAGCAGGCTAATTGGGTTTCGTCCGTTCGCTCCGCCCACAGCGCGAACGGCTTTAGGGTTGTTTAGCTGCTCGGCGATGTCCATATAACTTAGTGTTTTTCCAAACGGAATATGGGTGAGTATCTGCCAAACTCGTTTCTGAAAATCGGTTCCTTGCATGTCTAATGGCAAGGTGAAATGTTTCAGCTGTCTGGAAAAGTAAGCGTCCAATTGTTGTTGGCACTCCCTTATAACCGGACTCGAAATGACCTCAGTTGTTTGCTCACCGCAGAATATAACTTGTGTGATACCTTCTTCGGATGCTTTTATTTCGATCTTCCCTAAGGGGCTTTCAAAGTAATCGTTGTAAATCATGTCAGTTTGCTCCAAAGCTGAAACGTTAAATAGCTATTCCATGGTGATGCTGTATTGGCATCAAAGTTTATCTCGGATTGTTTTATGGCTTTTTTGATTCCTAAATCTCCTACTAGAAGGATGTTGGGATCACTTAGTCCTCTTAAACGGGCGTATTGTATTGTCCAGTCGCCAATTCCCTTGATGGACTTCCAAGCTTCAGTGTCGTCGGGAGAGACCGCGTTGAGGTAATAATGACTGAACTCAATTAGTGTGTTCTTTCTGGATTGCGGAATTTTAAGAAAGGCTAAGTCGCTTTGAGAGACAGCCGCAGGCGAGGGGAAGAGTTTGATTGTTTCAAAATGGTTTGCGCTTTCAGTTTTGAACTCATCTCCTAGTGTATCCACCAGTTGCGAAACTAAATCTTTGGCGGCGGTTATGGAGATTTGCTGGCCTAGAATGGCTCGAATGCCCGCTTCGTAAAGGCTCCATATACCGGGAAGTCGAATCCCTGATGTAAGTTCTAGGTTGCTTCCTAAAGCGCTGGATAAATCAGATTCAATGGCGCTGAGATCGCAATCTAGATCAAATATACGCCGAATGTTGTTGACGACGGCTTTCAACGCGCGGATGTCATCTAACTCTATGTCAACCTGAAATTGGTGGGTGCTCTCTTGATGGTGAAGAGTAAAGTGCCCCGATGCTCCGTACCCATTAAAGCTCCTTCCATAACTGTTTTCATTGCACCATTCCATGTTTTCTATCATACGCTTCTTAAGAAACTGGATAAGATGAGGCCAGTTAAAAGGCGGTCGATAAGACAGAGTTAGGCGGATCGTAGAGGTGCTTTTGTTTTTTTCTGCTCGTACTTGGGTGGGCGATAAACTGAGCTGGGTTTTAAAGCAATCATTAAAGCGGCGTATACTGTTAAATCCGCTTGCAAGGGCTATTTGCGAAATAGGAAGTTGAGTTTGGTGCAATAGTTTTTTTGCAAACAAACACTGCTGGTAAAGAGCATAGCGCTTGGGCGAAACGCCAATGTGTTGATCAAACAGTTTGCGAAGGTATCGGTCAGTCACTCCAAGCCTAGTAGCCAATTGAGGTAAGGAATGGTCCTGAATATAGCCTTCGTCAATGAGCTTGATGGCGCGTTCTAGTGTGGCACCCACCCCTTTCCACGCGGGAGAGCTAGGCGCACTGTCTGGACGACAGCGAAGGCAAGGACGATAACCGGCATGCGCGGCTAAGATGGCATTGGAGAAATATATGACATTCTCTTCTTTTGGAGCACGCACAGGACAAACTGTTCGGCAGTATATTCCTGTGGTTTTAACCGCAGTAAAGAACTTACCATCGAACCTTGGGTCTTTCGATAACCTTGCCTTACGACATACATTGGCATCTATCATAGCGTGCTCTCAAATAGAAATACGCTTTGCATTATATCTGGGTTTTATCGGCGGACTAGCCAAATTCGGAACTGATTGTAAAAAATTAATGGCAACAACTTAGACGGCATGATTGGGTTTAGATGCCGCAGACACCTAAACCCAACAGGTTTTTTGATCGAGCAAAGATTTATTGAATAGATTTATGTTGTGGGCTTTGAATAGACTTTTTCACCCATTGAATACGTTTCTTTTATTACTCTGTCGTCACCTATCGTCATTAGAACAAACAGCAGGTCTTCTATGTTGTGTGTGTTTGCTAACCGTTTAGCGATAAGGGGAGTCGCTTGTTTGTCTAGAATGATGAAATCGGCTTCAGTCGTTGGTTTTAGATTACCGATCTTTTCTTCCAATCTGAGCGCTTCAGCGCCACCTAATGTCGCAAGATAGAGGGATTTGATCGGGCTGAGGTTCTTTCCTTGTAATTGAGTCACCTTGTACGCTTCGCTCAAGGTTGTTAACAATGAAAAGCTGGTGCCGCCGCCAACGTCGGTTCCGAGACCTACGTTAACGTTATGTTCTTCGGCTTTATCGAGTTTAAATAAGCCGCTACCAATGAATAGATTAGACGTTGGGCAGAACGAGATAGCAGAACCAGTGTCATGTAGCCTGTGGTATTCGCTGTCACACAGGTGAATGCCGTGAGCAAAAACAGAGCGTTCGCTTAACAGTTGATGTTTGTCGTACACATCAAGGTAGTTTTCGCTCTCTGGAAACAGTGATTGAACCCATTCGCATTCGTTCACGTTTTCCGATAAATGTGTGTGTAAGTATAAGCGATCAAATTCTTTAAGCAGTTTGCCGGCTTGGTGCAGTTGTTCCGGTGTGCTGGTGGGAGCAAAACGCGGTGTTACGGCGTAATGCAGACGACCTTTTTCATGCCATCGCTCAATAAGCTCTTTGCTGTCTTCGTAGCTGCTTTGCGGTGTGTCTGTTAGGTAATCTGGTGCATTTCTGTCCATCATGACTTTGCCGCAGATCATACGAAGGTTCTGTGTTTCTACGGTTTCAAAGAATGCATCGACCGACTCTTTATGCACGGTTCCAAATACAAGCGCTGTGGTTGTGCCATTTTTCAACAGTTCTTGAGTAAAACGCTCAGCCACATCTTTAGCATGCGCCTTGTCTTTGAATTTGCTTTCCTCTGGGAACGTATATTTATTAAGCCATTCAAGAAGCTGTTCGCCGTATGCGGCGATCATATCGGTTTGTGGGTAATGAATATGGGTGTCGATTAACCCAGGCAGGATCAATCCATCAGGGTGTTCTTCGACTTGGACATTGGGTGCTAATGTTGCAATAAGGTCATGAGCGTGACCAAGCTGTGTAATGATGCCATTCTCAACGACGATAATTCCGTCTTCGAAATACTCATAAGCGTTATCATTGCCGACTTTTGAAGGATCTGCGATGCAATGAATGATGGACGAGCGCCATGCTTTAATTGTCATTGTACTCTCTTTTAATGTATCTCTTTAAATGTATCTGTTTATGTCTCATAGCGGGCAAGGCCTTAGTTAGCCATTTCGCGCTTGAGTTGTTCTATTCCCATTAGAACGCGTTCAGGCGTCGCTGGCGCGTCAATATTTGGATGGATTTTATAATCCCCAATCGAGGCGACCGCGTCTTTTATTGCACACCAAGCTGCGATTCCCAACATAAATGGAGGTTCACCCACAGCTTTGGAGTGGTAAACGGTGTCTTCTGGGTTTTTTCTACTCTCAACCAAATTGACGCGAAAATCTGATGGCATGTCGGCAATGGCAGGGATTTTATAACTTGCTGGGCCATTGGTCATCAGTCTTCCTTTGTTATTCCAAACAAGTTCTTCTGTGGTTAACCAACCCAAACCTTGAATAAAGCCGCCTTCAATTTGCCCGATGTCGATTGCCGGGTTCAACGTAGCGCCAACATCGTGCAAAATGTCTGTGCGAGTGAACTTATATTCTCCTGTTAAGGTATCTACTAATACTTCGCAACATGCCAATCCGTAAGAGAAATAGTAGAAGGGTCTTCCAGCGGCTTTGTCCCGATCATAATAGATCTTAGGTGTTTTGTAGTAGCCGGTTGAAGAAAGAGATACCTGACTGACGTAGGCAAGTTCAATTAATTCTTTGAAAGACATAAAGGTTTGGCCTGCTTTTACTTGGCCATTTTTGAACTCGATGTCGCTTTCCAAAACAGAAAACTTTGCACAGAGTAAATCGATTAAGCGTTGCTTTATAGTTAGTGCCGCATTTTGTGCCGCTTTACCGTTTAAGTCTGTTCCTGAGGAGGCGGCGGTAGGCGAGGTGTTCGGTACTTTTTCAGTATTGGTCGCAGTAATCTGAATCGTACCGACTTCAACTTGAAATACTTCAGCCACGATCTGCTGGATCTTAGTGTTCAAGCCTTGGCCCATTTCTGTGCCGCCGTGATTTAGATGAATGCTGCCGTCCGAATAAACATGAATTAACGCGCCAGCTTGATTTAAAAATGAATTGGTAAAGGATATGCCGAATTTAACAGGCGTAAAGGCAATCCCTTTTTTTAGATACGGGCTTTTTGTATTGAAGTCGCGCACCTCAGCACGTCGCGTATAGTAATCGCTGCTTTCGATTAATTCTTCGGTGATTTCAGGAAGAATATTGTGCTCTATTGTTTGATGGTAAGGCGTTATATTGCGAGTGCCTTTACCGTAATAGTTTAGTTTACGTATGTCTAAAGGGTCTTTACCGAGTTTACGTGCAATCCTGTCAAGGATGTCTTCAGTTGGAACCATACCTTGTGGACCGCCAAACCCTCGATAAGCGGTATTGGAAGCAATATTGGTTTTACAGCGATACCCCGTGATAGTGGCGTGCTCAATAAAGTAAGCGTTGTCGGCATGAAACATTGCCCGATCAACAATAGATCCCGATAAATCTGGCGAATAGCCGCAGTTCCCAGCGAGATCCATATTCATGGCTGTAATTCGACCCTCATCGTCATATCCGACATCATATCGAACATAAAAAGGGTGGCGTTTACCTGTCATCGACATGTCCAGTGCGCGAGGTAGGCGCATTTTAGTCGGACGCTTCGTTAACTGGGCTGCTACTGCACATAAACATGCTATGGGAGCTGCTTGAGTTTCTTTGCCACCAAATCCACCACCCATACGGCGCATATCGACGAGAACATTATTCATGGGAACGCCGAGAACAGATCCTACAAGCTTTTGAACTTCTGTGGGGTTTTGAGTGGAGCTGTAAACAATCATTCCGCCATCTTCGGTTGGTAACACCGAGGCAACTTGTGTTTCTAAATAAAAATGCTCTTGCCCGCCGATGTTCAGCTCGCCTTTTAGGCGATATTTGGCTTTTTCTAGCGCCGCGTCGCTATTACCAATAACAAGCTGATGGCTGTCTTGAACGAAATGCTGTTTTTCCAGAGCTTCTTTCACGTCCAATATAGCGACAAGCGGCTCGTATACAACTTTAACTTTATGTGAAGCAAGTGTGGCTGCTTCGTGTGAGGTGGCCGCTATTGCGACAATAGGCTGACCAAAATATTCGACTACATCGTCTGCTAATAAAGGGTCTCCAGCAAGTACTGGACCCACGTCAAGTTCTCCCGGAACATCTTTTGCTGTAAAGACAGAAACGACCCCAGGGACGTTAAAGCAATCAGAGGTGTCAATGTCGAGGATCTTTGCGTGCGCTTCAGTGCTCGTATGTACGCTCAAATGGAGTTGATTCGGGAACTCCAGCTTATCGTCTATATAGAGGGCTTCGCCACTGACGTGTTTGTCACCGCTTTCATGTTTTATTCCACGCCCAACTCCGGTTTTTAATTCACCTTTAAATTGAGCTTCTAGTTCCACTTGGCTGAGTGTTGGAGAAGAATGATTAGACATGGGCAGTTACTCGCGTCGCGTCGTAGAATTGAGGTTGTGCGTCTTGTTCTGATGAACGTTCAATAAAATATTTTCGTAACAGATTCTGAGAAATGAGAGTGCGGTATTGATGGCTCGCCCTAAAATCGGACAGTGGACTGAAATCGGTTGCCAACGCTTCGCACGCTTTTTCAATGGTGTTTGAATTCCACTCTTGCCCTAACAAGCTGGCTTCCGCTTGCGTGGCGCGTTTTGGAATCGCTGCCATCCCCCCAAATGCGAGTATCGCTTTAGTCACTTTTGTATTTGTGATTTCGACATTAATGGCCGCGCAAACAGCGGAGATATCGTCGTCTAGCCGTTTCGACACTTTGTAGGCTTTAAACGAAGTTTCGGATGTGGGTTTTGGAATAATGATCTTTTCAATAAACTCACTTTCCGCCAATGCCGTTTGTTTGTAATCGATAAAAAAATCTTCAAGCGCTAAACGACGTGAGCCTTGTCTGCTTCGAAGAATCACTGATGCACCGAGAGCGATTAAAAGAGGCGGTGAATCACCAATGGGTGAAGCATTGCCAATGTTGCCCCCCAACGTGCCTTGATTTCGAATCTGCAGTGAAGCAAACCTATGTAGAAGCTCACCAAAATCTGGGAAATATCGAGCGAGTACTGAGTAGCAATCTGACAAAGGTGCTGCTGCACCAAGCGTAATTTCATTCGTGTCTGAGGTGTCGTCAATATGACTTAACTCTGAAACGTTGCCCAAATAGATGAGGGATTCAATAGAACGATGGAATTGCGTCACCTCAAGGGCGAGGTCTGTTCCTCCAGCGAGTAACCTAGCGTTCGGATGAACGCTTAGATATTCAGTGACGTGTTCTACCTTAGTCGGTATGTAAACCGTATTGCCATTGTCCGTCAAAAGGGCTGGTGCTGTTTTTGAGATAGTCTGTAAGCGAGCAATAGTAGCATTTTCTTGAGCGTCAAATTGATCAGAGGTGCGGTCGCTGATGGTCTGTTGAGCGGCTTCTATAATAGGGCGGTATCCAGTGCACCGACAGAGGTTCCCCGCGAGAGCTTCTTGAATTTCTGCACTTCCTGCAGCGTCTTCTTCTTTGTCTTTTACATTTTTTTGCAAGGCAAAAAGAGACATCACAAAGCCTGGAGTGCAAAAGCCACATTGAGATCCATGACAATCTGCCATTGCTTGTTGCGCAGTGTGTAATTTACCTTGGTTTTGTAGATCTTCGACGGTAATGAGTTGTTTTCCGTGAAGAGCACTGACAAAGGTTAAGCAGGCATTTATTGAGCGGTATCGTAATTTACCGTGGACAACGTCTGCTAAAACAACGCTGCATGCTCCACAGTCTCCAGATGCACAGCCTTCTTTTGTGCCTGTTTTTCTAAGGTGTTGTCTTAGATAGGTTAGCACAGTCATATTGGGGTCTAACTGTGTTTCTTGTTTTAGTTCTTGGTTGAGTAAAAACTGAATCACGACGCTACTCCTAGCCATCAATTATGTCGCCAATCAGTGCTTTAAAGTGTATGTGAATAGCAAGAATGGGCGCAGTAAAGTTTGGTTTACAGTTCATTAAGCAATTCTCATGCAAGAACCTATGAGAAATATTAATAAAACTTTGACCGATCGGTTATATATTGTCAATTTTATTTCCTTATATGACGAGGGTGGTGACGCAATTAGGATAAAAAGGGTGTTTTATGTGCGGCCAGTGACGATACTTTGACTCTTATATCGAAATAATTGTTACATAAACTAACATGGATGTTGTTTATGTATCGTAATGTTTCTCTTAGGTGTTTTGTTTTTATTTTGTATAGATTTTGGTGATGCACAAAGATTAAACTAAACCTTATTCGATATAGGGTTTTTCTAAAGTTATCGAATATTGAAAAGGACTACCTATGAAAAACTTCGCGATAGCCGTTCAATGGGTTTTGATCTGTTTTTGCTCGTCGATTTCGTTCGCAGGCACGCCCTCGTTAGTTACTTTTTACATTGTAGATTACCCGCCATATTTAATAGAGTCTGATAAGCACGGAGCAACTTCTGGTATGGATGTCGATATCGTTCGAGCGGCATTTCGTGAAATGAACATATCCGCCACTGTCAAAGTCATGCCTTGGAAGCGAATAATTAAGTCAATGAAAAAAGGCTTAATTGCAGGCACGATAAGCTGTTCTAAACGTAAAGATCGAATCGAATATATGTTGTTTAGTGATCCCATAAGCCAAATTAATCAGGCGGCAATCAGCGCGACAGACAAGCACATTGGCAATGTGTCACAAGTAAGTGATCTTGCCAAGTATAAGGTCGTAGGAGTGGAAGGGTGGGGCGTCTTGAATAATCTTAAAAAAAATGGCGTACCGTTTCACACCACAAAAAATATTGAAAATGGCATAACGAGTATACTTTACCGAGATGTTGATGTTTTTTTCAATGGCAGTGAAACCACGAAATACCAATCGAAACTCATGGGCGTTCGCGATCAATTAACGTTTACTCCTTTTGTTGATTCGACTGCAACAGATTTGCATTTGTGTATTAGTAAACCTTTTACGAACAGTAAGGAGCTGGTCACGGTATTCGATCAAGGATTGAGTAGATTAAAAGCAAATGGAGTGTATTCTTCTATTCGATCTCGCTATCTGAATTAGGTTGTAGTCAAGGATATGAGCATTAAACAACATCTTGCAATTCGACATGCGAAGTACATTTTATTATTGTCTTTGTCTATCGGGTTTGTTTCGTCTCTGATTCAGGTGTATCTCGATTTGTCGGATGAGCGTGGCCGTCAAATTAGTGAAATAGAGAAGGTCATTGATTTTCATTCAGAGGCAGCGGCGACCGCCGTATACAATTTAGATGAGGAAGTAGCGCAGAATGTGTCTAATTCGCTTGTTTCCGATCGTCGTTTTTATAAAGCCTCTATTATTGATGACTTCGGTGACACTCTCGCGCTAAGTGTCCGAAGTGAACCTGAAGTACATGTTTGGTTTGTCCAGTACTTCTACGAGAAGCTCAATATACCTGATCATTTTATTGTGCCGCTCACACTGAATAAAAGCCCTGATATGAGGGGGAAGGTGGATGTTTGGGTTGATGTTGGTTTTGTCGTCGAAGGGTTTGCCCGAAGAGCAATAACCACGGCATTTACTGGGTTATTATCTACCTCTGTACTTACCTTGGTTCTGCTTGTTGTACTTTATCGCGGGTTGTCGAAACCCATTGCGGATATTTCTCGTTGGGTCGAGACATTTAGCGCACGAAATCATATACAAAATGATCCCTATGATCGAGATGATGAACTGGGTCATCTGATTCAGTGTTTTAAAGATGCGTGGAGAGAAAGGGATGAAGCTGAAGCGCAAATGCATAAACTTGCGTATTTTGATCCCCTGACGCAGTTGCCCAATAGACGTTCATTAGTTGAAATTCTTACACGTGAAATAGATAAGCATACCGTTAGCAAAACATTTGGTGCGGTAATGTATTTTGACATTGATCGCTTTAAGACGATCAATGACTCATTAGGGCATTCAATTGGTGATTTGCTGTTGTGTGAAATCGGCCAACGTGCATCAGAAGTGATTCCTAAACATGCAGTCTGTTCACGATTTGGTGGTGATGAGTTCGTTATCTTGTTGCCCGAGATGGGTGACGGACGAGAGTCCTGCTCGCTGATGGCAAAAACGGTTGCAGCGTCACTGTTGAAGCGTTTGGCTGAGCCGATGAATATCGAAGGCAATGTTTTGCACTGTACTGTTAGTATCGGAATTGCAATCTTTCCGCAGAAGGGCGGAGACTGTTTGGATATTATTCGGCGTGCAGACACAGCACTGTATCGAGTAAAGGCATCTGGTAAAAATAATTATCAATTTTATGATCACGAGATGCAGCGAGTGGCCACGCAACGCCTTTCTATCGAAGAAGGGCTTCATGTCGCATTGGCTAACGAGGAACTTGAGCTGTGGTTCCAGCCGCAAATAGACTCGCTCGGTTGTACTGTTGGAGCCGAGGCGCTAATTAGATGGCGGCATCCTGTAAAAGGCTTGATTTATCCCAATGACTTTTTGTCAGTTGCTGAAGAGAGTGGCCAGATGTCTGCGATTGGACTTTGGGTTATCGAAGAGGCGTGTAGGCTGCTAAGACATTGGCAGGTTGAAGGGTTGCCTGAGCAATTCCAAAGGGTATCCATTAATGTTAGTCCTTCTCAGTTTGTTGATGGAAGCTTTGTTCAAGATGTCGTTGAGATACTCAAGAAACATGAAATAAGCGGTTCCATGCTGGAATTGGAGATAACGGAAAATATGCTCGTCAGCAGTTTTGATATTGCATCAAAGAAAATGGCGCTCTTAAAAGAGTACGGCATTACGTTTGCAATTGATGATTTTGGTACGGGATATTCGTCGTTAAAATACTTGAGTCACCTGCCACTGGATGTATTGAAAATAGATCGATCTTTTGTTTCAAATTTACTTAAAGGGTCTGATGACGCTTCTATTGTTGAAGTTATTATTGCAACTGGGCAGAAGTTGAATATGAGAGTAATTGCAGAAGGTGTCAGCAGTGCAGCTGAAAAGCAGTGTTTAGAGCAGTTAGGTTGTCATTTTTTCCAAGGATTCCTCTTTTCTCGTCCGCTTAGAGCAGAGCTATTCTACAAAGATTTATGTGAAGATCGTTATATAGAATGCTCTGAAAGCTGATTTAAAATGATCGAGTTATTGGGGGCGTACGCACCTATTTATCAATAAATATGGCTCTAAAGTCATTCACGTTGGTGAGAGTCGGCCCCGTATCGATTGAAAAATCTAATTTAGTGAAAAAGGTGTGTGCGTCATTGTTGTCTAAATACGCACTTGGTTTCAGTGACTTCTGTTTCGCTAACTCAAGTGTTTTATCTGTCATGAGCGCACCCGCCAGTTCGGCTGCTCCGTCTACACCGTCAGTATCACAGGCGATGGCTGAAATCCCTTTTTCGCCCGCTAATTGAATGGCTAACGATAATAAGTATTCCACGTTACGGCCTCCAACCCCGTTTCCTTTAAGTGTGACGGTCGTTTCACCGCCCGAAAGTAACACACATGGTGGTTCAATCGGTTGACCAAATATGCGGACTTGTTTGGCTATTCCTGCCATAACTTTACCGACTTCTCTGGCTTCCCCTTCTATACTGTCACCTAAAATTAAGCTCTTAATTCCTAAACTCTTCGCTCGTTTCGCAGCGGCTTCAAGTGCCAGTTGCGGTGTCGCGATTAATTGCGTTTCGCAACGTTCTAATTTTTGATCCGTTGGATGAATGGTTTCATATTTTCCTGATAATAAATTCTCTCTTACTGTCTCAGAGATAGGAATGGAGTATTTGTCAATGATGGCGAGTGCATCGGCGCATGTTGTGGTGTCACCCACTGTTGGACCAGATGCAATAGAAGGTAGATCATCGCCGGGAACATCTGAAATTAAGAGCGTCGTTACCTTGGCGGGAAAGCATGCCGCGGCCAGTTGTCCTCCTTTAATTTTAGAAAGGTGACGACGCACTGTATTCATTTCAACGATGTTCGCACCGCACTTTAGAAGAGCCTGATTAACTTCCTGCTTCTCTTTAAGAGATAAACCGTCAACTGGGCAAGGTAACAGTGCAGAGCCGCCACCAGAAATAAGGACAATGACCTGATCGTCTTCATTTAAATTGCTTACCTCATCGAGAATGGCTTGTGCAGCAATAAGACCGTTTTCATCAGGAACTGGATGGGCGGCTTCAAGTATGGTTATTTGATCACATTCAACCGCATAACCATATCGTGTGACGACCGTGCCGGATAATGGCCCATCCCAGCTTTCTTCCAATGCTTTCGCCATGGCTGCGGATGCTTTGCCGGCACCGACTACGATGGTTTTACCACTGGTTTTTGTTGGGAGATGGCGAGATATACATTTATTTGGCTGAGCAATATCCAGCGCAGCATCGAACAACGATCTGAGAAGCTGCGTGTGCATTAGTTCTGATGAGGACATGATAGGCTCCTAAGTTAAATATTCCTTAAAATTAACTTAAGCAGTATCTATGCCATAGATGTTCAGAGGGTGTTTTTCTTTAGGCTTTTAATTAGGAGTGTGATTGCGAGAACTAAAACCACACCAACGCCGTCGGCAAAGAAATCGAGCCATTCACCATATCGATTTACGTAGGGTTGTATCAACTCAATAATACCGCCCCAAAGAATCATAAACATGGCGTAGGCGAGAAATCGCCTAAACGGCCCGAAGCAAGAGAGCAGCGCCCACCCACCAAAACCAACGATATGATGTAGCTTATCGCCTCCAGGAACCGGAGGAAGTTCATCAGCGGGCAAAAGAGTGGCAAATGAGATGATGAGAAAACCAAGACAAAACCCTAAGCTTTGCACTCTTGGTGAACTCATCAAACGTAATATTGTCTTTGTCATACCACTCTGCTTCATGCTTATGCGTGTTTGGCGTGCCGCTGTACTTATCGTAAAACGCGAGACTTAATAGTACGGCCTTTAATCTTTTTGTCAGAAAGAGACTTCACAATTTTTCTAGCCAGATTCGCTTGAACCGCAACGTAGGCTTGAAAATCGTAAATGTCGATCTTACCAACAGCGCTTTTCTCTAACCCCAATCCTGCCGTTAACGCGCCTAGAATATCACCCGGTCTAAGTTTGTTTTTTCGGCCTGCGTCGAAAGCAATGGTCGCCATTTCAGGAGCCAGAGAGTAAGACGAAGGTGTTTCCGGAAGATCAATGAACTCAGGTGTAATGTTAAAGCGTTCAATAATGCCGTTCAGCTTGTAGTCATCTTTGTCTGTAATAAAGCTAATCGCTTGCCCTGAATGCCCAGCTCGGCCTGTTCTTCCTATGCGGTGAGTGTGAACATCGATATCACGCGTGGTATCGAAGTTTACAACCAGATCAATTTCCTTAACGTCGATGCCGCGAGCCGCCACGTCAGTCGCCACTAAGATGCAGGCACTCTTATTTGAAAATCGAACCAATACTTGATCGCGTTGTTTTTGTTCCAAATCACCGTGAATGGCGACAGTGCTAACGCTTTGGTCATTGAGAAAATCGGCAACATCCTGAGTGTCTGCTTTGGTATTACAGAATACGATTGCTTGTCGTGGGCCAAAATAAGCCAACGAGTCGAGTAAGGTCTCGTACTTTTGCGCTTTTCCAGTGCGAGCGAAGAACTGTTTTATATCAGGTTTTAAATCGCTCTCAATGTCAATTTCGATCTGAATAGGGTTGTTTTGAAACTCGCGACTGATTTCTTCGATATTGTCGCCATATGTAGCACTGAAGAGCAATGTTTGACGTGTTTTAGGTGTTTCACAAACAACATCACGAATACTGTCGACAAAACCCATGTCTAACATTCGGTCAGCTTCATCTAAAACCAGAGTGTTTAGATGTTGCAGTGAAAGTGTGCGTTTTCTGAGATGCTCCAACAACCGTCCCGGTGTGCCTACAACGATATGTGCGCCGTGCTCAAGGGAACCAATTTGAGGTCCAAAAGGCATTCCTCCACAAAGTGTGAGAACTTTGATGTTGTTCATGAAGCGGGCAACTCGACGAATCTCTTTTGATACTTGATCGGCAAGTTCACGAGTTGGGCACATAATCAATGCTTGAGTAGAGAAGTAACGAGGATTGATTCGAAGAAGTAGGCCAATCGCAAAAGCGAGAGTTTTACCGCTTCCTGTTTGGGCTTGAGCCAGAACATCTTTTCCTTCCAGCATGTCTGGCAAACACTGTTCTTGAACAGGGGTGAAGCCTTTAAATCCCATATCTCCGAGAAGTTTTGTGAGTTCGGTGGGCAAAGCGAGTGGTAAGGAATGAGAGAAGTTCGACACGATGTTTTGACTCAGGTTGTTAGCAATCGCGCCATCATACCAGAGCCATACATTAATGTACTCAGATTATCTAAATTAGACGACGTTAAAGCCGTCCTTTTACATCTAAATAGTCTTTTAGTTGCTGCCAAAAATGCAGCAGGTTGCTGTTTTGATTACTTTTGTCTCGATACAATCGGAGTTCTAATGGAATGTGCCAATTTTCATCGCCTGCCAGCGCGACTTTGCCGTAGGTTAATGTATCTGAGAGCAAACTCGCTGGAATCCAGCCAATACCGTACCCTTCTTTGACTAACGCTTTTACACTGACAGAGTTGTAGTTTTCAGTGAGTGTTTCTAACTGAGGCATGTCTCGCTGTCGTTGCAGATGGTGCTGGATCACAGGGTGTAAGAATGAGTTCTCATAATAGCCAATATAAGGAAGAGGGCGTTTTTTAGAACCGGGTAGCTCAAATTTGGCTTCGCCGTTTGAATCCGCTGCGCTGATTGGAAGTAATGCCTCTCGACCGACAACCAAATAGTCAAATTGGTCTTCATCAATTTCTCTAAAAAAGTCGATGGCGGGATGCCAAAAACACAGCATTAAATCCGATTGTTTGTCTTTTATCGAATTGATGAAATCAATGCCAATCCACGAGCTTGATTTCATATTGACGTCCATCGAGATGTCGATGTCATGACAAAATGGCTCTAGCGACTCTTTATAGAAACTTAAAAACAATGTTTGTGTCGTCACAAAGCTAATGCGAGACTCTTCCAGCTGCTTTATTTCCTGACACTTTTCTTTCGTATCACGAATTTGTCGAGTGATCAGCTCAGCGCTCTGTAAGAAGACTTCTCCAGCAGGCGTCAGAGACAGCGGCAGCGTATTCCTGTCTATCAGTGTGACTTTCATTTCTTCTTCTAGAAGTTTGATGCGTCGACTGAAGGTAGGCTGAGTTACATTCTGTTCGTCCGCAGCTCTCGAAAAATGTCGGGTTTTTGCCAGTGCAATGTAATCTTCAAGCCATCTTATTTCCATAGGGTGGCTCCTTGCGACAAAACACAGGTGTTAGTGCGCTTTTTATCTATTGCGTCGATTGACGGTTTAGTTGATGTCACGATCATGAAGTTTGATCCTCTTCATGTACATGGCACGCAATACTTGAACCGTCTTTCTGTTTTTTCATGATGGGAGGCTCAGAAAAGCAACGGGGTGTTGCATCTGGACAGCGTGCTTGAAAAACACAGCCAATGGGTTTTTCCATCGGAGTTGGAACTTCACCGCTCAGCCTAATCAGTTCAGGCGCATTTGTATCCAATCGAGGGATGGCGGAGAGAAGCGCCTTGGTATAAGGGTGTTTAGGGGCTGAAAATAACGTTTCTCTAGAGGCAAGCTCGCATACTTTACCGAGGTACATTACAGCAACGCGTGTGGCAAAGTGTTCTACGACGGCCAAATCGTGCGTGATAAATAAATAAGTCAGGTCCTGTTCTTCTTGTTTATCCATCATGAGGTTTAACACCTGAGCCTGAACGGACACATCCAGTGCAGCCAGAGGCTCGTCGGCGACAATAAACTCAGGTTCCACAGATAATGCTCTCGCGAGAGAAATCCGTTGGCGTTGCCCACCGGAAAACTCGTGAGGATATCGATCCATCGCATCGGCATACAGCCCGACAGAATTCAGCAAACCCTCAATTTTTTCGTCGATGTTGCGTCGCTTCATTTGCGGATTATGAAATGAAATCGCTTCCCGTAGTGTTTGGTAAACGGTCATCCTTGGGTTTAATGAAGCATAGGGGTTTTGAAATACCATTTGCATTCGACGGCGGTACAACAGTCGCTGGTTATCATCTAAATGATCAATTCTATCGTTTAGATAGTGAATCTCACCCGAAGTGGGGGGCGTTAAGCCCATTAACGTGCGAGCCAGTGTGGATTTACCGCACCCTGTTTCACCGACGACGCAAAGCGTTTCACCCTTTAGGATCGTGAGGTTGACACCATTAAGCGCATACACACTTTCTTGTTGACGCTGAAACTTGCCTTTATTAAAACGAAAGGGGCTAAAGATCCCTTTGTCCTTGGTAAATGTCTTTTCCAAATGGCTGATCTGCACGAGAGGTATTTGCGTCATAGTAAGCCCTCCTGTGCATTACGTTCTTCTTCTAACATTTCCTCAATCATGAAACAGGAAACGGTTGAGATTCCGCTATGAATAAACTCAGGTTGCTGATCCTTACATTTTTCCATCGCGTATGGGCAACGATTATGAAACGCGCAGCCGCTTGGGCGGTCTGCCAGTGAAGGCATGCTCCCTTTAATTTGATTGAGTCTTTGTCCGGGTAATGCCATTTGAGGTAAAGCATTTAAAAGTCCCTGTGTATAGGGATGTTGCGGATCGTTGATCAGCTCTAATGTGGGGCCTTCTTCAACGATTCGACCTGCGTACATGACGAGGGTACGCTCGGCGACTTTCGAAACAATGCCTAAATCATGACTGATCAAAATTAAGGCTACGTCGTTCTTTTTGCAAATCTCAAGCAACAGCTGAAGAATCTCTGCTTGAATCGTAACATCGAGAGCGGTAGTTGGCTCATCGGCAATGATAACGTCTGGATTGAGCAGTAATATCGCGGCAATGATCACGCGCTGTCTCATTCCGCCCGAGAGTTCATGCGGATACTGATTAAAACGCCTTTCAGGAGAGGCGATTTGTACCGACAAGAGCTTTTCAATTGCGATGTTTTTCGCATCACGATACGTAATGTTCGTGTGACTTTTTATTGCTTCAACGAGTTGTTGTCCAATGGTAAGGACTGGGTTAAGAGTCATCATAGGGTCTTGAAAAATCATCGCAATCCGTTTGCCTCGGATTTCCTGCATCTGACGACGATTGAGACCGATAATTTCCTTCTTATTTAATTTGATGGAACCAGACTGTATATAACCAGGTTTGCTAATAAGATTAACAATGGAAAAGCCAAGAATGGATTTTCCTGCGCCGGATTCGCCAACGAATGCGATTCTTTCGCCTCGATCTAATGAGAAGCTGACGTCCATCAAGGCAGGCAGTTCCTGTTTTCCTAAACGGAATGCCACATTCAGATTTTTAACTGTTAATAAGCTCATGCTTTGCTACCGTTGCGCATCAGTGTTTGTAGGTACGTGGATTTAAGTAATCACGTAACCAATCGCCTAACAAATTCATAACCAGAATAAGCCCTATGAGAGCGACACTGGGAATGACGCAGATCCACCAAGCGCCTGAGAACAAGTAGCGAAATCCAGAAGAGATCAAAGCACCCAATGAAGGGTCGGTAGATGGCATGCCTAAGCCTAAGAACGACAATGCCGCTTCAGCAATAATGGCGTTTGCTATTTGAATGGTAAAAATAACTAAGACAGGTGTCAGAGTATTGGGCAAAATGTGTCGAAACATGATGCGTGTTTTGCTGATTCCCATGATGCGGGCAGCATCTACGTACTCTTTTTGCTTTTCGGCCAATACGGAAGCGCGCACTGTGCGAGCAAATAATGGCCATTCCGCTAAACCAATAACCAGTATTAACATGAACATTGCTAGATCTTCGTACACATTAATGCCGAACGCCGTCTGAAATAAGGCAAGAAACACAATTGCCGTCATAATGGTTGAGAACGACAGCTGGACATCTGCAAAACGCATTAAAAAGTTATCAAGGCGACCGCCAACGTATCCAGAAATTAATCCTAAACAAATTCCAATCAGCGCTTGAATGGCAACGGCCAGTATACCGATTGTCAACGACAGTCGTGTTCCATACAGAATGATGGAAAGTAGATCTCGCCCCTGTGAGTCTGTACCTAGAAGAAATCGCTCATCAGCACTGATCCAATACGGCGCGATTTCGGCATTTAGAAGATCTACAAAATCAGGACTGTTCACATCGTAAGGCGCTATTAAAGGGGCTAACATGCCTACGACACAGTAAAATATAAAGGCTGCACACACCATAATAGCGAGCTTATCGCCAATAACGCCCGTCCAAATATGATGCAATCTGCTTGAATGTGACGGGTGAGTAAAATCGGTATGTTTATGGCCGATCATAACGTATGGCTCTCAAATTTCACTGTTGGATTGGCCAACCCATAAATCAGATCGACTACGGTGTTTGTTAGGACGAAAATGCAGCCAACGACAATTAAGTAGGCTGAAATCAGCGGAGTGTCGGCTCTCCCCACCGCTTCAATGAATAAGAAACCCATTCCGGGCCACTGGAAGATACTCTCGGTAAATATGGTATACGCAATGAGTGTTCCTGTTTGGATTCCACCGATGGTAATGATTGGTAAGGCGGTATTTTTTAAGGCGTGGATAAAATAAATTCGCGCAGACGATAAGCCTTTTGACCATGCAAAACGAATGTAATCCGATTCGAGCACTTCGAGCATTTCGGCTCGAATCAAGCGAATAAAAATAGGCATAATGGCAATAGACAGTGAAAAAACAGGCAAGGCCAAATGGGCGAGTCCGTCTTTAGATAATAAGCCGGTTTCCCATGAACCAAATACATGTACGGTTTCCCCTCGTCCAAAGCTTGGCATAAGCTGCATTTGAATAGAAAACACATACACCATCAAAATCGCGATGATAAATATGGGAACAGATATTCCCAGTGAGCTGATGAGCATAACAGCTCTTGAAAAGAGACTACGAGGGTGAATAGCCGCGACCACGCCGCACGGTGTTGCCACAAGAATCATAATTACCAGAGTGCATACGATGAGTTCTAGCGTCGCTGGTAGCTTATCCAAGATGAGCGCCAATGCGGGTTCTTTGTGAAAGTACGATACACCAAAATCACCTTTAGCGACGCCTTGCAAAAAATGCCAATATTGAACCATTACAGGGTCGTTTAACCCGAGTGTTTCTCTTAATGCGTCACGTTCTGATTGATTCACGGTAGGGCTGAGTAATTGCTGCGTGGGGTCACCAATTTGGCTTTGAATAGAAAAGCTTATAATTGAGATGACGACCATTACGACGATCGCTTGAATGAATCGGCGAAGTAAAAAACGCAACATTACAGATTATTTCCTTCATCGCCTGAGATTACAAGACGGTCAATATGAGGGTAATTTTGATCATTAACGACATCTTCAAAATGAACGGTCTTTTTAGCAGCCCAATTTAAGGATTTCCAAAAAAGGGGAACTACCGCAGCATCGTCGTAAACTGTCCGTTCGATACTTTGTAACAATCTTATTCTACGTTCCGGGTTCATTTCCGTGTTGGCCATACGAATAGCCTGATTGATGCTGATGTTACAGTATTCACTTGCATTGTATGCCCCAAGCCCTGAATCGTCATTTTGGCACGCAACTAAAAATTCGAAAATATTATTTGAATCAAGTGTATCGGATTGCCACGTCATCATCATTAGATCAGCCTGGCGGCGATCCAGCTCTTGGAAATACTGAGCTTTAGGTAAGGTTTTTAGATTAACTTTAATGCCCACTTTAGCAAGCATAGCAGCGATGACTTCAGCAACCAGTTTGTCATCAACATAACGATTGTTAGAGGCCATCATACTTAGGTTCAGATTAGCCTCGTATCCCGCTTCTTTTAGTAATTGCCGCGCTTTGCTGAGATCGTATTCTGGCTGTATTTTAGGATCGTGACCGAGAAAACGATCTGCACTTAATTGACCTGCGGCTGTGCCATACCCTTTAAGTATTTTTTCGACAATCAGCCGTTGATTGATAGCAAGATTGATCGCTTTGCGAACCCGAATATCTTTAAGTGCCGGGTTTCTAGATTCATTCATATGCAAAAGCGTGATGCGGGAGCTTTGCAGTGCTCGCACCTTGATGCCTTTTACTTGCTTCGTTCTAGGTATGTCGATTGGTGAAATAGGGAAAATGAAATCGACGTCGCCCGATAAAAGAGCAGCGAGTCGGGTAGACGCGTTTCTTATCGGGGTGAGTATGAGTTTATCAACATTGCCCTTTGAATCGTTATCCCAATAGTCAGGGTTGCGTTTTAATACGGTTTTAATACCGGGCTGTCGCTCAACGATGTAATACGCGCCCGTGCCAGATACGTTTTTTGAAGCAAAGGTTTTGCCATATTTAACGATTTTGTCTCTACCTTGATAAAATGCTTTATCCATGGGAAACACGTACGTCATGATGTTCAATGTAAGCGGGTTAGGTGCAACGCTGATTACATCGATCGTGTAAGGATCGATAATCTTTGTTCCTTGGATCGTATCGAACATGGCTCTAAAGTCCGGAGACCCTTTCAGTCTGTTGAGCGTATAGGCAACATCTTTGGCACTGAATTCATTGCCCGATATGAAATGCACATCTTCGCGAAGATAAAAACGAACGGTTTTAGCGTTAATTTGTTCCCAGCGGGTTGCCAGTCTAGGCTCCAATGAACCGTCTTTTTTCCACCTTACCAGTGGGTCAAAAACCAAGTGAGAAAACTGTAAATTGCTTTCTGAGAGTAATTCGTGAGGGTCAAGCGATACAATGTTGTTGTCGAACGCCATTCGAAGCGTGGCTGCGTGAGAGTAGCTTGATAGCAGGCTTAATATCATACCTACCAGTACAATCCATCGCTTAGAGACGGTGTTTAAATGAGAAGACAGCGTATGTCTGGAGAGGTGTAGATTGGACGTTTTTTTATCGTTGATACAGTTGCTATTCATTTTAAGAGATCATTATTCGACAGAGGCAGTTCCTATCAAGTAGGCATATAAGTGCCTTCCTAACAGAATAACCATTAAGTTATTAATTTTGGCGTAAAACTACGCGTATTCTGTATAACCGAATTTTTGTATTCGGTTTTTATTTCGCCAACTGTTAGGGGATCCATGATCTTCAAGATCAGGCGATATAGTACAAATTTGAGTTTATGAATGCGAGTGTTAATATCGTCTAACATGGTAATCCTGACATTGAGGTCAATAATTGTCGCATATGAATAACAATAAGCGTCGTAAATGCTATGAGGTAAAGGGTTGAATTATATTGCGCACTTGCACATTGCAGATGTCACCAATACTTCATTTGTAGGCAACTTGATCGCCGATTTCGGCGGACAACCTCAGCGTGATTCTGAGCTTTATCAAGGGTGGGCGTTGCACCAAATGGTGGACTCGCTTGTAGACAATCATCAAGTGAGCCTTGAATATCGCCAAATCGAAAGAATAGGTCGTCGGCGGTTTGCTGGAATTGTGCAAGATGTTTTTATGGATTACTGGCTTATACGGCATTGGTCGGCATTCAGTAACGAGCCGTTTGAACGGTTTTCTGAAAGGGTGATAGAAGGGCTGTCGCAGGACATTTCTTTGTGCCCGCCTCGCTTATGTTCAATGGTTAAGTCGTTAAATGAATATAATTGGCTGCCTAATTTAGGAACCTTGGAAGGTATAGAAAAAGCCATTTACTCGATACAGCGACGTTGGCGTTTTGGACATCATTTATCGCCATTTCTAGACGACATACATACAGAAATCGCTTATGTTGAATCGGTTTTTCTCGCTCTTTATCCCGACGTTCTCGCAGCATCAGCAGCTTTTGAACAAGATCAAATAAAACCAAAAGCATAAAAAAACCGAAGTAACACGATCACCATTTATCGGGTTACTTCGGCTAAAAGGGCTGATGTGCCCGATCGAGAGAACACCCAGAGTAAATACGAAGTGGATCAGGTAATCACTCGTGTTTGTCTGGATGAAATTCAGTATAAGTTTAAACCAAAAAATAACGTTGATTTGGATCAGCACTTTAGGTGTTTGCTTTCTTTGCCTGCCTTAGCAGGCAAGCGCGCTTTACTTTATAGAAACCTCTTATAAATACAAAACTACTTGCAAACTGTAAACACCAACTCTAGACTCTTGCCCCGCATACCATAGATGAATCAAGGACGAATCTACTATGAGCGATCAGGATTATCGCACCGTGCTGCCTGCAGCACTGAACTCTTCAATTCATAATAGCGCGGATGAGCTTGCGCGAACGTCGGCAAATTCCAACGCTTTTGTGGGTGATAAAGAGGTTGTTAGTCGCTTACCTTCGCAAGCTAAACGATTGCTTTCTGGTCATTGGTCTGACTGGGGCGAGGTTTCAAAACACACCTCCAGCGAATGGCAGCATGCGTCTTCCGACGTTTTTCTGTGTTTAGCGCAAACACGAAGAGGCCAGTGGTATCGTGTTCGCCGCCCTTTTTCAAGTAGAAACCCTGATGAAAAACGAATTTTCGTCGTAAAAGACTGCGCACTTACTCGCAAAGATGCCTCTCATCAAACGGGTTCAATTGCGTCTGGAACGGCATCAGCTGCTCTAGTCCCCTCCGTTAATCAACAGAGCAGTGAGTCTCACGGTCACAATGTTGTAGATCACGTAACCTTTACTCTGAATCTGGCTTACGAAGACCCCGATGGTCAGGTTATTCCTCAATTAGATTATGTTGTCAAACGCGAAGACGAAGGCCGTCAAATCGAAATCAAAGGCCAACTTGATTCCTCCGCTCAAGCACAAGAGTTATTGGATGAGCCGGGTCGTTACTCCGTCACTTTTGCCCAAAATGAACGCGAACTTCAGAAGCTAAAAGCCTGCTTCAAAAAAGCGCTATCAGACACCATTCGGGACAATCAAACACGCAAAAATGAAATGGATGCCAAGCTCAATGAAATGGGCTTTTGGGAGGAAGGCTATGTGCTCTCTAGGGCTTTTGCTAATGCCTTTGTGGATCAAGCTGTGGACATTTCCGATGCAGTAATAGAAGGTATTTCGACTGTTGCGTCTGGCGCAGAAAAGCTTGCTTCTGATCTCTATGAAAAACTGGCCGATGGTTACAGTTTGGATGAGTTAAAAGGGGATTATGCGTATGTCTGTGACGAGTTCAATGAAACCCTTGATCAAGCCGAGAAGCTTTACCAAGTTTTAGAGGTTTTAGCGAGTGATCCAGAAGTGTGGCAAGCCTTAATACAGTTCCCTAAAGACTGGTTTGGTTCTTTGCCCACTGAAGAAAAAGCGGAATTCTTTGGGGCAGCCGCATTCGATATCGTCTTAATGATTGCCGGAACAATCGCGGCTGGACCTGCGGGCACCTCTGCTGCAATTGCCGCCAGTGGCTTGTCTAAGAGTAAAGCCTTAGTTCGAATCGTTTCTTCTCTACGCCCTCTCGTACAAGTATTGTTGTTCATCTACAAAGCCCCTAAGAAATACGCCATTGTTGTCTCGAAACGAGTTGAGCAGCTTACCGGCCGTCACCAAAAGAACACTGCTCAATTACCCAAACAATCACATCAAACTGCAACCACCCAATCGCAAAACGACAATGGTGTGCCAACCCTGACCAACGAACGGTGTGACAAAGAAGGCGATCCTATCTCCATGACGACAGGAGAAGAAATTACCGAAGCCACCGATTTTAACTTGCCCGGCCCGATTCCCGTAGAGTGGACGCGTGTTTATCGTTCCTCCGCCATTCGGGATTGCAGTGAACTGGGCTATGGCTGGAGTCACCCTTGGTATCTTCAGCTGCAACAGGAAGAAAACCAAGTCCGAGTGAGAACAGAGCAAGGGCTGACCGTTGCGTTTGATATTGATCCAGACCGCGTTAACGAAAATCTTCGAATCACGCACCCCAGTGGCATTGCTCTTCATAGAATTGCTGGCGTTTTTTCAATCCTAAAAGATGGCTTCATGTATGAGTTTCAGGCTGCACCGGAACGTGTCGACGGATTAACCTCGCTGGCGAAGCAGAAACTCAGCCGCATACGTACTCGCGACAACCTACATCATTGGGCTTTGCACTACGACGATAATCACAGCTTAATTCGTGCGACATCGTCATGGGGGACGCGTCTCGACTTTGATCTAGGGCGCAACGGCTACTGGCGTTCGATTCGACATACTGCTCAACAGCAAGCAACACAGCCAGAGCAACCTTTAAATAGTGAAAACGAGAGTTCTTCCAATACGGACTCTCTTGAAAGAGCAAAAACATGTGTACGTTATCGCGTTAACACACAAGGTGATCTTGTTGGTATTAAAACGCCATTTACACCGCCTGCAAGCTATAAGTATGAATCGCACCTTTTTGTTAAGCACAAAAACCAAACGGGGTTGGCTTTCTATTTCGAATGGGATTCCAGCACCGCCAGAGCACGATGCACCCGACAGTATGCTGCTGACGGACATTATGACTATCGATTTGAATGGCACGTTGAACCAAATGAGCATCACGTTACCGATGGTCGCGGCTATAAAAAACGTTATTTCTACAACGATCAAGGTCAAAAGGTTAAATACATCGACCCTGAAGGTCACACCCAAATCTGGGGCTATACACCCGAAGGAGAGGTTTCGTTTTATGTTGATTCAAATGGTCGAGAGCACACCTACGAGTACGACGATCAACAAAGGCTTACTCAATACCGTTTACCAACGGGCGAGACACGCCACATACGTTATTGGAAAGACACGCATCTGCCCGAATTTCTGAAAGATGAGCACGGCCAAATTACGCGTTTCACCTATGATCGATACGAACAACTGATTCGACGAACTGTTACTCCGTTTAACACCCAACAGGTAAGCGTAGAAGAGCGATGGCACTATGACGAACTAACATTGTTGTCATACATTGATCAGCAAGGTCGGCTGCATCGTTATAAATGGCATTCTATCTGGCCGGAGCCGATTGAGTATGCTTTGTATGACGGCGACCAACACGAACCTAGTCAAATTGACTATGTAGAAGACAGTGCTACTTTGCTGTCGAAGCAAACCTTTCAGTACGATACGGAAGGGCGACTACAAAGCGTCACAGATCAGCATGGGCAAACCGAACACTACCAATACGACCATCAAGACCGCCTGATCGTTAAAACAGACGCAACGGGGTCAACAGAAGAGTTTCAATACGACGCTGTTGGTCGCGTTATTGCTTATCAAGACGCCGTTGGCCGAGAAACCAGTTATCGATACGGTGTCTTTGCTCAGCTGTTGGAGAAGCGTTTACCGGATGGCTCCAGTGAACGTTACGAATACGACGAAGAACGTAATCTTATTGCCATCTACAACGGCAATGGTCAAGCACACCGAATGGAATACGATGGCTGTGAGCGTCGAATAAGAGATCGCTATCTAGACGGTCGCGAAGTGCATTACGAGTACGACGGTCTGGGTCGACGTATTCGACAAATAGAAGGGGAGATTGAATCTCGTTTTGAATACGACGAACGAGATCAACTTGTTGCAGAGCATCATCACCACGCGACAGACAACCGTAAAAACGTTATCCACCATTATGGTTATGATCAATATGGTCAGCTTAACAAAGCGGATAACGCATGGGCGAACATTGGTTTTGAATACGACGATCTAGGAAGGCTCACCAACGAAAATGTCACACACTCTTTTCCATTGGCTCTGGGAACCGTACAGGATTTTCGTCATCAGATTGAGATCGAAGGTTACACTGCCCTAAACCAACCTAAACGTGTACATTATCAAGCGTTTCATGCGGTCGCGAACACCACTCGATACTTGTTTTTAAAACATGGAACACAAGCCGCTTGGCAGTTCAGTCAAGAGATGCAATGGGGAGCTCACGGTCAACTTCAGCATCTTGCATTAACGCATGACAACCATCCTTATCAATCTATTCCTGTTATTCGCCGAGAGCACAATCCTTTAGGACAGATTACTCAACAGGTGCAAGGTCGTCACCAAACTGATTTTCAATATAACGACACCCATCAGCTCACAAAACAACAAACGCATCGCTTGAGTGAGCGAAACGGTCACACTGTACAGACTCGCGATTTAAGCAAAAAGACTTACAAATACGACGCTCTACAGCGTTTAAAAAGCATTCGAACTCAAGAGCATAGTGGTCGAAGTCACCAAATCGACTACGGCTATACCGACCGAGATTTTCTTACTCAAGTTTGTTCGACAGAATTAGGCACGACACAAGCACGTGAATCTCGTAACACCTATAAAACAGATAAGGCAGGCAACCTCCTTCCAGAAGGCGTGTCCCAACTGGACAACAACCGACTGCCATTCTGGGGGGATCGTCACTACGACTACGACCAATACGGCAACCTCGTTACCATCCGAAAAGGCAAGGACCAGTGCATTGAACAGCGCCTCATCTACAACGCCAAGCACCAACTTATGGCGTTTGAAGAGCGCAAACATGGCCAACTTACCCAAGCACTGAACTATCGATATGACGCATTAGGTCGTCGAACCGAAAAGCGAGTCTATAAAACCGAACGCCCAGAAGGGCAGACCGACTACCACAAAGACCAAAAACAATATTTCGCCGACGATGGCAGCGAACTCTGGTATCAATACAGCGAACGTTATGTCTGGCAAGGCCAAAAACTCATCCAAGTTCGCCAAGCCGACCACAACTTCGTCAACAAAACGTGGCAACACTACTACCTATACGAACCCAATAGCCACGCACCGATCGCTCTCTATGATCGAGATACTGGCGTTCAAGATATCGAAACCGACCACCTCGGCACCCCCATTGCCGTGTACCAACACGACACAGGTGAAACACTCTGGACAGGCGACTTCGAAACCTATGGCAAGCGTAAAAGCCAAAAAGCAGCTTTTCAAAAAGCCAGTAATCAAAAAGGTGGCAATCAAGAAGAATACAACGGCGACCAATACGACCCCAAACTCAGATTCCAAGGCCAATACGAAGACAAAGAAACCGGACTCTATCAAAACCTACACCGCTACTACGACCCACATACAGGTCGATACATCACCCACGATCCAATCGGATTACGCGGCGGTCTCAATGCTTACCAATACTGCCCGAATCCAGTAGAATGGATCGACCCGCTGGGGTTGAGTTGTAAGGAATCTGAGGAGGAATCTTCTAAAAAAGGGGATCTTATAAAGAGTGGAGCTTTCCCTGAAACAGCGGATGAAATGAGTGTTCTAATTGGATCTCCTAAGAAAGTGGGGACAACACCAGATGGTACATTGAGAACAATTTGGACTCCGAATTCTAGCACTAAGATTCGACATGAAAGTCACCCACATGGTTTAAAGCCCGGCGACCCTGGTTATAACCCTCGGCATCATGGTAAACATTTCCATGTCGAGACTAAGCCGCATGATATGTCTTGGAGCCAAGCAAAAAAACAAGGACAAATACTAAAGTCAAAACCGGAAGGTTATACGCTAGGAAGCGGTACTGGATTTTTATCGGGTGAAATATTCCCAGGATTGTAGTTATGATAATTTCTGAGTTAAATGTATCTGATGGGCAGGTTACTGAACTTACTGTTCGATCAGGAGTAGTAACGGTTGTTCTAAAGGATTGGCAAAGCCAATTTTACACGCTTGTTTTTAACAACGTAGTTGGAATTGAGTCATATTCTCCTGAAAATGTTGATTTGTGTCACATCAAAGTATTAACTGATTCTGACCAGATACGGAAGGTTCGTTCTGTAATTGAAGCCGATGAGGAGGAAATTACAGAGTATTCTTTTATTTCTACATGGAATGATTTTCCAATCTTAAGTGTTTTCGGTGAAGGTGTAGAAATAAAGAAGTCTAATTGTCTGCCTAGCTATTAATTAGACCCGCACTCGAGGGTATTTTTAATGACGAAGAAAAGGTGTCCCAACAACTTGGGGAAAAATAAGAATTGGTAAGCAAAACCCTGGCTGCCGTAATACTTACCCAAACGGTTCACCTTATTTTATATGAGAAGAAGTAATCTCGTATCTAAAAAGAATGTCTGCTTAACCTATCAAAAAATACGATATATTAGACCATTTTAATACATCGTATTTTTATTCCTACCAATCAGAACGCCCTGAAGGGCAGACCGACTATCATAAAGACAAAAAACAATATTTCACCGACGATGGCAACGTACTCTGGTATCAATATAGCGAACGTTATGTGTGGCAAGGCCAAAAACTCATCCAAGTTCGCTAAGGCGACCACAATTTTGTCAACAAAATGTGGCAACATTTCTACCTATACGAACCCGATAGCCACGCGCCGATTGCGCTCTATGACCGAGACACTGGCGTTCAAGATATCGAAACCGACCACCTCGGTACCCCCATTGCCGTGTACCAACACGACACAGGTGAAAAACTCTGGACAGGCGACTGCGAAACCTACGGAAAGCGTAAAAGCCAAAAAGTAGGGTATCAAAAAGAACGTCATCAAGAAGAAGGTAGCAGCGACCAATACGACCCCAAACTCAGATTTCAAGGCCAATACGAAGACAAAGAAACCGGACACTATCAAAACCTACACCGTTACTACGACCCACATGTAGGTCGATACATCACCCACGACCCAATCGGATAAAACACGAGATCTATTCCAAATGGTGTCGGAGTTTACAAGGCTAAGATTGAAGTGGAAAATCCGATCAATCCGGTTTTTTCTTACCTAAATCTAATAACGGAGGCTATTCGACTATGTTTCCTGATGATTGGAGTGCGGATAAGCTCAAGGCTGAAGTAAATACCGCTTATGAAAACAAGACTATTTTGGGAAATCAATGGATCGGTACCACTCCAAGTGGCGTTCGAGTTAAAGGTTATTTAGATCCAAAAACTACAGTTTATCCGATGTTTTAGGTGATAATTTGGAAATAATATTTTCTTGGAAAATACAATGGGGTACATTCGAGCCTTACAGTGAAATAGAAAACGCGAATGAGCCATCTTTGGATGTTCTTTCTGCTCTTCTTATGGATTCTGGGGGAATACCTTATCTTGATACAGTTGAATGGTTAGATGTTTTAGTTACAAAAATTAAATCAATCGAAGCTAAAGTACTAGAACGTTTCGAATGGTCTAGAGAAAGTTGGTCTGCTATTTTTGAGGCCGACAATGTTACTATTTATTCTCTTTATGATGAATCATGTCGAATTAACGTCCCATTTACTATTTTTAAAAGTATTTTTATTTCATGGAGAAGCTTTCTATTAAGTAAACCTGAGGCTGAAAATAAGGTCGTAATAGCTGTTCCTTGATATTAAGTACAGCTCTTGGTCTTTGAGTATAGCGCGCATTGCTGAAACGTAATACGTCTTGTATATTGCAAGCAAATAAAGCCTTCTAAATTGAGCTTACAACTCCGTTTATACCTGCATCAAACATGTCAAAAAGAGGTGTGACTTGACACTAATACAACCTACTCCATGCATTGACCAGTACAAGAAATAGGGTAGGGCGTTGTGGCTTGTAAATCACTTTTTTAAAGGTAGACTGTCCAAACACTAACCATAAAAGGGAGTTTACGGTGCGCACTCTATTGCTGTGTTTGATGGCGCTATTCTTATTCGGATGTACAGGA
Source organism: Marinomonas balearica (assembly GCF_004362145.1). Taxonomy (GTDB): domain Bacteria; phylum Pseudomonadota; class Gammaproteobacteria; order Pseudomonadales; family Marinomonadaceae; genus Marinomonas; species Marinomonas balearica. The sequence goes on from NZ_SNXC01000010.1 coordinate 262,238, forward strand.
GGTAGTTCTGACGATTCGGATAGCACTTCTCCCAGCCAACCTGACATGCCTATTGAGCCAGAACCAGAACCAGAGGAAAATCAAGCTCCTTTTATTGACATTAAGAGCGATGCAATTGCGGAACTCGACAGCACTACTCGCATTGATTTTCAGGTAACGGACGCCGATGAAAATTTACAACGTGTTGATGTTGAGTTGCTGTCTCCTTTTGTTGATGGCGCACGCTTAAATTACAGCCTAATAACTAAGGAGAGTGAGGGGCAGTATCAACTTAGTATTTCGCTCAAAGATGCGGTGCTGCAACGTATCCTTATTTTCAATATAGAAGCGGAAGATACTCTCGGAACCATATCCAATAAAACCTTGTATGTTTATCCCCTTAGCACTCGCGCAAAGCAGCTATTACCGTCAGGTATGGTGCGGTTTATTGATCGCGATGGCACGTCGCAACAAATTTCGGGTCTTGCACTCATAAATTCAAAGAGCTCTACGCTTGACGTATCAAACGTAGAGCTAGGGTTAGCTTCAGGCAAAATTGCCTCGTCGGAGAAAAGAGCATTAGCCACGCGAGAGGTTTCAGAAAACGACGCTTTTCTAGAGGTTTATTTATCGTCCGTATCGCTCAATGTCGCAGATGCCTATTTTTACGTAAGGCGATTTTCTGCATCGGGAGAGGTGTTAGACGAGGTTTTCACACCGCTGTTTGACTATAAAGGAAACACCCCCATATCCGGCAAAGGGGGAAGTTTGAGGTCAGGCAGTTATCATTTTGGGGAAGATAAACCGTCGCTTCAAACACATTCGTATGTAGATGGTAATACCGAGTGGTGTGAGTTTGACAATGGTTTTTCATTCGTACACGACATGAGTAATGAAACAGATAATCGTTCCCCCGTAGTAATCGATGACCAACTTTTTCCCGCCTTCCGTTTTGATTGCACCTCACAAAAATCAAATGAAAATCGTCCACTCAAAAACAGTGGGTTTGATGACTTAGTCGTGAACTACAGCCCTTTGAATGATTCATTATTTGGTAGTTACGTTGTCAATAATTTGTATCTATCTAGAATAGGCTTGCTACCTCAAGAGGGAAAAACACGTATTCGAGCGCATTATGGAAAGAACCAAGACAACGCATTTTGGCAAAAAGGGTATGTAGATATTGGTGAGGGATACCTCTTTAGTTTCTCACTTTCAGATTTAGAAACCATAGTTCACGAAGTCAGCCACGGATTTACGACACGCTTTTCCAATCTTGGGCTGGACGGCGTAGATCGCGCTGTTGCAGAAGCTTTTTCCGACATCGCTGCGGTTAGCGCTGAGTATATGGTAAAAGGGGAGACAAACTTCCTGTACGGAGAAGACTCCATTCAATTTTGGACTTATGAAGCCGCGAGGAGCCTAAAAGATCCGAGTAAAGACGGAGCTTATGTCCAATATACGGAAGATTTGGATCTAACAAACCCTTATAAGGGAATCGGCCTGCTTACTAAGCCTTTTTATGTTCTTGCGACAACAAAAGAGTGGGACGTAATGAAGGCATTTGATGTCTTTCTGTGGGCTAATATGAATTGCTGGTCGACGGGGTTGACCTTTCTCGATGCGGCGCAATGTGTTGCTGATGGGGCGGATTCCCTAGGCTTAAATAAGATTGATGTTGTGCGAGCATTTTCTAGAGTGGGGATGGATCTTAATTCTGATCAACCGATTGCTGACTTTGAACATCAATCTGTTGGGTTACAGGCAAACTTTATTGGGAAAAGTGTCGGGTCTGATACGGTCAGTTGGACTTGGAATTTTGGAGATAACCAGACATCTCAGCTTCAAAACCCATCTCATACTTACTCAAGTTCCATAGAAAACGCCTTGGTTTCGTTAAAAGTAACGAATAGCCAAGGTCAATCAAACACTTACTATGAAGAGATCAGTGTATCTGATGGTTACTGCGTTAGTCTCAATGAAGAAGAGTGGGCAGTGACTCAAGACTTTTGGATTAGTCAGCTTACATTAAATGGAATCACCTTTGCCTCAGGGAATGCTTCATATCAGGCTGCGACAAATAAATCGTCGCCGATAGCGTTAAATATAGGTAGCACGTATTCATTGGACGCGACCATAGAAGGCAGTGATCTGCCTAATGGATTCGCCAATGTCGTTCGAGTATGGCTGGATTTGGACGGGAATAAAAAGTTTGAATCAAATGAGCTGCTTATCGATGAGTTCTATACTCAAACCTCGAATTTAGAATTGAGTATTCCTGATAGTGCGGTAACAGGACATATGCTCATGAGAGTCGTTTACATGAACCAGCATGTTATGTATGACCCGTGCGTTGATAAGATTGACGGCGAAATCGAGGACTACTGGGTGAACTTGGTTGAATAAGCGTCTTCAATCGGAGGGACACCATACATGCGTTTGTATTCTCGACTAAATTGCGAAGGGCTTTCGTATCCGACAGCAAACGCGACTGAGGCGAGATCACTCTCGGTCGATGTTAAACGCATTCTTGCTTCCTGTAATCGAATTTTCTTTTGGAATTGAATAGGAGACATCGACGTCGCCAACCGAAAGTGGCGATGCAGCGAGGTGGTGCTCATTCCTGCTAATTTTGCGAGCTGTTCGACCTTAATGGTTTGATTAAAGTTGTCACGGATCCAGTGTATGGCAGTGCTGATTTTCTTTAGCGGGCTTTTTGTCATCGCGAGACGTTTTAATATTCCACCTAAATCACTTTGCAAAAGTCGCCAATGGATTTGGTGCCATTTTTTTCCAAACATCTGGTCAAATAAAACAGATGGAGGCACTCGTTGGCTGAGCTTGTCGAAGCTGTTTTATCCCTTCGACAGGCTCAGGGAGCGGTGATATCGGACATTCACTTTTTTATTTAGAATTCTTACCGTAGTCAGAATTGCAACGATTGGTCGCTGTCACGCCTGTCTCGGCAACTCACTCGTTGGCTGAGCCTGTCGAAGCCGTTTAATTCCTTCGACAAGCTCAGGGAGCGGTGATTCTGGATATTCAAATTTTTTATTTAGGACTTTTACCCCTAATTTATTATTGAAGACATAACCGTGGAAAAGTGATCAGACGATAGCTCTTCATAAATCAGTTTGCTTGTCATGAGCAATGTTACCGTGATGAAAACGGGCCGAACGATGGTATCGCCTTTGGAAATAACGACTTTGCTGCCGACGACAGAGCCAATGACTTGTCCCGCGCCCATGGCGAGCCCGATACGGTAATCCACTGCGCTAATTCCTAGAAAGAAAAATAAGGACACGAGGTTGCCCATTAAGTTGAGCGGTTTGGTCATGATGGACGCTTGTTTGATGGTGAAGCCAAGCAAGATCACGAAGGCTAACATCCAAATGGAGCCTGTCCCTGGGCCGAAGAAACCATTGTAAAAACCAATGATTAAGCCGCAGGAGATCATAAAGGATCGGGTGCTTATTTTACCTTGCGTTGCTTCTGTGCCTTTGATTCGTTTAGAGAAAATCGCATAGGTTGTAATGCATACCATTAAAATGGGCAGCAGTATTTCGAGTGTATTCTTATCAAATAAACTGACTGAGTATGAGCCTGCCAGAGCGCCAATAGCGGTGAAGGAGATCCCTGTAATTAAACCCTTTGCCTGTATTTGGTTATGAAGTAGAAAGGTGATGAAAGCCGTGGATTCACCAATGACAGCTTGTAACCTGTTGGTGCCCAAAGTCAGGATCGGCGGCACGCCTGCGATTAATAGACTTGGAATGGTGATTAAACCTCCACCGCCCGCAATGGCGTCTACTACGCCTGCGCAAATGGCAACTAAAAACAAAAACAGTAAGACATGGCTGTCTAGGGTGAAAGTGTCTAGGTTGAAAGCGCTTAAGCTAACAATGAGTTCTGGCATAAATGATGGCCTCCTTTCTAATGGTTCAAAGTCGTGGTGGATAAAAGCAGGTCATATTAGTAACATCAAACATCATGTATAAAAATTAATGGTTTGTTAATCTAATAGTTAGGCTGAACTTAATGTTAACCTCTCAAGACATCGAATTCTTCGTCGCGCTTTCTCAAAGTAAGTCATTAGCGGCCACCGCAAGAAAGCTAAATGTGACACCGCCCAGTGTGTCCCAGCGTTTGCAAGCACTGGAACAAAAGCTCAAGGTCAAGCTGGTCGAGCGCGGTTCTAGGGCAATTTCATTAACGCTGGAAGGGAATGTCTTGTTTGAGGAGGGCTTAGCTGTTTTAAAGCAGATTGAGCTACTAGAAAGTAAGGTCGCAGAAAAGAACCAAGCCATTTCTGGAAAAATCCGAGTGGTGGCGCCAGTTGGTTATGGTACTGAAAAAGTGTCGCCCTTGGTGGCGGAGTTTCACAAAATCCACCCATTGACTCATATTGAATTGATATTGTCTGATACGCCAAATTGGACTCAGGTTGACCCGCCAGACGTGGTGATCTATATCGGTCAATTAAAAGACTCTTCTCTTAATCGTATTCTTTTAGAAAAAAACCAACGTTTCCTGTTAGCGTCGCCCAATTATTTAAAAAATGCGGCTCCGATTAATACCCCTCAAGATTTGTTAAACCATGAGTGTCTTGTCATAAGAGAGAATGATGACGATGTCACGCTATGGAAGCTAACGCATAAAGAAACAGGAGAAACGACCAGTGTGCGGATCAGTCCTTCTTTGATGAGTAATGTGGGACCAGTGATAAAAAATTGGGCGGTTAATGGTTATGGCATTATGCAACGATCAGAATGGAATGTGTTAAACGAAATGAAAGACAACAGGTTGCAAGTTGTGTTGCCGGAATACACCTTTCCCAGTGCAGATATCGTGGCGCTGGTCTCTTCTACCAGAGATAAGCGCCCTGCGAAGATCAACGCCTTTGTTGATTATTTGAAACAACATCTATCAAACAATTCGACTGATTAGATTGAGCAGATTGAGCAGGTTTGTCGTTACTGGTCTGCGGTTAAAAGTCTGTGGTTAAAAGCCTGTCCTAAAAGATCATTTCTCAAGGAAAAACTGAAACTCAGATTTTGCAATGGAGACCCCGTTGACGATGATCTCAATAGCGTGTTGGCCAGAGTAGTAGGTTCGTGTTGTCACCTGCTTAAACGGGTGGCGCTTGCTAACGTTAAGCGTTTCTCCTGCTTTAAGAATCACTTTCTTACCTTTGAATACTTTGGGTGACGTGACACCATTTTTCTTCTGATGATGAATAATATAATCGATCATCAAAGGCTGGTTTTCAGGCGTGTCGGATTCAAGGAGTAATTCAAATTCCAGATACTCGTTTAAGTAAACAGTTGGTGTTTTTACGTTGAACTGGGCTTTTTTAAGTTCTACCGGAAAGTAACCAAATACTTGTAACGCGGTTGGGTGGCTTTGTTTTAACAAGGTACGGCACGCATGGCGTATGAGTTTTACACGATTTTCGTCCGCATCGGCCATCCATTTTAGAGCCGTGTTTGCCGCAAGGTCTGGGTGATCTTTGGCAATGTCATTGAGATTATTTGCAACAGAGCGGCGCACGTATTCTTCGGGGTCGTCTTTTAATGTTTCGAGTAATTCTATGACAGGCTCAGGTTCCGCAATAAAGTCAGGCAATTGCATCGCCCAAGGAAGGCGAGGGCGAATGCCTTCGGAGACTAAGCGCCGAACATGGTAATTTTCGTCTGTTGTCCACTCTTTCAGAGTCGCGAGTGTCTTTGACTTATTGTCTGACAGTAGAAAATAGCGTATGCCGAATTCAGACGAAAATCGTTTCGTCATTTCTTTTAATAAGGTCATGGATAAATCATGGTGATCCTGTCCGTACAAGCCCACATAATCTGCCATTGGCATAATTGCCCAACCCACAATGCCGTCGTTATCTGGCGTTAACCCATAAATATCTTCTGTTTTATAGGGGCGTAAGCTAGCCAAAAGAATATCAGATGTTATTGTGAAATCGTCAGGTAAATAGCGAAACATTGCATCGGTGATGTGTTTCGAGCGCTCTTTTAGCTCTAAATCGGTGAGTCCATTCGTGGCGAAATCAACAAAACCGACTTGATCGAAACCTTCCCAAGCGGCTTGAAAATGTAGCGCCATTGATTGGATTACGTGAGGGTTAAACTTGTCTTTGAAAAGCTCGGGCATGAAACTGTTCCTTGTCTATTAGAAATTTGGTAGGGATTATAGACGTATCTTATGTCAGATTCTGTCAGTAGGTTGGGAGGATTACTGGAGAATGCGAACTTTGTTCGCTGGCTAGCGACTTAAAGCCGTTGACCCCTTTAATGGGTTCAGGGAAAAAATCTAACGATCTATCTGCTCTCTTGTAGAGTCGACTGGAACGGCCTACGATAAAACGGAAATCAAAAAAGGAGAGTCACTGTGTCCGAATCTAATGCGATTGAAATCTCTGAAAAGTATCTTCAAGAGATGCTAGAAGCAGACGATACTGCTAATTTTTCACTTTATACAAAACGGTATGAAGAAAAGTACCTAAAGAATTTTACCCCAGAGCAGTTTCACAGTGACATAAAAGGAATGCATGAAAGAAACGGTATGAACAAAGGGTACGAATTTTTATCGTCTCTTCGTAAATTCAGCCACGATGGGCTGGATATCCATAGGACGGTTTGGAAAGGGGTGTATGAAAAACGAGATGCGGTTATTGAGTTGGGCGTTTACGAAAAAGACGAGGAGTGGTACGTCATTCTGTCTGCTGTATATTAGTTCGTGACTTTGGACTGAGTAGGGTAGGAATAATGGGATACGTAATTAGGCCAGCATTAGAATCGGACGCTCAAGGCATTAATGAGGTGTCTCAGTATCTTGGATATTCAGCACTTTCACATTCAGAATCTCTTTTAAAGCTGCAAGCCTTGCTAAGCTCACCTAACGATTGGGTTTACGTTGCGCAGTTAAACGATCGTGTTGTGGGTTGGTTGCACCTTTTTTATGCTCACAGGCTTGCGTCAGAGAGCTTTTATGAAATTGGTGGCCTTGTCGTATCGGAGGGTTTTCGTGGTCAAGGTATTGGTCGTGCGCTTGTCGAATATGCTCTAGATAAGAAGGAAGGGAAATTTCGCGTGCGCTGCAACGAACTTCGTACTGGCTCACACCAATTCTACGAATCGATAGGATTCAGTTCGAATAAGAACCAACGTGTATTTCAAATCTCTTCGTAACACGTTTTCGCGTTTATTTTGGAGAGTCTGTGTTGTCTCGCCTATATTTTCTACACGCACCTCGTACGCCACGCGCTTTTCTATCAAGTAAGTTGCGCTTTTCTATCAAGTAAGTAGCGCTTTTATGATAGACTCCCCCGCCGCCAAGCAATGAATAAGTAAGAGGTGACGCTGTGAGTGTTCAATGGTTCCCTGGGCATATGAATAAAGCCCGTCGGGAGATCGAAAATGTCATGCCCCAAGTGGATGTTGTTATCGAAGTGCTGGATGCTCGAATTCCAGATGCGAGTCAGAATCCAATGTTGACCACCTTGCGTGGTAATGTCCCTGTATTGCGCCTTCTTAACAAAAAAGATTTGGCGGATAAAAAGCGTTTAACGCTTTGGTTAGATCATTGGAAAGACAGTGATAGCGTTGTCGCCCACCCATTTTCTACGCAAGATAAGTCTGATGTGACTAAGATTAACCAATGGGTTCGTCAAATGGTTCCACATCGTGGCACAGCCGAAAAACCAATTCGTGCCATGATTGCAGGGATTCCAAACGTCGGGAAATCAAGTTTAATGAATGCTTTGCTTGGGAAACGCGTCGCGAAAGTAGGGAATGAACCTGCCGTGACCAAAGCGCAGCAAAAGCTTAAAGTGACGAATGGTTTTCAAGTATTAGATACTCCGGGAATTCTTTGGCCCAAAATCGAAAACCCCGATGCAAGCTATCGTTTAGCAGTGACTGGAGCTGTGCGAGACACAGCTATAGATTATGAAGAAGTCGCATTGGCAGGGTTATCGTTCTTCATCAACGATTACAATGATGAGTTAGTTAAGCGTTATAAGCTGAAAAATGCGCCAAAAGATCCAAGTGATACATTGAATATTATTGGTTCGAAGCGTGGTGCATTACGAGCTGGCGGTGTGATTGATGTTCATAAAGCGGCAGAAGTGTTCTTAGCGGATGTTCGCAGTGGCGCGATTGGCCCTTATGTGATGGAAACACCGGATATGGTTGAGCAAGAGTGGCTAAAAGTCGAAGAGGTGAAAGCGAAGAAAGAAGCCGAGCGTCAAGCGAGATTAGCGGCTGCTGTGCCACAGCGTCAACAAGCCCAAAACAAAGCTCGTCAAGACAAGCGCTCAGACAAGCCTGAGGCTGAATAGAAGTACAAAGAATACCTAGGCTTACTTACGTCTGTTAGCCTGACAATTTTAGAAAGAAAACACGCAAGAAAAACGAGGTTAATCACAGTGGATTACGAAATCGCCTTTGATCAAGAAAGTAACGCTTACCGAGTATTCACCGATGTGGAGTTTACAGCGATCGCAGAATGGATAAGCGACTATTTAAATGAGAAGGAAACGGTGCAACGAGTGCTACAGGCGGTTAACCTCGCAGAAGCAGAAGGCGAGGAAACTCTTTTTAAGCACGGAAACTTTGATATCGTAATTTCCAAAGAGGGCGCTGCCGTAAGTCGTCGTGTCGATATGTCGCAAATGGAAGACGAAATTAAAGCGATGTTTGATACACAAAACAGCTTTTACCAAGCTTCCAATGATGGCATTCAGGCTGAGTGTGGATTGGATGATCTTATTGATATGGTTGAAAATTGGTACGAAATCCTACAATAAGTTGTTAGTCTGCATCGCAAGGTTTAAACTAGCCTACATTGCACACTGAGTGATTCAGTAGAAGTTTAAGCAGTGAACAAAGTTAGCTGTTGATTTAGCTAGTAGTTAATTAGCTCGCGATTTATTTTGTTAGTCGTTACACCTCTTAAGGGAGCCAGCATGCTCATCGAATTGGAAAAAGCCCGCACTCGAAAAAATGTCGTACGAATTTTTCGAGAAGATTTAGATGGCCCAGATAACTGGACAGACGGATTTGTAGTAGATGCAAATGAAGAAATGGTGTTGCTTCAATTGGTTGATGATGGCGTTCACCTAAATGGCTACCAAATATTGTTTTTGGAAGACATTAGCGATTTTGTGCATCCCGCTCCTTTTAATGATTTTCAAAAGCGTGTTCTTGAACTGCGTGATGAAGAGATAGAAGATCCTGAAGTGGATCTTGATGATCTTGCCGTTCTTCTGGTCGATATCAGTGAAGAATTCGGTTTGGTTACGCTTCACCGAGAAGAAGTCGAAGCAGACAGTTGTGAAATCGGCCGCGTGATACGCGCCGATGCAGTGAGTTTTGAGCTTGAAGAAATCGGTTCCGATGCTCGCTGGTTCGATGAAACATTTGAATACGATTTGTATGATATTACTCGAATTGAATTCGGCAGCTCCTATGAGGAAGCTTTGATCCTAGCTAACGATGACATGGGTGAAGATTCATACGAGTTGGCGGACGAATACGAAGAAAGCGTGTAAGGACGTCTCGCTTACTGCTAGCTTCCTACTTAGAAAACTCGAAAGACGCCGTTCAAAGTAATTCGCGTGTTACAGACTCTGTGGCATGTTGGGTTTTTCTTTGAGCGGCGTTTTTTCGGTTTATAGTAGGTGCTAAATCGGTATGGAAGCAGTTTTCTGATTATTGATATATGGCAATTATGTCTCGACGAATATCCCTTGTTTTTATTATTTTGTTGTTAACGGGGTGCGCAGTCTATGCAACCCAGAAAATGGATCAAATGTATGGTCTACCTTCCTTAGAAAATAGAGAGCAGGCTGTAACAGCAGACGAACAAGCGTTCTTTAATGGTGAAGTAAAGCCTATTTTAGATCGTCGATGTGTGTCCTGCCATGCTTGTTACGACTCTCCGTGCCAACTCAAACTTACATCGAAAGCAGGGATAGAGCGAGGTCTTTCGAAAGATCTCGTTTACGATGGCACCCGTTTATTGGCTTCGTCACCTACTCGGTTGTATATGGACGGCCATTCGCTTGAGGAGTGGCGTCAAAAGGGGTTTAACCCCGTTTTAAATGAACGTGCGCAAAGCCCAAGTGGTAACCTTAACGGCAGTGTGTTGTTTCGGGCGCTGACGCTCAAGAGAGAACAGGGCGGTGAAACCCAAGACGTACTGGGCGATGAATACGATTTCTCACTTTCGCGAGAGCAACAATGTCCATCGATTGAAGAGTACAGCGAATTTGAGAAAACACACCCTCACTGGGGAATGCCGTATGGCTTACCTGCTTTAACAACGGATGAGCATAAGACAATCACACGCTGGCTTGTAAATGGAGGAATGATTCCTTCTGCTGCACCATTATCCAACGAGCTAACTGAACAGGTTAGCGTTTGGGAAGCTCGCTTTAACCGTGACGACCTTAAGCATCGTTTAGTTTCCCGTTATATTTACGAACACATTTATCTTTACAGCTTATATTTGGATGACAGTGATGCACGTTTTCGTATGGTTCGTTCAAAAACACCGCCCGGCGAGCCTGTAAAAATCATTGCGACACGTCGCCCTTATGACGATCCTCAAGTCGCTCGTGTTTATTATCGTTTAATCCCAGAGCTTGAAACCAAAGTTCAGAAAAATCACATTCCGCTTTCTTTGACAGAAGCACGTTATGCTAAGTGGATGAGTTACCTATACACGCCTGAGTACAAGGTTGATTCGTTACCGAGTTATGATTACGAGGTAGCAACGAACCCCTTTAAAGCATTTGGCGTTATTCCAAGTTATGGGCGTTATCGATTCCTGCTTGAACATGCACAAAATACGATTATGGCGTTTATCAAAGGGCCTGTTTGTCGTGGGCAAGTTGCAGTTAACGTGATAAATGAACAGTTCTGGGTTTATTTTATGAACCCAGATGTGGATTACCGCAATCAAATGTCGATCTTTTTAAATGGTCAGGCTCAGCATTTAGACATGCCCGCTGAATTAAGCAGTAACGCGCTGCCGATCAGTTCATGGATATCGTATTCTGAGAAGCAAAAAGACTATTTGTCAGCCAAGGCTCGGTTAATTGAAAAAGCGACTGAAAAAGGGTTGTCCGTCGATACGTCGTTAATTTGGGATGGTGATCACGTCAATCAAAATGCTGCGTTAACCGTATTTCGTCATTTTGATAATGCGACGGTCGTAAAAGGTTTGGTAGGTGAAACACCGAAAACGGCGTGGGTGATTGATTACCCTTTACTGGAGCGTATTCACTACTTGCTGGTGGCAGGCTTTGATGTCTATGGCAACGTTGGGCATCAACTGGTGACTCGTCTGTATATGGATTTTCTACGAATGGAAGGGGAAATGAATTTTCTATTGTTTCTTCCAAAAGACGAGAGAAACCGTTTACGCCAATATTGGTATCGTCAGGCGAACCAAACCATTAAAGATTATATCTTCGACGATTTTATCAATGTCGATGTTCCCACTAATATCTCATATGGAACAGGCTCACATAAACTTGAGCTTATGGAAAAGCTGAAAAAGCGCTTAAAACCCGTATTAAATCGACGTTTCGAACTCACCAATCTTGCATTGAACACCGATGCCATTACGTCATTGCATAAACTCGCTTTGGTTAGGGGAAATGGCGTAAGGTTTTTACCCGAAGTCTCTGTTGTATTGATTACCGATGAACTGGGCAAGCCTAAAGATGTAATGAGTGTTATTCACAACCGTGCGCATTTTAATATTTCAAGTTTGTTGGACGAAGAGGATTCACTGGCGCCAGAAGAAGACACAGTAACGATTGTGAAAGGCGTGTTAGGGGATTATCCGAACGTTTTTATGAAAGTGTCTCAAAACGATATCGTAAAATGGTCTGAGAAGATTACGACGATGGAAGCTAAGCGAGATTATGTTGAATTGCTAAATCAGTACGGTGTTCGACGCACTAGTTCGGAGTTTTGGCAAGTAAGCGACACGATTGCAGAGTTAAACGAACAGGCGCGTCCTATCGAAAGCGGCATCCTTGATTACAATCGATTAGAGAATCGTTAAATCAAGGAGTAGCGATTTTTGTTAATGAGAAAAAGCAGTTCATTGTTGAGAACATCGAACTGCTTTTTGTACTTACTTGCTGTGCTCTTATTGCCCACCTTCCAACTTTTCTTCATTGCTCTGATCTTCATTTCTAGTCCTTTATTTCTATTACAATTTTGGGGTTCAGTACTCTTTCTTGGCGCTGCGTATTGAAAGTTTCTATTTCACTGCATACTTTCTAGTTGAGAGTATTACTTCCTGCCCTGATAATAAAATCTAAACATTCAACATTAGGCTTTTAGATGGTTACTTACTCAATTTTGGACTTAGCGCCAATTGGTGTGGGTCGTTCAACTCACGAGTCCCTCAAAGAATGTGCTCACGTCGCAATGACTGCTGAGACGTCAGGGTTCGAGCGTTATTGGTTGGCGGAGCATCATGGAATGAAGGCAGTAGGCAGTTCAGCGACGTCTGTATTGCTTTCTTACGTTGGGGCCAAAACCGAAACGATTCGTCTTGGTTCAGGCGGCGTTATGTTACCGAACCATTCGCCACTGGTGATAGCAGAGCAATTTGGAACATTGGCTGAGTTGTATCCACACCGTGTTGAAGTGGGAGTTGGCCGCGCTCCCGGAACGGATATGAAAACGGCACAAGCGTTGCGCCGCAATTTAAGTGACAGTGTTGATTCGTATCCGCAAGATATTAAAGCATTGCAGTCGTATTTCAATGACGGACATAATGGGATTCAAGCAACCCCTGGACATCAAACTCACCTTCCTATTTGGATGTTAGGTTCGAGTCTTTACAGTGCTCAGTTAGCTGCGGAACTTGGGCTGCCATTTGCCTTTGCATCACACTTCGCTCCTGACTATTTGATTCAAGCATTGACGATTTATCGCCGCTTGTTCAAACCCAGCGAACAATTGGAGAGGCCTTATGTCATGGTAGGCGTGATGGCAGCGGTAGCCGAGACAGAAGAGCAGGCTGATTTTTTGATGACGTCGTCTCAGCAGCAATTTTTAAATCTTCGCCGTGGAATAAGTGCCCCGTTCCCTGAGTCAGTCAGAAGTATGGAAGGTGTGTGGACGCCTTCGGAAAAACGCATGGTCGAACACACATTACAATACAGTTTATCCGGCACTAAAGATTCGGTTCGTTTTAAACTTGAACGCTTTCTCGAAGTGACGAAAGCGGATGAAATTATAGCGTCATTTCCAATTCATAATTCGGATGCAAGACTCGAAGCAATTCGAGGATTCGCGGTTGCTGCGGGCAGCCATTCAAGCAACGACACTTTGTGATTTTTTTGCTTTAGATTCACTACTATACTATATCTTTCTTCAGAGGGGATTGGCGGTGCATTGTGTGGTTTCTTTTTATGATAAGAAAGAGCGCGTTCACTTCCATTCACTCTGTGCAATGGAGCATTTGAAAGTTCGGGAGTTCATGAAATAAGTGCAACACTCAATGATCAAAACACTTACTTCGTGAATTCGGGCATGAGTAAAAATCGTCTGAATGTTTCATAGAGGGTATCCATGTCTGCGCTTTCACTTTATGCATTATTTACAGGTCGTAAACCGCCAAGCGTCAAATATAAATACTATCGAAAATATTTCATAATCTATGCGGCAAGCATGTCGTCCTTTGCAGTGCATACTGTTTTTATCTGTTTTTTTTATGTCATTAATATCCCTATATTATCTGTTATTAATGTCTTTAGTGTGTCGGTATGGGCGTTGGCGTTAAGGGAAAACTATTACGGTCGTCACTCCAATGCAATATTTTTAGCCTGTGCGGAAATTTCAATCCACGCAGTATTAGCGACGGCTTATTTGGGGTGGTCATCAGGTTTTCAATTTTACTTATGGCCAGCAGCTTGCCTAGCGACCATCAACCCTAGGTTGGGGGTTCGTTTATCATCCGCCATTGGCTTCGGATGCATTGTGCTATTTATCTTGTTGAAAACCGTAGTCGATGATGGCCTTTATAATTTCGATTTTCGTAAGTATGCAGACTTTTTTTATGTATTTAACGGAATAATTGCAGGCATTTCTCTTATATTTGGGATTTGCAGTATTCGTGTAATTAACGAGCGCCAAGAAGAGAAGCTTACTGATTTAGCGACCAAGGATGAATTAACCAACTTATTTAACCGCAGGTACATCAACAGTTATTTGTCTGAGTATGAGCCTGATGCTGATCTAGAGAATCGCCCCTATTGTATTGTATTAGGGGATCTTGATTACTTTAAAAAAGTAAATGATACATTAGGGCATTACGCAGGCGATGATGTGCTGATTGACGTTTCTCGTTATTTAAAGCAACGCTTTAGGTCTTCCGATGTGGTTTGCCGTTGGGGCGGAGAGGAGTTTTTATTTCTTTTGAAGGATACTTCTTTACGTCAGGCGCATGATTTAGTAGAAAAAATTTGTCGCGACATACCCGACAATATTCATGTCTGCTCCAGTCAGAGAATAAGGATAACGATGAGTTTTGGAATTGCTGCATCAACGGGCGTTTCGCAGCATGAGCAATTGATAAAAGTTGCAGATGAGAACTTGTATCAGGCGAAAAAACAGGGGAGAAATTGTGTTGTATCCAGTGAAATTACGGGATGAAAATATTGTTTAATCTTTTTAAATGGATTTTGGGATCTAGCCCCTCTTAATATGGAGAGGGGTCTTCTGGGTTGGGTTGATTTTTAAAACGTCTGTGTGTCCAAAAATATTGCTCTTTTTTGGGTTCAATGATCTTTTCGAACTGCACATTCAAGTGTGTCGCATTGGCGACATCGTCGTCAGTAGGAAAGTCTTTTACGTGTGTAAGAACAAGTTTGTAGCCAGATTCAGTTCGACTGTAATCAAACAAAACGACTGGCGCCTTGCTGATTTGAGTGATTCGACCAATATGGGAGATCGTCGCACACTGTTTTTTAAAAAAAGGTGCGTATACGGAGTTTTTTCGACCGTAGTCTTGATCTGCCGCGAACCAGACGACCTTGTTGTCTTTGAGTGATTTGATGATCTCTCTGGTGTTGCTTCGTTCTATGGTCTTTTTGTAAGCATTCTGTCTTTGGCGTTCCATCACCCAGTTGATGACCTTGTTGCTTTGCAACTTATAAATAGGGCATACATCGATGTGTCGCGCAAGCTGTACTCCACATAGGTCAATAGGTGAAAAATGTGCGCCAACTAATAGGCAACCTTTGCCTTGGGAAAGTGCTTCTTCTATGACATCATTGCCAATGAACGTTGTTCGCTTTGCAATGTAATCACTGTTTCGAAACCAACTGGTCATGGTTTCAAATAAGCCTTGTCCCGTACTTTCAAAGTGCCTTTTAGTGAGCTTACTTCGCTCAGATGAAGACATCTCCGGATAGCAAATTTTCAAGTTTACGTCGCAAATCTTGCGCCTTCTGGGAGCCAGTTGAAGCAAAAGACGGCCCAGATATTTCCCAAGTGTGAGTTGTGTCTTCCAAGGTAAAAACGCCAGACAGTAGGCTATACCGAGAAAGAACCATGTAGGCCAGTATTTAGGGGCAATAAAGGAACGAAGACTTTTGTTTAATGTGCTTGATTTAGCCATTTTTATAGCCGTCCATTAGGCTTTCAATATGTCGATTATCTAGGTGAAAATCGGTGTGTTTTTGAGTTTCTTTTTCAAAAGAACGCTTTAAACGGTTTAGGTTGTTGTCTCTTAATGGAGGAGACATGTCGCGCTGTTTGCATTTGTCGAAGTCGATAATCCAAACATTTCCAGACGTATCTATCATAATATTATGGCAGTTTAAATCTGAGTGGAATACGTTTGAATCATGCAGTCGTTTGATTTCGCGACCAATTGCTTGCCAATCCAGCTGGGCGTGTTTGCCGTCTAATATCCAATTATATAAGTCATGCGCATTAGGGATGGTTTCTGTAAGTAACCAGGCTTCATAAAACAGCCCAGATTTTCGACACAGCCCTCCAATAGGCTTTGGGACATTAAGACCTTGTGTTGCCATATATTCGAGTAATTTGAGCTCTTTAAAAGGACGCGTAAGAGCAAGAGTGCAAAATGCGAAATAGTATTTATTGAACTTTGCAATTAAGCCGCCGCGACGGTATTTTCGTAAGACGGCCGAGCCGACTGGCGTGTCTACGAACCAAACTTCCCCTCTGCCGGATGCGGTCTTTATAAGTCGCTTAGTACGTTTCCAATAATTTGGATCAAACCAACTTTGTGTCGCATTGACGTTCTGCTGACAGGTAAATAACGTCGTACGGCTCGTGAGCTTTTCAGTGATTGGCATAAATCTCTTAATCTTGGACAGACAATTACAGTCTTGAGTGTGGAAATTACGTTAATTATCGCTTATAAGTGCTTGATTGCACACATTATAGGGCGGATATTCTATAATATTCGGCAATTATAATCAGTATAAAGAGTGACATGGAAAACCGGCCTGACAATTCAATCCAACGTATTTTAGTTGTGCGTCTTTCTGCAATTGGTGATGTGTGCCACGCGATGGCTGTGGTTGCTCGCGTGCAGGAACACTATCCGCATGCAGAAATTACTTGGATCACGTCTCCTCTCGAAGCAAATTTAGTTCGCCTTTTGCCCAATATCAATGTTGTTGAATACAATAAAAAGTCGGGCATTAAAGGAATGTTTTCGCTAAGACAAGCTTTAAAAGGAATCTCCTACGATGTCTTGTTGCATATGCAGTGGTCATTGAGAGCAAGTTTTCTATCTCGTATGGTTCGTGCGCGTCGACGAATTGGTTTTTCCAAGTCCTTTTCTAGAGAAAAACAACATTGGTTTGTTAACGAATTCGCCAGCACTCCAAAAGGAACACATGTCTTAGACAGCCTATTGTCTATTGCGGCGCCATTGGGCATCGAATCACCTATGATCCCATGCTCGTTGGCGTTACCTAATTGGTCTGGCGAGTTGCCAGAGGATTATGTGGTTCTTAACCCCAGTGCTTCAAAGGCGGAGCGCAATTGGACAGTCAAAGGGTACAGTGCTGTTATTGCCTATCTAAAAGAGAACAACCAAAATGTCGTTCTTACTGGCGGCCCTAGCGAAGAAGAGCAAGCGCTAGCGGCGAGTTTACGAGCGGACGGTGTCATCGATTTAACGGGTAAAACCAGTTTGCCAGAAATGATGTCGATCTTAGGCAAAGCAAAGTTAGTGATCAGCCCAGATACAGGGCCAGCACATATGGCTACGCTGGTCGGAACGCCTGTGTTAGGCCTGTATGCCCATTCGAACCCGCTTCGAACTGGCCCATATCGAGATTTAGAGCATGTTGTGAGTGTCTATGAATCGCTTGCTTTAAAAGAGTACGGTAAACCTGTTGAATTGTTGCCTTGGGCGAGCAGAGTGCATGACCCGAAGGCCATGCATTATATTGAAGAATCCGACGTTTTGGCTCAGCTTGCGCGTCTTATCTAATTTGCTGCTCGGCTAATTTAAGATCCAAAGTTGCTTTAAGCAGTTTGTACAGTCGAATAGATGCGTCGATTTCATCTTTACGGTTTGTAAGACTCTCGACGTTTAACCCAAGCGGTACGCCAAGAGGCAGTGCCGATTCGATAATTTGCTCTAGAGCCGAACGACAAATACGGATGGATTCTTCTAGTGGTTTATTTGCATCTAGAATGCGGTGCTTCGTAGCGTCTGGCACTGAAATACCAAGCCATTCCATAAATTCAAGCGTCTTCGCACTTCCGCACGGTGTGAAGGTTAAAATAAGTCGTTTGGGCTGAAGGTTTAGCTCTTTACACTTTCTTGCATACTGACTGATTAAATCGATAGTAGCCTGAGGATTATAAACGGCTTGTGAGATAAAGAATTCGCACCCTGACTCGGCTTTTTTCAGCAGCCTTTCATGTTCATCGCCTTTCTTCGCATGGCGTTCTGCTATCGTTACCCCTCCCAAATTGAACTGATGAGGCGCTTCGGCCAGCGAGTCGTAGGCTTGAGGCAAAGGTAGGGATATTTTGCGATCCGAAGAGGGCGCACCGACCAGCACTAAATCACGAATACCATAGATATTCCAAGCTTCATCTAGCCAATTATTAAATTCAGTCTTGCTGCGCGCTGCTACACTTTTATAAGTAATAACAGGACGCTCAGAGGCGTTACTTAAGCGCTTTGACCAAGCTCGTGGATCGTGAGTTTCCATAAAAGGGAAAGGTCGAGGTTCTGTTACACGGCTACTTTCATCCTGAATGTCGTAGACAACCATGCCATCGTATTCAAGCTCCGCAAGACGGCCCAGAAGTTTTGAACTGATTTCTTGCAGTTTGTCTTCTTCTGTTGATAGCTTTGGTGGAGTCGTACCGATAAAGTATACGCCACGAGTCGGGTCTTGAAATTTGCGTGCTAGCTCAGTAGTCATGATTGTGCTCTTTTATAATAAGAATGAGCGATCTTTACTGAAATGGAGACTGCTCATTGATATGTGTAATTGACCATGTAAGTGTAGCAGTGAGTTGTTTTCATGTTTACGTCTATAACTTGAGAATTATTAATGTTTGGGTGAGGGATCTTAATTGGGTAATGTTTAGATCAATATTAATTGGATAAATAGAGGGTAAAATGGGGTTAATCAATCTAGAGGCGATTTCACAAGATGATGGATATCCGCCAGTTCATCAGTGGAAGCCGGAATTCTGTGGTGATATGGATTTGTTAATTCAAAGAAACGGAGAATGGATTCACGAAGGCAGCGCCATAAAACGCGAAAAAATGGTGACACTATTCAGTCGCGTGCTGTGGTGCGAAGACTCTCAGTATTTCTTGGTAACGCCTCATGAAAAAGTTCGTATACAGGTAGAAGACGTGCCTTTTTTAGTCACACAATGTGAGTGTAAAGTGGACGATAATGGCCGCACTTTTTTTGCGATGCAAACCACTACGAAAGATCAATTGCAGCTTGGTATAGATACGGAGCTTGAATTGCATGATTGGCAAGGTGAGCTTTTGCCTTATATAACGATGCGTTACGGGATGAAGGCCAGTTTACATCGAAATGTGTTTTACGATTTAGCGAATAACTACGCTGAGGAGCAGATTGAGGGCGATGAGGTAAGCTGGTGGATTGAAAGCGCGGGCAAGCGCTACTGTATAGGCAGAAGCTAAGGTATACTTGCCGCATTGTAATACTGTTTGATATGAACACTCGTTGTGTATGGCATATTCGCTGTGCAACTGAATTTAGAGGAATACCTGTTTGCTTTTTAAAGATTTCGGTTTAGATACCCGTTTAATGCGCTCGTTTGAACATTTTGGTTATGATGTTCCAACGGAAATTCAAGAGCGTGCCATTCCGGAAGTGGTTGCTGGCAGAGACTTGTTAGCGTCTTCCAAGACGGGATCGGGTAAGACATTTGCTTATTTGTTGCCTGCAATAAACCGAGTATATCAACGAAGAGCGCTATCACGACGTGATCCGCGAGTGATTATTTTGGTTCCCACGCGTGAATTAGCAAAGCAGGTTTATGGTCAACTGCGCACGTTACTTGCTGGAAGCCGTCTTACCTCCGCACTTATTCTAGGTGGCGAGAACTTTAACGACCAGCATAAAGCACTTCAAAAAGATCCTCACTTTGTCGTTGGAACACCGGGTCGATTAACGGATCACCTTGAAAAGCGTCATTTGTACCTTGAAGGGACAGAGTTGCTTATTTTAGATGAAGCCGATCGGATGTTGGATTTAGGGTTCGCAGATTCAATGCGAGCCATTAACAAAGCGGCAAGCCATCGCCAGCGTCAGACGATCTTCTTTTCTGCCACACTGGACAATACTGATGTCAGTAATATTGCGGAAGAACTATTGCGTGAGCCTTCTCGTGTAGCGGTTGGGCATGGCAGTGATCAACATCAGGACATTGCTCAGCATGTTTTACTGAGTGATCACCTTGATCACAAAGAGGCGCTTTTAAAACATCTACTCACCCATGCTGATTTAAAACAAGGCATTGTATTTACGGCAACCAAACAAGATACCGTACGTTTGTCTGAGATGGTTTCATCGTGGGGCTTTACCTCTGAAGCGCTAAGTGGTGATTTAGGTCAAAGCGCACGTAATCAGGTTATGGAAAACTTCTCACGTGGCAAATTTCAAGTACTCGTCAGTACGGATATTGCCTCGCGCGGTTTGGACATTGCAGCCGTTTCACATGTGATTAACTTTGATGTTCCGAATCCCGCTGAAGAATTCGTGCATCGAACAGGTCGAACTGGACGAGCTGGGTTTAAAGGCGACGCTTACACCTTTGTTGGTCCTAAAGATTGGTATAACTTTAAAGCGGTAGAAGAGTTTCTAAAAACACAATTTGCAACAGAGCAAATTGAAGGTTTAGAACCCAGCTTTAAAGGGATAAAAGCGAAAAAAGCCGGCGTGAAAACAACGGATAGAAAAGGTCAGAAAGCGAAGTCTAAAAAAGCCGATCATCGCAATACTAAGCGGAAATCATCAAAAGCGGTGGTGCACGATAATCGCCAAGATGGTTTTGAACCGTTTAAATTACCGAAGAAAAAGCTCAACGTAAGCGACAACAACGACAGTTAGTTCCATTTTGAGAATTGAAGTGTTTGTGTTGTGAAGTAGGCTATACTCAAAACACATTTGTGTTGTGTGTGTTTTTCATTCAATATGGTATTTCTATACATATTAAGGAGTTACGTTTATTAATCGTTTGCCCCCGTTAAATTCACTTAAATGCTTCGAATCGGCTGCTCGTCATGGAAGCTTTAATCGAGCTGCGAACGAGCTAAACGTAACGCCTTCGGCCATTAGTCACCAAATCAAAGGTTTGGAGAGCTTCTTAGGCATTGAGTTGTTCAGAAGGACGAAACGAAAGGTTATTCTTACTGAGGCTGGTGAGCAATATATCGGCCCAATTAAGAGTATATTTGAGCAGCTTGAAAGCGCTACAACCGAATTAAAGAGCGGTCAAAAAGGTGGTTACTTAAGCCTTGCCGTTGCTCCTGCTTTTCTAACACGCTGGTTAATGCCTAGAATGGAATCGTTTCAAGCTCAATATCCAGACATTGAGCTTGAAATAACATCTTCAATGAGTGCGTTGGATATGTCTGCGTCTGACATTGATATGGCCATTTATTTTGGTAATGGCGATTGGGATAATCTAGAGGTTCATTACCTGCGCCCGATTTCGCTAGCACCCGTATGTAGCCCGAAATTGATTAAGCCTAATCAGCCAATAAACAAGCCAGAAGACATGCGTTTTTACCCGCTTCTTCATGTAAGCAAGCGACGTGATGAGTGGCATGATTGGTTGAAGCAGAACGAAGTTGATCCTAAATTTTTCCGTCGTGGTTTAATGCTATCCAGTGGATCATTAACTGCGGGTGCTGCGGCTCAGGGCTTGGGGATTGCGCTGGCTGATTCTGGGTTGTTGGATGAGGAAATCAAATCAGGTGAGTTGGTCTTATTGTTTGATCATCATCTGAGGACAGATCGTTCTTTTTACCTTGTTTATGAAAAACGTAGAGCTGTCACGCCTGCTATGGCGGCGTTTAAAGAATGGTTAATGGCTGAAACTCGACAAGAGAAAGTTGTACCAGAGAACAATTAGAATGGCTAACAAGAAAAATAAAAAAGAGCGCTATTAGCGCTCTTTTTTATTTTTTAGTATTTATTAGTAGCTCTGAGAAATTATGTCTTTAACCACCAACCACGTTGACTAACAAGGTTACTTTGTCGCCCGGCTGTACGTATTTTTTCTTCGATACGTTGGGGTTCCACTTTCGGATATTGCTTAAAGATACATTAAATTTATTGGCTACACGAGCGAGCGAATCACCAGAACGTAACGTATAAACCACTTTCTTAATGATGCTCTTACGGCCATTGGTGTTAGTGGCTTTGTCGGATTTAACCCAAACAACCAGTTTTTTACCCGGTCTTAATGGATCGCCCAGCCCCATGCTATTCCAGCGTGCAAGTGTTTTAGAGCTCGTATTGTATTGCTTTGCAATTTTCCAAAGGCTGTCGCCCGCTTGAACCGTGTAGTTAAGCTTGATGCGACTTCTAGACGGAGAAGTGGATTGCTTTGTCAGCAACCTTTGATGGGAGCTTAACGTATAGCTTTCAATTTTATTCCCCGCAACAGGGATCATTAGCTGCTGACCAACACGAATAAGTGACGACGATATTTTATTTACATCCTGCAATACATCGACGGTTGTGTTGTGTGATTTGGCAACGCCTAACAAATTATCACCCGCTTTTACGGTATAACGAACCCAAGTGACGCGGTCTTTAGGGCTAATGGACGCGAGTTTTGTACGGAAATTTTTGGCTTTAGAAATAGGAACCAATAACTTATGTGGGCCGTTAGGTGCTGTTGCCCATTGGTTGAATGCAGGATTCAGCAGATAAATCTCATCAATGCTGATGTCAGCCATATTTGCAGCTTGCGCTAAATCGATCTGACCGCCGATATTGACTTGTTCAAAGTACGGTTTATTGACAATAAAGTGAGTCGTGTAGCTGTATTTAGCGGGGTCTTTAATGATTTTCGCGAGTGCGAGCAGTTTAGGTACGTACGCGCGCGTTTCTTTTGGTAAATCTAATGACCAAAAATCCGTTGGCTTTCCTGCTTTTTTATTTTTACGAATGGCACGCATCACCGTGCCTTCGCCAGAATTGTATGATGCCAATGCGTGCAGCCAGTTACCGTCGAACATTCTGCCTAATTTCGTTAGGTAGGCGATGGCGGCTTTCGTCGAGAGTGTGATATCACGTCGGCCGTCATACCACCAATTTTGATCTAATCCATAAATCTGGCCCGTCGAAGGGATAAACTGCCATGGGCCAGAAGCGCGGCCGTGACTGTAGCCAAAAGGATCAAAGCCACTCTCAACGATAGGAAGCAGCGCAATTTCCAATGGCATATTCGCTTTTTCTAACTCTTCAACAATGAAATAGAGGTAGCGCTCGCCGCGCTTAGATACGCGAGTTAGGTAATTAGGGTGTGAGCTGTACCAGCGAAGCTGAGAGCGTAAACGAGGCTGATCGACATCCAGATTAAGCTTATAACCAGCCCTGATCCGTTCCCAAATATCTACTGGAGCCTTTGGCTCAGGCGGTGTAACGGCGACTTTATGCTGTGTTTCTGCGTCGTTCTCAGCTTGTACGTCTTGAGGTGAGGATTGGTTAGTAACGGCAGGAACGTTGTCAATCGGGCTCTCTGCATCGGTATCCGATCCACCTAAGTTTTCATTGATTATTTCAGGCGCAGTAGAATTCGCTTGTGTTATTTCAGTCTCACTTTCTGTAGTTGACTCGCCTTTTTTTGTGAGTCCCTGACAGCCAGAGAGCGATATGCTTAAGAATACTACGCCTAAAATATATTTGATCATGAAGTGCACAATTTTTGATTAAAGTGAGCGAGATTCTATCTTGCTGGCCGTGAACGTCAACTAAAATACGCAAACAGGCGTAAATCACTTATAAAAAACACTAAAATACATCTTTTGCGCGACGAATTTGTGCAAATGCGCCATCGGGCGTTTGGTCAGGTTGTTCATCAAGTTGACGTGCAGCTGCAGTAACAACATGCGAGAACGAAGATCTAAAGAAGGGGTTGGTTTCGTTTTCAAGTCCAACGGTCGTTGGTAGTGTCGGCGTAGAGGTCGCTCTTAATTCACGACATGTTAATTCGTTATTGAGTAATTGTTGGTTGGTGGGTTCCAGTGATTTGGCGAATTGATAGTTTACTAACGTGTACTCGTGGGTTGCGTATACTAGAGTGCTCGGATCGAGCGCGGCGATTCTGGATATGGCCGTAAGCATTTGTGTCGCGGTTCCTTCCATTAATCGGCCACATCCGCCACGAAAAACAGTATCGCCACAAAAAATAAGCGGCTTATCTTTTTGATCAACATAACAAAGATGATCCAAGGTATGGCCGGGTATTTCCCACACGGTGAATATTCGTTCAAAGATGTTTACGGTATCACCCTCTTTTAGTGGGTGCGATATCAGCTTGGGGTGCAGGTGTTTTGGGCCATAAACAGGACAGTTAAATTTACTTCTCAAGGCCAAAATTCCATTGGTGTGATCCCAGTGGTGGTGTGTAACAATAATGCCTTTAATCGTGAGGTTGTGCTTCGCACAGTGGGTTTGTACTGGCTTGGCATCGCCGGGATCAACGACCCAAATATCAGAACTATCATTATCCTGGATTAACCAGATATAATTATCTTTTAATGAGGGAAGCGGGTAAATCGTCATATAGTGGTTTCTCTCGACTAAACTTATGCATTAGCTCGCACCATTAATACAGGTGCATATAACAACACTAAAGAGCAACATTGTATGTTGGATGATCAATCAAGACAATTTTTCCAGCAGTGGTATCAAACGTCGCTCGGAGAGCAGCTTCTTAAGCGCGAGATTCGAGCAATTGACGAAGAGATGGATAACGGTGTGGGTTACTACCTTTCTATCCAAACTCCGCTCCACGATCTTGGTATAAAGAATCATAGAATGCGGGAATCGTTTTATATTGCGCCAGCTTTAGAATTGGGTGCACCAGATTCGAGTATTATCGCTCGCTCCAGTGAGCTGCCTCTTGAAGGCGATGGTGTCGATCTTCATGTACTGCACCACACATTGGATATTTCGTTAGAGCCTCATGATGATCTACGTGAAGCCGCCCGAACATTATTGCCCAGTGGAAAAATGATTATAGTTGGCTTTAACCCTTGGAGTATGTGGGGATTACGGCGTTTATTTTCACAGCGTAAAAGTGCGCCGTGGTGCGGTCGTTTTATTAGCCACGCACGCTTAGAAGATTGGCTTAAAGTCGCCGGCCTTGTATTAGAAAAGCGACAATTTATTTCGTATGCACCACCGGTTCAGTCCGATAAATGGCGGAGTCGATTTCATTGGCTTGGTCAGTATTTTAAATTTTTAAAACTGCCATTTGGTGGTGTTTATATATTAACCGTGACGAAAGAAACGAAGCGGTATATACCGATAAAACCCCGTTGGAGAGGCACTCGTGTACGAGTGACTCCTTTAACAAAACCGACAATTAAAGAGATTCCAGATTGAAAGACGTAACAATCTACACAGACGGCGCATGTAAAGGAAACCCCGGAATAGGCGGATGGGGCGCTTGGTTAACCTTTGGCCCACATGAAAAAAGACTGTGCGGCGGTGACCACGATACTACCAACAATCGAATGGAGTTAATGGGCGCAATTGAAGGCTTAAAGGCGCTTAAAGAATCTTGCAAAGTAACACTCTATACAGATTCATCTTATGTTCAGAAGGGCATTAGTGAGTGGTTAGCGGGTTGGAAAAAGAAGGGGTGGAAGACGGCCTCTAAACAGCCCGTTAAGAACAAAGACCTATGGCAACTTCTAGACAGCGAATGTCAGCGCCACGAAGTAACGTGGAAATGGGTCAAAGGCCATGCTGGAATTGAAGGAAATGAAATAGCAGACCAACTTGCTAATCAAGGTATCGAAGAGTTGCGAGCGAAGGGGTAGAAAGAAATGAGACAGATTGTACTGGATACCGAAACAACCGGTATTGACCCCAAACAAGGTCATCGAATTATAGAAATTGGTTGTGTTGAGATGATTGGGCGAAAGCTCACCAATCGGCACTTTCATGTCTATATCAATCCAGACCGCGAAGTGGAAGAAGAGGCGTTTCGAGTTCACGGTATTAGTAACGAGTTCCTTTTAGACAAACCGCGGTTTCACGAGATCGCTCAGGAATTTCTGGATTTTATTCGCGGCGCAGAACTCGTCATTCACAATGCTCCGTTTGATGTAGGTTTCATGGATCATGAGTTCTCAATGCTCGGGAACTATCCAAAAACATCTGAAGTTTGTGATGTGTTTGATACCTTAGCGTTCGCACGCAAAAAGCATCCGGGCGCAAAAAATAATCTGGATGCTTTATGTAAGCGTTACGGCATAGACAACTCGCATCGTGAACTGCATGGCGCACTGCTTGACTCCGAAATACTAGCAGATGTTTATTTGCTTATGACGGGTGGGCAAACCAGTCTAGGCTTATCAATGAACGGTGAAAATGAAGGCGGTGGATCCGATAATCCGGGTGAAATTAGACGGCTTTCTCCAGACAGACCCATGTTAAAAGTGCTGCGCGCTAACGCAGAGGAGCTTGCAGGGCATGAAGAACGTTTGGATTTGATTGATAAAAAAGCCGGGCAGGCTATTTGGCGACGTTGATTTTACTCGTTGGCGACCGTTCCTAAATGTTGTTTGCTGATACAGGTTTTTACGCTTTTTAGATAACAGGTGTTTTCGAAAGAAGCGTTCCCATATAAGTATCAGCTTCAACATACACTATGAATGCTCAGTACCGGCCTTTAGGTACAATCATTGGGGTGTTGGAAATAGGGTCATTAATAATTACAGATTTCAAACCAAAGACCTCTTCAATAAGTGATTCATTGACGATATCACTCGGTTTGCCTGTCGCAACAATGCGACCAGATTTCATCGCGATTAGGTTATCTGCATAGCGACAGGCGTGATTTAAGTCGTGAAGAACCGCTACCAATGTACGACCGTTTTTTAAATTAAGGTCTTTAAAGAGATCCAGTAGCTCTATTTGATGAGCAATGTCTAAATACGTCGTAGGTTCATCCAGCAACAGTAACGGCGTATCTTGCGCTAATGTCATCGCAACCCAAACTCTTTGTCTTTGTCCGCCTGATAATTGGTCTACCTGTTGAGAGGCGAATTTTGTGGTGTCGGTGACTTCAAGAGCGAGGTTAACTGCATTTTGATCGTCCTGATTCCAAGGCTGAAACCACTTTTGGTGTGGGTATCGGCCGCGAGCAACAAGATCGGTTACTTTTATACCATCTGGCGCAGTTGCTGTTTGTGGAAGCAACCCTAAGCGTTTAGCGATATCTTTAGTGGGCAGTGTATGAATGTCTTCGCCGTTAAGTAATATTTGACCTTTTTGCGGCGGTAGTAGCCGGCTTAGCGCTCTCAAGAGCGTTGATTTCCCACAGGCATTCGGCCCAACTATGACTGTGAATTTTCCTTTAGGGATGGAAACGCTGAGATCTTTGGCGATTTCATGCTTGTCATAACTGAGAGTGACGGATTGAGCGTCGAGTATCGTCATAGGTTTATTTCGCTAGTTCTTCGATTCGTTTGAAATTAAATACACAAGATAGACTCCACCCAAACTTATGGTCACCAAACCGACGGGAAACTTTGTTTCGGGAAGGGCGTATTGAGCTAAGTAATCGGCTGTTACAAGTAGAAATGCGCCGACCAACGCCGCAGAAAATAATGAACATTTTTTTGAGTTTTGCTTGGATAAATTTAACCGCTTTGCAATTTGAGGAGCAGCAAGGGAGATGAACGCGATAGGGCCTGTTATTGCCGTTGGTGCAGCGGTTAAGCAAACGCCAATCAGCATAAGCAATAAGCGAGTTTTATGTACGCTGACACCTAAGGCAGCAGCCAAATCATCCCCCATTTCAAGTAACTTCATTCGCGTGACTAACATTGCTGAAAACACCAACAATATGCCTAGGAATAGGCTAATAGGGATCAATTTTGCCCATGTTATTCCGTTTAATGAACCGACACTCCAAAGAGCGGCAGTCATCGCTGTTTCCAAAGAAACGCTGAGCGAAAGCCACATATTGAAAGCGGATAACATGGCGCTGACTGCGATTCCTACAATGATCAAGCGGAATCCCGACATACCATCACGATAGGCAAACAGGTAGACCAACATAGCCGCAAATAGTCCACCGCCAATTGCGCCAATGACAACCAGCCAAAAATGAACACCGATAAAAGCCATAGTGAGCAATACACCAGTAAATGCACCTACATTAAAACCCGTAATATCGGGACTTCCTAAAGGATTTTTGACTAACGACTGAAAAATAGCGCCGCTTACGCCAAGTGCTCCTCCGATGAAAATTGCGGCACAGATACGCGGAGCGCGCCACTGCCAGATAACAACTGATTGCAAAGGGTCAAACAAGGTACCTGACAGCAGGTTTGACAATAAATCAGACAGTGAACCAGAAACATGTTGCCCGATAAATAAAGAGTAAGTGGAGAGAAGAAAGAGACCTAAGAGAACAAAAATCTGTGTTTTAGTCAGCGTGAATGGAATTCGTAATCGTTCAATCATGTTCACTCGTTGGCCAGTATTCAGAGATTGGAGCGTTTTCATAATCTGGATGCCTCTTTCTGCCGTGCGAGATAAATTAAAATGGGCGCTCCAATAAAGGCTGTTACCACAGATACTTGCAATTCACTGGTTAAAATGACTCGGCCAACCGTATCGGAACTGATAAGAAGAATAGGCGTGAGCAAACAGCAAAATGGGATAATCCACCGTTGATCTGGCCCCACCATCCATCTTGCGATATGTGGCATCATTAGGCTAACAAAGCCAATTGGGCCTGCGGCAGCAGTGGCGCATCCGCAGAGTAATGTAATGATAATTAAGCACGCTGCTTGTGTTTTAATAATGTGAGTACCGAGCGTCGAGGCCAGAGCGTCGCCTAACCCTAATGTGTTTAAGGACGGAGTGAGAGAGAATGCAGCGATGCAACTAAGAATAACAATAGGAGCAATAAACAATGGAATGTCGAGAGTTCTGACATCCAAACTACCGATAACCCAAAAGCGGATAGCATCAAATGCGCTGGGGTTAAATAATGTTAGGCCGGAACTGATGCCGCCTAACACGGCTCCGATTGCTACTCCGGCTAATGTAAGTCTAAGTGGGTCTGGTCGCCCTTTGCTTTGTCCTATTGCGTACACAAGAACACTTGTAATCAAAGCGCCCGCAGCGGAGAAAACAAAAAAATCCATTAATGAAGATGCTCCCATGAACACAATGCCAATGGCGATCGCAAGGCTTGCACCTACGTTAACCCCCAATATTCCCGGATCTGCAAGCGGGTTGCGAGTGATCGCTTGTATCAATGCACCGGATACACCCAACGCCATACCCACAAAGAGCCCATTGAGTGTTCTAGGGATTCTGCCTTCCCAAATAATGGCGCTTTCAAGCCCGATATCGTTTCCATTTAATGTTTGAAAAATTGACACAATGGAAATGGGTTTTGAGCCTATGGTTAGGCTGGCAAAAGCGACGAGAATCAACATAGCAACGCTGGCGATTAACCAGAAGAAACGTTTTTTTCTAGAGAGAGCATGCAGCTGATGTCTGTTTTTTTCCGCATGTACAGGTTGAAGGTTAGTTGTACTCGGTACGGATGATTCATAGGTCTGCATTGTTTGGCTCTTCAGTGCGTGAGCTGACAGCAAGAGGCGTATTATTCTCAATAAACAAGCGACTTAATCTCGAAATCAAATTGCTGGCGCTGTAATAATCCATCCTAAATGTGTCATCGCCAACAGCATACACAGCGTGGTTTTGAACTGCGGGAGTGTCTTTTAGGTAAGTGTTCGACTTGACCTTATTTTCTTGTTCTTTTTCGGCTGAAAAGAGCAGCAGGCTCTGCCCGTTGATTGCATCAGGTAATCGTTCACCCGTTGCAATGATAATATCGCTGCGCTGCCCCATGCTGATATCGCCTTTTACCGACTCAGGAGGTGTTGCGAGTTCAAAACCTAATTCATTAAGTAATCGCCCTTGTGCAGACTGAGGAGTCCAAATATTTGCACCTGTGCCATCGGCGTAATAGACCATTGCAGTAGTTGGTTGAGGAGGGAGTACGGCGCGTTTTGTAAAACGTCTGATTTTCGATTCAAAGTCAGCTATGACCGATTCCGCATTGTCTTCTTTCCCTAAAAAGTCACCTAACAGTGTTGCAAGTTGCATCCAACTTTTATTGTCGTAACGAATAAGTGCCGTTGGCGCAATGGATTTCAGTTGGTCGTACAGTTTTCGAGCTGAGTCTCCTCCTGTGGCTGAAATTAAAATCAGATCGGGATTTTGAGCAACGATCGCTTCGGCATCAGGCTCTCTTTGATACAGAGGGATTAGACGCCGCTGACTGGCCGTATTGCTCCACTGACGCATAAACCCTTTTTCGTCCGCAACGGCTGTGTTTGCCACGGTGCCACCAGAGGCGATGACCGGCGCGTCAATTGCGAGAAGGGTTCCCGTCATGGTAACGCTGGTCGATACGATGCGGCTGGGTGCTTCTGTAAGAGTAACTGGCCCTTTGCTGGTCATTAAAGTTCGTGGCCAGCCGTCAGGGTCTTTAGAAACGTGATCGATTTTCAATTCTGTGGCTGTATTTGAGTCTTCGCACGCGCACAGAGCTAAGGCCATTACCGCTGCCGCAGTCGCTTTGATGATGTTTCGATTCGCTACTCGAATGTCGAAGCATGCAAAAGAAATTGAGGTTTTGGAAAACATGAACATGTCCTTAGTGTTAGGTATCCGTGTCAATGGAAAACGATTACAAATCATATTTATAGTATTGATAAGTATTATCATTCGTAATTAAGGCTAATTTACACTAATTTCTTCCTGCTTTTAAGTCCTCATACTTTAAATAATACGCAAAAAAATAAGCTCAATAAAAAGACTGGATAAATTGAACAATAATTATTATCATTTGCGAATGGTTTACATGATCATTTAAGAGTGAGGACTTTTCTTATGGATACACTCGTTTCTGGCTACTCCAAGTCAGCTTCTATTACGGCATCTGCTCCATTTTTGTTTTACTCAAATTCAAGCTCAGTACGATGCAAGGGAGCAAAGAAGGTATTGGAGCGGCCATTGGCAGACCCACTGTTTACTCAACATTTAGATGAGCTTTTTAC
The DNA here is from genome assembly GCF_004362145.1 of Marinomonas balearica. Lineage (GTDB taxonomy): Bacteria > Pseudomonadota > Gammaproteobacteria > Pseudomonadales > Marinomonadaceae > Marinomonas > Marinomonas balearica. Next base: position 293,090 of record NZ_SNXC01000010.1, read on the forward strand.
AGCAGAAAAGGCGCTCGGTGTAGAGAATCCAATTGTAGTGGGCGCAATACCTTTTGATTTAGAGCAACCGACTCACCTGATTGTTCCAGAGTGGTTTACTTTTCAATCTGTACCTTCTTTTGATATGTCGCTGTTCAATGATCGAAGCTTTAAACATAAGGTGCGGGCTCATCAGTTCTTCCCCGAACACGATGCGTTTATTCATGGTGTTAATCAGGCGCACACTTTGTTTGGCGATACGGAATTAAAAAAGGTGGTTCTTTCTCGCTTATTAGAGCTAGAGCTTGATCAACCAGTGGATTTATCTCGGCTTATGGGAAATGTCATGGCACAGAACCCTAATGCATACCACTTTAATCTTCCTATTCGCGAAGGTGTTCTCATCGGGGCGAGTCCTGAATTGTTGATTCGTAAAACGGCGGATAAAGTGTATTCAAATCCGCTGGCAGGGTCAGCAAAGCGACAGTGTCATGAAGAGGCTGATGTCGCCGCCGCAGATGGTCTTTGGAATTCGACAAAAGACCAATATGAACATCGTCTGGTGGTTGATTCTATTCGCTCGTCAATAGCTCGCTATGTTGGTAGCAAGGTAATTCCTGATACTCCCTCTTTGATCAATACGCCAACCATGTGGCATTTATCAACTCAAATTGAAGGCCGACTGCGAGATTCGAATACAAGCATTTTTGAATTGATTCGGTCGATCCATCCTACTCCTGCAATGGGTGGAACACCTTCAAAGCTTGCGAAACAAGTCATTGATGACGTAGAGCCGCATGATCGTTGTTTTTTTAGTGGTCTCGTCGGGTGGGCGGATTCACAAGGAAATGGAGAGTGGGCCATCGCCATACGGTGTGCTGAGGTGAAAGGCGCTTTTGTGCGTCTCTTCGCAGGCGCTGGAATCGTTCCACAATCCGATCCAGAGATGGAGTGGATAGAGACAGGGAATAAGATGCAAACCATGTTAAACGCATTTGGAATTGAGAGAAGCGCACTATGACGATTTCATTCACTCGCTGGCCTGAAGAGCTTGTTTCTCAGTATCGAAAAAAAGGGTATTGGATTAACAAGCCGTTAACAGATTTAATTTTAAAAGGGGACGATGACAAAGTTGCGATCGTTTGTACTGGTCGAGTCTCGGCGCATAGCACAGAAGAGCATAGGACGTTTACGTATCGCGATTTAAGAGAGCAGTCTTCCGTTTTAGCGTATTTCTTGGCTCAAAATTTGGGGGTGAGTGAAGGAGACACCGTACTCGTACAATTGCCAAATATCGCAGAATTTTACATTGTTTACTTTGCCCTAATGAAGTTAGGTGCAGTTCCTGTGAACGCTTTGTTTAGTCACAATGAGCGTGAACTTAGATCCTATAGTGAACAGGTCAATCCGACCGTATTTATTGGCAGTAACACACATAAATTGTTCTCGGATGATGCGTTTGCAACTGAGTTAAAAAAGTTATCGCCAAATCTTGAACACTTCCTATTGGTTGAGGTGTCTGAATGGGCGATGAGTATTGATACGGTTCTTACCAAAGCGATCGAGACAAAACAACACGCCCTTGAATCGATTTTTGCGATGCAACTGCAAAGAGACGAGCACACTGTTTCTGGTGAAGTCGCATTTTTTCAGCTTTCCGGTGGCAGTACTGGAACACCGAAGCTAATCCCACGCACCCATAACGACTACTACTTTAGCATTAGAAGAAGTGCTGAAATATGTGAACTCACTTCTGACGAACGTTACCTTTGTGCGCTGCCATGTGCTCACAACTATCCGATGAGTTCCCCAGGCGCGTTTGGGGTGTTTTGGGCGGGAGGAACGGTGTATATGGCACCAAGCCCAGAACCTCAGGCATGTCTCGATCTTATCGAGAAATATCGCATTACGATGGCTGCGTTGGTGCCTCCTGCTGCCGCAATGTGGGTCGATGCGTTAGAAAGCAGCATGAGTGCTTCTAATTCGAGTGCCTCTTTTAAACCTGATGGCGTGCGGCAGCTTGATTCTCTGCGTCTCATTCAAGTCGGAGGTGCCAAATTGAGCGATTCGTTAGCGCGTCGAATCCCGCAAACGCTAGGGTGCCAGTTGCAGCAAGTTCTGGGCATGGCTGAGGGGTTGGTTAACTATACTCGCCTTGATGATGACATTGAAACCATTATGACAACACAAGGCAGGCCGATGTGTTCACTGGATGAAGTAAAAGTGGTCGATGAAGTAGGAAATGAAGTAACGAACGGAGAGGCTGGAGAGCTTGTGACTCGTGGGCCTTATACGATACGAGGCTATTACAATGCGCCTGAGCATAATCGTCAAGTATTTGATGAAGGGGGTTTCTATTACACAGGAGACCTCGTTCGACAGGATGAACGAGGTTATCTAACGGTGGTGGGGCGCGATAAAGATCAGATAAATCGCGGGGGAGAAAAGATCGCCGCTGAAGAGGTCGAAAACTTACTTTTAAAGCACGAGCTCATTATGCACAGTGCGCTTGTGTCCATGCCCGATAAAACAATGGGTGAAAAAAGCTGTGCTTTTATCGTACCCAAATTAAAAACTCACACGCTTAAAAGTGTTGGGCTGAGAAAGTATCTCCGTACTCATGGCATTGCTGACTACAAGATTCCAGATCGATTTGAGTTTATTGATACCCTCCCGCTCACTCATGTTGGTAAGCCAAATAAGGTGATGCTAAGACAGATTATTAGCGAACGCCTCAATAAAGAACGTTAAAAACGACACGACTAAATACAGTAAACAAGGATTTGATATGGCTATTTCATCTATTGCGACTTACCCAATGCCAGAAGCCGATAGCTTTCCAGAGGGAAAGGTTGATTGGAAGCTTGACCCAAACCGAGCGGTCTTCCTCATCCATGATATGCAAGCGTACTTTCTTCGCTTTTATGATCAAGACTCAGAACTTATCACAACATTAAAGCGAAACCTTGCGGATATAAAAGCGTTTTGCCATAAGCACGATATTCCGGTTGTTTATACGGCGCAGCCAAAGGATCAAAAGCCGGAGGATCGAGCGTTACTGAATGATATGTGGGGCAGTGGTTTAAATGATTACCCAGAATTGCAGCCAGTCGTGAGTGAGCTAACCCCAAGTAAGCAAGATACTGTATTGGTAAAGTGGCGTTACAGTGCGTTTCATCGCTCCAATTTACAAGAAATGATGCAGAGCTGGGGAAGAGATCAACTTATTATTGGCGGTATCTACGCCCACATAGGTTGTATGATCAGTGCAGCAGATGCCTTTATGAGAGACATTCAGCCTTTTGTGGTGGGCGACGCAATGGCGGATTTTAGTGAAGATGAGCATGAGATGGCGCTCAAATACACCGCGGGACGAACGGGTCGAGTTGTTTCTACCCAAGACGTTCTTTTATCCGCTAAAAGTCACGCTCAAGCATCCACTTTGACGTTTTCAGCATTAAAATCACAGATTTTAGAGCTATTGGACGATGACGATGTGCCCGACTTTGAAGAGAGTGATGAGCTGATTGATTATGGTGTGGATTCTATTCAGATTATGAGCTTTGTGACGCAATGGCGTGAGCTAGGGATAGACGTGACTTTTGCTGAATTGGCGCAAGCGTCTTCTTTAAATGGCTGGTGGGCGCTGGTTCAGAGTAAGCAGCATAAGGAAGTGATCGAATGACCACAGATAGAACGACCAAGGAGCAGGCGACATTTAATAGTGCTGTTGCTTATGACCCTTTGGATTTTACAGGGAAAACGATATGGGTAACGGGCGCAGGGCGTGGAATTGGGCGGGAAGTTGTGCGTCAGTTTCTGATGAGAGGCGCTACGGTCATAGGTTTTGATGTTCGATTTGAGCACGATGACCGAAACAGCCGCTTTGCCTATTCTTGTATTTTGCTCGATGTAAGTGATGAAAAGTCCGTTGCCAGTGAGGTGTCTTCTCTAATCCGCAATAATGAGGGGCCAGATGTTCTGATAAATGCGGCTGGTATTCTCAAAATGGGCGCCTTGGAACATACGTCGCTAGAAGATTTTAAAAAGTGTTTTGACGTGAATGCGGGAGGTGTTTTTTTAATGCTAAAAAACACGCTTGAGTATTTTAAAGAGAAAAAATCTGGGTGTATTGTGTCAGTTAGCTCAAATGCGGCAAAAGTACCGCGCATCAATATGGCCGCATATTGTGCTTCGAAAGCCGCTTTGTCTGCGTTAAATCATACAGCGGCTCTTGAACTAGCGCCTTTTGGTGTTCGTTGTAATTTAGTGTGCCCCGGATCAACGGATACTCCGATGCAGAGATTGTTATGGACAAGTGAAGAGGCAGAAGCCAACACCATTCAAGGATTCCCAGAGCAATTTAAACTGGGGATTCCATTAGGGAAAATAGCCCAACCAAGTGAAATTGCTCAAACGATCTTGTTTTTTGCCTCGTCCATGTCGAGCCATATTACCATGCAAGATGTTGTAGTAGACGGCGGAGCAACGCTAAATGTTTAACTGAAGCGAGCGATTACACTGAAACTTATAGGTAGAAGTGCTGGTGAATAAAATTTTTTGAACGCTCCTAGAGCCTGCATGGTAAGGCGTTGGCATGACAAAGGTATCTGATCTCTACTTACAAGCAGGGGTGTTCGTCCCCGTTTCATATTTTCAGTATTCTCCTGAGAGACTAAGCGACTATGAGGCGTTATTTTTCGGAGACTTCCCTGAAGGTTATGAAAAATGGGTGGTTAAACGTAAAGCGAGTTTTGTAGCAGGGCGCTTAGCAGTCCAGAACTTGTTGCAACATGTGAATATTCCCAATGTTGTCATTTCGCGTGCGGAAGATGGAAGCCCAATCTGGCCAAAAGGCTGGAAAGGAAGTATTGCGCACGCTGACAATCAAGCCGTCGCGTGCGTGATTTCACATGATCTAAAAAACAGTAAAAATCTAACCGGTTTAGGGATCGACGTTGAAAATTTAGAAAAATCCAACCTATTGTTTGAAACGCAAAAGATGATCGCGAACGATGGCGAAGTGATTCTGTTAGAGAGTAGGGGATACGCAAGAGATATTGCTTTGACAATGATATTTTCAATTAAAGAAAGCGTATTCAAAGCAGTGTATCCCGCTTATGGTAAATATTTTGATTTTCTTGATGCAGAGCTTATTTCTGCCAGTGATTCGAATGAGTGGCAAGTGCGTCTTACCACTCATCTGTCAGACATATTTCCAAAAGGCTTTACATTACGAGTTAAAGCTTGGATTGAAAACGAGTGCGTCTATTCGTACAGTTATTGGTGAGCTTGGGCTTCTAAGGTGCCATTATAAGCAATTTGCTGGTTTGGGAAGTCCCGCGATTTTAGCGCTTAGCTTAGGAGGGCTGCCGGGAAACAGTGTCATTAGGTAAATGCTTTTGCCTTTATCTGCTCCCAGTTTCTTTGCCACCGCTTTAACTAATGGACGCATCGCTGGGGAAACTTCAAATTCCTTGTAGAACTTCCTAAGCAAATGAATAATTTCCCAGTGCGCTTGTGTAAGACTAACGCCCTCAATCGTGGCAATTTCTTCCGCCAAAGATTCGTTCCAGTCTTCCAAATTCAGCAAATAGCCTTCTTCATCCAGAGCTAAGTTTTCATATTTCGGTTGCATGTATAAGTCGTGTTCCAACTGAGGTTATTCGTATTGTTTAGGTTTAAGGTCTTGATTGTATCAAACGAATGTTTTTGTATTACCAGCTGATAATGCGTTCGCACGAAGCGGTTAATTCCAACCATTGGTTATCGTCAATGATGGTATAAACGGATTCATCGACACTCAGACCGTGGGCTTTTACATCACAAGATCTAACGTACAGTGTTACGGATTTGTCGATCGACAGACCCGTCATAGTTGGGTTGGCTTTAAGCGATCTTAGAACACCTGACTCAAATAATAAGACAGAATCACCATCTTGTAACGATAGGAGCCAGTCTCGCTCTACCGGTGAAGTGTAATGGGGTCTGTTGATTTGATGTAACGTCATGTTCATTTCCTCAAAACCGGATAATCTGAGAATGGGTCTGTAGCATCTTTGCCCAAGCATTCTGGTCAAGTGATGTGACGCCTTCCCAAAGCGCATGTTTGCTGTTGTATAGCTCGATATCAGATTGAAGCGCGTAAACGTCATCGATATCGTAAAACTCAAGTCCGTCCAGCAGTTTATACAAATGCTTTCCGTGTTCTTTCTCGGGAGATTGTGATTCAAGTAACAGGCTGACACCCTCTCCAGAAAAGGCGAGTGATACAGGCTGTTCGAAGGTTCCAAGTACCAGCGCGAGATCAAGGCCCTCTTTTGCGCTGGTTGTTTCATACGCAGAGGAGGAAAAAAGAATGAGTGTTTTTTGCATATCTGGATTCCTAATTCATTGACTCACTAACGAAACTGAACGACTTTATCAGCCTGACTGTTTAATTCTACCCAAGTGCCAAGCCCTTCCAATTGAAAGCTGTTTGAGCAGTTCTGTCCATCAAGCTCATGACGCTTGCTTTCAGCTTCATTCAATATGCCCCGCCTTATGCCAGCAGCAATGCATATATACAGCGGGCAGGTAGCGGTTTTATGAAAATCTTCCCATTGTGCGAGTAGGTTGTATTCATCACGGGGCGGATTGGCGAAGCAGTTCGCTACGGCGACACTTTCTTCATAAAAAAAGATGCCTAAAAGTTCATGCTCGGGGTGGGCATGAATGCATTTTGCAAACGCAAGTGCAGAGTGGCAAGCCTTGGATTGAGTAGGGTGACCCGTGACTAAAAGAGCGTATTTCATGATGTAGTGTATTAACTGCCTGACTTCAGTGGACGAATGATGACCCGACACAAACGGAATCGAATGGATGGTATCAATAAAAAAGGCCGCAGTCAGCGGCCTTTTTAGTTTTGTTATTTCTCTATGATATTGACTATCACAGTGTCAATCGATTAGTCGTCGTTTGACATGCCAAGTAGAGCAAGAATGCTCAAGAACATGTTGTACAAAGAAACATACAAAGTCACAGCAGCTGTGATGTAGTTTGTTTCGCCACCGCGTACGATTTGGCTTGTCTGTAGCAAAATGACAGCGCCAGAGAACAATGCAAAACCCGCAGAGATGAATAATTGCAAAGCCGGCATTTGGATAAAGATGCCTGCGATCATTGCAAATACTAGTACGAAAAAGCCGACGGTAATGAAGCCACCTAAGAAACTAAAGTCTTTCTTAGAAATTAGAGCGTAAGCAGAAAGGCCTAAGAAGGATAAGCCCGTGATGCCTAGTGCGCTCATAATCAAGCTTGCACCACCAGGAATGCTAAGGTAGGCATTCAAAACAGGGCCGAGCGTTAAGCCCATAAAACCTGTTAATGCGAATACGCACAACAAGCCAATCGCGCTGTTTTGGAATTTATGAGTTAGGAATAGAAGACCGTAAAAACCTACCAAGGTAATAATTAAACCGGGATGAGGTAAGTTTAAGGTCACGCTTAAGCCCGCAGTGAATGCGCTAAAAAGTAGCGTCAGTGCCAACAGGCCATATGTATTTCGAAGTGTCTTATTGACGACCTCTGATGATGGTACCGAAATAGCGTCTGTATAACGCATTGGGGTTCTCCTTAAGGTTTAGGTCTTTACTATAGACATAATATGGGGGGTTAAGTTCTAAACTTCAAGGAACAATTTGTTATAGAGATATGAAACCGAGCCTTAGAAGGTCTCTCTGAATGTACTTGAGTGCGGGTTGTGTTTACATTTCGTTGTGGTTTAAGACTATAAAGAGGGCTCTTAGATGCAAAAACGCCCTCTTTATAGAGGGCGCAGTGTTTGAAATATTCAATTCGTTAGATTGTTAAAACGAAATATTAAGAGGCGACAACAGATTTGTGTGTATTCGCGGTCAGTTTGGTTTTGTGTTTTTCAACTTGCCTAACAAGCTTGTCGATCATACCGTCAATCGCATGAAACAGTCTTTCTTCGGAGGTGGCGGCGGCGAATATTTCCTTGCCTGGTAAATGAACTCTAGCTTCAGCTTTTTGTTCCTTGCTATCTTTCATTAACGTGACATTCACAGAGGTAATTTGATCACTAAGTTTTGATACCTTTTCAAGTTTTTCATTAACATGATCTTTTATCGCGGGAGTGATATCGATGTGATGGCCTGTGATGTTAATTGTATGCATACAACTTTCTCCTCAGTATAGGCGTGTCGCGAAGTGGAATGAAATACTACTCTTTTGTTGCGACACAACTTCAGCATAGAAGGGCGAGTTTTTGCTGTCAACAGCAAAAAAGTTCAATGACATACCTTCGTCATAGTCTTATGTTAAAAGCAAAAAATCTTCTTGATATCGTCTCTAACTTAGAGTTATCGTGGTAAATGGTGCCCATTCTGGTAAACTACTTCGCCCACGATTTTTAGTGATTCCTATGCACGATTCTGAGTTTACATTGCCGTTATCATTCAAGCTCGCAAGCGAGATTGGGTTAGAGGAGAGCGTCTTGTTGTCGTTTTTAAGGCAACATGCTTTTATGAGCAGAAACACTGTCCTGCATTTCCCAGATGACACGCTGACTTCGTTGTTGTCGTTTTGGACCACACCTATCCTCATTAGGCATTTGAATAGCCTACAAGCGATGGGGCAATTGAAGTTCCGACGAACAGAAACCGGAATTGACGTTCAGCTTGCGACGCAGACAGGGGCTGCTCAATCTGCCAATGCTTCTTTGGAGGCGGCTCATTCGCAGAGCGCTCAGCCGAATGGTTACTCATCTCAAGTAGAAAACGATGTTGTTTCAAAAGTTGGAAAACTTCAGCGCGCAGCAAAAGAGAAGGGGAGTATGGCCCCGAACGAAGGATATTCGGCAAACAGGGTTACGCCAGCTGCGCGGGTAAAAAGCCCCGGGTCTCAGCCTCGGCATACTCAGCCAATGGCGCAGAATCACAGCGCTCAAACCGATTCGAATTTTTCATCGGGCTATCCTGCGCAACAAGATCGTCGCGGTGTTTCTGATTTTGATATCTATCTTGAGCAAAAAGAGCGAACGCGCCAGCCAGATCAATGGCTACCAGAAGAAGCGACCATTGAACAAATTTGTCAATCTGGCATCCCTCGTCAGTTTGCAGTGGAGCTCCAGACTGAATTTTTGCTACGCATCAGAGAACAGCGTAAAAATGTGCGTACGTGGAACAGCGAATTTTTCAAATACGTAAAACGACAATGGCAATATAAACAATCAGATAGGCAGTCCTATGAAGGAACCTCAGTCAGCTCACCATCTGGCAAATCCTCTCGTGAGCAAATTAGCAGCGCCCTCACAAACATCCACGACACAGACTGGTAACGCTTCGGACGCCGGGCGCAATTCGGCAGACAGTGCCCAACAAACAGAAGAAGAGCAAAGAACCCGCCTGCTCGTGAATATGCTGTTTGCTCGCTTTAAAGCAATATACACTCATAAATTTGCATCAGCATACAGCACCACAGAAGAAGTTAAGCTTGCCAAACGTGAATGGGCGATTGCTCTTAAAGGTTTTAAAGAGCCTTTGTTAGCGTATGCGGTAGAGAGAGCAAAAGAGCAATTTGCGTGGCCGCCTTCTATTTCGGAATTTCTAAAAGTCATTCACTCAGCTTACAAAGCCTATGGAATGGCAGACCCTCGCAGTGCGTACGCAGAAGCCGCTCGTTGCCGAATTGATCCAAGAGAGTTTAATTGGTCTCATCCAGTGGTTTTTCATGCGGGTTGTGACGTCGGCTGGTTTAAATTGAAGACCGAAGAAGAACACGTAACTTGGTCTGTATTTGAGAAAGCCTACTTGTCTTTGGTTGATCGAGTAATTGAAGGCGAAAACTTCAGCATTCCCACTGTGACACTGATTGAAAATAAAGCGACATTGAACGTTGCTCAGATCATCACGGAGATTGCAGCGACAATATCTGTATCAGAAGATGAAATTGCGCCAATCATGTACTATCTTCATAAAACGCCTAATACATTGATTCGTAAGCAGTATCGAGAGCGTGCAAAAAATCAACTGATTACAATGGGATATAAAGAAAACATCCCTGATTAAGGCGATAAATGTTTAAAAACGTAAACAATGTAACCAAATGCATATATTTATCTAGGCTGAAACGGCGCTAAGAGATAATATAAAGACAAAGTAAAAGACAACCAAAAAGACTGTAAAAGCTATAAATGTATTGGGTGGTGAGACAACAGTGCACAAGATACTCATAGTGGATGACCACGATTTAGTGTGTGAAGGATTAAAAAGAGTGTTGCAGGATGCGCCGGAATTGGCGGTAATTGGTGTGGCTCACAGCGGAGAAGAAGCTCTGGATTTTATTCGTAAAGAGCAACCCAATATCGTTCTTATGGATGTACACATGCCAGGAATTGGCGGGCTAGGGGCAACAGTGGAGATTACACGTCGTTACCCTTCTATCAAGGTCGTTGCTTTATCGGCTATGGACGACAATCCATACCCTACAAAATTGATCGAAGCAGGAGCAAGTGGTTACGTTACAAAAGGTGCGGAATCATTGGAGCTGCTAGATGCAATTGATACAGTATCGAAGGGTGAGCGTTACATATCAAAAAGTGTGGCCCAAAAAATTGCGTTAGCAAAAACATCATCGGTCGACGGCGATTCTCCGTTGCACGCTTTATCTGAAAGAGAGCTTCAGGTAGCGCAGATGATAGTGGATTGTAAAAAATCGAACGAAATAGCCGATCAATTAAATGTTAGCCCAAAAACAGTAAGCACATACAGAGCACGTATCTTCTCGAAGCTAAACATAGAAAGTGATGTTGAACTTGCGCGATTGGCGATGCGTTACAACATTCTCGGCCTAGGTTAATGTAAGTAGGCTGCTTCTTCGCAAGTATATCAAAACGTATAAAACGAGGCTGCGTGGACAATTCAGAGTTTGACCCTAAGCATTTTGTCCGTCATTTAACGGCAAGGCCTGGGGTCTATCGAATGTACGGTAAGGATGAATTGCTGTACGTTGGTAAAGCAAAAAACTTAAAAAATCGAGTTTCCAGTTATTTCCGGGCAACAGGTTTAACGACAAAAACCATGGCTCTGGTCAGTCGTATTGATGCGATCGAAGTGACCATCACGAAAAGTGAAACCGAAGCACTTTTGCTTGAGCAAACTCTGATCAAGCAGCATCGTCCTCCTTATAATATCTTACTTCGTGATGATAAATCCTATCCTTATATCTTATTGTCTAACCATGATCACCCCGCGCTTCTATTCAGGAGAGGTGGTAAAAAGGGAGAGGGTAAGTTATATGGGCCATTCCCTAGTGGCACCGCAGTAAGAGAGAGTTTGAGCACCATGCAAAAGGTGTTTAAAGTTCGTCAATGTGAAGATTCGTATTACGCAAACCGCGCCCGCCCATGCCTTCAATATCAAATCAAACGTTGCTCTGGCCCTTGTGTAGAAGGTCTGATTTCAGATGCAGAATACGCAACCGATGTGCGCCATGCGCGTATGTTCTTAGAAGGGAAAAACCAAGAATTAGTCAGTGAAATTACAACGCAGATGAAAGCTGCTGCTGTTGATATGGAGTTTGAGCGAGCGGCGGAGTTGAGAGATCAGGTTGTACAGCTCAAACACATACAAGAAGAACAGCATGTGTATGGGCAAAGCGGCGATGCTGATATTGTCGCGGCGATTATCCAACCCGGTGGGCTATGTGTTCACCTTATGCTGGTTCGTCAGGGTAAAGTAACAGGAAGCAAAAGCTACTACCCTAAAATGCCGATTGAAATATCAGAAGCGGAATTACTTAGTAATTTTGTCGCTCAATTTTATTTGTCTGGCGGGCAAGAGCTGCCAAAATCGATTATTTTAAGTCACGATATGGAAGACATAGACGTACTCCAAGCGGCGCTATTTGAAACATCAAAACGGAAAATAGAATTGACCTCTCAGGTAAGAGGACAGCGTGCTCGTTGGCTTGATCTTGCCAAATTGAATGCCGAGCAAGGTTTGCAGGCTAGGTTAATGGATAAGCGCAATCACTTCAGTCGAATTGCGGCCTTGCAAAAAGTGTTAGGCTTTAAATCGCCCCCAAATCACATGGAGTGTTTTGATATCAGCCACTCAAGTGGTGAAGCGACAGTGGCGTCATGTGTTGTGTTTGGACCGGAAGGGCCTGATAAAAAACGTTATCGCTCCTTTAACATAGAAGGTGTCGAGCCGGGTGACGACTATGGTGCGATGAAGCAAGCTCTTCAGCGTCGATATAAAAGAGTTAAAGACGGAGAGATTGATGCTCCTGATGTGTTGTTGATAGACGGAGGCAAAGGTCAGTTAACTCAGGCAGAAGATGTGCTGAAAGAGTTAGGATTGGTTGATATATTCCTACTTGGCGTTGCTAAAGGGGATACTCGAAAGCCCGGGCTTGAAACGCTCTATATCGGCTCAAAGGAAGATGAGGTTGTATTGCCTCCAGACTCCTCCGCGCTCCATCTTATTCAGCATATTCGAGATGAAGCCCACCGGTTTGCTGTAAAAAGCCATCGCAGACGGCGGGATAAAAAGCGTCGTCATTCTGTGTTGGAAAATATTCCTGGAGTTGGAGAAACTCGCCGGAAAGCGCTCCTAACCTCCTTTGGAGGCTATCAGGAGTTACTTGCTGCAAGTCAGGAGGAAATCGCAAAAGTAAAAGGAATCAGTGCAAAAAAGGCAGAAGAGATATACCAATACCTTCATAAAAGTTAAGCTAAGTACCTGATTGGATCCTCAATACTGATAGATCAGGGTGTAACCTTAAAAATGAAACACTCATGTGTTAACTCTTGTTTAGATCCGAAAATTTTTCATTAAGCTGTATTTGTTTGGAAAACAATGAACATACCTAATATTCTGACATCACTTCGCATTTTTATGATTCCTATAATGGTAGGTTTGTACTTCCTACCTTGGGAAGGGAAATATCACACCTGCGCAATAATTTTTGCCATTGCTGCGTTTACGGATTGGTTGGATGGCTTCTTAGCAAGAAAACTCGATCAGGCAACGCCGTTTGGCGCATTCTTTGATCCGGTCGCAGATAAGGTCATGGTGTCGGTTGCGTTGGCACTCTTGATTGCAAGCTATTCTAACCCATTGATGACGTTGGCAGGCGCCGTCATTATCGGCAGAGAGATCGTCATTTCAGCTTTGAGAGAGTGGATGGCGGAAATCGGTAAACGCGCAAGTGTGGCCGTTTCTTATGTTGGTAAGCTAAAAACTTCAATGCAAATGTTGGCAATTGTTATCTTGCTTGGCAATAAGCCAGAAACAGAATGGGCAAACGTAGGTGAGTGGGTGTTGGTTGTTGCCGCCTTACTGACACTTTGGTCTATGTATGTGTATTTGAAAGCGGCTTGGCCTGAGCTGATGCCAAACAAAGCAGATGATACTGACGCAAACGAAAAAAATAGCTAAGTAGGCAATTTATTTAGATTTTTCCCTTGACCTCAAGGCTAAAATCCATAAAATATGCACCACTTCTTGAGACGCGGGAATAGCTCAGTGGTAGAGCACAACCTTGCCAAGGTTGGGGTCGCGAGTTCGAGCCTCGTTTCCCGCTCCATCTCAAAAAGTTTCTGAATATTAGGCCGGATGGCAGAGTGGTCATGCAGCGGACTGCAACTCCGTTTACGCCGGTTCGATTCCGACTCCGGCCTCCATTCAGAAAAGTACTGCCCGGGTGGCGAAATTGGTAGACGCACAAGACTTAAAATCTTGCGATAGAAATATCGTACCGGTTCGATTCCGGTCCCGGGCACCATTTGGTGCCTTTTTTAGTTTTACACTTCTAAAGCTAATCTTTACCATAAAGTATCAAATAAGTACGATCCGAGATAAATGCAGTGTGCGGGAATAGCTCAGTGGTAGAGCACAACCTTGCCAAGGTTGGGGTCGCGAGTTCGAGCCTCGTTTCCCGCTCCATCTTTATCTCAAAAAATTTCTGAATATCAGGCCGGATGGCAGAGTGGTCATGCAGCGGACTGCAACTCCGTGTACGCCGGTTCGATTCCGACTCCGGCCTCCATTCAGAAAGCAATGCCCGGGTGGCGAAATTGGTAGACGCACAAGACTTAAAATCTTGCGATAGAAATATCGTACCGGTTCGATTCCGGTCCCGGGCACCATTTGGTGCCTTTTTTTATGCCTGTCTTTTATTCCTTTTCCAGTAGCTCTGTTGCGTAGTGGTGCCTAACAGGTCTAGCGCGCTCTAAGCTTCTTCGTAGCAAATTATCGCTCGCACCTCGAAATAAACAATTTATCGAACCCTTCAAGGAATGCAGTATTTATTCCATAGAATTCTAGTGGCGCGCTTTTTGTTGATACGGGGATATGCGGCAGATCTCGCAAAAATACTGCTTAGCTGTTTGAGTATGGTGTAGATGTTTGGTGAGGTTTGGCTCTTTCGGCCATAAAATAATAGTTGGCCAGAGTTGTGTGTGAAGCTGAGAATCGATTGTGTGTGCCTGTGTTGCTTTATTTGGCTTTTATCGCAGCCACTAATGCGTTACCTAGGCTTTGTATAAAACCATAAATATCAGGCATTTGGAGAAATGAGGAGCCTAACCATTCAACGAATGTGGCTCCTATTCTTAAGCTGTGGCTTTTTCGTTGTTTAGTAGCGCCATTTCTTTCTCGATAGCTAATGACTCTCTATACTCCTCGGCATCTGCTTTCATTGTCCAATGAATATCTGTGATGCCTTCTGCTTCAATAGCGCTTTTTATATCTGAAAGTGGCAATTTGAAAAACTCTTTTCTCGGGTTAACTTTATTCACTGATTGAGTGTAGAAGGCTTTGTGTAGTGCCTTCTCAAGTGATGGCGCATCTTTAGAAAATATCATTGCATGTACGTCAAAGCCAAACGGTACAGAAGCATCGCCCAGTTCTTTTACTCGATCAAGTGGTTCAAGTCTCCTTGTCATCCCTACTTTATAGATATGTTCCCCAAAGCTGCCAATATTACTAATAATATAGACGTGTCCTTGCTTGGTTTGTTGGGCCATAGAGATCGCTCGTTGTCCTTTCAGCTCCGCTTCAGATAGCTTTAATTCAAGCTCTGCAAGTTGTGCTTCATATTGTTTCTTTTGGTCATCCGATGCGTCGGATAGCTCTTTTCGTGCCTTTTCTAATGCTTTTTGAAGTAATCGTTCTTCCTTTTCAGCTTCTTTTATAGCTTTCTCCATCTCGCGGCGTGCTTTGTCTTCTTCGCGGATTTGTTCTCTAATAGCTCTTTGTTCCGCGAGCGCTTGCTGTTTGAGTTCATGAGTGGCGACTGCCCACTTTAGTTCATCTAGACGAGCATCTAAAAACTCTCGTGATATGCGGGCGTTTCTAAAGGGTTTTCCGTTATGATTTACAAGGGAGAAGGCGTCGATAATCTCTTGTTTAATCTTTCCTAAGTTATCATGCTTCACCTTTGATAGCGCAGAATCGACCTTGCCATTAAATGCATCAATTACAAAATGAATAGCATATTTGCGTCGGTTTGGTTCGGCGTAATCGCAGTCGGCTGCTCTGCCGATACTAATTAACTCTTTAATGCGCTTGCGTTGGGTTTTTAGTTGTTCACCGGCTTCTTTGTGGCTGAATTCTTCTGCCAGTTCATCTAGTACGGTGTGGTTTGGGATTATGTAATCGTCTTTGTAGCCATCAATAGCATTCTGCATCGCTATGATTGCGTCTTGATAGTGATCGGCTTTACTTTTCGCTTCGAGTGCTTCGCCAGCTATATCTTGAGCGCGTTTGTTGGCGTATTCGATTATTCTATCTGATTCGGCTAATGCTTCGCTTTTTAGTTGTTCTGATTTTTCTAGTGCTTTTTCTTGGGTCTCTTTTCCATTTCGTCGCAGAAGTTGAGCTTCTTCTTTAGCATCTAGTATGAGTGATGCGGCCTCTTCTTGGGCGCTATTAACGATTGTATAAGCGTCATCTTTGCTCTTTTGAATTGCCTTACGTGCTTTTTCATCTGCTTCAGCTAAAGCAACGCGTGCTGTTTCCGTAAGTTCAGTTGCCTCGTTCCTGAGTTGTTCTGCCTCGACTTCCGCGTCAAAAATTGGAGAAAGCTTTTGTCTTAATGATTCAACTTCACTTTGGCATTTCGAGTTCCTGTCACTTAGGTTATTAAATCGTTTTTTGAAGGTACGTGCTCGAATCCAAAAAAAGATTGCTAGGCAGACAGGAGAGAGGAGGATGAGGGATCCAATAATTGCTCCAGCAGTCGATGTGTTCTGTTCCATGAATGTGCTCCCTGTACGATGGAGTTCCAATATAACGTAACTTCTAGAGAAATAAAATGTGATGTATTACGTTATTGAATCAATAGGATTTCGGTGTCGTTGAGGTAGAAAGCACAAAGTCATCTTTAGGTCGGAAGGAGTTTTATCGCTGGTGTGATTGGGTTTTGTGGGGGTGAGTTAAGTCTTGCAGTAGATCACGATACGAATGCTTGTAAAACCATAAATATCAGGTGTTTGGAGAAATGAGGAGCCTAACCATTCAACGAATGTGGCTCCTGCTGTGTTCAGGTTCTCAAGTTGCTTTCAAGTTTAAATTTTGAATTTGCTTACTTGTCCATTTAAGTCCGACGCTAATACCATGAGTTGGTCGCTGGCGTCTGAAAGTTGCTCGGCTCCTTTGGCTGTATCTTGTGCAGAGTTGCTGATTCTTGTTAGGGAGGAGTTGATCTCCTCTGATACTAAATGTTGTTGCTCGCTGGCTGAAGCAATGTGTGTGTTCATTTCCGTGTTATTGCTGATTGATTGCGTAATATCAACAAAGCTTTGGCTGGCTTCAGTTGCTTTGATGCCAACTTGGTCAGTTTCTTCTCTGCTCGTTTCTACTGATTGTACTGCGATACGTGTACCTTGTTGAAGCTTTTCGATTGTGCTTTGTATTTCAGTGGTTGACGTCTGTGTTCGCTGTGCCAGAGTTCTTACTTCATCCGCTACGACTGCAAACCCACGCCCCTGTTCCCCAGCGCGTGCCGCTTCTATAGCCGCATTGAGTGCAAGTAAATTAGTTTGCTCTGCAATGTCGTTGATGACATTAACCACTGAGTTGATGTTAAGAGTGTCGTTATCCACAGATTTTATTTGGCTAACAACGTTTTCCATATTGTTCTTTAGGGAGCTTGCAGCATGGACGGTGCTTTCCATTACGGCGTTACCACTATCTGCTTTATCTTGCATGATTTTTGTATTTTGATTGGCTTGTTTGGCCTGGTCTGCAACCTCTAATGAAGTCGAAACCATTTCATTCATTGCACTCGAAACATGTTCAATCTCTTCTCTTTGGCTGTTTATGTTTTTGCCTGCCATTGAGCTGATCGAGGTCATTTGAGAAGCAGCGCTAGTCAGTTGTTGAGTGGCATTACTGATTCCTGAAATTAGAATGCGTTGCTGCTCTTGCATGTGATTAAAATTTGCTGCAATTCTCGCGAGTTCATTCTTTCCTTTGCTTTCAATGTGTACTGTTAGGTCTGATTCCGTTGATACCTTTCGCATGGCATTATTGAGTATGTCGAGTGGTGTGATGATCGATTTGTTTATGACATAGCCCGAAATAATAAGGAGTACGATAATAAGTGCGGTCAGCACCCAAAGCAGTATTGTCTGCTCTTTGTAGTCGGATTGGATGTCTTCACGTTCTTGCTTAGCTTCGGTTAGCTGTAAAGCCACGAGTTCGGTGATTTTTTCGCTGATTGGATCAATGGTTTTATACAGTGGGCCATTAAATGCGCTGACTGTGTTCTTTAGATCTGCTTCAGTGGTATTTTTTAATGCGTTTTCTAGTTGGTCTAACGAATTGTTTGCATCTATAAATAATGCTTCGGCTTCATGGGCTAACTTTGCTTCTTCGGGTTTGAGAGCGGTCGCCATGTATTTTTGCCACTTTTGCTTAATCTCGCTTCTTGCTTGCTGTATTCCTCTAAGTGCTTCTGGGCCCGTCATAAGTCCAGCGTCGGCTTTGTTAACAGCATCGATCACAAAGACTGCGTAGTTATCTGCAATGGTTTTTAGGTCTTCTAAAGGAATGACCCTGTCTTCATAAATTCGCCCGACGCCTTCGTTAGCTTGCTTTAGGTCAGATAAAGAAATCAAGACGACTGCAATTATGCCAATAAGTGGTAGTAAGGAATTGAGGTTTAACCTTGTTTGAATCTTTAGATTTTTAAGCATGCTGTCTCGTCCTTTGGATGTAAAAAAATCGGCGTTGACTATAAAGTGCCATTAGTTATTTTTATAATTTCCATAGGATATATCTATTATGTCTTAAATCTATAGTTGCTAATTCACGGGTTTTAGGTTGTTGTGGTTTCTCATTCAATCATTCAATCTGGAAATTGAAGCTTAGAGGTTATTGGAGGTATCTCCATTAGTTGTGAATCAGGCTTCTAAAAATTGCCTTAAAAAACATTGCTCTTCAAAGTGCTAGGGATTGGTGCTTATGTCATAATGAACTTATGTATAAAAAAGTAGAGGCAAGTTATGTCGAGTGAACCAGAGTCAAAAGGGCGTTTAACAACACGTACAGTGGCAATGCCAGCAGATACGAATCCAGCAGGTGATATTTTTGGTGGATGGGTTGTTTCCCAAATGGACTTGGCAGCAGGAATATGTGCAGGGCAACGCGCTCAGACGCGAGTTGTAACTGTATCGATCGACGGCATGAGTTTTATTCGTCCCGTTAAGGTTGGAGATATCTTGGGGGTATACACCTACGTTGAATCTATTGGTCGAACGTCAATGAATATCCACGTAGAGGCTTGGGTTCGCCGTGGTCGAATCGGTCATCGGGAGAAGGTTACAGAGGCATCGTTCAAGTTTGTGGCAATTGATGATGATGGTAAGTCTATGCCGATACCGGCTGAAGAAGATCTGCCTGATTACGTTGATTTGAATTCGGATTTCTAAAAGGCATGAAAAAAGCCACTTAATCATAGATTAAGTGGCTTTTAAAATTTGAGGTCTTCGTTGGTACCAGTGGGCGGACTCGAACCGCCACGCCGTGAGGCAACGGATTTTGAATCCGTCATGTCTACCAATTCCATCACACTGGCGCGAAAACGTGGTGCGTATTCTATGGTTTTTTGACAAAGTGTCAATCACCAATGTTAAAAAAAACCTAAAAAAATCAAACAATTCAAAAAATTACGATAATTGTCTACTTTGCGAGCGATATGATTTCATTTGACCAGCGCGTAGCTTCCAGAAAAGCCGTATTTAGTTTGCTCAGTGATTCTTTTGGGAGTTGACTTAGCACTTCCCAATCTTGCTGTTCTTGAGCCAAGGTAAAATACAAGACTTTGCCTAAGTTGCCATTATAGTGGCTGATGGCATGGCAAAGCTCATCGCTCAATGCGATGTTTTTGAGACCTTCGAGTGTTTCTATGCCAAAGAGAAGGTCGATTGAAGAGAGCAGGCCAACAATAAAAGCCTTATCTGCATCAACATGCTGTAAGTCTTCCGCAAGCAATTGATTGCATCTCGCTCTTACAAGCGATGTTTTGAGAGACCCATTCTTGATATCGTCATTGGCGGTAAGTGTTAGGATAGTCGCCCAGCACTTTAACTGCGCCAACCCAATAAATACCACGACTTCTTTTATTGTTTCGACCTGTTTAGGAACGCCACACAATGGGCTTTTGAGAATTCTAAGAAATTGAAATGAGAGTTGGGGGCTGCGTTCTACAATGCTCACGACTTCATCGATCGAAACATCATCATTTTGTAAAATACTCACCAAATTTAATGAGTCTTTTACATGGGATTCAATTTTTTTCCCCTTAATGATTTCGGGTTTTTGGAAATAATAGCCTTGATAGAGATCAAAACCGATTGCCTTACATTGCTCAAACATCGTTTGGTCTTCGACTTTTTCTGCAATTAAAGAAATGCCCATGGCCTTTAACTTCGAAATTTGGTCTTTGTGTTGATCTGGAGGCGTGGCAATGACATCTACTTTTATGATCGTAATGTGTGGCAGTAATGGGTCGTACTCTTCGTTAAAGAAATAATCATCAAGAACAAAACGGTATCCTGCATTTCGCCATCGTTGTACCGCCGCAATAAAGTCATCTGTGATGATTTGATTCTCTAAAATTTCGATAAATACCGTTTCACTTGGCATCGGTAAAAAGGCATCTGAGAGAATCAAATCACGAGACATATTAATGAAGAATGGATCAGACAGCTCATCGTCGTGTTGGCTGATTCCCATGCATAGGTTCACTAACACTTGGCTAGTAGCGACTTCATTGCTATTAAAAATGGCTTCGTTTTGGGGGCGATCACGAAACAATAATTCGTACGCAAAAATGGATTGGTCTTCATAGAAAATCGGCTGCTGAGCCATTAATAGGTCGCCCAGAGTTTGTTTTAATTCTTCTGAGTTCATCGAGCTTCCTTCCTACTGCATATGAAATTAGGATCTGACTATATAATCAAAAATTATCTTTGATTGCAATTTGAACAATTCCCTATCTCCATTAACTATATCCGTGAAATGCAAATTCGCCATCGCGACATGTAATTTAATGTTGTTCCATAAGTATTTTTGGCAATGTAAGTAAAGGATTTTTTTATGTGTAGTCTTGACAGGTAAGAGCACTCTCAATAAAATTCCGCTTACTTTTTGAGGGGCTATAGCTCAGCTGGGAGAGCGCCTCGCTGGCAGCGAGGAGGTCAGCGGTTCGATCCCGCTTAGCTCCACCAAAAAGTTCCTATCTTTTTACGTCTTTTATCGAATAAAACCCTCATTCTGTTTAGAATTCATTGAGTTACTGTATTTTCAATGAAGGGCATCGTATGTTTCAACTCTATACAGGCAATAAACTCGAAGATTTGTCTGTTTTACTCGCTAAAATTTTGAGTGTGAGCCCCCCTAAAAATGTATTTCAAAGCGAATGCATTTTGGTGCAAACACCGGGTATGGCACAGTGGTTAAACATTCGATTAGCTCAGTTGATGAGTGTTTCTGCAGGCGTTGATTTTCCTTTGCCGTCGAGCTTTGTTTGGCGTGTTTTTCAGTCCGCTTTGGATGATATCCCAGCCCAAAGTGCGTTTAATAAGCCGTATTTAACATGGCGATTAATGCGGATACTGGAGCGTTTTGAACACGATGAGACCTTTTCCGATCTGTCTAATTATTTAGCGGAAGATGGGAGTCAGGTTCGGCGCTATCAGCTGTGTGCGACGATCGCCGATATCTATGACCAATATTTGGTGTATCGACCGGATTGGATCAGTGCATGGGAATCGGATCAGGAGGATTCGTTACCAAAAAAGGTGCGTGACAAGTTTGATGCTCAACCATGGCAGGGAACTCTTTGGCGTGAATTAATGGCGGATGTCGCTCAGGATGATATGTCTTTATATCATCGTGGCAACTTATTAGAAGCTCTAGCAGAAATGACGAAAAGCCAATCTCGGCCAGCGTCTGTCCCTGAACGAATATTTATTTTCGGTGTGTCCTCATTACCACCCAATACGTTGAATGCGCTGCAAGTGCTTGCTAAGAGTGGATGGATCGAAATTCATCTATTCCTTCAGAATCCATGTCGGTTTTATTGGGGAGATGTGGTCGATAAACACTTTGTCGGACGGGCGATTAAGCGCCAAACATTAAAGCCGGGCATGCGAACAGATACCTTGCATCTTGATGCGAATCCGTTACTCGCAAGTTGGGGACGATTAGGGCGAGATTATATTGCTCAGCTTCAGGATGTTGCCGATGGCGAGCTTGAGGTCTTTGAAGATTATGTCGAAGAAGGTGTGACATCGAGCCTCTTGCAAAGGGTTCAGCAAGATGTCTTTACGATGGAAAACCACGGTGCGGAGGAAGAACGCGCGCTTGTTGCTACAGCAGAGTTTCGTCATGCTGTGAATGAGTCTGACAGAAGTATTCAGGTTCATGTTTGCCACAGCCCACTGCGCGAAGTGGAAGTGTTACACGATCAGTTGTTTGCATTGTTTGAATCGAACGCAGATTTAACACCAAAAGACGTTATTGTCATGCTGCCTGACGTGAATCGGTACAGCCCTTATGTGAAGGCGGTTTTTTCTCAAAAAGTGGCATCAAAGCGCGAATCGACTAATGCGTCAGGTCATGCTTGCGGTGCTGAAAATCAAAGTATTCCGTTTGCATTGATTGATCAGGCAGGAGGGATGGAAAACCCCGTTGTTGATGCATTTTTATACCTTCTTGGTCTTGGTGACAGCCGATTTACACTGTCAGAGCTGATTAGTATTCTTGAAGTTCCAGCGGTCATGACGAAATTTGAATTGACTGTCGAAGAGTTGGAAAGAGTGCGTCAATGGGCAACAGAAGTGGGTGTTCGCTGGGGGCTAAATGACGAAACGGCGGCTCAACATGATCTGCCCAAACAAACCATTCATACGTGGCACCACGGCCTTAAACGAATGCTCCTTGGTTACAGTATCGGACATGATCACATTTGGCAGGGAATACTGAGTTACGGGGATATTGAAGGCTTAGAAGCAAGCATCGCCGGAAAACTAGCCGGTTTTCTCGATAAACTGCAAACCTCAGCAATGCATTTTTCTCAATCTCAATCGCCAGAGTGTTGGATTACAACCCTTAATACCTTGCTAACCGATTACTTTGAACTGGCTGAAGATGATCCATTCCAATCGCTTTTTAGTCGTCATTTAGAGACGCTACAAGAAGAGTGGCAGGGCGCAAACTTTCATGCAGACATTGAGTTTCCGGTAATACGAGAGGTGCTAGCGCCGAGGCTTCAAGAGAGTTCTGGATCGCATCGCTTTTTAGCCGGTCGAGTGAACTTCTGTACGCTCATGCCGATGCGATCTGTTCCGTTTAAAGTAATTTGCGTGTTGGGTATGAATGAAGGCGATTATCCGCGTAATGCTGTGCCAATGGGGTTTGATTTGATGGTCGGTGATTATAGGAGCGGTGATCGAAGCCCGAGGGACGACGACAAATATCTTTTTTTAGAGGCGCTCATGTCCGCTCGCGATACTTTCTATTTGAGTTATATTGGACGTAGCGTACAGGATAACAGTGAAAAAAATCCGTCGATCATTTTAAGTGAATTGGTAGAGTACGTTGCGCAAAGCTGCGCCCTTGAAGCGCAACGTATGGAGGCGCCTGATGTTTCTGCTAAGAAAATGGTGGCACATTTAGTCACAGAGCATCCGTTGCAGCCTTTTAATCCACGCTACTATTTAGAAGAGCACTTAGAAGAGCATTTAGACGCCTCTCAATCAGGGCTGTTTAGCTATAACGACCAATGGTTGCCTTTGTTTCAGAAAGACTCTGATCATTCATTAGCAGCGGAAAAAGCGCAGCTTGATGAATACGATGGCGATTTGACTGAATTGGATTTGGACGAATTGCGGCGTTTTTTGCGCCATCCTGCGCGTTACTTTACACAAAAACGATTGCGAGCCTATCTGACGTTTAATGAAGAAGATGAACTGGAAGACGAACCTTTTTCGTTAACAGGGCTTTCAGGCTATCAAATTAAAACCGAATTGTTAGAAGCGATGCTAAAAGGCGAAGAAGCGGATTTGATTGCACGTCTGCCGCTTACGGGAAGCTTACCTTCGGGCTCTATGGGGAAAGTCGCATTTGACGAAGTGGTTCAGCAATGTCGAGGCCTATCCGACGCGGTGAAGTCCTATGGTGTAGAAGAGGTGCCCGATCAAGAGGTGGATCTGCTCATAAATACAGGTTCAAAGCGCTGCCGGATAACAGGTTGGTTGCCGATGACCAATACGACGATGAGAGTCTCCTATCGATTGGGTGATATCACGGCCAATCAAAAAATGATTCATTGGCTGGAGCATCTCTTATTATGTGCTCAAGGCTCGCCCAAGCGCCATATTTTTGTGAACGATGTAAAAGGAAAGCTGAAAACGCTGGAGTTTACGGTATTGTCGGTTGAGGAAGCTCTTCAGCCTCTACAAACCATGTTGAACCTTCTGCATGAAGGGTTACGAGCTCCCCAACTGGTTCCTGCCAAATCGAGCGATGCTTGGTGTACGTCGTTTTTAAATAAAAAAGCGTTGGAGTGTGAGGATACGGCCTTTGAAAAAGCGTTAGCAAGTTACCAAAACTTGGACGACGAGTTTCATTCCGTTGAAGTCTCTGATCCGTATTGGCAACGCTTTTACCCCGATTTGAACAAGGAACGCGCCGTGTTTGAGCAGAATGTTCGATCCATCTGGTTGCCATTGCATCGCCAATTAAATCCAATGGAGGAGAGCGCATGAGTCATGATGACGTGTCTATCACGAATGAAACAGTGGCATTGGATGCGCACACTTTCCCTCTATTTGGTAAGCGCTTAATAGAAGCGAGCGCGGGAACAGGGAAGACCTATACAATAGCCAACCTCTATTTACGTTTGCTTGTTCCAGCGGGTAATGAATGTGATTTGGATCGACCTTTAACGGTCGATCAAATACTTGTTGTGACGTTCACGGAAGCGGCGACCGCCGAACTGAAAGCGCGGATTAGAGCTCGAATTCGCGCTGCGCGTAAAACCTTGATGAGCGGTTACAGCGAGGATGAGTTTTTAACCACTTGGCGACAAAAGCTAAATGACGAGCAGATCGCGGACGG
Source organism: Marinomonas balearica (assembly GCF_004362145.1). Taxonomy (GTDB): domain Bacteria; phylum Pseudomonadota; class Gammaproteobacteria; order Pseudomonadales; family Marinomonadaceae; genus Marinomonas; species Marinomonas balearica. The sequence goes on from NZ_SNXC01000010.1 coordinate 317,707, forward strand.
CATTGAAAAGCTACTGTATGCCGAAAAACAAATGGATGAAGCGGCTGTTTTTACCATTCATGGTTTTTGTCAGCGTATGCTCAGTCAAAACGCGTTTGAAAGCCGAATGCTGTTTCGTCAGGAAATAGAAACAGATGAAATGGCACCGATGACGGTTGCTGTTAAGGATGTGTGGCGACGTTTTGTTGCGGAATTGAGTGAAACAGAAGCGAGTTTTATAAGGCGATTCTGGTCAGAGCCAATGGCGTTGCTTAAAGAGCTTCGAGTGTTACAGAGCCAGCCTGATGCCCAATACGAACAACTACAATTTGATTGGCGGTCTCATATTCAAACATTGGAATCGACGATTCAAAAGGTAAAACAAGCGTGGCTCAAGAGTGGCGCAGACATTGTAGAAGCGCTGAATACCAGCGGCATTAAACGTAATTTTTGGAAGAAAGACCCCTCGAAAGACATTCGTTCGATTGACGCTTGGGCGCATTCAAGCGCTTTGTCAGTGCCTGAGTGTCTAAAATACATCGATGCTCGTGAGCATGAAACGCGTCTATCAAAAGGCGGAGAAGCTCCTAGCCATTCTGTTTTTAGCGACGTTGCTGAGCTTCGGGTAATGTCTGAAGCGTTAAGCCAATTAAAGTCCGTCTTGATTCCTGAGCTTTGGCAACAAGTACAAGAGCGGATGATGCGTTGGAAGCGTTCTACGCAGTCTCTTACCTTTACCGATTTGTTGACCACGCTGGATTCCGCGTTGACGGGGGAATCGGAAAGAGCGGGGCAAAATGCACTTTCCGAACGTATTCGAGAAACGTACCCCATTGCGCTAATTGATGAGTTTCAGGACACAGACCCAGTACAATATCGTATCTTCTCAAGCATTTATAAAGAGGCACATCAAAACCAAAATAGGATCGGTCAAATCATGATCGGTGATCCTAAACAGGCCATTTATGCGTTTCGAGGGGCGGATATTTTTACTTACTTGTCGGCTAAAAAGGACGCTCATCAAATCTATTCATTGGCGACAAATTACCGCTCTTCTGCTGCGATGATTCGGTCCGTCAATGCGTTATTCTCAACGCAGGCGAACCCATTTCGTGTTGAGGGTATTCCATTTGTTAGAGTGAACGATCGCGAAGTTCCCTGTGCTTTTTATCGCAACGGGCAGCCTCAATCGGCATTGCAATTTTTGTATTTGAATGAAGATCATCCCGTTTCTGTTAAAGGCTATCGCGAAGCCATGGCTGAAGGGTGCGCCCAACACGTTCATCGACTATTGAACGAAGGGTTAGAAGGAGCGGCTAAGATCGAAGGAACGCCTGTTCGCCCTAAAGACATTGCTTTGTTGGTGAGCAACTTTACACAAGCTCAATTATTAAAAAGCGCTCTGTCTGAACGAGGCATTCCCAGTGTCTATTTAAGTGACAAAGGTTCCGTTTACGACAGCCAAGAAGCCAGCGAATTATTAATTATCCTTAACGCCATTATCGAGCAAGGAAGAGAAAACGCAACGCGATCAGCGTTAGCAACCGGTCTAGTTGGTTGGAGCCTCGATAAGATCGATGCACTGAATCATGATGACTTGAGTTATGAGCGGTGGGCGCGCGCATTCCAGCAATACTGGATAATGTGGGACGAAAAAGGGTTATTGCCTATGCTTCGAGCCTTGCTGGAAGATCTAGGCATCCCCGCGGGTCTCTTATCGAGAAAAAATGGAGAACGACGTTTAACCGATCTTTTGCATTTGTGTGAAAAACTACAGGAAAAATCACTCGAACTGGAGTCAAAAGAAGGCGTTTTGCGTTTTCTTAGATTGTCTATTCAGAACCCCAATGGCGACAGTGATGAACAAAAAATACGTTTGGAGACCGACGCGGAGTTGATTCGAATCGTAACCGTCCACAAAAGTAAAGGTTTGGAATATCCCATTGTTTATTTACCCTTTGCTTTCACGCCGGTTCGAAGCGCATCGAAAGAAGCGTTATATCATAATAAAAATGGCCAGCTTATGGTCTCATTTGATCCTACTGATGAAGAGGCTGCGAAGCATTTGGAAGAAGCCTATGCAGCTGAAATTCGATTGGCTTACGTGGCATTGACGCGCTCCAAAGAAGCGTGCTTTATCGGCACAATGGAAGTCGGGAAGTCTGCCAGTAAGACCAAAGCGGCAGAATCTCATAATCACTTGAGTGGTGTGGGTGCGCTTGTATGCCAAGGTGAACCGCTAGACGCAGGCGATCTATTACCGAGTTTGTTGCTGTTTGTCGAACAACACGGCGACGCACTGGTAAAAGTGGAATCGCTTGGTATCGATAACGAAACCTTACCTCGCTATGAAATGAAACCAAAGGGCGATTTAAAGGCTTCTGTTCGTCAATTTTCAGGGCACATTGAGCGTGATTGGTGGGTAGGAAGCTACTCGTCTTTGGTGGTAGAAGCACCGCACGAAGTGTCATTCCAGCCCGGGTTTGATGAAGTCGGCCTTGAAGATGTAACGCTGTCGAATGCGCCTGCATTGGACGTTGAGCAGCAAGAAGAGCCTAGCGTGCCTGACGAGCACAGTCGTTTTACCTTTCCAAAAGGGGCAAATCCGGGGACTTTCTTACATGATGTGTTAGAAGGCAAAGCATTTAATGGTGTTTCATTTAGAAAACAAACCCAAGATGCGAGCTTTTCAGATCTCCTCAAAGTCAGTCATCAAGCTTCGTTGAGCGCGTATTTTTCTGCGCGTGGGTATGAAGAGTGGATTGACGTTTTGAATGGCTGGTTGCCAGATATGTTGAGTGCGCCGATCATTGTGGATCGTACTATTGTGGATTGTGCCGGCCAAGAAGTGACCTTGTCAGACCTTCGCCCCGATCAATGTCGAAAAGAAATGGAGTTTTACCTCCCGGTAAGCAAAATGAACGCCTTGCAATTAGACCGTATTGCTCGGTTGCACGATGCGGTATCCCAAAGTGCCCCACCGATTCAGGATCGTCCCTTAAAGGGGATGTTAACGGGTTTTATCGATTTGTTATTTGAATGGGAAGGGCGATATTACGTGCTGGATTATAAATCTAATCATCTCGGCTACACCTTCGACGACTACAACAATGAGTCAATGCAAAACGCCATAGCGGAACACAGATATGATCTGCAATATCAGCTCTATACATTGGCATTGCATCGATTCTTAAAACAAAGAATCCCCGATTATGATTATGAAAAGCACATCGGTGGCGTATGTTATTTATTTTTGCGTGGACTGCGTCAAGGTCAGACGACCGGCGTGTTTTCTAATCGGTTGAGTCGGGCTCATGTCGACGCCATTGATTCCTTGTTTGCTAACGAACAGCAGGAGGAGAAGCAATTTGGACTTCTCTAATTCACTACTAAAGACTGAAACCGATTGGACTGACGCATGGTTGACGGCCAAAGTAATACGACCAATTGATTTACAGTGGGTTCAATACCTTCAAAATCACACCAACACCTCCGACGAGGCGGTTTTAATGGCGGGCGTGTTGGTTAGCGCTTATCTTGGGGCGGGTCATACGTGTATCGACCTGAATTCTATTTATAACGGCGATTTAGCCGGGTTAGAGTTCGATCCAGCTCCGAATGTTGTGCTCTCATCTTGGGGCATTGCCAGTGCAGGTGATTGGTATGATCGTCTCAGTAACAGCCCGTTGGTGGTTTTTGCTCATGCTGGCTCTGTGACTGAATCTAACACTGATTCCGCACCTTTGATGCTGACTGAGTCTGGTTTACTGTATGCCGCTCGTTATTTTTCGTTTGAACAAAGTCTGTTGTCTTTCATTCAATTACAAGAAGTAAAAGGGCGAAGGCAAGTAGATGCTCAGAAGCTGGCTGCATTGTTTCCTAATGCAGAGACAAGAGAGCTTGATTGGCAAAAAATTGCGGTGGCCAACGCCGCCAGTATGGATTTCTCCATTATCAGCGGCGGCCCAGGAACCGGCAAAACAACTACTGTGACCAAGCTGCTAGCGCTGTTGGTTTGGCAGTCTCTAGACGATGCAAATGTCAGCGTGGGCAAGACGGTCCCCAGAATAGCCTTAGCTGCTCCAACAGGAAAAGCCGCCGCGCGTCTGACAGAATCTATTTCAGGCGCTAAACAAAAGCTGGATATAGCGCCTCATATTTTCGAGGCGATACCTGAAACGGCAACCACATTACATCGCCTTTTGGGGGCTGATTTTGGGCGATCTCGATTTAAGCATCATAAAGGCAACCCATTACACATTGATATTTTATTAGTGGATGAAGTATCGATGGTGGATATGCCAATGATGGCAAAGTTAATCGACGCACTGCCTACACATGCGAGGTTAGTCTTATTGGGGGACAAGGATCAGTTATCTTCAGTAGAGGCAGGCAATGTTTTGGGCGACTTAACTTTCGGTATTCAGCGTGAAAAAGTCACTCGTGCGCAGTTTACAGGTCTTGCTGACTCATTGGGTGCGGAAGAATTGACGCTTTTATCTAGGCAGGTAATTGAACAAGCGCCCGCTATTCAGCGACATTTATCGTTACTAAGCAAAAGTTATCGGTTTAATGATCAAAGCGGAATCGGACGATTGGCTTCTGCCGTTAATCTATGTCAGGTCGATCGAACTTTGAATGTTCTGCGTTCAGGTTACGATGAAGTACTTTGGAAACCAACGGATTTAGTCAATGAAGAATTGGACATAGCATCGCTTGCGCAAGGCTATAAAGAGTATTGGAAGCAAGTTAGGCAACGAACTTCTCCCGCTCAGCTTCATTCAACCTTTAGCCAGTATCAAGTGCTGACCGCCGTAAGGCAGGGAACATTTGGGGTTGAGTCTGTGAACGATTCACTTGAGAAGTATTTTTACCGCCAAGGGTACATCGAATCGCAATCCATCTGGTATCCGGGCAAAGCCGTCATTATGACCCGTAATGATTCAAATACAGGCTTGTTTAATGGCGATGTTGGTTTGTGTATGCCGGATGAGCAAAATGTTCTTAGAGTGTGGTTTATTCTCGCTAACGGTGAAATAAAAGGTCTATTACCGAGTCGAGTAAGTAGCTTCGAATCGGTATTTGCCATGACCGTTCACAAATCTCAAGGGTCAGAGTTTGAGCGTGTCACAATGATTTTGCCTAATAACGCCTCGCCCGTATTAGGAAAAGAGCTCATTTATACGGGCATCACCAGGGCGAAGCAGTATTTTGAGCTTTGGGCGAACGAGCTTATCCTGCAAGGAGCATTAAAAAAACGCGTTCAGCGACGTTCTGGATTGACCAAAGCCATTTGGAAAGACTGATCGACCATTTTTAGGCAATTGAACCATTAGGTTACTAAAAATGAGAAAAAGGCTTGCTGCCAGCAAGCCTTTTTAATCCAGTGCTTTTTTAATCCAGTGCTTTTTTAAACCAAAGTGCTAAGCGCGGCCAACTATTTGTACTAGGAAGACACTAATAAACTTGTTTTCCGTCAATCCAAGTGCGGTCTACGTGATAATTTTGGTTGAGTGCTACCATACTCGCTTGATAGCCTGTTTTGATTCGACCAAATCGATCATCGATTCCCAAAAATTCAGCGGGTCTTAATGAGGCCATTTGTAAGGCTTCTGCGGGTGTTCGTTGAATTAAGTTGATTGTATTTCGAACGGCACTTGCCATATCTAAGTCTGACCCGGCAAGTGTGCCGTCTTCCGTTGTGACTTTTCCATTCTTACGGTGAATTTTCTTACCCAAAAACGGCAACTCTGATTTATCTGAGCCTACACTTTGTATTGCGTCCGTGACCAGCATGATGTGCTCGCAGCCTTTCGCTGCTGTGGCAATTCGCATGGTAGCGGGGTGAACATGGTGTCCGTCGGCGATGAGCCCACACCAAGTCTTAGCGCGGTTTTGCAGCGCCGCGCCGACAACGCCAGGTTCTCGACTCGTAAGGGGGGTCATGGCGTTAAAGATGTGTGTAAAGCCTCGTGCGCCACTTTCTACTGCAGCCATTGCTTCATCGTAGGTCGCTGCGGAGTGGCCTATGCAAACAATCGCGGCTTCATTGACAAGCTTTTCAATGAAGCCTTGAGGCACTTTCTCGGGCGCTAATGTCACCATCAGCTTTCCCTGTTTTACAACATCCAGTATTTTGAAAAGTCTTTCTTCATTGGGCGCACGCAGCTTGTCTTCGTTGTGAACGCCTTTTCGAATTGGGTTTAGGTAAGGGCCTTCATAATGCAGCCCTAATATTCCGCCAACGTTCTGTTTTAGCGCGGTACAAACGGCTTCGTGAGCTTGCACCATAATGTCGTAGTCGTCAGAGATCAGTGTTGGCATCATAGCAACCGTGCCAAATTGAGCATGACTCTTTATGATTGCTTTTAGAGCGTCAAGTGATGGCGTATGGTTAAACAAAATTTCACCGCCGCCATTAACGTGTACATCGATAAAACCGGGTGCCAGTATGTCGATGTAATCGGAATCAGGTATGGGTTGTTCGATAGGGCGAATATCATCGATTTTATCCTCTAGGATGCTTACTTTTTGATTGGTAAGCCACTGTTCGCCATCGAATAATCGTTTTACGTTAAGCTCTGTCATAATGAACTTCTCCCTATTTTTTGCTTCGCCATCCTAATGGCGCCATCCATCGCATCTCCTATTGCGGGTCGTAAATAGTCTTGTAATTCCTGTGGCAAATACGGGCTAATAGCGGCGGATACACCGCCAGCTAAGACGATGTCCTGAGCACCTTTGTTAATTAAACACCTTAAATATTGGATCACCCATTGGACTTGTTCTGAAATTATTTTTAAAGCGATGGGGTCCCCCGACTCGGCAAATTCAAAAACTTTGATTGCGAACACACCGAACTCTTTTGGTTGCGGAGAGTGGTTTTGAAATTGCACATAGTGTTCTGGGGTGTGGCCAAATTCGTTGTTTATGGCGTGAGTTAATTCAGACGGAGGAATAACACCGCTTAGTGCAGCAAGAGAGTATTCTAGAGCACTTAAACCAATTCGAGCGCCGCTGCCTTGATCTGAAAGTGGAAACCCCCAACCTCCGACAACGTCAAATTGCTCATCGATATACACGACACCACAACTGCCTGTCCCCAAAATAAGTAATCCGCCGTTGTTGCCTTCAAACGCGCCTAGGCAAGCCGCATGAGCATCGGTTAAAAGATAGTGTCGGCCAAACGGAGAGTGCTGAGATAAAATAAGTTCTTGTTCAAATGGCTGATTAACGCCTGCCAGTCCAAGGCCGACTGAAATGTTGGTGTAATCGTCTATTGGTATATGGCCTTGTTTGCATGCTTCAAAGCATGCGCCAAGGATGTTTTGCCATGCAGATTCAATCCCCGTTCTTGGATTGCCTGAACCTCCAACGGCTTCGCCCAAGACTTCACCTGTTTCATTGACCAAGCGAGCACGACAAAATGTTCCGCCACCATCGACACCTAAATAAAACTGTTTCATCTGAGTCTCCTTATTCGAGATCCTGACGCTGTTGTTCGCACCAAAGATAGTAATCTTTCATCACCAGCTTATCGGCTGCTTCGCTATCAATGACGATGGTTGCGTCTTGATGAAGTTGCAGAGCACTGGCAGGACACATTGCCGTTAAAGGACCTTCTACCATATCTTTGACTGCATTCGCTTTTTTAGAGCCTGTTGCTAATAACAGCAGTTGTCGGCTTTCCAAAATCGTTTCAATTCCCATTGTTAATGCAAGACGAGGTTGATACTCCCCGTTTTTAAAAAATCGTTTATTTGCCTCTATCGTTGACTCAGAGAGCGACTTAATGCGTGTACGAGAACGAAGGCTTGATGTTGGTTCATTGAAACCAATGTGTCCATTTTCACCAATGCCCAATAATTGTAGGTCTATTCCACCTGCTTTTTTTATCGCCTCTTCATATTGATGTGCATTTTTATGGAGCTGAGCTTCGTTAAGAGAAGCCGCACTCGGCAAAAAGGTATTTGAGAGTGGAATGTCAATATGACTAAAAAAGTGTTGGTTCATAAAATATCGATAACTTTGGATATGCTCTTCTTTAATACCAATGTATTCATCAAGGTTAAAGGTAACAGTTTGAGCGAACGAGACACGATTCGCTTTATACGCATCGATGGCTGCGCGATAGGCTTCAATAGGCGTTGAGCCAGTCGCCAAACCGAGGGTTGGCCGCATTTTTCGATTTACGGTATCGATGATCGTGTTAGCTGCAAACTGAGCGACGTCTTTAGCAGAATCAAGAATGATAACGCGCATAGGGTTTTACTCATTAAATAAAACCAATTTAACACCAAAAAAATGATTTATGCAAAAAATAATCAATAAATTGTTTCATATATTTGACGATTGTATTTTTTTGGTATTATATTGTGGAAATGACGATACCTAAAAAATACCAATAATAGCGTCAAAATGTAAAAAACCAAGTGAACGACAAATAAAACCAATTGGAGAGTGATCATGCTAAAAGTACGTTCCGCTTTACCCCATAAAACGCTTACCTGCCTTGCTGCCTTAATGCTAGCCGGCACAGCGAGTGCTTCTAATACACTTTATGTAGAAAGCTGGCGTTCGGATGATGCCAATATATGGTCAGACACCATTATTCCCGCTTTTAATAAGCATTACCCAGACATCAAACTTCAATTCGCACCTACACCACCAACTGACTATAACTCTGCGCTTCAAGCTAAGCTTCAGGCAGGTTCCGCGGGCGATATTATTACTTGTCGTCCATTTGATGCGTCGTTACAACTGTTTAAATCGGGCTATCTTGAAAGTTTAAACGGTCTTGAAGGCTTAAATGATTTTTCAGACGTCGCAAAAAGTGCATGGGTCACGGACGATGGTAGTGAACAATTTTGTTTACCAATGGCGTCGGTTATTCATGGTTTCATTTATAACAAAGAAATTTTTGAAGAGTTAAATTTATCGGTTCCAAATACCCAAAAGGAATTCTTTGATACGTTGGCAACGATAAAATCTGAAAGTCGTTATACTCCTTTAGATATGGGGACAGCGGATCAATGGGAAGCTGCAACCATGGGCTTTCAAAACATTGGACCGAACTTCTGGAAGGGCGAAACGGGACGCAAAGGCCTTATCGATGGCAGCGCAAAGTTAACGGATCAACCTTACGTCGATACTTGGAAAGAGCTGGCGAAGTGGAAGCCGTATTTAGGCCGAGGGTTTGAAGCTCAAAAGTACTCGGATTCGCAAAATTTATTTACCTTAGGTCGCGCCGCAATTTACCCAGCAGGTTCTTGGGACATTCAAACTTTTAATAATCAGGCTGATTTTGAATTCGGTGCCTTTAAGCCTCCGGTGCTGAAAGAAGGGGATACTTGTTATATCAGTGATCATACTGATATTGGTATTGGTATTAATGCTGCGTCGAAAAACAAAGAGGCGGCGAAAATCTTTTTGAACTGGATGGCGAGCGCAGAATTTGGTGCGTTGTTCGCGAATGCGGTACCGGGCTTCTTCCCGTTATCTAATCACACTATTGCAATAAAAGACCCGGTGGCAAAGGAGTTTATTAGTTGGCGTAGTCAGTGTGAATCCACTATTCGAAATTCGTATCAGATCCTCTCTCGAGGTACGCCAAACCTTGAAAACCAATTGTGGAATGTCAGTGCGCAAGTGATCAATGGAACGATGACACCTGAAGAAGCTGCTAGCGAAACGCAAAAAGGTCTGGAGCAATGGTACGCGCCTCAACAATAATTGAGTTGAATTAGTGCTTATAAGTGGCGAGAAATATCTCGTCACTTCTTCATTCATTGATGAGAGCTGGTTATGTCATCTTCAATACAACCTGAAGAAAAAAAACCGTTTCCTTGGCACTTAATTGTGTTTCTAGGCCCCGGTTTATTGATTTACGTGACATTTAGCGTTTACCCATTACTTGATACCTTGATCTTAAGTTTGTATCAGGAGCAGTCTGGGGAAAGCTACTTTGTTGGGCTAGAAAACTTTGTGACGCTTGTGACTGATGAGAATTGGTCGTCCGCATTTTGGAATGCTTTGAGTAATAACTTTCAATTTTTTGCATTTCATATGTTACTGCAAAATCCTATCGGCCTCATTTTGGCCGTTTTACTGAGTTCCCCTAAATTAAGGCTTGCTGGTACGTATCGAACCTTGATTTTTATGCCAACGATGCTTTCTGTCGTGATTATAGGATTCGTCTGGCAATTGATTTTAAGTCCAATCTGGGGAATTTCAGAAGAGTTTCTATATAACATTGGCTTAGGGCAGTTTTTTGATGCTTGGTTAGGAAAAGAAGGCAGTGCTTTAGTAACGTTGAGCTTTATCTCCGTTTGGCAATTTGTTGGCATTCCAATGATGCTGATTTATGCAACGCTACTTAATATCCCTGATGACATTATCGATGCTAGTACGGTAGATGGAGCAAATGCCTTTCAAACATTTTTGTATATAAAACTACCATTAATTTTGCCAACCATAGCAATGGTTTCGATTTTAACCTTCGTTGCTAACTTCAATGCATTTGAACTTATTTATGCTGTTAAAGGTGCATTGGCGGGGCCTAATTTCTCGACGGATCTGCTAGGAACGTTTTTCTATCGGACCTTTTTTGGTTTTCAGCTTCAGCAAGGCAGCAGCACAATGGGCGCTGCGGTAGCAACACTGATGTTCTTAATTATTTTGGTGGGCGTGATGTTGTTTTTGTTTTTCGTTCAACGTCGCATTCAACGCTTCCAGTTCTAAGGGGCTAAATCATGAGGTTAACACAAAGTTTCTTATCCAATATATCGGTAAGAAATGTCTCAAAAAGTACCACGGTGCATGCGGTGTTACTCGCTTATACCGTGATTGCCTTGTTTCCTATTTTGATCGTCATTGTCAATTCGTTCAAAGACCGCAAAGGTATTTTTCGTGACCCGTTGGCTTTGCCAACGAGCGATACGTTTTCAATGGTGGGATTTGAGCAAGTATTACTGAGGTCAGACTTCGGCTTATTTGCCTGGAATAGCATCATTGTCACAGTATTAGCGGTCGGCTTAGTTCTTCTACTCGGTGCAATGGCGGCGTGGGCGCTGACTGAATACCGATTTAGAACGAACTTACTCATTACGTTTTTGTTTGCCATGGGAATTATGATTCCGATTCGCTTAGGCACAGTCAGTATTTTGCGTCTGATGGTCGAACTCAACCTGGTCAATACTTTGACGTCGTTGGTGTTGGTTTACATCGCACAAGGGCTGCCTTTGGCGGTATATATCCTGTCTGAATTTGTTAGAACGATACCAAAAGAGTTAGTTGAGGCTGCACGTTGTGACGCCGTCAGTGAGTATCGTATCTTCTTCAGTATTATTTTGCCTTTGCTGAAGCCTGCCATGGCAACCGTGGCCGTGTTTACCATGATCCCTATATGGAATGACTTATGGTTTCCGCTAATTCTCGCGCCAAGTGAAGAAACAAGGACGATCACGCTCGGTGTTCAGCAGTTTGTAGGGCAATATGTGACCAATTGGACTTCGGTATTAGCCGCACTCACGATGGCGATCGTTCCTGTACTTATACTCTATACAATTTTTTCTAGGCAGTTAATTCGTGGCCTAACGAGTGGCGCGGTCAAGTAACCGACTCCATTGCGACCGGAGGTATTCAAAGTGGCAAATTTACAACTTAAAAATGTGCAAAAGCGTTTCGGTAATGTGGATGTTTTGCATGGTATTGATCTTGATATTAAGGACGGTGAGTTTGTCGTTCTAATCGGTGAGTCGGGTTGCGGAAAATCAACGTTATTGAGATTACTCTCAGGCTTAGAAGAGATTTCAGAGGGGGATTTAATCATCGATGATCAGCGCGTAAATACGGCGCCACCGGCGAAGCGAGGTGTAGCAATGGTGTTCCAGTCTTACGCGCTATACCCGCATATGAATGTTTATAAAAATATGGCGTTTGGGCTCAAAATTGCGGGTCAAGACAAGGCATTTGTAAAAAGTAAAGTCACCGATGCGGCGAAAAAACTCAAAATAGACCATTTGTTGGAGCGTTTGCCTCGCGAACTGTCAGGAGGGCAGCGTCAACGTGTTGCCATAGGTCGAGCGATTGTTCGAGAGCCGAAAGTGTTTTTGTTTGACGAGCCTTTGTCTAATCTCGATGCGTCATTGCGAGTACAAACACGTGTTGAGCTTGGGAAGTTACACCAAGAGCTAAAAGCGACCGTGATCTATGTGACGCACGACCAAACCGAAGCAATGACATTGGGTGATAAAATTGTCGTCATGAATAAAGGGCGTATCGAGCAAGTTGGCGCACCTTTAGAGCTTTATCATCATCCAAAAACGCAATTTGTTGCTGGCTTTATTGGTTCTCCGAAAATGAATTTCTTATCGGGGAAAATCCACCTTCAAGGCACAGAATCAACCCAAGTCATGTTAGAATCCGGCCGCATTATTGTGGCATCGGTCGACAGTTCTCACCTGCATCAGGGACAAACGGTCACCATCGGATTGCGCCCAGAACATTTTAGTCGCCAGTGTGTGGACAATATTCTGGTCGGGCAAGTGTCTCTTGTAGAGCATCTCGGAGAAGTCTCTTACCTTTATATGGATTTAAACGGAGAGGGTGAGTTGGTGACGAAAGTGGACGGTGACAATGATCATCGCGCGGGAGATGAGCTTTCATTTGGGATCGATCCGCGTAAAGTCTATGTATTTGATGAGCAAGGGGCGGCGCTTGATAGAGTAAAGCTTCAATGACGTAATCTGATTATTGATATATGTACCGTAATGAAGAAAAAAATGGCACGGAGCGCCAGTTTAGGAAAAATATATGACAGCACATCGTGTAAATGACTTGTTTGGTAATCCTGATTCGCTTCGAGAGAAAGGCATTCCATTGTATATTCAAGTCAAAAAGGCCATTCAATCTGCCATCGTAGCAGGTCGCCTTTTGAACGGAGACGTATTGCCACCTGAGCGAGACTTGGCTAAATATATGGATGTGTCGAGAGTAACTATCCGAAAGGCGATCGATGAGTTAGTTAAGGAAGAAACGCTGACTCAGCGACAAGGCGCAGGCACCTTTGTAAGTGAGCGAGTGGAGCAACCCCTCAATCATCTACGCAGTTTCACAGAAGTGATGCGTGACCGTGGTAAAGAGACCACGGCAAAATGGCTGGATCGATCTCTCGGTATTCCTCATGAAGATGAGCGCCAAGCACTTCAGTTAGAACCTGATCAAGATGTTGTGCGTTTCTATCGTTTGCGTTACGCGGATGGTAAACCGATGGCGCTTGAACTTGCGACGGTTCCCAGTCATTACTTGGATAACCCTTTTGCGATTGATGGTTCGTTGTACGAAGTACTCGAAGAACAGGGAAAGCGTCCGGTACGCGCTTTCCAACGGCTGCGTGCAATTACAGTAGACGATCAGCGAGCACAACTGCTTGATATTCCAGAGCTTGCGGCGGTGCTGTATATAGAAAGGACTGGCGTCGATAAAGAAGGGGTGCCCGTTGAGTTTACGAGGTCGTGGTTTCCAGGAGACTCTTATGACTTTGTCGCTGAAATTCACGATACGCATTAATGAGACGACAGATCTACGCGTCATTTTAAGCCATACATCATGAAAAAAGAAAAACCACGCCTGATTGATCAGGGTGGTTTTTTTTTGGTTTTTGTCTTGGTTTTTATCTTTAAGTCGGAACTAAGCGCGGCCTGTAAATTTACGCTCTTCAACGTTGACGCGTATGCGATCACCGGTCGAGATATGCTCAGGTACTTGTACCGTTGCACCTGTTGATAGCGTCGCAGGTTTCGTACGGGACGTAGCAGAAGCACCTTTGATAGACGGATCTGTTTCGATGACTTCTAGTTCAACAACCGTTGGCATATCCAAAGCCACTGGCGCATCGTCAACCAAGATGACTTGCATGCCTTGAGTGTCTTCGTTTAAAAACAAGACTTCGTCGGCAATGGCTTCTTTGTTCAGGTTGTAAGGCGTGTAGTTTTCTTCATCCATAAATACGTATTCTTCGCCGTCGATGTAGGAGAAGTTCGCTGGACGACGAATAAGGTCAGCAAGGTCCAGCATTTCAGAATCTTTAAACGTTTCATCGATTTTACGGCCTGATACGACATCGTACATGCGCATGCGGTAAAGGCTTCCGCCCGCACGGCCCTGCGGTACGGAGCGCTCGATGTCTTTAACAATGCATGTTTTGTCCTGATATTGGATCGCCATGTTCTTTTTGATGTCACTTGCCTTTGGCATATCAATTTCCTACTGATGTTTGTGTTGCAACGATGCTAATCGACTTCAGCGTATTGTTCCAGTGTAGATTCAGTGCTTCTAACCGTGTCACGCCATTTTGGGGTAGCTTGCAGTTTTGATCGCAAATCTCGTTTTTCAGTTTGGGTGTGGTTTTGACGCTCTGCGTCGGTGCTGGGTTCTTCGTTGCTTTCCTGATCGTTTAGGTTAACCTGATCACAGTTTAGAATGTCGGTCACACGTTCTGCGATGGCGTTATAAGGTTGTGCGAATGTTGTCAGGTTGTAGCTTTTCCAACTGGCTTGAGGAATGTCATCAAAGCCGAGCACACAGAGGTCGTTAGGAATGTCCACATCATACTCATGAGTCGCCGTATCGATAAATCCACAGGCCACTAGGTCCGTAATACAGAAATAGCCGTCGTCTCGTGTTGGTTTCGATAACAATGTCGTGGCGGCGAGTTGTCCGTCTTCGTAATTTGTATTCTCACCCCGCCAGATAGTCAATTGCAGACCTCGTTCCTGTGCAGAGCGGATAAAAAAGCGTTCGCGGGCAAGCAAACTAGGGGTTCCCTTTGAAGAGCTAATCAGTGTTAATGTCTGACAGCCTGCTTGAACGAAAAATTCGACCGCTTCCTGCATCGCCTGTGCATAGTCTATTTGTATGTGGTGCACGTCTTGTAGATCATTGTGGCGGTTGATCAGTATGACTTTTTGCCCCGCTTTTATACAGGACTGCACCATTTCTTCTGGTGGTGTTCCTGACATCACGATGCTGGCCGCCGCTCGGTAATGCAGCGCTCTATTGAGTGCTTCGCCTGCGCTGGTAGGGTCGGCACTGACATTAATAACCATGACCATACGGCCATCTGCTTGCAATTGACGTGTTAACGCATCAAGCAAAAGGTTGTGATAGGGCTTATCAAGGTTTGCTGCGAGTAAGCAAACAGGGCGACTTTTTTCCTGAGACAAGCCACGTGCCAGATGATTGACGTGGTAGTTCAGCTCTTCGGCGGCGGCGAGCACTTTCTCCCGTGTCTTTGTCGACACGCTCGCGCCGTCGGTAAAGGTTCTTGAGACAGCCGAGCGCGAGACGCCAGCGAGTCGAGCGACATCAGCAGCGGAAGCCGCACGGCTTTTACTAGGGCCTTTCGGCTTGCGCATAGATTAACTCTCTTTCGGTAGATAGGGGGTGATTCGTTTTACTTGTTCTGCGGCCCAACGTGCAGCGTCCACTAAGATCGGTTTCGGTGCTTCTGGCCATTCTTCTTTAATCAGTTGTCTTGCTACTCTAATGTGATTGATGGCGGCGTCAAGGGTTGGATACGTTTCAGTCTCATCAAGGTGCAAAAGAAGTGCGGTTAAGGTAACGGAACGGCTGCGGCCACCACGGCAGTTGATCAAAATATTACCTGTGCCATTCCAAGGGTAGCTTGGTTTATCTGGCAACTCTTGATCAATGACACTGCGCAGTTGATAGTATCCTGCCAGTATCATTGGGTGCGGATTACCGGGACCGTCTACAATACCATGCTTGTAGTATCGAACCGATGCCCAGCCGAACGCTTGTACTTTGCTCAGTGGGTCGTTCTTTTCCACAATGTTTATATCTAGGTTGACTGCGCAGTTGAATACGGTACCGATATTGTGTTTTTTGAGTAAGCTTGGATCAGAAGCCGCTTGCTTATTACCAATGTACAGGTCGATGCCTCGGCCTAGAAAGTTTTCATGAATAAGGTGCATTGGTCCACGGGCTTCGTCCGCTTCTTGAAATACTTGCTTTTTGTTGGCTATTTCGACAGTGCTCATAAGCTGTCCTTCAGTTTCATATTAGGGTAGTTGATGCCTTCAATTGCGTTTGCAATTAAAGGGGAAGACGCGATAACAGGGCCTTTCTTGGCTAAGTCGGCAACGGAATTTGGCCAATGACCTACGCGACCACCAGCTTCTTCGACGAGTAGCATGCCCGCGACGCAATCCCAGCTGTTCATTGACAGTTCTAGGTACGCGTCAGACCATCCTTCTGCCACCCAGACCAACGCGAGACCGCCAGAGCCGCGACGATGAATACTGGCGCCTTGTTCAAGTAAATATCGCTGGACGCTAAGGTGTTCGTCTATTGTTATGTTGCGAGACCAACCAAATTCCAGACTCGCTTGATCCAGCGAGGCGGTTTTTGAGGTGTGGATCGGCTGGTCATTTTTATAGGCACCTTTGCCTTGCTGAGCAAAGTAAATTGTCTTTAGTACTGGCTGAGCGATGGCGGAAAGTACCGCTCGTCCATTTAAACAAAATGCGATGATGACGCAAAAATGGGGCGTGCCTCGAGCGAAATTTTCGGTGCCGTCTATTGGATCGATAATCCACGTCATTTCATTCGGCTCACCTCCTGTTTCCTCTCCCAATATCGCATCTTCGGGGAAGGCACGACTGATTTCGTCGCGAATTAGGTTCTCAACGGCTAGATCGGTTTCAGTAAGGTAATCTTGTGGACCTTTCAAGCTATAGTCGCCCGTGCTGCGATTGTTGTAGCCATCCAATGCACAATCAGCCGCACGTTGGATAAGTGACTTCAAAAACGTTGCCCGAGTTTCAACCGTGTTTTTTATATTCATAAGCCTCCTTTTTATGGCATGTTTTTATGGCATGAAATCAGCAGGCCCTTAACGAGCCTGCTTCGGGTGTGCTGGCGTCGCCTTAAAGCTGACCTGCTCGCGCAAGGGCCCAAAGATCCTGCCAATCCTGACGGCTTGCCCAATCGTCTTTCGAGGTTGCTGGATTGTATTTAAAGAGTTGATCAAGATGAGCGGCAACACCAGAAGGTTCTTGTGTCGGAATCTTGTTGTCGATGTTTGTTGAAATCTTACCGTCGATTGCCTGAGGAGCGAAGCCTTCGCTGGTTAGCATGTAATGTACAAAGAGTTTCGCTGCATTCGGGCTGTCTGTGCCAGCCGTAATCATCATAAACTTAGGATACAGCATGCCGACCATCGGTTTCATTGAGTCACAAATGCCTAACTTCATACCGTTTTTGTTTTCACGGAATTTCGCTGAGGACATGATACCAATGAAATTTTCTTTCGTATCGGGTGCGCCAACGGCGGAGGCAACATCACTATCCGAGTTAGTGAGCAATGGCTGATTACCAGCCAAAGCTGCAACAAAAGCCGCTGTTGCGCTGTCTAGGTCTGTTTTAAGCGGTTTTCCATAATGGGCTTCATAGGCCGCGGCAATGTCAGCATCATGATGCATGGCAAACTGATTGAACCAGTCAGTGTAGATCGACTTGTTCAGAGGATCAGGCATCGCAATGTGACCCTTCCATTTTGGATCTGTCAGCGCCCAAATGTTATCTACTGGGCAACTGTCGTTTAGTGCTGTGTTATATGACCAAACAACAGGTGAGGTTGATACTACCAATGGATCACGGAATTCCGCCGGAATCTTATCCGTCATATCGGCTGGCAAATAGCTCGTTGTGTAACCTGTAGCAAGCAACTGAACGGCAGCAGCGGGTACGTCGGAGATAATAACCACGTCGGATTTGACGTTATTGGCTTTGGTCTCGCCTGTTACCATTTTGATGTTTGCCCCTGCTTTTATTTTCGTCCCAGTTGTTTCAATTCCGTACTTCTTAGCAAAAGCGGCTGCTTGTTTTTTGATTTTACCGGTTGAATCGAACACCGAAAGAGGTGGCTCGGCTTTAGCGGCTAGGATCAAGGCATCGATATTGAAATCTTCAGCCATCGCGGAGGTGGAAACAAGCGCACTGACCAAGAGTGCGTTAGCTGCATTACGAATCATGGGGTGTCCTCAAGTTTTGTTTGAACGAAAGTAGGCGAAGCAAGTTCCGAATTGGAAGACGAAACCATGACTTCAGGTTGTGCTTCGAGGGACAATCGATCCCCTTCAGCGGAAAATAAATGCACGGCGTGTGGGGCAACGTGCACGTAAACGACCTCTCCTTGTTTCCAGTGTGGCGGAGTCTGTGTCGTATGGACGAGGTGGTAGCCTTCGCTACCGGTTTCGTTGCTTCCGACATTCAGCTCAATAATCCACGCTCCGCCTGTCGGTAATATGTCGGTCACGGTTGCGAGCACACTGGATAAGCTGGCATCTCGTCGAAGGTCTATACCTTCTGGGCGTAGCCCCAGTTGAGCGCCAATCGGTGGTGTATCTTGGTAGCCTATTGCTTGTAAGAAGGTTTGCGCTGCGCTTGTATTGGCTGGGATCATGTTTATTGGAGGGTTTCCAATAAACTCGGCCACAAAACGGTTTGCTGGGCGTTCATATATATCGTCTGGTGTGCCAAGTTGTTGTAACTCGCCTTTGCTCATAACCGCAATCTTGGTGGCTAATGTCATGGCTTCCCATTGATCGTGGGTAACAAAGACAATCGTGGTTCCAAACTCCTGATGCAGGCGGGTGAGTTCAGCGCGCATTGATAAACGAAGCGCTGCATCTAGGTTGGATAAGGGCTCGTCCAGAAGAAGAATCCCCGGATTCATCGCCAGTGTTCTAGCCAGTGCGACACGTTGTTGCTGTCCGCCAGAAAGTTGAGCAGGATAACGATCCTCTAAGCCTTCGATCTTAAGCATGACGATCATTTTCGCGACGCGCTCAAGGCGCTCTTCTTTGGACATGCCTTTTAATTTGAGGCCAAATTCTATATTGCGGCTCACTGTCATATGAGGCCAAAGCGCATAAGACTGAAAGACTAAGCCGATATGACGTTTTTCAGGCGGTATGAAAATGCCTTTGGAAACGTTATCAAGCGGCTTGCTGTCAACGGCTATTTCCCCATCACTAAGGTGTTCAAGGCCTGCAATCATCCGCAGTATCGTCGACTTTCCGCAGCCTGAAGGACCGAGGACGCACATAAAAGCACCGTCTTCGATTTCCATCGATACGTTGTCGACAGCAGGTGGATGATCCGCGGTATAGCGTTTAGAAATATTGGTAAGCGTAATGTTCGACATATGGTTAGCTCTCAAGTCCTTGGGCTAAGCCCGTTCCGGTGAGACGATTAATAAGCAAGGTGCCTAATAGAGCGATCAGTGCAATCATCAACACAACGGCGTTAGCGGCCTGGGTATAATTGAAATCGATAAGACGAATTGAGAAGGTGGTTAATACATCCGTTGCGGGAACAGCGAGAATAATAAACAAGCTGACGCCTTTAATGCCGGAAATAAAGGGCATCAGTACGGCAGTGACAAGGGCGTTTCGTTGAATCGGTAATATGATCGAAAACATGCGTCGTAACCAGCCAGCGCCTGCCACACGAGCGCTGTCTTCGACATCGCTGCCGAGTTGCGTCATGGCGGAGATTCCGGCGCGACTGGCAAAAGGCATTTGGTCGGCAACTAAGGCTAAAAATAGAATGATAGGGGTGCCATATAATGCCGGTATAGGACCATGTGGTACCGCGAATAAGGTTAAAAATGCCGCAGCGAATGCAATCCCCGGAACAAGGTAAGGGAAGAACGTAATCTGGCGTAACGTGATTGATACGCTACGTAAAGGCGATCTCAATACGATGTAACCTGTGAGCAATCCTAAGATACCAGCACAAATAGAGGCGCTGCCGACGATTCGAACAGAGCTCCATGCCGCATTCCAAAATTCGGATGACAATAGAATGCCGTTGCGTAACGCGATGGTGTCGAGGTTTGTCCCGATCCAATAATCGAGGGTGAAGTTAGATAAATTGAATCGCCCCGGTAAATGCATGACAGTGGAAAGGGCGAGTGCGCCCATCGGAACGACGACACTGATAAAAAACATGAGTAATGCAATCGAAAAGGCGGGCCATTTTAGAATTCCCAGAGACTGGCGGCGTTCCATCGCGCCTTTTGAACCGATAATGGCAAAGCGGCGTGCTTCTCGCATCATCCATGTGTCTAGTGCGAGCGTTGCCATTCCAACCACTAAAATAACGCCAGCAAAGACGGCTGCGACACCGTTTTGTTGTGTGCCTATTGCGCGGTAAAGCGAGGTGGCAAGTGTTTCAAATTGAACAGGAAGGCCAAGCACATAAGGAACGGAAAACTCCCCAATGGCGTCCGCAAAGATTAATAAAGCAGCAGACATAATGGCGGGACGCATTAATGGAAATACAATCGATAGCGCGACACTGCCTTTACTTGCGCCGAGCATCTGTCCCGCTTCTTCAAGCTGACTGTCTAAGCGGCGTAATGCATTGCCCACCAGCAAGATAACAAATGGAATGTAGTTGAGCGTCATAATGACGATCGTTGGAAACGCGCCATACGAGACCCAATCAGGAAGCTGGAGCCCCATTGCTTCAGCCCAACCGGGTTGACCGCCTATCGTTGCGTTTTTGAACAGAGTGGTCCAAGCAAGTGCAAAGGTCCAAGCCGGTAACATAAATGGAATGATCAGAGCAGTAGATAACCAGCGGCGACCCATTAAGTTTGTGCGAACGAGCAACCAAGCGAGTATCGCGCCAATCACCATCGCGAGGATCATGGATGTGAAAGCCACCATAAGCGTGTTCCAAAGCGGTCGCCAAAAAATGATCGATGACATGCGAGAAGAGAAAACGCGCTCAAGGTAATAGGTCGTTATGCCGCCTGCTTCTGTGCCAGTGCGCATTTCGTCGCCAGATTGGACCGTCATGATCTCAAGCATCACGTTTAGAATCGGCGCGGCAATCAACCAAGCGAAAATAAACAGTAATATGAGCCCGATCAAAAGGGTTGGATCTCGTTGAGCAATGACAAGTTTGTGCCGCAGTCTTCTCATGGGCGACAAGTGTTTGGAATCGGTAACAGCGATCATGCCATCCTCTTATGTTGGTTGATTTGCGGACAACAATAGAAGCTGAATGTTGCAGAGACGTGACATTTTGCAACTAGATGCAAAACAAGGTGAAACTAGTTGCAATTAGGGTTCTTTGCTCGTCGGATTTATACCGAAGGGCGCATGCGTTACGGGTATAAGCTTCCTTAGCGCTTTGATCATGTAAAGTATTGTTATATTGCAGGAAATTTGGTGAAGGGAATCTATAGTTAGAATACAAAACGACGATTCAGTCGCAAGCATGTCATGCAAAAGGAGGAAATATGACGATTCGTATTTTGATGATGGTTTCATTGTTATTCTCAGCAGTTGTGAGTGCACAAGGCTTGACCTTTGGCGTTGTCCCCCAACAGTCTGCTAAAAAGCTGGCGGCAAAGTGGTCGCCTGTTTTGAAGTACATCAGCGATGCCTCAGGTGTCGATATACAGTTTACAACTGCGAAAAATATCCCTGAATTTGAAAAACGTTTGTTGGCGGGAGAATATGATCTTGCTTATATGAACCCATATCACTACATCGTTTTTCATGAAAAACCGGGATACGAAGCGGTCGCTAAGCAAAAGAATAAGCAAATTAAAGGAATTGTAGTTGTCCGCAAAGACAGCACGATTAATAGTTTATCGGAATTACAAGACGCGCAATTAGCGTTCCCGTCGCCTGCGGCGTTTGCCGCGAGTATTTTGCCCCGTGCTCAACTAGCGAAAGACAATATTGCGTTTACTCCGCGATACGTGTCTTCTCATGATTCCGTGTATTTAAATGTCTCGAAAGGCTTTTTTCCGGCAGGCGGTGGCGTGTTGCGCACATTCAACAACACCTCTCCTGAGGTTCGTAAACAGTTGAAAGTTCTTTGGACCACGCAGCCGTACACGTCTCATGCTATTGCGGCTCATCCGCGTGTGGCAAAGGAAAAAGTGCAGAAAATTTTACAGGCTATGCTGCAGATGAACGATGACCCACAAGGCATTGCGTTATTAAAAACACTAAATTTTAAGGGATTAGAGGAAGCAACCAATGACCGCTGGGATGATATTAGAGGCTTAAACATACATCTACTGGAGCACATGATTGAGGAATGACTTCAAGCAAAGGCAGGATGTAAAAGCAAGATAGGAATACAACGATGTCTCTCAAGCTTAAAACGATTCTAGGAGTCGCTTTTATAGAAGCGATTCTACTTGCAGTGTTGATCTCGATGACACTGAACTATTTAGAAACGACCAACTATGAGGGGCTTTATAAACGAGCAACCACAACGGCGACTTTATTTTCTACAACCACAAAAGACGCCGTTATTTCCTATGATCTTGCGTCACTGGATGCCTTCTCAAGTGAGCTGATGAAAAACCCTGATTTAGTCTACGTTAAGGTGCTCAACCCCGACGGGCAGATCTTTGCTCAAGCGGGCGAAAAAAAATACCTAGAAAGAGATTTTATTGAAGATACTGATGTGGCAATGATCAACGACGGTGTGTTTGATGTGCGCGCTGAAATTAACGAAGGAGGGCAATCTTTTGGAGAAATACGTATTGGGATCGATACGTCAGGTTTAACTCAAGCCCTTACCGAAGCGCGATACTGGAGTGCTACTATCGCTTTCGGTGAAATGCTGCTGGTGGCGCTTTTTTCTTACATCCTAGGTTCTTATCTTACCAATCGTTTAAGTAAACTCAGGCAAGCCGCCAACGACATTTCGCATGACAATATGGACATAAAGTTGGACACTAAGGGGAGTGATGAGGTTGCAGAAGTTGCACAGGCTTTTATTCAAATGTCATCGCGTTTGAAACGAGAATCTCAGCGGAGAAGTGTTTACGAGCGAGAATTGAAATCCCTCAACAGCTCGTTAGAGACACGCGTCGAGCGTCGAACTTTGCAGTTGCAAGATAACGTTGCCAAGCTTGAAAAAACCAATGACGCATTGCAGCAGACGCACGCTAAATTGATCCAGTCTGAGAAAATGGCATCAATAGGCACCTTGGCTGCCGGGGTCGCGCATGAGATCAATAATCCGGTCGGCTATGTGATGAGCAATGTTAGAACGCTGGGCGAATATGTAGGCATCTACAGTGAGACAATTACTAAATTGCAGGCTTTAGACAGTCAATCCTCCGAACTTGAACTAATAGAAGCCATTGAAAACATTGAGGAGTGGCTAAAAGAGCAAGACATCGAATTTATTCAATCGGATACCGCATCGTTAATCAAAGATACGGTAGATGGCACAGAGCGAATTCGCGATATCGTTTCTGGTCTGAAAGAGTTTTCCCACTCTGCGCCAGACAAAGTTATGCAGCTTGCGAATCTAAATGAGGCAATAGAGCGAACACTAAAAGTCGCGCACAATGAGCTTAAATACAAATCTCGTGTAACGACATCTCTTGCTGAGATACCGCCTATCGAATGCAATATAGGTCAAATTCAGCAAGTGCTGTTGAATTTGGTGATCAATGCGAATCATGCGGTCGAAGAAAACGGTTTAATTCAGATTAGAAGTGGTGTTTCAGGCCAAGACGTATTTGTGTCTGTGCGGGACAATGGTTGCGGAATTCCGGCTGAAATTAAGAAGAAAATCTTTGATCCGTTTTTTACTACCAAGGGCGTTGGGTCAGGCACAGGTCTTGGGCTGTCCATTGTTTATGGCATTATGAAAGATCATCGAGGAAGGATCGATCTGGAAAGTACCCCCAAAAAAGGCTCAAAGTTTACGCTGTATTTTCCGATCCAAAGTCACATCTAAGCTTGGGAAAACCGCATCTTAGCGATGAGGGAGAAGAGTGTAAGCGACCTGTATCGTATTACTTACACTCTAATCTTAACGCTGTACTACGACATTGTTTTTACGACCAGTCGGCCTCTAACTTCACCCGCGAGAAGCGCTTCGGATTTCTCGATGGCCTCATCCAGAGCGATGTCTGTTGTCAGTGATTCAAGCAACTCTAAATCAAGGTCCGTAGCCAAACGCGACCATGCTTCCATGCGTTTCTCATAAGGGCACATAACGCTGTCGACCCCAGCCAGTTTCACGCCACGTAAAATAAACGGAGCAACAGACGCTGGGAAATCCATACCGCCAGCCAGTCCGCAGGCCGCGACTACACCACCGTATTGGGTTGTTGCGCACGCGTTTGCTAGTACATGAGAACCAACAACATCGATGACACCTGCCCAGCGCTCTCTGCCAAGAGGACGTCCCGGTTGAGACATTTCTGCTCGATCTAAAATATCGTGCGCGCCAAGTGATTTAAGGTAATCAGCCTGTGATGCACGTCCTGTTAGCGCAATAACTTTGTAGCCTAATTTAGCAAGGATTGCGATGGCCACACTGCCTACACCGCCGGCAGCGCCCGTTACCAGAATTTCTCCGTCTTCAGGTTTAACGCCGTGCTTTTCAAGCTCTAAAACACATAGCATGGCAGTGTAACCTGCGGTGCCAATTGCCATCGCTTGACGGGCATTAAACGCCGCGGGTAGAGGAATAAGCCAATCCGATTTTACTCGTGCTCGTTCAGCTAAACCGCCACAATGGCGTTCGCCGACACCCCAGCCATTTAAAACGACAGTGTCGCCTTCTTTGAAATTCGGAGAATCGGATTGAATAACTTTGCCTGCGAAATCAATCCCGGGAATCATTGGGAATTGACGAACAACGGGGGATTTACCAGTAATAGCCAACGCGTCTTTGTAATTTAGGCCCGAGTACTCAACTTCGACGGTGACATCACCTTCTGGTAATAAATTTTCATCGAAGTTTTTTAATTCTGTTTGATATTCATTGTTGTTGTTTTCAATTAGCAAAGCTTTCATCTAAGTTACTCCATAAACCTTTAACTTTAAGTTGCAGGGAAAAGCTTACATCAAACGATGTTGTTGCAGGGGT
Organism: Marinomonas balearica; assembly: GCF_004362145.1. Lineage (GTDB taxonomy): Bacteria > Pseudomonadota > Gammaproteobacteria > Pseudomonadales > Marinomonadaceae > Marinomonas > Marinomonas balearica. The sequence goes on from NZ_SNXC01000010.1 coordinate 342,643, forward strand.
ATATTAGTAGACAATAATTAGTAAGGAATTAGGATCTTTATTCAGATAGGTTATAAAAAAAACAGTAACCAAAGAAAGCTGAGGCTTTCTTTGGTTGGGGGTTATGAGCGGGTTAACCGAGCTGATCCAGTTGTTCATACGCATTGCGCAGCCATACTCGCATACGTTGGCGCTCTGCGATATTCATCAGGCTTTTATTATTTGCAACGGCCCAAAAACTGCTGTTATTGAAATCCATCTTTTGGGTGAGCTTGGTTTGCAGCTTTGGCAGATCGAGTATTAGGGCGTCCTGTTTTTCGGCTGCTTTAAACGTAGCGGAAGCCTTGAAACGAGAAAAGTCTGATCCACGCCCGTAGTTTTGTACAACGACAAAATCCACTTCCGAATCTTTGTATTGATTCAGTAATTTATCGAGTAAAGAGACAGAATCTGCACCGTCATCCATTACATGCCATAGACACACTTGATAGCCTAGCTCGTCAAGTAATCCAAACACATCGGTTTCGGCAATCCATTTATCGAGTGGTTTCGCAGACTGTGCTGCTAGATCGATAATCAGGTCTTTTTCAGGGAATTCTTCAATTGTGGCTAACATTCCATCCAAGCTGTCGTCGTCGCCAATAACCACAGAAGAAGCGAAGTCGCTGTAGAAACGAGAGAAGGTTGCGTGGGAGGAATCGCAATCGAATCCCACAAAATCCAGATCTTTGTCGATGTGATATTGAGCCAGTAAACGGGCTGTCATGGATTTGCCAACACCGCCTTTTTCTCCACCAATAAAATGTACCTTACGCATTTTTTGCTCCTTTATATTGTATTTAATGCGAGGCACCGCTTGGCAGCCGTCTCGAAAACCTTTTACAACAGCCTGCTTTGCGGTACGTAAGCAATGTAGGTGTGAGACCTCTAACCACCATACAGTAAGAATGTGACGAATAAAATCGATAAGAACGTTTCGTTATCAAATGTCGATTCAGAGACGAGCCTTCGTGTTTCTACTTTTTCTAACTTGTTCATGAGCCTTCAATAACCGTGATGTTAAGACGTTAGTTGAATAGACAACCCACATAAGGCGGATAACACCATGCTATAACACTGACGTGGATCAATGCTCGTTCAGGAGGGGATAGGCGATTCGCCAGTCGTTAAGTACACTCGAGTGAAAAATTTTGCTTATAGTTGGAAAGAGAAATATGGTCGAACAATTGCCTAAAAATGTAAGAGAGTTGATCATCGCCTTCACCGTCTTTTTTTCTATACTGGCTGCTGGTTTATATATCACCAAGTTATCAAACGATAATTTTTTAAGCAGTCAGCGATTGCTTCTTTCAGGAATCTCACGTTCAAAAGCATCAAATATTGAAAGACGAATCTCATATTCCTTTACCTCTGTTCGTGTGTTGGCCCACGAGGTGAAGCGAGCGGGAGGCACGTTACCGGATTTTGAAGATTATGCGCGAAACATCAGCCGCTCAATAGAAGGCGTCGCCAGTTTGAATCTCGCGCCTAACGGAGTGATAACGCAGGTTTACCCATTGGAGACGAGCCGTATAGCGTTAGGCATTAATGTTATGAAAGATCCGAAGTATCGTGAAGCGGCTACCCACTCGATCAAAACCAAAAATATGATAACTGTGGGTCCTGTACCGTTGCGTCAGGGTGGTGTTGCCGTTATCGGGCGCTATCCCATTTTTATGGAAGATGAGCACGGTGAGGAATCATTTTGGGGTTTTTCGACAGCGCTGGTAAGGTTAGACACACTGTTAAAAGATTCTGGTTTTGATCAGCTGGAGAGTGAAGGGTATAGCTTTAGGCTAACTCGCGAACACAGCGATACGCATGAGCCATTAGAGATCTATCGTTCAAAAGCGGATCTTGAGCATGATGTTGTTGCAACGTCTCAAATTAAGCTGCCATCTACAACTTGGACATTAACATTGTCACTGAGTGCTCAACAGGCTATTTACGGTCGTTCAGTCAACGGAGCATTGATTTCATTTTTAGTCGCGTTAGGATTTTCCATCGCGCTGTACTCTATATTGCTACAACCGCGTCGACTCAAAGAACAAGTAATAAATAAAACCAAAGAGCTTCAGGAGCTGGCACACGGCGACCCTCTAACTGGGCTTCCTAATCGCCGGTATCTCAATGAACGGGTGCCTTCGTTAATACAGCATATCATTAAGCATAAGAAACTGGGTGCGTTCATCTATTTTGATCTTGATAATTTTAAGTCGATCAATGACTCGATCGGTCACGATATTGGCGATGAAGTGCTTACGCAAGTGGCTGCAAGGTTAAAAAATGTCGTGGGCGACACGGGCAAAGTGATCCGATTGGGCGGGGATGAGTTTGGCATTCTGTTAGAAAGCGCCAAAGACGAACAAAGCATCCTAAAAATGGCCGATACCATATTGGATTCCGTCCAATATACGTTAAAAATACGTCAAAGAGAGTTTAGGCTAAGCACTTCTCTTGGTATTGCGTATATCCCTCAACACGGTTCAAAGGTACTCAGTCTAATGCAAAACGCAGACATGGCTCTGTATCAAGCAAAACGCAAAGGAAGGAATCGTTACGAAGTATTCACGGAAGGTATGCGCTTATGCACAGTAGAGTTAAACCAAGGTCGGATAACATTAGAACGCGGCATTCAAAATTCACAAATAGAGCTGTATTACCAACCTCAATTTGATTTAGCCAGTAAGAGTATTGTCAGTGCTGAAGTGCTTATTCGCTGGAATCACCCTAGACGCGGACTTTTGTTTCCAGACAGCTTTATTTCTACCGCAGAAGAAACTGGGTTAATCGTTGCGTTGGGTAATTATGTTATTGAAAAAACCTTTCAATATCAGGCGAAAAGAATGGCGCAAGGTATGCCGCCGATGTGCTTGCATATTAACGTGTCACCTATCCACGTGAATGACCCTCATTTGCTCGATTTCGTGAAAAAGATGATCTACCTGTACCAAGTGCCCGGTGATCTTATTGGCCTAGAAATTACTGAGACCGTGTTGGTTGAAGATTTAAATCAAGCCGTGAAAGTTCTCTGTGCGATTAAAGCGCTGGGAGTGCGTATTGCGATTGATGATTTTGGAACAGGCTTTTCTTCTTTGAGTCAGTTAAAGAATTTACCGGTCGACATCCTTAAAATTGATCGCAGTTTTGTGAAAGACATCGAACACGATCAAAACGATCGCATGATTGTTGAAGCGATCATTGCGATGGCGCATAAGCTGAATATCGAAGTAATAGCAGAAGGCATCGAGACGCCAGAACAGATGCAAATGTTAGAAGGCTATTGCTGCGACACAGGGCAGGGATACTTAGTGAGTAAGGCGGTTCGTGAGCCTGAGTTTAGTCGAATGGATCTCGATATCAGAGGAAAAGTGATCAACGCGTTTGGGATTGAAAACAAGGCGCTGTATTCAAATGCCAGATAGCGCTTCTGCACGAGTGTGTATAGAGCCATAAAAAAAGCGAAATAAGAGAAAATACTGCGGCATTTTAAGTCTATAGACTGCGCAGCTATTTTCTCTTAAAACGTCAAAAGTCCAACTCGCACTTTATTTTCTAGCTCTTCGCTATTTGTATCAGGGCTCGATTTCGAACCAATCCGCCAGTTTGTGCCATTGCTCTTCTGATTGAGCGACAAGCAGTTTACCGTTCTCCATCGTAGCGGAATAATCGGAGCCATTTAGAAGTTGGCAATATCCACCAGCTTCTTGAAGGATCAACACACCTGCGGCATGATCCCACGGGTTCATTTTTAAGTAGAGCCCGAAATTAAAATGGCCTATCGCTAATTGTCGATAGGCGTGGCAAGAGGGTAGGCTGTGAATACGAGCAAAGGCAGTAGACTTAACCGCCAGATGGCGATTCATCTCAGGACCGTAAGAATAGAAAGACAGTATCCCCAGCATTTTCTTAAGATCCAATTCCGGTTCAATAGACAGTTTGATCGGATCACTGTTTGGACGAACTAAAAACGCGCCTTCACCTTTGTTTGCATAAACGTAATCATCATGAACCGGATCGTATAGCAGTCCAAAGACCGTTACACCTTTAACAACGACCGCGATAATCACACCAAAATCCGATAATCCATTTGCAAAATTCCAAGTGCCGTCAATGGGGTCTATTATCATGCAAGTGTCGGCGGTCTCGATGTTTTTTAGCAGTTCAGGGCTTTCTGCGACCGCTTCTTCGCCCACAATAGTCCAATTTGGAAATTTTTCTGCTATCTTTTCAGTAATATAGCGTTCACATGCTTGATCTGCGACGGTTACCAGATCAAGTTGGGAGGATTTACTTGCAATTTGATCGGCATCCAAGTGTCTGAAATGCGGCATGATGATGTCACGGGCAGCATCTCGAATAACGTTTAAAATTATTGATTGGCTGTCTTGATTCAGATTCATGTTTATATGATCCCTAAAAGCTTATATTGAGTATTGTCACGGAAACTTAACAATTGGACTCTGTGAATTCAGTATAGTAGTCGGCAATTTATAACGGTAAGGAAAACATGCCAACACCGCCACCCTCTTCGGCAGTACAAGAGAATATCTATTTTCTCCTGAATGAAGTAGAAAAGCACTGCCATTTTGTTGAACTTTTTTTTAAAACTCATTCTGTTGAGCTTTTACCTCGTATTCGTGCAAGGCGCGGTTATGTTCAAACGCTTCGCGAGAAAATAGAACGCGAATGCGCACTCATGATCAAGCGGCGCAAACCGGGTACGGCATTCTACAATCAGGTTACAGCCACTCGTGCTTTAGCGAACGCTTTGCAAGGGATCTCTTCACATTGCATAGAATGTGTTCAGGAAGGCACTTTAGATGAGCCTTACCAACACCCTGTTAATGATCTGTGTCGAAAGCTTATACGTCGAATAGACCGCTCAATTAATCTTGTAAAGCTTGGAATGAATACGTCTCAACGCCGTACAGGGATCAAATTAGCACGACGCACGCGACGTTTATTAGACATATACGACGATATTCAATCGAGAACACTTTCAGCCAAACAATCGCTCACGGACGATCAGCTAAGAGCCGCCGTCCTGTGTAATTACGGACTAAAGCGTTTGATTAAACAACTTGCATTAGTCGGTGAGGCTTTAATCAAGGCGGATCTGGGGCAAGTGGCCACATTACAAAACTTTGATCACCTGAGAGATACCGCTTCATCGCTAAATTATGATCTCAACGATTTGAAAGTGAGACGCCTAGCCTTGACGCGTTCTGGCAGCGCCATTGCGGCGATTTCTCATAAAAATGAGAATGGTAAAGACATCCTCGCGGTATACAAAGAAGGCGATCACACCAAGATCGAAGAAGAAATTCAAGGTGTAAAACAGTGGCGAAAAGTTGATCCAAGGCTTGCTCCTAATGTGTTGGCGCAGGCAAAAGCCGACGGTGAAAATTCAGCCTTACTGATTGAACACATTCAAGGAAGCACGTTCGAAGCGTTATTGTTAGAAGAACGTAAAAGTGGCGTCAAGGCTGCTTTGAAGGCGCTGTTTAAAACGCTCAATAGCTCTTGGAAAGAAACCTATACCCCAGAGCAATCTTACGCGAAATTCATGCAACAACTGGAAAAACGGGTCGAAGACAGCAAAAAAGTACACCCAGATTTCTTTGCGCCCGAGCAGCATATCTGTGGGCTTCGACGTTTGGCTTTTGATGATCTAACCCAGATTGTAGCTAAGAAAGAGTCGACATGGAGAGCGCCATTTTCAGTGCTGATTCATGGTGATTTCAACGTTGATAATTTGATATACGACGATTCCGAAGATCGAATCTATTTTATTGATTTACACCGTTCCGACTACTTTGACTACGTGCAAGATATCTCTGTTTTAATGGTGTCCATTTATCGGTTGCAGGTGCTGAGCGGATCGACTCGCAAGCTCATGATGGAAAGCGCTAAAGAGATTTATCAATTCGGTAAACGGTTTGCAAAACGTCACAACGATACAACATTTGAGCTTCGTTTAGCGGCGGGGCTCGCACGATCTTTTGCAACCTCAACACGGTTTATTTTCGACAAAAAATTGTCGTCTAAAATGCATTTAAGATCTCGATATTTATTGGAAAAATTGGCGGCATTGCCACAAGAAAACGAATCTAAGTTTAAAATTCCACTTAAGGAGCTTTATATTGAATAAGCCCAAAATCGGAGTCATCGGTACTCCAGGTAAATGGTCAACAGAAGTACTAGCGGAACGTTTAAAAGAGCGTACGGGATACAGCTTAGTCATCGACATGAAGGAAGTTGAACTTCGTCTGGATACTAATCAGCTTATTTACCGAGGCGTGGATCTTTCGCAATTGGATGGACTTATTGTTAAAAAGATCAGTGAAGTGTATTCACCAGCCACTGAAGACCGCATTCATATGTTGTCTCACATGGAAAATCTTGGCATCAAAATCTTCAGCCCTGCACGCAGCATGGGCAAGCTCATTAATCGATTAAGTGGAACACTGGCGCTACAAGCTGGAAACGTTCCTATGCCTAAAACACGCATCACGGAAAGTGAAGAACAAGCGTTTACGAGCGTTCGTGAGTTTGGTTCCGCTATTTTGAAACCGTTATATTCGACGAAAGCGCGAGGAATGGAAATCCTAACGGCCGACGATTCCGATGAAAAAGTTAAGGAAACGCTGAAAGCGTATCGACAAGCGAACTCGATTTTTTACATTCAGCAAACCGTTGAATTAGACGGGCGTGATCTAGGAATGGTCTTCCTTGGTGGCGAGTATTTGTGTACGTATGCGCGTGTGGGTAATAAAGACTCTTGGAACACCACGATCAACAGTGGTGGCAAATACGAATTGTTCGAGCCTACACCTGAGCTGATCGAGCTAGGCCGTCAAGCTCAAGGGTGCTTTGATTTGAGTTTTACAACGGTAGACATCGCCTTGACCAATCAAGGCCCCGTTGTCTTTGAAGTATCTGCCTTTGGTGGGTTCAAAGGCGCTTTAGAAGGCTGCAATATAGATGCAGCGGCAGCCTATGCAGATTACGTACTAAAAGAGGTTGCTAAATAATGACGATGACACAAAGTAAAATGGACGAATCTACGCAATCAAACAACGTCTTGTTCACAGACGAACAGCTAAATGAAAAACGTAATCTTTGTGAGTTCAGCGCGTCTTTAACGTTTGGTGATTTGGGCGTTAAATTGTTTAGCAACAACGAGGCGTTGTTGTCTGAATTAACACAATACTATAAAAGCTACGTTTCACCAGAAACACAAGAAGCGATCGAAACTCAAACCATCGAGGTTTACTTTGTCGAACAAGCTAATACAGGCGACGATTTAGACTGGTTAGAAGTGCCTCGTGAAGTCGGTAAAACGGGCAAAAAAGAAGGCTACCTTGATGTCGAAGGTGGACGTTGGATCAAAAAATTCAAAACGGGTATGTGCTTTTTACAACGTAAAGAGCGCCCTGTAGCGGTTGGCCAGTGCGCCGAAAACCTCGCGCAAATGGTGAACTTCATCAACAACCAATTCTTGAATCACCACCTTCGTCAAGGCTTTATGCTTGGACACGCTGCCGCGTTTTCTCGTGTTGATGAAAGCGGTGTAGCGAGCGTAACGGCGATCGCAGCCGGCTCTGGCGGCGGTAAATCGACCACAATGTTGCGTTGTCTCGAAGACGAATTAAATGCTTTTTTGACGAACGACCGCCTACTGTTTGTGAAACGAGACGCTGTTGAGAGCGACGAATCAATTCAAACCGAAAGCACTCAAACAGAGACCCAAACCATCGGCTTGGCAAAGCTTCCACGAGTTAATCCCGGAACCTTATTACATTCAGATCGCTTACGTCATATCTTACCTGAAGCGCGTCAGAAAGAGCTGCTTGAGCTGCCACAATCTGAACTTTGGACATTAGAAGAGAAATACGATGTTCAAATCGAAGACGAATACGGCAAAGGCCGCGTTGCTTTGAAGGGTGAGTTTAAAAACTTGGTTATGCTAGACTGGTCTCTAAACTCCGACGAGCCGACACAGCTTAAAGCGGTTGATTTGCAAAAAGAGCCAGAACAAATCGAAGGTCTACGCAAACGCCCAGGGCCGTTCTATCAAGATGAGAATGGCAAGTTTGCAGATCTAGATGTTATGGATTCTACCGAAAAATACTGCGACGCATTGAGTCATGTGAACGTCTATCGTTTGACGGGAAATATTGATTTTGATCGAGCTTTTGAACTGATCAACGCGCTGTAAAGACAAACCGAAAGAGCGTATAAATAAAGTATGAAACAACGCCAGCAGACTCGTTGTGCACTGATTCGACACGGTGCATACGAGCAACTAAAAAATGTGCCGAGTGCGCTACAGCCGTTTCCCCTTACGGAGGAGGGGGAAAAAGAAGTACGCCATCAGGCACGCTTGTTTGGCGAATGGCTCAAAGAATCGGGAAATAAGCTAAACCCTGTTGTGGATTCGTCTAGCTTGTTACGAGCTTGGCAAACGGCCAGTATTTACATCGAAGAGTTAAACGACTTCTTTGTGTCTGAACCAGTGTTAACTGGGTATCCTGAACTGTGTGAGCGCAGTGTTGGAGCCGTAGCGAATCTGCCAATAGCTGAAATCGAGCGCTTACTGGCGTTAGATCCAAGGTTCGGTGTCCCGCCAGAAAACTGGAAATCGGACAGCTACTACAAGCTGCCGTTCGACGGTGCAGAATCATTGATCGAAGCAGGGCAGCGCGTCGCGGATCATATTGCTCAATGGCAAAACCATGTTCATGACGACGAAAAAATGAATGATCCCCAATTAATAAAATTGTTTGTGGGACACGGCGCCTCAATTCGACACGCTGCATTTCATCTTAATGTCATAAACTTTTGCGATATTAAGCGACTAAGTATGTACTATGGGCATCCTGTGGTTTTTGAATTTGTTAAAGATAAGCATTCGACCAAACTTTTCGGGGATTGGAAAAAGCGTCAGATCCAAGAAGTGCCAGATTGATCCAGCCCACTCTGAATAAATAGGTTTATAATGCGAAATCCTCTACCTAAGGTGTCTAAACGCCCACAACACAAAGAAATCATTGCTCGTCTTCCAACAGAGTGGACGCCTTGGCCTCACGATAAAAGCTCATGTAACGCAGCGGTACGAGAACCGCACGACGCGCCAAATAACAAGCATTGGAAAAAGAAAGTGTACTGGCCCAAAAAACCAGTTGTCTTTATTTCCGACCCGCATGCCGATGCAACTGCTTTCGAAGCGTCTCTGATCGGTGCAGGCCTTGTTGAGCGAAAATCTAAAAAAGACGGTCTTTGCAAGTACACTTTAACCAAAGTGGGCAAAAAAACAGAGATCGTCATCGGTGGTGATTGCCTTGATAAAGGCCCAAGCAATCTCGATTTATTGCGAAGCGTAAAACACCTGTATCGCTTGAAAGCAAACGTCACCTTATTAGCTGGTAATCATGATTTACGCCTATTAATGGGGCTGTTGGCCATTGCACGCAAGAAAGATGTGGGTAATCAGCACTTGTTTGTCCGTATGGGTAAAAAAGTGGTGCCCCTGTTTCGAGAAGTGTTCGACCAATACCTTGACGGCAAGAAGTGGGACAAAAAAATCCCAGACGAAGACGCATGCCGTCAAAAGCTGTTTCCGGGCGACGAGTGGTTTAAAGAGTTTCCGTTTCATGCCGCTGGATTTTTGACCGCAGAAGGCATTGACCGTGAAGTCCGTAAGATGGAATCAAAATCCCACAGCTTCGAACAACATTGTCGTGACGCAGGCTTAAGCCTTCGACAAGTCTATGCGGCATCGCTTGTCTGTCAGAAGCTGTTTTTGCATAAAAAAGGTGAGTTCAACTGGTTCTTCCGTAAAATGGAACTGGTTGCTAAACGTGGCTCTTTCTTATTTTTGCATGCTGGACTTGATGACATAATGGGCGAAGTGTTACTTAAAAATGGCACAAAATACGCGAACAAAGCGTTCCATAAGAACCTACAGCGCCGCGACTTATTTGGTTTTTACTACAGCTCAATCGCCAACACCTTCCGTACAAAATATCGCGATGCTGATTTGCCGTTGACCGAACGTGGCGTCACCGCGATCCATAAAGCGGGCATAAAAGTCGTTGTTCAAGGACACGTAAACCGTAACGAAGGCCAGCGAATCACGATCAAAAAAGGTCTGGTTCACATTGAAGGGGACGTAACGCTCGACGAGCATTCCCGTCAACAAGAAGGCTTGCAAGGATACGGAATTGGTGCGACATTAATCGACAAGAAAAAAGGTGTGGTTGGCATCAGCTGTGATTATCCAACGGCTAAAGTCTTGCGACCGAATGAACTTCATAATATTTACGCGTGATGGACTATGAAATCAAAAACTGAATTTAAACATGAAGCATTACTCGACGCGAGTGACATCCAAGATGTGCTGAAAGCCATTTCCAAAGGAATGGGCAAAGGCAAATTGGAGTTCAGCGATGACAAAGACGGAGAGCTGCTCTTACATCCACAAGGGTTGCTCCGTTTAAAAGTCACCGCTTCAGAAGAAGATGACCGACAGCAATTTGAGATAAAAGTACGCTGGGAAAAAAGCCCAAAAGCCATTAGTAAGAATCCTCCTAAGATTGCGTAGTACCGTTGTCCGGAAGACAACGGTTAATCTGAAAGTGAGACAACAATGAAGTTAGAACTGATTCAAACTAAGCACATTCAAGCGCTGGTGAAGATCGCCTCAGATACGCGCATATCTGACACCAGCGGCGTGCCGGAAAATTGCAATGAAAACGACGTTACGGCTTGGCTGGAGAGCAGCCTAGCTGTACCCAGCGCCGAAATGCACTTCGTGCTTTTAGAAGGCGAAAATGTGTGCGGATGTTGTATCCTAAAAAAAATAGACTGGGTCAAACGTGAGGCAGAACTGTCTTACTGGTTAGGCATCGACTACTGGGGCAAAGGGCTTGGCACCCAAGCCGCCCGACTGATAGCCGAGAACGCATTTAACCTATTCGGCTTTAAAGCACTCAACTCCCATTATCTCAAAATCGCCAATGCCCCATCGGGCAAAATCCTCCACAAACTCGGCTTCGTAAAAGACGAAACACGAGCAGATCTAAAAGCGGAAGGGCGTTTCCTAATGCACGAAAACGACGTCTGGACCTTCGTAACGCTAGAAAGAGAAAGCTTCATCGACTCCTGATATCACCTTTACTCGTCATGCATTGAAGATGTTCGACGAGCTTACCTAAAATGCTCTTCTTAATATACAGAAGGTGTTTCTGGACAGTACAAAGAATCAATATCGTTAAATTAACAAAAAAGGAAAAATTATGAGCAGCACTGAAATGGAAAACTTAGACGATTCATATAACTATTCAGGCTTTTGGATAAGAATGGTCGCGACACTGATTGATTCAATTTTGATGATGTTTATTACGATGCCGCTCCTATACTCAATATACGGCGCTTCGTATTTTGACTCTAAAGAAATCGTTTTGGGTGTTCCTGATTTATTGATTAGTTATGTTGTCCCCATTTCCGCGACGATACTATTTTGGGTTTATAAGTCAGCAACACCAGGGAAAATGGTCATGAAACTAAAGGTCGTTGACGCTAAAACAGGAAATCCACCTTCTATTCAACAATCAATTATCCGATATGTTGGGTACTTTATTGCATTTATACCCTTGTTTTTAGGTGTTATATGGATTGCATGGGACAGCAAAAAACAAGGTTGGCACGATAAGCTCGCAGGTACAGTCGTTGTTCGTTCTCAGAATAACGTTGTGGAAGACGTGGATTTCTCAGAGGCCTAGTTCTTGCCGCTTAGCGTTTGAAGTCTAGTGCTCGTCCCACGTTTTTGTTCGGTTTCCAACCTCGATTATGTGATTACATTGATTCTGAAATTAACTCTTAGATTAACTATGAAAGTAGCTCTGAAAATAATAGCCTCACTTATTCTGATAGGGGTGCTAAGTGGTTGTGACTTTGGCATCCCAGAAGCGGATGAAAAGTTTGGAACGCAGAACTTCGTATCTGCTGTTTCCATTATTGAGCTTCATAAGCTCAGAAACGGCGAATACCCCAAAGACCTCGACGATCTAGAATTCTTAGGGGATTGGGATGGCATTTGGCTATCAGCCGTTCGCTATGAACGAAATGGCGACGGCTACAATCTCTATTTAGAACGTGGTTGGTCTAAGAAACCCAGTTTAGAATTTCCTGTAAAATTCAAAAAGGGGCTTGGTATTAAGGAGAGTAATGTAACTTGGGCCTCAGCTAAGTAAATTTCATAACCGTTGGAAGGGAGTAATCGTTAATTATGGATATCACGTTTAGAAAAGCCACCGTAGAGGATGCTGAATCGATTAGCTCAATGGTGCTAGAACTCACGAATGAAATAGGTGAACGAACCAATGTTCAGCACTTCGATATTAACCCAAAAGAAACCATTGAGCGCTGCCAACAGTTAATGTCTGACGGCCATTACACCGCCATTCTCGGCTTTTCTGACACCACGCCTATTGCCGTTGCAACATTTACAGAAACCTATGCCTTGTACTGTGGTGGTAAAATTGGCTTGATTCAAGAATTCTATGTTTCTCCTACTCAGCGTTCCTTAGGCGTAGGAGAGATGTTGTTAAATCAAGTGAAAGAACATGGTGTCCAACATAGCTGGTCTTGCATTGAGTTATGCACCCCACCATTGCCCGAATTTGCCAAAACACTCTCTTTTTACCAGCTGAATGGACTGAAACCAGTCGGTGGTCGAAAAATGAGAGTGTCACTTTAATCGTCATTCCTATCAATAAACTCTAAGCGGCAACGATGGTTTGGGTGAGCTTCAAACTATTTTTGCTTTATCTCAAAAATGTCACACTAATTTCTAGGTGAATGAAATTCACTTTCTTGCTTCGTCTACCATGCTTTTTGAAAGTGTATTAGTATCAAGGTTATAGTGAATGGATGGCTGAAATAAGGTGTCATCACGATAAATATATATGCGTATGCCTATCGACATGGCACGGTTTTTATAAAAGGCTAAAACCCTATTTAGATCAGAGTGTTAGAGGTCGGATAAAAATCATACTTGTGCGGTTGGGCGTGTCTATTAATAAAATGTTAGCCTCAAGTAGAGTAATTTCATGTCCGCTCCAGAATTTCTTTATCACTACACAAGTATTGAAGGTTTAGCGCACATCCTGTCTTCAAAAAAAATAAGATTTTCGAGGCTGGATTTTTTAGAGAACGTTACTGGACACCCAACGTAACGTTGACCTAATGGTTTTTTGTCCAAATTGGGTTTGCTGTATTGTGACCCTCCTGTTTTCTGAGGGCCGCGCAATTTAATTAATTTAGGGAAAATCGAATGAAAGGATGGAAGCTGTTGCTAGCAAAGTCAGCCTATGAGTATCCAGCGAAAACTTGTGCTGTATTGTTTTTCAGTAACTTATTAGCTTTTTTTCAACACATTGATATCTCAGTGGCAACAGGGTCATTTTTTGGTCTAAAAGATTCTTGGTGCCGAGTAGCACCACAATCGGTAGAAACGAATAATTAATTTATAAAACGTTTAGGAAGATTATAGAATGGATTCATTAATGATATTTTTTTTAAATTGCATTGCTCTCAGCTCATTGCCTGGACCAAATAATATATTGTGTTTTAATTACACTATTAAAGAAGGTGTATTTTATAGCATGACAGGCTGTCTAGGCCGATTTCCTTCTTATCTTTTACTTATGTCTGTTTCTGTTTTTTTATTGTTTTTTACGATAGGTATTAATGATAATGTACTCAATGTCGCGCAAGTAATCGGCAGTTTCTATATTGTTTTTTTAGGAGTGAAAATCTTCCGTGCAGTGAGCTCTGGCGACGAATCGAATAACGTATCAAATAAAAGCCACTTTTTACAAGAGTTTTGGACAGCTTTATCTAACCCAAAAGCCATATTGGTTTTCTTGGCGATTTTCCCTAATTTTATTAATAAAACAGACAGTTTCTTTTTGCAGTTTTTATTGTTAGGCAGTCTAGCCATGCTGGCTGAATTATTAATGGCGTATTCCTATATTTTATTAGCTAGCCTTCTACCTAAAAAAAGTACATTCATTCAATCTATCAATAAAGTGTCTGGAGCGGCATTAGTCATAATGGCTGGCCTGATGTTGTACAACACCTTTAGCAATATAATTTAATTATGAGTCTCCATCTGACATGTAAATACGGCGTAATACAAGCCATCCATACAACTAATCTAATAATTTCAAAAATTTAGTTTTTTCTTTATCAGAGCGACTCTATCAAAAGCACAATGCCTCTCACCTTTTCTGCGCTGACGACGACAGTGACGCAAGCAGAAAAGGCGAAGGCTTTTTGCCCATACCAAATAAATCCGCTAGCGTTCAAGAGCAAGGCAGGTTTACTCGCAGTTACTTCCAATATGATGTATCGAACTACTACTATTCTTGCCCTGAAGAAAAGCGATTAACGCCATCAGGTTAAGGTTAGGCCAAACCGAAGGCGCACAAGGCTACTCGCGTAATTTAATTCCCTGATAATCTACCATCATTCCTAAACAGATCTAAGATCGTACAATGTGATCGGTATGAGGCCGCTTCTCGCGTGAAAACTGAGAATAATCTCCGGTTTACCGTGAGTTTCCAAAATAGGCAGTTTAGCCACTGGTTTTAACTCGATAGATTTGATTGTAGAGCTGGAAAGTGTTTTCTTATTCTATCTAGTGGGTGTCTGTTTGTGTACGGGAGGATACCGTTTTTGGAAGAGCTTAGAGCATCGCAGAAAACAACGCACGAGATCGCTTTCCAAATTGTACTAAGGTAAATGGCCACCGTTCTATTATAATCGCCCCCAGCTTTATTTATTCCGCCTGTTTTTAACTATGAACCTTGTTTTCGGGAGTCTATCTATGTCGTCAGCTAACCTTTATTCAAAAGTCTTGCTAAACAGTTCTGATGGCATTGATGCTGGTAATTGTGTGGTTTCCGCATTAGACATGGGGTTGCCAGAGGATGTGAAGGTGGAGCTAAGACAATGCGTACTGACAGGAGGAAAAGAGCAGGGGTCACGACTTATCACCTTAACAGTTGGAGATAAAGTACTGCGTATTGTCCCCACACGTGCGATGGCGATTCTAGATGCCACTCGAAATGGCATTCGATTTGGTTGGGATTCTCCGGTCAAGGAAGTAGTACATCCTAGTTTCATTGATCAAGGGGCTTCTGGCGGAATAGGCTGGCTAGATGGCTTTAATGAAATGTTGGTTCGATGCGGCTATCAATGGGCCGGGCACCCAGGTGAAGACAATGGTGAGTTTCTGACGTTACATGGCCGTATCCAAAATACACCTGCCGACAAAGTTGTTTTAGAGGTTGAGCAAATACCGCCTTATCGCGTAGCGCTAAGAGGTTGTGTGGATGAAAAGCGTTTTAAATCTACAAACTTTACAGTGAATACCGCCATTACACTTTCATTAGATGAGCCTTATATCTACATAGAAGACACACTGACGAACAAAGCGAGCTATGATAATTCTTATCAAGCCATCTACCATAATAATTTTGGTGCTCCTATTCTTGAAGAGGGGGCCAAACTGCATGTTGCTGCCAACGAGATATCGCCATTCAATACCTACGCGGCTATAGGACTTAACGATTGGGATACGATGCCAGCTCCCACCGAAAACTTTGATGAAATGGTATTCAATGTAAAGCCTATCTCGGATAAGCATGGATTCGGCTATGCGTTAATGGCAAATCGAAACGAGTCAGCAGCAATTGAGGTGGGCTTTAATACTGATACTTTGCCCGTTCTTACTATTTGGAAGAATGTTGATACAGTTGAACAAGGGTATGTCGTAGGTATTGAACCGGGAACTTCCTTTGCGTATAACCGAAAGCATCAATGGGAACTTGGTTTAGTCCCTACTATTAAAGCCAAACAGAGTAAGACCTTCAGAGTTCGGTTTGGTCTTTTGACAAGTAACAAAGAGGTTTTACAGTCGAAAGCAAGCATTCAGACTTTGCAAACAGAGCCCGCTACAATGACGGCAGAACCAATAGTCAAACTGTGATTTCAGGCGCTGACTGCTGTTTTAAAGCGTAGTCTATTATGTCGGCCACTCACAACCTTATTGACGTTCAATCGATAACTCGTTAATCTCAAACAATAAACTCAAGGATGAGAAAGTTCGTAATGCCTAGATCAAAATTCCAGAAAATCAGTTTTTCTGACGCCCCTCGCAGTTCATTCACAGTTCTTATAGAACCCCCAACTACTTATTACTCGTTTTGCGGTAATTCATCTGTTCACTATGTGGGATAGGCTGCATCAAATAGCCGGAGCGCAAGTGACTAAGGTCTGATTAATCGGCGTTCAGCATTTTAAGCCGTTCTAGGCTGAATCTAGAGGCACAAGTACTCGAAAACACACCGCAAAGACACAGGGAAGTCAGATCGTGAAATGAGCAAATCCCCTAAATAAAATGTGCTATTTCGACAAAGGGTTATAACAGAGGCTTCGCCGTCGTATAACCCTTAATTTTCAAATATACAACAAGGAAGTTACATGAAACTATCAATTTCAATGATTTTAATACTTTTTTCTGTCGCTACTTATGCAGATACAGCTTCAGAGATTAACGCAGCGATTGTTGCCAACTTTAAGCATACTCAGTCTGAAGATGCTGCCGCAGCTCTGAATGATCTACATTCAGAGTCACCTGCATATCTGTCAACTAAACAAGCTCTCCAGCAGGTATTTTCAACCTATGATCTTAAATACGAACTTCTTAATTATCAGTTTGTAGGTGAGGATAGCGAATATGCCTATGCAAAAATAAAACAGAGAACCTCGAAAGTGAGTGGCCCAGCGTTTGACAATAATGAATTAGAGATGTTAATGATTTTCAAACAAGAACATGGGATATGGAAAATATGGACTCAGGTCAATCTCTCTCTTTCATTCTTATAAACGTAACTAAAATGCAGAGCCTGAACTTGCGTTCTGAGTAAAGGAGTAAAAATGGAATTTTCACCAATCGAAAAGAATGGATTTAATGCTTATGCAGGGTTCTGGAAGCGATTTTGTGCCGGAATTGTAGACACTATCGTATTAATCCCAGTTGTAATTATCTTCTTTTATCTGGAAAGTATTTCAATTTCAGGGGCTATGATTGTTGCGTTCATATCAAGCGCGCTTTATTCGGCATATTGCGTATATTTTCATTATCGCTACGGTGCCACACTTGGGAAAATGGTATCAAAAATAAAAGTCACAAACCTCGATGGCTCGTCTATTAATTTAAGAAAAGCAATTCTTCGTTCCTCTGTAGATATTGGTTTTGCAGTCTTAATGGTTACGGCTCAAATTATTGCAATATCTCACGCGACTCCTGAGGAGTATCTCTCTGCGGGCTGGATGGAGCGAGTAGAATATATCACCCCACTATATCCATCATGGTTTGGTTTGGTCACTATTGGCTCTAATGTCTGGGTTTGGGGTGAGTTTTTTGTTTTATTGCTCAACAAAAGAAAGCGAGCAATTCATGATTTCATAGCCGACACAGTGGTTATAAAACGGGAATACGCAGAGCAAGACGCTCAGTTAAGAGACAACGCGCTGCGTACTTCGTAAGTGTGTTAGACGCACTTCAAAGAAAAGGCGCCTATGAAATACATAGAAAAGATCTAAATAGTTATTGCTCACGGACTCACAGTGTGGAGACCGAAGCGTCATAAGGTTTTCCAATCAACCGCGTTTTGAAAGCTGCAAAGATTAATGAGCAAAAACGTTCAAAAGAGAGTTTCTTAGCTCTATTTAAGGGTAAGAACTCTCGAAAACACACCGCAAAGACACAGGGGCGTCGCATCATGAAAAAAGTAGACCCCTTACGTAAAGACGCGGTAGGATTTGTTACGGCATCCGTTTCTCAATACGACGTAAAGAACGATAAATTGACGATGTATTGAGTGCTTTTATGAGCCTAACAAAGCGCCGATTTAGGCTCTGATCTTTTGTTTAAATAGTTCGATGGCCGATGAACTGCGGGAGATGATTTTGAATAACGAGTGGGATGAATATGCTGAAAACTGGGATGTAGATCCGGTGGTTGAAGCGTATGCAAAAAATGCATTTTCGGTACTATTAGAAAACATCGATATAAACGGACTTACAGTGCTGGATTTTGGTTGTGGGACCGGTGCGCTGACTCGGCTAATGAGCCCTTACGTTAAAAGCGTTGTAGCGATAGATCCGTCTTCAGAAATGATAAAGCATTTGAATAACAAGGCGCTGAATAACGTGTTGTCTATCTCAGACTATCTATCAACAGAGCTTGTTCAAAACTCCCCTGAGTTAGACTGTGAGTTTGATTTAATTGTAGCCTCGTCTGTTTGTAGCTTTTTACCCAACTATGAAGAAACATTAAGTGTTCTCAAATCCCTCTTAAAAAGAAATGGCGTGTTTGTGCAATGGGATTGGCTGTCTAATGATGAGTCCTCTGGTATGGGATTGTCAGAGGAACGAGTCAAACACGCGTTGGTAGAAAATGGTTTTGTAGATATCGAGCTGGCAAGACCTTTTACAATGAGCAGTTCAAAAGGAAATATGCCTGTTTTAATGGCGATGGGCAAAAATGTTTAACCAAGGTTAAACACGTACAAAATACCGTGAGCAGTGAAGCCAAAATGGGCGTTTTCAGAGGTTGATTTAGCCTCAAAATAACAGGAAAACACACCACTAGAAACAGGGATGTCCTAGTGTTCAACTATCAGGAACACCTCTTTAAAACACAAGCTCCCTCGCTAAAGGTGCGATCGTTCCTATTACCCCTTTTTTTTAATATTTAGAGAGGAAGTATGAAGTATCTTTCCATGGTAAGTGTCTGTCTTATATGTGGTCTTGTTAGCGGGGTCGTCTATGCTGATGGCTGCATAGCTGAAGTAACCCAAGCGACGTCTGATATGACGTTTGAAAACATTGTCGAGCTGGTTGAGGAAGAGGGCGAACGCTACGATCAATTTGTATCTGGGTTGAAGTCGGTTGGAACCGTTCGTCGACTCAGCGCAGGTAATCAGTTTTATCAGTCAAACACTTCGTTCAATCGAAAAACAGCGTACATTAATGGCGATGTTCTTGAAGGCGAGTTCATCGGAGTACACTTCAGTGGTACAACAGACACCAATGCAGCCTTTGGTCTGTTTCTTGGTTTTGAGAAGAGGGGCTGTAAACTACGGTCGGTTTCATATGACAGGCCTACGTAACCTTCCGACTAATGTCTTTTAACTAATACGTTTAATCCATACTTTTAACTAATAAGATCACACGGACAGTGATGATGCCATCCGTGTGTGAGGTAACGTTATGAATATACCGTTTAAGACTGCACTCCCAGAGAATAGTCAAATTGAGCCACGTGCGTTAGGAGCCTATTTTTACGATGCTTGGAGTGTACAAGCTGCAATGGCAGATCTAGATCCTCTTGCGCAATTTATCCGAGTAGCGAAGAAAACGCCCAGCTGGATTGATCTAATGATGGTCTTGAGAAACCGCGTGGTTCAACTATTTGGGCTCAAAAACGTAGGTGTGCTTTCTGATATTGATCCCTCAAAGCCCAGTGCTGACTACAAAGTCGGTGAGCGGGTTGGTGTTTTTACACTCCTTGAAAACAGTGAAAATGAAGTTTTATTAGGAGACGAAGACAATCACCTAAGTGTGGTTGTTTCAATCCATAAAAAAAGAAATGCTAACGACACAGAGACAATGGTAACGGTTTCTACTGTCGTCCATATAAAAAATTGGATGGGAAGATTGTATATGTTACCGGTTGCGCCAGTTCATCACGTCATTGCCAAAAGAATGACGGGAGCGATGGGTAATGCGCTCTAGCTAAAGCGTATTTTCTTCCTGTTGGTGCTTTTTTATACAGAGGCCCAATGCGTATAGAAGAAGGGTTGTCGATGTGTCGGATAGAACTCCCATTTGACAACTTGATTGGTCTTAAAGGTCGCGTCTCGCAGTATCAGGAGTGGTGTATGGATAAAAATACGGAAATTTTGCAGCAATACTATAAACGTGCGTTGTCTCACCCACATTCTAAACAAACGGAATCCGCTGTAACGTTAAACGAATCAAACTTAAAAGTGGCGATTGATTGCGGCTGCGGTACGGGAAGTGATGCTGATTTTTTAGAAAAAAACGGTTATCAGGTTCACGTCTTTGATATTAACCCAGATTCAGTTGCCATTTGTCTTGATCGGTTCGACACGAAATCACTCGTCGAAGTCACTGTGTCACCTTTTGAGACTTTTGACTATCCGAGTGCCGGTGCCGTTATTGCAAACTCCAGTTTCTTCTTTGCTGATGCCGCTCAGTTTGGCTTAACTTGGCGTAGTATTACTTCTTCCCTTGCTATTGGTGGCGTGTTTGTTGGCGATTTTATGGGGTTAAACGACGGTTGGGCTTCCAATTTTCGTGTCCCGACCATGCCATTATCCGAATCAGAGGTACGGGATTTGTTTGTAGAGTTTGATATTGTTACGTTCATTGAACGAGATGAAAACGCTAAAACCTCGCTGGGTAAGATGAAACACTGGCACACTTATTCAGTTGTTGCGATCAAGAAGGGAAAGATGAAAAACTGAACTATTTTCATCTTTCCGCAAGCCTAATCAGACGAGTAACTGAGCAACCGTGATTAGGTAAAAGGTGCTAGGGGATTAGATGTACCAATTACCTACGATCTGGGTAAAACGACAGATATTGGTGGTTAAATTGCGATCAAAAAGAGTCTCTTTAGCCTACTTATAGGTTTGCCATCAAGCATAGGAAAATTGATGGCTTTTCGCATAATAAAGCTAATTCCACTCTTCTAAGTTCTTATTTACCTATCTTGGCTAGCATTTCAGGCTTCATAAATCGGTTGATGAGCAGCATAAATAGTATAGAGGGTACCAGTAGTATCAATGCCGTGATCGAAGCGATCTGGTAGTTACCCTCCATACTGGCGGTATAAAGCAGTAAAGGAAGCGTCGTTATATCGGGTGCTCCCACAAAGAATGTTCCTGTGAATTCGTCTAGGGATTCCAAAAAAACAAAGATACAGCTCGCGATAATACCCGGCGCTGCCTGCGGTAAGACGATATGGAAAAAAGTATAAATAGGGCCTGCGCCAAGGTTGCGCGAAGCTCGCTCTAACATCGGGTCGGTAGAAGCGAAGGCAGCTACACATATCCAAACTGAGAACATTAGCCCGTGTACGCTGTGTACTATGACTACGCCAACTATCGTACCGTTCAAACCAACATCATAAAATAAGCGCGCGATGTTCATATAAACCGTCAGGTTTGGGAATGCCTGAGGGATCAGGAACAAGAGCATCCAAAATACTCTAAACGGCATACTGTGTTTAGATAAAGCATATCCCGCAGGAACCGACACTAGTAAACAGACAATGACGGTAAGTACTGCAATGAAAATACTGGTAAGCAACGACCCTGACACATCACTGTATGGATTGAATACCTGATACCAATATTTCATTCCCCATTGTGAAGGGAGAGCGTTAGGAAAGTACCATGTTTCGGCAACAGTCCATATCAGCAGGTTCGTGATTGGGCCGAATAGGATGAGCGCGAAAATTAAAATGAAAACGCATTGGGACCAAAAACTCATGCGAGAGTTAAAAGCGTCGAAAAAACACTTACATTTCTTCATAACAGAGGGTTCAGGCTGATGTTGGTGGTTGGAATGCATCATGCTGTTGCTCCTTTATCTTTCAAGCTTTGGCGAAGGTAGAACCACGCCAGACCAGAACAAATGAGGTAAGACACTAGCCCTAATGCATTTGCGACATTGTAGTCTCCGTATGAATTCACACGAAAGGCCATGTCTGCGCTCATCATAGTTGGAGTCCCTGTTCCTATCATCAAAGGCACGGATAAAACGGACATCATGGTGACGGTTGAGAGCACCAAAGCGACACCTAGAGTCGGAAAGACTTGTGGAAGCATAATGTGAAAGAGTATTCGAACACGAGAAGCGCCGAGGTTTTGCGCGGCGCGAATCTGATTCTGATCAAGTGCGGCCATTGCGCCAGATAATAATAGAGTAGAGAAAGCCAGCTGTTTCCAGACAAATGTGATGATTATTCCTGTCCAGCCAAGAAAGGATATGGTGTCCATTGGTGTCATCATACCTGAGGCAACAAAGGCATTATTCATCAAGCCGTTTTTGGCGAGAAATGTCCGCATCATTTGTGCTGTGACGATAAAAGGAATAAATAACGGTAAACGGTAAAGAAGGCCTAACAAACTCACAAGGGACTTAAATGGCGATAATACAATCATCGCGGAAATCGTAATCGATAGAATTGCCAGTACAACAACCGATGCTAAAACAATCGCGATAGTAAAAAGTATATCGTTAGAATACAGCGAGAACGCTTTTGTAAGGTGCGCAAGTGTCAGGCTTCCATCTTCTAAAGTAACAGCCGAATACAGAGAGAAAAACAGCGGGTACAAGAAAAAAATGGCCACCATAATAGCGGCGGGGGCGACTAACCAAAGGCTATGGGTTGTCTTGTTTTGCATACTTCTTCCGATTTCGTTTTGTGTATAGATTAATATCTAGCACTGCCAATCTCCCCCTAGAAAAGGGGGAGGTGACGCCTAGAGAGAGCTAAAGTAGGGTTGCAAGCTTAGTTAGAAACTTGCTGTTCATAGCCTTCTTTAATGTCGTTGAAGTAAGGCGCAATCGGGAAGCTCTTACCGTATTTAGACAAATCAGATGGCGTGATTTCTGCGAATAGTTTTTTCCATGTTGCTGCATCTAGTTGGCTTTTCACGTGATCCGCATCGATACCTGGATACCAGTTAAAGCGTTTCACAATGCCTTCTGCTTGAACTTCTGGGCTTGTCGCCAATGCAATGAACTCACGAGCAAGTTCCGGGTGAGCGGCTTTTGTCGGAGTGACGTAGTACATCGGCTGACCTGGCATACCTGGAGCGATTAAAGAAAGCTTCATCGTCGGAGGAATCTTGCCCTGATCTTTCCAGCTGTAGAACATATCTACCCATACTGGCCCCATGAAGATTTCACCACGGTTAAGCATGTCTAGCGTACCCGCGTTACCTGGAGTGAAGGTGATGTTTTTGTTGAACTCTTTGAGTTCTTTAAAAGCTTTGCTCCAGTTGGCTTCATTGGCTTTGTTATAAGGCGTACTAGAAAGTGTTTTTGCATCGCTGCCATACGCGTAGATCCAGCCTGTGACGAAACTCACGCCTGACATGCCGTTTTTGATACCGTTATAACCAAATGCTTTTGGGTTTTTCTCTGTCCAAGTAACCAATTCATCGTAAGATTTCGGAGGGTTCTTGATGAATGCGCTGTTGTATGCAATGGCTGTTTGGCTGTGGAACATAGGCATTACGTAGCCGCTTACATTAGTGCCCAGCGCGTTTTCCGCACTGCTACGAGAAACCAACTTACCTGTTTCAATGTCGTTGCGGTATTTCGCGAGTAGGTCTTCAGTCACCATTTCTCCCCCCATTTTTTGGTGTACAACGGCAACATCAATATCCCATGTAGCTTTATTAGCCCCTTTTTGCGCAGAAAGCTTCTCGTAAATCTTGTGAGAGCCTGCGTCTCCAGGTCCTGTTCCGACGACATTAACTTTTACGTCTGGATGCATTTCCTCAAATTTCGGCGCTAGATAAGTTTTGACGTAATCCACCATGTTTTGACCGCCAGCAGAAGCTACGTTCAAAACGGTTTCGGCATGCGCTGCGTTCATTAATGGCGCGATGCTAAGAGTGGCCAGGACCGCAAATTTCGTTTTAGCTAACATGATTTTTCCTCGTTAAATTGTTTGAAACGATGTTGAAGTTTGAATCGTTGCGTATGCGTTTGACTTGAACGAAGTTTCAATGTCATATACATGCAACGCATGAGCTGGAACACTCAATAAAACAGGGGTGTTGGCAGGTAGATCACAGGTATGATCTGCCTGAATAATGTGCTCCCCACACTGCACACTAATTCTGTAATTGTTGCCAAAAAAGGCACTTTGCATAACATGGCCACGAAGCGACAGAACTGAATTATCGTTGTCGAAACGGCTGGTATTTGTAATGAGCGTGACGTTTTCGCTGCGGAAGAAAACCTGCTGATTGGCGGTTAGGTTGGTAGGCCTGCTAACAAATAACGCTTCGCTATTGCCGGTTAAAATTGAGCTTTCAAGCTCCGGCGTCCAGACGATTTGGTTCTCGGCACCCATAAAATTCGCGACAAATGGCGTTTTAGGCGACTGATATATCTCTTCTGGCCTACCAAGTTGCTCAATTTGTCCCTTGTTTAGAACCGCAATTCTATCTGCCATTACAAGCGCTTCTTCTTGATCATGGGTAACAATGAGTGATGTGAAGCCCAGTTGCTTTTGAAGTGCTTTGATTTCGTGACGAACGTTGAGCCGAACCTTAGCGTCGAGATTGGAAAGAGGCTCGTCCAGCACCAAGACATCAGGACGAATGGCTAGCGCCCTAGCTAGAGCAACACGTTGACGTTGGCCTCCTGATAGCGTGGTAACTTTATCGTTAGCGAGGCCAGCCAATCGAACAATGCTAAGCAGTTCATGGACTCTTTCTTCGATTTCTTCGCGTGCCACTTTCTGAACTTTAAGACCATATCCAACATTTTGGGCGACCGTCATATGGGGCCAAAGTGCATAGCTTTGAAACACCATAGTGATGTTGCGATTTTCTGCAGGCAGAGTCGTAATATCCCGATTTCCCACCTTAATTTTGCCTCCTGAAACGGGGACGAAACCACACAGTGCATTCAACAGTGTCGTTTTTCCGCAACCGGATGGACCGAGCAATGCGATCATTTCACCTTGTTCTACAGTCAGGCTTATATCATTCAGTATTTGCTTATTACCGTAGCCCGCATTCAGGTTTTCGATGTTTAATCGAGTCATTACTCATCTCCGATGACGCTTTCGAGGATCATTAGAAACTCGAATTTTTAATAATTTTCATTCAATGAACACGTGTTCATTGATTTGTAAAAAAAATGCAATATCTAGACGACATTATGGGATTACTTTGTCGGATCTTTGTGACATTTTAATTAAGCTAAAAAGACAACTTCGCGAGCAAGTATGAAAATTGATGTAGTTGGAAGCGGCAGCGCCTTCTCGAAAACGAACAATACCTCTTCGATCTTAATAGAGGATGATCAAGGCATTAAATGGTTGATAGATTGTGGGCCGACAGTACCGCGGGCATTGTTCCAACGAGGTCTGGATGTGAATGAAATAAAGGTGATTTATTTTACACATATCCACCCTGACCACAGCACAGGCTTAACGGCGCTCATAAATAATTGGAAGAGTTTTAACCGCTCTGAGTCGCTTGATATTTATTGCCAGCTTGATCAACAGGAACCGTTGAAAGGACTGGTGGCTTTGGCTATCTGGCCTGAAACCGAAGTGTGTTTTGACATCCGTTGGCACGATATTGAAGATGTATTTTCATGGCCTCTTACTCAAACAGATAGTCTGAATCAAAGAGTTTGGAAGGTTGAAACTGCGTACACTCAGCATGAGATCTCTAATCGCTCGCTTAAGATTAGGCTTGGAGATTGTACTCTGTTTTATAGCGGTGATGGGCGAGCGACTGAAGAAACCAAACGTCTAATGAAAGGGGCCGATGTCGCGTTTCAGGAGTGTGCTTCGTTTGTTGCGCTTTCTGATAATTCGTCTCACGGAGATTTGCCAGACTGTATTGGTATTGCTGAAGCGTTAGATCTGAAATCGCTAGGGATATACCACTGTTGGGATGAAGAAATTTCGCTTTTAAAACAAGTGGTTAATAAAAGAGATAATATGTTTTTGAGTTATGACGGACTAACAATCGATTTAATGAACGGTAAAACCTAAAGATGGATTCAAAGGTGTTTGAAGGTAAGAAAGGAACGATGAATAAACAGAGCAAGACATTTACAAACCGTCAAACGGTAACGGCACAGGATGTTGCGGACAAGGCTGGCGTCTCTCGTGCTTCAGTTTCAAGAACGTTCACCAGTAATGGCAGTATCGCACCTGAAACCCGTGAAAAAGTCATGCGAGCAGCGAGCGAGCTTGGTTATCAGGTGAACTTCCTTGCACAAGGCCTCAATCGTAAGCGAAGTCAATTAATCGGAGTGGTCGTTGCACGCTTAAGTGACCCTTTTAGAAGCAGCTTATTAGAAAGCTTATTAACTGAGATTCACGAAAAGGGTTACCAGGCTTTAGTGACAGAAGTTAAAAATCAAGAGCAGTTAGAAGAAACCATTCGCCAGTTTACTCAATACCGAGTTTCGGGTGTGGTTGTGACTTCTGGGCAGCCTCCAACTGAACTTGTTAGCGAGTGTGTTCAACATAACATTCCTGTAGTAGGCATTAACCGACATATGGATTTGCCGTATGTGGATTTTGTATGTTCAGACAATAAGATGGGAGCCGAGTTGGCTCTAGCGCAATTGCTGCAATCTAAATGTCGTGCACTTGGTTGGTTAAACTATAAGGGGTCAACTTGGGCAGGGGTGAATCGCGGAAAAACGTATCGGCGTTTAGTAGAGAGCAAGCAGCCAGAGTTTGGTTTGACACTATCTGATCTCACTGCTTTTGAAGATGGGTATGAAGGAGGGCGTGCCGCCGCTCATGATTACTGCTTGTCTCTTAAGACCGGATCGGTGAGCAAACTGGATGGTATTTTTTGCGCCAATGCTCAACTTGCCTGCGGTTTTCTAGATGGCATGAGAGAGTGCGGATTTGAAGCGCCAAAAGAATTTCATCTTATAGGGTTTGATGATACGCAGATAACGGCTCAATACAGTTACCGATTAACCACAATCAGACAAAACACGAGTGCTATGGCTTCTCAGGCAATCGCGTGTTTAGAAGCGCGAGGCGCAGATGCAAATTCGGCTCAACGAATTGAAATGATCCCTGTTTCATTAGTTTGTCGTCACACATCACCAATGAATGACTAAAACATCGTATAGATGTAAGGGGATAGAATGGAATTTTTTCCAGAGTATGCAAAATTAGAGGCTGCGATTAAAGCGGCTGGAAAGCGAGCGCAAGACATTCGGGCCAACGGCTTGGCAATTATGGAGAAAGGGCGGCAGGATTTCGTTTCCGACGCAGATATAGCGGTTGAAAATGACCTTAAAGAAGCCATTTTGCCCTTGTTTCCAAATGATCAATTTCTAGGGGAAGAGAGCGGGTTATCTGACAAAGAAGGAGTCAAAGCACAAAGTCACAAAATGGGCGTATGGGTAATTGATCCAATAGATGGGACGACAAACTTTTTACAGCGCATGGATTATTGGTGTGTCTCGGTTGCTTATGTAGTGAATAATGAGATTGAGTTAGGTTTTATTTATGCGCCAGATCGAGATGAGTTTTTCTTTGCGATGCGAGATAAAGGCGCGTATTTAAATGGCAAGAAACTTTCCATGACCGAGCCAGAAATAGGGCAGGCAATAATCGGTCTGGGGAGGTCGAACCGTCGACCATTGAAAGGATATCTGGACTTATTGCAGACGCTAGATGCACTAGATATTGAGTATCGCCGCTTTGGCGCAGGAGCATTAATGCTTGCGCACGTCTCTTCAGGTCTAGTTCATGGGTACTTCGAAGCACATCTAAATAGTTGGGATGCATTAGCAGGGCTTTTGCTGATCCAAGAAGCGGGGGGAAAAGTATCCTCTTTCTTAGATTCTAACGGCTTATTTGAAGGTAATCTGGTATGGGCAGCAAGTCCACTTTTGTGGGATAGACTCGAAACGAACTGTTTAACCAATGATTCATTTTTACCCAAAAGTAATGACTTAAGATAGTCGTAATACTCTTAGTATATAAACTTTTTTGTCACAAGCTTGGGCAAATGATCCCATACATGACCCCAGCTATTTACTAGCCTACTTTCGATGATCCATCCTCTCACTATGTATGAGAGGATGGATCAAATTGTTGGAAATAAAAGCAACTAATATCAAATTAATCTACGTTCAGAATTGTCTCTAGTTGAGTAACTGAGCAACCGTGATTACGTAAAAGGTACGGAGGGATTAGGCTTGCCAATCACCTAAAATCTGGGTAAAACTACAGGGATAGACGAGTAAAAAACGTTCAGAAAAGAGCCTTCGTAGCCTGATTTTAGGACAAGAGCACTCGAAAGCAAACCGCAAAGACACAGGGAGGTCGCATTGTAAAAAAGAACATCCCTATATAAAACGCGGCATTTCTACAGACGGTTATAACAGCGGCTGCGCCGCCGTATAACTCTTAATTGTTATACAAGGGAAACTATGAAGATTCTAGCAGTACTATTATCAATGGCATTGTTTTTGACAGGTTGTGCAACTACTACAATCCAAAATGGAGACGCACTCACTGAGTTTAAACCAGTTTTAAGTGAGGACAAAGAGGCACTTAGAGCAAGCTTTGTGGGTAAATGGCTGTCCAAACAACCTACAAAAGAAGGTGGTATGAGAGAAACTCTAGTTGAGCGATTTAACGATGGTCAGTATCTAATAGAATTTAAAGTTTATGATGCTGCTGGAACTATGACTATCACACAAAAAGAGTTTGGTGTTTGGGGAGTGTCCGGCGGAGTGTATTTTACAATGTATCGAGGATTGATTGAACGTGGTGAATTATATCCGTCTGACCCTAGCGATGCATACAACTACGACTCTTACAGGATTTTAGAAACATCACAGAAACAACTAGAATA
This sequence comes from Marinomonas balearica, assembly GCF_004362145.1. Classification (GTDB taxonomy): domain Bacteria; phylum Pseudomonadota; class Gammaproteobacteria; order Pseudomonadales; family Marinomonadaceae; genus Marinomonas; species Marinomonas balearica. The sequence continues at coordinate 371,433 of NZ_SNXC01000010.1, forward strand.
TTTAAGTTTGTCCTCGGGAAATCGTTTTACTTATCAGAAAGTTGAATAAGTGTATACCAATCCTCTGCACACGACTGGACTTTCCGCTCGCCGCTTAAAATGGAGTTAATATGACTCAACTCGTCAAGTAAAACGCAGGGTAAGGCCTAATTTAATAGGCCAATTTGTCACTTGAAAATAGGTGAGCGAGCACGTCAGAAGAAGCCAGTAATGTCGTTAGTTACTATGCTGGGATTATGCCAGACTCCTGCCCTACATCGAAGACCAGCCGAACTGTTTAAAATCGTTTCCGACGATCTTATTGTAGATTAAATGGCATAAGCCATTCAGAGCTGACCTTACTTGATACGTTGTGGCACTGGGTCTTCAGTCTATGCTTGTGGTTCAATAAGCGAGGTTGCTTATTTCAGCCAGAAGTTTTTGCCCAATTTGATATATTAAAAGGCCACACGTTAAGAAGGTGTGGCCTTTTAAAGTAAAGCCCTGAAGGGGGAGGACTTTGTTTGTTGTTCTAATGGATTGCCTGCACTGCAAAATGCTACAAATTACAGTGAGCTTCGAGCATCCTTGACAGCGGCTAAGAAGGTTTTAGCAGCTTCAGTCACTTTTGAGTAATCACCAGTACCTTGAGCGGCTTTGGAGATATAGCTGCCTACGCCTACTGATACACAACCCGCAGCAAACCATTCGCGAGCGTTCTCTGGAGTGACGCCTCCTGTTGGAGCGATCGGAGCTTGTTCTAGCGGCGCTTTAATTGTTTTAACATACTTTGGCCCTAGCATATCTGCTGGGAACAGCTTCACAATGTCAGCGCCAGCTTCGATGGCCGCTACACTTTCTGTTGGTGTGTAAGCGCCACAAACGCTCACTGCTTGATAGCGATTGGCCATTTGGATCATGCTGGTTGTGACATGAGGGCTTACTAAAAGCTCCGCACCTGCCAAGATCGCAGCGCGCGCTGTTTCAGCATCCAGCACAGTGCCTGCACCAATCAAGATGCCTTGATCTTTATACTTTTTGGACAATGTGGAAATGACGCCAAGGGCATTGGGTACGCTTAATGTTACTTCTAGTGCTTTTATTCCGCCCGCAATGGCGGCTTCAGCCACGGCCAGTGCTTCGCTTTCATCATCAAGACGAATAATTAATAGAATACCTGTATCAGCTATGGCTTTTAGGTTTTCAAACTTTTTCCACATCGTTTTATTATCCTTAGTAATATTGAATCTCCATTACATCAGTTTGCATATAATTTGTTCCCTCCGTAGCCTAACTGCTGCGAAAGTTTTAATGCTGTTTCTTTTACCAATGTAATGATGGTTTGCTCACGTTCTGAATTCATCGCGGAGTACATGCTAGCAACACTAATGGCGGCAATAGGTTGAGACCATTGATCGTATATGGCGGAACCAATACAGTAGGTTTCTATGTTGTCTTCTCGATCATCTATCGAGTAGCCCCGATCACGAATTGCTTGAACGTCTTTTAAAACATCCTGTATTGACACATTGGAATGTGCTGTTTTTGGAAGCAAGTCATCTTGGGTTAGGATATAGTGAATTTTTTCATCGTTTAAAGCAGCCAGCAATGCTTTACCGAGCCCCGTTGTATGCATAAACCGACGAGAGCCAAGTTTTGCTGTGGGTCGAACGACTGAAAAGCTTTCAGCTTTATCCAAATAAACAATTTTTCCTTTATCTTCAACACCCAGAAACACTGTACTGCCTGTTTGTCGATTCAGTTCTTGAAGCAGAGGACGCGCTAATTGAGACACGCTCATTTTAGATAAATAAGCGATGCCTGTTTCAAATGCGCCAATTCCTAACTTGTAGGTTTTTAATCGAGTGTCTTCTATTTCTAAAAAGCCTTTATAAACCAAGGTTTGTACTAACTCAAAACCGCTGCTTTTAGGCAAGGTTAATGCCTTGCAGATTTCGTTTAGAGTAAGTGCCTGTTCTGCTTTAGAGAGCAAAAATAAGACATCGACAACTCGCTCGGCTGACTTATTTAACTTAATCGTTTCCATATAATTCACCGTCTATCAGTATTCGCATATACGAACTTAATTCTTATATATGAATATGAGTATTGATAATTTACTCAAAACTCAATCAATTAACAAACTTATTTTACTTTTATTGTGGTTTGGATATACTCAACCGCTATCAAATCAATTGAACGATCTACTTTCGTTCGTATATACGAACCAAATTCTCATATGTGAATTGTAAGGCGGTAAGAGTGAGTCATGCAGTGATTTTAATAGTCGGTTTTCCTGGATCAGGGAAGTCGACTATTGCCAGAGCTATTGCAAGCAGCCTAGGCGCAACATACTTAGACAAAGATACCATTTGCAATAGTTTAACCGGACTTTTGCTCGAACAAAATGGTGAAGCGCCAAACGCTCGTGATAACTCTGCTTTATACAAAGAAAAAATCATGCCGCTAGAGTATCAAACGTTGTTTAAAGTCGCGAACGACACCTTGTCTTCAAGTTCATGTGTTGTGATTGATGCGCCTTTTATCAGTTTTTTTGACGACCCTGATTACATAGACAAACAACGAGCTTTTTTTCGTTCGTCAGTTGTTGAGCTACATGTGGTGGAAGTAACGGCGAGTATAGAGGTCACAAAGAAACGACTTATTCAAAGAGGAGAGAAACGCGATATTTGGAAACTTAACCATTGGAATGAGTTCTCGCAACAGATTCTCAATCAGCGTTGTTGTTGGAAAAATATCAATACATTCTCTTTTGATAATAGTTCGCCTGAAGCGAATACCGTTGCGCTTATTTCACAAATAAAGCAACACATACTTACGCAAGACACTAAATAATAAAAATGGAGATATCTATGAGTAAGCTAAAACATCCCCTTAGATCCACCAAGCGTTGGATTACAGGAACCACCCTTATTGCTTCTGTGCTTTTTGCCCAATCGTCTTTTGCTGCGCCAGAAAAGCTTCGTCTTTCTGCCGCCACTTCCCCTACGGATCAGCGTGCTATTGCGCTGACAGAAGTGTTTGCAAAAGAGATTCAAGATATTACGACCTTTGAGCCTCATTGGAATGCTGCGTTGTTTAAACAAGGTACTGAACTTGAGGCGATGGCGCGTGGTAACTTAGACATGACGATCTCGTCGGCTCAGCAAATTTCTGAGTTTTTCCCTGAGTTTTCTATTTTTACAGCGGGCTATGTAATGCAGGATGCAGAGCATCAGCAACGCGTATTTAACGCTGATTTTATGACGCCGTTGAAAGAAAAAGTAGAAGAAGACTTAGGTGTTAAGTTGCTTTCTGTTATGTATCTTGGTCGCCGCCAAGTGAATTTGCGTACTGATGATGTGATCGAGACTCCTGCTGATTTAAAAGGTGTGAAAATGCGCATGCCAGGTACTGAATCTTGGCAGTTTCTAGGCAACTCATTAGGCGCAAATGCAACGCCTATGCCTTTTAGCGAAGTATATACAGGCCTACAAACAGGCGCGATCGATGGACAAGATAACCCTCTACCTACTGATAAAGATGCAAAATTCTATGAGGTGACTAAGCAAATCGTTTTGACAAGCCACTTGGTGGATTTCAATTACATCGCGATCTCTATGTCTGCTTGGGAAGAGTTCTCTGAAGACGAACAGGCTCGTATTCAAAAAGCGGCTGACAACGCTGCAGAAAGTGCGCGTCAAAAGCAGCTATCTCTTGAAGAAAACCTAGTGCAGTTCTTTAGAGATAAAGGCTTAAAAGTGTACACGCCTAATGTTGAGGCATTCCGTACTCATGTACAGGAAGAGTACTTGAAGTCTGATCTTTCAAAAACCTGGCCGACAGGTATGCTTGAAAAAATCAATGCACTTGGAAGTAAATAGAGGTCTCTTGTGAAACGAGTTTTACGCGTTTTACAAAGTACGGCAGATAACATAGCCGCCGCCATGTTGGCGGCTATGTTTGTTGTGTTTTTGGTACAAATTATCAGCCGATACTTTTTTAATATGCCTTTGGCATGGACGGAAGAAGTCTGCATTACGTTGTGGTTATGGTTGGTGTTTTGGGCCAGTGCTTTTTGTTTAAAAGAAAGAGACCATATCAAGTTCGATGTTCTTTACTCGGTCTCACCACGCAAAGCCCAACGAATTATGGCACTCATTGCTGCGCTTGGAATCGCGGGCGCGATGGCGTATTCGTTTCTTCCAACTTGGGATTACATTAGTTTCTACAAAATCAAGAAAAGTGCGAATTTACGCATTCGATTGAACTATGTGTTCAGCATTTATGGCTTGTTCATTGCTGTAATTGTCATCCGCTATTCGTGGTCAGCTCTGATCCAAGTATTCCCTCGATTACACTCTTTATTTAATGATGAGAGTCCATCATGAGTTTTGAATTTTCCCTTTGTCTGCTGGTGGTTTTCTCTCTCGCGGCGTTTGGAGCACCCATTGCAATTTCAATGATAGTAGGTGCCATCGCGTATTTGGCTGCAAGTGGTCAAGATATTGCGTTAGCGGGTGAGCAAATTATTCAAGGCATATATGGCAGCTTTATTTTGCTTGCTGTTCCCTTATTTATTGTCGCTGCTAATATCATGAATGCTGGGACAATCTCCGAGCGTCTACTGAACTTTTGTGTCGCTGTTGTTGGGCATTTACGCGGCGGATTGGGCCATGTCAATGTCGTTTCAAGTTTGATCTTCTCTGGAATGTCAGGTTCCGCAGTAGCGGATGCCGCAGGCGTTGGCAAAGTTGTTATTGAAATGATGGTCAAAGGCAACCGCTACCCACCCGGGTACGCTGCTGCGATTACTGCTGCTTCTGCGACGATCGGCCCCATCATTCCTCCTTCTATTCCGATGGTTATTTACGCGTTGGTCTCGGATGTATCTATTGGTTATCTCTTTATTGCAGGCTTGGTGCCAGGCTTGTTTATGGGCATGGTGTTAATGGCGTTCAACGCTTATCAAGCTCGTAGGCTTAACATTGCTAAAGAGCCAAGAACGCCAACAAAAGACATCCCAAAAGTCGCTTGGCAGGCTTTCCCGGCCTTAATGATGCCGGCTATCTTGTTGTATGGTATCTACGGCGGGGTAACGACACCTACAGAAGCCGCAGCGGTAGCGGCTGCGTACGCTTTGTTGTTGGCTGCGACCGTATATCGTTCCATCACACTTAAAGAGCTCGCTAATGTCTTTAAGCAAAGTGCGTTGTCGTCTGCTTCCGTCGGTTTGGTTATAAGTGCAGCGCTTATTTTCAATTACATCGTATCGACAGAAAATATTCCTACGGCGGTCGCGAATACATTGGTTGCTTGGGATCTCTCACCTTTGCAATTTATGCTTGCCATCAACGTTTTGTTTTTATTACTAGGGTGTTTGTTGGATACGGCGACGGTTGTGCTTGTTATCGTCCCATTGCTCATTCCTGCGTGTCGGGAGCTGGGTATTGATCTGGTGTATTTTGGCGTGGTGACATTGGTTAACTTGATGATTGGTATGATCACTCCTCCTTACGGCATATTGTTGTTCGTGATTAATGGTACGACTCGTATTTCGCTGGCGGATATTATCAAAGGTGTTATTCCGTTCACGGGTGTGCTGTTGTTTGCACTGGCAGTTATGACGCTCTTCCCTGATTTGATTTTGTTCGTTCCGCGGCTATTTGGCTATATGGGATAACCCCTTAAGTACAGGGACGTATTTTTTAATGTATTTAGGCTCAGCACAAATGCTGGTTTTATTAACAAAACTGTTATTTGTGCTGAGTAATATCCTGAACATTCAGATCAAATCTCTGACACTTCGTTCGCAATCTATTTCTCAAGTAATCCTATATTAACTCATGCATTGTTGTTAATGCGCCTCGGGTAAAATTAGACGATTTTTTGTCCGACTGGCGATATCTTCACATCATAAGACTATGACTTTTTGCATAAATATATAGCGTAACTTTCATGCTTCATTAGAAGGTTATTAGTATAGGATTAATTTGTCTTTCATTATGTAGAGGGAAAAAATCATGCTAAATCTCGGTTTAATTGGTCAGGCTATTGCAGCGTCTCGATCTCCTTCTTTGCATAGGATGTTGGGTCGTCTTAATCAAATACCGGTTGATTACCAGCTTCAAGAGCCTAAAGACAGCTCGGTTCAGGCCTATAGCGTTAAACTGGCTGAGATTCGTTCTAAGGGTTTTGTTGGTGTGAACGTTACCTACCCTTATAAGCAAATTGCGATCGACAGTGCTGATGAAGTAAATGAGGCGGTAAAGAAAGTGGGCGCTACAAATACCTTGCTGCTTAAAGACGATAAAGTGTGTGCTTTTAATACCGATTACACGGGTTTTATTCGTGGTTTTAAGGGGCGTGTGGGGGATCTTCAGGCGGGAAAGGTGTTGATTATTGGTGCGGGTGGCGTCGGTAGAGCGATTGGCTTTGCGTTGTTTGAGGTGGGAGCGACCGAAGTGTTCGTGACGGATCTAAATGAAAAAAGTGCGCTCTCGTTAGTCAACGCGATTAATGACGCAGGCTTCAAAGCGCGTTATGTTGCAAAAGACGATATTCCCGCTGTGGCTAAGGACGTTGATGGATTGGTGAACTGTACGCCAGTAGGTCACTTCAAAAGTTTGGGGATGCCGATATCCGCTGAATTAATTGAAAACCAAAAATGGGCATTTGATGCAGTCTATACTCCGATGGATACTGAGTTTTTGGTTGCTGCTAATAAGAAAGGGCTCAAAATTGTATCGGGTTTTGATTTGTTTTTTTATCAGGGAATCGATGCATTTGAAATTTTCACAGGTGAGAAAATATTGGATGAAAAACCCGTTTTCGATCTGTTTTGCACAAAGTACGATGTAAAAAGTGAGCTTATTTAAGTTACGCCAATTTAAATCTTCATTTTAAATCGTGCTCATTTAAGAGGTCTTGAATTTAGACCTGATTATTGACGAATTTTAAATGTTCTTTGGGGCGTATTGAATATATTCACTGTTCATAATCGAAGGTGAGTATATTCAATACGTCCCAAATGAACTCTTTATGTGATTTATGCCGTTGTCGCGTTAACTCTGGGTTGATGGTCCATAGGGTTGTAGTAATTGTCGAGATTTTTTGCGGTATCTCGAATGGCTTTCATAAAGAGCTTTAATGCCATCGATGGCGTTGAATCTGAGCGCGTTGTTAACCCGACGGCCCCTAGTGTTTCTTTAGTGTCTATTGGTAATTCAGACAAGGCTCCGTCCGCAATTTCACGAGCCACCACGCCACGAGATATGATCCAGACGGCATCGTTGTTACGAATGAACTCTTTTCCGAACGAGTCTGAAACGGTATCGATACGATCATTTAATGCGCCGACACCTTGGGACAGCAGGAAACGATCGACGTAAGGGCCAGTAATGGAGCCTTTTGGTGGATACAAAATGGTGTAATTGGCGATGTCGCTGATATGGAAATCTTCTTTTGATAAAAGAGGATGTTCTGGACGAACGGCAAAAGTGACCTGTTCGGAATATAAGTGTTGAAAAGACAGGCCAGACATCGCTTCGGGAACCGCTAATCGACCGACGACTAAATCCAGTTCGCCTACTCGTAGCTGTGCCATCAATGAGGAGTTCGGACCAGAGACTAAGTGTAAGTGAGCTTCAATGTTGTCGGCTCGAAAACGCTTAACAGATTCAGGCAAAACACTGGTCGCGACGGTCGGCAATACGCCAATGCTGATATGACTTATGCATTTTGTCTTTACTTGAGCAATGTGTTCTGTGCCTTCTCTTAATGCCGCCACGCTGGTGCTGGCGTGCTCCAGAAAAACATCTCCATACGGCGTTAATTCAATGCCTTTTTTGCTTCTTTCTAAGAGTCGGACACCCAAAATATCTTCCAGCTCTTTTAGTTTTTTGGAGACCGCCGGTTGGGTGAGTGCGAGTACATCTGCTGCACGAACCACACTGCCTTGGCGAGTCACTTCTAAGAAACATTGAAGATGACGATATTTAATTCGGTTTTCCATCATAAGGTACTCTCCCGCTATAAGCTTCTTTTTGTTTTTGGCGCTAACGCTGAGAACAACATTTATTACACTCTTTAAATACGCTCTTTGGAAGAGTCTATGTATTCCATTATTGATATGTTTGAGGCTCGTTATTTCATTATTAGGCTCCGCTAAACGCGTATTCTCTGTGCTAGCATCACGGAATAAGGATTTAGCTGAGCTGATCATTTTGTATTTAGATACCAGTTTGGTTATACGAAGCAGTTATAAAAATCGGCGTAAGAGTCATTACGGAACATAGATAATCAAGGCATAGACAATGAAAACAGCGCTCGCAACGGTGACTTTATCTGGCACTTTGAGGGAAAAATTTGAAGCGGCTGCCAAAGCCGGATTTCAAGGTGTTGAGATTTTTGAAAACGATCTAACGCAGTTTGACGGTACGCCAAAAGATGTGCGAAATATGGCGCATGACTTAGGGCTGGAAATTATTGCCTTGCAGCCGTTTCGTGACATGGAAGGTATGCCTGCCGAGTTGCGTAAGCAAAAAGCAAACATGTTGCAGCATAAAATTGAGGTGGCTCATGAGCTGGGCGTAAATCGTCTATTATTTTGCAGTAATGTCCAATCGTATTCTTCTGCGGATCGTGATGTTTGCGCGTCGGATTTGTTTGCGTTGGCTGACATTGCTAAAAAAGAGGGCATCATGCTTGGCTATGAGGCGCTAGCATGGGGTTTTCATATTGCCGATTACTATGATGCCTGGGATCTTGTAAAGCGAGTCGATCACGCTAACTTAGGCATTATTTTAGATACATTCCATATGTTTTCTCGCGGTAATAGTTTAGACGTATTACGAGAGGAAATCCCTCTGAATAAAATTGCTTTAGTGCAGGTGGCTGATGCGCCCAGTTTGCAAATGGATGTGCTGCAATACAGCCGACATTTCCGTTGTTTTCCTGGCCAAGGTGACATGCCAGTCGTTGAGTTCTTGCAGGTTTTGAAAAACAAAGGGTTTGATGACTATTTATCGCATGAAATATTCAACGATGAATTCCGTTCGTCGTCGCCAATGGAAAAAGCAGTAGATGGGATGCGCTCGCTCATTTGGTTGGACGATCAAACGGTTAGCAAGCGAGAAGAGAAGTCAGCCCCCATTAAAGCACCTCAAGTAAAAGACGTCGAGTTTCTAGAGTTTGCCATCGAAGGGGAGGCGGGGGTTGCCTTGACAAATACGCTTGCTCAGTTGGGGTTTCAAGAAACCCACGAGCATCGCTCGAAGAACGTAAGCCTCATGCGGCAAGGCAATATCAATTTGATTTTAAATCGAGAACCCAAAAGTCAGGCTCATGAGCATTTTAAAAAACACGGCGTGTCTGTTTGTGCAATGGCGTTTGCAAGCGACGATGTAAAAGCGACACTGTCACTCGCACAGCGTTATTGTGTGGAGCGGTTTGATAATCAAGCAGGCCCAGGCGAGCTTAATATCCCCGCGCTTCGGGGGATCGGGGACAGTTTAGTCTACCTCGTTCCAGATGACACTACGGTGCGTTTCTATGATGTGGATTTTAAGCCGATTCAGGGCGTGGAAGAAGCGAAGGGCGCTGGTTTAACCCGTATAGATCATATTGGGCAAACGGTTTCAAACACGGATTTTCTGTCGGCCTCGTTCTTTTATAAATCCTTGTTTGGCTTTGATATTGAAGCGAGTCAGGATCTGCCAGACATCCATGGTTTGGTCGTGAGCCGAACGGCATTAAGCAAAGACAAGCAGGTAAGAATACCGCTCAATATGACCAATGCCCGTGAGGCATCCGCGCAACGCTTCATTCATAAATCAAAAGGCTCGGGCGTGCAGCAAATTGCATTTGCGTGTGAAGATATTTTTACTGCCGCTGAAAACATCGATAGCGAGAAGCAATTGCCGATCCCACAAAACTATTATCGAGATATCGAAGCGCGCTTTGGGTTGTCTGCGCAGCAAGTCAATAAACTACAACAACATAATGTTATGTACGATAAAGATGAAGATGGCGAGTTCTTTCATTTTTATACTGAAGAAGTTCATGGTGTCTTTTTTGAAGTGATACAGCGAGTAGGTCACTACGACCGTTACGGAGAGGCGAATGCGTTTGTACGGCTTGCTGCTCAAGCTAGGCAGGAAGAGCGTTAATGATTGACGCGGCTCTTGAATAAGTAGCTCTTAAATAAGCCGCTCTCTTATCGTATCCCTCTAATTGCCTCTTTGGGTGAACCGCAGGTATTTGATTTTTTGGCTTTAAGTGAAGAAGACTCAGCGCAGTCAATGAATTGTATGAAGACTGAGCTGAGCTTCTGAGGTGGTTTTATTAACGCTGTCTTTTAAAAGATATTCGTTTCACTATTGGTGAATTTTAGATTCGTTGTTGTTAGGTTAACGCTTTTTATCCCAAAATTGTTGCGCTAATTCACTGAGGCTAGAGGACAACTCAGAAACCGAGCCTGCACTTTTTACGTTTGTCTGCCCATTTTTTACGTTGGTGTTGGCGGCAGTACGAATATTACTGATCGAGCGGTTTATTTCGTCACTAACGGAGCTTTGCTGATCTACCGCTGTGGCCATTTGAACACTCATTTCCGTGATCTTATTAACTCGTTCGCCTATGCCATCAAACGATTGAGCGGCTTGTTTTGCATGTTCGACGCTTTCCAGTGCTTGGTGGCTGCTTAACTCCATAACAGATACCGCTGATTTTGCTCGCGCTTGCAGTGTGTCTATCATGTTTTGAATATCGGCGGTTGATTGTTGCGTTCGTGCAGCAAGGCTACGAACTTCATCGGCAACAACCGCAAATCCTCGACCTTGCTCGCCCGCTCTGGCTGCCTCAATTGCTGCATTCAGTGCAAGAAGGTTTGTTTGTTCGGCAATGCTGCGGATGACTTCTAAAACATTTGATATTTCGTTGCTTTGGTCTTCAAGTTCGTGGATCACCTGTTTTGCTTTTGAAACTTCACTTTCTAACTCGGATATGGATTTACTGGCTTGAGAAACAATTTTTTGACCCGATTCGGTTTCTTTATTCGCGCTTTCTGACGAGTCTGCAGCATCTTTAGCTCCCGTAGCCACCTCTTGAATACTCGTAGCCATTTCGTTTATGGCAGCGGCAACTTGTTCTGTTTCAGCCTGTTGCTCACCAGTTAACGAGTTGGCTTCTTCAATTGAGGTGAGTAGGCTTTGAGCAACATTATTCAGTTGAGTGGAGGCATCTCCAATTCGCCCGATAACCGAGCTGGTTTCAGCTTGTGCCATGCGCAGTGCGAACTCAAGTTGTCCGAACTCGTCGTGCCGTCCTGTGTAAAGAGACTGGCTCAATGGATTATCGATCTCCTTACAATACTTTTGAATTATGAGTTTCATTGGTGATAACAGGGCAACTGAACCAAGTGTCGTGATTACGCCTGCAACCAACGTCGAAGTAATAATGCCCATCGACATTGAAGGAGACACGACTACGCCAACGGTCAAGCTGGCTAATAGGCTTCCCCAGAGCAATAAAAGAAATTTTGATTGAAGGCTGAGATTGATTTTGGGGAAAATACTTTTTCCGTCTCTTAGCTTGGCATAGGCTTTTTCCGCGGCCTTCACATGCTGTGGCTCAGGCTTCGTTCTTACAGATTGGTATTCGACGACCTTGCCATTTTTTATGATGGGGGAGGCAAAAGCGCTGACCCAATAATGATCACCATTTTTACAGCGGTTTTTTACTAACCCCATCCAAGAACGGCCTGATTTAAGCGTGGACCACATATGTTCAAAGGCGGCAGGAGGCATATCCGGATGACGTACCATATTGTGAGGTTGGCCAATCAGCTCTTCTTCTGTGAACCCACTGATCTTAATAAAGTCAGGGTTTACATAAGTGATGTAGCTCTCAGGGGTGGTAGTAGACAGGATGTTCGTACTGTCTGATAGATCGATATTATGACCTGTGACAGGTAAATTTGTACGCATGCCGCATTTCCTCGTATTTGCCTGCCTATCAGGTATATTCGTAAGTCTTGAATAAATCAAATGAGCAAATAATAAGAAAACAAAATAAAACGGAAGGTATACGAAGGTATACAAAATCAAACGAAAGAAGTGTGATATTTGCGTTGTCTACGGTGTTTAGATTTTTTGGAGATAAGGGGTTTTAGCGTTTCCTTTCTCGCCAATGATTAAACTTTCTGATGAGGAAAGCCAACCACAGCCTATTAAAGCGCGTGGTTGGCTAACGAAGAGATAGTGCTTCAGACGATTTGTTATCGGCGGAAAAGCTTAGGCTTGAGCCACTTTGTCCACAGTGGTGTTTGACTCACTAGGATAAGTACGATGATACTGAACAAGGTTGCAGAAAGAGGGCTTTGTAATGTATTAATGAATAAATCACTTACACTGCCTCGTTCCGTTAATATCGCACGACGCCAGTTTTCATCTGTTAACGAACTCAAAATTACCCCTAAAATTACAGGCCCTACAGGAAACCCGTATAGGCGCATAAAATAGCCAAAGACACCAAAGGCCAGCATCCACCAAATGTCGATAATGGCATTATTGATTGCGTAGGCACCAACAATAGAGAGTAAGAAGATCAGTGGGATCAAAATGCCTTTTGGGCATTCTACGATTTTGGAGAAAAGCTTAATACCTGTTAATCCAAAGATGAGTACGAAGATGTTCGCAAGAGTCAGATTACCGACGGTAAACCAGAACATGTGAGGTTGCTCAAGGAGTAACAACGGCCCCGGGTTTAAACCATGAATAAAGAGCGCGCCGATAAATACCGCTGTCACCGCGTCGCCGGGAATACCTAACGTCAGCATAGGAATGTAAGCGCCGCCGACCGCAGCGTTATTCGCTGCTTCTGGTGCGATTAAACCTTCTTTAGCGCCTTGACCAAACGGTACTTTCGGGTTTTTAGTCGTGCGTTTAGCGTGGTCGTATGCCATTAGGGCGGCAATGTCTCCGCCCGTTCCGGGAAGCGCTCCGACAATGACGCCGATAAAAGACGTTTGCAGACTCAGCGGCATGTATTTTTTGATGTCTGACCATTTTGGAATAATCCGTGCAATCTTCTGTTTAACGACGGCTTTATTCATATGGTGTAATTGATGAAGGGCTTCAGAAATACCAAACATACCGATCATCACTGCGACGGGGTTGATTCCATCCCAAAGTTCGATAACTCCAAAGGTGAAGCGTTCATCTGCGGTCATAGGATCAAGGCCGACTGTACCTATAAGCAACCCGAGAGCGCCTGCAAAAATTCCTCTCGCTAAACTGTTACCTGATAACGATCCAACCAGCATGATGCCTAGTATTCCGAGCATCATGTAGTCTCGCGGTTGGAACGTGATTGCAAACTCGCTGACAGTAGGAGCAGCCAGTGCTAACACAATTATACCGACAAAGCCGCCAACCACTGACATAACAGTAGATAGGCCAATAGCTTCGCCAGCTAACCCTTTTTTCGCGAGAGGGTAGCCATCTAATGCGGTGGCGATGGCGGAAGGTGCTCCGGGTATATTTAATAATATTGCGGTACGAGAACCCCCGTATACTCCGCCCATATACACACCTACCATTAGGCATAGAGCGTAATTTACATCCCATGAAAAGGTAAAGGATATTAGAATCGAGACTGCCATGGTGACAGAAAGACCAGGAATCGCACCGACATAAATGCCCAAAAAGGTGCCTAAGGCGGTAAGCCCCAATAACTCTGGTGAAAGCCATGACATGGCAAAATACGTAAAAGCATCCATTATTTGATTATCTCCATAACGATTTTATTGAGGAGAGAATCTCGCGTTCAGGTACGATGCCTTCGGGTAGTACCACTTGGAAAACGAGTCGGAAAATGATGTATACGACGATCAATGCCAGCAAACTTATGGACAGTGTGTACAGTATGCTGCGACGGTATAAAAATTGAATCGTAACAAATAAAAATGCAAAGCTAGAAAGGATGAATCCTAGACTTTCCAGTATAACGGAGTACACCAAAATCAACGTCATGACGATTGCGACAATGGGTGGAAGGCAGTGATCTTTAAAGCGCATTCCCTCAACTGCGGGAGACTTTAAGGTGTTTAAAAAGGTGATGCAGGACGCCAATATCATGACTGCGGATGCTGCTAAAGGGAATGCCCCCGGGGAGCTTAACTCGCTGAAACCGGATATGTTATAAGCTTGCCAAAAAATATAGACGCTACCTAAAACAAGCAAGAAGCAGAATAAACGTTCGCCTGGTTTGCGAGTTTTTTGAGCAGAAAATTGACTGGACATTGAGACTCCAGAAGAAATGATTAGTAGGGCGTAGCCGTAAATTGAATCACGAACTACGCCCGAAAGGTATTAACTTTTGGAGAGATTACTCAGGCTTTTTAATACCAAATTTTTCAGGTGAGAATTTGCTGAAACCTGCGTTATACACCAACCAAGAAGAGGTTGAACGGTAAGCATCTAGGAAGTAGCGTGCTTCTTCACCTGTGTAGTTCATGATGGTGAAACCACGTTTTTCCATCAGATCAACAAAGTCTGGTTTGAAAGGGGCTTCTTTAAATGCCGCGCTAAGTTTTTGAACGGCTTCATCCGGCGTACCTTTTTTAACAAACACACCGAAGAATGGGCCCCAAGGTAGGTAAGATTTCATTTCAGGTAGCGTGTCAGTGATCGGCGCGACGTCAGGCAGTAATTCATTGCGTTCAACATCAACGGTACTGATGGCTTTCATTCGACCCGCTTTTATTTGCTCGATAGCGGCACCTAGTACAGCAGGCATTACGTCGATTGCTCCACCTTGTAGGGCAGTCAGTGCTGGACCATCACCTTTATAAGGGATGCTGATGTAATCCAGTTTTACTTGAGACTCCAACATAGCAAGTACGATTGATGTTAGGCCACCTTTACCTGTTGAGCCGATTTTTACTTTGCCTGGGTTCGCTTTTGTGTAATCGATGAACTCTTGCATCGTGTCATAAGGCGCATCGTTTCTAGCCATGATCATTGGTGTGCCACGAGCCAGAATGGAGATCGGAATCATGTCACTGTAGTCTAGGTTAGACAGGCCTAAGACTTTATGCATCTGAGGGTTTTCGGCACCCATTAATAATGTGTAACCATCGGCTTTTTTCTTGTTTACGTATTTCATTGAAATCGCGCCAACACCACCACTTTTATTCGTAAGAATAATGTCTTGGCCTAAAGCATCTTCAACATGAGGTGCAATTGAGCGCATAACGGTATCGGTTGAACCACCTGCTCCCCACATGATGACACCCTGAAGGTCTTTGGATGGATATTCAGCAAAACTAGCTGTGGATGAAAGCGATAGTGCTGCGAGTAACGTAATTGTTGTTTTTTTCATTGAAGGGCCTCTCATTGCGTCTTTTTACGGACGGCTTGGCTTAGTTAGTATTTTTATAATAGCGATCAGTATGCACTCAATTTTGGCATTGCATTTGCCAGCCTTTACCACCTTATCGTATGACTTGGTGCAGTGAAAGACAGTACCTATTCCATATATTGCTCATTTTGTGACCATTTAGTTATAGATCGCCAAGCTTTTATACACTTAATTTTGATAAAAAATGAGATAACTGAACCCGAATCAGAACAATAATATAAAGACGTTGTGACTCAGTATGCATATGTACGGATTGCTATTTTCTGCTGCACGAATATTAGCATTAGATAGAAAGTGTTTTAAAGTCACAAGGCGATAGAGTGATCTGATGAAGCTTATTAAGTTAATATTAAGAAGATATTAAGTAGGAGAGGTTAGGGAGTATTCGAGTAAGTAAAAAGAGAAGAGCTAAAACGACTAATACACCCGTTCTGCTCTTCTCACTTGGTAGGTTATTTCTGCTGTAGTGGTAGAAGATTGCACTCGAATCTATTCTTATGCTTTTGAGCTGACTTTGAACTGTCCGACTAAAGAATTGAGTTTCAATGCAGAAAGCCCCATTCTAGATGAACGTCGCTGTAAGTCGGCGATTGAGCGTTTCATTTGATCGGTTGCGACGCTCATTTCATGCGCTGTGTTTGAGTTGGTTTTATTGCCTTCATTGAGTAAAATCATCGCTTCAAAGAGTGAATCTACTAACTCGTAGAGCATGTTGTCTTCGTCGCCTGTATGTTCGTTGGCTTGAAGATTTCGGTCAACGTTAGCCGCGCCTTTTTCCATAAAAGTGACAGCGTTGCGAGTTTCTTCTTGAATGCCTTCCAACATGGTTTGAATCTCTTCCGCTGCCTCAGCTGTTTTTGAGGCTAAGCTTCTTACTTCATCAGCGACAACTGAAAAGCCTCGACCATGTTCTCCCGCTCGGGCGGCTTCAATTGCCGCGTTTAATGCCAGTAAATTTGTCTGATTGGTTATGTCGGAAATGGTCGTAATGATCCCGGCAATTTCGTTGGTTTTATGGTCGAGGGACTGAACCGATTCTGCTGTGGTTTTTACGACATCACGAATTTCCTGTGTCCCTGTTTTAGCTTCTACTAGTCGCTGTTTCGCTTTAGCAACGACCTGATCCATTGTTTGTTTTAAATTGTGGGCCGTTTGGGAAGCGCTTTCTACTTCGTTCACTTGTCTTTGGAACATATCGAGCATGTTTTCAACAGTCGAAGCAAGGTAATGTGATGCGTTTTTGGCTTCTTCGTTTGTGTTGACCATAAAATGATTGGAGTCTTTTACATTATTGCTCGCGGAAATAACGTCGCCGATTGTATGGTCCAAGTTATCAATGAAGCTGTTCATCCAGCGTCCTAGATCACCTGTTTCATCGTTGCTGAGCTCGCCATCGAGTCGCTGTTGTAAATTCCCTTCTCCTTCTGCGATAGTTTGAATCACTTCAGTCATTTCGTTCATATTGTGGCTGATTTTTTTAGAGCTGAAGTAGTTAAAGGAACCCCCCGCCAAGAGTAAACTAAGAAAGGTGATTACGGCTGTGCTGGTGGTGGAGAGATCCGTGAAATCTTGCAGCCCTAAACAAACAAGAAGTGGGACGCTTGCTGAAAGTAAGAAGCTTTTCATTAGCTTAATGTTGATTGAGCGACGGCGATAAACCTCTTCTAGATCCCCTTCACACATCATACCCCACGTATCCGGGCTGCCTTTTAGTTGAAAGGTAACGCCTTTGCCAATCACTGGAATGTGTCGATAGTCGGAGTAGCCTGGGTAGGTGACGAAAAGGTTTTCACCTCGTCTTATCGTTTCTCTGACGCCTGGGTGCAGTTCTTTTGTCGCTGGGTCTGTGAAACGAATTTCAAATTCCGTGTGGTGTTCGACTTTTACTTGTCCCCAGCGCGTGTTCACTCCGCTTTTAAGGTTTTCACCGTGGCTGAAGGTATTATCTTCAAAGCGTGATCGGGAAAGTGCGGTGCCCGGTAAAATACGGTCATCAAACACTGGATTAACCATAAAGAGATAGTTGTCGCCCGATTCTTTGTAGATATGTCCTGCTTCTCGTTGAATTAAATCTCCGAGTACATCGTTTGGGACGCGCGCGCATATGGCGCCAAGACTCTTGCCATTGTGCTTAATAGGCAAATAAAACATTAAGCTCACTGCATCGTGAAATTGGGAGCTAGAAGGGCCAATTCTCAATGTGTTCTGATCAACGTACGGGCCATGCAAAAAATAATCCTTTATCCCAGCGGATACGGCTTTACTGGATAGGTCTTTGCATCCTACTCGACTTCTTTCTGTTGATTGGATGACTTGCCCTTCGGTATTAATGACAAAATATTCACTCACATCAAGGACAACGTTGAGTCGTTCTTCTAAGGCAGACAGTTCTACTTTTGGATAGCTTTCCGATATTATTTCGAGCAGCACTTCGAGCTGTGACCATTGGTTGTTTACCCATGTATTCAACAGCTTTACTCGCGTATTGGCGATCCCTTCAAAGGTCTTTTCAACATTCTGGTATGTGTCTCGATTCAGGTAACAAGACCGAAAGAGAGAAAAAGCTCCGTTAGCACCAAACCAAGGTAACCACTTAAGTTCTTTTTGAGAAAGAGCCATGTTCTTACTTTTTAAGGTCATTTAAATATGCTCCGTTGCATTTATGTTGCGGTAGATCGTAGTGAGAGTTCGTCGACTTTATTAAAAAAGAGCAATAATTTGGCCAATGTTTGATCAGGATAAAACTTTAGTTTGATGTTCTGCTATCAATTAAAACTAAAAAAGTTCATCCTATCGTTAAGATGATTTTTAGTGATTTATAAAATGGATCTGAAGGTTGTGCTGAACGTTATGAGTAATGTTGGGGCGTGTTTGAGCCCATTATGGGAGCGTTGGTTTGATTTTGGTGCGACAATTTAGCGTCATACACTAAGATTGGAATAGTAGAGCATTACTGAATACACTCGAATTGACAGATGCGTTATGTGAGTGGGCTAGAGCGCCAGTGAGCATCAAATGATAACGGGAGAATGTTGTGTCGGCTAAACGAAAAGAGCAGATTGTTGCTCTATTGAAGGGCATCGAAACCGGTGATCCAAAATCCGTTGAAGTGGTTAATCAAGATAAATACATTCAGCACAACCCATTGACTCTTGAGGGTGGGGAAGGGCTTGCAGCATTGTTTAAACGCCTTTCAAACACGAACCCACGCGTTAATATTGTTCGAATTTTTTCCGATGGGGATTACGTATTTGGACATACGGAGTACGATTTTAGTGCCTCAAGAGTCGGATTTGAAATCTTTCGATTTGAAGGTGAGCAAGCGGTAGAGCATTGGGATAATATTCAAACTAGAAAAGGCCCTAATGCGTCTGGGCATTCTATGGTTGATGGTCAAACGGAAGTGACTGACCAGAATTTGACGGAAATAAACAGGGCGCTGGTTGAGCGTTTTGTGTCCTCTGTTTTGATACCGCGTCAATTTGGACAACTGACGGACTTCATCTCTGAAACCTATACTGAGCACAACCCAGTGCTTCGGGATGGAGTCGCCTCTTTACATGCCGCATTGTCTAAAAAGAGTCCAGACACTCTCATCCAATATAACAAAGTGCACCATATTCTTGCAGAAGGAAATTTCGTATTAACGGCTTGCGAAGGTGCCCGCGGTACAGAAGAAACGTCTTTTTACGATTTATTTCGAATATCAGATGGAAGAATAGTAGAGCACTGGGATACTTCTGAAGCAATTCCACCAAGAAGCGAATGGAAAAACGAAAACGGAAAGTTCTAAATGGGTAATTCGAAAAAAGTGTATTGGGTAATGTAGACGGTGGATAAATGACCGAATTTAAATTTAATGCCAGTGATTATTTAAAAAGAATCGAAATGTCTAAAAAGGTACTCCCCACGTTGGAGTCACTGCATGATTTGCATGCGGCGCAGATATTCTCTATACCATTTGAGAATTTTGATATTTGTCTTGGTAATGGTGTTCACTTAAGCCCAAACCACATATTCGATAAATTAGTGCATAAAAAGCGTGGTGGCTACTGCTATGAACTAAATGGTCTCATGCTGATGGCGTTAAAGTTTTACGGTTTTGACGCAAAAGCGGCACTTGCAAGGGTTCATCTGTCTGGAGCTGCGTCTGGAAGAAATCATCAATTTACGGTCGTTACATTGAATAACGAGCAATGGATTCTTGATGCGGGATTTGGCTCAAATACACCAATTGCCCCTTTGCCTTTAGTGTTGAATAAGGTTCTAACGATTAAACATAAAACTTATCGCTATGTTGAAAGGGAACTAGTAGGGATTATGTATCAAACGTGGGTTAATGGCGAATGGATGGATTTATACAGTTTTGATTTAGGTTATGTGTGTCAGGGCGACATCGACTACGCCAATTACTATACCTCGACACACCCTAATTCGTTTTTCTTTTCTTCGCGAGTGGCTGTTCAGCCATTCAGCAATGGAATGTATTCACTGCATAACTTTACGCTAAAGAAGATCGAAGGGAATTCTACTCAGGTCATTGAGCTACCGCCAGGTGAACCGTACATGAAGGCATTAGAAGACTATTTTGGTATTGCTTTGGAGGTGCCTTACGATCGTTTGAGGGGCATTTCGGTCGATTAAAGATGTATTGATTAAGCACGTGGTGTAATTCACAGTAGTCGTGGCTAGGTATAAAACTGTTGCCCTGCGATACAACATTGCAGGGGCATTTTACTTAGCCGACATATTGACCCTAATAAATGGTTATGTAGTTAAGCGCTCTCAGCGAGATGTTGATGTTGAGCTTTTTGTAAATAGTGGAACAACGTGTCCTTTAATAGTAACCTGCGTTTCTTGAACTCCTCTTCTTCCATGGTGCCTGCAAGCACGATTTCTTTCTCGATTTGTTCAATTTCTCTGTCTAAATAGTGGTACTCGTCAAACAGTTTTTTGAAATGGTTGTCTGATAATTTTAGTTGATGGATCTCCTTTTTGAATTCAGGAAGCTCTTTTACTAAAGAGTGTTTTTCTATGGGCATGCCGTTCTCCTTGGGCGCTGTTTTATTCCGATAGATGTGATGCCTATCGTTAGAGGGTATCTTCTAAATATCTCCTTAAGGATAGGACTACCTCGCTAAGTATAGATTGATCTTGGTCACTTTCTAGTTAAAAAAGACATTTTTTTAACTTTTATGAAACGGAAAGATTTTGCCGTATCCGGTAGCGAGGTTTCCCATTATTACCTCTGAAAAACTCTACTCGATTTTATGTTGATCGCATCTTTACTTAATCTTTGTAAATGGCCGTTTTTAGTGGTTTTTTTTGCCTATCTTGCTGACATAATTTTTACTGACAAGTGACGTTTTACTGCATATTAATTGTATAGGGATTGCTTAAGAATAAGCGTGGAATGAATAGGTGTTCCATGTACTTTAGGAGAGCCACTATGGAAATAAGCAATACCAGCACCAATTTTAGTTTGAGTGCGCTTACGCAGACTTCTAGTACAAGTTCTGTCAGTTCGAGCACGTCAAGTGTTTCGGCTAGCAGTTCGGGAGTGAGTGTAAGCAGTTTAGGTACGCTGATGTCTAAAATGTCCAGCATGAGTGATGATGAAAAAGATGCCGCTGCGACGTTTCGAGACAGTGTATTAGATTCAGTAGAAGACGGCACGTTTGATGCTGAAGAGCTTGCATCTTCGGCGTCGGACGAGCTCGTTGCGTATGCAGAAGAAAATGACATCGATTTGGAAGAGTTAGCGAGTCAGATTGCGTCGGGCGATCAACCGCCACCACCTCCACCGCCTAGTGGAGATATGATGTCGATGTTGTCATCTGAGGAGATGGAAGAGGCCGAAGACTATCGAGAGTCTATTTTAGAGGCCGTTGAAAGTGATGACTATGACATTGATGAATTAGTCGAAAATGCGCCGGATTCTGTCGTTGCGATGGCTGAAAACTTGGGCGTTGATGTCGAGGAATTGGTTACAAGCATTGCAAATGGGGAAGATCAATCATCGAGTGAAAGTATGCCGCCACCTCCACCACCACCGGGAATAGCGGCGTATGAAAGTGTTGCCAGTTCAAGCAGTAGCTCGTCGACCTCTGATTTGTTAAATCAGTTCCTGAGCAGTTAAGTTTACGCTACTTAATTAGCGTAAACTTAACGTGAGTTTGATGTAAGACGCCTTATCATTTAGCGAATATCGTTAAATGATAAGGCGTCTTTTTTTTGATCGAAACTTGGCGTTCTCGTCAAAGCTTAGAGCTTAGAACTTTAATTCCACTCTTGGGGTCGCATCTTCATCTCGATCAATTTTTGGAGCACAGACAAAAATTCGATTCGACGCAATGCCTTTGTTAACTAAGTAATCTTTGAGCGAGTTTGCGCGTTCGTTTGCTAGGCTATTTAGGTAGGCGTCTTGTTGTTCTGGTTCAGTTAGAATGAGCTCGTTGTTTTCGCTTAAGTCACCAATGACGGCAAAACCACAAGCTTTTACTTGGCTGTCTGATTTGTCTGTCATTAGCGCACTCAGTTGGTTAAGGTAATCAAACTGTGCTGGGACTATCTGCCCTTGCTGAAGCTCAAACGCCAGCGGCTCGACTCTTATTTTAAGGATTTGTTCTCCTGCTATCTGGGCAATACTGATGACATTAGCGTAAGGAACAAATGTTTGCATAAGGTAGCTTGTTGAGGCTTTATAGAGTGCTTGTTTAATAGGAAGCATCAAAAAGCCAGTCCATTTGAATTCTGGGTTATCGATGTCGCCTTCGAGTGGAATGTCGAGCTCAATGTTTCCTTGCCCATCTTTGAGCACTCCAACCGCTATGTTCAGAGGCATTGCGCCAGTTTGCATGACTTTACTGCTTTCTTGACGACCGCCAAGATCAAATTCACGGAATACAAGGTGTGTGTTGCCTTCTAATTGACCGTGATCTGCATTTAAATCCAGATCCATATCCATTTGCCCAGAGTCGATCCGATAGCCTAATGCTTGCGCAATATACGGCGAGTAGGGCGGAAGCTCAGTTTCTCTGATGGTGAGTTTGGTTTGCATGGTCAGCTTTTCAGTAAACGGCTGAATATCTGCATTAAGGTTAATACTTGAGTACTTTCCATTTTTTGCGATAAGCACGACATTTGTGATGCTGTCTTTATCTGAAGAATCAATGTGTGTGGCGCTTAATCTTTCAATCTCGATTTTAGTGTCTAAGTCTGGATCAACGCCTTTGTCGAGTAGCTGAATGTAGGAATCACCACTTAGGTTGAATTCGTTTAATAAAAGAGTGAACGACTCTGATTGTGTTGTATTCGTAGCTGTTTCATCGGTTTTAAGTGTCAGTACTTCTTCTTTGGTTGACTCTTCTTTGTTTGTTTCTTGTTTTGTTGCTGAAACTGTGGAGCCTGTGTTGTTCGATTCTGTCTTGCCGTCCGATCCTTTAGTGCTGTTTTTGTCTGACAGAGGAATCAAATTGATGAGCTGTCTGTTTTCATCAAGTAAAGCGTGTGTTTTTAATCCCGTTAACGCAATTTTGTTTATTTGAGCGCCGTTCTCATCGGTTTGAATGCCTTGCACTATGAGGGATTCTAAAGCAGTAAGTGGTGGAGCATCTGTTGGATCGGATAGGTTGATGTCCGTCATCTTGATCGATGAGAGTTCACCCTTGTAGGACTCACCTGCATAGTTGAACTTTGGCATGTCTACGTTAAGTTCTGCGAATGAGGCTAGCGTGTCTTCTGACTTTTTTAATGAAAATTTTGAGTTGTTTATCGTTACATTGCTAACCGTCGCATCAAGCTGATTGTTGGAATGGAGTAGCTCAAGTTCCTCAAATTTGGATTTCAGCCCGCCATTCACTAACTGTAAGTTACCTAGGTTGACATTTGAATTGCTGATTTCAGTAGACAACGCGGTGGAGAGTTTTAGTGTGTTGATATTATTAAATGTCGCCTGAAGATTTTGAAGTTGTACTTGAGCCGTCCCATTTGCGAGAGTTAAGTCGGTGCTTTCGAAGTGAGTTGTGCCATTGTTTAAATTGACATTAGGGGCGCTAAAGCGAATTTCCCCATTTTCTCTTGATACAACAAACTGCTCAAGGTTAACGCTAAGAATGTTAGTGTTAATTCTATTGCTATCGATAGCAGCATTAAGGTTAGCTAAAGAAGTGTCTAGAGTACCTTTGATGTTAATGTCGCCATTTATCTGGTTATCAAGTTCGATATTGCTCAAATCAATGGTTAGTTCTTCTAGGTTCGTTACGATGTTTGGAATATCGACTGACAATTGGCTTAAGTGATTGTTTAGTTTAGGCAGTGCAATATCGAACTCAGTAGCGCTTCGTTGCTTAATCGTCCCTGTCATCGAGCTCTCTATCGTTCCTGATAGAGAGCGATATTCTTGAGGCAGAAAATGCAAAAAGTCCGTGATACTCGCGTCGACAGAGAGTGATTCGAGTTGAACGTCTGCGAGAGAATCAAAATAGGCAATATCAGATTTAAGTGAAAAGTGGGATTGGTTAAAGCGGCTATCAAGCACAATGCTAAGGGATACATCTGTTCCGCGATTGTTTAGCTTATCGAGTTCAAGATGATCAATGGTATAGGTGTCTGTTACGGCATCGTTTAACAGGTTGTGGACAGTGAACTGGCTGTTATTGATGCTCAATTTTGGAACAATAACCGTCCACGGTGACGATGGTTTATTGCTCTGGGAGCCTGATGCGAGGCTATCATTTTCTGAAGGCTTGCCTAGCGTTTCTTCCGCTTGAGCTGTCAGTGGCGCAGCTGTTTCCTCATCATTCGAGGGTTCACCTGAGTTGATTGGTATATTGATACCTGCCACGTTCCAAATGTTATCGTCTTGTGACGCTAAGACATACAACCCGTCAATATTGGCTTTTGAAATGTAAACGGTTTTATTGAACAGAGGTGCGATAGATACTTGTAAATCAAGTGTCTTTATCTCAAGTTCTTTTGAGTTTTCATGGGATACAAGAACGTTCTCTAAGTGGATGGAGGGAGGAAAAAAATCAACACTGATATCGTGGGCGCTGAATGTTCTATTTTGCTCTTCGTAAAAATGTGAAAGATACCACTTAGCAAGAGGCGGGATGGCTAACCAAACAGTGAACAATAAAACGACCGCAGCTGACGCAGTATAAAGTGCAATACGGGGGAAAAGTCGGTTCGGAATTAACGTAGAGCGGTCTTTTCCGGGTTGTGTTTCTTTAGAGTGGTTATCAGAGGACATTTTAATACTCTTTACTTAGCGTCTTGTTTAAGTGGCATTCTTAACATATACAAACTAACGCAAACACCGATGGTAATTAATCCTACAGTGGCCCAAAAGCGCCACACGATTAGCATGGACAGCGACATGCCTAACCACATAACAAGAAGTGCTCGGTTGCGCACCTTTTTGGGGATTCCTTCGCCTGATTGCCAGTCACGTACAATAGGGCCAAAATATTTGTGGTTAATTAGCCAATTATGAAAGCGCGTTGATGAGCGTGAAAAACACCAAGCAGCAAGAAGTACAAGGGGAGTCGTTGGCAAGAGTGGAAGGAAAATGCCTATAATTCCAATGATTAAGGATAGCCAACCCAATATAATGTATAAGATGCGTTTGCCTTGCATGGTTCTCCCTTACATACTTGATAGACACAGCAACTTTTATACTGAGACCTTTGCTCGGGACTTGGTGTAAAGGTCTCAGTATAAAAGCTTGGTTTTTGAGTTACCTAACTGTAAGCCTCGACGTAGTTAGGTAACTCCTTGTACGTTAAGAGTTACTATTAAACAATGATTCCATTGTTTCAGTGGTGTCTTGTGGGTCAGCAAGAGGAGACCAACCGCCTAGGCGCTTCCACTTATTAACAATTTCACAAAATAGCTCTGCAGTTTTTTCGGTATCATACTTAGCTGAATGAGCTTCTGAATTACTGAACGGAATGCTGGCTGCTTCACAGGCTTTCGCCAAGACTGTTTGACCGTAAGCTAGACCCGCAAGCGAGGCGGTGTCAAAACTTGAGAACGGGTGAAACGGATTTCTTTTTATTGAGCAGCGTTCAATTGCAGCATTAAGGAAACCGTGATCGAAAGCGGAATTGTGGCCAACTAAAATGGCACGTTTGCAGCCAACAGATTTTAGCTCTTTGCGTACTTTAGAGAGCATCTGTGTTAGTGCTTCGTTTTCAGGAATTGCATTGCGATTTGGATCGGAAGGATCAATGCCTGTAAAATCTAAAGCGGCTTTTTCGAGATTCGCGCCTTCAAATGGGTGTACTATATATTCCAGTGTTTCATGAATGTACAGTTCACCAGTTTCATCCATTCGTAGGATGCTGGCAGCAATTTCAAGAAGAGCGTCTGTTTTTTCATTAAAGCCTGCGGTCTCAACGTCGATAACAACAGGTAGGAAACCGCGAAAGCGGTCTTTTATTTCATGGTTTGACAAAAGAGTATCCTTAATTCTGCCCTTAGCTCAGAAAGAGATTTTGGTTGATTTGGATAATAACACACTTGTTTATGAACGAGATATTGATAAATGGTAGTGACACGTAAAACACTTCAGCAGTTAAGTGCGGCAATGTGTGTTTGCTTTGTTTCAAGCGCGTCTTTAGCGTTAACGCGATATCAGTCGGATATTGATGAATCGCAATGGTTGTTGAGTGGCGATATTTTTTCCTGCAGTTTGACGCATCCAGTTCCTCATTTTGGGATGGGGCATTTTATTAAAGAAGCGGGCGAGCCAATGAAGTTCATGCTTAAGCCCAATAATGAAAAAATTGGTCCAGGAAAGGTTTTTATTATTACGCAGGCCGCCAGTTGGTCTCCGGGGGTGAATCCAAAAACGTTGGAGGTGCTTAAATATCCGGGTTATGGGCTTACCGTTGAAGCAGGCGGAAAAGTCGCAGAACAAATGCTGACAGGGCTTGATCGAGGCCGTCACTCTGTTATCGCTGGAACGGCGTGGGAGAATGGCCGAGAGGCGGTTGAAGTTTCGCTAAGCAATATCAATTTTTTGCCGGCTTACCATCAGTTTCAACGTTGTTTAGCGGATTTACTGCCTGTTAATTACAAACAAATTGCTCGAACTGCGGCATTGTTCCCTAACAATGGCTCAGATCTAACGGATCGTATTAAACACCGTTTAGACCTTGTGTCGTTGTATGTTAAAAACGATCCGAGTATTCAATATATTTATATAGATGGACACACAGATACGATCGGTTCACGGCGGGATAACAGGGAGCTATCAAAGCACCGAGCAGAGAAAATCACAGCGTATCTTTTGGAGCAAGGTGTACCGGCTGACATGATTGTGTCACGTTATCATGGTGAGCGATATCCCGTTGCAAGTAGCCGAACCTCCCAAGGGCGTGAGCGAAACCGCCGGGTAACGATCCGACTAGAACGTATGGATCCGAATGCGAAATCGCTTTCGCAGCCTGGGAGCTAGCGATTCTAATATCGCTCTCCGTTTAAACAGAGAGCGATTTGTTATTTATTGATCGTTTTGTGGTCTTTTTTATTTCTATGAATGTTTACATTTGCATAAAGCGTTAAGCTTCTGGCGTAAACTGACGCAGGAATGAATTTGCAGGGACGAAGAATAAACTTCCATATGGTGCGCGCGTATACTTCATTAAGTGATCTGTATTGCCGTCCTCATCACCGATAATCATACTTTTCAGCATCGTATTAAATATCTCGGGTGTTTTTGCGTAGCTTGCAAACATGAGGCCTTTTTCATAAAGGTTTCCAAAGGGCATGCTTTGGCGCAAAATTTCAAGGGATTGTCCTTGATCGTCTTTTAGTGAAGTGCGCTTTGTGTGCGCATGAACGCTTTTTTCTGAGGCTGGGAACTCGATGTCTTCCTCTTTTGTTCGACCGTATATCTGTTCCTGTTTCTCAACAGGCACAGATTCCCACTTTGGCAGGTCGTGAACAAACTTCATTAGATTTAAATAAGATCCATTTACGTAGTTCGGGTCTTCATTTTGGATCAAGGCGACTTGCGCTCGGTTATCGCCTTGCGGATTTTCAGTGCCGTCGACAAACCCCGTTAAATCTCGGTTGTCTAGGTATTTGAAGCAATCCGTTTGAGATTTTACTTCTACACTGTCTTCAAATATATCAACTAAGGCGCGAGTTAGAGCAAATGTGGCATCTCTTCTGATTGAACGTACATGTAAGCAGATATCGATTTGTTCGGGCTCTACCTCGATAAATTCGCCTTTCAAGATTGGAAAGGCTTCAAGGTGTTTTGGTTTTGGTTGGCTAAACAACGTGTCCCAAGCATAGACTGAGAAGCCAATCGTGGCATAGAGCTGAGTCCCTGCAAACTTATTTTGTTTTCGTTCGATCAAATCAGGAAGTTTGCTGAGTACTTCTCTAAGGGTATGTTCTTTTCCTTTAATGCAGTTGAGCAGGACAAACGTCGCATCGCTTGAAGCCTCTGCGCAGATTCCAGATTGAGGTTGATTGGGCATAACGATTTCCTAAATACTAAAAATTTGGATAGAGAGTCTTTAGTTGACTGGCTTGGCTGGGTTTCACTACGCCGGTGCGATATTCTTCTAATGCGTCTAACAAACTTTGGCCATCCCAATGTGTAATGGGTTGGTTGGAGTACATGACCAACTCTGCTTCCATCAGTAGCTGTATTATTTTTGGTGAGTTAGAGAGCCTTTTTATATCTTCTAACCCTTTCACTTCTGCGTCTCCCCATCTGTGACGTGCCCATTCAAGTAAATTGGTCCGCAAGTTAGAAAGGTCGTTTTGTTTGCAGCACTTTAGCAAATCCCGATAGGCATCTTCTTCCGTGTTTGTGTTTAAGGGCGCGAAGCTCTGTAATGTTGGGACATCGTCACCGGTTGTGTTAGCCAGTATTTTAGAGCGACGGAACCAAATGAAAAACAAACCTGCTGATAGAATAACTAACCCAATAGCAGCCCATATTGCCCACGCGAATCCCGATTTTTGTGGTTCTGTTACCGTCAATTCAATAGCAGGTTGAGCGCCAGTATCGGTCTGGTTCTTTTTGTGTTTTGCTAATGATATTGGAGCCACTGACTGAGTCTGTGGCGCAATGTTATTGGAATTGTCGATCTGGTTGTTTTGTTCTTGTAGTGTGCTCGTTTGAGTTTGAGAAGGTATCTGTTGAGTGCTTTCTCCACTTGCTAAATCGGCGACTACAATAGGATCTAAGCGCTTTTTGGCGACGTCATAGGAATTGCTTACGCTATTCCAATACGGGATCTGGATCTCGGGCAGTGTAAGTTGACCGGGTAAAGTCGGTACAACTTCTATTCGAATGGTTTCTATTCCTTCTAGGCCTTCACCGTTTTTACGGCTGTCTAACTTATTTGGTGAGGGATAAAGTTTGTAGCTCGCTGTGCTTGGGTATGCCAATGGAGGCAGTTGTTCAGGGAGTGCGCCCTTGGCTCTGATTTCGATATCCCAAACAAGTGTGTCGCCTACGGTTGGGGTGTTTTGACTGGATGTCAAAGACGATTCAATTGAAATTGATTTAGCGACCAGCCAGTTGTCTACTGGATAGCTGGCGGGGATAGATTGTACTTTCAGATCAATAGGAGTGCTTTGTACGCTCACCATCCTTCGGCCAGCGTTTGTTGCGATCATTGCCTGAACGGATTGTGCGGGAAGTCGAACAATGCCACTTCGTTGTGGGAATGCCAAATAAGTGCGCGTCAGTACCTCGTATGAGCTGCCGTTGACGTTTTCATAAGTGCGCTGGTCGTCCAGTAGTCGCTCGACAGTTAAGTCGGGGCTGGTCGGTGTGGAAATGTCGGCATTCTCTAAACGTACAGATGTGAAAATTTTGACGTTGATTAACACTTGTTCCTGAACGTACGGGGAAATTTCTGAAACATCCATGCGGATCATGACGGGAGGGTTGCCGTTTTGATCCAAAAGCTGCGGTGCAGGTTTTACTTCCACGACTAAAGTATTGGACTTGTGGTCTCCAATAGATATGGCTGGAATTTCAAATGTACCGACTGATTTGGGCATTAAATTGACGACCCAATAACTCAGAGCGCGACTCGTGCCTAGATTAAAACTGAATTGGCTATTTTGACTTTTTCCCAGTACATCAAAATCCCTTTTTAATGGAGACAAATCTGGTCCTTGCCCTGTTTGAGCAAAGTCTGCACGCAATGTCAGTTTAAGTGGCTGATTTTCTGTTACGGTTGTTTTATCGACAGAAGCAATGACACCAGCAGCCCATGACTGAACTGAGAGAAGTGTCACAAAGGCAATGAAAAAGGTCGTGATAGCACGTTTTAATTTATACATGGACGTCGATCGAAATTGGGTGTGGGCAAATACTACCATGGTTTATTGCCATCCTCTTGAGCTTGAATATTTTCGTTTCTTCTTTGTTCATGTAAATACCAGAGTTTTCTTTGCAGTAACGTCCCAGGGTCATCCTGTATTTGTCGCAGCCATTGGTTCAGCGCCTGTTTTCTTTCCTTTGACTGGTTCATTTGCTCTTGTGATACTTTTTCATTCTTAACATTATCGCGTTGTTTTTGAGATTTGTCTTGTGGCTTTGAGTCATTGTTGTGATCGGTTTCTTTAGGATCAGTGAGTTTTTCGTCATTATTCTGTGATGATTTAGACTTTTGTTGCTGTTGCTGTTGCTGTTGCTGTTGCTGTTGCTGTTGCTGTTGCTGTTGCTGTTGCTGTTGCTGTTGCTGTTGCTGTTGCTGTTGCTGTTGCTGTTGTAGCTCTTTTAGGTAGTCTAAATTTTGTTTGGCTTCTTTGAAATTTGGATTTTGTTTTAAAGCGTCTTCGTATGCTGAAATTGCCGGTTTGATTTTCCCGCTTTGAGCGAGTGCATTCCCCAAATTATAGTTCTCACGCGCGTTTCTATTGCTCTTTTCTAATAGGTTGGCTGCGGACTCATAGTTTTCTGTTGCGTACTCGGCGGCGGCTTTCCATTGGGGGTCTATAAACAGGGATTTTGCTTTATCCCAGTCTCCTGATTCGACTGCGGAATAGGCCTTTTGGTCTTGTGTTTTAAAGATGTCATAAGGCGATGCTGTTGCAGGGTTTGGCAGTGAAATTATTGCAATAACAAACAACGCTATTTCCGCTCTTCTAAATAAATGGAGAAGATAAAGTAAAAACGGAAGAGCAAACCAGTGGCTTGATTCAACCCATGTTTCGCCCGAAATGGAAGAGTTTGACGAGTTTTGTGCCAACGATGTGTTGGATGACAGGGTAGATATTAACGCTTTATCACCACCAGTAATGGCTAAGGCTGTTGCGTTAAGGTCGCGCGCAGTGTCTTTAATTCGTGAAACGGGAACCGTAGGGCGTATAACCGCACCCTGATGTTTTAATGTTTCTTGATTGGGTAAAACAATAGGTGCACCTTCTGTATTACCTGCATAAATAAAACTGACATTGAGATTGGGTGAATGTAAATTGGTTTTGAGGTATTCAGCTTCTTTTTCAGTTAGGTCATCTAAAAAGAATACGATGTTGGCTTGATCGGTTGGTGATAGCAGTGCCAATGCAGTTTGAGTCGCTTTTACTACATCGCTGCCATAGAGTGGCATGATTAGGGGATCCAGTGCTAACGTAAAATGCTCTATCGTTGTTTTGTCTTTCGTAAAAGGGCTTATAACGAAGGCGTCGCCTGCAAATGCGACGAGCGCAAACTCCCCACCTTGAGCAGAATCAAGTAAGTCCCTGATTCGTTGTTTTAATTTGGTTTGACGATTGGGTTTGATGTCTGTTGCATACATTGAAAGAGACTGATCGACAATGAAAACGGTTTTCTCTTCAATGGTGAAAAACGTTTTACTGTCTTTGGTAAAGCTAATTCCGGCAAGAGCAATCGACAGAAACAGAAAGGCAATCGGCGCTAACCAGCTGGCCATTGGCGTATTTTTTTTGATCTTTAAATAAGGTAATAGATTTGAATCGACAATAGTCTCGACATTTTCTGAGGTGTGCTTGATCCTAAAAATAATGGTGCAAACAATGATCAGCGGGATTGCAATCAACCACAGCGGGCGAGTGAAGTGTAGGGTATCTAAAACCGTCATGGGGTGTTTCCTGTTAAGACTCCGTATCGTATTGAAATGACGTTGTTTTTAGGCAATAACGTTCTCATTTCAATGTTTTCCATCTTAGTGTCACTTTACCTTTGTTAACGATTGTTCCAAGGGCAAGAAGGCCAGATAAAATAGCGAACCAAACGAAGAGAGAATCCTTTGGTCTTTGCCATAGATCTTCGGATGGTGTTGGCTCGATATCATTAATTGCATCGTAGATAGCTTCCAAATCTGACGTGCTCTTGGCGCGATAGTAGTTACCACCGGTCAAATGCGCAATATTGTCTAGTGTTGCTTCATCAAGGTCTTCTGAAGGGTTAACGGTTTTGGGACCAAAAAATCCTTGGACCTCCATTTGATCTGCACCAATGCCGATTGTGTGTATTGTGACACCTTGTTCTGCAGCAAAATTCGCCGCCTGAACTGGGCTGACTTTTCCTGCGGTATTTGCGCCATCGGTCATTAAGATGAGCACCTTTTTCTCGGATGGGAGCTCTGAGAGTTGTTTGATCCCTAAGCCTATCGCATCGCCGATGGCGGTTTTGTCTCCAGCAAACCCGATTTGGGTCTCCTGTATTAATTGTTTGACGGTGCTTATATCAAAGCTGAGTGGCGCTTGTAGGAAAGCTTTCGTGCCAAATACAATAATTCCGATTCGGTCGCCTTGTCGCTTGTCCATAAAATCCGACAGGACATGTTTTGAAATGGCTAGCCTGTTCACTGATCGGCCTTGATATTGTAAATCTGAAATTTGCATGCTGCCGGATAGATCAAGTGCGACAAAAAGATCTCTACCGGACGGTGTTATCTGTGTTGGTGAACCAATCCAAACAGGTCGAGCAAGGGCGACAATTAAGCTGAACCAAGATATCAGTAATAAGATGTTTGTTGTCTTAAGCCAACTTTTTGTGTGATTGCTTGGCGTTGCTGTGCCGGGTAACGCATGCTGGCTCCACCAATAAGTTTCGCTATGATGGCGGCTGCTCGAAAGAGACCTGAGTTTGATCCAAATTAAGACTAACGGTGCGGGTAGTAACAGAAATATCCACGGCCATTCGAATTCAATCATGATGCGAGCGTATCCAATGCAAGGTTGTTATGTACAGTGTTTCAAGTTGTTCTTGTGTTGTTTCCACTTTTGGATTGTATGGAGCAGAACAAAAAAAGTCGCCAAGTTCAGAAAATTTTTGGCTTTTGCATGCTTCATCGAGTGTTGGAAGAAGCGCTTTCATTGGTAAGGATGCTAATTCGGGATTATTGGTTGATAGCAGGCACCGCTTGATCAGCTCATGACACAGTATCACTTGCTCAGTGGGGTTCTTCTTCGCAAATTCGCTTTTTAATATGCCAATTGCTTGGCGCTTGTAGGCACTTTTTTTGTAACGTTTACGAATCAAATAGGCACAACAGAGTACAGCGAGGATGAGTAGAGCGAGCAATGGCCAAAACCACCATACTGGAGGCCAATTAGATATGGCGTCAGGTAGCATGTACGCTTTATTCGGTAAATTCATCTCCATCGTCTTACCTTAAGCAGCCGTAGTGAGTCAGGGCGTTTATAATTGATAATGGGGGCGTTACTAAATCGTAACTTAAAAACCGAGCTCCAAATGATGTGAGTTCTTGTTGCAGTTGCAGTTTGCTATTCTGGTACGGATTGGATTCGGACTGAGAATTTGATATGTGCCTCGTAGACTCTCCTTCAGAAGTCATAAAATGATAGGTGCCTGTAGGTAACCGTGAAGCATTGGTGTCTTCAATATTAATCCAAGTTACTTGGTTCTTTTTTGTTATGCGCTTTAGCCATTCGATGTTCGTTTGTTTAACCTGAACTTTGTCGGTAAGTAGAATGATATTTTTTGAACGCAACTCTTTGGAGAATGAGTCTAAAGCGCAGAGCTCATTGCTTACTTTTTTTTGTCGTTGATCCAGTCGTGACATACTAACGAGCGATTCTTGGAACGTGTGCCAGTTTCTGGTTGCTAGGTCTGCCATGCATTCATCGCCGAACTGAGAGATATAGCCAAATTTGTCTCTTAAGTGTTTCACTCTGCCACCAATTAACGCAGCAAGCTGCACATATCGAGTGGATATGAAAGTATCACGAGTGCCGAAATATGCGTTTGGTGATAAATCAGTGATCAATACATGGCTGTGTTCTTTTTCTTCTTCGAACACTCTTGTATAAGGCTCTCCGGTTCTTGCTGACACTCGCCAATCGATGTGGCGTGGTTCGTCTGTTGGCTGGTAGGTTCTGAGTTCTTTCAGTTCAAGACCGTGCCCTTTTATTCTTATTTTGTGCTCACCTTGTTCAGAACGTGCTTTGGGTGGTTTGTTCCCCATTTTTTTAAGCGAGCGAGCAATAAGCATCAACTCTTGAATCGATGCTTTGTTTAGTTCTGGACTATTGGGGCGTTGAATTCGTTGCAGCATTAAACTACGGGCACTTTAGCTAAAATTAGGTTAATAATGTCATCACTGGTAAGTGCATTTGTTTCCGCTTCAAAGGATGGGATGATTCTATGGCGAAGTACCTGAGAGGCAACTTGGCGAACATCATCCGGTGTCACGAAATCTCTTCCTACAATTAGGGCATTTGCTCGTGCGCATCGATCTAACGCAATGGTGGCGCGTGGGCTGGCCCCAAATTCAATGATTTGATGATCGTCTTTGATCTCATCAATATAGTGTGACGGGAATCGAGTTGCCATGACTAACTCGACAATGTACTGCT
The DNA here is from genome assembly GCF_004362145.1 of Marinomonas balearica. Classification (GTDB taxonomy): domain Bacteria; phylum Pseudomonadota; class Gammaproteobacteria; order Pseudomonadales; family Marinomonadaceae; genus Marinomonas; species Marinomonas balearica. The sequence goes on from NZ_SNXC01000010.1 coordinate 405,666, forward strand.
CGACAGACTCCGCCATATAAAGAGAGAGCGCTTCCTTCTGCAAACTCTTTATTTCGTCTGGATTGACGATGTTTGAGAATGAATCTGCATTGATCTCTTTATTGTCTTGTTGGCGAATTAAGCGCATTACCGCCAATTCGGTGTCTTTAGAAGGGTATTTTATTATCAGCTTCATTAAAAAGCGATCAAGTTGCGCTTCTGGCAAAGGGTAGGTGCCTTCTTGCTCGATCGGATTTTGAGTCGCGATGACAAAAAAGAGATCAGGGAGAGAGTAAGTGTTGCCTCCCACTGTAAGTTGGCGTTCTCCCATGGCTTCTAACAGCGCAGACTGAACCTTTGCAGGTGCTCTGTTTATTTCATCGGCCAAAACAACTTCGTTTATGAGTGGGCCAGGAGAGAAAGAAAATTTCCCAGTGTCTTGTTGATAAATGTCTGAGCCTGTGACATCCCCAGGCAAAAGGTCTGGTGTGAACTGAATGCGTTGAAAGCTCGCGTTCATTGCATTTGCTAGCGACTTAGCTGCGGTGGTCTTTGCAATGCCTGGCGGGCCTTCTAATAAGATATGCCCATTGGCGATTAGTGCCACCAGTAAGTCGCGAGTCAGCTCTTCTTGCCCAAGAATGGCTTGGTTTAGATGCTCTTTGAGTTTATTTAAGGCGTTAATCATCTAACCTAACTTCCTTATACTTCTATTAAAAATAAGACTTTGAACATATAATAAGGGCAATATTTCGCAAATCAATCGGTATGCGAGTGCATTCGATTGTTAAAGATAAATGGTTTAGGAACATAAATGGCAATAATTGTAATTGACGTTAATTTATCTGCTTTCAAATACAAAGAAATGTACAAAGGGACTGTGAAAAATTTGGTAGCGCACAGTCGAGATGGCAGGAAGGTGCAATTGCCTCTGATCGCGTTTCAAAAATTTGTTACTCATCACGGATTGTTTGGTTCATTTGAAGTGGAATTTGATGAGAGCAAAAAGCTAGTCGGAATCAAAAAGATTAGTTAGTAATACAAAGAATTAAGATAATTACCTAAAAGGCTTATATTAATGTACGATCTCGCCAGATCTCTTCTTTTTAAGTTAGACCCTGAAGTTTCCCATGAACTGTCCTTAGAGCTACTTGGAGCGACGGGCCGACTTGGATTAAGTGGTTTGTTTCCGAATGTCCCTGAATCCAAGCCAGTTGATGTTATGGGGTTGAGATTTCCTAACGCCATAGGTCTTGCTGCTGGGCTAGATAAGAATGCAGATGCATTTGAGGCATTGGGTGCGATTGGCTTTGGCTTCGTTGAAGTCGGAACGGTGACTCCTAAAGGGCAAAGTGGTAATCCAAAGCCGCGTTTATTTAGACTTCCAGAGCACAATGCGATAATTAACCGTATGGGGTTTAATAATAAAGGTGTGGATCACCTAGTTTCTAGAGTGAAAAAACACCGATACAAAGGCATTTTGGGAATTAACATAGGTAAAAACTTAACGACTTCGGTTGAGGATGCAGCGCAAGATTATTTGACGTGTCTGCAAGAGGTTATTCCTTACGCTGATTATATTACTGCAAACATAAGCTCACCCAATACACCTGGGTTGCGTTCACTGCAGTTCGGCGAAAGTTTAGCAGAATTGATTTCCCCGCTCATTGAAGCAAAGAATCGCTATTTTGATGAATACGGCAAACAAGTTCCTTTAGCGGTTAAAATTGCGCCGGATATGACGGACGATGAGATTAAGCTGGTGGCAGATACGCTTGTTGAGCAGAAAGTCGATGGCATTATTGCAACAAATACAACCTTGTCACGCGAAGCGGTAAAAGGTCATCGTTATGAAGCTGAGGCGGGTGGCTTAAGCGGTGCGCCTGTTCGAGAGCAGTCTACTCATGTTGTGCGTGTTTTGTCTGAGTATTTAAAAGATGAGCTGCCTGTCATTGGAGTGGGTGGTATCGAAAACGGCAAAGATGCTGTTGAGAAGCTAGAAGCTGGAGCGAAACTGGTTCAAGTTTATTCTGGCTTTATTTATCGGGGGCCTGAGTTGATACGTGAAGCGATCACCAGTACCGATGCTTATTTGAGAGAAACGAGACGTTAATATGAAAAAGGCCAACGTTTCAGTTGGCCTTTTTCTTTTAGTCCGTTTCTTGTTGAAAGGTGAAAGAAGAAGTTATTGAGAGAAGGTGGCAGCCTTGTAGGTGCCATCGACAGGGGTAAATCCGTTCCACATATCTTCACGGCCTTCACGCCAGCCCGTCAACCAATCTTGTCGAGCTTGGGTGTTGCAACGTTCACTGAGGGCTTTGGAGCGGCCAGCCATACCAGCTCGGTAACCTTTAACATATGCACGTTGATGAAGATCTCGTTTCTGCTTCTTCATAGGATTTTTCCTCTCATTTAGTTTTTCATCGTCAAGATTTAATGAATAGACTAAAAAAAGCGACTTGTCTAAATAATACTTTGCTCTATAAAGAGTGAAAAAATTAACTAAAAAGTAATAAAAATGACAGAAAACATTAATGATCAATTAGATGCAAGTAATACATTCTCGATAGAACTTACGTGTCCAATTGGTTTGGAAAACGTCCTAGAGAAAGAATTACACGAATTAGGGTTAACGGATACTCGATTGGGCGAGGCTCAGGTTAAGTTAACGTGCGACCTAAAAGGTGTTTATTTAGCGTGTTTGTGGTCCAGAGTGGCGACGCGTGTAATGATGCCACTTACTCATTTTAATATGGACACCGCCGACGACCTTTATAAAGGTGTGAAGAGTATTGAGTGGTCCGATCACTTATCTGTTCACAGTACTATTGCGATTGACTGTCACGGTACGAATAAAGAAATTCGAAATACTCAATTTGGTGCTCTGAAAACCAAAGATGCAATTGCGGACTATTTCGTAGAAAAGACGGGCCAACGGCCAAACGTAGAAAAGCAACAGCCCGATGTTCGTATTGCCGTGCGTGTTAAGCGCGAGAAAGTTACGGTAAGTTTGGATTTGTCGGGAGACAGTTTGCATAAGCGAGGTTATCGCCAGCAAGGAGGAATGGCGCCGCTTAAGGAAAACTTGGCTGCAGGTATGTTGTTGCGAGCAGGTTGGGCGAAAGGCAGCTCTTTTTCTCAGTTAGTCGACCCAATGTGTGGGTCGGGAACATTTTTGGTGGAAGCTGCACTGATTTCACTGAATATTGCTCCGGGCTTGCGTCGTCAGTATTGGGGGTTTAAGGGGTGGAAGCAGCACGATCATCGCCTTTGGCAGCAACTTCAGGATTTTGCCAAAAATGAACGCATTGCGCCGAACGATCTAACTGTTACTTTTCAAGGGACTGATAGAGAACAAAAAGCCATTGCAGCAGCACGTGAAAATATAAAGCGTGCAGGTCTGACTGGTATTGTGGATGTTTCCTTAAGTGCGTTTCAGGAGCATGAGTTTGATTGGCAGGGTGAAGTGCCACTTGTCATCGTTAACCCTCCATACGGTGAGCGGCTTGGCGATGAAATGGCGTTGATCTCTTTGTATTCTCAGCTTGGTTATTGGGTGACTGATAACGCAAAAGGTGGCGTATGTGCACTGCTGACGAGTAATGATCAGTTGGCGAGGCAGGTTCCTATTCGTCCAGAGAAAAACACTCGAATTCTAAACGGTGGATTAGAGTGTCGTTTTTACATCTACCCAGTTGCAGATGACAATATTAAGCGAGGTGATCGTCAGCAAGCGGTAATGAGTCAAGGTGCTCAAATGTTTGCCAACCGACTTCAGAAGAATGTGAAGCGGTTTAAAAAATGGATCAGCCAAAGCAAGGTGTCTTGTTATCGAGTCTATGACGCCGATATGCCTGAATATGCAGTCGCGATTGATTTGTATGACAATTGGGCGCATGTACAGGAATATCAAGCGCCAAAAAGTATCGATGAGCAAAAAGCGCGAACAAGGCTAATGGAAGTAGTTACGGCGATTCCGAGTGCGTTGAACATCCCAGAAACGAATGTTGTGGTGAAACATCGTCAACGCCAAAGTGGTAAGCAGCAATATGAAAAAGTTGCTACTTCTCAGCATGAGATGATTGTGCAGGAATATGGCTGTGATTTTATTGTTAATCTCAAAGATTACCTTGATACAGGACTGTTTCTGGATCACCGTCCAGTCAGGAAGTACATACAAGACAATGCAAATGGCGCTCGCTTCCTTAATTTGTTTTGCTATACCGCTTCTGCATCCGTACATGCTGGGCAAGGTGGAGCGATGTCGACATTGAGTGTCGATATGTCAAACACTTACACGGATTGGGCTCGCCGAAATATTGAACTAAATGAGTTTTCTGAGCGAGACCACAAAGTAGTGCGCGCAGATTGTTTTGAGTGGTTGAGGAAATCGACCGACGAGTTTGATTTTATTTTCATGGACCCTCCGACGTTCTCTAATTCTAAAAAAATGTCGAATGTTCTGGATATTCAACGAGATCATATTGAGTTGATTGATCTGGCAATGGATCGATTGTCGACTGATGGTCAGTTGGTGTTTTCCAATAATTATCGTCGCTTTGCACTGGATGCCAGTATAGAAGAGCGTTATTTGGTGAAAGATATTACGCCACAAACGCTTGATCCTGATTTTCAGCGGAACAGTAAGATACATCAGTGCTGGGTGATTCAGAAACGCGGTTAACTCTCAGGAAGTTTGGAAAATAAGCTTGTAGTTCGCGCATATACTTACGTTAGAGTATAATTTTCCTACTGATTTGAAAAATCTAGATTTTTTGATGTTAAATTATTGATTTTAAAAGAATATTAAGTTTCTTCATGAAAAAACACTACCGTTTAGTTATTAGTTGCCCCGATCGAGTGGGTATTGTTGCCGCAGTAAGTCAATTTTTGAATGAGCGTCAAGGCTCAATTATTGAGGCGAGCCACCATACTGACCCTGAGCAGAAATGGTTTTTTATGCGTCATGTTATTGATGCGGAATCTCTCAAGATAAGTGTTGAGGAGTTTAGAGAGCAATTTGCTCCGATTGCTGAGCAGTTTGATATGAGTTGGTATGTAAATGACAGTTCAGATAAACCAAAGGTCATGTTGCTAGCGACGAAAGAGTCGCATTGTTTGAATGACTTACTGCATCGTTGGCATACAGGAGAGTTGAGCTGCGACATCGTTGGGGTGATCGCCAACCACGAAGAGCTTCGATCTATGGTTGAGTGGTATAAGGTACCTTATCACTGCATTCCAGTGCCTAAAGACGACAAAATGCCAGCTTTTCAGGCGATTGAAAAGTGCATTGACGATTCGAATGCTGACACGATTGTATTAGCGCGCTATATGCAAATATTCCCTGAATATTTGTGTGAAAAGTACCGACATCGCGTGATCAATATCCATCATAGTTTCCTGCCGTCTTTTATTGGAGCGAAGCCTTACCATCAGGCTGCTGTACGTGGTGTTAAGTTGATAGGGGCGACCTGTCATTATGTTACCGCGGATTTAGACGCTGGACCTATAATTGAGCAAGATGTGATTCGTGTTCGCCACAGTCATACGGCGGAAGACATGGTGCGATTAGGTAAAGATATCGAGAAGTTGGTGTTATCTCGCGGCCTTAGATACCATTTAGAAGATCGCGTGTTGGTTCATGGTAATAAGACTGTAGTCTTTTCAGAATAAGCCATTGGGGGTTGGATAAAACGCTAATTACGGTGTTTAACGTCAATAAAGTTTTGTTATCTCAATTATTGTCTATAGTTAGAGCAAAGAGCTTATAGGCGATTGAGGGTCAGATAATGAAACTTAAATTGACGCCAACTCAAAACCTCTGTGTTGGGTTCTTAGAGTCAGGCTACAAATTGATTCAGTCAGACGAGCAGTTTTTCTTCGTTAAGGGAGATAGAAAGCAGAAGGTATTGCCCAAAACGTTAGAGGCATTGGTTAATCGAGGTGCGCTTTCACATAAACAAGATGGCTCGTATTGTTTGACAGATGAATTTATAGAACATAGAAAACGCATGAAATATCCGAATGATCCAGACCATCATACGAAGCACTGATTTTTAGCTGTTTATAGATGAAAAAACGCGGCTTGTTTAAGCCGCGTTTTTTTTGTGCCGTTGAAAAGAAAAATAGATTTATTGGCTGATAGAACCAAATAGCATTCCCATTTTTGTTGGACTATCGGCTTCGAGTGTTGCTTCCCATTCAACAGCATCTTTGCCAAATAGTACGATGGCGGTTGAACCCAACTTAAAGCGTCCTAATTCATCACCTTTCTTCAAGGATATTGTACTGAGCTTTGCATAATCCCAAGTTGTGACATTTTTGCTGAAAGGCGTTGTCTGGCCAGCCCAAACGGTTTCAATGCTCGCAACGATCATTGCACCGACCAGTATTACAGCCATTGGGCCGGCTTCGGTCTCAAACAGGCACACTGTGCGTTCGTTACGAGCAAAGACGCTTGGGATTTGCTCTGCGGTAACTTTATTGACGGAGAACAGCTTGCCAGGAACGTGTATCATCTTAGTGAGTTTGCCATCAAGAGGCATGTGAACTCGATGGTAATCCTTTGGAGATAAGTAAACAGTTGCGAACTTACCGCCTAAAAATTGGTTTGAGAGCTCTGCATCCCCACCAAGTAATGAAGTTAAGCTGTAGTTGTGTCCTTTTGCTTGATATATGGTTCCGTATTCAATGTCACCTAACTGGCTGACTGCGCCATCTGCTGGGCAGGCAATGCTGTTTTCTGTTTGGGTGATAGGTCTTAATTCGGGTTTTATGGCTCTAGTGAAAAAATCATTAAAGTTTTGGTATGAGAAAGGATCTTCATTGATTGCCTCACTCATATCTACATTGTATTTTTTTACAAATTGCCCAATGAATGTGTCTTTTACCCAGTTATTTTTACACTCAGCAATGTTTCCAACAAATCTAGAAAGCGCTTTTTGAGGTGTTATGTGTTGGGCTAGGGCGAATAATTGGTCTTTGTTCACGAAAGACTTCCTGTTTAATGTCATTAATATTGTTTTATTGGCTAACAATGGTGAGAAGTTGTTTCACCATTTTATAGTCGTTCTCACTGAATTTTTTTCGGGTTTCTACCCAATATATATGCTGCTCGTCTTTTGAAACTTGAGTGGAGGCAAGGATAAGATTGCCATTGTCGTCGACGATTTGGTCTGAATTGCCGGGAAGTGTTTTTAATACTTGTTGTAGCTTTTTGTCCGACAGGAGTACTGCGGTGCGTTTTTGTTTTAAACGGTCAAATGTTGAAGATGGATGATTCCACTTTATTGCTTTTAGAACATCGATGTCGTATCCATATTGTAGAATCGGGGATAACGACCCTTTGCTTTGTGAATGCTTGAAGATGATAGTGTGCTGAGCGGCGTCAATATTTGCTCTTATGATTTTCATTACTAACGCAGCTTTTTGTTTGCTGGAAAGCCCCGGTGTTTCAAGTGCCTTTTTTAGCTGTTGATCGGGTGAAATATTTGATCGTTTTGTTGCTCTTATTTGACTGGTTTTTGTGTATAAAAGAGGCGAGAGCAGTTGTTTTGCAAGCGAAGGTTTTGCGTCATTTATGAATTCTGTTGCGGCTTCGACAGCACCAAAATGCGTTGCTTGGATGACTTTTCCGAGTTTGTCATGCAGAACGGCAGCGATGACTCGATAGAAAAATACCAGCTGTTTGCTTCCCCATCCTAATACATCGGCTTCTTGAGCGACTTTGGATGCGCAATAGGTCAGTATTAAGTGCCCGTTTGCTAAAATAGTAAGGCGTTTATCTTCTGAAAAACCGGGGATTTGATCGGCGTGTTTTGTTAGTGCCGCTAATGTCTGCAACTCTTTTGCAGACGGTATGTGCTTAGTAAGAAACGAATTAATGACGATTTCGGGGGCCTGCCAATGAAGTAACATTTTGACGGCAATCTCATCGATTCGGCAACCAAGATTTTCCAACTCGGCTTGTGTTGACGGTGTTCCTCTTTTTTGTTGATGTGTTATTTGCTCCATTTTATCATGGGCGTGGAACCACAACAGCCAACGTACTGCGTTTCTGAAAAAGGTAATCCAAAAAACGTCATCTGTATGAGAAATGTTTTTTTCGATAGCCCATCGTCTTGCGATCGATGCCGCTTCGTAACTGACTTGAACTTCTTTTAGAAGCGCGTTTTGGGCCGGATTTTTTCGTGAGTATTCGTATGGCTCAAGTTGGCCAACGACACGTTCAATACCGCTCATGCCTATCATGGAGGCAGCATGACTTGGGTTTTTTATGTCGGCTCGCTTGTTCGGTACGACTTTGTTTGCTTCATTTAGTATAGCGAAGGCGAGAAAAGGCTCAGAAGCGATATTTGAGCGCATTCTGTCTAGGGTTTCATAAGGCGATTTTATTTGATTTTTTAATCTGGCAAGGTTGCTCGTCTCTACGGGAAACTTCTTGTCCTTTAAAAAAATTAGCCATTCTTCAAGGTTAAAGGGTGACTTGTTCATCATAGCTCGTTACATTTAGACCCTAAGGGACAACTCCCACTGCATTGAATGTGAAATCCTTGATTTTATTAATCATACTGCATATTTCTCATAGAGCATACACTGTGTGAATTGAAGGAATAAAATATGTTTGCACTGCTAGGTATTTTAGTAGTCATTATTAGCGTTGTGACAGGTTATCTGGCGTCTCACGGAAACATCGTGGCGTTGTGGCAGCCTTTCGAAATTTTGATCATTTGTGGTGCTGCATTTGGTGCGTTTATGATCGCCAATAGTTTTACTCTTCAGGTGCGTGTTTTTAAAATGCTGCCTCAAATTTTTTTGGGGAGTAAACACAAGAAAGCATTCTACGCTCAGCTGTTAGGGGCTTTATATTCACTGTTTCAAAAAAGTCGACTCGAAGGTTTTCTTGCAATCGAAAACGACATTGAGTATCCCTTTGAAAGTGATGTGTTCCGCAGCTTTCCCGATGTTTTGAATGATCACCATCTGATTCATTTTCTGACTGATAATTATCGAATCTATACACTGACGGGATTACCTTCACATGAACTGGAAGCGTTAATAGACTCAGAAATTGAGCAAATTAGCGAAGAACTAGAACAGCCGGCTCATGCTCTAAACCGAGTGGCAGAGGGGTTGCCTGGTTTTGGTATTGTTGCGGCGGTTTTAGGGATTGTGATCACTATGGGCTCTATCGGCGGATCAATGGAAGAAATTGGTACGCATGTGGCAGCGGCATTGGTGGGGACTTTCTTAGGTATATTTTTTGCCTATGGCTTTGTTGGTCCCGCTTCTGCTCATCTAGAAGCGTTGGGTCAACATGAACTCAAGGCGTATTTGTGTGTGAAGGCCGCTATGATTTCTACTGTATCGGGACACCCACCAGCAGTTGCAGTGGAAACAGGAAGGAAATTGCTGCCCCCTGATATGCGTCCTAGCTTTATCGAGTTATCTGAAGACATTAAGCAATATCGATAGCGGAGCCTGTGACATGTCTGGTGAAGAGTTAGTCATTCGAAGAATTAAAAAAGTGCGTAAAGGCGGACATCATGGCGGTGCATGGAAAATTGCACTCGCGGATTTTGCGTTAGCGATGATGGCATTTTTTCTTGTGTTATGGATTATTAACGTCGCATCCCCTGAGGAATTGACCGCAATCGAAGGTTACTTTAACGACCCTTTAGGGCCATCAACAGCAGGGTTTAGCGCAAGCCCGATTGATTTGGGAGGAAGCCCTGCGAAAAGTAACGAAAGAAAGCTTGATTTAGATCTTCCTGAGCCTGGAAGTACCAATCTACAGAGTCAAGAAGTTAAGCGCGGTGAGGGGAATGACGGTAAAGAAATTGAGCGAATGAATGCCCTTCTTGAGCAAGAATTAAAGCGACAAGGGCTGATGGATTCTGAAGAAAGTAATATGAGGATTGAAATCACGCCTCAAGGTGTCCGAATAACTTTACTAGATGACCCTACGAAACCGATGTTTGAGCGAGGCAGCGCTAGGTTAATGCCCGATACAGAGAACGTATTACTTAGTATTGGGGCGATTCTGACGGAATTGAAAAACCCGATTTCCATTTCAGGTCATACTGATTCCAGTCCCTATGTCAATGAAACGGAAAATGATAACTGGGATCTTTCCTCTTCGAGAGCAAACGCTGCGCGAAAAATTTTAGAGGAAGGGGGAGTTGTAGATAAACGAATGGCGCAAGTGATCGGATTGGCTGACAGTATTCCTTACAACCGCTTTGATCCCGCCAGTGCTGAAAACCGAAGAATCAGTATTACATTGCTAACTGATGAGGCTTACAAAAAAATGCTCGATATTAATCGACGTAACTTTGGGGAGCAGTACCAGCAAGAAGACCTACACCTCGTTCCAGAGGTGGTCTTCTAGCGGTTAACTTTAATAGCGTCAGTGTTTGGTGTAATGGCACGGCAGTTAAAAAGCGTCGTTATCTCGTATTGATTGTCGTATACGAAGGTAACTGTTAAATCGATGAGAGGAAATCTCGCCATCTTCAAGTGCTTTTCTAATAGCGCATCCCGGCTCTTTCTCGTGTGAGCAATCTCTAAAACGGCAATAGCCGAGGTGAGGACGGAATTCTATAAACCCTTCCAAAAGCTCTTCTTCTGAGATGTGCCACAACCCAAATTCACGGATCCCAGGAGAATCAATCAAGTCGCCTCCCAGCGGCATGTGAAACAGTCTGGCTGTCGTTGTTGTATGGGTACCTTTTTTCTTCTTCTGGGACAGCTCGCCGACGCTGATCTCGATGTCGGGGAGTAGTGTGCCAATGAGAGATGACTTTCCTACGCCAGATTGCCCAACAAATACGCTTACTTTCTCTCGAAGGAACTCGTGAAGTTCCATCATTCCTTGTTCGCTTTTTGTCGAAGTGCGTATTACGCGATAGCCAAGCTCTTCGTATGTTTTAAGCAGTGTATTCAGCTCAGTCTGATTTTCTTCATCAATTAGATCGCATTTGTTGAGCAAAATAACTGGTGGGATTTCTACGGTTTCAGATGCAACAAGATATCGATCAATGAGATTCGCGTGAGGAACGGGTTCGGCCGCAATAACAATCACGATATTATCGATGTTCGCCGCAACGGGTTTTAATCGACCATGCATATCAGGCCGTTGAAGCAGCGTGTTACGATCTTGCTTGGCAACGACGACTCCGCCTTCCGTATGCTTGGGTCGCCAAACAACTTTATCTCCAGTGACTAACTGACCCAAATTGGCTCTGAGGTTGCATCGAGTGGATACGTCGCAATACGGCTCAAGTGTTCCCTCTACTTCGACTTGTGTGCCAAAGTGAGAGATGACTACGCCTTCAGTTTCAGGGCCTAAATCCGAAGATTGTAAGGCTTCTTCCGCTTTGTTAGCGCGTTTTTTTGTGCGTTCAGCCCGTTCTTGTTGAATCCGTTCTATTCGCCAAGTTTGCTGTTTAGTAAGTTTTCGCTTCGACATTCTAATTTTTTGACCATAATATTTGGCGCATAGATTATAATGCTTAGCATTGATAATAAAGGACTTCGGCATTCTATGAGCTATAGCGAAGAAAATTTAGTATGGATTGATCTGGAAATGACCGGACTTGATCCTGAAATTAACACAATAATTGAGATCGCGACGATCGTTACCGATAAAGATCTAAACGTACTGGCGCAAGGGCCTAACTTGGTTGTTCATCAAGAAAAAAGTGTGATGGACGCAATGGATGAGTGGTGTACAACTCATCATGGTCAGTCGGGCCTGACTCAGAAGGTATTAGATTCGTCAATTTCAATGGCGCAGGCTGAAAGTGAAACGATTGCGTTTCTTGAAAAGTATCTTCCTGCAGGAAAATCTCCAATTTGCGGCAATAGCGTTGGGCAAGATCGACGTTTTCTCTATAAATATATGCCCAAATTGGAAATGTTTTTCCATTATCGATACATTGATGTAAGTACCCTTAAGGAATTAGGGCGTCGATGGAAGCCTGAAGCGCTGGAAGGGTTTGAAAAGAAAGGCGCACATTTGGCTTTGGATGACATAGTGGAGTCTATCGGCGAACTTAAGCATTACCGAAAAACACTTTTTGGTATGGAATAAAGGGTTTTTATAAAAGCTGAAGTTAAGCTTTGTTCATCTGTGACATTTTTAGTGCTCTCAAAAGGAAAGCGGCAGGTCGATTTGATCGGGGTTAGCCGTTTTTCTCTGCTTTTATTTCGCTTGCTAAGGCGCTCTGCAATACTTCAGTAATAAGTAATGCATGTGTTGGCTTTCTAACCGGTGCGACTTTATGGATGGAATTTCTGAATTGCTTTTTCCTGTTGCGAATAGCGCCTCTATTCGTGCAATAGAGACCGCTTCGTTTTCGGTAGAAGGTGCGAGCTATCCTATGATGGAGCGTGCCGCTCAGGCATTGTTTGATCAAGTGTGTCGGCGATTTCAAAGTGTCCAAAAGTACACTGTTTTATGTGGCGGCGGGAACAACGGAGGAGACGGAGCGTTGCTGGCGGCGCTTCTCTTTGATCATGGAATGACAGTGCAGGTCTATGACGTAGCCTCAAAAGCTCGAAATGGTGATGCGCAAAAAGCTTGGGAAGTGTTGTTGGCGAGTGGTGTCGACGTGCGACCCTCCAGCGAGTTGGATGGTAGCGCCGATGCCGCGGGTGTCATTGTCGATGCGATATTAGGTATTGGTGGGCGCGAAGAGTTACAGGGCGAAATACTACGCCTGTGTTGTTGGGCCAATAGAAGTCGTGTAAGTGGTGCTCGAGTGTTGTCAGTAGATGCTCCAACAGGATTAAATGTGGATTCGGGGCAGGCTGATTTAAATGCGATTATCGCTGACGTTACGGTGACCTTTATCGAAGATAAGCAAGGTTTCTATCTTCGTAAAGGGTTGGTTTGTGCTGGAAGTGTCATTTGTGAAAAGCTGAACAGTGTATCGATAGAGTCGCCAAAGCTTAGTTTTAGGTTCGAGTCGTCTAGTATTGGTAAATTATCTCCCTGTGCTCGTTACCCCGTCTCACATAAGGGTTCCTACGGTCATATTTCTGTCATCGGTGGAGATTATGGTTATGGCGGCGCGATTATAATGGCTGCATCGGGCGCGGCACGAGCGGGTGCAGGGACGGTGAGTGTAATGACGCGTGAACGGCATATTGCGCCGTTGCTTGCTCGAAGCCCGTCTGTTATGGCTGTTTCTAGTGAGGACATGCCTTTAACTAATGCCCTGCGAAACGATGATTCAATTTTGCTGGTGGGTCCAGGGCTTGGGCGAGAGCCATGGGGGGAAGCATTGTTTCGACAAGCTATGATGCTTAGTTGCCGTAAAGTAATTGACGCAGATGCTTTGTATTGGTTATCTGTCACCCCAACTCTAGAGTTGCAAGGAAATGCTGTTCTTACGCCTCATGTCGGTGAGGCTGCTCGATTGTTAGAGCTTAGTGTTGACGACGTTTCTGCAAACTTAGTGAACTCGGCTAAATCTTTGAGTCGTCGTTATAGTGCCGTTGTTGTTTTGAAAGATGTCTCCAGTATTATCGCAGCGCCAGATGGTAGAGTTGTTATTACAGGTAACCCTTGTCCTGGGCTGGCTAAAGGCGGTTCTGGTGATGTGTTAAGCGGTATGATAGCAAGCTGTTTAGCTTATTATTCTAAACCGTTTGAGGCGACGGTTATTGCCGTTGCTTGGCATAATTATGCGGCAATACGCGCAGGGCGGGCATTAGGTGACATATGTATGCAGCCCTATGAGCTGTTGGAGTATCTTCAAGTTTGAGTGCGCCTCTTACGTCTTGTATGAAGTCAGTGATGTGTCGATTAACTGAGTGGTTTTAGAAATTAATTAAGATGAAAAATCGCACACGGGTGTGTGTAGGAAAGGGGAATATAATGTTGGTAGAAAAAGAGCTTTACGGTGAGGCTGCGATGGAGTCGTTTGGTGAGCAACTGGCGACTACCTTTAAGAGTGGCGGTGTTGTTCATCTGGAGGGCAACCTTGGGATGGGTAAAACAACGTTGGTTCGAGGTTTGCTGAGAGGAATGGGGTACATAGGTCCGGTAAAGAGTCCAACATATACTATTGTTGAGCCTTATGAGTTAGGGGATCTGGATGTGTTTCATTTCGATCTTTATCGTATTGGTGATTCGGAAGAGCTGGAATACATGGGGATTCGAGACTACTTCAAAGACGGTGCATTGTGCTTGATTGAATGGGCTGAAATGGGGAAAGGTGTTTTACCAGAGCCTGATGTCGTCATTCACTTGGATCTATTGAGACAAGGCCGAAAAGTGGTTGTGGAGTCGAAAACGGCGCTCGGAGAAAAAAGTATAATCGAAGCGTTGAAGCTAGCTGGTTAATTATCTCTATTAGTTGATATTAGATCTGTCATGTATTGATTTAAGACGTTGAGCTATTTTTTATCAAAGGTTATAGTGTGTAGATATACTGGCTAGCCTTTTGATATGTATAACACTTTTCACATTCGATCTATTGTTCTTTTCTTACTGACATTGTTTTTTTCAATGTCAGTGCACAGTGCTTCTGTCAAAGATATTCGAGTTGCTCAACAAGAGGGTTTAACTCGTCTTGTTTTTGAGCTCGACTCAGAGGCAAACCACAAACTGTTTTTGCTTTCTAATCCCGATAGGGTGGTTTTGGATCTGGAGTCTATTGGTTTACTGTCGTCCAAAGTAATAAAAACTCTTCCGAACTTATCCTCTGGAATCATGCAAAGGCTTCGATATGCTAAGCGAGATCAAGGAGCTCGTTTTGTTATTGACCTAAAGGGGAAGGTGAAGGCAAAGAGTTCAGTTCTGTCTAAAAGCACTAAATATGGGCCAAGGATACTGGTGGAGCTTGAGTACGGTACCAAAAAGCCCGTCAAGGTTGTAAAAAGTGTGTCCTCGATTGAAAATGCCAAACGCGACATTGTTGTGGTGATAGACCCTGGGCACGGCGGCAAAGATCCGGGCGCGCTGGGCAAGTATAAAGTTCGCGAAAAAGATGTGGTTTTATCCATAGGTAAGGAACTCGCTAAGCGAATTAATCAAGTTAAAGGCTTCAAAGCTGTTCTTACTCGCTCTACCGATGTGTATTTGAAACTTCGTCAAAGGACGAAAGTTGCTAGAGACGCAAACGCAGACATTTTGATCTCCATTCATGCCGATGCGTTCACGAAATCAAGTGCCCGAGGTGCTTCCGTATGGGCTCTGTCACTCGGTGGGAAAACATCCGAAATGGGGCGTTGGCTTGCTCAGCAGGAGCAGACATCGGATTTGGTCGGCGGTATTTCTCTCGATGATAAAGACCAGCTTTTGGCGGAAGTTTTGCTGGACATGTCGATGAATTCAACTATTCAGATGAGTTTGGATATTGGTAAATCGGTGTTGGGTAAAATGACAGGTGTGGCAAAATTGCACAAAGGTACGGTTCAACAGGCGGGTTTTGTTGTTCTGAAGTCGCCTGATATTCCCTCGCTGTTGATTGAAACGGGCTTTGTTTCAAACCCCACTGAAGCTAAAAATTTATCGAGTCGAACGTATCGTAAAAAACTCGCGCAAGCCATATCAAAGGGAGTTGTTGAGTCTTTTTCATCGAACCCTCCGGAAGGTACGTATCTTGCCTGGAAGCAAAAACAGAAGAAAGGCTATGTTTATACGGTTAGTAAAGGCGATACGCTTTCAGAAATTGCTAGGCGCAACCAAGTTTCTTTAAAGGCGCTTAGAGCGGTAAATACGCTAAAAAATGATGTTATTTGGATTGGCCAAAAACTCACTATTCCCGCTAGCTAAGCGTAATAACTCTTTGCTAGCTTGGGTCGTTTTCTTTCTTAACGACTTTCAATATTAACAAACAGTAATACATAGATCAGAACATATCTTTCTGCGATAGGAACCCAATATGGCCAGAATTAACCTGCTTTCTCCTAGACTGGCGAACCAAATTGCTGCCGGAGAAGTTGTTGAGCGACCAGCGTCGGTTGTAAAGGAATTGCTGGAAAATAGCCTTGATGCAGGAGCAACCCAGCTTGATGTCGATATAGAGCAGGGCGGAGTTCGGCGTATAAAGATCCGAGATAATGGGCATGGTATTGTCAAAGACGATCTGTCACTTGCTATGAGTCGACATGCAACAAGTAAAATCGTCACGCTGGATGATCTTGAGGCTGTTCAAACGCTGGGGTTTAGAGGTGAAGCGCTTGCCAGTATTAGTTCTGTGTCGCGTATGCATCTTACCTCCAAAGCGGTAGGGGAAGATGAGGCTTGGCGCGTCGAAGCTGAAGGCAAAGAAATGACAACGGCGGTTCGCCCAGCCTCGCATCCAGAAGGTGCAACAATTGAAGTTCGTGATTTGTTTTTTAATACGCCAGCACGACGAAAATTTTTAAGAACAGAAAAAACCGAGTTTAATCATCTACAAGAAGTGGTGAAGCGCCTTGCCTTGAGTCGTTATGATGTTGGTTTTCGACTCAGTCACAATAGTAAGCAAGTTTATGACTTGCGCCCTGTCACTGACCAGCTTCATGCAGAGCATCGGTTAGGAACCTTGCTGGGTAAAAAATTTATAGAGAATGCGCTTACTATTGATGTGGAAGCCGCGGGGTTGCGTTTATGGGGATGGATTGGTTTACCTACGTTCTCTCGTTCTCAAGCAGATCTGCAGTACTTTTTTGTTAATGGGCGGGTGGTGCGCGATAAGTTGGTTGCTCACGCTGTCAGGCAGGCGTATCGCGATGTGCTTTACAACGGTAGGCATCCTACATTTGTTCTTTATTTAGAATTAGATCCGTCTACTGTCGATGTGAACGTTCACCCTACAAAACATGAGGTTAGGTTTCGAGATGGGCGTTTAGTGCATGATTTTTTATTCAGTCGTATCCATAAAGTCATCGCAGACGTAAGACCAGAAAGTGGGGAGATGCCAACTCAAATCGCAGAGGAGCCTGAATCTGAAGTCGCTTCCATGCCGACGCAGCAATCTCGAATGGCTTTTCAGAGAGAGCCGCAGGGGGCAAGCTCAAGTTCGCTTCCTTGGAGGTCGTCGAGTGATTCTTCGGGCGAAGCTGCAGTCGTTCGAGGGCAGTTAGATGGGCTTCGGCAATTGAATGATAATGCAAATCGAGCGATAAGCGGCATAGATACAAACAACATGTTCCCTCAGGGAGTAGACCCTTTGACTGGAGAGGTATTGGCGCCAGATGTAATGGGGTTCAATGGAAGTGGTTCCTACCCAGTTGCAGTTGATTCTGGTGAGCGCTTTAACAATTTAGTAGCAGAAAACAACGAACATGATATGCCACCGTTAGGGTATGCCGTGGCTCAAATTCACGGGGTGTATATTCTTTCTGAGAGTAGTGTTGGTTTGATTGTTGTTGATATGCATGCCGCTCACGAGCGTATAGTTTATGAGCGGATGAAAAATGCTTTTTACGCAAAAAGCGTCCCTAGTCAGCCTTTACTCGTACCTATTAATGTTTCTGTTTCCCAGACTGAGGCGGATTTGGTAGAAGACAATCAGACCGTCTTTGAGGCATTTGGGTTTAAGGTTGAGCGCACAGGAGTCGAGAGTGTAATGGTACGAGAAGTGCCGATTATTTTGATTGACGGTGACATTGAAAGTTTAGTGCGTGATGTAGTCAGCGATTTGGCTGTGAATGGCTCAACGGATGTTTTGGAAGCTCGTGCGAATGAATTGATGGCGAGTATGGCGTGTCATGGCGCCGTGCGGGCGAATAGAAAATTAACGATTGCTGAAATGAATAGTCTCCTTCGTGATATGGAGGTGACAGAGAGAAGTGGTCAGTGTAATCATGGTCGTCCTACTTGGACTCAGTTAAGTATGTCAGATCTGGATAAATTGTTTTTGAGAGGTAGATAGTGTGAGCAAACCAAGCGTTGTTTGTTTGATGGGGCCAACGGCCTCTGGTAAGACGGGTTTGGCGGTAGAGCTTGCGAGCCAGCACAACTATGAAATTATTAGTGTTGATTCTGCGTTGGTGTATCGTGGGATGGACATTGGCACAGCTAAACCAGATCAAGCCACTTTACTTAAAGCACCTCATCGGCTTATTGATATTATTGATCCTGTTGAGTCCTATTCTGCCGCTGATTTCGTAGAAGATGTAGTCGAAGAGATTTCAGATATCGTTTCTGCAGGCAAACGACCTCTCTTGGTGGGAGGGACAATGATGTATTTTAATGCTTTGCAAAAGGGCTTAGCAGAAATGCCTCAGGCCGACGAAACAATCAGAGCGGAAATTGAGCAGCAAGCCGCTGAAAAAGGGTGGGACTACTTACACGATGAGTTGTCTCGAATTGACCCTGAGTCCGCAAAAAGGATTCATCCAAATGATCCACAGCGATTGCAGCGTGCTTTAGAGGTCTATCGTGTGTCGGGTAAGTCAATGACTGAGTTGTGGGCGAATCAAGAGACTCAATCATTACCGTTTAATATGGTTAATTTAGCCGTCATGCCCGATGAACGCAGTATCTTGCATAAACGAATTGAGGAACGGTTTCATCAAATGATGGAGCTCGGCTTCTTGAACGAAGTCGAAGATTTACACCAGCGTGGTGACCTGTCGTTAGACTTCCCTTCTATACGATGTGTCGGCTATAGGCAGCTTTGGCAGTATATTGAGGGGGAAGATTCTCTAGATGATGCTATTTTTAAAGGGGTAGTAGCGACTCGCCAGCTCGCTAAAAGGCAATTAACTTGGCTTAGAGGGTGGGAAGATTTGACTATTTTCGACAGTTTATCGAAAGATCTTGTGGGGCAAACCTTGAAATACTTAGAAAGCAGGATTATATAAGGGAAATTGACAGAAAATTGGTGTACTATCTACGATATTGTTTTACCAAGAATTAAATTCTAATTATTCCGCTTGCTTAAGGAGATACCGATGTCAAAAGGGCAATCACTACAAGACCCTTACCTAAATGTTCTACGCAAAGAACGTGTGCCAGTTTCAATTTTTTTAGTGAATGGCATTAAATTGCAGGGACAGATTGAATCATTTGATCAGTTCGTGATTTTATTGAAAAACACTGTTAGTCAAATGGTATATAAACATGCTATTTCTACAGTTGTCCCTTCCCGTACAATCCGTATACCGTCTACTGATCAGACGGAAGAAGCGGCTGAATAGTTTGACTTTATAAAGTCAAACCGAGGAAAGAGAATTTGTTTTTTGAACGCCCAGATAGTGGTGAAATTGCTGTTCTGGTTCATATAGATTTTTATGACCAGACAGAAAATTATGGGCCTGAAGAGTTTATTGAACTCTCTATTTCTGCTGGAGCTGACCCTGTTGCTGTTGTTGAAGGGTCGCGACAGCGTCCAGATCCAAGGTACTTTATCGGCTCCGGTAAGCTTGAAGAGATTAAAGACATTGTGCTTCGAGAAGAAGCTCAAGTTGTTCTTTTTGACCATGCTCTATCGCCTTCCCAAGAAAGAAACCTAGAAAGTCACCTCAATTGTCGAGTGCTTGACCGTACAGGTTTAATCCTAGATATTTTTGCTCAACGTGCTCGAACTCATGAGGGTAAGCTGCAAGTTGAGTTGGCTCAGCTCCAACATATGTCGACGCGCCTTATTCGAGGGTGGACTCACCTTGAGAGGCAAAAAGGCGGCATAGGCATGAGGGGGCCTGGTGAAACTCAGCTTGAGACTGACCGTCGTCTTTTGAGAGAGCGAATTAAAGCCATTCAAAAGCGATTGGACAAAGTTAACTCGCAGCGCGATCAGAGTCGAAGGTCTCGGTCACGATCTGCGGTACCAACGGTTTCTCTTGTGGGTTATACCAATGCAGGTAAATCAACGCTATTTAACAAAGCAACGGGGGCTGAAGTATATGCAGCTGACCAGTTGTTTGCGACACTTGATCCTACGTTACGGCGTTTGGATGTGGAGCAAATTGGATCGATAGTGCTGGCTGATACCGTTGGTTTTATTCGACAGCTTCCGCATAGGTTAGTAAAAGCCTTTCAGGCAACTTTAAAGGAATCATCTGAAGCGGATCTGCTATTGCATGTAGTAGATTGTGCAGATATTGCTCGAGATGACAATATTAAAGAGGTGGATGCTGTTTTGGAAGAAATTGGTGCGAATGAGGTGCCAGTTTTAAAGGTATTTAATAAGATCGATGCTCTAGAAACGGGCGAACCCCGTATAGATAGAGATGAAAATGGGAAACCTTATCGAGTTTGGGTGTCCGCAAAAGAAGGAATCGGAATAGGTTTACTGCAACAAGCTATTGCGGAACTTCTTGGTGAG
The DNA here is from genome assembly GCF_004362145.1 of Marinomonas balearica. Classification (GTDB taxonomy): domain Bacteria; phylum Pseudomonadota; class Gammaproteobacteria; order Pseudomonadales; family Marinomonadaceae; genus Marinomonas; species Marinomonas balearica. The sequence goes on from NZ_SNXC01000010.1 coordinate 425,918, forward strand.
GATATTATTAACGATAAGTTGGTTGTTCCATCCGATCAGGGGCGATTCAGAGCTATGCTGTTTGAGCAGGGTGCTGTTAGGTCAGAAGAGTATGACGACCTTGGTAGATCTGTTTTAGAAGTGTCATTGCCCAAAAAAGATTTTATGCAGTTGCTTGCCAGAGCAGGGATTTCTGAAGATCAAGTAGTAGCAGCTTAGAAAAGGTGAGACGGCTCAGTCGTATCGTCAGTAGAGTCTGACCTTTTTTTGATATAAAAATAATTTTAAAATTATCATTAGAACTATTATGGAGATGTATTATGGCCTGGAATGAACCGGGTAATAACGACAATGACCCATGGAATCCTGACAAAAATCGTAACTCCCAGCAGGGAGGGCGAGATCAGGAGCCTAATAACGATCCTTGGGGACGACCGAGTGGAGGGAAGGATCAAGCGCCACCAGATCTGGACGAAGCTTTTCGTAAGCTCATGGATATGCTAGGGGTTAAAAAATCAAATCGCGGTGGTGGTTCCTCTGGCGGTAATGGCGGTTTTTCAGGAAAGGTAAGTGGTAGTTTGCTTGCAATTCTGATTATCGGCTTGCTTGCTGTATGGGCCGCTTCGGGGGTCTATCAGGTAGATCAGCAAGAGCGTGGTGTTGTACTGAGATTAGGTAAATACCACAGTACTGTTATGCCAGGTCTGCATTGGAATCCTCCTATGATAGACACCGTGAGCAAAGTAAATGTGACGAAAGTTCGTTCTCACGACCATAAAGCTCTGATGCTTACTGTGGATGAAGCGATTGTTGAAGTTGGGGTTTCTGTTCAATACTCAGTAGAGAACCCGAAAGACTTCTTGCTGAATGTTCGTACTCCTGAAGAATCTTTGTCTCAGGCGGTTGAGAGTTCTTTGCGCCATGTTGTCGGTAGTTCTGAGATGGATCAGATTCTTACTGAAGGTCGAGAGCTGCTAGCGACGGAAGTGAAGGTTAGACTTCAAGATTATATTAACGCTTATGGAACAGGTTTGCTGATTTCTAAAGTGAACGTTGAAAATACTCAGGCGCCAGAGCAGGTTAAAGAAGCGTTTGATGATGTTATTAAAGCAAAAGAAGATGAGCAACGTGTTCGAAACGAGGCTGAATCTTATGCAAATGGTATCATTCCTGAGGCGCGTGGTAAGTCCCAGCGTATTCGTGAAGAAGCTGAAGCATATCGTTCGGAAGTTGTATCAAGATCTGAAGGTCAAGCAGATCGATTTGATCGTCTATTCCAAGAATATGTTAAAGCGCCTGATGTAACAAAGCGAAGAATGTATCTTGAAACCGTTGAGGCGATTTATAAAAACGCAAATAAAGTCGTAATCGATGATGACGGTGGTAATAACATGATGTACTTGCCGCTAGATCAAATTCTTAAAAATCAAAATGCAGCGAACCCGATCGCCGGAAACTTGAATTCTGATGACATTAGCAGTTTGACTGATCAAGTGCTAAATGAACTTCGTAAGCGTCAGGGTTCTTCGGTTCGTAGGGAGGGGAGAAACTAATGAAAGGTTCATCTTTCGTAGTATTATTGGTCGCATTGCTAGCAGTGTTGATTGGTTCGCAAACTCTCTATGTGGTTAAAGAAACAGAGCGTGCGGTTGTGTTGAAGTTCGGTGAAATTGTCGAGGCAGATGTTCAGCCTGGGCTTCATTTTAAAATTCCGGTAGTGAATGACGTTAAGACATTTGATGCGCGAATTTTAACCATGGATTCAAGGCCGCAGCGCTATTTAACATTAGAGAAGAAAGCTGTAATAGTTGACTCTTATGTTAAGTGGAAGATTGCTAGTGTTTCTAAGTTTTATCAAGCCACTTCTGGTGATGAGTTTGTAGCTAACCGCGTGCTTTCTTCTCGTGTTGATACGGGTCTTCGTAACCAGTTTGGTGAGCGTACAATGCATGAGGTTGTCTCAGGTGAGCGAGATGAGCTGATGACAGAGTTGCGTGATAATCTGGATGAAGTTGCTAAAAATGAGCTTGGTATCACGATTGTCGATATTCGAGTTAAGAAGATCGATCTTCCTCCTAATGTGAGTGAGTCTGTTTATCAGCGTATGAGAACAGAGCGAGAGCGAGAAGCTCGTGAGCACAGATCTAAAGGTCTGGAGCTGGCGGAAGGTATTCGAGCTGACGCCGATCGTCAAAAAGTTGTTCTTGAAGCAGAAGCGCAGCGTGATGCTGAGATGATTCGAGGTGACGGCGATGCTCAAGCGGCAGCAATCTATGCAAAAGCTTATATGCAAGATCCAGAGTTTTTTGAATTCTACCGAAGCCTTCAAGCTTACCGTGAGAGCTTTAGCTCAAAAGGTGATCTATTTGTGCTGAAGCCGGATAGTGAGTTCTTCAAGTATCTTGATAGTGTCGATGGCATTACAAAGTAAGTTGATATCGTAATTTGAATCACGTTTCTCCTGTTAGTTGTGAGGAGAAACGTGATATTATTATGCAAACCGGGTATAGCCCGGTTTTTTAATGGTCATAATAAAGAGAGTCTATGCAGGAATTGTTGCAGTCGCTACTCGTTGGAATCAGTTTATTGTTGATTGCGGAGGGTATTTTACCGTTCTTAGCGCCCAATATTTGGCGTGAAATAATGGTGAAAGCGGTCGCGAGTTCTGATACGAATTTGCGAATCATAGGTGCTGTTAGTATGTTTCTTGGGTTGATGCTCCTTTTATTGACTCGAAGCTAAGAGGAAACAAGTTAATGGCACTAGCAGATCGTTGGTTGCTTCCGGATGGGGTCGATGAAGCCCTTCCTGAAAAAGCATCACAAATCGAATACCTAAGAAGAAATCTGCTTAACCTCCATGAAAGTTGGGGTTACAAATTAGTTATCCCCCCCCTTATTGAATATTTAGATTCGCTTTTAACTGGCGCAGGTTCCGATTTAGAGCTTGAAACCTTTAAGGTGATTGATCAGTTATCAGGTCGTCTGATGGGGATTCGAGCAGATTTTACTTCTCAAGTTGCGCGTATTGATGCACATTGCTTAAAAGATGAGGATGTGCAGCGTTTGAGCTACAGTGGCAGTGTTCTTCGGACTGTTCCAGCCGGTCTTGATGGTACGCGAAGCCCTATTCAGTTAGGTGCTGAGTTATATGGCCATGGTGGACTGGAAAGTGATCTAGAAATCCTGTCGCTTATGCTTGAAACATTGCGAGTCGCAGGCTTGGAAAAACTTGTGCTTGATATTGGTCACGTAGACATTGTTAGTGGCGTTATAGATGCCGCAAGTATAACAAATGTTGAGCAAGTTAAATTGCGCGAATTGTATAAGGCTAAGGATCTGCCAGAACTGGAATTTTTTGTAGCTCAGCTTGATGTGCCGGAACATGTTAAGTCTTGGTTGACTGCATTGCCTCGCTTGTGTGGTGGCAATGAGGTTCTGAGTCAAGCTGCTGCGAAGTTAGACGGTGTTGGTGAGTCTGTCTCTAATGCTATTAATATGCTCAATCAAGTTGTCGACGTTATTCAGGCGCGTTTCCCAAAAGTTGGGTGGCACTTTGATTTAAGCGATTTAGAGTCATACAGCTATCACACTGGGTTGGTTTTTGCTGCGTATCAGCCAGGTCACGGTAATGCTATTGCTCGTGGCGGCCGATACAATAATATCGGTGAAGTCTTTGGGCGCTCTCGCCCAGCCACAGGGTTCAGTACGGATTTGAAAACGCTGGTATCTCTATCACAGCCAAGTGTTGAAAAGAAACTTCGTGTATTATCGCCAGTCGCAAACAGTGCTGAGTTATGGGCAAAGTTGAGCCAGCTGCGTGAGGAAGGTTATCAGGTTGTTGAGCAGCTTGATTCAAATGTACGTATTGATATGTTTGATTTTCAGCTAGTAAATGTTGGTAACGACTGGCAGTTGCAAGCTATTAGTAAATAGATTTTTGTACAAGACTATTCTTAAGTGAGACCTTTAAAAATGGGTAAAAATGTCGTAATTCTGGGCACTCAATGGGGTGACGAAGGTAAGGGTAAAGTTGTTGACTTACTTACTGAAGATGTCGCTGCAGTTGTTCGATTTCAAGGTGGACATAATGCTGGCCACACACTTGTTATTGACGGTAAAAAAACCGTTCTTCATCTAATTCCTTCTGGGATTCTACGAGATGGCGTGCAGTGTATTATTGGTAACGGTGTGGTGCTTTCTCCAGCTGCGCTGAAAAAAGAGGTTGATGAGCTTCTAGAGCAGGGCATCCCTGCTGTTGAGCGTTTAAAAATAAGCGCGGCTTGTCCTCTTATTCTTCCTTACCACATTGCGTTAGATCAAGCTCGCGAAGTAGCTAAAGGCGAGAAAAAAATTGGTACGACTGGGCGTGGTATTGGGCCAGCGTATGAAGATAAAGTTGCGCGACGCGCTATTCGTGTTGGTGACTTGCTTGATCGTGATCGCTTTGAGAGCAAATTAAAAGAAAATCTAGATTACTATAACTTCATCTTAGAAAACTACCACCAAGCGGCTCCAATTTCGTATGACGAAGTGTTCGCGGATGGTCTGGAAATGGCTGAGTTTCTTCGTCCAATGGTGGCGGATACCATCGGTTTGCTTCATGATCTTCGCAAAGCGGGTGCAAACATTATGTTTGAGGGGGCACAAGGCTCTCTATTAGATGTTGATCACGGCACATACCCATACGTAACGTCTTCTAATACGACGGCAGGTGGTGCGCCAGCGGGTTCTGGATTTGGTCCATTGTACCTAGATTATGTGTTGGGTATTACTAAAGCGTATACAACGCGTGTTGGCTCAGGGCCTTTCCCTACAGAGCTTTTCTGTGAAAATGGACAGCGTTTGGGTGAGCGTGGGCACGAGTTTGGAGCAACAACAGGTCGTTCGCGTCGTTGTGGTTGGTTTGATGCTGTTGCGTTGCGTCATGCTGTTCAGATTAACTCGGTATCAGGGATGTGTCTAACGAAGTTGGACGTATTAGACGGCTTCGAAACGATTAAAGTTTGTGTTGGTTACACTGATGCAGAAGGAGTGCCGGTTGCTGGATCTTTAGTAGACAGTGAAGGTTATGAGCAGGCTAAACCTGTTTATGTTGAGCTTCCAGGTTGGTCCGAGTCTACTGTTGGTGCTGAAAATTTTGATGCGTTGCCAAAGAATGCTCAAGACTATATTAAATACCTAGAAGAGCAAGTGGGCGTGCCAGTCGACATTATTTCTACTGGGCCGGATCGAAATGAAACAATTGTTATGCGAGATCCATTTAAGCACTAAGTTTATTTGTGTGCGATTGCATAAAGTGTGAATGAATGTAAAACCTTCAACCGTAAATGGTTGGAGGTTTTTTTTTGCCTTTTAATTATCGAAACTGCTTTACGCGGCTCATAGTAGTTTTAGAGAAAATTGCGCAATGCGCTCGCCTTGAGCTTCGCAAAGAAGTTGTTCTTCTGTGGTTAGTTTGCTTTCGCCCGTGGATTTAGCAAGGTGACTTGCACCATATGGCGTGCCGCCACTCATTGTTGTAATAAGTGACTTGTTTTTGTAAGGCAAGCCCAGCCAAACCATTCCATGGTGCAATAACGGAGTCATGATTGATTGTATCGTCATTTCATGTCCGCCGTGCATGCTGCTAGCACTGGTGAATGCACCAGCAGGCTTATTGCAGAGTTGACCGCTCATCCATAACGTGCTGCTTTGATCTATAAGGTGCTTAACAGGGGCGGCCATGGAGCCAAAGTAAGAGGGGGAGCCAATTACTAAACCCGCGCAGTCTGAAAGATCATTCAGCTCAATATAGGGATGCCCAGACTCGGGGATCTCTGTCTCGGTTTGCTCCGTTGTAGTCGAAATATTCGGGATTTGTCTTATACGAGCTTCAATGCCAGAAACTTTACTAACGCCTCGTGCAATGTGTTTTGCCATTGTTTCAATCGACCCGTGACGACTGTAGTAGGCAATCAGTACATAGGGAGTGTTCACAGTTAAAATAATTCCAATACTTGCTCTGGAGGGCGGCCTAGGGCAGCTTTGCCGTTGTGTACAACAATGGGGCGTTCAATAAGTTTAGGGTTGTCTGCCATTGCTTCGATTAAAGTGTTTTCATCTTCTACGCCTTTGAGATTGAGTTCTTTGTAGAGGGACTCTTTGGTTCTCATCAAGCCACGTGCGTCAACGCTTAGTAAATTGAGTAACTCTCTAATTTCACTCGCGCTTGGTGGAGTTTCAAGGTATAAGCATATTGACGGGGAGATGCCTTTTTCTTCAAGTAACTTTAGTGTTTCGCGAGATTTTGAGCATCTAGGGTTATGATAAATGGTTGTCATTGTTGTTCCGTTAGTTTTCGTAATTTGACTCGGTTTGTAAAGTGTTTGGCTAATAGTTTAATTGGCTAGTAGTTATAGCCGATACTTAAATGGGCGAAGTTTATGCCGCTATTTTCTGTATAGATGTCATTGTTTGAGTAGTGCTGAAAGTGAAGAGATACTTCCCATTGCTCCCTGCTTCCAAGCAGCCAGCCGACACCGAGATAGTTATTAAATTGAAGCGGGCCGCCCATGTTTCTATCGCTGATGTTTTCGTTTGATATGATCGAAAGGCCAACACCAGTGTCTATAAAATCGAAAAGGGGGAGGTCATCGCCGCTCCATCTAAATACGGGCAACAAATCTAATACATTACTGGTGTCGGCGTGAGAGAGGCTGAAGCCGTCTTGCCATTTTGAGTAGCCAATTTGAAGGCTAGGTGTGATCTTGAAATCTTGATTTAGATAGGTCGACTTTTCTGCATACCAGCGAGCAGAGTAGCGAAGAAATAAAATATCGCCACTCGAGCCGGATTCCATAAGCATTGTATCTGCATTAAGTGCATTAGTTAGGTAAGCGGCAGCCGTCGCCGCGACCATCCCTGATCGCCACAACGTTGTTTCATTTGCAATTGCTTGCGATGTTATGCAGCAAGCAATAACGGAAGATACTGCAATACTAACTAACCTGAAGGGTTTTCCTGATAAACGTAACGGCTTCTTCTCGTGGTACATCTTCACCTTCGCCCGTTGCTCGATATTTATATTCAATAGAATTGTTTTTCAGTCCTTTGTCCCCAACAACAAGGCGGTGCGGAATACCCAGTAGTTCGCTGTCTGCAAACTTAACGCCTGGACGTTCTTTCCTGTCATCTAGGAACACATCAATTCCAGCCAGTTTTAATTCGTTATATAAGCGATCACATTCATTTCGAACGTCTTCGGATTTGTCGTAGTTCATAGCAATGATTGAGACGTTAAACGGAGCAATGTTTTCAGGCCAAAGAATGCCTTTGTCGTCATAATTTTGTTCGATGGCGGCGGCAACAATGCGAGAAACACCGATTCCGTAACATCCCATCCACATTGTTTGAGCTTTTCCGTTTTCATCTAATACAGTTGCTTTTAGAGCTTGAGAATATTGCTGCCCTAGTTGGAATATATGGCCAACTTCGATTCCGCGCTTAATGACAATCTTTCCTTTGCCGTCAGGAGATGGGTCTCCTTCAACAACATTTCTAATATCTTTTACGACGAAATCAGAGATGTCTCTGTTCCAGTTTAAGCCTGTCGTATGGTAATCGTCCTTATTGGCGCCCGCACAGAAGTCGGAAATGGCAGCGGCAGAGCGATCAACGATGACACGAATGCCTTTTTCGTTGAGACCTTGTGGTCCAATTGAGCCAGGTTTGCAACCGATGGTATCGATAATATCTTGCTCTGTTGCAAACTCAAACGGTGTAACCACGCCTTCTAGTTTTTCAACTTTAATTTCATTTATTTGGTGGTCGCCACGCAGAACAAGAGCTACTATCGTGTCGTTGCCTTCGGAATCGATTCCTTTAATTAGCATTGTTTTTACGGTTTTTTCAACCGGAAGCGCTAGAAAATCGGCCACTTTTTGGATGGTTTTACAGTCAGGTGTCAATACTTCTGCGATGTCTTGAGTTGGTGCGTCGGGCGATTGCTTAGTGCAAATGGCTTCAGCAAGTTCAACGTTTGCCGCAAATTCAGAGGAATCACTAAATGCAATATCGTCTTCACCTGATTGAGCCAAAACGTGGAATTCGTGAGAATATGCGCCACCGATACTTCCTGTGTCTGCTTGAACTGGGCGGTAATCTAGACCAATACGATCAAATACGTTGCAGTAAGCTTTGTGCATTGTTTCGTAGGTTTCTTGCAGTGACTCTGAGTTTGCATGGAATGAGTACGCATCCTTCATCAAGAATTCTCTAGAGCGCATAACACCAAAGCGAGGGCGAACTTCATCACGGAATTTAGTCTGGATTTGGAAAAAATTAATAGGCAGCTGTTTGTAGCTAGTTAATTCATTACGAGCGAGTTCTGTAATAACTTCTTCGTGCGTTGGGCCTAAGCAGTAATCGCGATTATGGCGGTCTTTCATGCGAAGTAGTTCAGGGCCATATTTCTGCCAACGACCGGACTCTTCCCATAACTCAGCGGGCTGCACGCCCGGCATCATAACTTCAAGGGCGCCTGCTTTTTCCATTTCCTCGCGAACGATGTTTTCTACTTTCTTTAAAACACGTAATCCAGTAGGAAGCCAAGTATAGAGACCCTTAGATATTTGGCGGATCATTCCTGCGCGAACCATAAGTTGGTGGCTGGCTACTACAGCGTCAGTAGGGGCGTCACGAAGGGTGGAAAAAAGGTAGTTACTAGCTCGCATGATATGTTTTGTCTTCTCTTAATGTTCTTTTATTAACCCGCAAAGCGAGGTTCAAATTGTCCGGTCGCATCAACTTCTAATGCAAAAATTCCGCCTGCGTTGGGGAACTGTTTAAGCTCCTCGTCGCTTTGTGCGGCTCGGCAAGTGGTGATATATAGGGTTTTCATCTCTGGCCCACCAAATGCACACATTGTAGGGTATGTTGCTGGAAGTGGGTATTCTGCCAAAATCTCTCCCTCAGGGCTAATTTTTACAACTCGCTGTCCTTGATATAGTGCCGACCAGTAATTGCCATCTGTATCGACTGCTGCTCCGTCGGGGCGACCCTTTCCTCTTGGAAACTCAATGAACGTTGTTTTATTGGAGGCTACACCTGTATCTAGGTTGTAATCAAATTTATATACAATATGGTTTGGAGTGTCTGAGTAATACATAACGGTATTATCAGGGGAGAAAGCCAAACCGTTTGATGTCCATGCTGCCTGATCAAGTAAGTTTTCCGTTTTGTTTGAAAATTGATGTAAAGCACCTAAAAACGCATCTTTTGGGCTGTACATTGTTCCTGCAAGAAAGCGGCCTTTTGCATCGCAGCGACCATCATTGAATCGAGTGGTTTTTTGATCGTAATCTGCAAGCCAGTAGGGTACTAGCTTTGCATCAAATGACTCAAATGTATATACGCCAGAGCGGAAGGCCGCAACGAAGCCGCCATTTTGATCTAGCGAAAAGCAGCCAATTTCTTCATCGAATGCTCTAGATTGTGTTTTGTTGCTGCCCGGGTGGAACGCGTTTAACGTAAATGAGTCAATATCAACAAAGTATAGCGTTTGAGATTGTTCGTCCCATCTAGGACATTCAGCAAGTTTTGCTTGTGCGTCCAAAACGCATTGCATTTCAGGCATACCGACTCCAAGTTCTGTGAGTGAATTGCTATTAAAGGTGCTATAGTGCTTATGAAAGGCAGTCTTGTAAATAGGTAAGTAAAACATGTTTCAGCTTGACGAACGATTAATGAATGACTCGGTGCTGGTAGGGCAATTGTCTCTATGTGAACTTCGGGTGATAAATGATTGTCAATTTCCTTGGTTTATTCTTGTTCCCAAACGGGCTGGCGTTAAAGAGATCTATCAGTTATCCGAAGATGATCGATCGACTCTGATGGCAGAAAGTTGCCTGTTAGCGGAGGCTATTCATGACTCTTTTTCCGCTGATAAGCTAAATATTGCCGCTATAGGCAATAAAGTTACGCAGCTACACCTCCATCATGTCGCGCGATTTGAAGACGATGCCTGCTGGCCTGAGCCAATATGGGGAAAAAAAAGCCCAATTCCATATACTGATTCGGAGTTGGCTAACATTTTGCAGAAAGTAAGAACATTGCTAGAAGATCACCTGCATGTTTCGGAAGCAAGCGGTGAACTTTACTACTAAACTCAGTTACGAAATTTTTCCAGAGACCTAAATCTTCATAATTATAGTAGGTATAGGGACGAGATACATGAATATGCGTCGACGAAAAAAAGCGATAAGCAAAGTTATTAAACTGCTGAACTTAGCAACATCATCCAATGTCACCGAAGCTCAGATGGCATTGCGCCATGCAGAGGCTCTAATTAATCAAAATGGGCTTAATCAAGGTGAGATTCCTGCACACCAATTGTGTGATCGTATGATGCTGTTTAAAGTAAGTTGGAACGGTATTCCTAAGCACAGCCGAGCCAAAGATGAGATTGCTCAAGAACCGACGGGTTCTGTTTATTCTCGTCGTTTTTCTGAAAAGCCGTTTGATGCTGGCCGTTCGTATGCCAATGCTAAAACGATTCTTGACGATGTGATTGACGAGGCTGAAGTGACAGAGAGTTCGAGTGCTGATTCTGCCTCTGTTGAGTCATGTAACTCAAATGATTCAGTATCTTGGGGAGCGCAGCCTTCCCAAAACGATGTTGATGAAAAAATGGACGACGCTATCTCAGAAGAGTTAAAGGGCGATACCGAATCCGTGTTCCCTGATGATCTCCTTGATGTAGAGGAAGTGCAAGAGCGCGCTGACCAACCGATCAATGACGAAGTGAAATGCGAAGAAACCGTAAGTGACAACGATATGGCATCAATTAGTGTAAGTGATGATGTAATGACAGAGCCAAAAAGAGCCAATGGTAGTAAGGGTTATACGTATGATGATCCTAGCTCTCAAAACAATGACAACGTAATTGATGCAGCGAATGCTTTTCGAGCTCAAGCTGGAAAGTTTCAAGATACCCTTCGTAATCAGTATTCTTCAAGTAATCCCGACCTTCCGTTTGAAGATGACGAATATTGGAATAAAGTCAGCGAGCGATTGCTTGATTTTGATGAAGTTTCGGTTTTAACCGTTATGGAAGATCTCGAGACACAGCTTACGTTGGCTAAAGAGTTACTTTCGCAAAAACGAAATGCTCGGGCGGAAATGGAGCAAGAAGAGCTTCAGGAGCGAGCGGATAGAGCGCGAATAGAGCAAAGTTTTGAAGAGGCAATAGAAAAAGCCTTTCGAGCAAGAGCGGAAGCGTACGAAGAATGGGAAGCAAGTCAAAACGAAATTCGAATGACGTCTTTGCGTGCAGAGCAGGAAGCGCAGCAAGGCTTTGAGGATTTGCAGTCACAACTGGATGATCGACAAGGCGCCTATAAACAGCATCTTCAACTTAAAGAAGACTATCGTGCTGCTAAAATTATGCATCAGCTGCGAAATGCTTTATCTAGCGCTGCCAAAGGAGGGGAAAAAGCCACTGAAGCATATGACAAGGTCACTGCGCTACTTCAAGAAAATGAGTTGTCTCTTCGTGATCTGGAATTTTCTGATATTAAGAATAAAAGCCTTTTCATTAGGTTGCTTGAGCGTGAAACTGCCGTAATCGAAAATGTTGATGAGCGAGAGCGTCATACTGAAGAAATGCTTGATAAGTTTTTGATGGTCAGTCGAGCGGCGGCAAAAGAGCCGCGATTTTCCGAAAACCCCGTGCAGCAAATAGAACGTTTACTGAAAAGTGTTGCAACTTCAAATCAATATGAAGGGCAAAAGATTATTGACCAATCTTTGCGATTGATGGAGCAGCATGGTGTCAGTGTCAAGGATTTAGATTATGGCTGTATTTCAAAATATTCTGTGTTTGTACGGTTAATTAACTGGGAGGCAGAGCAAATATCTTCTTTGAAAGAGCGTGAGAAATTTACTGCTTCGATATTGGAGGAATATGTGCAGTACTCTGTATCTGGCCCGGTGATCAATGAGGATCTCAACGGAACCAATACTAACAAGTAGTAATTCTTATTTGTATTTGGAATCCAAATAAAGCCCGCGAAATATAAAAGTGGGCTTTTTTGTGTCTAAAATAGGATATTTATTTCGTGAATAGGCTATATTTTTATTGAAAATTAAGCGTAGCTCTTTCTTTGCTGCGATTCATCTTTTACCATTCTCGCACTAAAATAAACACAATACTCAGCAGGAGAGAGGCATGAGCATTATTAAAGAAGATGATCTGATAGATAGCGTTGCGGACGCATTGCAGTTTATCTCTTATTACCATCCTATCGACTTTGTTAAAGGCGTTCATGAAGCGTACGAACGTGAGGAGAGTCAGGCTGCCAAAGATGCAATGGCGCAGATTTTGATCAACTCACGCATGTGTGCTGAGGGTAAGCGCCCTATCTGTCAAGATACAGGGATTGTGACGGTTTTTGTAAAAGTCGGAATGAATGTTCAGTGGGAGAGCTCAAAAAGCGTCACTGATATGATTAACGAAGGTGTGCGTCGTGCCTATTTGAACCCAGATAATGTTCTTCGCGCCTCTATTCTGGCTGACCCTGCTGGTGCTCGTAAAAATACCAAGGACAATACGCCTGCCGTTATCCATATGGAAATAGTGCCTGGAGATACGGTCGAAGTTCATGTTGCAGCTAAAGGTGGTGGTTCGGAAAACAAATCTAAGCTGGCGATGTTGAATCCGTCCGACTCTATTGTTGAGTGGGTTAAGAAAACAGTCCCAACGATGGGTGCTGGCTGGTGTCCACCAGGAATGTTGGGTATTGGTATCGGCGGTACGGCCGAAAAAGCCATGGTTATGGCAAAAGAGTCGTTGATGGACCCTATTGATATCCATGAGCTAAAAGAGCGAGGCCCACAAAATAAAGTTGAAGAGCTTCGTTTAGAAATCTTCGATGCGGTAAATAGTTTAGGTATTGGTGCTCAAGGTCTAGGTGGTCTAACGACGGTTCTTGACGTGAAAATCATGGATTATCCGACTCATGCTGCATCTTTGCCCGTTGCTATGATTCCTAACTGTGCAGCGACTCGTCACGCTCACTTTGTTCTGGATGGTACTGGACCTGCGGATCTGGTTCCTCCTTCTTTGGATGACTGGCCAGATATTACATGGGAAGTCGGAGATTCTGTTCGTCGTGTTAATTTAAACGATGTCACACCTGAAGAAGTAAAGGAATGGAAGCCGGGTGAAACGGTATTGCTGAACGGTAAAATGTTAACTGGTCGCGATGCTGCTCATAAAAAAATGGTTGAAATGATTGCGAATGGTGAAGAGTTGCCCGTTGACCTGAAAGGGCGATTTATTTACTACGTTGGCCCAGTTGACCCAGTGAAAGATGAAGCGGTAGGACCTGCAGGCCCAACAACTTCAACTCGTATGGATAAGTTCACCCACACTATGTTAGAAAAAACTGGCTTGCTGGGTATGATTGGTAAGGCGGAACGCGGACCGGCAGCCATTGAGGCGATTAAAGAGTTTGGTGCTGTGTATTTGATGGCGGTAGGTGGTGCAGCCTATCTGGTCTCCAAAGCGATAAAGAAAGCAGATGTGGTTGCGTTCCCAGAGATGGGTATGGAAGCAATTTACGAGTTTGATGTCGTTGATATGCCCGTTACAGTAGCGGTTGATTCAGAAGGAACGTCCGTTCATCTTACGGGGCCTGCTGAGTGGAAGGCTCGCATCGAAGAGCAAGCTATCGAAATTAAGTAATTGTCAATGTAAGTGGCTTGATCGAAAAAAAAGCGTGAATTATTCACGCTTTTTTTATGTTTGTTTTAAGCCTCTCTGCAAGTTTCAACTCTGTTGTGTACGTCAATATTGTCCTTTTAAGTTCGATTTCCTTAATTGTAAAGACATTGAAAAGGCCGCTGGGTTTTTATTTTGAGTACGTTAACATGGTCTATAAATTTGAATTGTAAGGAATGAAGGTATCGGCATGGTTAAATTATTATTAGCGGACGATGATGCGCGCTTGTCGGAGCTTATTAAAGAATACTTTGATGGTGAGGGTTATGATGTAACCCATGCTTGGAATGGACGAGAAGCGCTCGATTGTATGGCACAAGAAATGCCTGATATCGTTATTTTGGATGTCATGATGCCCGAATTGGATGGGTTTGATACGTTAAAACAGATCCGGTCGAAAAGCACAGTGCCGGTAATAATGTTAACGGCTAAAGGCGATGATATAGATCGCATTCTCGGTTTGGAGATGGGAGCAGATGATTACTTGTCAAAACCATTTAATCCGAGAGAGTTATTGGCGCGAATTAAGGCAATATTAAGGCGATCTACTCAGGAAAAAGACGACGACACTGTGACGGATATTGAAATGTCTGGGGTGTTATTACGTCGTAAAGATCGAACGGTGCATTTGGATGGGGAGCTGGTTGATCTAACGACCTCAGAATATACGTTGTTAGAATGCATGCTCATGGTGCCTGGGCAGGTGTTGACGAAGCAAGAGTTGTCTGAGAAAGCGCTTGGGCGAAAGTTGACTATGTATGATCGCAGCTTAGATATGCATATCAGTAATTTGCGTAAAAAGGTCGGAAACCAAAAATCTGGAGATGCTCGGATTAAAACAGTGCGCGGAGTTGGTTATATATTTGTGGAGTCAGTGGACTAAGGATAAGTTCAAAGGATGAAAAATACTTTTTTTCGCGTTTTTTTGGTTGTTTTGTTGTCGAACGTAGTGGTCGTGACAATAGGTTTCTCTTTAGTCTATTGGATGGAGCAAAATAATAGAATATCGGATGAACGTTTAGGGGAAATCGGCATTGTTTTGGTTAAGGAGTATGAGGCTCTAGGTGTCAGGGCTCTACGTGACAAAGTTCGAGATATTGAAGCTGAGCTAAATGGAAGGATCTATCTTTATCAAGAAAACGGGCGACCTCTTCTACGCCCTTTGCCGAGAGATCCTAGGGGAGGCCCAGAAGAAGGTGTCTTGCCAGAAAATGTGCGTCAAGAAGAAGGTAAAAGAGAGCCGCCTGATGATTTAGGTCGACCATTTTCTGATTTTGTTAGAAGTCAATTTGTGCCAATTATTGGCGTTAGTGATGCGCAATATCTTCTGATTTATCGTTCGCACCCAGAACCTCCGCCGCTTGCTCCAGCTGTGATTTTAGGTTTTTCTGTATTGGGTTTGTTGGTATCAAGCGCCATTTTGAGTTATTGGCTGCTGTCTCCTTTACTGGGGTTACAGAGAAAGGTTCGTTCTCTTGGCTTTGGGGAAACTAACGCTCGAATGGAAGGTGGATTGATCAAACGGCACGATATGATTGGTGATCTTGCTAGAGAGTTTAACGACATGGCGGAGCGCATTGATCTTTTGCTTAGTTCTAAAGAGCGCTTAATGCGAGATGTTTCCCATGAGCTGAGAACGCCACTTGCTCGAATTGAAGTGGCGTTGACAATTGCAGAAGATAAGCGTGGTAGTGATTCACAGCAGAGCTATCTCGACCGAATTCGGCGCGAGCTGCACGAGCTTGACGAGTTGATCGGTCAAGTATTGACTCTTTCTCGATTAGAGGCAGGGTCTCTTAAGAAAGAAACTATTGATTTTCAATCGTGGCTTGATGAGATCGTCGATGATGTAAGCTTTGAAAGTCAGCTTAAAGGTATTGAAATAGTTAAGGAGGGTGAGCTGCCTGTTGAGTTGTTTGGAGATGCATTGCAGTTAAGGCATGCTCTTGAGAATGTTCTGAGGAATGCTTGCTTTTATACAGGAGAAAACGGCACTGTACGTATCGTCAGTGACGTTGAGTCGGATTATGCTTTAGTGTCTATAATCGATTCGGGTACTGGGGTGCCTGAAGATATGTTGGAAAAAATCTTCCATGCATTTTTTAGGTCTTCATCTGCTAGAGAATCGAATACAGGCGGATACGGTGTTGGTTTGACGATTGCTAAGCGGATTGTTCAAGCTCACGGCGGCGTTATTTCTGCAAAAAATGTTACCTCTGGTGGCTTGAGGGTGGACTTTAGGTTGCCTTTACGTTGAAAGTTGAGCTGAATGTTTTATTTTTCTTGCATTTAGTCTCTCAATCATTAACATGCGCTGCGCAAGCTGGCCAGGCAGTCGCCGCCTTTTTAAAGGGGGAGGAAAGTCCGGGCTTCGCAGGGTAAAGTGCCAGGTAACGCCTGGGGGGCGAAAGCCTACGGAAAGTGCAGCAGAAAATAAACCGCCTAAGCAGTTCGCTGCCGGTAAGGTTGAAATGGTGCGGTAAGAGCGCACCGCGCGACTGGTAACAGTTCGTGGCAAGGTAAACCCCACTTGAAGCAAGACCAAATAGGAGCTCATTGGTGTGACCCGCACTGAGTTCGGGTAGGTCGCTAAAGACGTGCAGTGATGTACGTATTAGATGAATGGCTGTCCACGACAGAACCCGGCTTATCGGCCAGCTTGCAAACTTTTCCCCTTTTGTTATCTAGTTTAATGCTCCCCCCCAAAATCAACTTTTTCTTGTGTTTTAATTTTCTCGTTCCGTGTTGCCCTCGGTGTTTTGCAAGTTACCTCGGTTATTTTAATCGTGAATTTGTGTATCGCTCGCTTTTATATAATTAAATCTGATTATCCAGATTGATAATAAAGGTCGTCCCTTTATAGGGAGGAGTCTATGACTTATGTTCGTATCGATTTTGTTAATTTGGACGATTTTTTTTACCATTTTTTTCAAAAAGTGTTAAATTGTGGGATAAAGTGTCGATAAGTGGGGTTGTAGATCGTGTTTCGTGGAATTCATCAAATTAGCGTTGATGCCAAAGGCCGAATGTCTTTGCCTGCGCGCTTGCGAGATGAATTAGAATGCGAAGAAGCTAGCCACGTTGTTGTAACGATTGATCCGTCGTCTCGATGTTTGCTTTTGTACCCCTTAGATGAGTGGGAGCAAATACAAGAAAAATTGGATCGCCTACCAAGTTTTCAACCTCAGGCGAGGCGCTTGCAGCGTTTACTGGTAGGGCACGCGACGGATTTAGAAATAGATAAGGCGGGGAGGGTGTTACTGCCTGCTCCCCTGCGCGACTTTGCCAAGTTAGACAAAAAAGTAACACTGCTTGGTCAAGGCAAAAAAATTGAAATCTGGAGCCTCGAAGAGTGGGAGTCTCAAAGAGATGAATACTTATCAGAAGCGGCTTTAGAAGATTTTCAACTAGACAATATGATGGATATCTCTTTATGACGAGCAATGAACACGAACATATTAGTGTCATGCTAAATGAATCGGTAGACATGCTGATTACCGATGAATCGGGCCAATATGTTGATGGGACGTTTGGGCGTGGAGGTCACACCCGATTAGTGCTTTCTAAATTGAGAGACGGTCAGTTGTTAGGGTTCGACAAAGACCCAGTAGCAATCGAATACGGGAAAAAATTGGAGGTTGAAGACTCGAGGTTTTCAATCGTACAAGACAGTTTTGCCAATATGCTTGAGCACATACCAAGTGTTTTTGGCACGGAACAAATCGATGGCATTATGATGGACCTTGGGGTGTCATCTCCTCAACTTGATGATGCAGAACGCGGCTTTAGTTTTATGAATGACGGCCCGTTAGATATGCGGATGAACCCTGATAAAGGGATGAGCGCCGCTGAATGGATCGCTGTAGCGGATGAGAAAGAAATAGCGGATGTTATGTATCAGTTTGGTGAAGAGCGCTTCTCCCGTCGGATCGCAAGAGCAATATGTGAAAAACGCTCCGAGGTTCCTATTACGACAACAGCGCAGTTATCAAAGATTGTTGCAGAAGCTAACCCCGCTTGGGAAAAAGGAAAAAACCCTGCTACCCGGGCGTTCCAAGGAATTCGAATATTCATAAATAATGAGCTTGGAGATCTTGAAAAAGGTTTAGAAGCTGCGGTTGATTCGTTGAAGGTTGGTGGGCGTTTGGTTGTGATCAGCTTCCACTCATTGGAGGATCGAATCGTTAAGCGGTTTATGAAAAAAATGTCCAAAGGGCCTGACTTACCGCGTCATTTGCCTATTCAAAACGCTCATTTGGATATTAAGTTTAAGACCATTGGTAAAGCGACAAAGCCTTCCAAAGATGAGGTGAGTAGTAATGTTCGGTCTCGAAGTGCAGTGCTTCGGGTGTTGGAGCGAATTCGTGACTAAAGAAAAATGGCTTTCTTCGTATGTCTTGTCGGTTATTGCTGTTGTGGTGCTTGCCATTGTATTGATCGTTCAGGTCTACGAATTCCGGAAGGATTTTTCATACTTACAAAGTCTTAAAAAAGAAGAAGTGAATTTAGAGGTTGTATGGGGGCAGTTGCTGTTAGAGCAAAGTGCTTTGACTCAACCAAGTCGATTGGAGCAAGCCGCAGTGAAAGAGCTAAATATGCATGCACCAAGTCAAAATGAGTTAATTATTGTTAAACCATGAATGAAAGTAACGGGCATTTTAGGCCTGATAAATGGCGAATTTACTTCATCTACCTAGTGGCGGCGGTTCTGTTTTCTGTTGCGGGTGGACGTCTGTTTTATTTGTCTGTCGTGAAAAAGGATTTTTTGCAAAGTCAGGGTGAAATGAGAGCAGTTCGAACGGTTTCGATACCCGCTACACGTGGAATGATACTTGATCGTAATGGCGAGCCGCTTGCTGTAAGCACGCCAACGTGGACAATAATTGCTAACCCCAGAAAGTTGTGGGAGCTTGAAAAAGATCCTAAGGCAAAAACCACACCCCAAGCCGAAATGGATCGGTTAGCAAAAGTGACAGGGCTTGGGCGAGCGTGGTTACAAGAGAAGTTTGAGTTTAACCGCAACAAAGCATTTATGTACTTGCGTCGCCAAATTCCACCTCAAGATGCGGATGAAATAATGGCCGCTAAAGTTGTTGGGGTGAGTAAACGTAAAG
Source organism: Marinomonas balearica (assembly GCF_004362145.1). GTDB lineage: Bacteria > Pseudomonadota > Gammaproteobacteria > Pseudomonadales > Marinomonadaceae > Marinomonas > Marinomonas balearica. The sequence goes on from NZ_SNXC01000010.1 coordinate 444,772, forward strand.
AATATAAGCGGTTTTACCCTTCTGGTGAAGTGACGGCGCATGTCGTTGGTTTTACCGGTATTGATGATAAAGGTCAGGAAGGACTGGAGCTTGCATATGAAAGCAGTTTGCAGGGTACTCCCGGTAAAAGATCCTATCTCAAAGATTTAAAAGGGAATGAAATACTTCGTATTGGTCAAGATTTGCCAGAACACCCAGGTGAGAATATCGAACTGAGTATTGATCTTCGTCTTCAATATCTTGCGTATCGAGAGCTTAAAGCTGCAGTGACTCAAAATAGAGCAGCGTCGGCTTCAGCGGTTATTCTGGATGTAAAAACGGGCGAAATTCTCGCTATGGTGAATCAACCTTCTTATAACCCAAACGACCGATCTACTCTAGAATATGATCAGTTGCGTAACCGAGCTGTTATTGATCTATTTGAGCCAGGCTCAACGATGAAACCGTTCACTGTGTCCGCGGCACTGAGATCTGGTCAGTACACAACTGAGTCGATTATTGATACTCACCCAGGCTACTTGAGGTTTGGTAGACAAACAATACGAGATTTGGGTAATTACGGTAAGATCGATTTAGAAACCGTTTTGGTAAAATCCAGTAATGTGGGGACGTCAAAAATCACGCTGTCACTGCCTCAAGATACAGTGTGGAATTTAGACTATGAGCTGGGTATCGGCTCTCTTGCTGGTATTGGTTTTCCTGGGGAGGCCACAGGTGTATTACCCTCACGACCTAAGTGGCATCCAGCTGAAATTGCGACGTTATCATATGGTTACGGTCTGTCGGTAACCACGCTTCAGTTAGCTCAAGCTTATATGGTGCTTGCTAATGATGGCTATAAAGTTCCTGTTACCTTACTCAAGCAAGAGCTGCCGCTCGAAGGGAAGCAGGTGTTACCGCCAAATGTCTCTAAATCAGTCGTTAGTATGCTGGAATCTGTTGTCTTGAGGGGCTCAGGTAAGCGTGCTCGTATCCCTGGTTATCGCGTAGCGGGCAAAACAGGTACTGTTCACAGGGTGGGTTCTCAGGGCTACGAATACGACCAATACAATGCCATTTTTGCAGGTATTGCTCCTGCCTCTGACCCGCGTCTTGCAATGGTTGTCATTGTGAACGACCCCAAAGGGCGAAAATATTACGGCGGTGAAGTTGCCGCACCTGTGTTTTCGCGTGTGATGGAAGGTGCGTTAACCACACTGAATGTGACGCCTGATCTACCCGAGGGTCTACGGGAAGTTCGACTAGAGCCAAAGGTGCCATATCGACTAGCGCAGGGAGGGTAATTGGATGTTTCAACTTAGCGAGTTTGAACGCTTTCTATCGCTTGATGGTCGGTTTGAAGACTTAAATTATCCGCTAACTAATGTGGAAACAGACAGTAGAAAGGTGTCCTCTGAGACGCTTTTTGTCGCTTTGCCGGGTGTAGAAAGCAATGGGTGGGATTATCTTGATGCTGTTGAAAAACAGGGGTGTAAGTATGCCATTGTTCCATCTAATGTTGGAAAAGAGATTTTTCAGAATCGAAATGGTTCGTTGAACGTCATCGCCTCTGACAATGTTTATGCTTTCTTAAAAGCGCTTGTAGAACAGTCGATAGGGAAAGCGCCACGTCACCTAATAGCCGTCACGGGCACAAACGGAAAATCTTCTATTTGCTTTTACGTTGCTCAACTTGCTGACGCAATAGGTTTAACCAGTGCAATTATTGGTACCTTTGGTGTTGGGAAGCTCAATAGTCTGCGCGAAGCGAAACAAACTACGCCAGATCTGCTTACGTTGCAAAAAACGTTGGCTCGGTTCGAAAAAGAGTGTGTTGACTTAGTTGCTTTTGAAGTTTCATCTCATGCTTTAGATCAAAATAGAGTTAACGGAGTGGCTATTAATACAGCAATATTTTCGAACCTGTCTCAGGACCACCTCGATTATCACGGCTCAATGGAGAATTACGCTGAGGCTAAGCGTAAATTATTCCGCCTTCCGTCAGTGGCACGCGCGATTTTCTGTAGTCAATCTGATTACTATAACTTCATGAGTGAAAAAGCGAATGGTGAAAGACTGTATTACGGGGAGCGATCTGAGGATGATTTTGCAATAAGCAATGTGGTTTACCATGCGGCAGGTTGCACTTTTACTCTTTCTGTTGCTGAGGCCCATTATGAGGTTGAGTTGCCTCTTATGGGGGAATTCAATGTTGAAAATGCTGTGGGTGCATTGGCGTCAGTCTGGCCGTTAACCGAAAATAAGCTGGCGTTGATATCAGCACTTAATGAGCTTAAGGGCGCTCCCGGTCGGATGGAAAAGGTGTTGCTTGAGAGTACAGCGAAAACGCCTGTCGTTCTGGTGGATTATGCACATACGCCTGATGCGCTGTCTGTCGCATTAAAAGCTCTGTCTGTTCATTCGAATGCTCCGGTTACTTGTGTATTTGGTTGTGGTGGTGATAGGGATAAAGGAAAGCGTTCTCAAATGATGCAAGCCGCATTTGAGAATGCCGACAAAATTATATTGACCACGGATAACCCAAGGACAGAATCTCCAGATGATATTATTCAGGATGCGTTAAAGGGTATTTCAGAAATCGAAAGGCAGAAGGTGATTGTAGATAAGGATCGTCGGAACGCTATTGAGCATGCGATTCTCTCTGCGTCGAGTAACGAAATTGTGCTGATCGCAGGAAAGGGCCATGAAACGTATCAAGACGTTAATGGTGTGAAATATCACTTTGATGATAAAGAAGAGGCGTTAAGCGCTCTGAAAAAATATGCTTAAAAAACTTAAGTTATCTCATATTGCAAATCTTTGTGGCGGTGTTCTATTCGGAGAAGACTGTGTTGTATCAGATGTTTCTACGGACTCTAGAGAGGATCTTTCTGGAAAGCTTTTTGTGGCGTTGCGCGGTGAAAATTTTGACGGGCACGCTTTCGTTGTCAATGCAATGTCTCAGGGTGCGGGTGGTGTTGTAGTTGATGCGAGTTTTGATTCGTTAGTTGAGCCGCGAGTAGTTGTTCAGGATACGTTGAAAGCGTATCAAGCGATCGCGCAGTATTTGCGTCTGGAGTTTCAGGGCTGTGTGTTTGGGATTACGGGCAGTAATGGAAAAACCAGTGTAAAAGATTGGTTGGCTCAGTCTTTGAGTGAATTCGGAAGTGTGCTCAAGACCCAAAGTAATTATAACAACCAAATTGGCGTGCCCCAGACGCTTATTCAGATAGAAAATACTCATGATTATGCTGTTATTGAAGCGGGCACCAGTTTCCCCGGTGAAATCGAGATTCTTTCCAAAACGATTCAGTCAGATGTTGTCATTTTAACAAATGCAAGTGGCAGTCATTTAGAGGGTTTTGGTACAACAGAGGCGATTGCAAAGGAAAAAGGCAATTTGATTGCGTTTTCACTTCCGTCATCAGCTATTGTTTTGAACTTCGATGATCCATTTTTTGATTATTGGCGGAATATTGCGGGCTCTCGTAGAGTTTTTAGTTTTTCGTTGCTTGATTCACGTGCGGATATTTACACGTCAAATTTAGTTCTTGGGGCAAATGCATCTACTTGTACTGTTCACTTTATGGGGCAGGCGTCTTTGGTAACTGTGCCATCTCCGGGCAAACACCAAATTTATAATGCTTTGGCTGTCATGCTGGCTATGATGGCTGCTGGTGTATCCTTTAATGATGCATTGGCGGGTATTTCAAAAGCAGTTGTCGTCCCAAGAAGAATGGAATTTGGCTTGACGAAAAATAACGTTCTCTTGATTGATGACTGTTACAATGCCAGCCCAACTTCTGTTGAAGCTGGCATTGATGTGCTTGCGATGCAAGATAAACCCACAAAGTGGTTGGTGTTGGGAGCGCTTGGTGAGTTGGGAGATAAGGAAGAGAGTATTCATCGGAATCTTGGGCGATATGCGGCTGAGGCCGGTATAGATCACGTTTTGGCTGTTGGGCCAGTTGCTGGAATGGCAGCCGACGAATTTGAAAAAGCGGGAAAAGAAGGACGCGTTTACGCAACGAAAGAAAGTCTCGCGCGGTTTTTGTTAACCTTAAATAATGAACATGCTGTCTTGGTGAAAGGCTCACGGTCTTCTAAGATGGACGATATTGTAAACGCTATAAAAATCTAGGAATTGTCCTAAAATGCTACTTTTTTTAACGGCTTACTTAAGTAAGTACTTCACTTTTTTTTCTGTGTTTAATTACCTTTCCTTAAGGGCTATTTTGGGCGTTCTGACTGCGCTCTTTATTTCCTTGCTTATCGGGAAGCGAGTAATCCGTTTATTGCAAACGCTACAGATTGGTCAGGCGGTGAGATCAGATGGACCACAGACCCATTTAAGTAAAGAGGGTACGCCGACAATGGGCGGCGCGCTGATTATTTTTTCAATCTGTATTAGTACATTACTTTGGGGTGATCTAACAAACCAGTATATATGGGTAGTTGTGTTGACGACGTTGGCATTCGGCTTGGTCGGCTGGGTGGATGACTATCGCAAAGTTGTTGAGAAAAACCCACGTGGCTTGCCCGCTAAATGGAAATATCTTTGGCAAAGTGTGTTTGGATTAGCTGCAGCGCTGTATCTATATATGACAGCTTCTACACCCGCTGAAACATCGCTCATTGTTCCACTATTTAAAGATGTTGCCATTCCTCTGGGTGTGTTTTTTGTTGTGCTCACGTATTTTGTTATTGTTGGAACGAGTAATGCGGTTAATTTGACTGATGGCTTAGATGGTTTAGCTATTTTGCCGACGGTTCTAGTGGGTGGTGCGTTAGGTGTCTTTGCTTATCTTACTGGTAATATTCGATTCGCAGATTATTTGCTGATTCCCTATGTTGAAGGCGCTGGTGAACTCATTGTGTTTTGTGCAGCACTTGTCGGAGCTGGATTGGGTTTTCTTTGGTTTAATACCTACCCCGCTCAAATATTTATGGGGGATGTTGGTGCGCTGGCGTTAGGGGCTGCATTGGGAGTGATTGCGGTCATTGTTCGACAAGAGCTTGTTCTGTTTATCATGGGGGGCGTTTTTGTAATGGAGACGGTTTCTGTCATATTACAAGTTGCATCTTATCGACTGACGAAACGACGTATATTTCGTATGGCACCAATCCATCATCACTTTGAATTGAAAGGATGGGCTGAACCTAAAGTAATCGTTCGGTTTTGGATTATCACAGTCTGTTTGGTTCTCGTTGGATTTGCTACGTTGAAAGTACGTTAAAGAGGTTGGCATGGGTTTAATTGGATCTGATAAGGTTCGGGCAGTAGTTGGGCTTGGTAAGTCAGGTGTTTCATGTGCCAAGTTTTTAGCAGAGAAAGGCATTGATTTCGTTATTGTGGATTCCAGAGAAAACCCGCCAGGGTTGGATGAAGTCAAAACATTTTGTGACAATACTCGTATATTTACGGGGTCGCTTGAGCCTCTTTTGCGTCTAGGGGTGACAGAGTTGTATGTTAGTCCCGGTGTGCCTTTATCTACACCAGTGTTGAAGACCTTGGCCGATCAAGGTGTAGCGATGAGGGGGGATATTGACCTTTTTGCTGAATATGTCGATGTGCCTTTTATCGCTATAACAGGTTCAAACGCGAAAAGCACAGTAACCACGCTGGTTGAATATTTATTGAAGTCGGTGGGTAAAAGGGCGCAGGCCGGAGGGAATTTAGGGCTTCCGGCGCTGGATGTATTGTCTCACGAAGCGGACTATTACGTTCTAGAGTTGTCTAGTTTTCAGTTGGAAACGACACATGCTTTAAAAGCAGATGTTGCTTGTATGCTCAACGTCAGTGAAGATCATATGGATCGCTATGATGACCTCTATTCCTATCAGCGTGCCAAGCAGCGCATTTATCGAGGTTGTAAATCTGCCGTATGTAATAAGCAAGATATACTTACAGCGCCTCTGTTGGCTCAAGATACTCCTGTTCGAGCCTTTACTACAGGAAGCCCTGACCTTAAAGAGTTTGGTCTGTTGCCCGATGATCAGGGTGTTTGGTTGTCAAAGGGAGTAAAGCCGTTATATCACTCATCTGAAATTGCTTTGCAGGGTGTTCACAACTATGCGAACGTTTTGGCGGCATTATCAATTCTTGATTTGCTCGGTATTGATATTGAGGCGCCGGCAATTGCTCAGGCACTCTATGAATTTAAAGGGTTACCTCATCGATGTGAAACGGTTTCAGTTGTTAATGATGTGACCTACATAAACGACTCAAAAGGGACGAATGTTGGAGCGACTCTGGCCGCGCTTTCTGGATTAGGAAGTTTGAAAAACAAAAATATTATCTTAATTGCGGGTGGTATAGGAAAAGATGCTGATTTTTCTCCACTTTCTGTGCCTATCGATAAGTTTGTGAAGCAAGTTGTTTTATTTGGTAAGGATGCCACGAATATTTCAAAAGTTGTTTCGAACTCAGTAAAGTGTGAATTTGTTGAGGGTTTGGATTCTGCGGTGTCAATGGCACATGATGTTTCTCAGCAAGGTGATATTGTTTTGTTCTCTCCCGCCTGTGCGAGTTTTGATATGTATAAAGGTTTTGAAGAGCGAGGCGAGCACTTCGTGGAGTTGGTCGAAGCATTATGAGGATTAAGCTCAGCGACATATTTGAACCATTAACCGCTTCTCAGATTGGGCGGGTTGATGTGTGGTTTGTTATGTCGCTTGTAGCAATTTTGGCATTGGGTATCGTTATGGTAGCCAGTGCATCGATTTCGGTGTCAGAGTCGATTCATAATACCCCATATTTTTTTATGGGCCGTCAGATTTTGTATCTGATTATTGGTGTCTCATTTGGGTTTATGATGTTGCAAATACCAACGCATAACCTTCAGAAATGGGGCATATTTATGATGCTTCTCTCGTTGATCTTGTTGGTGTTGGTTTTAATGCCTGGAATAGGTAAAACCGTGAATGGCAGTCGACGCTGGATTAATTTAATTGTTTTCAATCTACAAGCTTCAGAGGTAGCGAAGGTGTGTATGGTAGTTTATGTATCAGGCTACCTTGTTCGACGAGCTGAGCGTGTTAGAGAGAACCTTATCGGATTTGCTTTGCCTCTTTGTTTGACGTCACTTTTTCTGATTTTCTTAATGATGGAGCCTGATTTCGGTGCTTCTGTGGTGCTGATTGGAACTGTAATCGCGCTTCTTTTTATCGGCGGAGCTCCTGTCTATCAATTTATCGCTATCGTTATTATGGCTGTGTTGGTTATGGCTGGGTTGGCATTCTCTGAAAGCTATCGTGTTAAACGCTTAATGAATTTTGTAGATCCTTGGGCTGACCCTTTCAATGATGGTTATCAACTCAGTCAGGCATTAATTGCTTACGGTCGAGGAGAGTGGTTTGGGCTCGGTCTAGGGAACAGTGTACAAAAATTAAGTTACTTGCCAGAAGCGCATACCGATTTCGTTTTTTCTATTTGGGTTGAAGAGACTGGCTTATTGGGTGGAGTGCTTCTTCTGTGTCTTTTTGCGGTGCTGGTGTCGCGAATTTTTAAGATTGGTCATCGCGCTTTGTTGCACGCAAGGCCGTTCGCGGGATACATGTGCTTTGGTTTCGCAATTCTTATACTGGCTCAAGTGATTATTAATGTGGGGGTAAATACGGGCTTCCTACCAACAAAAGGACTGACGTTGCCTCTTATTAGTTACGGCGGCAGTAGCTTGATTATTACGCTTGGGTCTCTTTTTGTCGTCGCGCGGGTGGATATTGAAAATAAGTTGTCGAATGTTGAATCTGACGTGATCAACGAGAGTCAAGCGGCAGATACATCAGAGCATGAGGGTAAGGTGTTAGAGTGAGTCAGGAAAGAACGGTTGTTATTATGGCGGGCGGTACAGGTGGGCATATATACCCTGCTCTCGCGTGTGCGAATCGCTTTAGTCAGTTGGGGTTTAAAGTTGTCTGGCTAGGTTCGAAAGGTGGGATGGAAGAAAGTATTGTGCCAGCACACAATATCCCATTAGAGGTTATTTCGATCAAAGGTGTTAGAGGAAAAGGGTTGTTGGGGCTCGCAAAAGCACCTTTTCAAGTTCTTCATGCCATTGGTCAGGCCGTCGCTATATTGCGCACTTTAAAACCTTCTGTCGTTCTTGGAATGGGAGGTTTTGTCGCAGGACCTGGCGGCGTGGCTGCTAAAATGTTAGGTATTCCGCTTGTTATCCACGAGCAAAATGCGATTGCAGGAACCACAAATAAGTTACTTTCGAAAGTAGCTACGCTTAAGTTACAGGCATTTGATGGGGCTCTTCCAGCTGCATTGACTGTAGGAAACCCAGTAAGAGACGATATATTAAGTCAAGATGTGCGAGCCGCTCGTTCGAATGTTTCGCGTCCTTTAAAGTTACTGGTTGTAGGCGGTAGCTTGGGTGCAAGAGCAATTAATGAGTTGATTCCGGAGTTTTTGGCTGAATGGCAGGGAAGTGAGCGACTTGATGTTTGGCATCAAACTGGACGAAACAACATTGATGAAGTTCAGTTATCCTATCAAAATCATGGAATTGAAAGTGCTCGCGTCGAACCTTATATCGAGAATATGGCTCAAGCTTATTATTGGGCGGACATCGTTGTTTGTCGTGCTGGGGCTATGACAGTAAGTGAGCTTGCTGTCGCTGGTCTGCCGTCTATCTTAATTCCTTTTCCTCATGCTATTGATGATCATCAAACAGAAAATGCGAAACATTTATCAAAGCTCGGCGGTGCATTTTTGTTGCCGCAGTCTGATTTAAATGTTCCGACAGTCGCAAAATTACTTCAATCCGTTGTAACGGATCAGGATAAGTTAAAAGAAATGGGCGAGAGTGCAAAAAGGCTTGCTTTGCCTGATGCTACTCAGAATGTAGTGTCGAACTGTTTAAGGTATGCAAAATAATGAATGAAAATAAATTTCAATACGATATTCCTGCAATGCGTAGAATTCAAAAGGTGCACTTTATCGGTATTGGTGGTGTTGGTATGTGTGGAATCGCTGAGGTTCTTCATAATCAAGGGTATCAAGTTTCTGGCTCGGATATTAAAACAAGCTCTACTACGCAACGTTTGGAAGATATGGGTATCGGTGTCTACATCGGGCACAAAGAAGAGAATGTGTTCGATGCTCACGTTATTGTCGTTTCTACAGCGATAAATGAGGAGAACCCTGAAATAAAATGGGGGAAAGAGCATCGAATTCCTATCGTAAGACGAGCTGAAATGCTCGCTGAATTGATGCGCTATCGCCATGGTATTGCCGTTGCAGGTACTCATGGAAAAACGACAACGACGAGCTTAATGTCGTCAATTTTAACGGCAACAGGAGATGCTCCCACGTTTGTAATTGGTGGGAAGCTGACAAGTGCTGGCACCAATGCTCAACTTGGCAGCAGTAAATACCTTGTTGCTGAAGCTGATGAAAGTGACGCATCGTTTCTGCACTTGCAGCCACAAACGGTGATTGTGACTAATATTGATGAAGATCATATGGACACGTATCAAGGGGACTTTGAACAGGTAAAGCGCACATTTATTGAATTTATACATAATTTGCCATTTTACGGATTGGCTGTCTTGTGTATTGATGATGAAAATGTGCGGTCGATTTTGCCTGAATTGAGTCGTCCGGTTTTGACCTACGGTATTGAGAGTGAGGCGGACTTTTACGCTACTGATATCAAGCAATCAGGGCGCTACTGTGAATTTCTAGCACACCTGCCTGAAGGGGAGCCAATTAGGATTCGATTGCCTATGCCGGGTAAACATAATGTCTTAAATGCATTGGCGACGATCGCAGTTGCGAGTGATTTAGGGGTGGACCCAAAAATTATTCAGGCTGGGTTAATGGGATTTGAAGGTGTTGGGCGAAGATTTCAAGAGATGGATCCCCTTGAATTATCATCGGGCGGTAAGGTTATGTTTGTTGATGACTACGGACATCACCCTAGTGAGGTGTTAGCGACGGTTAATGCAATACGAGATGGTTGGCAAGATAAGCGTTTGGTCATGGTGTATCAGCCTCATCGCTTCACTCGCACGCGAGATCTCTATGAGGACTTTGTGCGTGTTTTATCTAAAGTGGATGTGTTGATTTTGCTAGATGTATATGCTGCGGGTGAAACGCCTATTAGCGGAGCGGACAGTAAATCTCTTTGTGGTAGCATTCGGATGCGAGGAAATGTTGATCCTATTCATGTCCGTGATGAAAGCGAGTTACAGTCTATTTTAGCTAATGTGTTGCGTGATGACGATTTGTTGATTACTCAAGGAGCTGGGAATATAGGTGTTATTTCTCGTAAGCTTGCTGCAACAGGAGTGATAAATTAATGAAATTACAAGATGCTCGTATTGCGGTTCTATATGGTGGTAAATGTGCTGAGAGAGAGGTTTCTCTTGAGTCTGGAGGCTTGATACTAGAGGCTCTTATAGGGAAAGGGTACGATGCGTTTGGCATTGATTTGTTTGGTGAGCAGCGAAACAGTGATCCAATAGCCCAGTTAACTGCTGAGAAATTTGATGTTGCTTTTATTGCCTTGCATGGTGGTGATGGAGAGGATGGTCATATACAGGCTGTATTAGATTTATTGTCAAAGCCATATACAGGAAGTCGTCAACTTGCGTGTGCTTTAGCGATGGATAAATTGATGACGAAAAAGTTATGGATAGGAATGGGAATCCCCACGCCGGAGTACATATCAGGTGCAGGTAAGGTTTCCATCGAATCCATAGAGCGTCAGCTTGAATATCCAGTGATCGTAAAACCATCCCGTGAAGGCTCCACTTTAGGCATTAGTAAAGCTGAAAATGCTGACCAATTGCGTGTCGCTCTCGAAGATGCTCTTAAGTACGATTCGGATATTTTGGTAGAAGAATTTATTGAGGGTCCTGAATTTACAGTGACCATTATTGATGATGAAGTTTATCCTGTCATTGGCTTAAAACCGTCTGAAGATCATCAGCTTTATGATTATGATGCTAAGTATCTGGCTGACGATACCGAGTATTTGCTTCCCTGTGGATTAAGTGATTTAGAAGAGTCACAACTTAAGGCTTTGTCTCTTGAGGCTTATAAAGCTGTTGGTTGTGAGGGATGGGGGCGAGTCGATGTAATGCGACGGATGAATGGTCACTTTTCTGTGCTTGAGGTAAATACTTCTCCGGGAATGACGTCTCACAGTCTAGTTCCTATGTCGGCGGCCTCTACTGGCATGAAATACCAAGACCTAGTTGAAAGAATATTAAACTCTGCATGGAGCTCAACTAACGGTGTCTAAAAAATGCGTTTAGCGGCATTGATTGGAGCGATTTCGCTCATTGTGTTCGCTGTTTTTCAGGGAGAGAAAGACAGTGCGCCCAATGAACGTTGGTTTGCAGTTAAGAGCATTGAAATCGCAGGGGATCTAATTAACGCGGATCGACAACAGCTTCAATTTGCTTACAGTGTTTTGCTTGGAGAGAGTCTGTTGACTTTGTCTTTAGAGCGGGCTGAGAGCGTTGCGCTGTCGCCAGAGTGGGTTGAAAGTGTAAGAATTCGCAAGGTTTGGCCAGACAAAATTGTTGTTGAGGTCAGTGAGCATAAACCAATAGCGCATTGGAATTCTAGGCAGGTTATTACCTCTAACGGGGAGGTGATTGCACCAAAAAACGGTGAAATTCTGCCACTGGCGAATTTAGAGGGGCCGGATGCGAGTAGTCAAATTGCATTAGACCAGTTTGGTTTGATGAGTCAAATGTTGTCAAACTCTAAATTAAGGATCAAAGAGTTGGTTCTTGAGGAGCGTGGCGCTTGGAATATCAAGTTTCAAAACGGTGTATATGTAAAACTTGGTCGAGACAAGGTTTTAGAACGTTTACAGCGATTTATTGCCGTGTATAAAAGTGATTTATCAGGTAAAATAAAGAATATTTTGTTAGTTGATGCTCGGTATCCTCATGGAGTATCGGTGCAATGGAACAAAAAATTATAAATTTGGCTTACATGTTGCTTTCAGATATGTATAAAAGTTGCGATTTAGCTAGAGCTAGGAAGGTTGAATGATAGTTGGCTTAGACGTTGGCACATCAAAGGTTACTTGTGTAGTAGGCGAGATGCTTGATGATGGTGACGTTGAAATTGTTGGTATTGGTACTCACCCTGCTAAAGGCATGAAAAGAGGTGTTGTTATTAATATTGAATCTACAGTTCAGTCTATTCAAAGAGCTGTAGAAGAAGCAGAGTTGATGGCTGGCTGTAATATTCACTCGGTTTATGTCAGTGTTGCTGGAAGTCATATTCGAAGCCAAAACTCTCATGGTATTGTTGCGGTTAAGGACGGAGAAGTTCAAAAAGAGGACATTGAGCGAGTAATCGATGCTGCGCAAGCAGTACCAATCTCATCAGATCAGCGTCTTCTTCATGTTTTGCCGCAAGAGTTTCAAATCGACTCTCAAGAAGGTATTAGAGATCCTTTAGGGATGTCTGGTGTGCGTTTGGAGGCAAATGTTCACCTAGTATCTGGCGCAGCAAACGCCGTCATGAACGTTGAAAAGTGCATTAAGAAGTGTGGTTTGGGTGTTGATGGCGTTATTTTGTCGCAGTTGGCAGCCAGCGATACGAGTTTGAGTGAAGACGAGAAGGAGCTTGGTGTCTGCCTTGTTGATGTAGGTGCGGGAACGTCAGACATTGCTGTTTGGGTTGATGGTGCATTGCACCATACGTCTGTCGTGCCAGTCGCAGGTGATCAAGTAACTAATGATATTTCTATGGCGTTGCGAACGCCAACTGTTCACGCAGAAGATATAAAAATTAAATATGCGTGCGCATTATCATCATTAGCTTCTGCTGATCAGGTGATAGATGTACCAAGTGTAGGTGATCGTCAGTCTCGCTCAATATCACGACATGCATTGGCAGAGGTGGTAGAGGCAAGATACGAAGAAATTTATCAGCTTATTTATGATGAGTTACAGCGAAGTGGTTTCGCTGAGCGTATTCCTGCTGGAATAGTTATAACGGGTGGTACGGCATTGATGGAAGGTGCTGTCGAGCTTGCGGAGCGTATCTTTGATATGCCTGTTCGATTGGCAACACCTGCTAGGATTAAAGGGATTTCGGAAATTGTCGACAACTCTATGTATGCGACAAGTGTTGGTTTATTAGCAAATGGAAATGCTGGAATGGATGAAGTAAGTGCTGAACCTTCAAATGTTTTGAGGGCTGGAAATAGTAGAAATTCACAAGATTATAGCAGTGATGAAATCAAGCCGTCTTTCAGTGCAGCGAAAGCTTGGCATAAAGTAAAAAATTGGTTTCAAAGTTATATTTAATAATTGTCATTTTGGCAGCAGATTTTTAGGAGCGTGTCGCCCATGAATGTGTTTGATTTAGCAGATGAAAATTTATCCGACAATGCTGTCATAAAGGTTGTTGGTGTTGGTGGTGGTGGCGGTAATGCAGTTCGTCATATGTTGGAAAATCAACTAGAAGGCGTGGAATTTATCTGTGCCAATACCGATTCAAAAGCTTTGATGGGATTGGATTCGGGTGTTACCTTGCAGCTTGGTACTACCGTTACTAAGGGGCTTGGAGCGGGGGCTAATCCGTCAGTAGGGCGTGACTCAGCTTTAGAGGATCAGGAAAAAATCACTCAGCTCCTTACAGGGGCTGATATGGTATTTATTACAGCAGGCATGGGTGGAGGTACCGGAACGGGTGCGGCCCCTGTTATTGCGCAAGTAGCGAGAGATTTGGGGATTCTTACTGTTGCAGTAGTCACTAAACCGTTTCCTTTTGAAGGTCGTCGTCGTGCAAAAGTGGCTGATGCTGGGCTTCAAGAATTGCGGGAGAATGTTGATTCTCTTATTACGGTCCCCAACGAGCGTTTACTTCCTGTATTAGGAAAAAATATTTCTCTTTTGAAGGCGTTTGGTGAAGCAAACAATGTTTTGTTTAACGCTGTTCAAGGTATTACAGACCTTATTATGCGCCCTGGTTTGATTAACGTTGACTTTGCAGACGTTAAGACGGTTATGTCCGAAATGGGGATGGCAATGATGGGGACTGGTGCTGCAATTGGTGAGGATCGTGCTCGTGTTGCTGCAGAAGCGGCAATACACAACCCTTTGCTTGAAGATATTAATTTAAAAGGTGCCCGTGGGGTGCTGGTTAATATTACGGCGAACGAAGAAGTCGGGCTTTCTGAATTTACTGAAGTAGGTGGAATCATTGAAGAGTATGCATCTGAAGATGCAACCGTCGTAATTGGTTGTGCTATTGACCCTTCTGTGGAAGATGAAATGCGTGTGACTGTGGTCGCGACTGGTTTGGAAGGTAATAGTTCGAATGTTGAAATGAAAGTGGCTGTGGGTGATGTGTCCGCTGCTAAGTCGGTTTCTAGTCAGGCTCCTACTTCTTCCGGTGCTACTCCTGTGGTCGAGACAGTGTCAAAGCCTGTCGTGACAGCTTCTGTTGTGCAAAAAGAAGAAGCGACTTCTTCGGAAGATGTTCAGGCTAAGGTGAGTGAAAAAACTCAAGAGTCATCGAAGGGGGCGGAGGATCAGTTGTCATATCTAGATATCCCTGCGTTCTTGCGTCGTCAAGCTGATTAATTTGCGTAAAAATTACGCAAATTAATGGCTTTGAATTGTATAAAAATTAGATAGTTGATAATATTCTCATTAATTAACTGTCTGTAATGAAACTGTAGGAAAAGAATGGTACGTCAGCGCACACTGAAAAATATTATCCGCGCTACCGGGGTTGGTTTGCACTCTGGTGAAAAAGTGTATTTAACACTTAAGCCAGCTCCAGCTAATACTGGTATTGTATTTGTGCGGACAGATCTTGAGCCGCCTTTAGAAATAGTCGGCGATGCTCGCGCTGTTGGCTCAACGAACTTTGCTACTGCTCTGTGTTCTGGGGACGTTAAGATAAGTACAGTTGAACATCTTATGTCAGCAATGGCTGGCTTGGGTGTTGATAATGCCTATGTTGAGGTTAGCGCTAGTGAAATCCCATTGATGGATGGCAGTGCCAGTCCATTTGTCTTCTTGTTGCAGTCGGCTGGCCTCGAAGAGCAGGATGCACCGAAGAAGTTCATTCGTATTACTAAACCTATACGAGTTGATGAAGGTGATAAATATGCCATTTTGGAGCCACATTCAGGCTTTAGGTTATCGTTTACCATCGACTTTGATCACCCTGCGATTGGTGAGGATGTTCAAAATACATCAATAGATTTTTCTACGACGACGTTTGTAAAAGAAATCAGTCGTGCCCGTACGTTTGGGTTTATGAAAGATCTAGAGTATTTTAAGAATAACGATTTGGCTCGTGGCGCCAATATGGATAACGCGATTGTCCTTGATGATTTCAAAGTGTTGAACGATGAAGGGCTTCGTTATAGAGATGAGCTCGTTAGGCATAAAGTGCTAGATGCAATCGGTGACTTGTACTTGTTAGGCCATAGCTTAATTGGTGAGTACAAAGCTCATAAGTCGGGTCATGCGTTAAATAATAAATTGTTGCTTGCTTTACTTGAGCGTCAAGATGCTTGGGAATATGTTTCCTTTGAAGATGAAGCGCAAGAGATGCCTATTTCTTTTGTTGAGCCTGTAGCGGCAAATTAATTGACTGCAAAATATGCAGTCAGTTGTATAGACACAAAAAAGCCAGACTAAAGTCTGGCTTTTTTGTGTCTATACACTTGTTATTTCATGTTTTGCCCCACATTACCATGTTAAACTCTAACCACTATAAATTTAGCGACGTTGAAATAAGATGCTAGGAACAGTCATTAAGAAAGTTATCGGTACAAAGAATGACCGAGAAGTTAAAAAATACAAAAAAGTTGTTAATCAGATCAATCAACTAGAAGAGGCATTCTCCTCCCTAAATGATGATGAACTTATGGCTAAGACATCAGAGTTCAGGTCGCGTCTAGATAAAGGAGAGGAGTTAGATGCACTTCTCCCTGAGGCTTTTGCAACCGTGCGAGAAGCCAGTAAGCGAATCATGGGGATGCGACATTTTGATGTTCAGCTAATTGGTGCCATGGTTCTCAATAAGGGATCAATCGCTGAAATGCGTACTGGTGAAGGTAAAACCCTGGTAGCAACTTTGGCTGTTTATCTGAATGCGTTAACTTCAAAAGGTGTTCACGTAGTTACTGTGAATGATTATCTTGCGAAGCGTGACGCAAACTGGATGCGCCCATTGTATGAGTTTCTTGATTTAAGTGTCGGCGTTGTATTTGCTGGCCAGGAGAAAGAAGAAAAGCGAGCGGCGTATTTGAGCGATATCACGTACGGCACAAACAACGAGTTTGGCTTCGACTATCTGCGTGACAACATGGTTTTCAGAATGGAAGATCGTGTGCAGCGTGATCTTAACTTTGCGGTGGTCGATGAAGTTGACTCGATCTTGATTGATGAGGCGCGTACGCCTTTAATCATTTCTGGCGCCGTTGAAGACAGTTCTGAGCAATATGAAAAAATCAATAAGCTGATTCCTTTGCTAATAAAGCAAGAGGAAGAGGTTGAAGGTGCCGAAGAAGTTGCAGTTGGGCATTACACTTTTGACGAGGCTCAGAAAAATATTGAGCTGACAGAAGATGGTCATCAGTTCGTTGAGGCGTGGCTGGTAGAGCAAGATATGCTTCAAGAAGGTGATAGTCTTTATTCTGCGTCCAATTTGGCTCTTCTGCATCATGTCCATGCCTCTATGCGTGCGCATGTTATCTTCAAAAAGAATGTGGATTACGTGGTTCAGGACGGTCAGGTAGTTATTGTTGATGAGCATACTGGTCGAACAATGGCTGGGCGTCGTTGGTCTGAAGGTATTCATCAGGCTGTAGAGGCTAAAGAAGGTGTTGCGATTCAAGCAGAGAGTCAAACCCTTGCCTCCACCACGTTCCAGAATTATTTTAGATTGTATGAGAAACTGTCTGGGATGACCGGGACGGCTGATACTGAAGCGTACGAATTCCAGCAAATTTATGGATTAACTGTTGTTGTTATTCCGACCAACAAAGTTGTGCAGCGTAAAGATCATAATGATTTGATCTATATGTCAACCCAAGAAAAGTTTGAGGCGATCGTTAAGGATATCGAGGAGATTGTTAAGCAAGGGCGTCCGGTTTTAGTTGGTACGGCGTCAATTGATTACTCTGAATTGCTTTCAAGTTATCTGAATAAAGTGGGCATCGAGCATAATGTTCTTAATGCTAAGCACCATGAGCGGGAAGCTGAGATAGTGGCAGGTGCCGGACGTGCGGGTGCTGTTACGATAGCAACCAATATGGCTGGCCGTGGTACAGACATCGTATTGGGCGGCAACCTTCAAACTGAGTTGGCTGATTTGGGTGAGGGTGCGACCGAAACTCAAATAAGTCAATTGAAATCAGATTGGGAGTCTCGACACAAGGCCGTATTGGCGGCAGGCGGATTGCATATTATTGGTACTGAGCGTCACGAATCGCGCCGTATTGATAATCAGCTTCGTGGTCGAGCGGGTCGTCAAGGTGATGTTGGTTCGTCACGTTTTTACTTGTCTCTTGAAGACAACCTAATGCGTATTTTTATGTCTGACCGTATCAAAAAAATGATGCAGGCGCTGGGCATGGAAAAAGGTGAAGCGATTGAGCATAAAATGGTCTCTAACGCCATTGAAAAAGCTCAGCGCAAAGTGGAAGGTAGAAACTTCGATATTCGTAAGCAGCTTCTTGAGTATGATGATGTTGCTAATGATCAACGTCAGGTTATCTATACTCAGCGTTACGATATGATGTCTTCTGATGACCTTTCTGGCGCGATTGAGTCTATGCGTGAGGAGGTTGTAGCTGGGGTTGTTGATGAGTTTATTCCGCCTCAGAGTATGTTTGATCAATGGGATCTTGAAGGGCTG
Organism: Marinomonas balearica; assembly: GCF_004362145.1. GTDB lineage: Bacteria > Pseudomonadota > Gammaproteobacteria > Pseudomonadales > Marinomonadaceae > Marinomonas > Marinomonas balearica. Next base: position 462,617 of record NZ_SNXC01000010.1, read on the forward strand.
GAAGAGAAGCTTAAGAATGAGTTTGGGCTTGAATTGCCAATTAAAGCTTGGGTAGAAGCGGATAAAAAACTCTACGAAGAGCCGTTACGTCAAAAAATTCTTGATGGTTTCATTGAAGATTATAAAGCGAAAGAAGAAGTGGCGGGCGCTGAGTCTATTCGAGCATTTGAGAAGCAAGTTTTATTGCAGGTGCTTGATACTCTATGGAAAGAGCATTTGCAAACAATGGATATGCTGCGTCAAGGGATTCACCTACGTGGATATGCTCAGAAAAACCCTAAACAAGAATATAAGCGTGAATCCTTTGAGTTGTTCCAGAATCTATTGGAGCAAATTAAGTACGAAGTGATTCAAATAACTGCGCGAGTTCGAGTTCAGTCTCCAGAAGAAGCACAAAAGATTGAAGAGGCGAGAAGGTTGCAGGAGGAGCAGCTCAAAATGAGTGTGCAACATCAGCAATCAAATGCTTTTGGAGAAGACAATCAGTCGTCAGAAGAGTCGGGGTCTTCCGTACCTAAAGTCGGGCGCAATGAACCCTGCCCTTGTGGGTCGGGTAAAAAGTACAAGCAGTGTCACGGTCGGTTAGTGTAAGGGGGAGATTAGAATGGCTGTTGGTTTAAACTCTTTTCCTGCAATTCCTCATATTGAAGGTGTTCGGTTTTCAGCGGTTGAGGCGGGCATTAAAAAGGCATCTCGAAAGGATCTTGTTGTATTTGAAATCGACAAGGGTGCGAGTGTGGCAGGTGTTTTTACACAAAATGCGTTTTGTGCGGCTCCTGTTCGCTTGTGTCGCGAGCATTTGGCGTTATCTGTGCCAAGGTATTTGGTGATTAACACTGGCAATGCGAATGCGGGAACAGGAAAGCAGGGGTATCAGGATGCTTTGTTGACGTGTGAAGCCCTCGCTGCAATTGTAAAATGTGATGTTTCTGAGGTGCTCCCTTTTTCAACGGGTGTAATAGGTGAGCCTCTACCGACTGATAAAATAGTAAATGCCCTGCCAGCGGCATTGGCTTCGCTTAAGGGTGAAGGTTGGCGTGATGCTGGCGAAGGTATTATGACGACGGATACATTGCCAAAAGGTGCGTACCGTCGATTCGAAGTTGATGGAGTCCACTATACTGTTGGTGGTATTTCGAAAGGGGCGGGTATGATTCGCCCTAACATGGCTACAATGTTGGGCTATGTTTTTACTGACATCGCAATTGATCAAAATGTATTGCAAGGTGTCCTCAAACGAGCAACTAATAAAAGCTTTAACCGCATTACAATCGACAGTGACACATCTACCAATGATTCGTGTATCGCTGTTGCTACTGGTTTAGCGGGTAATGAGAAGGTTTTGGATGTTGAGTCCAAGTTGGGTTGTGCGTTTGAGCGGGCTTTTACTGACGTCATGCAAGAATTGGCACACGCCATTGTAAGAGATGGTGAAGGGGCGACTAAGTTTGTGACAGTTGAGGTGATTGGGGCGAAAAGTCAAGATGATGCTGCTGCAGTAGGTTTTGAAATTGCCCATTCGCCCTTGGTTAAAACGGCATTGTTTGCATCAGATCCAAATTGGGGGCGTATTTTGGCTGTTGTTGGCCGTGCTCCGATTGAAAGCTTGGATGTGGATCGAGTGAATATTTCACTTAATGGATGTTCAATTGTGGCTCAAGGTGGTCGTGCAGATAGCTATACTGAAGAGCAGGGTCAAGAGGCAATGAATCCGGACGGAATTCATATTTTGGTGGATTTGGGTGTTGGCGATGGTGAAGATACGGTGTGGACAACGGATTTGTCTCACGAGTATGTGACAATTAATGCGGAATACAGAACGTGACGTTGATCCAAGTCTCGGCTGGCATCATTAAAAGGGATGATCGCATATTTTTGGCGTTTAGAGATGAAGCTAAACATCAGGGTGGTTTGTGGGAGTTTCCCGGAGGGAAGTGTGAGGCTGGCGAGTCTTCTTATGATGCATTATGTCGTGAGCTCTTGGAAGAATGTGCTATTGCTGTATCGTCAGCGACATTGTTTAAAGAAGTGCGTCATGACTATGAAGATAAGTCGGTTGTGTTGTACTTTTATTTAGTTGAGGCGTTTAAAGGGGAACCTGCGGGCGCTGAAGGTCAAAATGTTTCTTGGGTTCAGGTGTGCGAGTTAAATGACTTGCAATTCCCTGCAGCAAATCAAGTGATTGTTGATGAGTTAGTGGCGCAATGTTGTGAGTTGAATTAGCGCGAGATTCACTGTCATTGCTGAAAGATACAAGATATAAAAAAAGGAAGCGAAAGCTTCCTTTTTTTATATCTTGGCTAAATAGGGTTAGCCAAGTAGGTTATGTAGAAGTGATTTGATAGTGTTGGGTGTGAATGTTTTGTCGCATAGGGCATCAACTTCGCCTTTAGTGACATTGGATAGTTGTGGCGTATCTGCGTCTGAGCTGACCATTAGTACGGGAATGTGAGAATGTGCAGGTGAGTTCTTAATATGGTTTGCAAGCTCAATGCCGTTCATTTCTGGCATGTTGTAATCTGTAATGATTAAGTCGTACTGCTTTTCTTCTAAGAGTGCTAGTGCTGCGCGTCCGTCATCAGCGCGATCAATATACATAATTCCCATTGATTGAAGTGTTCTTGAGATGTGTTTTTGAGCCATATTACTGTCATCGGCGATTAGCACTTTAAGTTCTCGGGGGTCAAAAAACTCAAGCTCAATTTCTTCTTCATTATTTAGATCGAGGGTTGCTTTTATGGCAGTGTCTAGATCGTCGCTAGAAAAAGGTTTAGGGAGTACGGCTAGAAGACCATTTTGTCGAAGGTGCTCTAAAGATTCTCTTTTCCTTTCGCTTGAAATAAGCATAAAGGGTACATCGGACGTGCTTGGAGTGGATCTTATAAAATCAATTATGTCGTTTGCAGTGCCATCTTCAAGGTACATCGATGAAATAACTAAATCGGGGGTGTGCATTGTTAATGTGTTTGATGCTGATGCGACATTTTCTGCCACGTCGATATCTGTTACTCCGGATTCATGCAGTGCATTTAGGATGATTTTTTGCTGAGCTTTAGAGGGCTCAATGAGGATGATTGATAACTCTTGTGCATCTGCAATCAATTTCATTTTGTGTACGTCTCTCGTATTTAAATCTTTTCTAAGAATACCAATGTTACGCCTTGGGGCGTGTTAAAAAATGTAGTCTCAGTGTGCGTGTTTATGCTTATTTTGCGCGTTTTTAGTGGCTCTTTGGTGGTTTTTTTTCATTCGTAAATGGATAACAATTACTCCAAATAACGGGTTATACTTTAACGTTGTTATTTAGAGTTGTCTTGGAGGGTATTATGGCGACCGCTAGTGCGTGCCATATATTGGTAAAAAGTAAAGTTGAAGCAGATAAGCTGAAAGTTCGACTCAATAAGGGTGAGGATTTCCACAAATTAGCGAAGAAGCACTCAACGTGCCCATCCGGAAAGAAAGGTGGGGATTTGGGGGAGTTTCGTAAAGGGGATATGGTTGCGGGGTTCGATAAAGCTGTATTTAATGGACCTTTATTGACGATTCAGGGGCCTATAAAAACCCAGTTTGGTTTTCATCTAATTAAGGTGCTATACCGGAATTAATCTGTTGAAGTGAAAGTGTACCGAGGTGGTTATGACAATTACAAAATTAGGTGAACGCTATTCAGTGTCTCCTCAGCTTACGCTTAAAGATTTGGAGCTTGCTGCAAAGGATGGTATTGAGTTGATTATAAATAATCGGCCCGATGCAGAGTCCGAAGATCAGCCATTATCGAGTGATTTGGCTGAAAAGGCTTTAGAGCTTGGGGTTCAATACGTCGAAAATGCGTTTGATTTTAAAACTCTCTCACAGCAGCATATTGATGCTCAGTCTCAACTGTTGAATTTAAATAAAAAAACGTTGAGCTTTTGCCGTACCGGTACGCGATCTTCTGTTCTTTGGATATTGTCGGGCGTGAAATCAGGTGGCAACTATTCCAGTCTTCGCAAGCATGTCGAGCTGAGCGGCTTTGATTTGACGCGTTGTGAAGCAGCGATGGAACAATTTATTTAGCCAGTCTTCATTTTAAATGCTGCTATAGGGCAAATTGGACCGTCTTTATAAAGGAGGGTTTATGTTGTTTGAGTGTGGCAAGGGTAGTAGGAGTATTCATGGTTAGTCGCCCTTCGCTGGAAACGGCAACATCTTCAGAACCTGATAAATTCGTCGAACCGCTTGAGCTTGGTAAACGAGTAAAAGCAATTAGGCTTGCAAAGGGTTGGACGCTAGAAGAAGTCGGTCAGAGGACTGGGATTGCGCGTTCGACTTTGTCTAAGATTGAAAACGACCAAGTGTCTCCAAGCTTTACGATAGTTCAAAAGTTGATTAAAGGGTTGGGGATGGATTTACCTCAGCTTTTTGTTGAATCCTCTGATCAATCTATCGCAGGAAGGCGTGATATTACACGTAAAGGGAAAGGTGAGCCTCACCCTACGTCAACTTATGAGCATGAACTTCTAAACTTTTCTATTAGTCATAAAAAAATGGTGCCGTTCAAAACGAAAGTGCGTGCCAGAGCGATAGAGGAGTTTAAGGAGTGGATTCGACATGATGGCGAGGAGTTCCTGCTGGTACTATCTGGAAAGATAAGGTTCTTCTCCGAGTTTTACGAGCCTATAGAGTTAAAATGTGGAGACAGTGTGTACTATGATGCAGCTATGGGTCATATGGTTGTCTCATTATCCGAAGAAGATGCGGATATACTGTGGGTGGTTGCCCGCTAAAGGTTGCTTTTCAGGAAGTGCTGAATTGTCGTATAAATAAAAAAATTAAGTGATGTGATAAAAATGAGTGAATGGAGTACAGCGAGCTGGAGGTCTAAAGTGGCGCTTCAGCAGCCAGAATACCCGGATCTAGGTGTATTAAATTCAGTTGAGGAAACTTTGTCTGGAATGCCTCCACTGGTGTTTGCAGGTGAGGCTCGGCAACTGCGTCGTAACTTGGCTAAAGTGGCGAATGGTGACGCGTTTTTGTTGCAGGGCGGAGATTGTGCTGAAAGCTTTGCAGAGTTTCACGCCAATAATATTCGAGACACCTTTAAAGTTATGCTGCAGATGGCTGTCGTAATGACGTATGCTGGAAAGTGTCCGGTAGTAAAGGTGGGTCGTTTGGCGGGGCAGTTCGCAAAGCCGCGATCAGCTGGTACTGAGATTGTGGACGGTGTTGAGCTGCCAAGCTATCGTGGCGATATTATCAACGGAATCGGTTTTACACCTGAGGCACGTATTCCTGATCCTGAGCGATTGATAAAGGTTTACAATCAAAGTGCGGTGACAATGAATTTGTTGCGTGCATTTGCTCAGGGCGGTTTTGCTGATTTGCATCAGGTTCATAAATGGAATTTGGACTTTTTGAAGGTTAGTCCTGCTGGAGCTCGATATCAGGGGGTTGCTGATAAAATTGACGATGCTCTTCAGTTTATGGAGGCGTGTGGTATTGGTGAAGGAGTTGGGCAGTTAAAAGAGACTGACTTTTACACTTCCCACGAGGCGCTTCTTTTGCCTTATGAAGAGGCTTTGACGCGTCAGGATAGTTTGACCGGAGAGTGGTACGACTGCTCTGCACACATGCTTTGGATAGGGGATCGTACGCGTCAACTGGACGGTGCTCATGTTGAGTTTCTTCGTGGTGTGCAAAACCCTATTGGGCTTAAAGCGGGTCCGTCTATGAATCCAGAAGATTTGGTTCGTCTGTGTGATATTTTGAATCCAAATAACGTTCCGGGGCGTTTAAATATTATTGTGCGCATGGGGGCTGATAAAGTCGCCGAGGGGATGCCGAAGCTTATTCAGGCGGTTCAAAAAGAAGGTAAGAATGTTGTCTGGAGTAGTGACCCGATGCATGGAAATACATGTAAGGCGAGCTCAGGTTATAAGACGCGTCGCGTTGATGATATTCTGCGTGAAGTTCAGCAATTTTTTGAGGTGCATCAGTCGGAAGGGAGTTACCCAGGTGGTGTGCATTTTGAAATGACGGGCCAGAATGTGACTGAGTGTGTAGGTGGTGCGTTCCAAGTAACAGAGGCAGATCTAGCAGATCGCTATCATACTCACTGTGATCCAAGATTAAATGCAGATCAGTCGTTGGAGTTGGCATTTATGATATCGGAGACGCTCAAGAAGGCTCGCGCGTAGCTTTTTATAAAAAAGCCAGCCTTGGTTGGCTGGCTTTTTTTGGAGGCTGCTATTTAGCCTTTTCTTCTTCGGAAAGCTGATGTGGCGACTTTAGATGTAGTGTCTATTTTTGCCATAATCATAGACATTTCTTCTGCTTGCTCTTGTTGAGCGGCTTTTAACTTATCTTCTCTTTCTTTTTTGGCTTGTTTTTCTGCTTCTTTAAGCATTCTCTGTAAGGTTGCTGAGCTTGCTTTTGTTCGCTTAACTTGTTTGACATCGGACGGCTTTTTTGGGTCGGCGATGGTTGCTGTCGCAGGGGAGTCTAATCGATCTTCACCGATTAGCTCTCCGAAGAAAGACTTTGTGCTGGGTGTCGGTTCAGGCTTTGCTGGTAGCTCGATTTTCTTCGCTGAAGCGGCGGTTTTGCGAGCGCTTTTTTTGGCTGCTTTCTTTTCTGCTTCAGCGTTAGAGTTACCGCTGGTGTCGAACATGGCTTTTTTGCCGAAGTCAAAAGTCTTCGCTTTTACTGAGCTTTGGCCTATTTTGTATCCACGGAGGCTTTCACCGTTGTAGATAGAAACATAGTCTTGTTCTAGTTCGTATAACTCTTCTTTGTCAGAAGTTTCGAACAGTTCTTCTACTACGAAAGCGTCAGCTCCGCTAGCGCGGATGTCTTCATACAGTGGGTATGTTAATTCTTCGTCAGAAGAAGCCTCGACATATTGCTCGAAGCGCTGGAACCCGCTGTTGAAGGACGTTCCAATATAGTTTTTTCCGGTAATCGTGTTAGTAATCTTAAAAACGACCAAGATCGTTGCCTCTATATTAACTTTTTAATAGCAAATAACTCCCCATACCATCTTGGGTAAAGAAGGTGGAGAGAAAGGTTCTAGTAGTGTGGTTTAACGTTTGACGATAAGGTTTAAGCCGTCTCGTACGTTTAAATGTACGTTTTCGACTCGTTCGTCGTTGAAAATGCGTTTGTTAGCAGTGTCAACTGCTATGTCGCTATTTTCAATGGGATCTAAAACGCGTCCTTGCCATAGAGAGTTGTCTATGATGATGAGTCCGCCGGAGCGAACAAGTGGGACAACTGCCTCGTAATAATTTAAATAGTTGCGTTTGTCTGCGTCAATAAAGACAAAATCAAATTCACCCGTTAGTGTTTCAATTGTCTCAAGTGCAGGGCCAAACTGAGTTTGAATCTTTTTTCCGTATGGGCTGCGGTCAAAAAAACGTTGAGCAAATTCAATTGCCCGAGGGTTGGTTTCACAACAAATTAGTTCGCCATCTTCCGCCATTCCTTCTGCTATAGACAAGGCGGAGTACCCAGTAAACATACCAATCTCAAGGGCTCTTTTGGGGCGAGTGAGTTTGGCGAGAAGTTTCAGGGTTCGACCTATGGTTTTTCCAGACAGTTTGTTTGGATACCCCATATCCGAGTAAGTCTTTTCTACTAACTCAACGAGTAAATCAGGCTCAGATTGTGTTGTATCTGTGCAATAGTCGTCTAAAAGAGTGTAATCCATAAGGCCTTGAGCTAGTTGGTTGTGAAACGGCGTCATTTTACCTTGGGTGTGGAGAATGTCCATGCCTAAATTGTAGAAAAAAAGGTTGATTTATTTGCATTCTTTTAAGTTGGGTATGGGGCGGGTATATGAATTGGATTCGCATGTTTTTATAAAAAATGTTAGTTTATACCGCTCAAAATTCCATGTGCTCTCTGGTATGGAGCACCACTGACTCCGATAGGGGAAAAAAATGCCTGTAATTACATTGCCAGATGGCAGCCAACGTACTTTTTCTGAACCTGTAACGCTAATGCAAATTGCTGAGGATATTGGTCCTGGGCTTGCGAAAGCGACAGTTGCGGGAAAAATTAATGGAACACTCGTTGATGCTTGTGAAGTTATTGACGAAGATGCTGATGTGAGTCTTATCACGGGTAGGGATGAGGAAGGCCTTGAAATCATTCGCCACTCATTTGCCCATCTCGTTGGTCATGCTGTTAAGCAATTATTTCCAACAGCCCAAATGGCAATTGGTCCAGTTATAAATGAAGGTTTTTACTACGACGTTGCATTTGAACGTCCGTTTACGCTTGATGATATGGCGGCAATCGAAAAGCGAATTGGCGAACTTATCAAAACGGATTATGACGTTGTTAAAAAAATGACGTCAATTCAAGATGCTCGTCGCCAGTTTGAAGAACGAGGGGAAACTTATAAAGTTCAGCTTATTGATGATATGGATGAGTCGGTAAGCGAGGTGGGCTTGTATCATCATGAGGAATACATGGATATGTGTCGTGGGCCACATGTCCCTAACACTCGTGTACTTCGTCATTTCAAATTGATGAAACTTGCTGGAGCTTATTGGCGCGGAGATTCCAATAATGAAATGCTTCAGCGTGTTTATGGAACGGCGTGGGCAGATAAAAAAGAGCTAAAAGCGTATTTGCTGCGTATCGAAGAAGCTGAAAAGCGTGATCATCGAAAATTAGGCAAAAAACTTGATTTGTTCCATGTTCAAGAAGAAGCACCAGGTATGGTGTTTTGGCATCCTAAAGGCTGGAGCTTATATCAAATTGTTGAGCAGTATATGCGTCAAAAGCAACTTGATAATGGCTATCAGGAAGTAAAAACCCCTCAGATTGTTGACCGTGTACTTTGGGAAAAGTCTGGCCATTGGGGTAAGTATCAGGAAAACATGTTCACGACGCATTCGGAAAATCGCGATTATGCGGTTAAACCAATGAACTGCCCGTGTCACATTCAGGTTTATAACCAAGGCCTTAAAAGTTACCGCGATTTACCGTTCCGAATGGCGGAGTTTGGTTCATGTCATCGCAATGAGCCGTCTGGTGCATTGCATGGGATCATGCGTGTTCGTAACTTTGTTCAGGACGATGGACATATTTTCGTAACTGAAAATCAAATTCAATCAGAAGTGTCTGAGTTTATTAAGTTGCTTCATGATGTTTATGCGGATTTCGGCTTTGAGCAGATCGTATATCGTCTTTCAACACGCCCTGAACAGCGGGTTGGTTCTGACGAAGTATGGGATAAAGCAGAGAAAGCATTGGCGGATGCGCTAAATGTCGCTGAATTGGATTGGGAAGAGTTGCCTGGAGAAGGTGCTTTTTATGGTCCTAAAATTGAATTCTCTTTGAAAGATGCTATTGGCCGAGTTTGGCAGTGTGGTACTATTCAGGTAGACTTCTCGATGCCTACTCGTTTAGGCGCACAGTATGTTTCTGAAGACGGCTCTCGCCAAACACCTGTAATGTTGCACAGAGCAATAGTGGGGTCATTGGAAAGATTCATCGGAATATTGATAGAAGAAACCGAAGGATCGTTCCCAGTTTGGTTGGCGCCTGAGCAGGTGGTGATCATGAATATTACTGATCGTCAGACCGAATACTGTGAAAAATTGGAAAAAACCCTAAATTCTAATGGGTTTAGATCAAAACTGGACTTGAGAAACGAGAAGATCGGGTTTAAAATTCGCGAGCATACTCTTCAACGCATCCCATACTTAATTGTTGTTGGTGATAAAGAAGTTGAAAACGATCAGGTTGCAGTTCGAACTCGTTCGGGCGAAGACCTAGGTGTAATGAGTATAACCCAATTCGAAGATTTGCTTCGTGAAGAAGTTGCTCGTCGTAGTCGAAAATAATTAATGGAGATAGAGCCATAAAAGGTAATATGAATCGTGGGCGCAATAATAAACAGCAGCGCCCTCAAATCAACGAAAACATTGCAGCTACCGAAGTGCGCTTAATCGGTGCTGACGGTAATCAAGTGGGTGTTGTTTCGATTGAGGAAGCACTGGATGCCTCTCGCGCAGCGGCACTAGACCTAGTGCAGATTGCAGATTCAGATCCGATTGTTTGCAAAATCATGGACTACGGCAAGCATGTTTTTGAGCAGAAAAAAGCTAAAGCCGCTCAAAAGAAAAATGCGAAGCAAATCCAGGTTAAAGAAATGAAGTTCCGACCAGGGACGGAAGAAGGGGATTATCAGGTAAAACTCCGCAACCTGATACGTTTCCTAGAAGGTGGAGACAAGGCCAAAGTATCTTTACGATACCGTGGTCGTGAAATGGCCCATCAAGAGCTTGGCATGCAGCTTATGAATCGAGTCGCTCAAGACTTAGAGGAATATGGTGTAGTTGAACAAGCCGCGAAAATGGAAGGTCGTCAATTGACGATGGTGCTTGCTCCCAAAAAGAAGAAGTGATTCACGTCTGAAAAGACAGAGGAATCATATTTAAATTAACGAATGCGAGAGTGGTTTTACCATGCCAAAAATTAAATCAAATAGTGGCGCAGCTAAGCGCTTCAAACGTACCGCTAACGGTTTTAAACATAAGCAGTCTTTCACTAGTCACATTTTGACGAAGAAATCGACTAAGCGTAAACGTCAACTTCGTTCTATGAACCAAGTAGCATCTTGCGACAAGCCATTGATCGTTCGTATGCTTCCATACGTTTAATCGTTTATACAAATTTTAGTCAAATTAACTAGTTAAAGGGTTTATATTATGCCTCGCGTAAAACGTGGTGTTCAGGCTCGTCGCCGTCACAAAAAGATTTTAAAACAAGCTAAAGGTTACTACGGTGCTCGTAGCCGTGTATTTCGCGTAGCGAAACAAGCGGTTATTAAAGCCGGTCAATATGCTTACCGTGACCGTCGTCAACGTAAACGTCAATTCCGTGCTCTATGGATTGCTCGTATTAACGCTGCCGCTCGTATCAATGGTCTATCTTACAGCCGCTTCATTGCTGGCCTAAAGAAAGCGTCTATTGAAATTGACCGTAAAGTATTGGCTGACTTGGCTGTATACGAAAAAGAAGTTTTTGCAGCAATCGTTGAAAAAGCGAAAGCTAGCTTGGCTTAATTTCAGACGTAGTGCCTAATGTGACGTATACCTGTTATTTGGGTGTCACACATAGCAGTCTTTAATAGGGGAAGAGCTAAGCTCTTCCCCTATTTTATTTTTTGGAGTATGAAATGGAGAACCTAAACCAGATTCTGGCCAACGCTCTTGAGGCGGTGGTAGCGTCTGACAGTGAATCAGCACTAGATGAAATTCGTGTAAAATATCTAGGCAAAAAAGGTGAGCTTACGGCTTTACTTAAGCAGCTTGGCAATGTTGCGCCGGAAGATCGTCCTAAGTTCGGACAACTGGTGAACGAAGCAAAAGCACAAGTACAAGCAAAAATGAACGAGCGTAAGTCAGCTTTAGCTACTGCTGCGCTTGATGCCAAGCTTGCGAGTGAAACCATCGACATCTCACTTACAGGTAAAGGTCAGGATATCGGTGGCTTGCACCCTGTTACAAGGACAATGGAGCGTATCGAAAGCTTTTTCAAAGGCATTGGTTTCGATGTAGCGTCAGGTCCAGAAATAGAAGATGACTACCATAACTTCGAAGCGCTTAACATTCCTGCGCATCACCCTGCTCGTGCAATGCAGGATACCTTCTATTTTGATCCTACAACTGTTTTAAGAACCCATACTTCCCCCGTTCAGGTGCGTACGATGGAGCAGTCTCAGCCTCCGATCCGTATTATTTGCCCTGGTCGTGTGTACCGTTGTGATTCTGACCAAACTCACACGCCGATGTTCCATCAAGTGGAAGGCTTGCTAATCGACGAAAATATTTCTTTTGCTGACTTGAAAGGAATACTTCAGGAGTTCTTAAATGCTTTCTTTGAGGATGACTTGAAAACGCGTTTTCGTCCAAGTTATTTTCCATTTACAGAGCCTTCCATTGAAGTTGATATTATGCGCACCAACAGCAAAGGTGAAGAATCTTGGCTGGAAGTTTTAGGGTGTGGCATGGTTCATCCAAAAGTGCTTGAAATGTCTGGAATAGACTCTGAAAAATATACCGGTTTTGCGTTTGGGATGGGAGTAGAGCGATTTGCGATGCTGCGATACAAAGTTGATGACTTGCGTATGTTCTTCGAAAATGATTTGCGCTTCTTAACGCAATTTAAATAATCGGTCTGAGGAAGAAAGATGAAATTCAGTGAAAATTGGCTAAGAGAGTGGGTCAATCCAGAAATCTCTACCGAAGAACTTGTTGCTCAAGTAACAATGGCAGGATTGGAAGTCGACGAAGTTGAGTCCGTGGCTGAAGATTTTTCAGGTGTTGTTGTTGGTGAGATCTTGGCAGCAGAAAAGCACCCAAATGCAGATAAGCTTCAGGTTTGTCGTGTTTCGGATGGTGCGGAAGAATATCAGGTGGTTTGTGGTGCTCCTAATGCTCGCGCGGGCATTAAAATTCCGTTTGCGAAAGTGGGTGCGGTATTAGGCCCAGACTTCAAGATTAAAAAGGCGAAGCTGAGACAAGTTGAATCCTTTGGTATGTTATGTGCTGCAGCTGAACTGGGTATTAGCGACGACAATGATGGTTTGCTTGAGTTATCTAATGAGGCTCCAGTAGGGAAGGATTTCCGCCAATATTTGGATTTGGATGATTCTATTATTGATGTTGACTTAACGCCAAATAGAAGTGACTGTTTAAGCATTGCTGGAATGGCGCGAGAAGTTGGTGTTCTAAATAACACTGATTTAACGCCTGTGGATATTGCTCCGTCAGATGTTCAAATTCAAGATACATTTAATGTAAGGGTTGAGTCATCTAATGCATGTCCTCGCTATGTAGGGCGAATCATCAAAGGTGTCAATGTCGCTTCACAAACGCCGCTTTGGATGTCAGAGAAGTTGCGTCGTAGTGGGATTAGAACCATAGACCCAATTGTCGATATTACAAACTATGTAATGTTGGAGTTGGGGCAGCCGATGCATGCATTTGATTTAGCTAACCTGAATGGCTCTGTTGTTGTTCGTGATGCGGTTGCGGACGAAAAAATCACTCTGCTTGATGGTCAGGAGTTAACTCTTCGTAGCGATACACTTGTTATTGCTGATGAAAAGGGTCCGCTTGCAGTGGCTGGCATCATGGGCGGAGAGTTTTCCGGAGTAAATGAGAATACTCAAGATATCTTCCTTGAGTCTGCTTTTTTTGCACCAATAGCGCTCGCAGGTAAAGCTCGTTCGTACGGATTACATACGGATTCGTCTCACCGATTTGAGCGTGGAGTAGATGCTACTTTACAAGAAAAGGCTATTGAGCGTGCAACAGCGCTAATTATCGAGATCGCGGGCGGTCAAGTAGGTCCATTGACTGAAGTTGTCAGTGAATCTTACTTGCCAAAAGCCAATCAAGTTACTCTAAGACGCAAGAAGTTAGATCAGTACCTTGCGGTTTCGTTGGAGCAGTCTCAGGTTACTGAAATCCTAACGCGTCTTGGTATGAGTTTGGTTGAGGAAACGGACGAAGCTTGGACGATATCTGCTCCATCGCATCGTTTCGATATTGAGATTGAAGCGGATCTCATTGAAGAAGTGGCTCGAATTTACGGCTACGACAATTTGCCTTCTTCCATGCCTACTGCCGCTGTAAATTTCAAGCCAGTAACGGAGACGAAAACAGCGATTCAATCAGTTCGAGCGACATTGGTTGCGAATGGCTATCAGGAAGCGGTGACTTACAGCTTTATCGATCCTGCTTTAAGTAAGCAATTTTGTCCAGATATTGACCCCGTGCCGCTAGCAAACCCTATTTCTTCGGATATGGGTGTGATGCGTCCTAGTTTAGTGCCAAGTTTGGTGAAAACTTATCTTTACAACCAGAATCGTCAGCAATCGCGTGTAAGGTTGTTTGAGACAGGAAGACGTTTCATTGGGCGTGTATCTGAACTTGATAAGTTAGATCAGCAGGAGCGTATAGCTGGTTTGATTGCAGGTTCGCGTGCTCCTGAAGGCTGGTATCATAAAAACGAAAGTGTTGACTTTTATGATCTTAAAGCACATGTAGAAGCGCTGTTTGGGCTTAATCAAGGGCGAGTTCCTACGTTTGAGCGTGCTGATGTCGTGTATCTACATCCTGGTCGATCAGCACGAGTGCTTATTGATGGTAAAGAGGTTGGCGTATTGGGTGAGCTTCATCCACGGTTTGCTAAAGAGCTTGGAATTAACCAGGCGGTTTACATCTTCGACCTTGAATTGGACGCAGTGTTGTCGGCACAATTGCCGCTGTATTCAGCTGTATCCAAATTCCCTGAGGTTCGTAGAGATTTGGCATTGGTTGTCGATCGACAAACACCGGTAAGCGCGATGGAATCTATCGTAGCTAAGAATGCTGGTGAGGCGTTCCAAAAAGTAGCGGTTTTTGACGTTTATCAAGGTCAAGGTATTGATGAATCTAAAAAAAGTGTTGCTTTGGGCTTGACGTGGCAGCATCCTTCCCACACTCTTAGTGATGAAGAAGTGAACAATACAGTGGATCAGATAATATCTGCTCTCACTGAAGAACTTGGGGCAGTTATTCGAGGGTAAGCTTATGGCATCGTTGACTAAAGCGGATCTAGCGGAAAACCTTGTTGAAACTATAGGTTTGACTAAGAAAGATGCGAAAGACCTAGTAGAAGGTTTTTTTCAGGTAATACGAGAGTCTCTAGTAGAGCGGGAGCAAGTGAAGTTGTCTGGTTTCGGCAACTTCGAGGTTCGCGAAAAAAGTCAGCGACCTGGCCGTAACCCTAAAACCGGAGAGGAAATCCCAATTACTGCGCGTACTGTAGTTACTTTTCGACCTGGGCAAAAATTAAAAGCCAAGGTTGAGAACTACATGCAAGAGTGATTGTGATAATCGTTTTTAGATTGTTGTGAGTTTAAAAAGCCAAGCACAAAAGTGCTTGGCTTTTTTGTTTTCAGAGTGGGGTAATGTGTCGTAAAGAAAGGCGAATTAACCTACTGAACGGTACTTGATTGTGGTGCGAATAGACTTTCTACTGCTTTTTGCAATGTGCTACTTATATGATCTGATCGTAGCAAAGACCATAAAGGAATGTTTGCTTCAGGGTGCTGACTTAGTTCAGTGGCGATTTGATTGAACCCCAGCCAGCCATCCTCACGATGGGCGAGTTTCTCCATAATAATTCTTAATAGAGCGGGTTCGTTAGCGAGCCAGTGAGGACATTTTGCAGCAAGTGCAGTAATCAAATGAATGTGGGTGTCGTCACATGTTGAAAGATCGCCAATTGCTTGAAAAAGGCTCAAGTTTAATTGAGGTGGCATGCTTCCGTTTGAAAGGGCACGTATATAGCCTGCGACCACTTCAGGGCGATTTTCTTCAGAGCAAACGTTTTTCAATTTTGATGAAAGCTCGTTTGATAGTGTGTGATGCTCTAAGCAATTGCACAAAGCCATTGAAAAAGCGAGAGGGGTCGAGTCAATGGCTTTTATAATGAGAGGCTCAATATCTTTGTGAGCGTGACGAGAGGCAAGATCAGCAATGCCTTGGAGTCCAAGTTGGCGCCATGTGTCGTTTTCGTCAGGTAGGCTTTTCGTCAGGTAGTCTTTTACATCATCAAAGTAAGGTGACGGAGCTTGTTTCATCGAAGTGGCCATTATTGCGTGAAAGTTCGCCATTCGTTCTTGGTCTGGAGTAAATGCGTACGGGTTATCTTCTAAGGCTTCATTCAATCCTTGTTCTTTACCTTTGTTCATTATTCTATCAACAATGGTTTTTATGAAATGATCTCTTGTACCTAGATTTAGGCTTCCTTGCTCGTCAATAGGAAGGCGTATAAACCAAATGACAGAATCATCGGCTTTGGACTGCGAGTTTGTTGGTGACAGAACACAAGCCAACCAAGCATGTTTTCGAAAAGGGTACGGGTACGGTTGTTGCTTTTTATCAAATTGGATGACTTGTTGAGGAGCCAGCCTTTGAATTCGACGTCCTATATCGTAGTAGTTTACTTGGCATCCGACTAAGCTAAAAAGATCACTCAAAGATTCTATTTGATTCATTGTAAAACCATATTAGGGGATTCGCTAAATTGCGTTTAAAATGTCGGTAATTATATCTGCTTTACTCGGAGAATTCAGTGACACTTGATATAAAACGTTATCATGACTTGGCGGATAGTTTGCTCGATTTAGAAATTTTGATGCGCGAAGCCGGTGTATGGGAGTGTGAGAAGCCAGAAGAGGAGGCGTTCAAAAGCCGGGTTCCATTTGCGGTTGACTGCATGACTTTTAATCAATGGTTGAAGTTCATCATGATACCAAAGTTTAAAGAGATGATTGAGCTAGGTTCTCCGCTACCCCGTACATCGAGTATTGCTGAATATGCAAGTGAAGCTGGCCTCAACTTGAGTCCAGAAAATGAGCGAAAAATATTGCATTGTATTCGTTCAATTGATCAGATTTTGTCTCAATGATATATCACAATGAATAGGTCAAATTTAATTGATGATCTCAAATGGGTGCTTCGGTTTGAGACAATTAACGAAGCATTGGATTTGTCATATTATCGAATAGTAGATTGGGAGGGTAAGTTACAGCAACTCTCTGACAACCCCAGCCCACTCTACGATGTCTTTTCAAACGTAAAATCCCATTTTTTGGGCAGCTACTTTGAAGTGCTGTTTTCATTTGCAATCAGGCATTTTACAACACTCGATATTGTATGTGAGCACGAGCAAATTCAGTCCGATACCCGAACACTAGGAGAGATAGACTTAATTGTAAAAACAGTGGAAGGTCATTACATTCAATTTGAGATCGCAATAAAGTTTTATTTAGAAAGACCGGATTTAGCACCTGATAATTGGATTGGTCCAAATAAAAACGACAGTCTGCGTAAAAAAACGGAACGAGCAATGCACCATCAGCTGAAAATACTAAATACAAAAGAAGGTGTTGCTTGGCTTAATTCTCATTCGATTCCGAATGTTGGGAATAAAGAACTGCTTATTTTTGGTCGGCTGTTCCGATATCCAAGAATGGACCAATCTTACAACAGCGAGGCAAATTGGATTCATTTAAGAGACCTTGACGCCACAGCGCTGCCATTGCTGGCAGAAGCTATCAAACCGCATTGGCTAACCCCGACGTTAGATATGGAATATATAACTCATAGAGAGTGTAGTCGTCGTCTAACGGCTCGGTTTGAAATCGATGATCGTCCTGTTTTGTTTACGGTTTCGAGTGACAAGAGTGCAAAAATAGGACATAAATGGCTTTTTGTTGTACCTGATGAATGGTGATACTTGAAATGTATGTTCGTTTCAGGCATAAAATTACTTTAGCTGTAAATGTTTCCTTTTGATGACAGACTTATTCTTTATAAATAATGATGCGCGTGAAATTGCTCGTTGGCTAATTGATGTCTCTAAATCATCAATATCTTGGCGTAACGCAGCGGCAAAGACGCTTTTTTCTACAGAGATTTCGAAGGATCGATCACTAAACTCTCAACTTCAAAATGCACTCATTGAAAAAGTGCAGGCACACTTGTCTTTAGGTTTTGAGGACAGTCTAACTTGGATTATTCAATGCGAAGGTGGTCGAATTTTCCATTGTTCTGGTGAGCGAGTGCCGCTAGGTCCGAATGAGTTTGGTGTTAAGGTTGAGGCTCGGGAGATGTCATCTGCCGTCGATTTCGGCGTGACCAAAGCAGGTGATTTTACCCGCGATATTGAATCTTCTTCTCATCTAGATGCTTTTAATTTATCTTACTTTCGTTTTGATATAACAGGAAAGTGCCTTAAGCAAAGTGCTCAAGCGCAAACTCAGTTTGAATGTGTTGAAGAGTTTAAAGACCTGTTTGCTGTTTCTGCGATGGCGCCTTCGGTATTTGGTCAACTGCTTTCAAAAGGGCAAATTTCTACCGATGTTCGCTTTTTGACAAAGAAGGGTGTTCATTGGTGTCACATCCAAGGCTACAAAGAACCCAGCGGCGATTCTTTTTATATTCAAATCACTGATAAGCAAGAAATCAGACAGGCAGAAGCAGAGTTGTTTCGGTTGAAAAACTACGATTCTTTAACCCAGCTTCCTAACCGGGATTCTCTCTATCAAAAACTTAACAGTCAAATCGCTAGGGCTGAAAAGAATGATCAAAAGTTTGGTTTGTTGTACATCGACCTAGACGGGTTTAAAACAGTAAACGATTCCTTTGGTCATCAGGTTGGAGATGAGCTTTTGAGAGGGGTCGCTAGTCGGATTCAAAGCGTATTGCCTCGTAATGCTCAGTTATTTCGATTGGGAGGAGACGAATTTGCTATTTTAGTAGATGATTTGTTGGAAGACGCTGAACTTGCTGCAGTAGCTCAAGACGTTGTTTCAGTAAGCGCACAACCTTACCCAGTCGAAGATTTGGAAATGCTTGTCACGGCCAGTGTGGGGATTTCAAAATACCCAGAGTTTGGTAAAAGTATCGATGACCTTCTGAAAACGTCTGCATCTGCGATGTGCCGTTCAAAAGCCTTAGGCTACAATAACTTTTGCCTGTATAAAAGTGAGATGCACCAGGACTATCGTGCGCAACTAACGTTAGGTGGTGCACTGAGAAAGGCGATAGAAGAAGAGCAGTTTGAATTATACTATCAGCCTAAAATTCGGCTTTCAGATGAGTTAACGGTCGGAGCTGAAGCACTAATTCGTTGGATTCACCCAGAGCGTGGGATGATACCGCCTGATGAGTTTATACCAATAGCGGAAGAAACGGGTTTAATTCTTCCTTTGGGCGAGTGGGTTATAAAGCGAGCTTGTCGTCAACTGAAAGAATGGCGAGAGGCGGGACATGCGCCTATCAGTTTGTCTGTTAATTTGTCTGGTAGGCAGTTTATGCAGACTAACTTGGTCGAAATGGTTAGAGCTACGTTAGCTGAGACGGGGGTCGACCCTAAATACTTGGAACTAGAGCTGACTGAAAGTATGCTTATGGCGGATGCTCAACAAACAATTGAAAAGCTCCATGGGTTTAGAAAACTTGGGCTGACGTTGTCTATTGATGACTTTGGGACGGGTTACTCATCTTTGGCGTATTTGAAAAAATTCCCTATTCAATCTTTGAAGATCGATCGCTCGTTTGTGAACGACTTGGGTATTGATGCAGATGACGATGCAATTGTTAAAGCGACGATAGCCATGGCAAATAGCTTAAATTTGAAAGTCATAGCGGAAGGCGTGGAAAGCCGATCTCAAATTGATGTTTTAAACAATTACCACTGTGAAGAAGTTCAGGGTTATTTGTTTGCAAAACCAATGAATAACCAAGATTTTTCATCCTATTTGGATTTGCAATCCAGTAGGCAGTTTGATTTGGTCGTGCCTGTTCATTAGTTTTGATAATCTAGCTTGATAACACTAGAATAGCGCTCATTCTATTAGTCTCTGGGAGCGCAAGTGACGCTTTTCAATAATTTACTATGTCCACTCGATCAAGAAGTACTTGTTCATGAGGGTCGTTCAATGCACTGCCCTAATGGGCATGTGTATGATATCGCAAAATCAGGTTATATAAACTTATTGCCTGTTCAAAAAAAACATTCCAAAGATCCGGGAGACAGTAAGGAAATGGTCTCCTCTCGGAAGCAATTCCTTGACTCTGGCATCTATGATCCGATCATAACAGGTTTGCATTCGTTTTTATTCAATGGACAGAACGAGAGTGCTGTATTGGATGCAGGCTGTGGTGATGGGTATTATTTAAGTAAATTGATTGAAGAAAATAACCGTCAATCTGCTCAATCACAGTCCATAAGAAATTTTGAGAGTGTTGGAATTGATATTTCTAAATGGGCTATTACTGCAGCCAGCAAAAGAAGTAAAAATGTTTCATGGATTGTAGGCAGTAATGCAAACATTCCTGTTTCCGATTGCCAATTTGATGCTGTTTTATGTGCTTTTGGATTCCCAGTATTTTCCGAGTTTCATCGTGTTCTCAAATCTTCTGGCCAGCTTATTTTGGTTGAGTCAGGAGAGAACCATCTGCTTGAGTTGCGAGAATTACTGTATCCATCCATTAAAGAATATCGCCAGACTCACATGAACGGTATTGATGGATTTGATTTGGCAAATGAGGAAAAAGTGACCTTTAAGTTTCATTTGGGGTCTCAAGATGAGATTGCGCATTTGCTCAGTATGACTCCACATATGCACAAGGCACCTTACGAAGGTCGTCAAAAAGTTCAGGAATTAAAACAATTGTCTTTAACTGCGGATGTCGTAATACGCAGTTTCATTAAGAGTTAGGAAACCGATATGTCCAGCGGTAAGTTACCAGAACTATTTGAAAAAAACAGACAATGGGCTGCTAAAGTAAATGCAGAGGATCCAGAGTTTTTTGAGAAGCTGTCAAAGCAACAAAAACCTGAATACTTATGGATTGGGTGTGCCGATTCGCGTGTACCCGCAAATCAAATTGTAGATTTGATGCCAGGTGAAGTTTTTGTCCATAGAAATATTGCAAATGTAGTCGTTCATACTGATCTAAACTGTTTGTCTGTCATTCAGTTTGCTGTTGATGTATTGAAGGTAAAGCACATCATGGTGGTTGGACATTATGGTTGTGGCGGCATTAAAGCGGCGATGGAGCAAGAAGAGCTTGGTCTAATCGATAACTGGCTACGCCACATCAAGGATGTATACCGATTACATAAAGAGGAAATTGACGCCATTGGAGATGAGCATGAGCGCTTTGACCGAATGTGTGAGCTGAATGTTGTTGAGCAGGTAGCTAACGTTCGAGAAACGAGCGTGGTTCAAAGTGCTTGGAAAAATGGGCAAGAATTGCATGTTCATGGTTGGTGCTACAGCATTAATAACGGCCATATTAAAGACTTGTATGTAACCAGTTCGGGAAACGAGAAGTAAAATGAACCACCGCCCATTCTATATGAAGTCGGGCGGTTGGTTTTCGAACAATGAGTTAGAGCTTGTGATTTTCTGCGATCACGTTAGCGCATCCTGCAATCGTGGATCTTAACCAAATATGACCGGGGTCGTGTTGTAATAAGGGGCTCCATAACATTTTTAATTCGACAGGAGGGATGTCGAATGGTGGCGGAACGACTTTAACTCCACTATTGCCTTCAACGAGCTTTGTAGCCAGTGTCGGCAGCGTTGCAATTAAGCCAAGTTGCTCTGTCGCTCTCATCGCAACGTTATAGTTTCGAGTGAAGAGTCGGATATTTCTTTTGTGACCGAGCTCTGCCAACGACGCGTCGACCCAACCGAGTTTTTGAACCTCTTCAGGCTGCACGCCAACCCCAACCCCAAAGCCTGTTTTACTTACCCAAACGTGGGGCAGTTGCAGGTACTTTTCTAATGAGAAATCTTTAATTACATCCGCTCTGTTTGGAACAAGGCATGAAAAATGATCAACCCAAACTGACTTTTGGTGGAAAGATTGAGGTAAGGTTTCAAATCGGTTGATAACAAGATCAACTTTACCTTTTTCTACGTCATGGAAACTAACATCGCTAGGGTTCATAACGTCGAGTATGACGTTGGGTGCTTCGGCTTGCAGTCGTTCCATCAGTGGTGGAATAAGGGTTGCCTCTGCATAATCACTTGCCATAATTCTAAAAACGCGTGAACTGGATTCTGCATCAAAGTTTTGGCCAAGATGCAGTACTTCATCAACACTTTGTAAAATGACCTGAACTTTTGGCTGCAATTGAATGGCCAACGCGGTTGGCATCATTCCGTCGCTTGTTCTGACCAACAAAGGGTCATGAAAAAGATCTCTTAGCCTTCTTAGCCCGTTGCTCATTGCGGGTTGAGTTATGCCAAGTTGATTGGCGGCATGGGTGACATTTTGTTCGCGTAGTAAAGAATCTAAATAGCGAAGTAGATTGAGGTCAATTTTGTCTAGCTGCATAGTTGGTCCGAGTGCTCCCACGGAAGAGGTGAAGCTTATCTTAAGAATCAACCTCAGGAGGTAAAATAATACTTTATTTTACGGTTTAATTGAATCACTCAACTAAAATGATGGATATTTATTGAACTGCCGTTTTAGTTTTGATCGGTTTTCAGCGTTTTCAAAACTTCATAGCATGCGCCCATTGTGTGGTAATCTGTTTTTCCCGCAGGGCTTTTATGATCGTCGTATTTTTTATTACGCTCATTGAGTATTCGATACCACGCGCCGTGTTTATGGTCGATCATATTATCCCAACTGAACTCCCAAAGTGCTTGATATTGCTCTCTGTATTTTTCGTCTTTTGTATTGAGATAGAGTAACCACGCCGCCGCGAAGGACTCTGCTTGAACCCAAAAATATTTGTCGGCATCGCAAATACTGCCGTCGGGGGCGTAGCCATAATGGAGGCCACGATTCTTCGTATCCCACGCTTTTTTATAAGCTGCGTCGAATAACGATTTTGCCTTTGAAAGATACCATGGTTCGGGCGCGCGATTGTTCAGCATTAATAGCAGCTTTGCCCATTCTGTTTGGTGTCCAGGCTGAAACCCCCAGGGCCTAAATAAATGCTTAGGGTCGTTTGTATTGTAATTCCAATCGATTTTCCAATCTGGGGTATAGTGTTCCCAGATTTCACCTGACTCTGATAAATTAGCTTGGTGTTGGGTTATATTCTTTGCCAACAGTTTCGCGCGAATTAAGTATTTTTCATTCTGTGTGGCGTCAAAGGCGGCCATCATGGCCTCGCACATATGCATATTGGCATTTTGTCCGCGATAAGTGCTTTTGATGGACCAGTCTTCACTGATTTCATCTAGATAGAGTCCATGCTCTGCTTCCCAAAAGTGTTCTTCTAAAAGATTGTAGGTTTCTTCAATCCACTCTGAAGATTTTGAAATGCCGGCTTGTAGCGCATTTGAGTAGGCCAACATAACAAATGCAAGCCCATAGCAGTGATTGGTCTCGTCTAGGTTCTTTTCGCCTTCCAGTAGCCATACATAGCCTCCAGATTTGGAACGGTGTCTTTCTCTTAGGTATTGTATGCCATGCACAACCGCTTGTTTGTATTCTGCGATGTTTGTATGTAGATAGGCTTTGCTAAAATTGAAAATAAACCGAGTGCTGCTGACTAAGTGGCGTGTATTCGCATCATAAATACTCCCGTCATCTTTGAAAAATTGAAAGAATCCCCCGCTTGGGTCAATACAAGAGGGAAAATAGAAAGCCATTGTTTGTTCAATGTGTCTTTCCAAAAAGGCTTTCGAATCAAATTCAGGGTATGACATGGATATCACTCCGTGTGTATAGTATTTTTTTTATGGTTGTTAGTCATGCATCATAGCCTGTAGACTAATTAAATCAACTAGGTTTATTAATTATTAAAAAGGTGTCTTTAATTAGAGTTTATGATGAATCTCATCGGCAGTACTTCTGAGCGAAGTCGTTTTTTTAACGAGCGCATTATTCTTCAGTTAATACGTCAGTATCCTGATATATCAAGACAAGAAATTTCTGCGTATACCAAATTAAGTGCGCAAACAATTTCCGTTATTTCTTCAGCGTTGATCGAGAGGAACTTGATTGTTAGCGAAGGTAAGGTGAAAGGAAAGCGAGGGCAGCCTCAAAAAAAATTGAATTTGAATGACTCAGGCGCTTACGGTGTGGGTGTGAATGTAGATCGTGATTTCATCAGTGTTGCGCTCGTTAATTTTGGTGGAAAATGCATTTATCAAATTGAAGAGCGTATTTCTTTTCCTGGCGAAAATAACGCAAAGGCGATTGTTGCAAAATTAGTGGAGAAGGCGGCTGACTTTTTGGGCAACGATTGGTTTAAAGTTCAAGGTATTGGCCTTTCTAGACCAGATTACATGGGAGAGTGGACAGAACGTCTAGGAATTAACTCCAAAAGTGATGTGGTAGAAGGTTTAGATTACTGGAATGGAAGCCAGTTTGAAGACTGGTTAGAGGGTGAGTTTTCGTTACCCGTCATGAGAGAGAACGACGCACAGGCAGCGGCATTGTGTGAGTTGTTTTTTTCTACTCAGCCGTTAGAGCATATATTTTACTTGTATATGTCCACGGCTGTGGGTGGATGTATTATTGAAAACGGTGAATGCTTAAATGGCACGCACGGAGCGGCAGGGCAGTTTGGTTTGCTGTATACCAAAACAGGGAAGTTTGGAGAGCGAGTATTAGAAGCCTTATCTTTAACTTCCTTGCAACGGTTTTTGATGTCGACCTACAACCGAACACTAGATGATCTCGATGAAAACTCGGATTCGGGCTTAATCTACGAATGGGCAAAAAGTGTCGCTGTAGAAGTGCTGCCTGCATTTGTTGCTTTACTTGCGCTAACAAATCCGAGTGAAGTTAGGGTGGGAGGGAGAATGCCGGCTTGGATGATTGTCCCGTTTATAATGGCTCTTTCTGAAGCTTTGAGTGATGAACCATTGCTTACTGTTCCAAGTATTCAGCCTGCTCGCTATGCTCGGTATTCTGGAGCTCTTGGTGCAGCCGTGCTTCCGTTGTATGAAAGGTTTGCACCGCAAACTTCCATTTTGAAGTTAAAAATGTAAGGCTTGTTGGTTGTTTTGTGATCGAATTGCCCTTGGGATCTAACTAAATTGAGATGAATAAGCTTCGGATTTGAGGATGTCATGCGTTTAGAAGTTCAGTGTAAAGACAGAATAGGTATGGTGCATGAAATTCTTAAGCTTTTCGTGTCTCAAAGAATTGATTTGCGTTTAGTTGAGGTCGATACAACGAATCGATGCTTGTTTGTCGGTTTTCCTGATATTGACTTTGTCTTGTTGCAGGAGCTTCTTGCTGCTCTGCGTCGATTAGATGGAGTAGAGGATGTAAAGCGTGTTCAGTTTTCTTCATCAGAACGAGAAACGAATACGCTCGCTCAAACATTAGAAGCGTTGCCTGATGGCGTTATTGCAATTGATGTAAAGGGCAATGTGACGATGGCGACTGAGCTCGCTGCACAGGATTTAGGGGTTGCATTAAAGGATTTATTACACAAGCCGCTCAATTCTTTCATAAAGACCGTTAACTTTTCGCGGTTGAGTCGTTCTGATATCGATAGCGGATTTTCTAAGCGTATTCGTGTTAATAGAAAATCGCTTTTATTGGAGATACAACCCATCAATGTTTCCAATAATAATGAAGATATCTATGCGGGCGCCGTTATCCACCTCAAGTCCGCAGTAAGGATCGATCAGCAATCTGAGAGATTCAGACGAAATGCGAGTGACTTTAAGTTAGAGCAGTACTTTAAGAGCAATATGGTTCTAAGTGAAGCGATGATGTCTTGTATGATGCGAGCTAAACGTTTCGCTAATTTGAGCTCTCCATTAATGATATCGGGAGAGGTAGGAACAGGAAAAAATGCCATCTTAAACGCTTTGGTTGAATATTGGCGATCACATGGGCATGAAGGTGGCCAGATTAATCGAAAGAAGGCCATTGAGCTGCAAACTGAAGCGGAGTTAGCGGCGTTTCTATCTAATCCGGGATGGTTGGTTATTGAGGGAGTTGAGGGATTAGTGGCGCCTGTGCAAATGTGCTTATCGGATTGGTTGAAAAGAAATCAGGTTGATATTGTGGGCGACAGTGTCTTTAGGAGGCTGATTGTTTTAACGTCGCTTTCGAGCAACGATATGCGTTCTCATAGTTCGTTTAATTATGAGCTATATTTGCATCTGGCACAGCAGAACCTTCGTGTGCCAGCATTAAGGGATCGGCCTGATGATCTTGACGGTTTAGCCAATGAGATATTGAGTAGGGTGTGTGATCATTTAAGAGTTGGTCGAGTTTCTCTCAGTAAAAACGCTGTTTTAGAGCTAGGGCTTTATCATTGGCCTGGAAATATCGCTGAGCTAAAAGGGGTGCTGTACAGTGCGGTAGCCTCAACGGATAAGTTGATACTAGAGGCTGGCGATTTTGATTTGCCTACGGGCTCAAAAGGTGTCGCATTAGAATTAATTGAGGGCTCTTTAGATAAAACAATAAAGACGTGGGAAGCGGATTTGCTGCGTAAGCTATACCCCAAGTATCCGAGCACAAGAAAATTAGCCAAAGAGCTTGGTATGAGTCACAGCGCCATTGCAAATAAACTAAGAGATTACTCTATTGTAAAGTAGTCAGCATTTCGGCGTTGCCCTTTACTTGATCTGGCAGCAACGCCTTAGCTTAGCGACTAAGTTAAGCTCCGCAAAAAATTAACGAGGGAATCGATTGTTATTGTATGCGCGAGATTTCTGCGCAAGTAGACGTTCTTTTTCTTGTTGCTCTTTATCAAGCTTGATGGGTTGTAGCTTAACTCGAGGTTGAGCAAAATGCGTGATTAGCTTGCTTGACATAACGCCTATCAATACAAGTGCTGCTGCAAATAAAATCATTTCTACCATCTTGGATTTCTCCGTATTTTCTGCCTTAACCTAATCATGGCTCAAACCGATGAAGGGGTAAAGTAACTTTTGTTGTTATTAGGTAAATGGGGGGCGCCTTCTAAACTTCAACCTAAAGTTGAAAATAGTCTCTTAAGAAGTGAGCGACTCCGTCGTCGTTATGATGACCAATTACTTTTGTTGCGTGCGATTTTATACGCATAGTAGCATTGTTTGGTACGAAAAATTCATCGGCATACTCAAACATAGACAAGTCATTGTCGCCATCACCAAAAGCGATAATTTTGTTTGCTCCAAGTTCATTCTTTAATGCACTGATCGCAGAGCCTTTGCAAGCATTTTGGTGGTGAATGTCTATCCAGAAAACATCTTTGTTATACACTCCACCACCACAGTACGCCTTTATTTCATTTATTCCGTTAAGAGACAATACAATAGAGCTTGCCTGACCTTCAGAGCCTAATGCACTTAGGTTTGTCACAACGTCATCGTTTTTCATTTCTCGTATGGGGTGTAGGCTTAACTCTTCATGTTGCCCCAATTCATTCGCAATCAAATTGCTAAGATGTGCTTTTATAGGTGGGTGATAAACTTTATGAGAGCCGTCACTAGCAACGCAAAAAACGAAAGGAGTAACGCCATTGAGAGAAAAATGAGAGAGTGCGAAGTCAACTGAGTCTCTTTTTAGAGAGGTTTGATGGCGATATTGTTGCTTTAGTGGGTGCCACCATTCAACTCCGTTTTTAAAAATCATCCAATGTTCAAAGTGGTGTTGAGTTAGGCATTTTCTTGCGGCCAAATGAGTTCGCCCAGTTGCGATGGTGTATAAAATGCCTCTTTCACTTAGGGCATCGAGAGTCTCCAAAGTAAAAGGCGAAAGGGTCTGGTTTCTATCTAAGAGAGTACCATCCAAATCGAAAACGACTAGTTCCATATCTCACCTTCTTATGGTTTTACGCTATGAAGATAGCACCTTGATGTTGGAGTTCTGCATATTTAAATGTGCAATCTTCAAACGGTGCTATCGTCATATGGTTGGATCGAATATTACGCCTTAGGCGTTAAGGCAGTTGCTGCAAAGGAGATGCCGCCCCAGCCATTTTGAATGAACTGACGTATATTTTGATGATCTTCGCCTTCTGGGTTTTGAAGAACATCTGTTCTGTAATATTCGCCGAATAAATTTAGTGTTGTTTGTTCATTGAGTTCATGCAACTGTGCGAAAAAGAAGATTTTGCAGGATCCATTGTTTTGATCTTCTTGGTTTAGTTGTGCGCCATTTTGAAATTGTGTAGGCGTAAACTGGTAGTGTGTTTCAATGGTGTTTATCACATCTGAAAAAACAGTTTTTTCGGGTGTTTGTTTGTATTGTGCAATTTTTTCTGCAAGCTGCTCGGTTGGCATGAACGGTATTACCTTGTGTTGAGAAAAGCTTATTAAAGCTTCGTGTTTAAAAATAAGAGCTAAAATGTATGCGCGTTTTAGTCGCAAGTCAAAATTTCTTAGCGAACTCTTGGCTCACTTATTTAATGAGTTTTTGGTATCCGAATTTGCGCTCTTTGAATTTAGGAGTCAATTGGCTTTTTTGTGAGCAAGGCCAATAAGTAAGGAAAAATCACGTAAGCGTTCTATCTCGTATAATATAGCGGCTTATATTCATTAAGATACTAAAACGGTTGTCGCTAAACGATAAACAATGCCTCAACATTCCCAAATATTAGAATAATTAGTAAGAGTCTATATGTTAAAGTTTTTCGAACGTTGGGTAGCGCCATACCCAGAGCATCACGTACAACATGCTCCAAAGAACTTGTTTGATTTTTGTCGCTTTTATTCTAAAGGCGTTGAAGTTCCTCTTATATTGATGTCTATCTTGACTGCATCTCTTGCCATCATGGAAGTCGTTTTGTTTGGCTTTATGGGGCAATTGGTCGACTGGCTTGTCAACTCTAACCCCGATACCTTTCTTGAAGAGGAAGGTGGGCGCTTAATTTCAATGTCTGCACTTATATTAGTGGGAATGCCTGTTGTCACCTTTTTGCATTCTGCGATTGTGCATCAGACTTTACTGGGGAATTACCCAATGCGGGTTCGTTGGTTAGCGCATCGATATCTGTTACGCCAAAGTTTGAGCTTTTTTCAAGACGAGTTTGCGGGACGGCTGGCGACAAAAGTGATGCAGACGTCACTTGCTGTTCGAGAAAGTGTGATGAAACTACTCGATGTGCTTGTGTATATATTGGTGTATTTCATCTCGATGTTGGTCTTGATTGCGAATGCCGATTATCGACTCATGTTGCCGATGCTTGGCTGGCTGGCTTGTTATGTATCGATTCAACTTTATTTTATTCCAAAGCTTAAAGCGGTTTCGGAGGAGCAGGCTGACGCGCGTTCGACAATGACGGGACGTGTTGTAGATAGCTATACCAATATATCCACCGTGAAGCTGTTTTCTCATACTAACCGAGAGTGGGACTATGCGCGAGATAGCATGGATGGTTTTCTTAAAACTGTGCACAAGCAGATGCGACTGGTAACAGGGGTCAATGTCAGCGTGCAGCTGTGTAATTACTTGCTGACGTTTGTGATCGCGGTAGTGGCTATTTCTCTTTGGTTGGGCAGCGCCATTGGTGTTGGTGCGATTGCAATAGCCATTAGTTTGGCGTTGCGGTTAAACGGTATGTCTCAATGGATTATGTGGGAAATAGGGTCGTTATTTGAAAATATTGGAATGGTTGCCGATGGCATGGGGACATTATCAAAACCTCTATCTGTTCAGGATAAAGCCGGCTCTCAGCCAATCGAAGTGACAAAAGGTGCTATCGAATTTGATCAAGTAAGTTTCCATTATGGCAAGAAAGATAAAAAGGTAATAGACAATTTAAGTTTGTCTATTCATCCGGGAGAAAAAGTGGGTTTGGTAGGGCGTTCAGGGGCTGGCAAGTCGACAATTGTGAATCTGTTGATGAGATTTTACGATGTTGAGTCGGGCGAGATACGTGTAGATAATCAACAAGTAGCTGATGTTCGACAAGACTCTCTTCGCCAAATGATCGGTGTTGTATCGCAAGATACCTCTTTGTTGCACAGAACCGTAAGAGAGAACCTGCTTTATGGTAGACCAGATGCGTCAGAAGCGGAGATGATCGAAGCCGCTAAGAAAGCGGAAGCGCATGAGTTTATCTTGGGTCTTACGGATCCTCATGGAAACACTGGCTATGACGCCATGGTGGGCGAACGAGGAATTAAATTGTCAGGGGGACAAAGGCAGCGAGTAGCGATTGCTCGTGTTTTACTTAAAGATGCTCCTATTCTAATTCTCGATGAAGCGACATCTGCTTTGGATTCTGAAGTGGAGGCGGCTATTCAGCAAAGTTTGTATAAATTAATGGAAGGCAAAACAGTGATCGCCATTGCTCATCGCTTGTCGACCATTGCAGCAATGGACCGATTAGTGGTTTTGGACGAAGGCAGTGTTGTCGAGCAAGGTTCGCATGAAGAGCTGATTGCGTATCCGGGGATATACTCTGCTCTATGGGCGCATCAAACAGGTGGTTTTTTAGCAGAGTCTATTGAGGGTGAAGAGCCGTCCGTGGCTTTCAAGTAAGGCGAGCGGGCCGCTAGGTCTCTATTCTTTTGGGCGAGAAGTTTTGTTTGCTAACCACATGAATTGATATGGCATCAATGTTACTTGTGCCATTTGGTCTTCGTAGCGTTGATCGCTTACCAGATCAGTCCAGTCTTCAGTTGCTATAAGGTTTAGCTCAGAAAGGTTGAATGTTTTTGGCTGATCTGAAATGTTGTAAATTGCAAATAAGCTTTGGCGTCTATCGATACTTTGACGCCAAAATGCAAAGAGTTCATCGCCCATATGCAGTACATATTGTGTTGCGTTTGGATGAAACGCCGCCTGAGCTCGGCGGATTTTCATCAGTCGACTCATCGCTTCAAATACTTTTTTGTGGTGTGTATTGGTATTGAGAGCGTGATCTAAATCGTCCATTTGCCAGATATGGCGATTGATTGAGCGGAAATGCCCTGTATTCTTCACTCGCTCATGGTCATTCTCTGTTCCAAATAGCGAGTGAATATAAAAGGCGGGTACGCCTTCCAGCGCCATTTGAACGCCTGCCGCACATAAGAATCGAGCAAATTGCCACTGATCAGGTCCATGGAGGACCGATCCACTCAAAGCATTCCAGAGGCTTATGTTTATTTCATAAGGCTTCGCTTCCCCTTCTGGTGTTGTTCGTGAGCTGACTTTGCCTCCAAATTTCTTCATAGTGCTGATCAAGGTGTCTATTTCCCATTCGGATAATAGCCCTTCTGTTGGTCGTAAACCGATACCGTCGTGTGAAGCAACAAAATTAAGATAGGTCGTGCCTTGTTGTGCGGGCGGCATTCCCATTAGCCAGCTTTTTAGGTGCGAGCAATTCCCTGTTGCCAGTGTATTGATAAGCAATGGGGGTAAAGAAAAATTGTAAATTAAGTGGGCTTCGTTGGCGTTACCAAAATAGGTAAGGTTTTCTCTGTTTGGAATATTTGTTTCTGTAATGATGACGGAATCTGGCGCCCAGTGTTCGATCATGAGTCGTAACAGTCGTATCATTTCATGGGTATTGGGTAAATTAATACAGTTTGTGCCTGGTGTTTTCCAAATAAATGCAACAGCATCCAATCTAAACCAACGAATGCCTTTCTCTAGGTATAGTCGAATAATTCTTAAAAACTCTAAAAGGACTTCTGGATTCTCGAAGTTTAAATCGACTTGATCATGACTAAAAGTACACCATACATGTTTAACCCCATTTTTAGTTTGCACTTCTCGCAAAAGGGGAGATGTTCGTGGGCGCACGACATTGCTTAAATCAAAATGAGGGTCTGCTTCATAGAAGTAATCTTTGCCGGGTGAAATACCTGCTTTGTAATTTTCAAACCACATGCTTCGGCTGGAGCAGTGGTTGATTACTAGATCGCCCATGACTTTAAAGTCTTCTGTAATGGCCGACACGTTAGCCCAGTCTCCGCTTGATGGATTTACAGTTGTGTAATCCATAACACTGAAACCGTCATCGGAGCTATACGGGAAGAACGGCAAAAGGTGAGTGGCTGAAATGCTCTCACTTAAGTTGGTTTTTATGAATTTATGCAGCGTCTCTAGCGGTGAAGCGTCTTCTGAGCGTAACGTATCAGCATAAGTGATCAACATAATATCTGATTGATCCCACAAGTTCTTATGCGGTCGCGGGGGTTCGGCATTTGCGTCTAAATTAAATGTAGTCAAACATTTTCTCGCCAGTTCGCTGGCATCGAGTTTAGGGTACAGAGTTTGCAAATGCCCTGTGAGACGTTGTTCTAAATGAGAAGGAGCGCTTGAATCCATAAATTTGCCTGTTCTTCTTTACATGGAGGTTTTAGCCACTTAGTACGAGGAGCGTGTCGTAATCGGGCTCCCCGTGTTAAGTCTAAAAGTTCGCCATTACGGTTCGAACTCAGATTAATGCAGTGCTATTTTGGGCCAAAGTCATTCATATCTTTTTCAACCGCAACTGAAAGTTGTTTTAACACACCAGGGAAGGCGCTCACCACGCGATTCCAACTGGGGATAAACGGTGCTTCCATTGGGTTTTCTAGGTACATATTGCCGGCTTTCATAATGTTGCTTGCAAACAGTTCAACAGCTTGCTCTTCCATATGAACATCCAGCTTCAGTCCGTTTATCTCTGCATCGTTGCGATACGTTTCGATAAAATCCAGAGCCACTCGAAAATAGGTTGCCTTGATAGTTCGGAACGTTTCCTGATTAAAGATGATGCCATTTGTAGCCAGCTTTCTAAAAACAGCTTTCGTGATGTCAATCGACATCTTGGATAGGCCGCCGTCGTCATTATCTGCGGAAAGGTCTTGGTGTTTATGATCGTACACATCTGCGATATCAACTTGACAGAGTTTGTTCGTTGAGTAGTTTCTGTACATTTCGCTGAGTACGCCGATTTCTAATCCCCAATCACTTGGGATTCGTAAATCTGTCATAACATCACGGCGGAAGGAGAACTCACCGGCCAGTGGGTACCGGTAGCTGTCTAAATAATCTAAGTAATCCAAATTACCAAACACTTTTTTAAGTGAATAGAGCAATGGTGTTACAAGAAGGCGACTTACCCGACCGTTCATTTTTCCATTGGCTGTACGAGCATAGAATCCTTTACAAAACTCATAGTTGAAATTTGGGTTTGCGACTGGATAAATCAGCCTAGCAAGCAGTTCTCTATCGTACGTGACGATATCGCAATCATGCATAGCAACCGATTCGGCTTCGCCTGCAGCCAAATTGTAGCCCATGCAAAACCAGACATTTCGACCTTTTCCGGGGTCTGTTGGGGATAAGTGTTCGCCCTTAAGTACTGCATCTATTTCTCTTAGGCGAGGTCCGTCATTCCAAAGGACTTTGGTTTTTTGAGGTAAAACAGAAAAGAACTCTAATGCATGTCGGTACTGTTCTTCTGTGGCTCTGTCTAGGCCTATAATAATTTCAGAAAGATACGGTACTTTTTTTAGATGCTCAATGATATTAGGCATCGCAGCTGTTTCAAGCTCGGAGTATAAGCAAGGCAATATCAATGACATTGGGCGTGTTTTGGCGAATTCACATAACTCTTTTTCTAGGTCCTCTAACGGACGATTGGCTAAATTATGTAGCGTCGTAATGATCCCGTTTTGGTAAAAATCACCCATATGAAACTCCTAATGATGAAGGTCTTATTTTTTAATGACTCTTGCAAAGTGTGAATTAACGTTTTTTGTTTACAGGTAACCTTCCTGAATAAGTGCTTTCTTGACGGCCTCTGCCCAGCCAATTGGTCCGTAACTTGAGGTTAGCCAAGCATCAGTTCTATTGGGAACCTTTGGTGGAATATGAACAGGGGAGCGAATGACGACGGGAATGTCGGCTGCTGATAGCATGCCGATATCGTTTTCACCGTCACCAAGTGCCATCGTGGTAATGTTCTCTGAGTATTCGGCAGTATATTGGCTTGCAAGCCAATTCATCGCTTTCGCTTTGTCACAGTGTTTTCCCATGACATGGGTGAAGCGTCCTCCTTTTTGAACTTGCAATTCGTAGTTTTCAAGAGAATCTTTGAACTTAGAAAGCGCCGCTTCTGAGTCATTCCAGACCATCGGTTCAGTAAACTCCCTTTGCATTGCCTGTACTGCTTTCTCAATAGAAAGGCCGGTTAAGTTTGCAATGTCGAGGGAGCTCATGTCACTAAAGCGGACGAATTCGAAATCACTCCTGTGTGTGTTTGTGATTTCCGTTATTTTTGTTCGAGAGGGCCCCATGGCTTTGCGCCAATAGTTCCCACAATCTTCTAGTTCGTCATTTATCTCTAATTGGGAGCCTTTAGGGATATAAATCGCGGCTCCATTTTCTACGATAAATGGGTCAGTGTGAGAAAGCTCTGCTCTTAAGTTGAGTAGTTCTGCGAACGTTTTACTCGTATTTAATACGCACGGTATCTTATGAGCCTTTAGACTTTGAAGTGTATCTTTTGCAGCTTCAAAGCTGTATGTGTGGTGATCTAATAATGTACCGTCAAGATCTGAAAAAATGACGAGTTTGGACATGTTGGTCGAGCAAACTGCTTAGATTGCCACTCAAAAGGAGCTAGTTTGCTCTTTCCTCCTTATTTAATGCGGTACTACCGCTTAAGTCACTGTTTGTCGATCCAGTGGATCTGTTTGTGATCTATATCGTTTGTGCAAATGTAGTGCCAGTCAAATGCATAGTTTAATTTTGATCTTTGTTTTTTTGCTTGTTTCTTTAGGGGAGTAGGTTTGACGTTGCTATGTTACTGCGCAATGTTCGGTATTTTTGTTACAGGAAAGCGGAGTCTATAGTTCATTTGTTGGTTTTTTTGAAATTGTTTGTCGGTTTTTGGTGCGTGTAGCACTTATGATGCATCGCAGTGTTCTGTTTTGGTGCTAAGTGATTGTAGTGCGCTATTAGGGAGATCTTCGGTAATTTATGAGGGAGAAAGAGAGTTGTGGGGGGAATTTGGGGTGAGTGTAGATGATCCGACTGTTTTAAGTTTTTGTGCTCCTAATTTATGAAGGGCTAAAGTATTATATTTAGGATAAAGTGTTGAAATATTAAATATAGTAAAACTTTATTCTGAATTTTTTTAATTAATAGATAATGATATTGCTTGGGAATGTCTTGCTTTTGCAGTGACTCAAAGAGCATTGATCCCTTTTACAAATTATAGAATGTAGTGAGAAAATGACTGACAGCGTAAACTCCGTTCACACTCCGTTGATAAAATCGTTAGATGATATCTTGCCTCGCGAGCCTTTGTTAATGATGGGTGCTGGTCCTGTACCCATTCCTGAAAGAGTAGCACGAGCCAACTCTGTGGTGATTAACCATTTGGGTGATGTTATGGCGCAGGTAATCGATCAAGTGAAAGCAATGGCGCGTTATGTTTTTCAAACTGAATCGAAGTGGGTTATCGGGGTGGCGGGGCCAGCATCTGCTGCAATGGAAATGGCAATTGTTAATTTGCTTTCTCCTGGAGATTCATTTCTTTGTATTAACAACGGCTTTTTTAGTAGCCGCATGGGAGAAATGGCGGAGCGCATAGGGGCGAATGTTAAGACGTTAGATGTTCCTACGCACACGGCTGCAGATCCGGATCTAGTTGAGCGTGCAATTGAAGAATTTAGGCCAAAAGCGATCAGCCTTGTTCAAGGTGAAACATCGAACACGGTGTTTAATTACTCATTGGAAGAAATTGCCAAACGCGCGAAAAAATATGGATGTCTAGTCATTGTCGATGCCGTTTGTACGTTGAGCACCATGCCTCTCAAAATGGATCAATGGCAGGTGGACGTTGTCATTACCGGTGGGCAAAAAGGTCTTTCTTGTATACCGGGGGTGTCGCTGGTGGCTTTTTCTGATGCGGCTTGGCATGTTATTCAGAACCGAGAGGAGACGTTGTCTCATTGGTGTTTCGACGTAAAATTGGCTGAAAATTTTTGGCACAAACATGGCTACCATTATACTGCGCCTGTTTCGGGAATCATGGCATTGCATGAGGCTTTGAAGTTGGTGTGTGACGAAACATTGGAGCACCGATTTGCTCGCCATGAGCGCTGTTCCAAGGCGTTACAAGCGGGTATTGAAGGGATGGGGTTGGATTTGTTTATCGAACCTTCGTCGAGACTAAATTCTGTTGTGGGGATTAAAATCCCTAACGGCTTTTCCGCTACTGATATTTGTAACCATATTTCGTCTGTCTATAAAGTTGAGATTGCAGGATCTTTTGGTCAGCCTATTGTGCGAATTGGTCAAATGGGGGAGCAATGTCGAGAGCATAATCTCTTTAGAACACTTCACGCGTTGGGGAGTACCATGAGGGATCTAGGAATAAAGGTGGATCAACCTTTAGGGATGGCACAGTTAGAGGCTGCATTACAATCTAGATAGTTTTTATGTGCATCATGCGGTTTGTTGTATGGTGCACTCCTCCCTTTTTCTTCTGTACTGTTACGTCACTTGGTTAGTTGTCTTTGGTTTTTGTGTTTTAACCGTGCTTACGGAAAAACAACTATTCTCTAGATGATTCTGTTTGTGGTGAATGCTTTGATTTAGCGTTATTGTTATGTTTATTGCCGTTTAATTCATATTTTGGAAGAAAACATGATCAAAAAATTGAGTGCTTTACTAATAGTTGTTCCCTTTTCAGCTCAAGCTCAAAATCTTGTTCTGGTTGATCAGGATGGAAGGCAGGTAAAAGATACTATAGTGTCTCTTCTCGATCTTGAAGAGGATACACCTGATGAAATTGAGATAATGGATCAAAAGCATAAACAATTTGTTCCTCATGTGATGGCTGTTCAAAAAGGTCAGAAAGTTGCGTTCCCTAACAGTGATAATATTCGTCATCATGTCTACAGTTTTTCCCCAATAAAACCGTTTGAAATTAGGTTGTATCAGGGTGAGGTGCCCCCACCGCCAGTGGAGTTTGATGAGTCAGGTCTTGTTGTGCTTGGCTGTAATATTCACGACGATATGATTGGCTATATTTATGTGGCTGATAATCACCCTGTACGGTTGTCAAACGAAAGTGGCATTGTCTCCATTCCTGACTCATACAATGGCCGACTTGGAGTGTGGCATGAGCTCCTTGAAAGTGGGGATTTAGAAGTGAAAGAATACGGAAGTGGTTGGAGTCAAGGAGTAGAGCTTTCTATTAACTTGCTTCCGTCGTTTGATGATGGTTTTTGATGTGACTTCTTTTAAAGAAAAGCGTTTTCAACTGAGCTGAAAGCGCTTTTCTACTATATAGAGTTCTTTTTTATCTTAATATCAATAGCGGTATCTCGCTTTCTGCAATCATTTTATTCGTATTACTTCCTACAAAGAACTGCCTGACTTTAGAGTGGGCGTATGCTCCCATGACTAACAGTTCAATGTTGTTTTCCTTTTTGTACTCCATCAATGTTGGGTAAATGTCTCCATTAAGGAGCGTCGCTTCTACCTCGAAACCTTCGGATGTAAGTAGGTTTTTTGCGCTGTCTATTTTATGTCTCGTATCTTCGTTAGCTCTCGAAGCTACCATGACTAAATGACATTTTAGCCCTTTAAGAAGAGGGCTTTTAACGATCTTCTTTATCGCGTTGTCAGCGGCTTCGCGACCGTCATAAGCGATCATGAAATTGCTGGGAGACGAGAAGGAGGGGGTGGTAACTAAAATGGGTGAGTGTAAGCGACGAGCTGCTGTCTCTAAATGCGAACCAATAGTGTGGTTATTTGCGTTTGAAGATTTACCTCCTCTGCCTATAACCACCAATCTAATAGTGCTCTCTAGCTCCAGAAAACTGTCGACAATATCGCCGTGCCGTTGGAGGGTTTCTATGGGGTAGGAGGTGGTTTGTTCTGCTTGCTTTTTAGCGGCCTGCAATAGAATTTTTCCACTTTCTGATGCAAGTTTAGAACGTTTCTCGTCAAGCTCCGTAAGCTCTGATAATAAGTGTTCGCGGGAGCTAAAACCAATGGCTCCAGAAAGGTCGGACTTAGATTTGCTTTCTCTCTTCTCTATCGTGTGAAGAAGAGTCAGTGGTGCGTCTAAGTTCATAGAAGCCCAAGCTGAAGCGCTTATCACGTCGGCTGTAATGTCCGACTCATCAATTCCCGCGAATACTTTTATCATTGTTATTCTCCAGTCATTTTTGGGCGAACTAGTGGCCGCCCATTAATTTCTCTACTTCTTCAGGTTTGTCGTGAACCCCAAATTTGTCAACAACCGTAGCGGTGGCTTCGTTCATTCCAATAACTTCCACTTCAGCGCCTTCTCGTCTGAATTTGATGACGACTTTATCCAGTGCGGATACTGCGGTAATGTCCCAAAAATGCGCTTCTGACAGATCAATTGTGATGTGGTCAACGACTTCTTTGAAATCGAAACAGCTTGTAAATTGTTCTGACGATGCAAAGAATACCTGACCAACTACTTTGTAAGTCCTTTTGTTGCTAGTAGCTTGATCTTGGTTATTCTTCACGACCATGAAACGACCGATCTTGTTTGCAAAGAATAATGCAGCTAATAACACGCCGACAAATACACCAAGTGCTAGGTTATGCGTCGCTACCACAATAGCAACGGTAGCGAGCATAACGACATTCGTTGAAATTGGGTGGTGTTTGAGATTGATTATGGACTCCCAAGAGAAGGTTCCGATGGATACCATGATCATAACTGCAACTAATGCTGCCATAGGGATTTGTTTTATCCATTCATCTAAGAAAACTA
This sequence comes from Marinomonas balearica, assembly GCF_004362145.1. Classification (GTDB taxonomy): domain Bacteria; phylum Pseudomonadota; class Gammaproteobacteria; order Pseudomonadales; family Marinomonadaceae; genus Marinomonas; species Marinomonas balearica. The sequence continues at coordinate 500,798 of NZ_SNXC01000010.1, forward strand.
CCATGATGATGAGGAGTGTGCCGGCTATAAAGGTTGATAGTCGGCCGCGACCGCCAGACTTTATGTTAATAACCGATTGTCCAATCATCGCACAACCTGCCATGCCTCCCATTAAGCTTGCGCCAATGTTTGCAATTCCTTGACCCTTACATTCGCGATTGCGATCACTGGTTGTGTCTGTCAGTTCGTCAACGATGGTGGCAGTCATCATGGACTCTAATAGGCCAACAACGGAAAGTCCCAATGAATAAGGTAGGATGATCCAGAGTGTTTCTAGGTTTAGTGGAACTTCTGGCCATAAAAAGATGGGCAGCGAATCCGGAAGGTCACCCATGTCTCCAACAGTGCGAATATCCAATCCAACCGTCATAGCAAACGCAGTTAAAAGAACGATGCAAACTAATGGGCTTGGAACCGACTTGCCTATAACAGGTAGATAGGGAAATAGATAGATAACACCTAACCCTGCTGCAGTCATGGCATATACATGCCATGTGACGTCTGTCAGCTCGGGTAGCTGAGCCATAAAGATCAAAATGGCGAGCGCGTTAACAAACCCGGTAACGACGGACCGGGAAACGAATCGCATTAAACTTCCAAGCTTAAGGTAGCCAGCTAAAATCTGGAATACGCCACAAAGCAAACTGGCCGCTAATAGATATTGTAGACCGTGTTCTTTGACGAGAGTGACCATCAACAACGCCATTGCACCGGTCGCTGCAGAGATCATGCCTGGACGGCCACCCATAAATGCGATGATAACTGCAATACAGAAAGAAGCGTAAAGACCAACTTTAGGGTCTACGCCAGCAATAATGGAAAAGGCAATGGCCTCTGGTATAAGTGCTAAAGCAACAACGGTGCCGGACAGTGTGTCTCCTTTGATGTTGGAAAACCACTCTTTCTTCATTGTGTCTATCATGAGTTACCTTAATTTGGGGTAGACCTTGAGTTCAGTAAACATTACGCAGCTTTTAGAAGTTACATATTTAGACGACATGCGTCGTAACATTCTTTTTTATCGTTACGCTTTTAATATCGAACTAAGTTAGGAGGCCTGAACGTAGACCTCTGCGATTGGGATTTTGGGTGATTATAGATAGTTCCGTTTTTATAGGCAATTTTGATACTGATAGTTTTGCCAAATTGAGGATTAACTCTCCAAATGTAAGCGGAGGTTTCGACACATATTGGGCTACTTACATTTGTTTACATTTGTTTGCTCTAAGTTTAACGATATGTACCAAGGTACAATAGAAACTCTTGACCGTTGCAACTAAAGTGCTACATAGACAAAATTTTTATTTGTAGGATAAGTAAAATGAGCGACAACCAAGTTTCTTTCGCAACACTAGGTAATGCTGTTGGTTTTGTAACCCAAGTATCAGGGACCGTAAAAGTTCAATCCATTGATGGCCAAGAGCGTATTATTAATCCTGGTGATCCAATATTTTATGGCGAGACGGTTGTAGCAGTTGGAGGTGGTAGTGCCACGATTGAATTTGTTGATGGCACGCAAATTATTGTAGCGAATCAATCGGTCGTTGAAATTACCGATGAAATTTTTAGTTTTGACAATGTCGATCAAGAGCTGGTCGCTGATTCATCATCTGAAGCCGATGCACTACAAGAAGCCATTTTAGCTGGTCAAGACCCTACCTTAATTCAGGATGCGCCAGCAGCAGGTGAAGAGACTACAACAGGTGAGGAAGAGCAGCGTTTTGATGTGTCAGTCAGTCGCTCAAATGATGACAATAGTTTGCCAACGTTCGGTTATGATACGGACAACGAAAGATCTGTGCTTGCTGGCGGAACAACTACAGGTGGGGCCGATTATTACGGTACGAGCTCCTACGATGTTCCTTCAGAAGAAAACGCGTCTCCAGGTACAGGTAATCCTGATGAAAGTATTAGTAAGCCAGTTGTTGCGCTTTCCTCTGAAAGTGATTCAGGCGTTTCCCAAAGTGATAATCTGACAAATGACACTACAGCGACGTTCACGTTAACAAATATAGATTCTGACGTTGCTCTTGTTGAAGTGTTTAATGGTGCTACGTTAATTCAATCTACTACTGAAACAAGTGGTATCAGTAGCTTTACTACTGGCTCGAATGGTCTCTCTGAAGGCGAGAATACAATTACCGTTAGAGTTACTGACTCTTCAGGCAATTCTTCGACTTCAGACGCAGTGGTTGTCACATTAGATACTTCTGCTGACGCGGGTACTGTATCAGTAGATTCAATAACAGCCGATGACATGATTAATGCAGTAGAAGCGGCAGGAACGATTACCGTAAGTGGCGTGGCGTCAGGCGGTGATATATCAGAAGGCGATTCTGTTTCTCTTGAAGTCAACGAAACGACCTATACAACGACAGTCGGCGCAGATGGCACTTGGTCTGTTGATGTCGCGGGTTCTGATTTAGCTGCGGACACTGAGTTTGATGCAGTTGTGACGTCTAGCGATGATGCAGGCAACAGTGTTGAAAGTATAGGTAGCTCTGCTCATACACTTGATACATCCTCTCTTTCTATAAATTTAGATATCGATCCAATTACTGATGACTCTATTTTAAATGCTGTTGAAGCGGGTGGTAATGTCACTGTAACAGGTTCAGTGACGGGTGATGATTTTGACTCAGGTGATGTAACGCTCACAGTTAATGGTACGAAATACCAAGGCGAAGTGACGAATGGTCAGTTTGCTGTTGTTGTTGCTGGCTCTGACCTTGAAGCAGATGACGAAAGTCTTGTTGATGCTAGCGTGTCCGTATCTAACGCGATCGGGCAAACTGGCACGACAACTTCTACTGAAGCTTATCTTGTAGATACAAGTGCGATTGCGACTATCCGTGTTGACTCCATCTCTCCTGATGATGTGATTAATGCCCAAGAGGCAGGTTTAACGGTTACGGTTACCGGTCGTGTTGGCTTCGATGCCCATGCGGGAGATACCGTTACAGCTGAAATTAACAACACGCCTTACACTGCGACCGTTCAAGCGGATAAAACATGGTCTGTCGAGGTTGCTGGTTCTGATTTGGTTGCAGATGCTGATGCTACCCTTGTTGCTAGTGTAAAAGGACAAGATGGCTCAGGCAATGCATACTCGGCATCTACTTCTTCAACTTATACGGTTGATACAGCAGCAACCGAGGGTACAGTGACGGTTAACGACATCACAGAAGATGATGTTATCAACGCTCAAGAAAGCGGCGAGACGATCTCTGTAACGGGTACTGCGAAAGATGGCGATATCGCTTCTGACGATAGCGTCAAAATGACCATCAACGGCAAAGAATACAGCACCACTGTGAGCGCAGATGGCACTTGGTCTGTTGATGTCGCGGGTTCTGATCTTGCTGCGGATACTGAGTTTGATGTTGTTGTGACGTCTAATGATGATGCAGGAAACACGGTTGAAACGACTGGTTCGTCTAGTCACTCAGTAGACCTTGCAGCAACCGAGGGTACAGTGACGGTTAACGACATCACAGAAGATGATGTTATCAACGCTCAAGAAAGCGGCGAGACGATCTCTGTAACAGGTACTGCTAAAGATGGTGACATCGCTTCTGACGATAGAGTTGAAATGACCATCAACGGCAAAGAATACAGCACCACTGTGAACGCAGATGGTACTTGGTCTGTTGATGTCGCGGGTTCTGATCTTGCAGCGGACACCGAGTTTGATGTTGTTGTGACATCTAGTGATGATGCAGGAAACACGGTTGAAACGACTGGTTCGTCTAGTCACTCAGTAGACCTTGCAGCAACCGAGGGTACAGTGACGGTTAACGACATCACAGAAGATGATGTTATCAACGCTCAAGAAAGCGGCGAGACGATCTCTGTAACAGGTACTGCTAAAGATGGTGACATCGCTTCTGACGATAGAGTC
>NZ_SNXC01000010.1:504796-505168 GCF_004362145.1 Marinomonas balearica
CACAGAAGATGATGTTATCAACGCTCAAGAAAGCGGCGAGACGATCTCTGTAACAGGTACTGCTAAAGATGGTGACATCGCTTCTGACGATAGAGTCGAAATGAGCATCAACGGCAAAGAATACAGCACCACTGTGAACGCAGATGGCACTTGGTCTGTTGATGTCGCGGGTTCTGATCTTGCAGCGGACACCGAGTTTGATGTTGTGGTCACATCAGAAGATGCGGCCGGTAATACTGTTGAGTCAACAGGAGCTTCTACTCATACAGTTGATGCCTCACCTCTTATTGTAAATTTAGATATTGACCCAATTACGGATGACTCTATTCTAAATGCTGCCGAAGCGGGTGGTAATGTCATTGTAACAGGTTC
>NZ_SNXC01000011.1:0-50338 GCF_004362145.1 Marinomonas balearica
ATAACAAGTCAAATCACTCGGACTTGGTAAAGCTGTCACCTTTTTCGCTTGCGCAAAAAAGCCGCCAACTTCACCAAGCCGGTGTTTGAGGCGTTAGAACAAAGGAGTGCGAAATGCACAAAAAGCTTGATGAATTCTTGCACATTCCTAAGATATTACGAGATAAATACCAGCTTGATGAATCATTTAACCTATTTAAGGTGCTTCGTGGTTCGAGTGATGAAGTGAGACTACATAGTCGCTTTTTGGCTGAACTGCTAGATCCGCAAGGTAGTCATGGTCTAGGCCCTGAATATCTAATCCACTTTGTAGGGGAAGTCCTGCGTTTAGATGGTTTTGATTGTGAGTCAGCTTTTGTTCTCAAAGAATGGAATGATATTGATATATTAATCCGGAACAAAAATGGTCAGGCAATAATATTAGAAAATAAAATATATGCCCATGACCAAGAAAACCAGTTGCATAGATACTATCAAATCGTAAATGATTTGAGCTACGAAGATAAAAATATCCATATAGTTTATTTAACACTTGATGGAAAAAAAGCTTCTAATCAAAGCTTAAATGGTATTCCAGATGAAATACTTAGTGAAAGCTACACTGATATTAGTTATAAATTTGACATATCAAAATGGCTAAAACTCTGTCGAAAGGAAGCGGTTGAAAAGCCAGAACTACGAGAAAGTATTACACAATACTTAAACTTGGTATCAGAACTTACTCATACAAATCAAAGTGCATCGTTTATGAAAGAGCTTGAGTCTTGGTTCGAGAAAGAACTAATTAATGGTCGCCCAGTTGGAATGCTTGATGCACTGTTGATTGCGAAAGAAAAGTATCATGCAAAAAGAATCGAAGTTTTTCGTGAAGCTATCTTCGAGAGAATTTCCGGATTGTCATTTAACCAGAATGAATCAACAGTAACTCTATCTGATTGTGAGGACTTTGTTGCAAAGAATGATAGTTTTGATATTTGGGTGTACCCCATTGCTGGAGAGGAAAGGTTGCAAGTTGGATTTATAAATAATCATGGAGCTTGCTATTTTAGTGTCTGGTGTTCCCAAAAAGGTGATAAAACAATTTATGACGCTGCACGAAATGCTATTAATACTAGTAACTTTTCAAGTTACAATAAATCAAACCAGTGGTCCGCAGGTTGGAAATATCTAAGTGACCCAATTGTTCTATCAGCATCAACGGATGAGAACCTTCAAAAGTTGTCTGATAATAATTACCTAAACTCACTTGCGGATACAGTTGCTCAAGAATTAAAAGCTATAGTTTTGGCACTGAATAAAGACAGCATGTTGAAATCTTTGTTCTAAGAAAGCATTTAAGAGTGATTCCGCACGCTTGGCGGTTTCTTTTCACGCAAGTATAGTCAAGCGTTGCTCAAACCTAGATGCGGTGTTATAAGCCAAAGGATGCTATGGTTTTTTCAATTGTGTCTACCTGAGAGAGTATCTACCTGACGCCGACCAAAACCAGTGTTAAACTTGAGCAATATCTGTTCATGGTTTTATGCTGATGACCGTTCCCTTACCTTCTTTCTACCAACCGTTTCAGCCGACCTTAACTTCTCTAGGTCAATCGCACTTTGGCATTGATGTTCAGTTACTCAAGCCTAACGAATCCTTGGAAGGGATTGTCTACGCGTTTGTGCAGGTAAAGATCGATCAGCCGACGGTTTACCCGATTGTCCCCGATGGAACGAATATCTTGTTTTTCTCAAAATGTCGGGAATCATTTGGCGGGACGCAGGCAAAGATTTTGGAAGTGCCACTGGCCACGCCAAAAGGCGAATACTTTGGTATTTGGTTTTACCCTGGTGCCATTCGTCATGTCTTCAATGTGGATTTAGCCGAAGCTAAGGGCTGCATTCATGATCTGGACTATCTGCAATCGCCAAAATCACCAGAGCTTCGCTTTGTGCATGAAAGGATTTATGAGCAAGATAGTTTTCAGAGTAGAGCGTTACTATGTGAACACTTACTGACTTCAGTACTCTCTAAAAATAGTCATTTTAGTAAATTTGTTGCTTACTTATCCCATGCTTTGAATTTGATTTATCGAGCTGAAGGCTCGTTATCGGTAGATGCGTTAGCCGCTCAAGTAGGGTGCAGTGCTAGGCATTTGAATCGAGTATTTCAATTGCACATTGGCGCTTCGGTCAAAACATTTAGCCAGACCATTCGCATGAATTGCTTTTTAAAACGACGTTCTCAGAGGTCAGAGGGCATCGTACTTCCCGCCTTGCATCATGGGATTGATCTCGGTTTCTTCGATCAATCCCATTTAATTAAATCGTTCAAAAAGTACGGTGTACATTCTCTTTCGCCAACCGCTTCTGATTTTATGTCCGGTTTTTACAATGCGAAATAAGCGCTAGACAGCATACTTTTGCCTCTTTTATTGATCGGGCTTTAAGTCCGTAACCTTGATTTTTAAAGAGGTAAGGTGAGTATGCAATTTTCCCATTCTGATATTTTAGCCATGTCTGAAGGCGGTTTTTTCGGCGAAGGCAATGCACAGTTACCCAGTGATTTGATGCTTATGGTGGATCACATTGACCAATTGGATTTCACTGGTGGTCACTATGGTCGGGGCTTCTTAGGTGCTCAGCTTGCGATTCGCCCTGATCATTGGTTTTTCGCGTGTCACTTTAAAGGTGATCCTGTAATGCCGGGCTGTCTGGGGTTAGATGCTTTATGGCAGTTGTTGGGTGTGTTTTTAGGGTGTTCAGGTTTGCCGGGAAAAGGGCGTGCGTTAGGTGTTGGTAATGTGCGCTTTTCAGGGCAAATTTACCCAGATGATAGCCGCATTGAGTACCATATCCACGTGAAACGCGTTATTAAAAAACCATTGGGCATGGGCATCGCCGATGGCTTTGTCTTGCTGAACGATAAGGTTATCTATGAAGCAAAAGACCTAAAGGTGGGCCTAATTCGTTGATTGTTTTTTCGTTTTTCTCATCCAGCTTTCTCTTTACGACTTCAGCTTCCTTTCGCTCATGGCCTCATGCGACTGTGTAGTGATACGCTGAGTAGTGTTTAGCAAAATGTTCCATCCCGTCTGGGATCAAGGCTTGATCCCATTTATCACCAAGAAACTCGACCAGTTTTTCGTGACTTTCCCATGTCGATATCATGGAATATTCATTGGGAGTCGTAGGTGATGGAAAGCCGATGGTTATGTCAAGGCAACCCGGCTGCGAGTCAAGCGCGCCAACCGAAATGCGGCGAAACTTTTCTTCAAATTCGGTTCTAATTTCAGGAACGATTTCGACACGAAATACACGAATCACTTTTGGCATTTATTTTACTCCTTACCGTTTTACTTCTTAGTAGAGACCTTTGCACAGCGTGTTGGAGTACGCAGTAGTCGTGTAAAGGTTTCTAGTAAACATTACTTCGCAATTATTGCCAATACAAAGCCTTATGCACTTGCCAAAATGAGTTTATATCTATACTGTACTAGTACGTTGATACATGAATAATTATATGAGCACTGTCTCGAATGCAAAAATTGATTCAATTTTTACGCGAAGTGGAAAATGACGCGCAGATGGAGCGTAAGCTCAATGCGTTGTTAACACCCAATGAAGTGAGTGAAATGCAGCATCGTTTACAGATTTTTGAGCTGTTGCGACAAGGTATTCCACAAAGAGAAATAGCTAAACAATTGGGGGTCGGTATTGCGACCGTCACTCGAGGCTCCAGAGCCTTTAAGGAATTACAAAAAAATGACTCCGTTTAAGAAAGTGCCACCGCGCATAGAGCTGCCGCGTAAACCCAAGTACGTGACGATCAGTTCTAACTGTGACTTTTTCGGGCTTTTCAAGAAAGTTGAAAAGCGCTTTGAGAACTGTTTTATGCTGGAATCCTTAGGCGAAGACAGTTACATCTCGCGCCATTCGATTATTGGCTTTGATCCAGAGAAGCAGTTATGGGCCGAAGGCAATCAGTTGTTTATTCAAGAAAGAGATGGAGCAACGGAGTCTTATGAGTCGGATAACCCTTATTACCTATTGCGCAGTATCGTGCCGCAAAACATCATCTCACGTGGTTATGCGGGCGGGTTAACGGGTTATATTGGCTATGACAGTATGAACTACTTCGAGCCTTCATTGGATCTACAAGTATCGGAGATGTTCGATGGTTTTCGCTTTGGCTTATATACCGACGGTTTGATTCTAGACAAAATGACGGGAGAGGTTTTTTACTTCTATTACGAGAATAACCGCCTAGAGCTGGTGGAGGAAATGCTGAATGCGCCGATTCCTGAAAATGGCGCGTTAACGATCACGCCAACGGGCGACTCTATGAACCGAGAGGATCATGCGGACGCGGTTGCGAAAGTAAAAGAAGACATCATTGATGGCAAGATTTTTCAGGTTGAGGTTGGCTTTAAAAAATGGTTCGAGTTGGATGGCGACACCATCGGTATCTATGAGCAGTTGCGAGAAGTGAACCCGTCGCCGCAAATGTATTATGTGAAGTTTGGCGAGCAAAAGGTGATTGGCGCAAGTCCAGAGCTGTTGTTCCGCTTACGACAAGGTGAAATGGAAACCTTCCCGCTTGCTGGAACCGCGAAGCGCGGTGTTGATGAAAAAGAAGACAGAGATTTCGCGCGGGTTCTTTTGAACGATCCTAAAGAAATTGCAGAGCACAATATGATCGTCGATCTGCATCGAAATGACATTGGACGTGTTGCGCGTTTTGGTACGGTTAAAGTCCGTTCTTTGATGGATATTAAGCGTTTTAGCCATGTGCAGCATATCTCCAGTGAGATCGTCGGTATCATTGCGGATGAGCACGATATGTTCTCTGCGCTTGCGAGTAACTTTCCTGCAGGCACCTTGACCGGCGCACCAAAAATTGAAGCGATGAAGATCATTGATGATCTTGAAAATGATGGCCGTGGCCCTTATGGCGGTGCGGTGGGGCAGTTTTCTTTTAATGGTGATTGTATGTTCGCTATTCCTATTCGTACGGTATTTGCCAACGGTAAAAAGGCTTACGTGCAAACCTGTGGTGGGAATGTATACGATTCAAATGCCGCCGATGAATTTGAAGAAATTCAACGTAAATTTGCTGGCACGAAACGCGTGCTTGATCAGTTCTCACCGCAGAACGAACAGTAAAGGAGAATTAAAGTGAAAGTCTATATTATCGATAACTACGACTCCTTTACGTACAACCTTTATCAATATATTGGTGAAATATTGATGGGTGAACAGTCGAGAGGTGATCTTGAATCTTTTCAGGTGGTGGTAAAGCGTAATGATGAAGTGACACTTGAAGATGTAAAAGCGGCTGCACCTGATCGTATTATTATCTCGCCTGGGCCGGGCAGTCCCGACAACGAGGCGTATTTTGGTGTGTGCGCACAAGTCATCCGCGAACTGGGTAAAAGCATCCCGTTAATGGGAGTGTGTCTTGGTATGCAGGGTATTTGTCATGTATTTGGAGGTAATGTTGTTAAAGCGCCTCTTCCTATGCATGGGAAAACCAGCCCGATCTCGCACAATGGCGAAGGGATTTTCCATGATATCCCTGATCAGTTGGAGATCATGCGTTATCATTCATTGATAGCGGAATCAGAAAGCTTGCCGGAGGTGTTGGAAGTGACCTCGTCTGTTGGCGAGTTGGCAGTAGAAGATTTTGATAATCACGATGTGATTCATCAAGGTGGCGATTTTGAGATCATGGGTGTGCGTCACAAGCAATATCCTATTCAAGGGATTCAATTTCATCCAGAGTCCTTTGCAACGGAAGGTGGGCGAGATTTAATTAAGAATTTTTTGCTTCAAAATTAATGGCTCGTCACGTCATTTAGTGACTCCAATGCTTCTGATGTTTAGCGTTGGTTATTCGAGAGCTGCAAAATTTACATGACTCTTTTAGTCATGATGCTGATTTGAAAATCCGATGCAGATAGTGCTGCATCGGATTTTTTTATGTCTCTATCTTCTCTAATAGGCTGGTTTTGGAGGGAATCTGTGCTGTGTATTTTTGTGGTTCGGCTGCTTATTTTTCCCCATTCTTTTTCTAAATGATGGATCGGGAGTGCCACTGAAACAGTTTACAATCCACGGATACGTGTCGGTCACGTAGTAACCATATTGACCGTTGACAGTCATACCGTTGCATTGGTCTAAGTCACCGGTGTTGGCAAATTCCCAATCTTGGATATAGGTTCCATCGTAGTTGCCTCCAGGACTTGTCGAGCTGCGGGTTGGTCTCGTTCCTGATTTGAGCCGATACCCTGATTTTGCTTTTCGTACTTGCTTGCGTGTTTCGTCATAAAAATACGAGCCATAAATTGGAAACCCATCGGCTGCGAACCCTATTGTTGGCGAACCATTGTTTCCTGGTTTTTCATCAAATAATGCGTTGGGATTCCCATGATAATGATAAGAACCATCGGGCTGTGTGTGGGCGTTGTGCGCATCTGCTCCCATGTTTGCGTTAGGGCCCAGTGGGTCGACCAACCATTTTGCATCTGAGCGACAGCCAATTGGGATATTGCCTTGTCTGTCGGCTCGACGAGCGTTTGGTGAATAGCATGCTGCAGACAGAATATCGATAGGCACGCCATTTATCATAATGCCATTGTAAGTGCTTTGCTCTAATGGCGTTACACGATAGGAAAGCTGAGGAGCGCGTTTAATATTAAAGCTTTGAGACACTTCTTTAGCGTTTGTCGCAAATCGTGCGTTTCGGTCATTGAAATCATGATTCGGGATATTGTTCGAGGTAAGCGTACAGTAGCGGTCCTGAACTTCTATGCTGACTTGAGCAATAAAATGTTCATTTTTTCGAATGTCTTTAACTGACGATCCATACTCATTCGCATAATCCGCGCAGTCTGCACTGCGGTTTTGAAGTATGGCATCTTTTAAATCGACTGCATGATCATTGATTGCATGAGAGTGGGTGTGGCTTTCACCACAGGCCGATAGTAATAAAGCGAGCAGGCCGGCAGACGTGTATTTGCTCACGGCTATTTTATTGATTTTTTCTAAACTGGATGATGAGTGTGTCATTGGCTGTCCCTCTACGTTAGAGAAATTACAAAGGTACGTAACTCGGTTATGCCGTTTCAGATTTGATCCCCATCTGCTCGTAATATGTTGAAACACTTATTGACCGACTTATGCTTGTACTGTTTAGCCTATATAGAAAGTATGCAGAGATTATGTAGTAAGGAATGAGGGGGAGAGGCTGAACAGCTTCATATATTGTTTTTTCTAAGCTCATCATGCAAATTAATGCTACTGACGTTACTTTATTGGAATGGCGAATAGCATGGTCTTAATACGAATAGCGGATTTTTCAAAAGATACAGAACGGACGTTGAGTATTTTCCGTGAATATATTGAATCCGCTCCGGTAAGCTTGGATTACCAAAACAACGAACAAGAGTTTCTGACAATAGCTGAAAAATACTCTCTGCCCAATGGCGTTGTATTGTTGTCTGAATATCATGGCGAAGTCGTCGGGTGTGCAGCTTTTAGACAAGTAGATGCAAGCACTTGTGAAATGAAGCGAGTGTATGTCAGGCCATCAGTGCGCGGTCAAAAAACGGGTGAAAAATTGGTAAAAGAGTTGATCAAAATAGCAAAAAGCTGTTGTTATCAGCGAATGTGTCTTGACGTTTTAGCAGATTTTAAAACAGCGAAGCGTTTATATGAATCATTGGGTTTTCGACCATGTGAACCTGTTAGTGATAACCCGATGCCGGGCACGTCATTTTTAGGTTTGGATTTATCGTAAATATTCCCCGCCAAACGGTATTTAAGTTGCCTTAGGTTTTCTAATCGATATGGAAAATGGCGCTTATGATGTAATGGATGAACGTGTCGAATTTGAATTGAACGAAAGATTTTCTGTCCAATTTTTTCGGATGGTTACGATAAGTAAAAGCGTTGTAGGGGAAATCTGACGATCAGGTAGGAGATATCTGAATAGCATGTAGAAAATGAGAAGTACGATGTGTAGTTTATATTTAAGTATATGATTTATAATGGAAAAATAATATTTTCTGTCTTTTTCTAGAATTTTTACATTTTTAAAATTTGGTGTACATTTACCTTATCCAGACGGACATCAGGGATGACAGCACATGGCGTGCAGTATAACAGGTAAGTTATACGGATACTGAAGGACAGAGCAGGATGCTCAAATTAAACGGATGTTTAGAACAGGATGTGTAGTGACGAAGGATAACGTCATGTGACTAAGGTTGGTCGGATCTCTAACGGAAGAACAAGCAGGATGCTCAACTCATCGGAAGAGTCGTTTCTACGGACAGAGGCGAGAAACGGGGTGACGTAAGTCACCCCCTTAATTCCAAAGGAAAGACGGAGTTTTAGGACAAAGGCAAATGGATTGTCAGAGCATGAAGCTCAAAAGGAAATCAGCGTTAGCTGGACAGGGATCAGGATTGAAGCACTCGCAGGAATGAGTGTCGCTAGGACAGCGAGCAGGAATTTTCACCGCAAGAAGCGGTGCGCGTCAGGAAGACGAAAAAATAGGCAGCCAAATGGCTGCTTTTTTTTGCGCTAAATTTCGTTCATCATTGACCAAAATTAATAGAGTTGATGGAATTTTCTGTGCATACATTAGAACAGTTAAAAAATGGGGATCTAGCAGGCATAACGCGCCTCCAATTGTCCGATAACCTTAAAACGTTTCCCAAAGAGATTTACTACCTTTCTGATTCTCTTGAGATCTTGGATTTATCTTCCAATCAATTAGACGATCTGCCTTTAGATTTTGCTGAGAGTCTGCCGAATTTAAAAATATTTTTTGCTTCCAATAACGCGTTCAAACATGTCCCTTCTGTACTAGGGCAATGCAAAAAGTTGGAGATGGTTGGCTTTAAGCACAATCAAATCAATCGTGTGCCAGAAGACTGTTTTCCCGTTAAGCTTAGATGGCTCATATTGACCGATAATCAAATCGAAACGCTGCCACACAGTATTGGTCAATGTTCGAGGTTAGAAAAGCTTGCACTTGCTGGCAATATGCTGAAATCACTCCCTGATTCGATGAGATATTTATATAACTTAGGGCTGATTCGAATATCCGCGAACCGCTTGAATGATTTTCCTGATGTTCTGCTATCGCTGCCAAAGTTAGCTTGGATGGCTTTTTCAGGAAACCCATTTTGTCCTGAACGACAACCTCATTTAGATTTTCCCTTGGTGAACGCGCAAGATCTAGAGTTAATGGACGTTCTGGGAAATGGCGCATCTGGCATCATTTCAAGAGCACAGTTTCTGTCTCCTGATGCTGCTTTTTCAGGTAACGTTGCAGTAAAGGTGTTTAGAGGCGATGTAACCAGTGATGGGTATCCGGAGGATGAATTAGATGCTTGTTTGTCTGTTGGTCATCACTCAAACCTAGTGAGTGCGTTGGCCTATATTGATGAAGAGGCAATGTCTGCGCTAGTCATGACACTGATACCGCTAGAGTACAAAAATTTGGGTCAGCCACCCAGTTTACAAACCTGTACACGAGATACTTTTACACAAGGGCAGTCTTTCACAGCATCAGAAGCCAAACATTTGATTTCTCAGATGGAAAGCTTGGTTGCCCACTTTGAAGAAAAAGAAGTCTCTCACGGAGATTTGTATGCGCACAATGTACTTGTAAACCCTGATGGGCATTTACTATTTGGTGATTTTGGCGCAGCTTCGAAATACGACAATTTATTGCCTCATCAAAAAGAGGGAATTCGTACTATTGAACGACGTGCATTATCGTATTTCATTGAAGATATGCAGTCTTTGGTGACGAATGATGAGCTGAATGAAAAGAGTGCTAAAAAAAGTAAAGTCGCGGATAACGCCTAAACTTAGGAGTCTGCATTCAGAAGTCTAACTTAAGGAGTCTAACTTAAAGCAAGCGATGTTTTTATGCGTATCAATAGTATAAAGGAATAGAAGGACGATTATATGAACGCTCAACAAGCTGTTAATGCATTGATAAATAACCCTTTGGCATTTTTACGGAAAAATGCTTTGACGCCTTACGCCGCTCCGGGTCGAGCCGCAGGAACGGTTCAATATCGAATGGTCTCCACTGATGATGCCGTTACTCGGCCGGGCACGGTATTAGGAAACCTCAATACGCATAACGACGGGCAAAGATTCAAAATGCGTGCAGATAATGTAGAGCAGGGAGTCAATTTTCAGGCCGTTTACATTCCGGTTCAAAACAGCGATACGTTATCTTTTCCTCATCCATTGCCAAACAATGGGCCTCGGGTGATGGTAACGACTCAGCTTACTGGTTGTTGCATGCTGATGGTGAAAATGGGAAATGTTGTGGGCGTATCGCATTTACAGCCCACAGGAGAAACGGGGAATGCTCTGCATGCTCGACTTGGAGCAAACCTTAAAGTCTATGGCCGTCCAGACTATGGAAACTCGCGTGCATTATTTATTGGTATAAGGACGGGAACACGTTGGCGCTTTTATGCTCAACGTATAGGTGATGGCTACGGCCGCACTATTTTGGGTGCCGAAGAGATCTCATTATAAATACGATAGTGTTGGTGGGTGATGAGAGACAGATTAGCCCGTGAATCTGTCTCTCAATCATTAAAAGACTGACCAGCCTATCTCGCTAGACAGAGCTTCTAGTGCCGCTACACCTGCCAACGAATTGCCAACCTTATTTAAGCACGGTGACCAGACACATATAGAGAACTGGTTAGGTACGATTGCAACAATACCGCCACCGACACCGCTTTTTCCAGGTAAGCCTACCGTGTATGCAAATGTCCCCGCTTCATCGTAGAGGCCGCTGGTTGCCATCAAAGCGTTGATTTGTCTCGCTTGTTGCTCTGAAACGACTTGTTCGTTGTTAATCATGCAATAACCTTTATTGGCGAGGAAACCAAAGGCTTTTGCTAAGTCCATGCAGCTCATTTGTAATGCACAGTTTGAAAAGTAGCTGTGAAGTACATCTTCTACCTCGTTCTCGAAGTTGTTGAATGACTTCATAAGGTAGGCCATTGCCGCATTACGTGAACGGTGTTGATACTCGGAATCGGCAACGACTTTGTCGGTTTTGATATCTGGGTTGCCAGACAATCTTCGAACGAATTCACGCATGGCATAGTGAGGCGTCGCGAATCGTGTTTGATTCATATCACTGACAACAATTGCCCCTGCGTTTATAAACGGGTTTCTTGGAACGCCGCTTTCATATTCGAGTTGAACCAGTGAGTTAAAGGGTAAGCCTGATGGCTCTCGACCGACTCGTTGCCACATATCGTCACCATAGTGCTTCATGGCCAATGTTAGATTAAAGACCTTTGAAATACTTTGGATCGAAAACGGTGTGTTGGCATCGCCAATGGTATAGCTTTCACCCTGATTACTATAGATGGCGATACCAAATTGATTTGGGTTAACGCTCGCGAGTGCGGGAATGTAGTCTGCGACCTTACCTTCACCAACGAGAGGCAGAACTTTGTCATAGATGCGTTTTAGAACGGTATTCAACGTACGTTACCTTTATTGCTATTCTTATTTTTACGCGCATTCTGCCTCTCATTTGGCGACAAATAAAGCGTTATTATCGCAGACCGCATATGAATTTTATGGATCTTCTTCTATCCTAAAATACGACAAGAGCCTGATGGATTGGAGCTGAGCTTTAAGCTTTAGGTATCAGAAGGCGACGTGTTCGCTTTAAGTATGACTTCTATGTTAAATTGCAAAACATACCAAACTGTTAGACACGTCTATTATTAAACTCATTAGAGTGATTTGCAGCGACAACGACCATTAATGTAAGAAGACTGCCCATGGCGATAATCGTTGAAAATGGGTGGGAATAGATGGATTTGCTTCTCTTTGCTATTGGAAATCTATCAAATCGTATGAACAGACTTGATTACTCTGTACCATTTGTAAAGTTAGTGACTGTGCTGAGCTTTGTGTCTTTTTCCATCCTAGGTGGGATTGCATTTCATACTTGCTTTTCAAACACGGAATATTTAGCAAAAGAGTTTGCTCAACACGAAGCTTTTTCGTACGCCAATAAAATTGAAAAAAAAATTGATCAAGGTTTAGCTGCAACGGCAGAAATTGTGGATTATGTTCGATTTAATCGTGGCGAAGTAAAAGACTTTGAATCGTACGCTAGCTTTGTGCTCGAACGTTACCCCATTGTTGACCGCTTAGTATTGATTCCAAATGGGATCATTGCAAAAATCTATCCGCTTACTGGGCATGAGCGTGTTATCGGTATTAATCTATTCGGAAATGATGAACTAAGAGCAAATGCTTTACGTGATCACCTCGCTTTGTCGAGTAGTGTTTCTGCTCCCATTCGATTGATAGACGAAACCTACGCAGTAGGAGTTAGAATTCCTGTCGTGATTGAGGGAACGTCTAAAGATCAACCCTTTTGGGGGTTCGTTGCTGCTGCATTTGGCGTTGAAAAATTAATTCAAAATACGGAGCTGTTTAATCTGGAACAGCATCAGCTCGAATATCAGCTTTCTGAATATCGAGACTTGGATGAAACGCATGTTGTTATCAGTCAATCAGAAGGCTATAACGCCTCAGATAGCATCAAATATGACATGTCACTTCCCAGCGTGCATTGGACTTTGTCACTTTCTCCCAGCGTTGCATGGGTATCAAATCGATACATATATACGTTAGCCTCGTCCATTTCTCTCATTGTTCTTATGTTGACGAGTGTGTGCTTCCTGATTGCGAGAAAATTCTTTGAGCGCTCCGTTAAAGCACAGCTAGTAGAACAAAAAACACGAGAAGCAGAATTAACGCTCGAACGTTTGTCCAATACGCTCGATGCGATTCCTGATTATTTGGTGGAGGTAGATGAAAAAGGGGTTGTAGCCGAAAATCACTATTCGTCTGAAAAAGGTCTTATGAAGTGGCTTCCCTTGTACCCGAGAGAAAGGCTCACAGAGTGTTTGAACCAAGAGATCTTATCGGTTTGGGAACAATCGATGAAAAACGCCTTTTCGGACGGTACATCAACAGGTCTAAGCTTTAGGGTGGAATTGGATCAAGATGAAAAATGGTTTGAGCTTTCAACGGTCTACACCAGTCGAGATGAATCAAAAGATCGAGAGGCTTTTTACCTGTTTCTTGCCCGCGATATAACGGATCGAATTAAATACGAAGCGGAACTTAGAATAGCGGCGATTGCCTTTGAGACGCAAGATGGAATCATCATCACAGATAGCCATAATCGCATTATTAAAATCAACAAAGCGTTTGAAAAGATTACGGGCTACAGTGAGAGTGAAGTCTTTGGTAAAAACCCTGCGATCATTTCTTCAGGTCGACACGATCGGAACTTCTACAGAAAATTGTATCAATCTTTGAATAAAGTGGGTCATTGGGAAGGAGAGATTTGGAACCGTCGCAAAGACGGTACGATCTTCCCTGAGTGGCTCTATATCTCCGCTATTGAAGATGATGAAAAACGCTTGCTTCATTACGTGGCTACATTTCGAGACATCACGAAAGACAAAGACAATCAGCATCGGATTGAACAGCTTAATTATTATGATGAACTCACTCGTCTTCCAAACAAAACGCTATTTCTAGAAGAGCTTGATCATCGTTTGGGGATCATGTCGGAATTTACCTATCGACGCAGTGCTATTTTGTATTTGGATTTAGACAACTTTAAAGATTTAAACGATTATTACGGTCATAAAAAAGGCGATGAGTTGATACAGCAGGTCGCCTCTCGATTGGTGGACGTCGTTCGGTCGCAAGATATGGTCTCGCGTCTGAGTGGTGATAATTTTGTACTCTTGCTCGAAGATGCCGACGTCACCGTCAACCCTGAGCGGGCTTCGTATCGAGCACAACACGTTGCAGACAAAATCCTTCATGAGTTTAAATATCCCTTTGTATTGGAGGGTAAAGAATTAACGATAACCGCCAGCATAGGTATGACGGAGTTTGGAGCTGTTAAAACCGAACATGCTGCTGAAGACGTCATCAAGCAAGCAGAAATGGCGATGTATGAAGCAAAACAGTCCGGTCGAGCGCAGTCGTGCTTCTTCCTTCCTAAAATGCATGAGAGAGTGGTGCAGAGGGTTTATTTTGAGACAAGCCTTCGAGATGCTTTAGCTAAAAGACAGTTTAGCCTCTATTATCAGCCGCAGTTTGACGTAAATAAATCCTTAGTGGGGATGGAAGCGCTTATTCGTTGGAACCATCCAGATCGTGGGCTCGTTGCCCCCGGAGAATTTATTCCGTTTGCAGAAGAAAGTAAGCTGATTATCAAAATAGGAGCTTGGGTATTAATAGAAGCCTGTCAGACAAAAGCAGATTGGTTTAAAAACGGCGTGTTTCAAGATTCGAATATGTCTATTAATGTCAGTGCCTTGCAGTTTTCTCAAGACAATTTTGTTGATCAAGTTAAGTATGCCTTGGATAAATCAGGTGTGAATCCAAGCACGATTGAACTGGAACTCACTGAAAGTATGCTGGTGGACGATCAGGAAGATGTCATCAAAAAGATGAATTCCTTGAAGGAGCTAGGTGTTCTTATTTCCTTGGACGATTTCGGAACGGGATATTCTTCTCTTTCTTACCTCACACGATTGCCCATTGATCAGCTTAAAATTGACCAATCTTTTGTATCGTCTTTGTCTGATGGGACGAGAGAATCAACCATTGCAGCTTCGATCATAAACATAGGCCACAATTTAAACATGGAAGTCATCGCTGAAGGCGTGGAGCAAGAGAGCCAGTTTGAATGGTTAAAATCGCAGGGCTGTGATTTATTCCAAGGTTACGGTCTTGGTCGTCCCATGCCGGAAGATGAGTTACTCGCTCGATTTAAATAAAGCGTTTTCTGCCAGTAAGGGGCGATTTCTGGCGGAAAACTCAATAATACTTGTCGCTGTGAACGATTTAATTTTAAACAGGTGAGGTTATGCCAACGTGCGCATCGCTTACCGGTTCTGTCGCGATCAAAAACTGTGTATCAGACCAGTGGATCAATGACAGCTCACCTGATTTTGATTCCGTTAAAGCAGTACAATGTTCAACCCAATCTCCGTCATTGCAATATAGAATTCCATCATTCATTTGAAAGTTAGCAAAATGGATGTGTCCGCAAATATACCCGTCCAAGTTTTGACTGCGCGCAGACTTAATTGCAGCAAGTTCGAAACGCGCAATAAAATCACGCGCTTTGCCAATGTGACTTTTTAGATAGCCCGCTAAAGACCAGTAAGGTAAGCCAAAAAAACGGCGCGTGGCATTTGTAAACTGGTTTAAATGAAGCATGAGTCCATGGGCTTTGTCGCCTATTGCGAGCATTAAGGGGCTTATTTTTACCATCTGATCAAACTCATCACCATGGCTTACATGAAAGCGGCGACCGTTTGCGGTTGTGTGAATCGTATTTAACCGAATATCGATGCCTGAAAGGCGTTGCCCTACGAATTGACGAAAGAACGCATCGTGGTTGCCGGGGATATAAATCACTTCAGTGTCTTTTTTTGCCATTGTCAGAACGCGTTCAATAACGGCTTGATGATCGTCAGTAAAGTGAGCGCGCTTACGCATTTCTTGAAGGTCGATAATATCGCCAACCAAATATAACGTATCGACAGTAATGCGATTAAGAAAATCTAAAAGGTGCTTTGCTTGGCAGGCTTTTGTACCAAGATGCACATCGGAAATAAAGACTGCTCTGAAATGAGTTTGCATAGTGTCGCCCCGTTTTTCTAACTGACTACAAGGCTAAAAAAACGATATGACGACTCAGTGACGTTTCGATGTCAGTTTTGTTAGAACGCCTTCATTTATACTAAGTCTGCTCCCTAATCACTGGTTGCTAAGCGTTAGTGTGGTTTGAATTAAAAGACGCTTGGGTATAACGAGGAGTCAATAAATGCACGGTGTTTCCCCCTTGTTTTTTAGCGGCTTTCTTTGCTTGAGCGGCAAGTTCCGCAACATAATGGTGGCTATTGCACTGAGCAGGATCTGGATTAACCACTCCGATCGACAAGCTCAAAATAGAATGAAAGACGGTATCTCCATGACGGTTTGGGGACCAAACACCGCCTGCTGCGAGGGTGCTTTGATTGTAAAAATCACGCACTTGGGCAGCGAATGCATTTAACACGGATTCACATTGTTCATGCCAGTTTGGATCACCAAAGATCGCCACAAAATCATCACCGCCAATATGACCAACGAAGTTATCTTCAGGGTTGATTTCTTCTCGAATAATATTGCCTAACAATTGAATAACTTCATCGCCCTTGGCGTAGCCAAAATAGTCGTTAAAAGGCTTAAAATCGTTAAGGTCAAAATACGCTACATGGAAGGTGTCTTGATTTTTTAGGCGTCGGTTGACTTCTTTGTGAATGGGAACATTACCAGGAAGAAGAGTCAGTGGGTTCGAATACGTTGCATTTTGAATCTTTAACTCGGTAATGCGTTTTAGCAAATCCCTAAGATGCCCTGTACCGATGTATTGACCTTCTTTAACGATAATAATCTCATTGTTGAGGGTATCTGCTTCTTGTGTGGTGAGCATGGTGGATACACTTGCCAGACTAACATGACTTTCAACGATGATTGCGTCATCACTGATGATATTCGTTGCGGCTTTGTGTTCGTACAACGCTCTCCCATACGGGGTAGAGAAAAGCTCGTGAAGCGCGTGACGTCGAACAACGCCAATAGGTCTACCATCATCCAACACAGGAACCACAAACAAATCGTTGTATTTGCTAAAGAGCTTCGCAACATCGCGAAGTGGGCTATTTGCGCTCACACTTGGAGTGGATTTGCATAACGTCCAAACTGTTTCGCCGTGATTGGCATCAAATTGCTCTTTTTTCTGTGCTTTTTGAGCTAAGTACGAATGCGGAGTATCGACAGGCGATGGCGTAGGCCGTCCTAGAAAATAGCCCTGACCGAAAGGAATACCTAATTCAACAACTTGATCAAGCTCTTGTCGCGTTTCGATACCCTCGGCGATTAAGGTACATTTGAGCCTCTGAGCGATTGCAATGATCGATCTGACGATCTCTCGTTTTACATCATCGCTGTCTATACCTTGTATAAAGTGTTTGTCTATTTTTACGATGTCGGGTTGCAGCTCGGACCAAAGACGAAGACCAGAGTAACCTGCACCTAGGTCATCAATAGCGACCTGAAAGCCCATTTCACGATAATGATTGACGCTTTGGTGCGATAAACCATCTTGATCGTACGGGTGCTTTTCGGATAATTCGATAACAATTTGTTTCTCATCTAACCCTAAGTCTTTAAGGATAGCGAGTGTCATACCGCTCTGATGCTGAGGGGATCTTAAAAGGGATGCGCTAACATTTAAGAAGAGTTTGCCTTTTAAACCAATCTCTACAAAACGAGACAGGGCTTTTGAACGGCACAGTATCTCAAGCTCATGCAATTTTCCAGCAGACTCGGCAAGTGGAAACAGAACATCAGGCGCAAACAATGGAGTTTTACTCGGACCTCTAGAAAGTGCCTCGTGACCAAGCACTTCACCATTTCTCAAATCAAATATAGGCTGAAAATAGGGTGTTATAAGGCCTTCTGATAGCGTCTTATACAATTGCTTTATTTGGTTATTTTGCATCGTCTTTCCAGCATGTTGCTTCCCTTTCAAAAGGACGGTGGGTTATGACGATTCTAATACACAAATATGACAGATTGGAGAAATTATCAGTGAGTGTTGTTGAAATTCACGGAGGGGAGATGTGTTGAAAGTTAAACTTTGATACTAAAGGGGTTCCCGAAATCGCTTTTTATTTTTACTGTGCGATTGGAAACTGCTAATTACAAATTATCTGCTGAACAGAGCTTAATGTGCTGCATGCCCAGAACGTGATGGGATAAGACCTGTGAACCATTTTTTAAAAGACGCTTTTGCATTTTTTACAGATTCTGCAAAGTAAGCTCTACGAAGTTCGTAAGCTCGCTCAACATAGAAGTCAGTATCTAAGTTACCAAATTGATCGTATTTATAGTCGCTTTTCATCGGGAAAATCCTCTGTTGGTTTGGAATAATTGAAAGGATATCGATTGAACTAAATTTGATCAAACGATCAAATTTCAGGCGGTAGATGAAAAAAACTAACCCATTGCTTTTGGGGGCTGTATTGCTGCTTAAACTCTGTGTATCTTGACGTGAAAATAGCGTGAATTTCTCGTCTGATAAGCCTTCTAATTAGGGTCAATTTTGCTGATTCATTAGTCGAAATTGACCAGGAGTGTAGTGGCTGAGTCGTTTAAAAAAGCGCGAAAAGTAGCCAGGATCGATAAACCCGAGATCGTAGGCAATTTCTTCTATGGTTTTTCGGCTGTAGATTAGTTGCCGTTTGGCTTCGAGAAATACGCGTTCATGGCACAAAGATTTAACACTCTGATTTAAGGTCGATTTTGTTAGTCGGTTAAGGGTTTTCTCTGATGTGTTTAAGCGCTTTGAATATTCCGACGTCGTCCAATGTTTGAGATAGTTTTTCTCGATTAATTCTTTTAGGTTTTGAAGAAGCTGGTGGTTTTGGTTGTCAGAAGCATTGGCGTCTCCTACAACGCTATAGCGATGCAACATAATTAAGAGTGCTTTTACCAGATATTCTCCCATCAACGCGCGTCCAGCTCGGGCAATGGAAGTTTCACGCTCGATCTGCATAACGATGGGCCACAACTCATTAAATTGATCGGTGTTGTGACCTAAATCGATGAATGCAGGGTTTTGAAGTAACGGCTTAATTAATTTGGCGGCGCGTTCTTGATAGGCTTCTTCCAATAATGGTGCGGCGATGGACAGTACTTTGCCGTCTGTTTCGGGCGCAAATCTGAAGCTGTGGACACAACCTGCGGGGATAACAATGGCCCACTTCCCTTTCAACCGTCGAGTTTGATCATCCAGTTGAACTTTAGAGTCGCCAGACTTTAGAACAAGAATTTGGAACAGTTGACTGTGCCTATGAGCATCTATTTTCCAGCCTAAATCACTGCTGCGGGATTCAATGTCTTCGATATGAAGAAACTCAGGATCATCAGCCCATTCGGAATCACCATAAAGTCCAAAAAGTGGAATGTTACTGTCTGACATTATGCATCCAAATGTGGTGTGTTTCTAAAAAATGAATATGTGTTTTTATATCTTATAATGGTTACTTTGCAGTGATTTTTGTGTCTTATTTACGCTCTGTCACTGCATTTCGTTTTTTTATTTGTTATTTATAGCAAAAAAATGTCTATTTCTCCTGTCCAAAAAGTACAATTTATTGTCTTTATAGTACCTGACAAAAAGAGCGATGATCTACCAAGATATCTGTATGTAATCACTTCATCAATAAAAAGAACAATGCAGGTAGGTCATTATGAAAACGCAAGTCGCTATTATTGGGGCAGGACCATCGGGTTTGCTTCTAGGTCAATTGTTAGCAAAACAGGGCATCGATAACATCATCCTTGAGCGCGTAACGGGCGATTATGTATTGGGCCGAATTCGCGCGGGTGTTCTAGAGCAGGGAATGGTGGACTTGTTGCGTGAGGCGGGCGTCAGTGAACGAATGGATAAGGAAGGAGAGGTCCATACGGGCGTTGAATTAACGTTTAACAACAAACGTGTGCGAATCGCGCTTGATGAACTAACTGGCGGCGATACCGTCACAGTCTATGGTCAAACCGAGGTCACACGTGACCTTATGGAGGCGCGTGCAAAAGCGGGATTAACAACGGTCTATGAGACCAGTGACGTGCAGTTACACGACGTTAAATCGGATTCGCCTTACGTTACGTTTGAAAAAGACGGAGAGCATGTTCGTTTGGAGTGTGACTTCATTGCTGGGTGTGACGGTTTTCATGGCGTATCTAGAAAAACCATTCCTGATGAAGTAAAAACCGAGTTTGAACGCGTTTACCCGTTTGGCTGGTTAGGTCTTCTTTCTGATACTAAGCCTGCACACGATGAGCTCATTTATTGTAAAACAGACAGAGGTTTTGCTCTGGCGAGTATGCGTTCGCAAACACGCTCGCGTTACTATCTTCAAGTTCCATTAACAGACAAGATTGAAGATTGGAGTGATGAGGCTTTCTGGAATGAACTTAAAAAACGTTTACCAGACGATGTTGCTGAAAATATGGAAACAGGGCCAAGTATAGAGAAAAGCATTGCGCCACTGCGTTCATTTGTTTGTGAGCCTATGCAATATGGAAACCTGTTCCTAGTGGGCGATGCTGCGCATATTGTTCCTCCAACGGGTGCAAAAGGTTTGAATCTAGCGGCATCGGATGTTGCGACCTTGTATAAGATCCTTACACGGGTTTATAAGGAAAATGACAAAGACTGCATTAACCAGTATTCCGAGATTTGTTTACGCCGTGTATGGAACGGTGAGCGCTTCTCATGGTGGATGACGAACATGATGCACGATTTCGGTGGTGTTTCTGTCAGTGGTGCTGATGCAATTACATTTGATCGCTTTATGAGTTCCGAGCTTAACTTCTATACAGACCATGAAGAAGGGCGAAAAATCGTTGCTATGCAGTACGTTGGTTTGCCATATGAAGATCTGAAGTAAATAAAGATAGGAAAAGCGCCTTTATGTCTTCGAATGATAAAGCATAAAGGCGCTTTTGTGCGTTTTAGATGGAAAAGTAGAAATTAGCTTCCTGTCATCCACTGGAACATGGCCGACACAGCCTTTTCAGACCAGTCTTGCTGCGCTTTCAAAATGGCAGAGGCTTCTTGTTTAGAAATCCCACGACCCTTTGCTGTCCAACTTCCCAATGGTTCACCGCTACTTGTGGAAAGATTCAGCGTTCCTTCCGTAAACGTATAGGTTCTACCTGCTTTGTTTTCTGAGCGTGATTGAGTTGTCGTTGATAACAACCACACAACGTTGTCCGTTCCTGCTCGTAGGCCAACTTCAGTGAGCTGACTGGATACGGGATTGAAAAGCGCGTCAGAATCGACTTTAAAAGCGAAGCTTTTTAGTGCGACACCCAATGCCTGTTGAATGGCTTTGACTTTACTGTCCGGTGGAAAAATCGCGCCGGATTTGGAGTAAAGCTCAAGCTTCTGCACTTGCAGCTGTCGCTCAGAGAAAAGTGGAATTAACGACAAATACGCTCGCCAATCTTTAGGGTTAGGCTCTAAATCTAACGCCAGCTTTGCACCAATGGCACGAATGCTGCCGTCTAGTTTGTCAATTTTTTGTCGCAAACGTGAAGCGGCTTTACTGCGGTCAAACGCTTGTAAAGCGTACACATATTGATCATCTTGAAAACGAGCTTGATTTTGGATTTGATCTAACTCGATGTTAACGGACTTAGATTTAGTGTAAGCGGATTGCGCTTTTAAAACGTGTTCTTGCTGCCCTGTTTCTTGGGTAACTTGAATATCCTGAGTGTTGACCTGAGATACTTGAGTTCTAAGTTGCTGGGCAATTTGCGCGTTTCCGTTCTGTTCAGCCTGTTTA
This sequence comes from Marinomonas balearica, assembly GCF_004362145.1. GTDB lineage: Bacteria > Pseudomonadota > Gammaproteobacteria > Pseudomonadales > Marinomonadaceae > Marinomonas > Marinomonas balearica. Next base: position 21,499 of record NZ_SNXC01000011.1, read on the forward strand.
TAGGCCTCAGCAAGATCTTCGATCTTGCTGTAAGAGCCAACACCGTATAGATAACGAGCATCTTTTGGTGGGTTTGAAATCCATTCAGGCATGGTCGCTACGGCGTTACTTTGAGAGGCAGTATCACCTCCTGAGCCAACGCATGCGGTTAACAAACCGGATAAACAGACACCTAAAATCAGTCGATTATGACGAAAAAAGGTGGATGAAATTCGCATTAGAAGAATCCTTTATCCGCTAATTTCTTGATTTTCTTCTGTCCATTCCAAACTTCACGGTTCGTAGTCATGTTGATAAGTTTCAAATCAACCTGATAAAAAGTAACGCGCTGATCGCCATTGGAATCAACAATAGAGTTTATTGTGCCAGATAAAGCGAATTGAGCTCCTTGCTCTTGACCGAACTCCGCCGCGGTTCCTTCTGCTGAATTCATTTCTTGATCTTCTCGCTCGGTACGGATGTCTTCACGTTCTTCACCTGAAACGACAAAATCTACTTTGCCTTCTTTCAAAAAGCTGCGTTTGATGTCATTGATAAAGGTATCAACAGGGATATGCTCATGGCTTTTGTTTCGAATAGATTGAATGATAACGGTTGGGTTGCCGTCATGCTCGATTTTGTATTTACGGTACCAAGGAAAAGTGAGCATTTCTCCCATCATGGATTCTGCCACCAAACGAGAGTCAGTGTCGTTCCATCGATCAGATAACGCAACCTCTTCGTCCGTACTGATGCGTTTTACTCCACCGCTTGAACAAGCGACGACAGACAGCACAGTGACAAGTAAAAATATAGATTTTGAAAGCGACTTAAACATGAATATGTCTCCCTAAAATAAGTCGGAATAAATGCAGCTATAACTAAATTTAGCTGAATAAAAGATCATTACTAGTTTGGATTTCGAATGTTCCATATGACCAAGTCATCAGTTGTTATTGATGTTTCTGGCATATCAAACGTCGTGTCACCCACATTATAACTCAAAGAGTAATTCCCCGAATCGATCGGCATACGAGTCAAGCGTACTTGAGCGGGTAACGTAAGCCAATTTCGTGTGTCAGCGGCTGAGCTGATAAATACAGCGACCTTGCTAACTAAGCCGATAAGCATACTGGCGCCTTGATCATCGATATTGGATTGAACTTGGTAAGCCAACCAGCCTCGAATCATTTCTCGAATTAGGCTTTCGTAAATGTCTCGCTGAGCCGTTTTAAGCTGATTCTGAAGATAGATATCTGCTAGCGAGGTCATTGTAAGAGAATGATCATCGGTGAATGTTCCAGCCGATACGCCTGTTTTTGATTGATCCAGACTGAATCGAGAGTAATAAGGTACGGTTATTCTAAGAGGTTGCTCCATGAGCATACCGTCTAACCCTGTTGCGCTGAGTTGACTCCAAACCGGGCGGCCTAGGATGACGCGTTTATTAAATAGACCATCGACAGCACGCCACGCGCCACCGGCTTTGTAATTGGCGATTAGGCCTAGTGGAGTAGCATCAGAGTAGACCATGGTAAACCAGCGAAAAGCATCGTTCTCTTCGATACGGCCTCCACCATGAAGAGGTTCCAATACCAGAGAGTAGGCTGCGGGATCGGCGAAAAGCATAAGGGACATTTCTTTTTTTGCAGGCACAAACCCTTGATGCTCTAGGACGACAATTTCAGCATCGTGCTTTTTGTATTCTTCCAACAGTGTTTTGTATGGCGGTGTTAAATGCGCATCAATGGCTTCAGTGACTTCGGAACGACTCCACCCGCCTTTTTGCATCATTCGTATTGCGTCTAACCATGCGCGGGTAGCCGCATCTGGCGTCAAATCGTATTGCTTCGCATAGCCTGCTTCATATAGCTTTGCTGCTGATTCATAGCTGATACGAGCATCGTCGTATTCTTTGCTTTTTTCATACTGAATACCTTCTAGGTAGCGCGCCCACGCATCTTCGCGGTATTCGTATTGATCACTGCTTCTGCCGCCTTGATAAAAGTTACCAAGCCATTCTATTGCTTTCATATAAAAGGCTTGATCTTCTTTAGCGTCTAAATCTTCATAGCTGATTGATTGGGCCGCAATTTCATTTAGCTTTAGGTCGATACGTCTTGCTTCAACCAAAGACGCATCCATGAGCTGTTGTTTTTTCGATGAGCTTGTCGCTTGTTCGGATAAAGCGAGATAGTTGAGAGATTTTAAGTAGCTAATGTAGACTCGCTCAAGTCCATTTCCACGATAATCACTTTGGCGAGGGTTTGTTAGTAGTGCCCATGCTCGGTTGGAATAGCTTGTAGAAAAAAAGGTGTCGCTGATTTTTTCTGCTTCTTCCAGCAGTTCATTACTGCGTTCGTAGTCTTTTTGGTATTGCGCTAATGCCCCTTTTTCAAGATAGAAAAGAAGCTGATCTTGAGAACTGTTAAGCGCTTCGTCCATCGAGCTCTCAGCTGCTTTCCAGTTGCCTTCATGAGCTAACGTAAGACCTTCATCAATATCGTTTCGATAGGTGGCACAGCCACTTAAAATGACCGAGATGAGACATAAAACGACAAACTTCACAGATTAGATTCCTTTCCCTAAAAAATGGTCGATAAATAATATGCCAACTAGTGTGGCACAGCCAAGATAAAGAATCATCCAGCGTAATTGCATACAATATGGACACGGCTTTTTCTTTTTCACTTGTTTTCCTTTTCTTTAAAGCTCGTCCGATGCGCCTTTAGTTTAGTTTGAACGAGTTTAATCTAGATACATATTTTCAGCTTTTTAGAGGAAGGTACATCTTTTTTAGTTAGTTAATCAAAAGGGGTGATAAATTCAAAGAGGATAAAACAAAAAAAGAGGCAAAATGCCTCTTTTTTAAGTCGCTCTGTAGATAGAAAAACAGAGGTTTACTGAGTTGTCTCAGCTTCAGATTGCTGCTTCTGAAGGCTTTCCATATAAAGCGCATCGAAGTTAATAGGTGCAAGCATTACTGGGCTAAAGCTGCCTTTTACGACAACAGCATCAATATTTTCACGAGCATATGGGAATAGAGTGCCTGGGCAGAATGCGCCTAAAGCGTGGTGAAGTTGCTGCTCTTCAAGTCCAGAAATCGTAAACAGTCCGCCTTGTAGAACTTGAACCAAATACGCTGGCTCACCTTCATTTTTAACGTTCACTGTGATTTCAAGAACAACTTCGTATAAATTGTCGCCAACCTGACGGCTCTTTGTATTCAGCTCTAAACCAAGCTCTGGCTTCCATTCTTCCTGAAAAACCATAGGAGAACGAGGAGACTCAAAGGAGATGTCTTTTAAGAAGACACGTTGCATTTGAAGCACAGGACCTTGAGATTGTTGCGCTTCTTGATTATTTTCTTCAGCCATTTTGGTTCCTTGTTTTATCTTTTACATTATTCTAAACAGAAAGCATTGGATCTAGTTTTTGATCTCGTTCGAGAGCAAATAAATCGTCGCAACCACCAACATGATGATCGCCAATCCAAATTTGCGGCACAGTATGGCGTCCGCATTTTTCCATCATTTCTTGGCGTAGCGCACGGTTGCCATCAACATTAATTTCATTAACGTCTACATTCTTAATGCTGAGTAATTGCTTAGCTCGCATGCAAAATGGGCAGTAGTCACTTGAATAGATGGTTACATCAGCCATATTACCCTCTCAATTGTTACGCTTTAACAAGAGGAAGACTGGAGTTCTCCCACTCAGCAATGCCACCTTGAAGTTTGTAAACTTCAAATCCAGCTTTAATAAGCTCTTTCGCGTTTGTTCCGGCCGTCATTCCTGTCTTGCATACAAGAATAATAGGGGTGGATTTGTGTTTCTCAAGCTCTGCATTTTTATCTTTTAGTTTATCTGCAGGAATATTGATGGCACCCGTAATATGACCCGTACGGAATTCTTTGGCAGTTCTAAGATCGACGACTACTGCATCCTTGTTGTTCATCAAGTTTGTTAAACTTGCTGGTGAGATACCTTTGGCGTTTCCTCTCATCTCAACGAACACAACGGTTGCGAGAATTAAGACGAAGATGGCAACCATATCCCAATGGTTGGTAGAAAATTCGAGAATTTGATCAATCATAATGGTAAAAGCCTGTGGTAATTGCATAAGCCTAAGAAAATACGTCAAGCATTATACACGCGCTGTGGAAAGGGTACAGGCTCGGAATGCTACCTTTATTCAAGAGGTCGCAATTTTTTGGTATTAATGAGAGAGTTAAACCGCTGCTAATGGTGCAGAGCGGGTTTATTCGCAAAGCAAAACGCAAAATGGAGCGCAATTATGTTGAATCTTGGTCAAAAATCGAATCTTGAGGTTGGTTTTCTCCGCCAATGTTTACAATTGTGCGTTTTTCTTAGTGCGGTGTTTCTCTTGAGCGGCTGCTCGACTGCTAGCAATAAATCTAATTTTGAAGAAAAACGACAAGAAACTCAGGTCGAGTTATCGGGAAAGTTGGAAGCCCTTTGGGTACGAGCGCATATTATTCCTGACTTACAACGAGGGGCTCCATTAGTCAGTGGCACGGATAGAGGCCAACAAGCCATACTTCAGCAAAACTCTGCTAATTTACAGCTTGCCAATGGGTTGCTTGCCTCTTTAAATAAGCGAGTGGCTGAACGTAAATTAGATGCCAAGCTTGGTGATGTTATTACGTTAACGTTGGTATTGGCGAGCGACAAAAATCAGAGGCAGTTTTCATCTGCCCCTTTACGTATCTGGCGTGGTGATGCGCGCGAATGGGAGCTAAGAAATGCTTCTGGAGAAAGCCTTGCTATGCAAGTCGTTTGGAATGAGCAAGGCCCTCTCTACATAGAAGGTCAGCACGTAGCGGATGTTTCTCTCACAATGCCTAAAACGCCTTTTATGACGAATGTGTTTTATTACGGAGAAGCCGTTGTTGCGCAAAAAGCATTGTCCCTGTTGCTCTCTATTGATGTTGCGCCTTAGTGGCTTTTCTATTCCAACATTGAGATTCGATTATTGCGCGTTGGTTGAATCGAAAATTTTGTCTGCGTTCCCTTCGATGAAACTGTCGAATAGTTGCCCATCCGCTTGCTTATGGCGTTTAGCGAATTCGTAAAAACAGCTTGGAATTGTGCTTTTTTTGTCGCCTGAAAACGTGATTTCAACCTTATCTGCCATCGTTGACGATTGTTCCAAATACACCTCTGGTGAGCCTTTGATTAAACCACCTGTGCTGTTGAGAGTGTATCCTTCGTCTTGTAAAAGTGAATTCACTTCTTCAATGGTGGGGAACTTTTCAAGGTGGTTAATGCTCACAGTAAAGTGGTTTGCTTGAAGCCCCATGGTAGACAGCCACGCCGCGTATTCAGAGTGCTCTGCTAAGGTAAGGTAGTCTTCTTCAGAAATTGCATTCCAAAGTGTTCCAGCCCAAAATATTTCAGGGGACTTAACAATGTCTTCCGAAATTTGATCCGTCAGCTTAGAAATAATGTGTTGGCATTTTTCCGGAAGCTCTTCTGTTAGCAGTTCGGATAAAAAGATTTTTGGCGCGTTCTCGTCTGATTCATGTTTATAACAACGCGCTTTTAGGTGTTTATTTTCAAAGCGAAAAGCGCCATAGGCTGTGTACCCTAGTGCAGACAGTTGAGGCTCAAGTTTTTCAAGCTCAATAGGTGAATGGTTAAACGTTCGAAATGCGACGTGGTCGTTTAGGACCGTTTCTCCGTGGCTTTGGAAAAGAGATTGGATGCGCTGAGCCTGCGGGGTGATTTTTGTGTATTGCGCCCATAGAGCATCGAAAAAGTCGGCAGTATTCATATTATCCTAACCTTCAACATGTGTTCATTTGAAATATCTAAGTTTAATAAAGACACTGTATGTTAGCTTGATGAGGTTATACAAAAGGTAAAAAAGCACTTAATGATGCAAAAAAGTCATGCTAGCGTGATTTATCACAACCCCAGTTAATGGATAGGTGAGGTTTCTAGGCTGTGTTTCGCCGATAAAATGGTATTGATTAGGTGTGCAGGAAAGCTTCTCTCTTTACTGTGTGCTAACCCTACAATTCGCTTGAGTTTGACGTCATTAATCGGGCGTAGGCAGATGTCCGAACGGCCTCTTGAAGAGTGTTCGGGGATCAATGAAATCCCCAATCCTGCGGCAACAAGATCCAGCGCATATTCTTCTGTTTTTACCTGAGCGCGGATGTCGGTTTTAAGCCCTTGTTCTTGCATGAGGTAATTCCACGACTCAAGAATGTCGCACGGTGTACGAGAAATAAAGGGTTGTCGATCTATTTGCTTGATAGATAAAGATGGAAACTCGCTAAGCCAATGTCCTTTTGGCATTGCGATCACATAATCGTCTTCCCAGAGCGGGTAAAAAACATCGTCCTTTGACGTGTAGCGATTACAAGTAAAGCGCAAATCGGCGCTCTCTGATTCGTCCACTAAACTCAATGTTAACCCTTGAATTTCATCGAGCATTTTCTTTATTACCTGACTGATCAGCACGCCGGACAAAAAGGGCGTTAAAGAAATGGAAAGAGACAGCGGTGTCGTCGTTTCGGAAAAAAGCCCTCGCAGTGAATTGAGATCGTTCACCATCTTACAGGCGTGTGGATACAATTGACTGCCGCTATCCGTCGGGGAGACTCCTTTTGAATGTCGCACAAACAGCTTTGTGTTCAGATCTTCTTCTAATTGAGCGAGTCGGGCCGAAATAGAAGGTTGGGCAACGAAGCAGCGTTTTGCGGCAGCACTTAAACTGCGCTCTTCAAATACGGCGATAAAATATCGGAGGGAGCGTATATCCAAGGCAAAGTTCCTTTCTTTTATTTTCGGTTAAGACGCTTTTGATCTTTGCATTATGTTCTTTGCTATAGGAAAAAACTAGATCACCAGCAGGAAATCAATATTTCAAATCGATAGCAAGGCTGGGTACTGTGTCAGAAATTCAATTAATTTATTGTGAGGTCGGATATGACATTGGCTTGTTTGGAAACACTTGGCATACATTCACTGAAACAAGGTGATACGTTTTACAGTGTGCTGACGGGGAATACCCGTGAAATGGGGCAAGGCCATTCATTTTCAGCCCATAGCCCGATCGATGGCTCAGGACTATCTCAATTTAATAATGCCACGCCTGAACAGCTCTCTTCTGTAGTCGGTGAACTTCAAGATGCATTTAAGTCGCTTCGTACTATTCCAGCACCTCGTCGCGGCGAATTGGTTCGTAGAATTGGTGAAGAAGCCCGAAAGTATAAAGAAGAGTTGGCTCAGGTTATTTCGCTTGAGGCGGGTAAAATTCTTCCTGAAGCGTTGGGTGAAGTTCAAGAGTGGATCGATGTATGCGATTACGCGGTGGGTCAATCACGCATGTTGCATGGCTTGTCGATTGTATCTGAACGTCCGGGGCACAGAATGATGGAGCAATGGCAACCACTTGGACCTGTTGCGGTTATTACAGCGTTTAACTTTCCAATGGCTGTTTGGTCTTGGAATGCCATGTTGGGCTTAGTTTGTGGCGACCCTATCTTGCTTAAACCATCAGAGAAAGCGCCTTTGTGCGCGTTGGCAATGTATCAGATCGCACAAAATGTGATCGCCGAAATGCCAGACATTCCTAAGGCGTCCGTGAGTGTCATGATTGGTGACCGCGACCTTGGAGAGGCCATCGCATCGAATCCTGCTTTCCCTCTTGTTTCTGCAACGGGCTCAACCGCGATGGGGAAAGCGGTTGCTCAAACCGTTGCTGCACGTTTGGGTCGATCTCTTTTAGAGCTTGGGGGAAACAACGCAATGATTGTTTCACCGACGGCTGATTTGGATTTGGCATTAAGAGCCATCGTTTTCTCCGCAGCGGGTACCGCTGGACAACGTTGTACGACGCTTAGACGACTCATAACGCACGAATCTGTTGTAGATGGTTTGGTTGAGCGTTTGGTCAAATCGTATGCTTCTTTGAGTATTGGTCACCCAATGGAAGAGGGAAATCTCGTTGGACCATTAATTGATGAAACGAGCTTTGGGCGTATGCAAGCTGCACTTAATGCTGCGAAAGAGCAAGGCGGAGAAGTGGTTTACGGCGGCGAGCGAGTGATTGCAAATGTCCCAGCGGGTGGTTTCTATGTTAAACCAGCGATTGTACGAATTGCGCACGATGCAGAGATTGTTCAAGAAGAGACCTTTGCTCCAATCTTATATGTATTAACTTACACTGACTTTGACGAAGCGATTGAAATTCAAAATAACGTGCCTCAAGGCTTATCGTCTGCTGTGTTTACGGAAAGTATGAGAGAAGCTGAGTTGTTTATGTCTCCAGCAGGCTCTGACTGTGGTATTGCTAACGTGAATATCGGTACATCGGGTGCAGAGATTGGCGGTGCTTTCGGCGGTGAAAAAGAAACGGGTGGCGGTCGAGAATCCGGATCAGATGCATGGCGTAATTACATGCGTCGAACAACGAACACCGTTAACTACGGTGGCGATTTGCCGTTGGCTCAGGGCATTGTGTTCGAATAACCTGCGTCTTTTTTGACTCCATCAAAGCGACGTAGACAACATTACGTTCTTTATCTTTGTGTGTCTCATTCTAAAAGGCTGAGGTGATCATGGCAGTGGAACCGGTTTGTAATTCTTTATGGCGTGCGAGCGCGGGCGTTACGCTCGATTTGGCGTCTTTAACATCCGACCTTACGGTTGATGTTGCCATTGTCGGTGCCGGTTTTACTGGATTATCCACTGCCTTGCATCTGGCCAAAAAAGGCATATCAGTCGCTGTGCTAGAAGCTCAAGATGTCGGTTTTGGCGGCTCAGGGCGTAATGTAGGTTTGGTTAATGCCGGATTGTGGCTGGAACCCGAAGCGTTGGATAAGCAGTTAGGGGCAGAAGCGGGACAGCGGCTTTATGATGCGCTGGCCGTAGCGCCTGATGCTGTTTTCCAGTTGATCGATGAATATCAAATAGAATGCGAACCTACTCGAAATGGTACATTGCATGCCGGAGTGGGCAAAGCAGGCTTAGAGCAATTACAGCGGCGCTGTGAACAGCTCCAACAGCGCGGTGCGCCTGTTCAGTTATTAAATGCTCTCGAAGCGCAACAGAAAATAGGCTCTCAGAAGTTTAATTCTGCGCTGTTTGATCCTAGAGCCGGTACGATTCAGCCGTTGGCGTACGCGAAAGGGCTCGCAAAAGCCGCGCTTCAGGAAGGAGCTCAAATATTCGAACACTCCCCCGTTGTTTCTATTGCTACCGAGAGTGGTGGTTGGAAGCTGCAAACAGAAAATGGCTCAGTGACCGCGCAAAAAGTAGTTGTAGCGACCAATGCTTATTGTGAGTTTGGTGTTCAGGAGCAAGCAAGAAAGTTTGTGCCTATTCACTACAGTCAATTGGCGACGAAACCACTGGTCGAACAAGAGTTATCGACGATTCTGCCGAACAAAGAAGGGTGTTGGGATACGTGCACCGTGATGAGCTCTTTTCGCTTAGATCAGCAAGGTCGATTGATTTTTGGAGGAATGGGAGACACTGGCCAAACACTGACGAATTGGGCGACACAACGAGTGCGCGAGTTGTTTCCAATGCTATCAAAGGTCGAGTGGGAGTATTGCTGGTCAGGAAAAATCGCGTACAGCGAAGATCATTTACCTCACTGCCAACAATTGCAACGAGGCTTGTACAGTGTGGCGGGCTACAGTGGACGAGGCATCGGCCCAGGCACTGTCATGGGGAAAGAACTTGCGCAATGGTTTAGCGGCGAAATAGCAAACTTATCGGCGCCTAACTCCAAATTGCGTGATATGCCATTACGAGAGATAAAGCGTGTTTTCTATGAAGTGGGGGCGAAAGCCTATCATTTGGGTCAACGTTCTCACATCTTAACCTGATACTGTATTTAAGTGCATGATCGCTTTCCCAATTGATCCCGATATGCGATACAATTTTAGCTCTGGGTATCATAATTGGAAGGATCATGCGGCGTTATATCCCGTCTTCAACCGCGTTAAAATGCTTTGAAGCATCTGTACGACATCTTAGTTTTACCCGTGCTGCCGAAGAGCTGCACCTCACTCAAAGTGCGGTAAGTCGTCAAATTCGAAATCTTGAAGAATTTCTATCTAGAGAGTTGTTTATTCGCCTTAATAAACGCTTGGTTTTGACGGGCACCGGAGCGGCTTATTACAAAGAAATTTTACCGCTACTTGATGCAATGGAAGGTGCTTGCTTGCGCATGTTGCGCCGTGAAGACGAGAAAACGACGCTTAAAATTACGTCCCTACCGACATTAGCCTCACACTGGTTGATTCCAAAACTCAGCGAATTTCAGGAATTGCACCCAGAGCTTCAGATTAAAGTGAACTCATTGGAGAGCACTTCAAGCATAGACGAAGAGAGCACCGACATTCTATTGCATTATGGTGGAGATCATTGGCCACAGGGGATCTCCCATCACTTGATGAGTGAGCAAGTCATTGCAGTATGCTCACCGCAGCTCATTGGTTTACCCACCCATCGCCGTATACTGGGTAAGCCGGCGGAAGAAGATGTGCAAAAAGTAAAAGCGAACGTATTGAACTATGACTTGATTCATCTTTCGTCGCGTGTGAATGCATGGCCTGATTGGCTGGCGGCTCATAAATTAGAGCAAAGTACGCTTTCTGGTGCTACGTTTGAACATTTCCATATGTTGCTAGAAGCCGCAAAGCAATCGATGGGCGTGGCGATTTTACCGACCTTTATTGTAAAACAAGGCTTGGAAAGCGGGGAATTGATCTCTCCATTTGGTGATGCAATTGAGACCCCTCATGAGTACTTTTTGTCTTATCCAGCCGGAAAGGCAGATTTAGAGCAAGTCGTCATGTTTCGAGATTGGTTATTAGGGTAACGACAGATTTGTGTGTGCGTTATTCACAAACAAGATTTGCGTCTCATTTACAAAAAACACGACCTCTGTGGTAGTATCAAAAGAATAATTATAACGAACAACTTTAGCCACACTTAAAATGTTTAGCCGTTCATGACACCAGAATGCATTTCTAGGGGGGATTGAACCGCTGAACTCAATCGTATTGAGTTAAGAACACTAATGGGATGAAGATAATGAGCAAGAAAACAACCGCCTTGTTTATTTTGGATGGCTGGGGTTACAGCGAAACGTCCAAGTCAAATGCAATTGCAGCTGCTAATACACCAAATTGGGATGCGCTTTGGAGCACAAAGCCGCATACCTTGATAGAAACATCCGGTATGGCTGTAGGGCTTCCTGAGGGGCAAATGGGCAACTCTGAAGTAGGTCATATGAACCTTGGAGCGGGTCGCGTTGTTTATCAAAACTTCACTCGCATTAGTAAAGCCATAGACGATGGCAGCTTTTATGAAAACGCTGAACTCGTTAACACAATTGATAGCGCGGTAAGTGCAGGTAAAGCGGTCCACATTTTAGGCCTGCTGTCTGCTGGTGGTGTTCATAGCCATCACGAGCATATTATGGCCATGGCTGAATTAGCAGTAAAACGCGGTGCTAAAGCGATATATGTACATGGCTTTACCGATGGCCGCGATACGCCGCCACGTTCCGCTCAAGGCCCCGTTTCTGATCTGGATGCTAAGCTAAAAGAGCTCGGTGTTGGTAAAATTGCAACATTAGTTGGCCGTTACTTTGCAATGGATCGTGATAACCGTTGGGAGCGCGTTCAACAAGCGTACGATGCGATTGTATCAGGTGAGGGTTTGCACTTTGCTGAATCAGCAGAGCAGGCCATTGTTGCAGCCTATGAGCGCGATGAGAATGATGAGTTCCTAAAAGCCACTGTGATTGGTGATGCGGTCAAGGTTGAAGATGGAGATGCTATCGTATTTGCAAACTTCCGTCCTGACCGTGCTCGTCAATTGACGCGAGCTTTTACTGACGCTGGCTTTTCAGGTTTCGAGCGCAGTGCCGTACCGGCTCTATCAGGGTTCGTAACATTTACCGAATACGCATCGGATATTTCTGCATCTGTCGCTTTTCCTCCTGTCGCTCTTTCCAACACCTTGGGTGAGATTCTGTCGAAGGAAAACAAAACGCAATTAAGAATCGCAGAAACAGAAAAATACGCTCACGTAACGTTCTTTTTCAATGGTGGAGAAGAAGCGGTATTTGAAGGCGAAGAGCGAGAGCTGATTCCGTCTCCTGATGTGGCGACTTATGATTTGAAACCTGAAATGAGTGCGCCAGAAGTAACAGACAAGCTGGTTGAAGTCATTGAAGCAGGCAAATACGATACCATTATTTGCAACTTTGCCAACGGCGATATGGTCGGGCACAGCGGTATTTTCGATGCGGCAGTAAAAGCAGTCGAAGCGGTCGATTCCTGTATAGGTCGTGTTATCGCCGCGCTAGAGAAAAACGGCGGTCAGTGTTTGATAACAGCAGATCATGGTAATGTAGAGCAAATGTTAAGTGATGATGGCACCCAGCCATTAACATCGCATACGTTGGAGCCAGTTCCATTAGTGCTGTATTCCCCAGATGAAAATGTATCCATTAAAAACGGCGCACTGTGTGATATTGCACCGACTCTATTGGATATGATGGGAATGGAAAAACCGGATGAAATGACAGGAGCAAGCTTACTGGTTCGTAAATAACCAGAGTAAGCTGAGTTCTGTTCGTATGTATTGTAGTCAAGCAGTTAAGGTTTGAAATGTTGTTGAGAGCTTTCTTCAGTCTGTGTTTAATTTGCATATCCTCGTTTGGGCTTGCGGCTCAACCACAGACCCCCGAGGAAGCTCGAAAACAAATTGAGACCTTACATAAAGATCTAACTAAGCTTAATGGCTGGCTTAAAGAAATTAAGTCTGAACGCTCTGATGTGGAAAACCAGTTGGAGTCTAAAGAGCAAAGCATCCAGTTACTGCATAAGAAAATTGAGGAGTTACGGCAAAGCCTAAAAAAAGGCGAAAAGCAGCTCTCGGATTTATCCAAACAGCAACGAACTCTACAACTCAGTATCCAGCAACAAAATGATCAAATAGCCGCCCAACTTAGGGCGGTTTATCGTTCTGGGGAACAAGATGGCCTAAAGCTGTTATTGAGCGACAGTCAAAGCGCCGATTCGATGAGGCTCGTACACTACAACCGTTATTTTTCTCAAGCACGTCAGTCTGTGATTAACGGTTACATTAACGAGGTAAGAGAACTTAACCTCGTAGAAAAGAGTATTCGTAGCCATCGGGCTCAACAGGTACAAGAACAAGCAAGTCTTCAAAAGCAGCGTGGCCTTCTGAAATCGGAACACGCTCAAAGAAAGCAGCTTTTAGCAAAGCTAAATCAAGATTTAAAATCTGGGAATCAAAAGCAAGCACAGCTGTCCAAAAACCGAAAGCAACTTGAGACGTTGCTAGAGCGTTTGGAAGAAGCATTGGCAGATATTCAGATTCCTGATCAGGATGTGTCGTTTGCAAGTCAGAAAGGAAAGTTAGTGCGTCCTATTGCTCGGCTTAAAAAAGTACCAAACAATGGGCAAATCAATCTCGGAGGCATTACACTTAAAGCCAAAGAAGGCGACAATGTAAGAGCAATCTTCCATGGACGAGTGGTTTTTGCCGATTGGATGCGTGGCTTTGGCTTTTTGATTATTTTAGATCACGGTGACGGCTATATGTCTCTATATGGCTATAACCAAAGTTTATTGAAAGACGTAGGTGAATGGGTTGCTGCAAACGAAATAATAGCAACCGTCGGTAGCAGTGGTGGACGTTTGGATCCAGGCCTGTTTTTTGCCATCCGCCATAACAGTATTCCACTGTCTCCATTGAAGTGGGTAGGAAGAGGGTAGTGGTTTTTGCTCTCACTACGATCGAGTTAGGATAAATTATGAGAATTATGAACAACCTACTGCTCAGCGCTTCACTCTTGCTAGTAGTTTCACCCAGTATTGCGCAAGAGCAATCGTCTATCCCATTAGAAGAAATACAGTCCTTTGTGGAAACATTTGAGACCATCAGAGAAGGTTATGTAGAAGATCTGGATGATAGAGCCATTCTCGATAAAGCTCTGAAAGGGATGGTTTCTGCGCTTGACCCGCATTCAAATTATCTTACCAGTGAAGAGATGCGCGAGTTTGAGAAGGTCACGTCGGGAAACTATGCCGGCATTGGCATCGAAGTTGAAATTGAGAACAATTTATTAACTATTGTAGCGCCAATTGATGGATCACCTGCTAAGGAAGTGGGCTTAGAGCCGGGCGATGTGATTATTAGGATCGATGATCAGCTGGTTTCTGGTATGAGCTTACAGGACGTCACGGTTCTTATGCGTGGAGAAGTTGGCACACGAGTGCGTCTAGATGTTCAGCGTGATGATCAAATTAAAGAATATGAAATTGAAAGGCAATTGATTGAAGAGTCGAGTATTACGCAAAAATGGCTCGATCAGGAAGACGGTATTGCCTACATCCGATTAAGTCAGTTTCAAGGGGATTCTGGGGAAGAGTTCGCGAATGCCATTAAACAGCTAAAGCAAGACCATTCGATTGACAGTATGATCCTCGATCTACGTAATAATCCGGGTGGCGTATTGCAAAGCGCTGTGTCCATTGTCGATTCGTTAGTGGATAACGGCATGATCGTTTATACAGACGGACGTCATCAGCTGGCAAAAACAGAGTTTAAGGCAACAAAGAAAGCCACCTTACTGCCTGATGAGCCTATTATTGTTATGATCAATGAAGGATCTGCCTCTGCTTCTGAAGTCGTTGCAGGTGCATTACAGGATCATAAACGTGCTGTCATACTAGGAACTGAGAGTTTTGGTAAGGGGACAGTGCAAACGGTTGTTCCTTTAACTAATGGCGCAGCCGTGAAGCTGACAACCGCTTTGTACTTCACGCCTAATGGTCGCTCTATTCAAGCTCAAGGTATTCGTCCTGATATTATCATTCCTCAAGCGGATGTTTCGGTTCCTGATGATGCTTTCTTTATTAAAGAAGCGGAATTAAAAGGTCATATCGGTAATGGAACTGGAGGAGAGGAACGTACTAGCTCAGATGTAAACTCAGACCTCAATCAACTGGCGGTATCTGATTTTCAACTGTTTCAAGCTTTAACTATTCTACAAAGTGCCTCGAAGTTAACTAAGAAATTGTAAATGATCTTCTTTAAATCCGTGAAAAATCGCAGTCTGAATAAGATTGCGATTTTTATTTTTTTGGCCTCTGCAATTTTTCCTTCGTATTTGATGGCTCACGATACTACGCCAGAGCGATTGGGCCCCGTTGTTTCAACTTCTAATGCTGTATCGACTCCTCAGGCATCGAGCGTGATGTATCCATTCTCTGGCGAGGGGCTATTAAACGAAGAAGGAAAGGCGGCAAAATTAAGCTCGCCTTCAATAGACTCGCTCTCAATGGACTCCCTTTCAATGGACTCTTTGTCAATGGACAGGGTATTGGGGCCTTGGATTTTGCCGTCAGATTCTTCTTTGCATCACGTCAACTTTACCGCTCCACCGAGCTTATTGGGGCATGGCAAAACAAACGCCGAAGAAGACACAGAAGTAAATGTCGAATCAAGTCGTCAGCCAAAGATCAGTATTATTATCGACGATGTGGGATACAATCGTCGCGGTATGGAATCATCCTTAAAACTGCCAACAGAAGTAGCGCTTGCCATTCTTCCTCATACACCGTTTGGGGAAAAAACCGCGTTAAAGTCGATGGAGCAAAACCGAACCACACTGTTGCATGCACCGATGGAAAACCAGCGTGAATTGAAACTCGGCCCAGGTGGTCTCTATGTATCGATGAGTGAGCATGAATTTAAGTCTGTCTTACGTGATGATTTAGCGAATTTACCCGGTATAAAAGGCGTGAACAACCACATGGGAAGTCTGCTCACGACCAACGCGCAAGCGATGAATTGGGTCATGCAGGTACTAGGTGAAAGTAATCTATTTTTCATTGACAGTGTGACCAGTGCAGAGAGTGTTGCTTATACCATGGCACAACGGCACAGCTTATTAGCGTCAAAACGTGATGTTTTTTTGGACAATGTTCGAGAAGTAAACGCGATTGATCGGCAATTTCAAAAACTCATACAGTTAGCCCATAAAAATGGTCAGGCAATCGCAATCGGCCATCCTTACCCTGAAACCATGGCTTATTTACTTAAACGCCTCGCTGACTTAAACGATGTCTCTGTTCGTTTAGTCCCCATCGATGACATGATCACACCGCCGAGTCGTTAGGGGCGTTTTACTTCTACGACTTTTGGCTAATCCTTCGGATTTCATATTTTTGATAGTGTTGGATTTACGCAAAAAACCGGATGATTCTGAAAAAAAATAAGAGTATTTTGAAAGACGCTCTTCTCGTTGTTTCGTATTCTTAAGGTTCGTTTTATCGACTCTTCCATTTTGCCGTGTTCAATATGAGTTTGCACATCTCTAGTGCAAATTGATCCTCTCCTCATTTGATTAAAAATCATGAATTCAGTATAAAAATTTGACCAAGTCATAATTATTGGTTAAATATTCCAGTTTTACGCTCTCTTTTGTTTTTTTATTCTAAAATTTACTGCACTTCTATTGACCATTTTTTGAACTGGGCTTATTGTTTGGTGTTAATGTGGTGCACAATTCTTGAGAAGTTGCCGCATATGTTCCAATCTATTTACTAATTTCAGGGTCTAAATCTATTGGAACGCTTCTTGCTTTTTGAAAATAACGATAAACACAAAACGAGTAGGAGCTATACAATGTCAAACGCAGTTGTTAGAAAAACGCTAGTCTCTTTGGCAATCGCTGGTGCGGTGACGACGGCACAAGCGGATGTGGTAATTGGTGTTGCTGGGCCTCACACAGGTGCTTATGCAGCCTTTGGGGCACAGTTAT
Organism: Marinomonas balearica; assembly: GCF_004362145.1. Taxonomy (GTDB): domain Bacteria; phylum Pseudomonadota; class Gammaproteobacteria; order Pseudomonadales; family Marinomonadaceae; genus Marinomonas; species Marinomonas balearica. The sequence continues at coordinate 38,333 of NZ_SNXC01000011.1, forward strand.
GGAATGGCGCTTCTGCTGCCGCTAAAGCAATTAACGATGCTGGCGGTATTAATGGTGAAATGATTAAACTTATTAAAGCCGACGATGCGTGTGAGCCAAAGCAGGCTGTATCCGTTGCTAACCGTTTGGTGGACTCCGATGAAGCTGTGGCTGTTGTGGGTCACTTCTGTTCATCTTCTTCTATTCCTGCTTCTAATATTTATGAAGAAGCAGGGGTTCTTCAAGTCACTCCAGCTTCTACAGCGCCTGGTTTAACTGATCGTGGTTTGCCAAATGTATTCCGTGTCTGTGGCCGTGATGATCAGCAAGGTGATGTTGCTGCTACCTACATTGTGGATGTTCTAGGCGCTAAGAAAGTCGCTGTTATCCATGATAAAGACACTTACGGTAAAGGTTTGGCCGATGCAATGAAGTCGAGTCTTAATGCGTACGGCGTTAAGGAAGTACTTTATGAAGGTCTGACACGTGGTGAGAAAGACTTCAACGCGTTGGTAACTAAGATTCGTTCTGTTGATGCTGATGTAGTTTACTTCGGTGGTCTTCACTCAGAAGCAGGCCCTTTGGTTCGTCAAATGCGTGAGCAAGGTCTAACAGCGAAATTTATGTCAGGTGACGGTATTACATCTTATGAATTTGTATCAGTCGCTGGCTCGCCTAAGTATGTCGATGGCGTACTTATGACGTTTGGTGCTGATCCGACCTCTTATGCTGAGGGTAAAGCTGTTGTTAAAGAGTTCCGTGACTCGGGTATTGAGCCAGAAGGCTACGTAATGTACTCGTATGCTGCAATGCAAGTAGTGGCAGAAGCTCTTCAAAACACAGACCTAGACCCAGTAAAAGCATCCGACTGGTTGCACGCAAACAAAGTAGAAACCGTTATGGGAACGAAAGCGTTTGACGAAAAAGGTGATTTACTTGTTTCTGACTACGTAATGTATGAGTGGGACAAGAACGGAACATACAACATGTTAGGTATGTAACTGTCTAATATTCTCGCTTAACCGCCGATTAGTCTTCAAAGGCTAATCGGCGTGCTTTTCTGCTTTTCTTCCCAAGAGGTTTTTGATGGATATCATTCTCCAGCAGCTAGTCAATGGGCTTTCCCTTGGTTCTGTATATGGACTTATCGCGATTGGGTACACCATGGTTTATGGAATCATAGGCATGATTAACTTCGCGCATGGCGATGTTTACATGGTGTCCGCGTATATTACTGCAGTAGCAATTGCTCTACTTTCTTTTTTCGGAATTGAATCTTTTCCGGTTATTATTTTTGGCACGCTGATTTTTACCATTTTCGTGACCGGTGTATACGGGTGGGTGATTGAGCGTATTGCCTACCGTCCGTTACGCGGTTCTAGTCGATTGTCTATTTTGATCTCGGCAATAGGCATGTCCCTTATATTGCAAAACTATGTTCAGCTTAGCCAAGGAGCGAAGCAACAAGGTGTGCCGACATTACTGTCAGGGGCAATTAGGTTTGATATTGGCGATGGTTTTGTGCAAATCACGTATATGAAGTTGTTCATCCTTTTTGCTTCGTTTATCGGAATGGCTGCCTTAACGTACATTATTCAAAAAACGAAGCTTGGACGCATGTGTCGTGCGACTCAGCAAGACCCTAAAATGGCATCAATATTGGGAATCAATACAGACAAGATTATTTCAACAGTGTTTGTTATCGGTGCGACCATGGCTGCATTAGCAGGTGTGCTTGTAACGCTAGATTACGGCGGCTTTGACTTTTATGTTGGTTTTATCATAGGTATCAAAGCCTTTACTGCCGCTGTATTAGGTGGAATAGGGTCTCTACCTGGGGCAATGCTCGGAGGCATCATACTTGGGTTATCCGAAGCGCTATTTGCTGGACTGGTAAGTTCAGATTATAAAGATGTGTTTTCTTTCTCATTGCTTGTGGTCATATTGATTTTCCGTCCAAGCGGCCTTTTGGGTAAACCTGAAGTGGAGAAAGTATAATGAGCCAAGCTGCAACAGGTATTGATATTAAAAAGAGTGCAATCGATTCTGTATTAGCAGGTTTGATTGCTTTGGTAGTCTTTGGGCCTATTGTTGGGCTTGTGCTCGATGGATTTGCGTTTAACGCGGAACCTAAGCGGTTATTTGCGATCGTCGCAGTGGTTATGGTTGGACGATTTCTCGCTTCTTGGTTTTTTCAATCAACGAAAGGTCGAGATTTCCTATACAAGCATACGTCTAAAGATGAGGGTGTTCATGTATTGGCTCCCGGTCATAAATCTAAGTTAAAGTGGATTATTCCGCTGACCATTCTCATTGCGTTTGCTGTTCCATTCATTGCCTCAAAGTATGTATTGACGGTCGTTATTCTAGGACTGATTTACGTTCTGCTAGGGCTGGGGCTAAATATTGTAGTTGGCCTAGCGGGGCTGTTGGATTTAGGTTTTGTTGGGTTTTATGCCATTGGAGCCTATGGTTTAGCGCTTGGTTATGAGCATCTTGGTTTGGGGTTCTGGTCTATGTTGCCTATTGCTGCAATCGTTGCCGCTATATTTGGTGCCATATTGGGCTTCCCAGTATTAAGAATGCATGGTGACTATCTCGCTATCGTAACATTAGGCTTTGGTGAAATTATTCGTTTGGTATTAACCAACTGGACTGACTTAACACACGGTCCAAACGGTATGAACGCACCGCTGCCAACCTTTTTTGGTTTGGAGTTTAAGCGACGCGCGAGTGAAGGGCATGTGCCATTCCACGAATTTTTTGGTCTTTCTTACAGTTCTGCCTATAAGTATATCTTCATCTATCTGGTTTTGTTGTTGGTTGTTTTAGGCGTTTTATATGTAAAAAAACGCCTAACTCAAATGCCAATTGGCCGTGCTTGGGAAGCGTTGCGAGAAGATGAAATCGCGTGCCGCTCTCTTGGTCTTAATCACGTTTTAGTTAAGCTTTCTGCTTTCATGATTGGAGCATCAACAGGTGGGCTTGCAGGTGTTTTCTTTGCAACCTATCAAGGTTTTGTGAACCCTTCTTCGTTTACTTTTTTCGAATCCGCTCTGATTCTTGCCATTGTCGTACTCGGCGGTATGGGATCAACGCTTGGAGTGGTCATTGCCGCATTCGTGCTTACTGTTGCGCCTGAATTGCTTAGGGAATTTGCTGATTATCGCGTTCTCGCATTTGGTATATTGATGGTGTTAATGATGATTTGGAAACCTCGCGGATTGGTTCGTATGACCAGAATTGGAGTTTCAGCGCGAGAGGGGAATGTGAAATGAGCCAAGAAAGTATTCTAAAAGTGGACAACTTAGTCATGCATTTTGGTGGTATTAAGGCGCTAAATGACGTGAACTTTGAAATAAAGCGTGGCACTGTTTCTGCGTTGATTGGTCCTAATGGTGCCGGAAAAACAACAGTATTTAATTGTCTTACGGGGTTCTATAAAGCAACAGGTGGCAACATCATGCTTAATGCGAATGGTAAGGCGACCAGTGTTATTCAGGTACTCGGAGAGTCATTTCAGTTTTCTGATTATTTCAACCCTGTGGCATTTATAAAGCGTCTAAAATACAAAATGTTCGGTGGTTCCCACCTAGTGAACCGAGCAGGGCTTGCGAGAACGTTTCAAAATATCCGCCTGTTTAAAGAAATGTCAGTGGTTGAAAACCTTTTGGTTGCACAACATATGCGGGTTAATCGCAGCATGTTTGCGGGTATCTTGAAGACTAAAGGCTTCAAAAAATCTGAGGATGAAGCGTTAGAACGCGCTTTTTATTGGCTAGGAGTTGTCGACCTTAAAGAGTCTGCTAACCGCTTAGCAGGGGAGCTTTCTTATGGACAGCAGCGCCGCCTAGAAATCGCTCGAGCGATGTGTACGAATCCAGAAATTGTCTGCTTAGATGAACCCGCGGCAGGCTTGAACCCGTCTGAAACCGAAGCGCTGACCAAGATGATTCGGATTCTCCGTGATGAGCATAATACAACGGTTTTGCTGATCGAACATGATATGGGCATGGTGATGAATATTTCTGACTATATTGTGGTTTTGGATCACGGTGAGGTGATTGCGAAAGGTGGGCCTGATGATATTAAGTCTAACCCGAAAGTGATCGCTGCGTATCTGGGAGCGGAAGAAGGTGAAGAGGTGACACTATGACTGCTTTGATGGAGTTCAAAGAGGTTGATGTCCACTACGGGCCAATTCAAGCTCTTAAAAAAGTATCGCTGGAGATAAAAGAGGGCGAAATTGTCACTATGATCGGGGCAAACGGGGCTGGCAAATCCACTCTTTTGATGTCGATTTTTGGACAGCCTCGAATATCTGCCGGACAGATCATTTATCGTGGGGAGGATATTTCCAATAAATCTGCCCATTATGTTGCATCAAATGGTTTAGCTCAGTCACCGGAGGGGCGTAGAATTTTTCCTGGTATGACGGTGGAAGAAAACTTACTGATGGGCACGATTCCTATTGGTATGGATCACGCCGATGAAGACATGCGAAAGATGTTTGATTTATTTTCTCGTCTTGAAGAGCGTCGAAATCAACGTGCATCAACAATGTCGGGTGGTGAACAACAGATGCTCGCAATCGCGCGTGCTTTGATGAGTCGTCCAAAATTACTTTTGTTGGATGAACCAAGCCTTGGATTAGCTCCAATCATTGTTAAGCAAATCTTTGAAATACTGAAAGATGTAGCGAGTAGCGGGATGACCATCTTCTTAGTAGAGCAGAATGCAAACCATGCTCTGAAACTCGCAGATCGCGGTTACGTAATGGTAAATGGTGAAATTCGTATGACGGGCACGGGCGATGAATTGCTCGTAAACCCAGAAGTGCGTGAAGCCTACCTAGGCGGGCATTAGCCTTTCGATACAATCCCCAACCTCTTAAATCATAGGGAGGTTGGGGATTGTCTAATCTCGGAAAACCTTTCCTGTAAGAATGTCTTTTACTTGCGATGGTGATTTGGCTTCACCTAGTGGAGCGTTGTATATCGCGTCTAACGATTCTCCAAAGTAGGCTTTTAGTTCGTCTATATTCATCGCTGGTTCTTCGCCCGCTGGATTCGCCGAAGTAGAAACGATTGCTTGTTCTAGGTGATTGCAAAGGTCAATCACAGGCTGGTGCTGACTTAGCCTAATGGCGACGCTTTGATGCTTTCCCCGTATCCAAGTAGGTGTGACAGTTATATCCGGTACAACCCAAGAGGTCGGAGACTCTGTCAACGATATTAAGCGTTCAAATGAGCGTTCATTAAGTTGATTTTGCCATTGTAACAGTTGTTGTTTATGACCCGTGATTAGGATTAATCCTTTTTCTTCGGGTCTAGATTTAAGCGCTAATATTCTGCGGACAGCGTGTTCATTGTATGGGTCGCATCCTAGCCCCCAAACCGCTTCAGTAGGGTAGGCAATAACACCACCATTACGAATGATTTCAACAATTTCAGAGACGGAAGACGTGATTATCATGGAGTAAATATAAGTATAAAAAACGACGTTTGGACGGAGTTTGTATGCAAAAAGTCATTTGGAAAAGATGACTTTAGATGCTCAGCAGTATTACAAATAGCGTATCTAGATTACACCATAAAAGTGTAATCTAGTCGTTTTAAACGATGTTATCTATCGCTTAGTTGAACGAGTCTATTTTGTCTTTAATTTCTGCAATTTTATTTGCCATTACACGTTCTAGATGTTCAAGTTCTTTTACTAACTCGTCTTTAGTGATTTTAGTTTCTTGCGCTTTTCCAACGATTTGACCGAGTTCTTCTACTGCACGAAGCACAACAAGAGACGGTTCTTGAACCTGACGGTATGTTTGTTGGCCGCCATCTGCTAAAACGGTTTTTGTTGAACGACCAAATTTGAACTTTTTGCTTTTAGGTAACAAAGAGCCTTTTTCTCGACGGTAGTAAACTTTTAGTACGTCGAAGCCACCTTCGTAACGCAAAGTGAATTTATCGATGTCGTCAAAACTGGTAATCCCCATGGATTCTAGTGTCGGATGCATTTTTATACCTATCATAAAATGAGATGAGCGCACTGTTATTTATGTGCTCTATTTCAATTCATTCGTTGAAATGCCCACATTCTGACAGCGCTGGTTTAATCGTGATCAATTTTGAGACGCGACTATAAACTCAATTTGTAGGGCATGGCAATGGTAAAAGCAAGGGAGTGTGTTGATATGGAGCAAAAAAAGCACAAAATCAAAGGAAGTTCTCCCATGACTTGTGCTTTTTAGATTATTTACTGATCAATAGTAACTTGATTAGGTAATTAGATGACTTTTAATCGTCATCTTGATCGCTGTTATCAATGCCTAATTCTTTGATTTTCCGTGTGAGCGTGTTACGGCCCCAGCCTAATAGAAGTGATGCATCACGGCGACGGCCAGCCGTGTGTTTTAGGGCTGTTTCGATCATGATGCGCTCGAATTTCGGTACGACTTGGTCAAGAATGGCTTTCTGACCACTGGCTAGAGTATCGTCTACCCAGCTTTTTAGTGCATCTTCCCAAGATCCAAACGGTTGTTCACTTGGCGTAGTGTTAAGCAGCTCTGGTGGTAAGTCTTCAATAAGAACTTCTCGACCTGATGCCATTACGATCAACCAACGACATGTGTTTTCTAATTGTCGAACATTGCCGGGCCACTCTAATCGACTTAGGTAGCTTTCGGTTTCAGGTGTCAGCGTTTTCGGTTCGACGGCCAATTCTTCTGCTGCGCGACTTAAAAAGTGACGAGCGAGTTTTGGAATGTCTTCTCGACGCTCTGCCAATTTAGGCAAATGTACACGGATGACGTTTAAACGGTGGAAAAGATCCTCACGAAATGAGCCTGTCTCAACCAAACCTTCTAAATTTTGGTGTGTTGCTGCGATAATTCGAACGTCAACTTTTACAGGAGTGTGACCTCCAACTCGATAGAACTCACCGTCAGCAAGCACTCGAAGTAACCGTGTTTGGGTTTCCGCAGGCATGTCGCCGATTTCATCAAGGAACAGTGTGCCACCATTTGCTTGTTCAAAACGACCTCGTCGTTGGGTGTTTGCTCCCGTGAATGCGCCTTTCTCATGCCCAAATAGTTCTGACTCGATTAAATCGTGAGGAATCGCAGCCATATTGAGTGCAATGAAAGGATTGGATGCACGCGGACTATGACGGTGCAGTGCTTGAGCAACTAATTCTTTACCCGTGCCTGATTCACCATTAATCAAGACCGTAATATTTGAGTTTGCCAATCGGCCAATAGCACGGAAAACCTCCTGCATAGCAGGCGCTTCACCAATAATTTCTTTATTAACGTCTTCGTCTTCTTCAACGACAGCGACTTCAGGTTCGGACGGCATTGATTTTTTATGATGAATAATAGCCCGTTTTACGAGGCTTACGGCTTCCTCAACATCAAACGGTTTAGGCAGGTATTCAAATGCCCCACCTTGGTATGATGCAACGGCACTTTCTAAATCAGAATGTGCCGTCATGATGATGACGGGAAGGTAAGGGTGCTCAGTTTGAAGTTTGTTAAGCAGCGTTAGGCCGTCCATTCCTGGCATACGTATGTCACTGATGATAACGCTTGGCTGTTCTTTATCGAGTAATGTAGTAAGGGACTCAGCGGATTCAAACAATCGACACTGAATGCCTTCTTGTTCAAGTGTTTTCTCTAAAACCCAGCGTATTGAACGATCATCATCTACTATCCATACGGTATCTTGGGGCTGCATTAGTGTTCCTCCTTCTCGACGCATTGCGTCTCAATGGGTATTAGTATGTTAAATTCGGTTTTTTGTGGCTGGCTGCTGCATTCGATAATGCCACTGTGCTGATGAATTGAAGATTGAGCAATCGATAGCCCTAACCCAGTTCCATCTGCCCGGCCACTTACCATTGGATAAAAAAGTGATTTCATGATGTGCTCAGGGATGCCAGGCCCATTGTCAATAATGCTAATTTTGCACACTAAACGATGGCGATTCGCACCTATCGTAAACTGGCGTAATGTACGTGTTATCAATTTTATCCTTCGATCATCATTCTCTGGTTGAGAGAGAAGTGCTTGCATGGCGTTTCGGATAACGTTCAACAGCGCTTGAATTAATTGCGATTCATCTCCAATCATTTCTGGAATACTTGGATCATAGTCACGATCAATGACGATTTCTCCGTTGGACTCTACATCTATAAGCTGTTTGACTCGCTCAATGACGCGATGAATATTAAGTTCTTTTTTCTGCGGTAATTGACGTGGCCCAAGCAACCTGTCAACTAAATCACGCAGCCGGTCAGATTCTTCAATAATGACTTGAGTATAATCTTTTAAGGCTTCGTCTTTGAAAGCCCGACCAATGAGTTGTGCCGCTCCGCGAATACCACCCAATGGATTTTTAATCTCGTGCGCTAAACCTCGAACGAGCTCTTTGCTGGATTCGTGATTAGCGATTAAGTCATCTTCCTGTGAGATGCGTTTTACACGATCGCGCGCGTGCAATTCAATAATAAGGCTTTCAGTAGTGTTAATGGATCCCATTACGGGTGTCACAGTGTAATCACATACAACAGCTCGGCCATCAACTAACGTGATTTTGGCTTCGCGTTTGGTAAAAGGATGTCCAGATTCGATTGCTGATTTTAATGCTAGAACACTGCTCTCATCTTCAGAGAACGCAGCGCCAAGGTCTTGCCCATAAATACGTCGACGACTAACGTGCAGAAACATCTCTGCCGAAGGGTTAAGGTATTCAATTTTCATCTCGCTGTTTAACTGCAGCACGGCAGTAGAAAGATGGTCGATCAACAAACTATGCACGAAACTTTGCCTCTTTTAGATCGTCGTACTTTTGAGTCTCATGAAGACAGGTTATTACTAACTGCAAAAAACGAACCAACATTGGGCACAAGGAAAACCTTATGATTATAGAGATTTATCATAACCATAATAGATTGAGTGAACCATAATGGTGCGAGTTTTTATTCTGTGCTTTTATATGGGCAAAAAAAAGCCCTGATAATGATCAGAGCTTTTCGTGTGTATTTCTAGGTTGCTTGATTAGACTACAAGCAACTCATTCGAAAATTAAACGCTGTAGTAAAGTTCAAACTCAATTGGGTGAGTTGTCATGTTAACGCGTTCAACTTCTTCAGATTTCAGAGCGATGTAACCATCGATCATGTCATCAGAGAATACGCCGCCTTGAGTTAGGAACTCGCGATCTTCGTCAAGACACTTAAGTGCTTCTTCTAGGCTACCTGCAACCGTTGGGATTGCAGCAGCTTCTTCAGCAGGTAGGTCGTAAAGATCTTTATCAGCAGCATCGCCAGGGTGGATCTTGTTTTTGATACCGTCGATACCAGCCATAAGCATTGCAGAAAATGCTAGGTATGGGTTAGCAGTTGGATCAGGGAAACGTGCTTCAATACGCTTACCTTTAGGGCTAGCAACGTAAGGAATACGGATAGAAGCAGAACGGTTACGAGCAGAGTAAGCTAGCATAACTGGCGCTTCGAAGCCTGGAACAAGACGCTTGTAAGAGTTTGTAGAAGCGTTTGCAAAAGCGTTGATTGCTTTAGCGTGTTTGATGATTCCGCCAATGTAGTACAAAGCCATTTCTGATAGGCCAGCGTACTGATCACCAGAGAATTGGTTTACGCCATCTTTCCAGAAAGATTGGTGAACGTGCATACCTGAACCGTTGTCACCAACGATTGGCTTAGGCATGAAAGTCGCAGTCTTGCCGTAAGCGTGAGCAACATTGTGTACACAGTACTTAAGAATCTGAACTTCGTCCGCTTTTTTAACAAGCGTATTGAATTTAGCACCGATTTCGTTTTGACCTGCAGTCGCTACTTCGTGGTGGTGTACTTCAATTTCAAGTCCCATTGTTTCCATAGCGCCACACATTGCGCCACGAAGATCGTGATGAGAATCAACTGGTGGTACAGGGAAGTAACCGCCTTTAACGAATGGACGGTGACCCATGTTACCGCCTTCGATTTTCTTGTTAGATGCCCAAGCTGCTTCTTCTGCATTGATTTCTACAGAACAACCAGACATGTCAGCTTTCCAGCGAACATCGTCAAATACAAAGAACTCAGGTTCTGGGCCAAAGAATGCAGTGTCGCCAAGACCTGTAGATTGCAAGAACTCTTCAGCACGTATTGCAACAGAACGAGGATCACGATCGTAGCCTTGCATTGTAGCTGGCTCGATAATGTTACAACGAACGATAACTGTAGGTTCTTCAGTGAAAGGATCGATAACAGATGCGTCGTCTTGAGGCATCATAATCATGTCAGATTCATTAATGCCTTTCCAACCAGCAATCGAAGAGCCGTCAAACATTTGACCGTTTTCGAAAAACTCTTCGTCAACGGTTGATGCTGGGATAGAAACGTGTTGCTCTTTACCACGGAAGTCGGTGAAACGTAGGTCAACCCACTTAGCGTCGTGCTCAGCAATCAAGGCAAGAGTCTTGTTTGACATAAATGTTCTCCAAAATGGTTTAAATGAAATCAATTTTCGATTTGGGTACGAGTGCTTCAAAAAGAAGCATTAATTGCCAAACAATAAAGCATAAGCCATGCCAGAATGTTGGGCAAAAAATTAAGTTCTTAAAAAACAATGCCTTACAAAGTTGCTGTATGAAAAATGCACACTTAGCCAGCAGGGATTCAGCCTTAAATTCTCTTTTCTGCTTTATATTGGTGCAATAATGGTCTTTGCGTTTATTTTTGGTGCAAAAATATATTTTGTCCTGTCTGCCTTATTCATTATACTGTGCGCCTTTTTTGAACAACTGTTAGACAGACTACCCAATGAAATTCATAGTTAAATTCTTTCCTGAAATAACCATTAAGAGTCGACCTGTGCGTAAAGCTTTTATAAAGCAACTTCGTCACAATATCCGCCTCGTGTTGCGCAATTATGACGATGACGTTGTCGTTGCTGGTAATTGGGACTTTATAGAAGTACTGTCGGAAAAGGATGGTCTGCGTGAAGGCTTTACCAATGCTCTATCTAATATTGCAGGTATCGCACACTTTCAATACGTAAGAGAGTTCTCTTTCACCACGTTAGATGATGTTGCTGAAGAAGCGGCTAAAACCTATGGTGACGCAATCAAAGATGCTGTTTTTGCTGTACGTGTTCGCCGTGTGGGTCAGCATGACTTCTCTTCGGTAGACGCAGAGCGACATATTGGTGGTTGTTTAAAAGCCCGTTGTGGTGCGCTAGCGGTTAGACTGAAAAACCCTGAGGTGCTTGTTCCAATCGATATTCGTGATGATCGAGTGTGGATTATCGAACAACGCGTTGAAGGTTTGGGTGGCTACCCAATTGGCTCGCAGGATTCTGTTCTGTCCCTTATTTCTGGTGGTTTTGATTCAACTGTCAGCTCTTACCTAACAATGAGTCGTGGTTTAAAAACCCATTTTTGCTTTTTTAATTTGGGTGGCGACGCGCATGAAATCGGCGTTAAGCAAGTATCTCATTACCTTTGGGAGAAATACGGCTCAAATATCAACGTTAAATTTGTCACCGTCCCATTTGAAGACGTAGTGGCAGAAATACTCACAAAAGTAGATAACTCTGAAATGGGCGTTATCTTAAAGCGCATGATGCTTCGAGCAGCATCTGAAGTTATGGAAGGCTTAAACGCTAAAGCCCTTGTGACAGGTGAGAGTGTTGCTCAGGTTTCGAGTCAAACACTGATAAACTTGAAAGTGATCGATCAAGTGACAGAAAACTTAGTCATTCGACCGCTTATCACAATGAATAAACAAGACATTATTAATAAATCCATTGATATTGGAACTGAGCCGTTTGCGGCGAGTATGCCAGAGTACTGTGGCGTGATTTCTGTAAAACCTACCACACGTGCAAAAATGCATCGTATCGAACGTGAAGAAAACAAGTTTGATATGTCCGTATTGGAAAACGCAGTAAACAGTGCTCGTGTTGTTTCAATTCAAAACGTAATGGATGATGTCGAAAAGCAATATCAAGGTGAAATCCCTGTCGTG
>NZ_SNXC01000011.1:50437-487818 GCF_004362145.1 Marinomonas balearica
GTATTGGAAAACGCAGTAAACAGTGCTCGTGTTGTTTCAATTCAAAACGTAATGGATGATGTCGAAAAGCAATATCAAGGTGAAATCCCTGTCGTGCGCATGCCTGTTGGTGATGAAGTCATTGTTGATATTCGTCATCCAGATGAAGCAGAGCGTAAGCCGCTAAAAGTTTCAGGACGTCCAGTCGTTCGAATTCCTTTTTTCAGGTTAGAGTCAGGATGGCCTGAAGTCGAAAAAGACAAAACACACCTTCTATACTGTGGCAAAGGCGTAATGAGCAGAATACACGCTTCTCAACTGCTAGGACGCGGTTACGAAAACGTCGGTGTTTATCTCCCTTAAGCACTGCTCGTCATTTCACAGATGTCAGAACATAAGGCGTATTAGTGTAAAGCTAATACGCCTTTTTCATTTACCGCCTAAGAGGCCTTTTACTCGTCACTTCGTACAAAGGTCTCAACATATAACGTCTCGACCGAAATCACTTTGATAGAATCATGGTTCTTGAATTCAACCCTTAGCTGTTTAGGGAAGGTGTGAACAAGTCCACTGGCTTTAGCATGTGGATAACTCTTCTTTATTCGAGGCAAGTTTCGCTGTCCAATATTGAGCATATTGGCAAGAAAGTTAACAAAGAATTAAAGAGAGCTTAGCCCGCGCCCTTTGGATCTTTCAGAGAATCAACCTATCTTCGTTAAGAGTGGTTGAAAGGTATCAACATTCCTGCTCACTCTCGCCTTGATAGGCTGTTTCTCTGATAAGACTGAAGTCTTATAAGACTTATTCGTACCTTCCTTAGTCATTAGAACAAAACGCGTGTAAAATATCGCCAAAGATAGGGAGAATCTATATGTTACGAATTGCGCTATTAGTATTGTTTACCACCACTCTTGCAGCCTGTGGCGGTGGAAGCAGCAGTGATGAGCCTACTGCCTCTACCACCCCTACTAATGGTGGAAATGATAGCGAAGAAACAAGCTATGTTAAACAGAAGGAAGCAGAAGGATACTTGTGTAATACAACCCAAGATATTTGCTATCAATTAGCAGTCACCGAAGAAGAATCCCTATCCGGCACACGAGAACAGTGTACCATTTCGACAGAAGCTTGTTCCTCCTCAAGCCTATCTGAGTATATTTCAACGACGCAAGAGTCCTATGTTTCCAGTGTTGCAAGCATGTCGGGCGCTTCACTCAGCCAATGTGATATCGAAGCGGGTGTTTACACTTGTTCTTACAATAAGAACGATTCAATTTATTCAGTCACGTCCACTCTCAGCTATGATAATTCCAGCTACTCAGTTGTTCATTCATATGATGAACTTAGTTGGACAGATCAGAAAGAAAATGAGGGCTTTAATTGTGGGGCGACTGAATGCGTAAAAGTGACAACAGAAGGTTCGCAATACAATGGAACGATTGAAACCTGTCTTATTTCAGATAGGTCTTGCAGTTCTGCAAAAATATATGAAGTGGCCTCTGAAACTATACAGCGTTATAGCGAGCTAGATTACATTGTAAATACGGTAGGTACAACACAAGAGCAATCTTGTTCGTTTATACAGCCTTCTTACTTTGCGTGCATTTACGCAAACGAGCAAGGTGAGAAAACACGCTTTTTTATCGATTTGTCTGGGCTTAGCAATAATAGCCCTACATTGACTGCTAGTTTTGAACTTAAAAAACTAAGTAGTATAGAGTTTTTATTAAACGAAGAGTTTTCTCCTAACTCTTTTTACCCTGCTATTGGCATCGCTAAACCATCTTCTTGGCTCTCTGATATACCAGAGCTTCAATCTGTGTTGGATTCTGAGGATGATTGGGATAAGGGTAATCCTTATCATACCTTCATGTATAGTGCCACCCGCAGCCCTATTTGTTCAGATAACTCAGATGGTTATACTTTTTCATGTGTTTTTACCATGGAATACGGTGAATATCACCAATGTGATTACTCATATTTGCCGATAGATCGAGTCTGTAATGTTTACTCCAGTATACCGCCAAAGGTAACGGATCAACTGAAGCATCAGTTGGAACTGAATGGTTTCGATTCTGCTACTGAAGAGAGTTTCGACTACTCTACGGACTACACAGTGATCAGCGAAGACGAGGTATGTGAGCCAGATCACGAACTCATTTCTGGCAAGGTAGTCGGGTTACGCTATTACTTCGATCAAGACCGCTATTATGAGTTAGATATCACTTCTCAACAGGACAAGAATTTAATGCGCTGGAAGCAAGGCGTAGAATGGTCTGGACTTATGAACGGAGCGCATTGTGCGGGAGTTACATCGATTATTACATCGATCAATGGCGCTCCTATTAAGATACTTAGTGGAGGCGGAGACTTTGAAGAACTTCCAAACCAAATACCAAACGGTTCTTTGCTTGGGGTTAGTCAGATTGCCAATTATCGAACCGCGACACACGAATTCGTATCCGATCGCTATTTTTCTGTGTGGGGAGCAGGCAATTCAGGGCAGAATTACTCTCAGGTAATTATTGACCGTCCTACCGTTGATTATGTGTGGGATGACCCCGAAGCAGCTAATACCCTTTTTGTTGGTGCTGTGGATGCTGACGGCGTATTTAAAGACACCTATGCATACCCAGGAGACAACCCTGCTGTGCAAGCCAGATGGATTATGGCGTTGGGTGTGGATGTCTGGAAGGCAACTACTACGGTATTTGGAAATGCCGCTGTTTCAAGGGAGTCTGGGACTAGTTTCGCACAACCATTTGTTACGCGAGCGATGGCAAAAGCTAAAAATATATGCCCGTCTTCGTCGTACTCGGCTTTATCTAATGTGCTTTTGGAAACCGCAAATCGAGATTTTGATGGGTATGATCCATCAAAATATGGACAAGGATTGTTGGACGTAAATATGTTAGTCAATACACTAAAAAATGGATGTCCATAATATGAAATTAATAAATCCATTGATCTTGGAACTGAGCCGTTTGCGGCGAGCATGCCTGAGTACTGTGGCGTGATTTCTGTAAAACCTACCGCACGTGCAAAAATGCATCGTATCGAACAAGAAGAAAACAAGTTTGATATGTCGGTATTGGAAAACGCAGTAAACAGTGCTCGTGTTGTTTCAATTCAAAACGTAATGGATGATGTCGAAAAGCAATATCAAGGTGAAATCCCTGTCGTGCGCATGCCTGTTGGTGATGAAGTTATTGTTGATATTCGTCATCCAGATGAAGCAGAGCGCAAGCCGCTAAAAGTTTCAGGACGTCCAGTCGTTCGAATTCCTTTTTTCAGGTTAGAATCAGGATGGCCTGAAGTCGAAAAAGACAAAACACACCTTCTATACTGTGGCAAAGGCGTAATGAGCAGAATACACGCTTCTCAACTGCTAGGACGCGGTTACGAAAACGTCGGTGTTTATCTCCCTTAAGCACTGCTCGTCATTTCACAGATGTCAGAACATAAGGCGTATTAGTGTAAAGCTAATACGCCTTTTTTGTCAGAGCAGAGAAAATATCTGCGGCGGCACTATACGACTATCGTTCCGAGAAAGCAGACTTGCCAGTTTTCAATGATCAGCGTAGAAAGGAAGAAGTAAACGAGAAAAAAGGTAAAGGAAAATACAGTGAGTATAGTGTTGATGACAGAGGATGATGCTGAGGTAATCTCATGGATTATCAGCGAGTCAAACAAGGATGTAGCCGAACAGTTTGGTATAAACATCGAAAATAACCCTAAACATCCTTCATTCTGTAATAAAGATTGGGTTTTAGCCGATTTTCAACGTGGTGAAGAATACTTTATGTATGAAAAGGATAGTGTAGGTCTCGGGTGCGTTGCTTTTGAGAGTCCAAGACTTGGTGTTGCTTACCTAAACCGCCTTTCGGTGCTTCCAATGTACCGACAAAGTGGCATAGGAGAAGCGTTGGTGAAGCACATTATCCAATACTCTGAAACCAAAAATATTCAAAGGGTTAGTATTGGTATCATTGCTGAGCATACAAAACTCAAGAACTGGTACTTGAAGTTGGGTTTCATTGAAGGTGAAATAAAAACGTTTCCGCATCTTCCTTTTGACGTTCAATATATGAGTTACAAAGTTTAAAACAATGAGGGACTAGGGACGGTGTGAACTAGTCCACTGGTGTAATGCGGGAGGGGGAGTGAAACCAATAGAGCACTATGGAAATGACGGATACGTTATTCTTGTAGGCTTTTTTAGCGAGGACGAGATCGCTTTGTTGGGTAGGCATGTTGACCGTATTTACCGAAAATGGCGGTCAGAGAATGAGGCTGCCATATTCGATCGAAAGCTGGTTAACATGCATTCGTTAACACACCCTGAGTATTTTCAAGATGCTCCTGACCAGAGAGTGGCATTTTTCAACACGATTACTTCAGTAAAGCTCACTGAAACGTTTGAGAGCATCTTTGGTTCTGGCCTGTATTTTCATAATACGCAGCTCTTTTTTAACCCATCGAATAGTGAGCGCCTTCCCTATTGGCATAGAGACATGCAATACAGCCCAATAGAAGATTCAGTGCAAAGTGATGAGCAACACCTCATGTTAAGTCTTCATATCCGTATTCCACTGATTGATGAAAAGGGCGTTGAGGTTGTCGCAGGTACTCATAAACGTTGGGACACAGAGTTAGAGCGAAATGTGCGGTTCGAGTTGAACGGTCATAACAACAGTGAATCGCTTCCTGACTCCGTGTTACTTGATCTTAAACGAGGAGATGTGTTGGTGTTCAACGCTCAAATGATACACAGAGGCAACTATGAGCTTAATTCAGAACGTATGGCTTTCGATCTTTGTGTTGGTAAATTCCACCCTTTGGTATCAGTCTTTTTAGACCCTCAAGTGTTACCGACAGACGAAGAAATAGACCATATTGCTAATAATCAGTGGTATAGATTGGCGCGAGAAATCGACGCGAAATAGAGAATATGCTTTGAATAAACCACTTACCAAGGATGATCCTGAAAATACGCCTCTAGATGATCGATTAACGCTCGCACTGTTGGAGAAAGGTGCTTTCGAGAAGAGTATAAAGCATAAATATTCAGAGCTTTGGGCTTCCAATCAGGTAACACATGAACCAACCTGCCATCGCTTATGTATTGATTCGCTAAATAGGTTGGCTGCATGCTAACCCCCGCGCCATTGAGCGTTCCATGAAGTAACGCCGTGGCTTCATTGATGGTTAGGCGACAATCGACAGTGACGGATTCGAATTGATCGGCTTTTGCTAAATGCCAAATATGTTGTTCAAAGTTTTTGTAGCCTAAACAGCCATGCTTAGCCAAATCTTGTGGTTGTTGGATGTTTCCTAAGGTCGCTTGAGTTTTGTCTAGGTAAGCGGGTGAAGCGACAAGCACGGATTCGCAAAGTGCGATGGGCTTACCAATCAAGGACGGATCTGGATTAGACGCAATTCGTAAAGCGAGGTCGATGCTTTTTTCCGTTAGGTTCGCAGCGCGGTCTTCAAGGTCAATATCAACTCGTATTTTAGGATGCGTCTCCATGAACAGCTGAATAGCAGGCATGAGCTGAGAAAAACCAAACGACATACTGGTCGTTAATTTAATGAGCCCTGACAGCTCTTGTCCCTCATTTGCTAAGGAAGTCATTTTATCGGCTTGTTCAAGCCAGAGCGCCACGTCTTTTAAGCATGCTTCTCCCGCCGACGTGAGAGAAATTTTACGCGTAGTACGATGAAACAGCCGGATCTTAAGCCAATCTTCCATTGCTTCGATATAGCGAGTCACCATTGGCCGAGACATGTCTAAACGCTCTGCGGTAATCGTGAAGCTGCGCGATTGGGCGACATCTATAAATACCTTAGCGGCAGTGACTCGATCCATTTCCTTACTCCTAACAAAAGATTAGAACGTTTTACGAAACAATAATGGTCATTTTTGAGTGTTTTTCCGAACGAGTCAATTTTTTATGATAGCCATATAAACTAAAAAGTTACTCTTTGAAGAGGCTCAAACATGAAAAAAACAATTTCGTTAGCGGCATCTGCCCTTATCGCTCACTCTGCTTTCACAGCGACAGTGCGTAAAGGTGAAGTGCAATGCTAAAAGTCCATTACTTCTTCGATCCAATGTGTGGCTGGTGTTACGGAGCAACATCGTTAATCGAAATACTCTCTGAAACATCTGAATTTGAAATCGATTACCACCCCGGTGGTATGATTCCGAAGCGTGCGATTGAGCCGTCATTCAGACAGCACATATTGCAGGCTGATGCTCAAATTGCAGCAATGACGAAAGTGCACTTTGGAGAGGCATATAAGGCTAAAGTAGCAAGCCCTGACGAGTTTATTATCGATTCGTACCTACCAACTCAAGCGTTTCTGGTTGGAATAGAAATGGGCATCGAACCCTATGTCATGCTAAAGGCAATTCAATCGGCGCATTATCAAGAAGCTAAAGCGCTTGAGAAGCCCGAGGTGTTACAAGAGTTAGCCGTATCATTGGGCCTTGATGAAGCAACTTGGAAAGAAAAAATGTCAGATGCTGAGCCAGTCATGATTCAGGCAATCCAAGAAAGCCATACACTAATGAATCAGTTACAAGTCAGCGGTTACCCTACTTTAATCCTCGAAAAAGACGGAGAGCTATTCCGTTTATCGCATGGTTCTTATTACGGTAAGCCTAGAGAATGGAAAGACTACTTAAACAGCTTGGTGTAACCGAAGCAGGATAATAGTGACATAACAAAAGCCACGATCAGATAATTCTAGGTAGTGGCTTTTTGTTCTTTATTTTAAGAATCTTATATTCAGAGACTGCAATGAGCTAAATTCAGAATGGAAGGTTTTCGATCTCTGTAACGGGGACTAAACGCCCTGAGTTGCAGTGCCCGTAAGTGACCAAAGCGGCAACGGCCCTGTAACAAACTTAAGTGCGTTCCCTTTGTTCTCAAATTCAGATATAACTAAGCGTCTGTCCAGTGAATGGTTATATTCGTGACAGCATAGCGACGTTACCAAAAGATTTATATATAAGGATATAGGATGAAGAAAGCTCTAATAATACCATTGCTGTGTTTTACATTAGCGACACCTGCTGTAGCTCAAGAAACACCAGTAGATGAACTGTTTAGGGTTATGGATATGGAGAAGCAGATGGCTGGTGGGTTTGAAGCAATGTTGCCGATAATTGACCAAATGTCTACGAAGTTTCAATTAGATAACGAGGGAAAAGAAGAGCTTAGAGAGGTCTTTCGAACTTGGTTTAACGAAGATATTGATCGAAAACGACTTACAAACGAAATAAAAAAATTGTATTCGCAAACTTTTAGCGATGACGAAATGAGAAAGGTTACTGAGTTTTATAGCACGCCGACAGGTCAAAAGTTCCTAGAAAAATCTATACAATTAATGCAATTAAGTGCGCAACTTGGTATGCAAGAAGGGCAAGCTAAACAAGCAAAACTCATGGAACGCGTCACACTGTTTTTAGAAAAGCGCGGTATTAATTAGTGACGGTGTAGCAAATTAAAAATCTTTGAAGTCGACATCCATGGCGGCTTCAAAGAAGCGTTTTATTCAGTCTCGTTATTAATAGGATGCATTACGCTGCTAATACATCCTATTGTTATATTGACCATTCTAAGCCTATTTACATGCTGTGTTAGCTCGCCAAATCGGCTTCGTTAAAGATATACACTTCCTCTTCTACTTCAAACGTATGAGCCTGACACTGGTTCCACCATTGTTTCCATTGGCTATTCATGTCATCAGGCATTTCATTTAAAGCGTTCACAGTTAATGGTGCGAAGTGGCTGCCTATCGGTTTGAGCTTTCCGTTGACGGATCGGTGTTTAAGCATATGTGGTTTGAGTTGTGTTGGGGAGGTTAATCCCATGCTGCCAATCAATTCGTAGAGGCTTTCGAGTGTATTGTCGTGGAAGTTTTTCACGCGATTACTTTTATCTGTCACGTCGATCGCTTTTGAGCGTGCAGGGTCTTGGGTCGCAATGCCCGTAGGACAAAGATTGGTGTTGCAGTGACGAGATTGAATACACCCTAAGGCGAACATCATGGTTCGGGCTGCGTTGACTAAGTCGGCTCCAACCGCCAGTTTAGAAAGCAGATCAAAGCTTGATGCGGTCTTGCCAGAAGCAATGATACGGATCTTGTCTCTTAACCCTGAGCCGATGAGCGCATTGTGAACGAAGTAAACGCTTTCTAAGCAGGGCATACCAAGACGATTACTGAACTCGACCGGCGCGGCTCCGGTGCCGCCTTCAGCGCCGTCTACCGTAATGAAATCCGGAGTAATACCTGTTTGTAGCATGGCTTTACAGATGGCAAGGAACTCCGCTGGGTTGCCTATACACAGCTTAAAACCGACTGGTTTACCGCCACTTAGATTTCTAAGTCGTTTTATAAAATGAAGCAGATCAATGGGCGTTGAGCATTCTGGATTCACTGCGGGAGAGACACAATCTCTGTCTGTTGGGATATGACGTATTGCCGCGATCTCATCGGAAATTTTGGATTTCGGCAGTACGCCGCCGTGTCCGGGTTTAGCGCCTTGGCTGAGTTTAACTTCAATCATTTTGATCGATGTGCGTGTGGCCATGTCTTTAAATGAGCTTTCATTGAAGTGGCCGTCGTGATCGCGACAACCAAATAGCCCGGTACCGATTTGCCAAACAAGATCACCGCCGTGTTTTAGGTGATAAGGGCTAACAGCGCCTTCACCTGTATTGTGGTAACAGCCCGCTTTGTGAGCACCGAGGTTCAAGGCTTCAATGGCATTTTGACTGAGTGCCCCGAAGCTCATTGCGGAAATGTTTAAGTGCGATGCTTCGTATGGCAATAAACAGTCTGGACCGCCTATCGTGACGCGTTTTTCAGAATGATCGAGCTTCTTCGGAGCAAGAGAGTGCCACAGGCTTAAGTAGTTCTCTTCCATTAAATCACGTTGCGTGC
This sequence comes from Marinomonas balearica, assembly GCF_004362145.1. GTDB lineage: Bacteria > Pseudomonadota > Gammaproteobacteria > Pseudomonadales > Marinomonadaceae > Marinomonas > Marinomonas balearica. The sequence continues at coordinate 59,372 of NZ_SNXC01000011.1, forward strand.
CGAATGCGATGGTGTCTCGTACGTTTTTGGAACGTTGATACACTAACGAGCGCTGTTCGCGATTGAATGGTCGTTCTTCGGTATCGTTGGCGATAAAGTACTGTTGTATTTCGACTCGAAAAGATTCTAAAAAGTAGCGTATGTAAGCCACCACAGGGTAGAGTCTATTTAAGCTGTGTGGACCGACATACAAATCGTATAAGCCGACGACGGTGTATAAAAGTGTCCCGCTAAATAAGAGCAAAAAGAACACATTGGCGGTGCTCAAATATAGAGATAGAGAGATTAAGTTACCTAGGCTGGCGATGAGCCAGAAGGCCTTTTGCATGATTGTCATGGAGTGAACCCTTCAGCGAGTGACGTTTGTAGAATCAGCTTGTTCTTATTGGTTTTTTAGCTTTTCTAAGATTAACACGAAGTTGTGTACATGCTGTCCAAAAAATAGTGCACTTAAGGTGTTTTCAATTTGATTTGATGTCTTGAACGTCAGAATCTGCTTTGGTGAGGTGAAATAGCTTAGAGGTCGTGGTTAAGAATATGTTGCACCAAAAAGTGTTGGATGGCTTGTTCGCGTTGCGTTCCTAATTCGTTCAGCGTCTTGTAATCGCCACTTTGATCTGCGTGTTCCAGCTTGCTCTCAAATTGAGATTGAATCGACAAATACTCGTCGTTTTCGGACGCTATGATTTTATTTTTAACGGGCGTCCATTGTGCTAGAAATTGTGCGAGCGGTTCCTTTTCTTCTAATGTTTGTTTAATGCTGGCGACAGCGTCTTTTATGTCCTCGCTTGTTACTTGAGAGCAGGCTTGATACAGCATTTCGGAGTTGCCTAATGTTAGATGTAAGGCACTTTTAATCCCTGTCTGATAGGCGAGATGAACCTCGACTTCGTCAACCATCATGAGTTTTCTGGCTTTTTCAGTCGCGATGTTAGTTGCTTGGTCTTTGATAAAGAGTTCTTTGCCCAGCGTTTTTAGCTGATCGAATGTATAGTGCCCAGCGTCGGCGCGTTGGTTATGATAGATCATTTCCATGTTATCTAAACCGACTGAAATTCTGTCCCGACAGCTTGACGTTGCTTCTTCTGCACATTCTACAAAAGGCGATACTCGTTGCATGTCGTTCGTCACCAGCGCATCGGTAATATGGCTTAATACTGCTTTCATGCGCTCATGAAGAACGGCGCGAGTTTGCGTATTTTGGTTTTCGGCCGTTCGTGGCATTCGTGCCAACCATAGGTTCATTGCGCCTGTATCCGCTTGCTTTTCGAACGAGTTCCAAACGTGTTCTTGGTTCTTATCTAAACGAATCCAGCTGTTTACGTTCTTCACGAGTGGCAGCGCTTCACGTGCCCGACTGTCTTCATCCGTGTCTGCAATGGAAAACTCGATGCGTGGCCCGCCTTGTTCTCGCATGGCCATTAAGTTCGATACGACGTTTTGAGACAAATGATTGCCCGTAAGATTAACGTGACAGCGATTCGGAAGGGCACGTATTTCTTCAGGTAAGGAAGTCAGTTGCATATGATCCAGCTCAAGGTAATTGAGTCGAGATAACTGACCAATTTCAGGAGAAAGCGTGTTAATGGGAGAATGGCTAAGTGCAAGGCTCGTTAACGATTTCATCGCCGTCACGCTCGAAGGTACGGTATTCCAGTTCATTTGGGTCGCCTTTAATGACGTGATAGGCAGCTGATTCAGAGCGTCAGGTACGACCGAGATGGGGTTGCGGCTAATGGTTAAGCTTTGCAACTGCGTTAGGTTCGAGAGCGTGCTGGGCAGCTCGGCAAGCTGGTTGTTTTCGAGGTTGATGCGTTTAAGGTCAGTTAATTTTCCAATGCTGTCAGGCAGCGAAGTAAGGGTGTTATCAGAAAGGTTAAGTGATCGTAAGCTTGGCATATCGCCAATTTCGGGTAGCTCGCCAATGTTGTTGTTATTTAAGTTAAGTACTTCTAATTTAGGCAGGTTCAATAAGCTAGCGGGTAAGCGTTCAATGTGACACTTCTCTATTTCAATGGAAGTGATTCGTTCTTTTACATGAGGGTGGCGGAAGATATCGGGCAGTGAGCTTACTTTGCGGCCGTATAAGTTCATCGCTTCAGATGCCGTTTGGTTTTTATCGTTAAACGAGCGCACTACTTGCTCTTTTAATGCCTGACGCGACTCTTTTTCCAATGAATCTGGCGCATCGTTAACCCAGTTTTTGAGCGTTTTTTGCAGAGGCTGATTCTCTGGGGTCGATTTAAACGCAGAAAGAGGGTTCTTAAACAGCGTTCGGGTTTTCTTCGCTGGCGCATCAATATTGGAAGAGTACGAATCTAGCGCACGTTCATGATGTGCAGCTCTCGTTATTGATGAATGATTTTGTGATGAATGTGGAATGGAAAGGTTGGACGCCGATGAAGAGCTAGCTTGAGGGGGTTCCGTCGCAGTGGTATTTTGCAGAGTGACATTTGTGCTTGGATTGTTTGTTATCGATGACGGCATTAGCGAATCCCTTCTATCGACTGTTGCAACTGGAATGCGTGGTACGACGAATTGTTTGCGCGCAGTGTCTCCACCTGGTTTGCTTTGTCTAAGCTGAGATCTAAACTCGATAATTCGTACATTACCTTGTCGTATAAATATGAAAACGTCGTTAAAACTGAATCAGGGTCAAGGGAAGGGTTATTCAGTTCTTCTACAGTCTGTAGGAGCAATTGGTTGGACTCGAGGTTTAGGCCAATTCGTGCCTGAGAGGATGCGAGGCATTCTAGGTTGAGCGCCAATGCGAGCGATAAATATTGCCCATCTTTTTGTGGATCAAGCTCTCTTAAGAGTGTGTAAATGTGCCATTTTGCATTGTGATCCGGAATACTAAAAAGACATACCTGACCACACGACAGCGAATAATGAGCCTGACCGTATTGGTCAAAAAAGTCTTCAGTGCTTTTTCCTGAAATCAGCGTGCGTGTCTTTAGAGAATTGAAAAGCCATGTTCGAGCGTCTTTTGCGTGCATAACGAATCGAGTGCTGTCGAGTGGGTGGACTAATTATGTGGTTATTTATTCCACCCAGTTCCCGATTCGTTTGTATAGAGGCCTATAAGCAGCGGTGAAAGAAGTCCACGGCGTTGCGGTACATTTGCAGGGCCAGCGCCGCATCGTATCGGTCTCCTTCGTCTCGCATGAAGGCGTGTTGGGCATTCACTTCATTCCATGAAAAATCCACCCCATTTTGCGTCATAGTGTCGTGGATCAAACGGCGGCCTTCGGGTGATACATGGGGATCTTGCTTTCCAAATACCATGACCATTTCACATTCAATATCGCCACATCGTTCTAGTGTTTGGTTGCCTTCGTCGCACGGTAATGTGTTGGAATGGAGATCCGTCGCATAAAGACAAAAAGCCCCGCTAATACTTGGATTAAGCGCAGCTCGGTAGGCTAGATGTCCACCGATACATACGCCCATACTGCCAATTTTCCCTGTACAAAAAGACTGATCGTTTAGGTAATCGATCATCGCTTGGTTGTCTGAGTCGTAACTTTCTAAAGGCTTATTAAATTTATCTGCATTGCCTTTGTCTTTTCCAACATCGTCGTAGGCGAGTACTGTTCCTTGAGGGTTAAATTCGTGAAATATCTCTGGTACGAGCACCACAAATCCGTGTCCGGCGAGTATTTGCGCGCTGCGAGCAATCGGAGTCGTTTGCTGAAAAATTTCCGAGTAAAAAAGAATCGCAGGGTAAGCTCCAGAAGCATTGGGCCGGTAGACGGTCACTTGCATATCGCCGGTGGGTGTTGTCAGCGTTTCATTGTGTTTTTGAATGATCATAGTGATGTTCGCCAGTGTTGTTTGAGAGAGTGAATCAATGTTCTAAAAGAGATGTAGATTATCGCTGGCAGAAATCGCCATTGAGCCAAATCGTATTGATTAACGAGCCAATGCTCAAGAGCCCTGATGGATAATTTCGATATCTTCAACGCAGAGGGACTTATAGACTGAATTATTCGCAGGTTCCTTAGGATGTAATTAATAATAGTTATTTAAAATCAGTATTATGAAATCAATCAATTTTATAAAACTGATGTAGTCTCTTAAAGTAATGTTTATTGGGTACGGGGTTTTACCGGTATCTCAAAATGACTTTAGGAGATATGTGATGAAAAACTACACTTTATATTGTGCCACTCGTGATGGATCCTGCCGCTTGGCGGAAGACACATTGGCAAGTAACAATATTGCTTTTGAAACAGTAAGCATTGAATCGACAGCCTCTTCAAAAATATCTAAAGCAGAACTCATTTGTATGATTGGGTTGGAGCTTGCAAAGGTTCCTCAGCTATTTTACGGCTCTGAATATGTGGGCAACCTTCGTGATTTACAAAATCAGCTGACGTCTGTATGAGTTAATTTAACCTTTTTAATACAAAGAGAGGCAAGAACAAGCCCTCCCACTGTAAACAGGCACAGCGGTCTGAGAGTAAGGAGCTCTACAGTCATAAAACTGTGTTAAGGTTGCTTTGACTTCCTTGGGTTAGAGGGTGTGATACGAGATGATAGGCCGCATATTAGATAAGTTACTGTTTGGAACGGCGCTGTTATTGGCTCTTCAAGTTCCTTTGTTGGTTGATCATTATCAGCAGTTTCTATCGGGACTGTATGAGTCGACAAAGTGGCAGGTAGAAGGTTACGAAGCAACCGCCAAAAAGTACGAGTATTCTTCATTACGATCTATGATTGATCACCACCTTCAAAATGACGTGAAAAGTGTTCGAGAGGATGCACATCAAAAACTGCTTACGCTTGATTTGTTTGATGAACTGTCGAAAGGAATTCAGATATTTAACGATGGTCATCTGATTGATAAAGCTATTTTTATGTTGCATCCGTCACGCTACGTTTATTTAGAAAAAACCATTCAGCATTTTAAAATTGGCATTCCCTTATCAGCGACCGGTTTAACGTTTGGCGTTGTAGTGGCATTCATTATCCATTTGTTACTGACTTGGCCATTTATTGCTGTATCTAGGAGAGCTAGTCGCAATAAGGTTCGTCGAGACCCTTCTTCACGCACGAGTAGAATGTAGAAAAATAGCCGTTAACTGGGACGAATGTTTGGCATCTTTTCTGCACGTAATTCGCCGACCACACTGTATAGGCTCGAATACTTCCATGATATCGTTTAAAAATCCGAGTACGCACTTTGCCTCACTCGTTGCTTTCTTTGCGGCTGCATTTTGGGGCGTTTATTGGATTCCACTGCGTTATTTGGAATCTCAAGGTGTTCAAGGGGTTACGGCCGTCGTGTTATTGAGCTTGCCAGCCATTCTTCCGCTATTGATCATGGTTGGCATGACTCGACATCGTTATCAAACGCACTGGCGAGCACTTTGTTTAATTGGGTTATGTACAGGGCTTGGAATCGCGTTGTATTCGTCTGGCGTGATTTATTCTTCCGTCGTTAGAGCGACGCTTTTGTTTTACTTAACGCCTGTCTGGTCGACGCTCATTGAGATTTTCTGGCTAAGAGAGCGTGTGACATGGACTCGTTGGTTAGCGGTTGTCGTAGGTCTACTAGGAATGGTGTTGTTACTGTCGGGTGGGGATTGGGGCGAGCAAGGAAAAGGCGACATACTTGCGTTTCTTTCAGGTATTTTTTGGGCGTTCGGGGCGTCTATGGTTCGTAGATATAATCGTATTCCTATTCCCGGCATGGCGCTGGGGCAGTTTTCATTCACTGTAATCGGCGCATTGTTAATAGGCTATTTTTTAGGTTCTACGCCAATGGACGACGTTGATCTGACTCACAGTGCTGGTCTTGTGATGTTCTCTTTTTCATTGTTGATTCTAATGCCGATTGTGGCTGCGATATTTTGGGCGCAAAAGGTCATTAATCCGGGACGTGCTGGGCTATTGATGATGTCTGAAGTGATGGTCGCTGTGATTTCGGCAAGCATTATTCTACCGGAAGAGCGTATGCATACCATCGAGTGGTTTGGGGCGGTTTTAATTCTGAGTGCATGTTTGGTTGAGGTACTGGGCTCAATGCAATTAAAAACAGACTCTAAACAATTCACTTAATGCAGGACCGTCGATCTAATCTCGTAATAGTTAGATTGAACAAAAATAAAAAATTGATTTCTAGGAGGCAAAATGTACCAACGCACACTGGGAAAATCAGGATTACTGGTATCAGAGATAGGTTTAGGCTGTTGGCAGCTAGGGAACGACTTTGGTGCAATTGAAGATGGGGTAGCAAACGATATTTTAACGACGGCCTATCAACAAGGAATTACCTTTTTTGACACTGCAGATGTCTATGGAGTAGGCCTGTCAGAAGAAAGAATAGGTAAGTGGCGAAGAGCGTTTGATACGGTTCCAGTCATTGCCACAAAAGTAGGACGAAACTCAAATCTTTATCCGAACGGATATTCAAAAGCGTCAATCAAAGAAAGCTTAGCCGATTCTGCAAAACGCTTAGGTGTGGAGGCGCTGGATCTCGCACAGCTTCATTGTGTACCGCGTGATGTGTTGTTTGATGGTGATATCATCGCTTGGATGGAAGATTTACAAAAAGAAGGGCTAATAAAGCACTTTGGCGCAAGTGTCGAAATGCTGGATGAAGCACTGTTTTGTTGTGAATCGTCTGCGTTGACCTCATTGCAGATCTTATTCAATGTTTTTCGACAGGATGCGACAACGGAATTGTTCCCGATAGCGGCTCAGAACGACGTGGGTATTATTGTTCGTTTACCGCTAGCCAGTGGTCTATTGTCTGGGAATATGACGAAAGCTCGAACGTTCGAACAGGGAGACCACAGAAACTATAACCGTGACGGAGCAGCCTTCCATGTGGGAGAAACCTTCAATGGTATTCCTTATGAGTTGGGTGTTGATTTAGCGGAACAGGCAAAAGATCTGCTTCCTGAAGGAATGGAGCTGGTGGATCTCGCTTTACGTTGGATCTTGGATCACCCTCAGGTTTCCAGTGTTATAGCCGGTTCGACAAAAGCCTCACAAGTTCTGCGGAATGTTAAAGCGTCAGGTTTACCTCCTCTGTCCGTTGAGCTACATCAACAGCTTGCGACGTTTTATAAACTCTCAGTACGTCATCATATTCGGGGTGGTATTTAAAGCGCCGAGATTCCTTTTTATATCCTGCTTTTAATAGGTTGTTTTTCAGTAATATAGGCGGTTCGAAAACAACTGTACCAAATTAAAAGCGGGATTCTTAAATGACATCATCGGTCAAACAAACAATGACACATCAGCAAAGCACTTCTTGGTTGGCCGTTGTCTTAATATGGTTATCCGGTGTTTCTGCAGCAATGCAGTTTTCGAAGTTTTCCATTTCTTATAATCAACTCTTAGAGCACTACCAAGTTGGGCCAACTTTGGGTGGCGTGTCTCTGTCTATTGTCGGTGTGATTGGATTGATATTCGGTGTGACAGCTGGAATATTCGCTAATAAGATTGGGTATTTTAAGGTTCTGATAGGCGCTCTTTTAATCGGAGCCTTGTTGTCTTTTTCACAGTCTTTACTGCCATCGTTTGAATGGATTTTAATATCTCGCTTACTGGAAGGCTTTTCGCAGCTTGGGGTTGTTGTGGCTGCGCCAACGATTATCGCGATATTGAGTGCACCGCAGCATAAGTCCATTACGATGGGGTTGTGGGGGACATTTTTTGGTGTGGCTTTCGCGATCAGCGGTTGGATAGGTAATGACATCTTGGAGAGATACAGTCTAGCCGGTTTGTATCTAAGTCATGCGGTGTTTATTTCTTCTATGGCATTAATATTAGTACTGATTCTGGATAAGAACGAATCCAGATATCGTTCAACGATCTCAGTAAATAACGAACCCTACTTTACAAAACTGTGGGCCATTTACCGCAACCCTCGAACACTGCTGCCAAGTGTGGTTTTCTTATTTTATACCTGTACATTGGTCTCGATTTTGACCTATGTGCCGAACTTTATTGAAGACAAGCAAATACGCGCGACTATGCAAATTGTTTTGCCATTGATCAGTACGTGCGGCACATTTTTAGCAGGCGCAATCGCACAATATTGGCTAACACCGCAACGGGTTGCGCTGGTGGCTTACATTGGTCTTGGTATTGGTGCGACGTTATTACAACTGTTTTCATCGGATCAGACTCTTTTGTGCATAATCTTCTGTTTCATCGTGTTGTGCGCAGGCTTAGTGCCCGGCGCCGCTCTTTCAATGATTCCAAAACTGGCACGTAATTCGTATGAGCAGGGGAATGGCTATGGCTTGATCGCTCAACTGGGCAACTTAGGGGCAACAATGGGGCCGCCGTTATACGCTACGGTAATTGCCGCTTTTGGCATCAACGGTTTGGTAACTGTTGTATTATGTGTTTGCTTTTTAGGAAGCGTCGCGAGTCTGCTTGCTACGAGGGTCAAACCGGACCCTCTCTCGTAACGGATGAAGATTTTTATGGCCTTAGCATAGACTTTTAACCTGTAGCCTTTATAGTACGCTCATTAATCAATTCTCGTACCTGATACGTCAAATTACTTTTGGAAAGCACATGATCACTGTTTCTAACGTTACCATGCAATTTGGTAGCAAGCCCTTATTCGAAAACATTTCCGTTAAATTCGGAGATGGCAACCGCTACGGCCTGATTGGCGCGAATGGATGCGGTAAATCCACGCTAATGAAGATTCTGGATGGGTCGCTTGCATCGACAGCAGGTAACGTGTCAGTTACACCAAATGAACGCGTTGGTAAGCTGAATCAGGATCAGTTTGCGTTCGAAGAGTTCTCTGTGATTGATACCGTTATTATGGGCCACAAAGAACTTTGGGAAGTAAAAAAAGAACGTGATCGTATATACAGCTTGCCTGAAATGAGCGAAGAAGACGGCATTAAAGTGGCTGAGCTGGAAGGTGAATTCGCTGAAATGGACGGCTACAGTGCAGAAAGCCGTGCAGGCGAAATTCTACTGGGTGCCGGTATTGCCGAAGAGCTTCACTTTGGCCCAATGAGCGAAGTCGCTCCGGGTTGGAAGCTTCGTGTATTGCTTGCTCAAGCCTTGTTTTCAGCGCCTGATATATTGTTGCTTGATGAGCCTACCAACAACTTGGACATTGATTCGATTCGTTGGCTTGAAGAGATTCTTAACGATTATAAATCCACCATGGTGATTATTTCCCATGACCGTCACTTCTTGAACTCTGTGTGTACTCACATGGCGGATATTGATTACGGCGAGCTTCGTGTTTACCCAGGTAACTACGACGATTTCATGCTGGCTTCTACGCAAGCGCGTGAAACAATGATGGCGGCTAATGCTAAAAAATCCGCTCAAATTTCTGAGTTAAAGCAGTTTGTTGCGCGCTTTTCTGCGAATGCATCGAAAGCCAAGCAGGCCACATCGCGTGCTAAGCAATTGGATAAAATACAACTGCAAGACATTAAGCCTTCTAGTAGACAGAATCCATTTATTCGTTTTGAACAAGATAAGAAACTGCATCGCCAAGCGCTGATACTTGAAAACATTGGTCACGGTTTTGATGGCGAAACGCTATACAGTGGCGGAAGCTTAATGCTTGAAGCAGGAACTCGATTAGCAGTACTGGGTGAAAACGGCGTTGGTAAAACGACATTTTTACGTGGCCTAATGTCTGAGTTTGACTTTAATCAAGGTGAGGTTAAATGGGCCGAAAATGCGGTTCTGGGTTACTGTCCACAAGACAGTAATGATGACTTCGCGAATGATATGACGATCTTTGAGTGGATGAGTCAATGGCGTAAAGAAGGCGACGATGACCAAGCTGTTCGTGGCATTTTGGGGCGTATGTTGTTCTCTTCTGATGACATCAAGAAGAAAGCGAAAGTCTGTTCTGGTGGTGAGAAAAACCGTTTGTTGTTTGGCAAGATAATCATGCAACAGCCTAACGTGCTGATTATGGATGAGCCTACTAACCACTTAGACATGGAATCCATTGAGTCTTTGAACATGGCGCTTGATATGTTCGAAGGTACTTTGATCTTCGTCAGCCATGACCGTGAGTTTGTTTCCTCTCTTGCTACTGAAATCATTCAAATCAAAGACAAGAAGTTGGATCATTTCCGAGGCAACTACGACGAGTTCCTTGCTAGCCGTAGCGAAGGTTAAGCATTTAACACAGCCGTTTAGAGGCGTTTTCCTTTAAACGGCTGTTTTCCTTTCCGCTGAGCTTTCTTGGCTTGGCGCCAGTATGCCGGATGCAAAGTTTTTCAGAACCTCTACAAACGCTTCTGCTGCTGGCGTGAGCTGCGATTGTTCTAATTTCGCCACGCCCATCGTTAATGGCATAAGCTTTTCTTTTAATGGAATTGACGCGAATTTTGTTCCGTCCAGCGCGACATTACTGTGCACTGGTGTATTAAAAATGGAATAACCGAAACCGTTTGCGACCATGCCCCTCACCATGCCTAACGAATGAGCATTATGGCTAATCATAGGTTCGATTCCTTGACCAATAAATAGAGAGCTAAAATACTCTCGGCTCATTGGCCAATCCAACATCACCATTGGGTGTTTTGCGAGTTCATGAATAGAGACTTGTTTCTTCTTAGCTAACGGATGATTCAGTTCTACAACGACATAAGGGGGCAGGCTGATAAGAGGGATAAATTCAATATTGGCTGGAAGTTGCATATCGTAAGTGATTGCCAATTCGTATTTACTGTTAATGAGCCCTTGGATCAAATCTCTTTGGTGCATTTCATCGCATTGCACGTTTACGGCAGGGTATTGATCAACAAACTCTTTAAGCATCGAAGGCATCATTAAAGAAGTAAATGTAGGGAAGCCTACAATACTCAAAGAACCGGAAACTTCCGTGCCAAGCGTTTGAGCAAATTGAGACAGATCATCCGCCCCTTTTAGTAATGCTTTTGCTTTGTGGAAAAATTGCCATCCTTGAGTGGTCAGAGACAACCCTTGAGCATGGTGACGAATAAACAATTGTAAGCCTGTAACGTCTTCAAGGTGATGGATCGCAGAGGAAATCGAAGGCTGGGAGACAAACAAAAGCTCGGCTGCTTTAGTGACACTGCTGTGTTCTCCGGCAAGAACAAAGTAGGTCAGCTGTTTTAGTGTGAATTTGTTCGCCATTGGTTGTACCCCTAATTATGGTCTATTGCATCAACTTGGATTAGCACGCATTTTGACGTATTGCCTTAGTCGTCGTTAGCATTGATAAAACAAATACTAACCGCGACTGGGTTTTGAATTTTAAATGCAATTGTTTTGCCAATTTTTGAAGCTACAAACGTCGCATATTTGCGCTTTTTCACATCAAAATGCGGTGTTTTGTAACCTTGAGGTAGGTTTTGCTTTATGACAGTGCGCGCGTAGCGGATCGGCCTTGTGCATTGACCTTAATGAGATCAATGCACAAAGCGGCGTAAGAACATCGGTTAACAGGAGGTGTCGGTTAAGAAAGCATGTCGGTTAAGAAAAAGCGGGCAATGGTTACAAATCTCTCTACAAGTCACCCGGTACACCGTAGCTCGCAGCGTGTGCTGGAGACTCGGCTCGCAATATGTAATCGTTCATTTGAGGTTCATACATGTCGAGCAAAACCTGAAGCTCTGACAGTGGGGCGTCGTGCCAGTCCACTCTCAAGTCCACTATAGGCCAACTTGGTTTTGAGTAAACTTGAAGCCCTGCAGATTGTACTGAACCTGCTTCGCCACCTGCGTCTAACCCTGCTTGTAATGCAGAAAGCAGTCGTTGTGGAAGAGGTAAATCTTCATTACTTTCGAAGGAAGCGATCATTGCAGCGGGAACGTCAGAGTTATCCAAAAGGTTTCCCATGGCAATACACGCATCGCCAGACGCTTCGTCATAGATTCCTAGCGCATTTTCTCCGCTGAATGTAACGCCTTCGCCCTGAGCATTTAAAATGCCCAGTTGGCGATATTCAATATAGGTTTCGTGCTCTTTTAGCTTTTCAAGCGTCTCTTCAGGCGTGGCTCCGGAGCTTAATTGCTCAAGACCGAACGGACCTAAAGTAGGGTTCGTGACGTTTTGTGTCAACACGACACCGACGTCGGATTTTGCGAATGCACACCGACTTGCAACACAAATACTGGATGATGTGATTGCGCTTCCCACCATGCCTGTTTTTTTACAGTAACCTGCGATAGAAAAGGTCATATTGGACTCCAGTTTATACGTCGCTTTCAGGGATAACTGCGATAACATCAATTTCCATCAACCATTCAGGCTGCGCCAATCCGGCTACGACCAATCCAGTTGAAATGGGATAGACACCTTTCAACCATTTGCCGACTTCTTTATAGACGGGTTCTCTGAATCTTGGATCAGTTATATAAGTGGTTGTTTTCACTATGTGCGTTAAATTCGAACCACATTCCTCCAACAATTGTTTGATGTTTTTCATGGCTTGCTCTGCTTGAGCTTGAGGGTTACCTAGGCCAATAAGGTTACCGTCAAAGTCAGTACCTACCTGACCGCGAACATACACGGTATTGCCTGCTACAACGGCTTGGCATAGATCATTATCAAGCGATTGGTTAGGGTAGGTTTCTTTAGTATTAAACATACGAATTCGAGTATGAGTCGGCATGTATTTTTCCTATTAACGGATGATGGAGTTAGGCAATTTCAACGCTTGGTTCTGGAATATTGCATTCGTACTCGTGATACTTTCTTTGAGTTTCAATGTGATCGGCGATGTATTTTGCATCGTGCCAGCATCCCCAGATGAAACTTGATCCACGACGAGATAACCAAGGCAACCCCACGAAATAGATTCCAGACAACGCAGTGACGCCTCGTTGATGTTTTGGAGCACCTTTATCATCAAAAACGTCTAAATCCAGCCAACTGTAATCTGACTTAAAACCGGTTGCCCAAATAATAGAGGTGATCCCTGATGCGGCTAAATCCAGCTCACGAATTGGATTTAGCATGCATTCTGGCTGAGGTAAAATTCGTTTTGCACTGGGCTCTTCTGGGAGATCTAACCCATTTTTCTCGATGTAAGCGTCCGCTTCTTCTAGCAATGAAAGATAGTTTTCATCACCTTTCTCAATGTTTTGAACAAGATCGTTTGAAAAACTCAGAGTGCCATTCGTGAATGCATGGGTGCGTCCTAATAGCGTGATATTGTTATTGGCAAGTTCTCTGAAATCGATTGTTATACCCTTGTGTGCGCCGCTTACGGCGATCGTAACGTGTTCTGCATCCGGTGCAGCAGCGGGCGCATCCCATTTACCTAACACGCCAAGCCACCATACAAAATCTCGGCCACGATATGAACGTGGTGGGCGGTCATGTGGTCCTACAGAAAGGTAGACCTTTTTACCTGATCGGTTTATTTCATCCGCGATTTGAACGCCTGATGAGCCTGCCCCAACGACAAGTACGGCGCCAGAATCAAGCTGCTCTGGATTAAAATAATGAGACGAGTGGAGCTGTTTTAGGCCGGTAATTTCGGGCACGATCGGGGGGATGGATGGCTTCTGAAATGGCCCAGTTGCGCATACAATACGCTTGGCTTTTATACACCCTTTACTGGTTTCGATTGCATACCCTGCTTCTCCCTCAAGCGTTGAGACCTGCTTTACCGTGACGTCGGTGTAAACCGGTAAATTAAACTTTTCAACATACTCTTCAAAGTAACGCGCTACGCGTTCTTTACTTGGAAATGCATCAGGGTCAAGCCCTTCAAATTGAAGATTTGGGAAGCGATCGTGCCATGCAGGGCCATTGGCGACCAGCGAGTCCCAGCGTTGAGAGCGCCATCTTTCCGCTATCCGATTTTTTTCTACAACAATATGCGGAACATTAAGGGCAGTAAGGTGTTCACTGGTTGCAATCCCTGCCTGACCTGCGCCAATTACTAGCGTATCAACTACTGTGTTATCTAATTTCAATTTAGTCACCTTTATGCATAAGATTTTTGCACTGATGACTGGAAGGTTACGGTAGGTCGAATTATTAATAAAATACGATTATCTAAATCGTTGAATTGAAAAATGTTATGTAACCTTGATCGAATTAATAAAACTTATTTAGGAGTTTATTTAATAATAATTTAGGTTCAATTGATAAATGGGTATGTTTTTAGAATAGGGTATACATACGTAAAGGGAGAGATGCCTCCCTAACTATAACATTTGAGAGGTTAGTGGTTTGTCTTCATATACAAAAGAATATTGGCTTGAAAAAAACGCTAATTTAGAGATTGAATCCTGCGCATTTATAGCAGGGAAGTTTGTTAATGCGTCAAATAGCGAAACGTATGCGGTGGTTAATCCCGCTACAAAAGAACAAATTGCGAGTGTGGCTGCGTGCACTGAACAGGATGTCGATACGGCAGTAAAACATGCCAGAGATTCGTTCGAGCAGGGCATTTGGGCAAATCAATCCCCCTCAGACCGTAAAGCCGTAATGAAGCGCTTAGCTGAACTGATTCGCGAACATCAAGAAGAGCTTGCGTTACTAGAAAGTATAAACGTGGGCAAGCCTATCATGGATGCAATGAATGTCGATATATTGGGCGCCGCTGCGTGTTTTGATTGGTATGCAGAAGCCATCGATAAAATATACGGTGAAGTCGCGCCAACAGACGGTTTAAACATTGCGACAATTACCAAGGAGCCAGTTGGTGTTGTCGGCGCCATCGTTCCGTGGAATTTCCCGTTAGATTTGGCGGCTTGGAAGTTAGCCCCCGCTCTAATTTCAGGCAATTCAGTTGTATTGAAACCCGCTGAGCAGTCTCCTCATACCGCGTTACGTATTGCGGCCTTAGCCAAGGAAGCCGGATTACCTGACGGGGTTCTGAGCGTGGTGACGGGACACGGACACATTGTTGGTAAAGCAATGGGTCTTCATAACGACATTGATTGCATTACTTTTACTGGGTCGACGCCGACGGCAAAGTTGCTGATGGGCTACTCTGCAGAATCCAATATGAAACCCGTATGGCCTGAAACAGGTGGTAAGAGCCCCAATCTCATTTTTGGCGATTGTGAGCTGGATAATGCAGTGGAACATGCCGCGAGGGGGATCTTTTTCAACCAAGGCGAGGTGTGTTCTGCAAACTCAAGAATCTTAGTTGAGCGCAGTATTAAAGATGCTTTTATACAAAAGTTGAAAGTGAAAGCGGAATCTATGGTGGTTGGTGATCCGATGGATCCAGATACCCAAGTTGGGGCGCTTATTGATTCTAATCACGCAGCTAAAGTCCGCGCTTTTATTCAGGAGGCGTTGGACGAAGGGGCGACTTTGGTGACGGGTGGTCTGGGAGACTGCACGACCAATTCTGTTCCGCCAACGATTTTGGACAATGTCACACCGGAAATGAACATTGCCCGCGAAGAAGTGTTTGGCCCTGTGGTCGTTATTATGCCATTTGACGATCAAGAGGATGCGATCGCGTTAGCAAATGATTCGATTTATGGCTTGGCCGCGTCGGTTTGGACGACTAACCTCAACCGCGCTCATTTGGTATCCAAGCGGCTTAAAGCGGGTACGGTTTCCGTAAATACTATGGATGCATTGGATATGTCGACTCCTTTTGGGGGGTATAAACAGTCTGGCTTTGGCCGTGATCTTTCCCTGCATGCTTTCGACAAGTTTACTCAATTAAAAACTACTTGGATTAAACTCGGTTAGATCAAATAATGTTAAGCCCTTTGCTTTCGAGTAAAGGGCTTTTTTAGTTTTTATAGTTTTTTCAGTAAAAAAAACCGCCATGTAGGCGGTTAAATATGGGGGGCAATAGTCTTCTAGTCCTTATAAATAACCGTCCTGTTTTAAGTCTTTCATTGTCTCTACAATACTTTCTCGCAATGTCGATACTAAGAAATCCACATTATCTTTCGATAAGGTTAGCGGCGGGGATAATATGTTCATGTGTGCTAACGGTCTGACGATGAGCCCTCGTTTTTGGCAATGATCGGCAATTCTATTACCGACTTGAGCTTCAGGATCAATCAGTTCTTTTGATTCCTTATTGGCCACATTCTCGACACAAACCATAAATTTCTTACCGCGCACGTCACCCACTATGGGCAAATCCATAAGCGTCTTTAGCTGCTCTTCAAAATACGAACCGATTTCTTGGACGTGACCACAGAGGTTTTCTCTCTCCATGATTTCTATATTTTTAAGGCCTGCCGCACAGCTTACTGGGTGGCCGGAATAGGTAAAGCCATGCGTAAATAGAGCGCCGTCTGCTTGAGGTTTACTGATTACATCGTAAATATCGTCAGACAGAATCGTCGCGCCTAACGGTAAATAGCCTGAGGTGAGGCCTTTTGCACAGGTGATGATGTCTGGCACTATGTCGAACTCGTCTTTAGAGGCAAACATATGTCCTAGACGACCAAATGCAGTGACAACTTCATCCGATACGTAAAGCACGCCATACTTACGACAGACGTCTAGCGTACGTTTGTGGTAGCCCTTCGGCGGAACAATGACACCGCCTGCGCCCATAATAGGTTCAGCAAAGAAAGCGGCAACATTGTCAGGCCCAAGCTCCAAAATCTTGTTTTCCAGCTCTTGAACTTTTTCATCGCAGAAGTCTTCAATGGATTGGCTTTCAGGGCGACGATAAGGGTTGGGGCAGGAAATATGATGAACAAGCTGTTCATCGATATCAAAGCCAATGTGGTCAAATTTAACGCCTGTAATAGACATCGCCATATAGGTACTGCCGTGATACCCATCAATGCGTGAAATGATTTTTTTCTTACTTTTTTTACCAAGCTGATTAAAGTAAAAGTGAATAATACGAACAGCGGTGTCGTTTGCTACTGATCCTCCACAACCATAAAAAACGTGATTCAGATTACCCGGTGCCAGCTCTGCAATTTTTGCGGCCAATTTCGCTGCAGGAACGGTAGTGTGGTGTCCAAAACAAGAATAATATGGAACTTTCATGATTTGCTCTGCAATGGCTTGTGCCATTTCTTCACGAGCATAACCGATGTTGACGCACCATAAACCGCCAATACCATCAAGATACCGATTTCCGTCTCCATCTGTGATGTGAACATTGTCGCTGTCTTCAACGACAATCGAACCTGTTTCTTTAAACGTGGAGAAGTCTGTCCATGGGTGAATGTAATGGTCCTTGTCTTGCTGCCAGACTTGGTACATTTCGGCGGATTTATTTTCAGACATCGAATGGTTCCTCGGAATAGAATTATAATCTGTATAAATAATTTATAGAGAGTTCTGGCTTCGGTAAAATATGTTTTTTCTTTGTTTGCATAGGAAAAACTAAAGCGAAAAAAGGCTTACGGTGACTCGCTTAACGAGTCAATTAATCGCTCTATGAAGGCTTCTGATTTAGCCAATTGTTCAATATAAATAAACTCATCGGGTTTATGACCTTGCTGCATACTTCCGGGTCCACACACGACAGTGGGAAGTTTTAAGCGTTCGCTAAACAAACCACCTTCAGTGCCAAAGTTTATTTGACCTTCTTCGGCGTCATCAGTGAGATTTTTTAGGTATGAGATGATTGCGTCATCATTGGATTTGGCGAGTCCGGGGTATTCGGTAAGTACTTCGATGGCGATATCTGTATCAGACGCTTTTTGTGTCATTTCGCCGATTAGTTCTTGGCAGTAGTCAGCAAAGTGCCCTAACAGGTCTTGTGGATTATCGTCTGCGATATTGCGAATTTCGAAATCAAACTGGCAGTGATTTGGTACGATATTTAATGCCGTTCCGCCCTGTATTATGCCGGTATGTATGGTCGAGTACGGAATGTCATACTGTGTGTGAAAGGGGCCATTTTGTGCTTTATCGTTTGCTGCGTTCTCAAGCCAGTTAACCAGTCTGGCAGCGTAGTTCACTGCATTTACGCCGTGTGGCGCCATCCCCGAGTGGCATTCTTTTCCTGTCACGGTGACACGCGCTGCAAGCTTTCCTTTGTGTGACGTTACCAATTTCATTTCAGTCGGTTCGCCAACAATACAGGCTGCGGGTTTTACATCCAGATGCTTCAGCTTTTCTATTAGACTGCGCACGCCAAGGCAGCCAATTTCCTCGTCGTATGAGAACGCAAAATGAATCGGCTTGGTCAGGTTTGCGCTCAGCATTTTGGGCACAGAGGCTAATGCAACAGCAATGAAAGATTTCATATCCGCTGTGCCGCGCCCGAATGCTTTGCTGTCCAGAAATGTTAGTTTAAATGGATCAGTTGACCATGATTGGCCTTTTACTGGAACCGTATCTGTGTGTCCGGATAATAATATACCGGGTTTTTCTATCGGGCCAATCGTTGCATATAGGTTAGCTTTGGTTTTCTCTTGATTGTAATCCAGTGTTGATTCAACGCCATATTCATTGAGAAATGATTGAATATAAGCCATTAATTCCAGATTAGAATGCACACTGGTGGTGTCGAATGAAATAAGTTTAGTGAGCGTGTTTATCGTCAGCTGGGTTGCCATCAATTTGCCTTTTTGTGTAACTCTCTTGAGTTTTCTTTATGAAATCAGCGGCGCGTTCTCCGATCATTATGCAGACGGCATTGGTGTTACCGCTTATTAGAGTCGGCATGATCGAAGCATCGGCGACACGTAGACCTGTTATGCCATGAACACTTAAGTCTGGCTTGACGACCGATTGCGTGTCCGTGCCCATTTTGCAGGTGCCGACGGGGTGAAACACGGTTGCGCCGTATTCTTTTACATAATCCATAAGCTGCTCGTCTGTTTGGCAGTGCTCTCCGGGCAGCATTTCTTTTCCTCGTGCTCCATCGAATTCAGAATCGGAGAGGATTTTTCGAGCGCAGCGTATTCCTTCAATTAAGGTTTTTGCGTCGTCTTCATTCGATAAAAAGTTGTAATCGAGCAATAAGTTTTGTTCTTTGGTGATCGATATATGCCCGATACTTTTTGGCCTCAATACGCAGGTGTGGATTGCGTAGCCGTGCCCCCATTCAAACAGCCGACCTCGGTGACTGCGGTATCCGGGAACAAAGTGGAATTGTATGTCAGGGCGATTGTCGTTTGTCGTGGATGCAAACCCGCCAGCTTCAACATAATTGGTTGTTAACCATCCTTTTCGTTTTAGTAAAAACTGGAAAGGAGACGTTAAAACCTGAGGTAAGGAGCCAAATGAAAAGCCCAATGTTTGAGTTGCATTTGACCTTACCGTAACCAAGCCATCTAAATGATCTTGTAGATTTTGCCCAACCCCTTTCAACTCATGCTGGACGTGTATTCCGGCTTGTTCGAGCGCTTGTTTTGGGCCGATGCCTGATTTCATCAAAATGAATGGGCTGCCCAACGCGCCAGCGCTCAAGACAACCTCTTGCTTGGCTATCAGTGTTGTTTTTTCGTCTTCCTGCCGGACGATCACACCTATGGCTTTTTTATTCTCTATGAGAACTTTTTCAACTTGAACATTGGGAATCACAGTGAGGTTTGTACGCTGTTTAACGATAGGGTGAACAAACGCTTTAAAACTGGATTGGCGAAAACCATCTTTTTGAGTCACATTATAGAGGCCGACACCCATTTGAGTATCACCGTTGAAGTCGGAGTTTTGACTTAAGCCCAATGCCTGTGAGGCGGCTTTAACAAACTTTAGAGAAAATGGGTTTGGGCTATTGGGTTTGTCGACATGCAACTCGCCTTGCGTGCCATGGAATTGTTCTGATTGACCCAACAGATTTTTTTCAGATTTTTGGAAGAACGGGAGTACGTCGTTCCAGCCCCAGCCAGTTGCTCCTGATGTTTGCCATTGTTCATAATCCTTTGCGTCTCCTCGAATATAAATCATGCTGTTCATTGAGGAAGAGCCTCCAAGAGCTTTTCCTCGAGGGCAGTGAAGTACTCGATGATTCATGTTTTTTTGTGGGGCAGAATAATAGTTCCAGCTGTACTTCTTACTTTTATACAGAGATATGGTGCCCGCAGGGATTTGAATTCTAGGCGAGTTGTCTTTGTCTCCAGCTTCAATAAGGCAAACCCTAATCGCAGGATCTTCCGATAACCTGCTAGCAATTACGCTGCCTGCTGATCCAGCTCCAACGACAATATAATCAAACGTTTTGTGAGTCATGGGTTTACCTCTTAAAGCACTTAATGCATTTCTGAAAGATCATCATGAAGAAGAGACAGTATTTCTCTTTTCAACGAGATGAAATCCGGTTCCATTACCATATCCAGTGTTCTGGGATGTGGGATGTTAACGTCGAGAACTTTCTGAATGCGTCCGGGTCTTGCGCCCATCACAAACACTCTGTCTCCGAGCATGATGGCTTCATCGATATCGTGTGTGACGAATACAACCGTCTTTTTACTGTGTTCCCATACTTGCAGTAATAACTGCTGCATTTGCATTCTAGTCTGGCTGTCCAAAGCTCCAAACGGTTCGTCCATAAGTAAAATTTCTGGGTCATTCGCGAGCGAACGTGCGATAGCTACGCGCTGTTTCATACCACCCGAAAGTTGCTTTGGGTTACGATCTGCAAAGTTCTCTAAGCCGACTTCTTTAAGGTATTTCTGAACGATTTTTTTTCGTTCTGGCGCTGGCATTTTCTTTTGCTTTAAACCAAATTCAATGTTTTCAGAGACGGAAAGCCAAGGGAACAAGGTGTAGCCTTGAAAGACCATGCCCCGCTCAGCACTGGGGCCGTCGACCACTTTTCCTGCGACTTTGATTTCACCGTCAGTTGGGCTGTTGAGACCCGCTGTTAGATAAAGTAGGCTGGATTTACCGCACCCTGATGGCCCAACAATGACGGCAAATTCATTTTCTCGTACTTCCATTGAGACTTTATCCAGCGCAGTAAAATCGGTCCCCGTCGATGTTGGAAACTTGAGTGTTACCTCGTCAATGTGCAGTTGGATCTTTTCCGAAGTTGTCGCCTCTTTAATCGGCGTCGTATTGTCCTGTTTTTGTTGCTCGTCGCTTACAGTAGACGGCAGTGGCTCTGCTAGTTGGCCCATGCGCTTAACCTCGCTCTTAAAACTCTAAAAAACTGATCCGTCAAAAGTCCCAATAGGCCAATGATGACAATTGCCAAGAAAATAACGTCGACCTGAAAACCTCGCATGGCTTTAAGGCTTATGTATCCAAGGCCGCTGGTTGCTGCGACTAATTCCGCAACCACTAGATATGTCCATGCCCAGCCAATGGTGACGCGTAATGTATCCAATATGCCGGGTAATGATGCGGGAGCGATGACCTGAGTGACAACCTTCGAACGACTTGTGCCCAGTGTGTAAGCTGCATGCAGTAAGTCTTTCGAAACCCCACGAGAGACGTCGGATATCATCACCAATTGTTGAAAAAATACGCCGAAGAAAATAACGGTTACGCGTTGTTCTATCCCAATGCCGATCCACAAGATAAAAAGCGGCACAAAAGACGTAACAGGCAGATAGCGGATGAAGTTTACAAGGGGCTCTAATACGGCTTGTACTATTTTGAAGCTGCCCATTAACATCCCAAGAGGAATGGAAAGCATTGAAGAGACAATGAAACCAATTAAAACAACCTGAATACTGGCCCACATATGTTCGAACAGGGTACCGTTTTCCGCAAGACGTACGCCAGTACTTAGCACATCCATCGGCGAAGGAAGAAACATAGTAGGAACAAGGTCACTGGCAGAGAGTAAAAACCAGCTGGATAGGAGTACTATCCAGCTTAACGTTCCTGCCCCAAGCACAACTTTTTTGGGCAACTCTTCCTGTGGGGAAGTCAGCTGCTTAAAACTTACTTGCTTAGAAGACATATCGAAACCCTTTACTGTGTAACGAACGAATTGTCTACAAGTTCGTCGTATGTCACGCTGTAGTTTACGTTTTGCAATTCACTCCAAGTTTTATTTGCAAGGTCAATCACTTCAGATATTTTGCCTTCACTGCCATTAGCGCCTAATAATTCGATGTTCATTTCTTTATCGTAGAAGCGAACGGTTGACGCCGCAGCAGCAAGTTCAGCTGGGTCTGAAAGGTATCCGCCGATGCCTTTTGCCATAATTTTATTGGCTTCGTCTGGGTTCGTTTTAGTGAACTCAACAGCACGGTACAAACCATCAACCAGCGCTTTCACATCTTCAGGTTGGTTTTTAATAACATCACAGTTCAGTGCGACAACATCAACAATCAC
The DNA here is from genome assembly GCF_004362145.1 of Marinomonas balearica. Taxonomy (GTDB): domain Bacteria; phylum Pseudomonadota; class Gammaproteobacteria; order Pseudomonadales; family Marinomonadaceae; genus Marinomonas; species Marinomonas balearica. The sequence continues at coordinate 81,500 of NZ_SNXC01000011.1, forward strand.
GCCCGGTGTGGCGCTACTGTCGACCAGCACTTTGCCTACATTATGAGATCGTACGTAAGACAAGTTCGGCTCCCAAGTGACTGCAACTGGAACTCTGCCTGCAATGAAAGCGCTTGCAGCGTCGTCGGCTGTCATGTTTTGAACCGTAATGTCAGACATGCTCATGCCTTCGCTTTTTAGCAAGTCTGATAACCAAAACTGAGAAACAGAGCCTTCGTTTACAGCAACGGTTTTCCCTTTTAGATCTGCAATGGAATCAATGCCGTCTTCCACTAAGATGCCATCGCCTCCAAAGCTGTCGTCCAGAACGGCAACCGATTTAAAACAAAATTTCGGGCGGTATTTAAGGATTTCGTCAATCGTTGACGCAGAACCATCTAGACGGCCTGACGCAGCAGCAGCCATATACATGGAAGATTCTTCGATAGTCGTGAGTTCTAAATTTAGGCCTTTTTCTTCAAAGTAGCCTAAGTCTTTCGCCAAATAGAGCGTGCCGTAGCCCACCCAAGTCGTATGACCTAATGAAATAGTACCTGCGTTTGCGGCACCTGCTGTGAGGGCTAATGCTGAAATGGTAGCGGCAGTACCCTTAACGAGTTTTTTCGACACTGTTTCTAGTAATGGCATTGTTTGTTCCTCTCGATGATTGATTATTGCGTTTTTTACAGTTAATCGTGTTCTATTGACCTAAACAATTATCTTTTTTTGTAGCTTTAAATAATTTTTTTTGAAGCAATATGAGAGGTGTTTCTTATTGGTGCTTAGTGTATTTTAAATGCCCAATGTTGGCGCTTTTTATTCTTTATTAAAGTAGTTTTAACTTTTTCTATATTGGATTTTTTTGATCTTTTTGGTTTGAAAAGTATTTAAAATACAGACCGTTAGAAAAGCATTTAAACTATTTAGATAGATTTTTATAAATATGGCATATATTTTAATTTTTATAGAAGAGGGTGTTAAATTGGTTACGTGGCCTAAAAAAATTATATTAAATTGTTTGAAACGCGGCTCAGCCATAAAGTAAAAGTGCTTTTCGCGAATGCGCTTGTCGTGAGATAGGTAAAAGATATCTGAATTAGAAGAGCGCAATAAGTGGAGGGATGGTTGGAGTGTATGGATGGAGCTTATTGATAGAGAGTAATTTGGGAAGTCTTAGAGAGGAGAGCTTTGCATGACTTATTTACAGTTAGCCTACTTTCATTTAGCGACTGTACTGCCTGCATTTTTTATCGCAACGTATTTGTTGATAAACACAAAGGGGACGCCGCGACATAGGCTGCTGGGTAAAGCCTACATGGTACTTATGCTCGTCACGGCATTGATTACGCTCTTTATGCCTGCGCATATTGGCCCTCTGTTTCTTGACCATTTTGGTTTAATTCATCTGTTTAGCCTTCTTGTCTTTTACTTGATTCCTAATGCCATACTCGCAATTCGAACGGGGGATGTGGTAAGGCATAAGTCCAGCATGGTTGGTCTTTATATTGGTGGGCTAGTTGTTGCGGGAAGCTTCGCATTCATGCCGGGAAGATTACTGCATACTTGGTTATTCACGTAACGGTGTATGGCTTAGGTTGACCACTTTCTAAATACGAATTAATGAAACACGCAGATTTTTTCATTAATTTTTTGCAGTTTAATGGGAAGTTCACAAAGATAAGGGTACAATTGCGCGAATTTTACTCCGTATGATAGTTCAGACGGTTGAAACAAAGCGTTTCACGAGCTGTACTTTCCATCTCGTATATTATAGAGAAACCAAAATGTCGATTGATATCAGTAAGTTACGTAACGTGGCAATTATTGCTCACGTTGACCATGGTAAAACCACACTTGTAGATCAGTTGTTGAGTCAGTCTGGTACGCTTGATCGTAAAGATGAAGGCGCAGAGCGCATCATGGATTCCAACGATCAGGAAAAAGAACGTGGTATTACCATTTTGGCGAAAAACACGTCCATTAAATGGAACGATTACCGCATTAACATTGTGGACACACCTGGACACGCTGACTTCGGTGGTGAAGTAGAACGCGTATTGTCTATGGTTGACTCTGTATTGTTGTTGGTAGATGCCGTTGACGGACCTATGCCACAAACACGTTTTGTAACTTCTAAAGCGTTTGAACGCGGTTTGCGTCCAATCGTTGTTATCAACAAAATTGACCGTCCAGGCGCTCGCCCTGACTGGGTAATGGATCAAGTATTTGATTTGTTCGATAGTCTTGGTGCGACAGAAGAGCAGTTGGATTTCCCTGTTATCTACGCATCTGCAATCAACGGTATCTCTGGTAATGATCCAGAAGCAATGGCAGAAGATATGACGCCGCTGTACCAAATGATTGTCGACAGTGTTCCAGTACCTAATGTTGATCCAGAAGGTACATTCCAAATGCAGGTTTCTGCATTGGATTACGACAGCTATGTTGGCGTTATTGGTATCGGTCGTATTACTCGCGGTAGTTTGTCTCCAAACCAGCAAGTTATTGTTAAGTCATCTGATGATAAAGAGCGTAAAGGCAAGATCTTAAACGTAAAAGGCTACCATGGCCTTCAGCGCGTCGATACAGATCTAGCTTCTGCGGGTGATATCGTATGTATTACGGGTATTGATGGCCTAAGTATCTCTGATACTTTGTGTGATCCTACTTGTGTTGAGTCTCTACCTATTTTGACGGTAGATGAGCCAACAGTAAGCATGACATTCATTGTCAATGACTCTCCTTTTGCGGGTAAAGAAGGTAAGTTCGTTACCACTCGTAATATTAAAGAGCGTCTAGATCAAGAATTGATTCACAACGTTGCATTGCGTGTTGATCAAGGCGACACACCAGATAAATTTATCGTATCTGGTCGTGGTGAATTGCACTTGTCTGTATTGATCGAAACAATGCGTCGTGAAGGCTTTGAAATGGGCGTATCTCGTCCAGAAGTTGTACAGCGCGAAATTGATGGACAAACTCAAGAGCCATTCGAGCAAGTAGTAATCGACGTTGAAGAGCAACATCAAGGTTCTATCATGGAAGAGCTTGGCTTACGTAAAGCTGAGTTAACAAACATGGAGCCTGACAATAAAGGCCGTGTTCGTCTTGAGTTCATCGTACCTTCTCGTGGCTTGATTGGTTTCCGTGGTTTGTTCCTAACGCTAACGTCTGGTTCTGGTATCATGACAAGCGTATTTGATCACTACGGACCTGTTAAAGACGGTGAAGTATCTGGTCGTCAAAATGGCGTACTAGTAAGTATGCTAACGGGTAAAACTGCAGCTTACGCACTGTTTAACTTGCAGAGCCGTGGTCGTCTGTTCCTTGGTCACGCTGTTGAAGTGTACGAAGGCCAAGTTATCGGTATTCACTCTCGCGACAACGACTTAGCGGTTAACCCAATTAAAGGTAAGCAGTTAACGAACGTACGTGCTTCTGGTACGGATGAAGCGTTAACGCTGACTCCGCCGATTAAGCACACGCTAGAGCAAGCGCTTGAGTTCATCGAAGATGACGAGTTGGTAGAAGTAACACCTGAAAGCATTCGCATTCGTAAGAAACTGCTTACTGAAAACGAGCGTAAACGCGCTGGTCGTAAGTAAGACAGATCGCGAAAGCTTAGGCTTAGCAGCTTAGTTAAAAAAGAGCAGCAGCAAATAGACTCTTTCGCTAGAGTTTGTGAGCGGCAGAAGCGCCTTCGGGCGCTTTTGTTTTTTTAAATCCCCCATTTTTAAAGTCGTTCGCTTTTAAGCCCCGCGTATTTAAGTATAGTATTCCATTGTTACCTAAACGAATTCACTAAGGATAAATATGAAAGTATTGGTTCAACGCGCAATCGATGCCAGTGTAGTGGTAGAAGGAGAGGTGATTGGTGCTATCGATCATGGGCAACTTGTGTTGGTGGGAATCGAAAAAGGCGATACAGAAGAAGATACAAAACGTCTTGCAGATAAACTGCTTAAATACCGTATGTTTAGCGATGAAGATGGAAAGATGAATCTTAACGTTCAACAAGTGGGTGGCGGTGTATTGCTGGTATCTCAGTTCACATTGGCCGCTGAAACGAAAAAAGGACTGCGGCCTGGATTCTCAACTGCTGCTATACCTGAAGAAGGAAAGCGTTTGTTTGATGATTTTGTTTCCAATGTTAAGGCTCAGTATGATCAAGTGGAAACAGGTCAATTCGGCGCAGACATGAAAATTCGTTTTACCAACGACGGCCCAGTTACGTTTATGTTGGATTAAGACTGATTAGGAGCGGTGATTAGTCTGAATTGTGATTGAGTATCTTATATACCAAGTGAGCACTTACTACGTCAGACAGTGCTGTTCCTACCGATTTAAATAACGTTATCTGGCTGCTGTTTGTTCTTGCTGAAACTTTGTTTGCGCACAGTTCTGATAGCTCTCCAAGAATATGTGATTTTTCGATCACGCCTTCTTTTAACGGGATTAATATCTCTCCCGCTTCGTTTAAAACATTGAGAGAACTGTCGACCACCACTCTAGACATATGAATCGTCGCAGAGTCGCACTCTCGTGCATTTGGATGGTGGTTTCCGACTAAATCAATGTGCGTGCCAGCGGCAAGAAGAGCACTTTTAAACAATGGCGTATTTGCACTTGTTGCGCAGCAAATAATGTCGATTCCCGTGATGACATCTTCAGGTTTTGAGCAAGAGATAACGTTTATGTCCGGGCGTTTTTGTTTGATCTTTTCACAAGTCGACGCCATTTTCTCTTGTTGACGCCCGTGTATATAAATTTGTTTGATTGGGCGAATAGCTGCGTGAGCGAGTGCCATGTAAGGTGCCATAGCGCCCGTACCATACAAAAGTAGAGATTCAGAATCTTCGCGTGACATCAAGGAGGAGGCCAAAGCCGACACCGCAGCGGTTCGCCAATTAGTAAGGCTAGTACCGTCAACGAGTGCCATCGGTGCACCGGTTTTTCGGTCAAATAAAAGCACTTGAGCTGAGGTCGTGACTCTCCCTTTAGATGGGTTGCCTGGGTAGTTTGTAAAGCTTTTAACGCCTAAAACATCGTCTGTCCATGCGGGTAAAACCGCAAACGTATTATGATGTTCGATCTCGTCAGAGGGAATGGGATACATCTGTCGTTGAGGCATACCGAAGTCTTTGGAAAATGCACTGCTTAACGCAGGAACCAGCGTTGTAAAATCCAGTGTTGATTCGACTTGCTCTGCACAGATGTGTTGCATGTGTTATCCCTTCTTCGTAGTCATAGCGATTCGATACACTTCATACGGTAACGTAAAGCAGTGAACTCTTAAAGAGGGGAGAAGCAAACATACCACGATTCGTTAAACAGAAACGTGGTATGTTTGATGTCACAATACGCTCATTTAAGGCTGAGGTTTTGCAACTTCGTTTTTATTTTCTTCGGTCTCGCTTTCAGTCTCTTCTTCTTGCTTTACTGTGCGGCCTGCCAGTAAACCAACTTCAAACAAAAGCCACATAGGGATGGCTAATAACGTCTGAGAGAAGATGTCAGGAGGTGTGATCAACATGCCAACAACAAAGCACCCTAAAAACACATATGGACGTTTTTTCGACAAGGTGGCGACGGTTGTTACACCGGCTTTAATCAGCAAGTAAGTTGCAACTGGAATTTCGAACGTCACACCAAACGCAAAGAAGAGCTTGAGAACAAAATTTAAGTAATTGTTGATGTCTGTCATTACGGTCACTTCACCCGGACCTACCGTGGTAAAGAAGCCAAAGATCAAGGGCAATACAATGTAATATGCGAAACAGATACCCGCATAAAAGAGCAATACACTTGAAATTAACAGTGGGATAGCGATGGTCTTTTCGTTCTTATACAAAGCCGGCGCAATAAAAGCCCAAGCTTGAAACAATGTATAAGGGATAGTTAGTAAGACCGCCACCGCAAATGTGAGTTTTAAGGGAGCTAAGAAAGGCGAAGCCACCTCAGTCGCAATCAATGAGCTGCCTTCAGGTAGGAGTAACCGTAATGGTTCCGATACCATCAAATACAGCTCATTAGCGAAGGCGTATAAGCCAACAAATGCTAACAAGATAACAAGGACGGCTTTGAGTAGCCGATTTCTAAGCTCAATAAGATGAGCAACTAAAGGAGCTTGGCTCGTTTCAGTACTGTCTTGAGTCATTGTCTAATGATCCAGCAATTTAAAACAATCATTAACAGAAACGCGGCGTACTAGCCATTAACTGGCATTTGAGGCTCTTGTCGTCTCTTGGTCTTCTTCTTTTTGCAAAGTTGTTGGCGAATCAATTTCGACTTCAGGTGCTGATGCTTCCTTCTCTGCTAAATCAGGTTCCCTAGATTCTGCTAATTGAGTTTCAGGCAAGGGTGTAATTGTGTTTTGAATCTCTTGAGATTCTCTAAGAATTCTGTCATTTGTTTCCTTGATCTTTTGCTGCATCTCTTCTTGATCGAGTTGAGCATTGATCTCTCGTTGAACGGACTGTACGCTCCGACGAATCTTACGAATCCAAAGCCCCGCCGTTTTTGCCGCAACAGGCAGTCGCTCGGGCCCTAAAATAAGTAACCCGACAACGAATACAACTAACAGTTCGGAAAGGCCGATATCAAACACGCTTAGACACTCTTGTTATCTTTGCTAGATTCACCTTCGATTACTTTGTTTTGTGCAACTTCTGCATCTTCTTTCTCTCCTTCTTTGTTTACTGCTTCTTTAAATCCTTTTACTGCACCACCTAAATCTGATCCTAGGTTTTTGAATTTCTTCGTACCGAAGATCAAAATTAGAATGGCCAATACGATCAATAATTGCCAAATGCTGATACCGCCTAACATAGTAATACTCCTACTTTGTTCGATTAGCCTTTTCGTCAAGGCCGGATAAATTGAAACGTCTAGCTAACTCTTCTAACACATCTTGAGGCGTTAAATCTAGATGTGAAAGCATTACAAGGCTATGAAACCAAAGGTCAGCTGTCTCGTAGATCACATCTTTGGTGTTACCGGATGCTTGCGCATCTTTAGCAGCCAAAATGGTTTCTACACTTTCTTCACCCACTTTTTCTAAGATTTTATTCAATCCCTTTGCATGGAGGCTGGCAACATAAGAAGAATCGGATGCAGCGGTCTTGCGTTGTTCCAAAGTTGTAGCGAGTTCGGCTAGAACATCTACTTTCATTATAGTCTCTCAATTATTACGGTTTTAATACGAGCAGGTATAGACCTACGAAAAAGAGCCCTAAGCTCAATAAATCTGCCGTTGCCAGATGATTTAATGCAACAGGATCGGTTGTGATCCATGCAGCAGCTAGACTTACTAAGCCTAGCATCTTAAATGGCATATTGCGGCGACCTTTTTTGATCTCTTTGCTCAATGCATTAATGGCTTTAGTTTGATCTGCCATACGCTCTTCTTGATGTGACAGATGCGTGAGCGCTGAAAAAACAAGATTGGGAATTTGAGGCAGTTGGCCGGCCCATTCTGGTGCTTGTTTTTTAACTTCGTCTAATACGCGTCGAGGGCCTACTTGTTCGCTCATCCAGCGTTCGAGGAAAGGTTTGGCGGTAACCCATAGGTCTAGGTCTGGGTAGAGTTGTCTTCCTAACCCTTCAATGTTGAGTAAGGTCTTTTCAAGTAACACTAGCTGGGGCTGCACTTCCATATTGAAACGACGTGCAGTTTGGAAAAGCCCTAAAAGCACCTGTCCAAAGGAAATGTCTTTAAGCGGTTTCGCAAACATGGGTTCGCAAACGCTTCGAATTGCAGATTCGAAGGCATGAACGGGTGTGCCTTTGGGAACCCACCCACTTTGAACATGCAGCTCCGCAACCATGCGATAGTCGCGTTTAAAGAAAGCCAGTAAATTTCGCGCGAGGTAGCTTTTGTCTTCGTCGTCTAAGCTTCCCATAATGGCGCAATCTATCGCGATGTATTTTGGTAATTCTGGGTTTGATACATCGACAAATATATTGCCGGGGTGCATGTCGGCATGGAAAAAGCTGTGAGAAAACACTTGGGTGAAGAATATTTCAACACCACGTTCTGCAAGCACTTTCATATTCACATTCGCGGCATTTAGCGCATCGATATCGGCTACCGGAATGCCCGATATTCGTTCGATGACCATTACATCTCGGCCGCAGTAGTCCCAGTATACTTGCGGCACGTAAAGCAATGGTGAGTCGGTAAAGTTACGCTGTAAAAGTCCTGTATTGGCAGCTTCTTTGGCTAGATCGAGTTCGTCCAGAATGGTGTATTCATAATCGGTAACAACCTCTACTGGTCGAAGGCGTCGTCCGTCAGAGCTGACTTTCGCTATGAAGTGCGCCAATATGTAAAGTAGGCCAATATCTTGACGAATGGTCTTTTCGATATTAGGGCGAATGACTTTTACAACGACGCTTTCGCCCGTTTTTAGTGTGGCGGTATGAACTTGTGCGATGGACGCAGATGCGAGAGGCTCAACAGAAAATGCTTCGAAGACATCTTCGATATTGTTCCCCAGAGATTTCTCGATAATCTTTTGCGCTGTTTTACCAGAAAACGGTGGCACTCTATCTTGAAGTTTAGCCAGTTCGTTAGCGATGTCATCCGGTAAAAGGTCTCGTCGTGTAGACAGGATCTGGCCGAATTTAACGAATATTGGCCCCAAGGATTCAAGTGCCAGCCTTAAACGTTCGGCTCGATTTTTTTCAGCAGACTCTCGACCGATTGAGCATACTAATCCAACTGTATAGCGTGCATACCAAGGCAGTAAATTAAACGGAATGAAGGTATCTAGACGAAAGCGCACCACGGTGTAAGCGATGCGCAACAAACGAGCTGCACTTTTCCACATAGTTAGAACTTAAATCCTTTATGAAGAGCCACAATGCCCCCCGTCATATTTTGGTAGCTTGTGCGTTCAAAGCCGACTTCGTCCATCATGTCTTTCAGTGTATCTTGATCTGGGTGCATGCGTATAGATTCTGCAAGGTAACGATAACTTTCAGAATCGTTTGCAATGAGCTTACCCATAGCTGGCAACAGTCGGAATGAGTAATGGTCGTATAGTTTTGACAAATGCTCGGATTCAGGCTTTGAAAACTCCAGTACTAATAATCGCCCACCGGGTTTTAGGACGCGATGCATGGAGGCGAGTGCTTTGGACTTGTCTGTGACATTGCGAAGACCAAATGCAATGGTAATGCAATCGAAGGTGTTGTCTGGAAAAGGTAGTTCTTCCGCATTAGCTTGAACGCATTTTACGTTACCAACAACGCCTTGGTTGGCTAACTTATCACGACCCACCTTTAACATTGAGTCATTGATGTCCGCTAGAATAACTTGCCCTTCGTTGCCTACTAAACGAGCAAACTTAAGTGTTAAGTCTCCTGTGCCGCCAGCAATGTCTAATACGGTTTGGCCTGCTCTGACACCTGATTGACTAATAGTATGACGCTTCCAAAGGCGATGTATGCCGCCAGACATAAGATCGTTCATGATGTCGTATTTTGCAGCGACTGAATGGAATACTTGCGCTACTGCGTCGACTTTCTTATCAGTTGGAATTTCTTGAAAGCCAAAATGCGTTGTTTTATTTTGATCGTCTTGCATGATCCGTCGTTCCCACAAATGTGCCGATAAATGAGCACGGAGTAAATGATATACGTTCTATTGTAACTGGCGCGAAGATAATGTAACAGAGTTGAAGGTAGGGAAAAAAGATCTTGTTTGCTATTAGATTGATTTAGACGGAGTTTAGAGAAACTCCGTGCTTGAAAGTGAAAGCGCTCTCAGGAATTCTAAGGCAGAGTTGTTATGTGTAGAAGAGGGTGTTTTATTATTTTCCGCCAACGACTTTGTTTCGTCCCGACTCTTTGGCTTCATATAGAAATTTATCGGCGCGAGCAAACAAGGATTCATGATCGTCATTCTGGTTTAGATAATCCATGCCTATGGAGATCGTGACTGACACAGGCTGTCCTTCTACATTGAACGGTGTTTTTTCAACGGATGCTCTAACAGCTTCGACTTTAGCGCGGCACTCTTCAATACTTGATGCTGGGATCAGCAATACAAATTCCTCTCCGCCGTAACGGAAAAGTAAGTCTTCTTTGCCAACAGCACTTAGAATTTGTTTTGGGACTAGACGCAATACTTTATCGCCTGCAAGATGCCCCCACGTATCATTGATCTTCTTAAAATGATCGATATCGCAAACCGCAAGACAAAGCTGCTTTTTAGTTGTCTTCGACTGGGTGATCAGAGGCAAAATCGTTTCTACATAGGCGGCACGATTGGGTAGATTGGTAAGAGAATCTGTCATCGCTTCTGCAATCTTCTGTTGCATACGACTGCGCATGTTCATCGCGTCTTTTTCCATTCGATTTACTTTGCTCTTTAAGTTAGTAATCGATTGCGTTGATTGTTCTTCCTGTTTTTTTATTTGTTCTCTATAGCGACCCATTGTGCCGTTAAGCTCAGTCATATGTTGACCGATAAGCTCTTTTAGAGCACCCAAATCGTTTGCTTCCGAAATGGCAAAATTGGTGTCTTCAACATGTTTTTGCAATGAGGTATCGAAATCTTCGCGTTGGGCTGAAAGGTTTTTTTGACTTTTATAGCTGGTAACAATTGAAGCATTAATGCTAGCAAGCTGTTTATTCAAATGTGTTAGGTAGGTCGCAAGGTCTTCTTGAGGTTTACCCACTGCAACTAGAACCAGACTGATCACTTCATCCAACAAAATGGGGAGGTGGTTAAGGTCTTTGCCGTCTTTCAGTTCATTAATGATGTCTTCCGCTTGGGTTTCATACTCTGAGGGTAACTGAAGATCACGAACAAGCCCGGTGAGCTTATGACAAATGTGGGCCGTAACTTCCTCGACCTGTGGAGATTGCTTATCGTCTTTATTTTCTTTTTCTTTATTGAAAAGGCGAGCGATCAGTGAAGACTGGCGTTCTTCTTTTTTGGATGTGAAAGTCGACTTAGCAAGATTAGCGAACTGTTGTAGCAGGATCGGCCAAGCAGCGCTGGATTGCCATTTACTGCGTAAGGATGTTTCAAATGCCTTCTTTTCGTTTAATGGGACCTGATAATGTTCAAGGTTTTCCAATGTATCAAGAAGTTGATGAAGACCGTCTCTAAACGATTGAGCTTTGCTTAGACGGTCTTGATCAAGTTTAAGTAGGAACGGTTCAATAGAACGCATTGCTAGCTCTACAACTCTAATATCATCCGTTTTGGATATATCCGCACGAGCTTGTTGCAATACTGAGTCCAGTTCAGGATCCGACCCTTCCGCCAGCATGCTGGTTCGAGAGACCGTTTTACGTAGGGCTTCTACTAATTTATCCTGAGCTGTCGACATATTTCGTTCCTACCTTAAAAGGCTTACTTTCGTTCTTTCTCGATCAGGTAATCAACAACGTTGTAAATATTGTTGTTGCCACCGGCTGTTTCAGCAGTGACCAAGTATTTGCCGTTTACGACAAGGCCTGGAACACCACGAGCACCATAGCCACGAACTTTAGCTTTGCCTTGGTTTAGGCGGCTGTTCACAGCAAAAGAGTTATATTGTTTTTTAAATTCATCTTCGCTTACACCGTAATCTGCAAAGAATTCCGCTAGGTCATCTTCATTATTCAAACGGCGGTGGTCTTGATGAATGGCATTAAACAAATCGGAGTGTAGTTCGTGCTCAATACCTAGAATGTCCGCAACATAAAATGCCTTGGCATGTGCTACCCAATTACGTCCAAAAACTGCAGGAATAAACTTGAAATCAACGTCATTTGGAACGTTTTTTGTCCAAGTCTGAGTGAAGGGTTCTAGACGGTAACAGTGCGGGCAACCGTACCAGAATATCTCGACAACTTCTATCTTGTCCGGGTTTTGAGTCCGTACTGGGTTTTTGATTTCAGTGTATCCGTTACCGTTGGAATAGTCCTGAGCAAATGCTGCTAAAGGTAACAAGAATGAAAACAACAAGGCTGAGATCAGCTTTTTCATTTTTATCTCCATAATAAAGAGGTTTAAAAGGGCTTAAGAGACTTCGACGTTTCTTAATCGCATCGGTATCTATGAGTCCTGTTCCCCAAAAAAGTTCGATCTAGAGATGTTTCTTCCTCAAATATTAGGGCAAATTACCTTAAGATCGTTAACAAATAAGTAACTGTATGTGGGGTGTTTTGTAACAGCTAGTAAAAATATCGCTAATTGGCCGTTACAGCTTCGGCTTATTATCTGTTATTTCTGGTGAAATTGCTTGCTTGTTTTTTGTCTTCGATGGCCAAGTTTGATTTCAATCACTCTGTATTTATTGTTCTTTTTTGCCTTTTTTGAACAACAGGTTTGTTTATTTAGATGCCCGTTTTGATGCGGGCAAAGAGATTTGTCGTAAGGAAAGATTATTTCACACCAAGGCTAGTGGATTTGTTATAATCGATTTCTTGAAGCATTCGCGATATTACGTATATTGCTCTAGTGCGATAAAACAATCATTTAAGACTTAATTCTGCTGAAATATAACCTATGACCCCTTTTGATTCTATTTTCCATTCCGCTCATTTCATAAAAAGTGCTGAGAAGCTCTCTCAGTGCCCCGTTGATCAAGGGTTGGAAGTGGCTTTTGCGGGTCGTTCTAATGCTGGTAAATCAACGGCACTGAATACATTAACCAACCAGCGCAAGCTTGCTAGGACGTCTAAGACGCCAGGACGAACGCAGTTGATTAACTGTTTCGGGGTGAACGTCGAAGACCGTCGTCTGATTGATTTACCGGGTTATGGGTTTGCTAAAGTGCCTGTTGCTATGAAAATCAACTGGCAAAAGCATATGCAAGATTACTTAATGAATAGACGTTCACTTGTTGGTGTCGTGCTTGTTATGGACGTCCGCCACCCTCTTAAAGAGTTTGACGTCATGATGCTCGATTGGGCGAAATCGAACAAAGTGCAAGTTCACGTCCTGTTGACTAAATCGGATAAGTTGAAGCGTGGCCCAGCTAAAGCAGCGTCGTTACAAGTTAAGAAATACATGAAAGAAAACGAAGTGATTGGTAGCGTTCAAAACTTTTCCGCGCTTAAAAATGACGGAGTGGATGCACTGAGGCTGAAATTAGCAGAGTGGTTGATGTTAGAGCCAACGGGACAACAAAAAGACGCTTAGCGTCTAAATTTCATACATCTCCTTTGTCAGAATGTAAAAAGCCGAAACAGTGATGTTTCGGCTTTTTAGTTTAGGCAGTGTCTTAGTTTTTGTAACGTCTATCATCACTTGATGATCAGTGTGTTTGGCTTAAATCCCCTAAAAGGTCTGCTAGATCATCTTTTGAGAAAACATACAGTTGCGCGCAAAACTGGCAATCTACAGTGATTTTGCTTTGCTCACTCAGAATTTGACGAATCTCTTCTGCGCCCATTGATGCAATCGCTTCGCGGGTTCTTTGTTGTGTACATGAACATCCGAACTGCATTGCCTTAGCGTCGTATAAACGCACCTCTTCTTCATGGTACAGGCGATGTAAAAGATCAGCAGTTGGTAGACCCAAAAGTTCTTCATCACTGACTGTGGATGCTAGATGCGTAAAGCGATCCCATGCATCTTCGTCGCCTTCTTTTGCTTGCTCAGCCGGCAGGCGTTGTAAAAATAGACCGCCGCATTGTGTATCGTTTGCAGATAACCACACTCGGCTCGGAAGCTGCTCTGATTGCAGGAAATACTGCTCAAGACATTGCGCTAAAGAATCCCCGACTATTTCTACAATTCCTTGATAACGTTGGCCTGTTTTTGGGGAAATGGTAATAACGAGATAGCCGCCTTCAAGCGCTTCTTTTAATGAAATTTGATCAGGAATGGCTTTGCTTTCGTCCCATTGCGCAATGCCGCGCAAATTTTGATTCTCGTCACACTCTGTCATGAGCGTTTCTAAGAACCCATTGCCTTTGCATTGTAAGGACAGCACGCCATCAATTTTTACGATATCGCGCAATAATGCGATGGCAGCAACAAATTCACCAAGCAAGGTTTCAATTTGCTTTGGATAGTTTTTGCGGCTGATGATGTCTTGGTAGGCTTCGTTTAAAAGAACGCGTTCTCCGCGAACATTGGTATTGTCGAACGAGAAGCGTTGAATTTCGTTTGTTTTAGTCACTGATTTCACCTGTCGTGGCGTTCACGAAGTGTTTAAATTTTTCGTTTGAATATTCTGGGTATTTTACGCTTTGCGAGGGTGCAGTTCTAGTTTATGCCGATTTTATGTGGTGCAAATTAAAAGGAGACGCTGTGTTTCTCAATAATACGTCTTTTGTTTATAAGAAGAGCGCTCTAAAATGCTTGATGGTCTCGCTGGTTGATCTAAATCACGATGACGTTTTCTTATTCGAATTACATTAGGTTTGTATGATTCAATTTTCTCAAGTAAGTCTGCAACGCGGAACTCAATTTCTACTGGAAAACGCCGACATGACCCTTTTTGAAGGGCAAAGAGTTGGTTTGATAGGGGCTAACGGTGCAGGTAAATCTTCGCTGTTTGCTTTAGTCAGAGGTGAACTTTCTGCGGACACTGGCGAAGTTATTCTCCCTGGCCAACGTCGTATCGCTTTTATGGCGCAAGAAGTGGAAGAAACACAGCGCAGCGCATTAGATTATTGCTTAGATGGAGATGACCGTCTTCGGGAAATTGAATCTCAGATTGAGAAGAGTCAGGCTAAGGGAGATGATCATGGCCATGCTCATTGGTTAAGTGAGTATGAAGTCGCTCAAGGCTATACCGCAAAAGCGCGAGCAGAAATGTTATTGCAAGGCTTGGGCTTTAAAATGGCGGATATGAGTCGCCCTGTGTCTGATTTTTCAGGTGGATGGCGAATTCGTTTGAACCTTGCACAAGCTTTAATGTGCCCTTCCGACATATTGTTACTTGATGAGCCGACTAACCATTTGGATCTTGATGCGGTTATGTGGCTAGAGTCTTGGTTGCGAGCTTACCCAGGTACGCTGTTCTTGATCTCGCATGACCGAGATTTTCTTGATGGAATTTGTACGCACATCGTACACCTATTCCAGAAAAAGCTGACTCTGTATTCAGGGAACTATTCCTCTTATGAGCGCCAACGCGCTGAGCATTTAGCCCAACAGCAAGCCACCTATGAAGCGCAACAGACAAAGCGCGCACATTTACAGAAGTATGTGGATCGATTCCGATACAAAGCGGATAAAGCTAAACAAGCGCAAAGCCGTCTTAAAATGTTGGAGAAAATGGAAACGATTGGCCCTGCTCATGTCGATTCCCAGTTTGAATTCTCCATCCCATTTGCCGATAAAACATCGGATCAACTTGTTAACTTGGTTCAGGCTGACCTTGGGTATACGTTGGATTCCGGCGACAACAAGGTTCAACTGTCTCAATGTTCTTTTTCCATTCGTAACGGTCAAAGAACAGGATTGTTGGGGCCTAACGGTGCCGGTAAGTCGACATTAATTAAAACCTTGGTGGGAGAGTTGGCGCTTCTGGATGGCGAACGAATATATGGAGAAAATACTAAGGTCGGGTATTTTTCTCAGCACCAGTTAAGTGCTTTGGATCTAGAAGCGTCTCCCGTTTTACATATACAGCGTATATCGCCGAAGGCTCTAGAGTCAGATGTTAGGAAGTATCTAGGTGGCTTTGGTTTTATAGGTGATGATGCGCTTAGGCCCGTAAAAGGTTTCTCTGGTGGTGAAAAAGCTCGATTGGCCTTGTCGCTCATTGCTTGGCAAAAGCCCAATTTACTCGTGCTGGATGAGCCAACCAACCACTTGGACATCGAAATGCGTCATGCATTGACCGAAGCGCTTCAAGAATTCGAAGGCGCCATTTTAGTGGTGTCCCATGATCGACACCTTTTAAACAGCACGGTCGATGAGTTTTATTTGGTAGCGGATCATCAAGTGGTCGAGTTCGATGGCGACCTTAAGTCTTATCATGAGTGGCTTCAGTCTCGTCAACAGGCAAATAAGCAAAGTGACAACTCAGACGCACTGGCAGAACAAGCGTTTGAAAAAGTCGATAAAAAAGAAGAGCGACGTCGAGCAGCAGAACGACGTGAACAACTACGACCTTTGAAAAAAGCATTAGAAAAGCATGAAAAAGGGCTTCAAAAGGCGCAGCAGCATCTTGATGAAATCGCGGAAAAGATGGGAAATAGCGAGTTGTACGAAGCGCAAAATAAAGATGTGTTACAAGCGCTTTTAGCCCAAGAAGCGAATTGGAAAAAAGAATTAGAGGAACATGAAGAGGCTTGGTTCATTGCTCAGGAAGCATTGGAAGAAGCAGAAGCGGAGTTATAACTCCATATCGTATTTTTGTTTATACGATAAAGTGAATATTGCATCACTTTGTCACGATATTGTCATAAAAAGTTTATAGTTTAGCCCACGATAATAGGAGTGCTGGATGGCCTTTTTACTAAACCGAATGCGTCGTATGCGTAAAGACGATTTTTCTCGTAGGTTAATGCGAGAACACAGGTTAAGTAGCGATGATCTGATTTTTCCCATGTTTGTAATAGAAGGAGAGAATCAGCGTCAAACTGTCCCATCTATGCCGGGAATTGAGCGAGTGTCTATCGATCTTCTTGTAGAAGAAGCAAAAGAGCTTGTTGAATTAGGCATTCCAATGCTGGCGCTTTTTCCAGTGGTCGGAAATGACAAAAAAACGCTTCTAGCAGAAGAAGCTTATAACTCGGATGGTCTAGCTCAGAGAGCTATAAAAGCGGTTCGTGCTGCGTGTCCAGAGTTGGGGATCATGACGGATGTGGCGTTAGATCCATTCACGACACATGGCCAAGATGGCATCATTGATGATACAGGCTACGTTGTAAATGACATAACCGTAGATGTGCTGGTTAAACAAGCTTTGTCTCACGCAGAGGCGGGTGCTCAGGTTGTGGCGCCATCCGATATGATGGATGGACGAATTGGCGCGATTAGAGAGGCTCTTGAAGAACAAGGGTATATCAATACACGTATCATGGCCTACTCTGCAAAATACGCTTCTGCTTATTACGGCCCATTTCGAGACGCGGTAGGCTCAAGTGGAAACCTTGGCAAAGGTAATAAATTCAATTATCAAATGGACTCGGCGAATACCGATGAAGCGATTCGGGAAGTCATGTTAGATCTCGAAGAAGGCGCTGACATGGTAATGGTAAAGCCGGGTATGCCGTACCTTGATGTGGTTCGCCGTGTAAAGCATGAGTTAGGTGTTCCGACCTTTGCATACCAAGTAAGTGGCGAGTATGCGATGCAAATGGCGGCGTTTAATAACGGTTGGTTAGACAAAGATTCAGTAATGATGGAGTCGTTGCTTGCGTTTAAACGTGCAGGAGCGGATGGCATATTGACTTACTTTGCAAAAGACGCCGCTCGACTGTTGTTAAACAAGTAGGCTGTACTTTTATTCTGATAAGGCAGCGATTGAAACCACTGGTTAAAAGATTTAAGCAAAAAATGCAATGGCGCCGCAAAGCGTGTTGTTGTAATTTGTAGTGGAGACGGAATTCGGTCTCCACGATGATTAAAATACTGGAGTAATAGAGCGCATGTCAGATCAGTCTGTGACAGAAGTTGAAAAAAAAGTAGTTCAGTCGTCAGTAGAAGTGAGCGAAGCAATTCAAAAGGAAGTGAAAAAAGAGGCTGATGTCGGAGAAGACATTGTATTAGAAACGATTCCAGAGCAGCCTCTGGCACCCAGTCAGGTGTCAATTGAGCAACGTTTGCCAGAAGAGATTGATCTGGCGGATCCTGAACTGTATTTCAACCGTGAATTGAGTCACTTACAGTTCAATGCCCGCGTCTTGGAGCAGGCGATGGATGAAAATCATCCTATACTGAATCGCCTCGTATTCCTGTGTATTTTTAGCTCAAATATGGATGAGTTTTTCGAAATTCGGGTCGCAGGCTTGAAAAGTCAGCTGGAGTACAGTCGAGAAACGACGGGCCCTGATGGAATGCACCCTAAAAAAGTGTTGTCTCTCATCTCAGAGCAAGCTCATAAGCTGGTTCGCCGCCAGTATCGAATTTTGAATGATATTATCTTCCCTAAAATGGCGGACGAGAATATCAAATTTATCCGTCGTTCCGATTGGAATGATAAGCAAGCGGCTTGGGTTAAACGCTATTTCAGAGACAACGCTTTACCTATTATCAGCCCTGTTGCTTTGGATCCTGCTCACCCGTTTCCTCGTCTTGCAAACAAAACATTCAACTTTGTCGTAGAGTTGGAAGGGCGTGATGCATTTGGTCGTGAAAATGGATTGGCGATTGTCCCTGCGCCCAGTTCCCTCCCTCGATTGGTGAGATTACCCGATGAGGTGTGTGATGAGGGCGATAACATGGTCTTTTTATCTTCTATTATTCATGCGCACGCTGATCAGCTGTTTCCAGGTATGACGGTCAAAGGTTGTTATCAGTTCCGCTTAACGCGTAACGCAGACCTTGAAGTGGATTCGGATGATATCGGTGTCGATTTGGCAGGTGCGCTTCGTACAGAGTTGCAAAGCCGACATTATGGTAGCTCTGTGCGTTTGGAGATTGCTGATAATTGCCCAACTCACATTGTAGAATCTCTTCTGACTCAGTTTGAACTGGCCGAACAGGATGTGTATCGAATTGACGGCCCTGTTAACTTAAGCCGCTTAATGGCAGTTTTGGATTTGGTTGATCGTCCTGACTTAACGTATGAGCCATTTTCGCCTGGGTTACCAAACAAGTTAGCGAAATCCGGCGGGATATTTGAGGCGATCAAACAGCGTGATTACCTTCTAATGCATCCGTTTGAAAGCTTCTCTCCTGTAGTTGATACGTTGAGTGAAGCCGCGAAAGATCCAAAAGTCGTTGCGATTCGTCAAACATTGTACCGGACAGGAGCTCGTTCTCCGATTGCAAATGCATTGGTGGAAGCGGCGCGAAATGGTAAAGAAGTGACTGTTGTCATTGAGTTACGTGCTCGGTTTGACGAAGCTGAAAACTTGGCGTTGGCCAGTCGTCTTCAAGATGCCGGAGCAATAGTGGTTTACGGTGTTGTGCGACATAAAACGCACGCTAAGATGATTCTCATAGTTCGTCGCGAAAACACCGAATTAGTGCGTTATGTACACCTAGGTACAGGAAACTACCATGCAGGTAACGCGCGTTTATATACCGACTACAGCTTCTTAACGTGTGATAAAGAAATAGGGGAAGACGTTCATCGCGTTTTCCAACAATTAACAGGTATGAGTAAAGAGCTGAAGGTTAAAAAGCTACTGCATGCTCCATTTACCCTTCGTGACCGTTTATTAGATATGGTCGAAGCCGAAGCTGAGAATGCTCGTAAGGGTGAGCCTTCTCGGATTATTATCAAGGTAAACTCTTTAACCGAGCAAAGGTTGGTTCGAGCGCTATATAAAGCCTCACAAGCTGGAGTGAAAATAGACCTGATTGTTCGTGGTATTTGTACTTTACGACCGGGAATAAAAGGGGTCTCTTCGAATATTAGAGTTCGCAGTATTATTGGTCGTTTCTTAGAGCACACTCGGGTTTACTATTTCTATAACAATCGCAATCCATTGGTCTACTTATCCAGTGCCGACGGAATGGACCGTAATCTCAATAACCGTGTGGAAGTCGCATTCCCTGTTCAGGATTACAAGTTAGCGCGTCGTGTGAAGAAAGAGCTAGAACATTATTTGAATGATAATACTCAAAGCTGGTTGCTCCAAAGTGATGGTTCTTATCAATTGGCTAAGCCCCGTAAGGACGATTACCGAAGTGCGCAGCGTTCTTTGATGGGTGAATTAGCGAATAACTCTCGTTCAAGTTAAGGAAGATATGAACAAGTCCACTGGCTTCAGTGTGAGGAGAACGCTCCTTTATTCGTACCTTCCTTAATCAGACCGGTTTAAAACTACATTGTTCAAAACTAAAAAAGGTAAGGGCGCATAGCGGCCTTACCTTTTTTTGAATTTTTTGCGCCTGTTTTTAGCTAAACGTCAGTTTGTACCCTGAACTTGCCAAATAGTCAGCTTCGCGCTGTAAATTTGCCACAGTAAGTGGTCTTCCATCCAGCCAACCCTCTAAAAACTCAGCATGGAGTGTTTTGCCTTTTGCTGTGAGATTGAAGATAGGAATATCGCCTTCTTTTCGGTCTTCATGAAGAAGGTGAGATAGGCGTAATAGAATTGCCAATCGATCCAAATCTTCCAGATCTCTTTTGGTAAATTTGAATTCCAATGATTGAGTGAACTTTCGGCGGTGACGTAATACCAGATTTGCTAGAGCTTGTTGCTCTTGTTGGGAAAAGCCGGGCATATCGGATTCGCTTAAAATATAAGCGCCGTGTTTATGGTAGCGGCTGTGAGAAATACCGATACCGACTTCATGCAGTAATCCGGCCCAACGTAGCATGTCTTCACTGGAAAGGTTACTAAGCTGCCATGCTTCTCCGACTTGAGATAAAGCCGAAAGTGCAGTTTGAGTAACGAGTTTTACTTGCTCGATATCAACGTGGTATTGGTTTACAAGATAATTCACCGTGCGTTCACGTATATCGGACTCAGCATAGCGCCCCATCATGTCGTATAGAACACCTTCTCGAAGAGCACCGGTTGAAAAATCCATTTGTTCGATTTCAAAACACTCAAAAACAGCGGTTAAGATCGCAAGTCCAGCCGCAAAGGTGGATTTTCTTTCAGGCTTCAGCCCAATAAGGTCGATTTTATCCGCATGGCCAGCGAGTATGACTTCTTTCTGTAATTGCTTCAGTGTTTTCGGCGTGATGCCTTTTTTGCCCCAGCCATTTTCTTTTATGATGTTAAAAGCGGCTTTGATTGTGCCCGAAGAGCCAATAGAGACATCCCATTGCTCGCCAAGGTAATCCTCTTGAATACTGAGCAGTTCTAGGCGCGCTGCGGTGACGGCTTTTTGAAAGTTTGATTTGGTAATGGTGCCATCTGCAAAGAAACGCTGACGGAAACTAACACACCCCATATGCAGACTTTCGGTCAAAATTGGGTCTAAGCCTCTCCCAATGATGAATTCGGTACTGCCGCCGCCAATATCGACCACCAGACGTTTTTGATCACCGTGATCCATTGTTTTAGATACACCCACATAAATAAGGCGGGCTTCCTCTCTGCCGGCAATAATTTCAACAGGGTGCGAAATAACGTCCATGGCTTTAAGAATGAAGTCATATCGGTTTTTTGCAGCTCGAAGAGCGTTTGTACCGACAATACGCACAGCGCCTGCAGGCAAATCGTCAATAACCTGAGCAAATTGAGCTAGACAGTCCAGCCCTCTTTTTTGAGACGCCTCATCCAATAGGTCGTCATTGTGTAAACCTGCCGCGAGCTGAACTTTATCTCCAAATTGACCGGTAATACGAAGCTGTCCATGTGTAACTTGTGCAACGACCATGTGGAAACTGTTTGATCCTAGGTCGATTGCGGCAATTTTTTCAAATGGAAAGTCGTGGGATTGCTGCAGTAAAAGTGATTGCATCCAATTAAAGCCTTGTTTGTCTATTTGGAAACTCCAGCTCACAAAAGAGATTGGTCTCTTTCGATGTGTCTCAATGAATAAATTCTGAGCGCTGGAAGATAGAATAGGCCGCTTTAAATGAACGGTTTCAAGCACGGCCTTACTGGATTTTACACCCTAATGAGTGAAATCTACATAGAGGAATGAATCACAATTTTCTGCTTAGTATTGATCTATCTCATATGGGAGGCTTAAAAAAGAAAGAACTGTTTGTTTTTTGAACGTTTGGGTTACGCTATTCCATTGTTATTGATCAAAAAATAGCAAAAAAAGCATATTTCATGTATTTTTCTATAGACCTCAAGTATAAGTCGAACTATAGTAGCTAGTGTCTAAAAGACGTATTCTTACTCAAGATTACATCTGTTTAGACTCCAATCAGATTTTTCGCGCTATATAACTTTGCATTTAGCAAGTTTATTGATCACGGTTGTGTATATCGTACTTTTAAACGTTTTCGCAGCCTAAATTATTTAATAATGGCGATAATATTAACCGCTTCCGACTGCGATTAGCATACATACATACTTTTTCGAACGCTAATCTCGTCAAGTGTCCGCAGATGAGCTAAATAAAACTCCTTTATGAACCTTACCGAACTAAAACAGAAATCAGTACCCGAACTTCTTGAGATCGCAGCTGAGATGGGATTGGATAATCTAGCCCGTTCTCGTAAGCAGGATGTCATTTTCTCAATTTTAAAGCGTCATGCTAAAAGCGGTGAAGATATCTACGGCGATGGTATCCTAGAGATTCTTCAAGATGGATTTGGCTTCCTACGCTCTCCAGATAGCTCTTATTTAGCGGGCCCCGACGATATTTATGTCTCTCCTAGTCAGATTCGTCGATTTAATTTGCGCACGGGCGATACTATTGCAGGAAAAATTCGCCCACCAAAAGATGGTGAGCGTTATTTCGCACTTTTAAAAGTGAACGAGATCAACTTTGATAAGCCTGATAGCGTTCGCAACAAAATTCTATTTGAAAACCTAACACCGCTTTTTGCAGACGACCGTTTGCTTATGGAAGCAGGAAATGGCTCAACTGAAGACGTAACGTCACGTATTATCGATTTGGTTGCGCCAATGGGTAAAGGTCAACGTGCTTTGGTTGTATCGCCTCCAAAAGCAGGTAAAACCTTCATGTTGCAGAACATTGCCAACGCAATCACTCGCAACAACCCTGAATGTCATATGATCGTTCTTCTTATCGATGAGCGCCCGGAAGAAGTAACAGAAATGTCTCGTACTGTACGTGGCGAAGTTGTTGCATCGACCTTTGATGAGCCACCAGCACGTCACGTTCAAGTGGCTGAGATGGTTATCGAGAAAGCGAAACGCCTTGTTGAGCATAAGAAAGACGTTGTTATCTTATTGGACTCGATCACTCGTTTAGCGCGTGCTTACAACACGGTAATCCCTTCATCGGGTAAAGTGTTGACGGGTGGTGTAGATGCCAACGCACTTGAGCGTCCAAAGCGTTTCTTTGGTGCGGCTCGTAATATTGAAGAAGGTGGTAGTTTAACCATTATCGCGACGGCACTTGTCGATACCGGTTCTAAAATGGACGAAGTTATCTTTGAAGAATTCAAAGGTACAGGTAACTCTGAGCTGCATTTGGATCGTAAAATTGCAGAGAAGCGTACGTTCCCAGCAATTAACATTCGCCGTTCTGGTACTCGTCGTGAAGATCTATTGACGACAGAAGATGAGCTGCAGCGCATGTGGATTCTACGTAAACTTCTTAATCCGATGGAAGATATTTCCGCGACGGAATTCTTAATTGACCGCCTAAAAGTGACGAAGACGAACGAAGAGTTTTTCCAGTCAATGAAAGGCAAAAACAAATAAGATCGATTATTTGTAAATATCTAATGAAAACCACTTTAATAAAGTGGTTTTTTTTTGCCGTTCGAAAAGGTATAAACCAATATCCTAAAGTGCTTTTGACAAGGGTAGAGTAGATAAGCCCTAATTTTTTAGAATGTGGAGTAAGTTGAGTGAGAGATGTACAAGCCAGTGTTCGTGCAGTAGAGCAAGTGAACCATAATGTTTACAGTGCAACGCTTAATGTGGGTGACGCTGATTTTATTGCTGGGCAATACTTGATGATAATACTGCCTAGCGGCGAACATGTCCCTTACTCGATTGGCAGTGCTCCAAATGAGCTGCCAGAGCTTACGTTGTATATTCTCGTGTCTGATGATCAATCGTTAGCAAAAAAGGTCGTCACTTATTTAACTGAAAACAGTACTGTAGATATCAAGATGGCCGGCGGCGACTGTCATATTGAGAATGGTGCACTTGATTTAGAGGCTGATAACTTGCTCATGATCGCAGGTGGAACAGGTTTTTCTCAAATCAAGAGCTTTTACGATGATTTGGTGGCACGCAATTATTCAGGAAAAGTCTCTCTCTATTGGGGCCTTCGAACTGAGCAAGACGTTTTTATGCAGGACTGGATTAAACAAACTCAAGAACGTCCACTTTTTGATTTCCATGTCGTTGTAAACGATGACAGCAACGAATGGAACGGGCGTAAAGGCTGGTTATATGAAGCTGTTTTGGAAGATCATCCAGATCTATCTAACAGTGCGGCTTATGTCTGTGGCTCGGTTGCCATGGTCTATGGAACACTGGACGAATTAGAAAAGGCAGGTCTTGAAGAAAAACGTTGTTACTCTGATGTCTTTGCTTACGCTCCGAGAAATAAATAACCAAATTTTTTGTGGTACGGAGCTGTTCGCTACAGCTCCATAAATTGCAGCTTTGTAATTTAAAGCCCCATAAATAATGGAATTAACAAGGGAACCGAGAAGCTGAGAATGAACCCACTTGCGATGCAGGTTGGTATCACTTCAATCCCGTGACATTTTCCTAATAGTGGCAAGGTAAAATCCATTGCCGTTGCTCCCGCGTAGCCCACTGAAATGTGGCTATTCACTCGCGCCAAAAATGGAATCAGTATCAAAGCGACGATTTCACGGCCAATATCGAGTAAAAATGCCGTAGTGCCTAAGACCGGATCACCAAGCCCAGTAATCAAGATCCCTGAAAGGCTGTACCAACCGAACCCTGATACTGCTGCAAGGCTATGATTCCATTGCAAATCCAGTAACCAACCGCCAATTAAACCGCCTATTAATGTCGTTCCAATTGAAACGAAGGCAATAATTGCACCATGCCGATTTAAGAACAGTTTTCGAAGCCGATGATTCCCTTGTCTTAATTGACACCCTACGAGCAAGAGCAGGAGGTAGAGTAACCAAGTGACGAATTCATCGACATTACTAAGCCAGTGTTTTAAATAAAATCCCAGAACGCCACCAGCAACAACCCAAGCAAGCGTTATGCTGGCATCGATTAATGCATGTTTGGTTGCTGCTTTATTATCCACATCCAAATTAGTGCTGTGCCCGGCGTGCATAAAATGACCGCTTATCCACAGAGCGGCTAACGGAATGAGCGTAATAAAGAAAAACAATACGCTGGCTTGGATTCCAGCAACAGCAACTTTAGCGGTAAGGTTGTCTAAGGCACCAATGCTGTAGCCTATAAAGCCTAAAATAAGGTAAGTCAGATAAGTTAGGCTTTTAGAAACGACATTCTGGCTTAGGAAGGGTAGGTTAAACCAAAAACCAAATAGAAGCGCAGCCAACAAAGGGCCAAGTGTGGATAGTATTGTCATAATTTAGGTTTAACGATGAAATCCATCTCGAATAGTTCGTGGTTGTAGATAAATCGATGTATAAATCGAAAGAGTAGAGGGATTCTGTCAACCTTATCTGTAAAATGCAATTCGCGGTATTTTAGCCGCATTCTCTTCCTTTATTTTTGGCATTTTAGCGCTTTCGTCTTTATTGAGCCTAACGTAAGGTGTCTCGCGCACAGAAAGGGAAGTTCGATTTTCGTTAAATAAACATAACAACCAACAGAGCAACGTTAGTGTTAAATAGCATTTCTAAAAAATATCCACATCTAGCCGAAGTACTTCACCTTTTGTTTCCCATGGTTCTAACCATGACAATAGAGCTTTCTATTAGTGCGGTGGATACCATCATGCTAGGGCACTACGATGCGTTGCATCTTGCTGCCGTTGGATTGGCTGCAAGCCTTTGGATGCCATTGGGATGTTTTTTAATGGGGATTACGTTCGGTTTGACGCCATTGATCACGCGACATTTACACGGTCGTCAAATCAAAATGGTGAACATCTACATGTCTCAAGCCGTAGGAGTTTCCTTAGTGTTTGGTGTGATTGCCGCACTGCTCACTGCTTTTGTCTTGCCTGAATTCGCTGCATTTTTAGCAAACGAGCCAGAAACCCAAAGAGTTACCAAACAATATTTAGTGGTGATTGCTCCTGCGATCCCAATGCTTGCACTGATGACGGCGTATAAAAATTTATACGAAGCCGCCGGCAGGCCGAATCTGCCTTTAATTATCGCTACGTTAAGCTTGTTGATTAACGTTTCTCTAAATTATGTGTTTATCTATGGGCATTTTGGTTTTCCAGAAATGGGGGCAAAAGGAGCAGCCTTTGCTTCAGCGATCTCTTTGTATTTAGCGGTTGTCGTGTTCGTTATTTACGATCTGAAAATCAATCCATCTCCGCTGTTTGCTAAATTAAAATGGCATTATGTTAAAAAGTTTAGGTTACTGCTAAAAGTGGGCGTACCTGCAGGGCTCGCTTTTGCCTTTGAATTAGGGCTTTTTTCTTCCATGACGTGGCTCATCTCGGCATTTGGGGATGTAGCACTGGGTGCCGGCCAAGTTGTTATGTCTTATTCAACAACCTTGTTTACACCGCTTATGGCAATGAGTGCGGTGACCGCTATTGTGGTTGCGAAAGCGATTTCTAATGAAGGTATGGCGGGGGTGATGCGTCGAGTAAAACTCATTTTGGCGTTGGGAATTGGGTATTTCTGTATGTGCTTCGCGCTAACTCAAGCCTTTTATGAGTCGATCCCTTATATCTACTCAAATGATGTTGATGTTGCGACAATGACAGCGGGAATCTTACTCATTTCGTCTTGTTATCAATTTCCCGATATCGTTCAAACGATCTTTACTGGCACGTTACGTGGTCTGAGAGATACCAGAACGCCGATGATCGCGTTTGGTATGTCGTTGTTTGGTCTCAGTATCCCACTTGGCTATTGGTTATCCCACTATAGCCCTTGGGCAGAAACCTTAACGGTTCGAGGTTTCTACTTAGGCCTACTCGCAGGATTGAGCTTATTGGCATGTCTGCTTATTTGGCGATTTAGAGTCTTATATCGACGTTTAGCTTGATCAAGCTAAACGTCGATAGGCGGTACAATTGAAGTGATTAAGCTTGCGTTACAAATGCTTGGCAAGATTCAATAAGCTCATCAATGTTCATATGTTGCGCACAGCTATCAGCAAGTCGTTGTATTTCCTGTTCTCGAAAGGCTTGATAATCGAAGTGTTCCGTGTCGCTAGCGCCAGCCCACTTTAAAGTCGCTTCTAATGATTCAGGGTGGTCGAGCAAACCATGTAAATAAGTGCCGATGATTTGTTTATCTGGTGAAATATAACCCTCATAAGACGACTCTAGCTGGATCAAAGGCTTGATGTCTTTGTGAAAGCTGGAAACACCCGAATGTATTTCATAGCCTTCTACGTGCGCAGCGGAACCATTATTGTCAGCCAGCCCTACAATCTTTCCTTTCTGTAATTTCAGCTGCTTTTCTTCTGCTAGCACGGTTTTCATCGGAATGAAGCCTAATCCAGTAGCAGAGCTATTGGTGGTTTTATTTTCTAAACCGAGCGGGTCTTCCAGTGTTTCTCCTAACATTTGAAACCCTCCACAAATCCCCAGTACTTTCCCGCCATAGCGTAAGTGACGATTAAGGTAACGTTCCCAACCTTGTTCTCTAAGAAAAGACAAATCCGTCTGAACGCTTTTGCTTCCCGGCAAAATAACCAAATCGCAAGCGGGAATGGCTTCGTTTGCGCCAACAATCGTCACGTCGACATTTGGGTGCAAGCGCAATGCGTCCCAATCAGTATGATTACTGGTGCGTGGCAGAACCGGAACCACGACTTTTAGTCGAGTTTCTGTCTTTTTAAAGGTATTGTGAGCAACGGCATCCTCAGATTCCAGATGAAAGCCTTGTAGATAAGGGAGCACTCCAATCACAGGCTTTCCGGTGCGCTCTTCCAACCAATCTAAACCGGATTGGAGTAGTGACTTGTCGCCTCTAAATCGGTTAATGACAAAGCCAATGACGCGCTTTTGCTCAGCTTGGCTTAATAGTTCAAGTGTGCCGACTAGGTGAGCAAAAACGCCGCCCTTGTCGATGTCAGCAATAATGATTACAGGGCAATCTACACTTTCTGCAAACCCCATATTAGCGATGTCTCGTGCTCGAAGGTTGATTTCAGCAGGGCTTCCTGCACCTTCGATCAACATCACATCTTGGTCTTCTGCAAGTGAATAGTAGGACTCAAGCGCTGAGGCTTTCGCGATCGTTTTGTATTCGTGATAACCAACGGCGTTCATGTTGCCGATTGCTTTCCCTTGAATAATAACTTGTGCGCCTGTATCGGTATTTGGCTTAAGCAAGATAGGGTTCATGTGAACATTTGGTTCTAGGCCCGCCGCCTGAGCTTGAACAGCTTGAGCTCGTCCTATTTCATGCCCTTCTGGCGTTACCGCGCTGTTAAGAGCCATATTTTGAGGTTTGAATGGTGCTACTTTGAGCCCTCTTTGCTTCATAATTCGGCATAACGCCGTGACCAATGTGCTTTTACCTGCATCGGACGTAGTGCCTTGTACCATCAAACTTAACGTTGTCATGTATTGTGTTCACTTAAATTGCTCAAATCAGTGTTAGAATTCTAACCTTGTTTTGCCTGAATTAGAGTGAATTTTTACCCTTTTATTATGATAGATTTTCTTGTGTCTCATTTTTCTGAAACGGCGTTTGTCGTTGTTGCCGCTTTGGTCTTAGATCGAATGATCGGAGAACCCAAAAATTGGCATCCACTCATTTGGTTTGGGCAGTGGGTTGATGCGTGTAAAAAACGCTTTCAACTGCCATTAGAAAACGGTGTATTTCACCAGCGGTTTATGGGCGTTGTCGCGTGGTTCGCTGCAGTTATCCCATGGGCTCTAATTTGCGTATTGATGGTAGGTGCATTGCCAAGTTGGATAAATACATTGCTGTCTATCTTAGTACTGTATTTTTGTGTTGGCTGGCAGAGCTTACGAGAGCATACACAGGCGATTTTAACCCCGCTTGAGGAAGGTAACATAGTGATTGCGCGGGAAGCCGTGAGTCGAATTGTTAGTCGTGATACTGCTGCGCTCGACGAATCCGAAACCGCCAAAGCTGGGATTGAATCGGTTCTTGAAAATGGTGCGGACGCGATCTTTGCGCCGATTTTTTGGTTTTTGCTGTTCGGCCCTGTTGGAGCGTTGGTGTATCGACTAAGCAATACATTGGATGCAATGTGGGGATACAAGAATTCAGAATTTCTTCAATTTGGTTGGTGCGCGGCACGAATCGATGATGTTATGAATTACATTCCAGCCCGACTCGTTGTGTTCACTTATGCAATTTGTGGTGAATGGGAACCTGCCACACGCTGCGCCAGACAACAATCTCATACATGGAAAAGCCCAAATGCAGGTCCTGTTATGGCTGCAGGAGCGGGCGCTTTGGGCGTAGAGCTAGGGGGAGAGGCGCCGTATTTTGGGAAACTAGAACACCGACCTGTTCTTGGTGAAGGGTTACCGCCTACACCGCATCATTTAAAAGAATCCATTAAATTAATCGATAAAGGGGTCTATCTTTGGGGAGTGGTAATTTGCATTTTGATCTAACCCCGCTAAAACACGGCGGAGATTTAAAAAGGTGGTCTCGTCTTACAAATGGCGTGGCGGATGATTGGTTAGATTTGTCTTCAGCGTGCAATCGAGAACCGTGGCCGATCCCCAATATACCGAACGAAGAATGGCATGAACTGCCTGATCAAAATGTGCTTTATAAAGCCGCGAGTGAGTACTTTAAGGTAAAGCCGATTGCAATTGGGTCAGGCAGCCAACAGTTTATTGAAGTGCTTCCCGTGCTTTTTTCTGCCAACACAACGATCAAAGAAAATGCTCGGAAAATCGTTAAAGTGCCTAAAATAGGTTACAAAGAGCATGCATTCGCGTGGAAAAAGTGGGGGTTTTCGGTTCAAAGTTATGAACATCTTGATGAATTAATCGATTCGACATGGTTTACCGCTGTTGTTGTAAATCCAAATAACCCAACGGCTGAGATGGCGAGTGTTAGTACGTTGGAAAAGCTACTAATTCAAGTACGCAGCACATCGAACAACCCAATTGATGGACTGGAAGCGCGGCACCTTGTGGTGGACGAAGCGTTTATGGATGCGACGCCTGAATATAGTTTGCTGACTAATCACATTGAAGACATCGCATTGGGGAACGTTTGGGTTATGCGGTCTGTTGGAAAGTTTTTTGGTTTACCGGGAGCCCGTGTTGGATTTTTGTTTGCTGCTCACGAATACGCAAATAGTATCAACAACCTCATCGGCCCTTGGGCGGTCGCAACGCCTGCTCTTTATCTTGTTGCCAAAGCGCTGAGAGATTCAAAGTGGCAAACGTGTGCTAGAGAGGCTTTGTCTATCAGGCATCAGCATTTTTGGCAGATTATTCGACCGAAACTGAATACCGTGTTTGATTCCCAAGCTGTTAGATCAAATGCGTTGTTTTATACATGGCAGCTTGATACAGAGGAAGAAACTGAGCAGGCTTTTGACTGGTTACACCGTGTCGGAATACATGTTCGTCGAGGTGAATGTTGGATTCGCGTTGCGTTACCCGCAATGGCGGAAATGGATCAACTTGATAAAGGTTTGATTCGATTAATTCGCGGTGATGGCTTAAAGGATCTTTCATGAAACACTTTGTACTGGGCGGGGTTCGCAGCGGGAAAAGCGCTTACGCGGAAAACTGGGCGACACTACGAGAAGGAAACGTTACTTATATAGCGACAACCAAACTGTGGACGGATGACGATGGAAACGTGCTGGATGAAGGCCTACTCGAACGGGTTGAGCTGCACAAACAAAGAAGGCCCACGAGCTGGCAGCTGATTGAAGAGCCCTTAGAGTTGGCGGTAACACTTCAAGAGGTTGCGGATCAATATCGAGGCACGCCACACACCGTCATTGTTGAATGTTGTGCATTGTGGATAACAAACCTTCTTTGTGACGAGCCAAGAAAAGACATTAAGCAATACAAGAACGCATTGCTTGAGGTTCTTTTATCGGTTGATTGTGACGTTGTTCTTGTTTCTGCTGAAGTGGGCTTGGGGATTATGCCGATGAATAAACTCGCACGTGAATTTTCAGATGAACTTGGTTCACTTAATCAAGAGATTGCGCAAAAATGTGACAAAGTCACGTTTGTGTCAGCAGGTCTGCCTTTATCATTAAAAGGCGAGTGAAACTTTTTTTCTCTGTGTCATGCAATTTTGATCAAACTCGACTAAAATGCGCTGCAATTTAAAGTTTGACTACATGGTTAAATATTATTGAGTGATTTTTAACCACTGTTTATTTCTAAGATTCCCCATTGAGTTCCGCTCTTGAGGGTGTAACGAAGTTAAAATTGCAGGAGCCAGCTATGAACCCATATTCGAAAGACTTTCCCGTTTCCTGGGAGGAACTACATCGTAATGCCCGCGCATTGTCTTGGAGATTGCTTGAACAAGGACCGTGGAAAGGCATTATCGCGATTACCCGAGGCGGATTAGTCCCCGCAGCAATTTTGTGCCGTGAAATGGACATCCGTTTGATTGATACCATTTGTGTCGTAAGCTACGGATCGGAAAGTAAGGGAGATGCGGCAATGAAGCAAGGTGACCTTAACGTATTAAAAGGCGTAGAAGGTGACGGCGAAGGCTTCATTCTTGTTGATGATCTTGTTGATACAGGCCGCACTGCGCAAAAAGTTCGCGATATGTTGCCAAAAGCACATTTCGCAACGATATACGCTAAGCCAGCTGGCAAACCGCTTGTAGATACCTTTATTACTGAAGTCAGTCAGGACACATGGATTCGCTTCCCATGGGATATGGAATACACCTTTTCTACACCGATTGCGGATCGTCATAGTCGTTAATTTTTGTAAATCTCTTTGAATGTCGTAGAATAGTTTCGCTAAACTGACTAATAGATGATGGAAGCAGTTGCTCTGCTTCTGTCTTTGAGATTGTTTCATCCAGAGAGATAGGACTAAACAAATTTCAAAGATGTAAGTGATAGTTTGTTGTATTGTCATGCCGTTACGATAGGATCATAGTGACAGAGTGGAGCTAGCGGCTGATAAAAGAGTGCAACGTTATAGCAAGATATGGAGCGAAATCTTTGTGTCTTAGCTTGGTCAATTAGTACAGGGTACTCGATTAACGGTCATTCACTGAGATTCTATAAAGGAAATACTATGAGACATTCTTTCCAGCGAGCATGTGTATATTTTGTACTCGTTTTCATTGCAGTCGGGTCAAAAGCATGGGCGGAAGGGTATGTCGCACGAGCTCAATTCTCTTCTGATGTTGTAGAAAGAGAGCCGATTGATGACATTGGTAATGTTATCAAGGTTGAATACGGCGAAATTCAGCGCGTGTATTTTTTTACCGATTTACGTGATATGAAAGGTAACCAAGTTATCCATCGTTGGCTATTAGATGGCGATGTACAAGCTGAAATTCCCTTTGATATTGGTGGCGATCGTTGGCGTGTCTGGTCGAGTAAAAAACTCATGCCCGGTTTTGATGGCACTTGGGCCGTTGAAGTCGTCAAAGACGGTAATATTGTCGACCGTTATTCATTCGATTATGTAGACGAGTATTAACCTATGTTCCACATTCGGGCACGAGGTTTGCCATTTGAAGACCTTGAATTCCTATCGGAACGTCTTATTCGTCAACTAGCTGATATTACCAAAATTTCGGCGTCTGCACTTTCCTTAGAATATGAAAAGTCCATCTATCTTGGTGTGGCGGGCGCATCTTCTAGCTTTCCTTACTTTGAAATATCATGGGTCAACACTGATCATGACTTAAAGCCTACGATTGCAGCTTCGATTGAAGAACTTGTTAGAACGGTTGTTGAGCCTCAGCAAGAAATCGTTGTTGTCTTCCACGAAATTGATCCGCAAAATTACTTCAAAAATGGAAAGCACGTTTGATTTAATGCCTTCAAAATCTGCTGATTGATCTCTAAATCACATCTTTGTTCCAACGTTTCTGTGGCTGCTTTTGTAGATACTGTCTTTGTATTCAAATCATCTCTCAATTCATGTAAAGACAAAACTAACGTTGAAAGTCATAAACACTGCCCAGTTTTAATATTTGGGTAAGTTCATCCAGTGCCTTTCTGCTTTCTTGAAGCAGTTGGGGATCCGATAAATCACTTTCGACCAATCGGTCTCGATAATGTTGTTCTACCCAATGGTTAAGCGTTCTAAACAGGCGCTCGTTCATGAGTGTGTTTTGGTTCAATGCGTTTTTTTCATTGTCAGTTAATACAACTCTCAAACGTAAACAAGCGGGTCCACCGCCGTTGCTCATACTTTGTTTTAGATCAAAGACTTTCACTTGATTAATAGGGGAGTCGTTTTCAACTATGCGCTGAAGATAGCCCCAAACGTTTGGTTGTGCTTGGCATTCATTCGGAACA
Source organism: Marinomonas balearica (assembly GCF_004362145.1). Taxonomy (GTDB): domain Bacteria; phylum Pseudomonadota; class Gammaproteobacteria; order Pseudomonadales; family Marinomonadaceae; genus Marinomonas; species Marinomonas balearica. Next base: position 114,737 of record NZ_SNXC01000011.1, read on the forward strand.
ACTAAGATCATCTCGTCGTTGCTTTGACTTAATAGCTGGCTATTAAACAGGTAAGATTGAATGCATTCTTGAACACTTACCTCCGAACTGGGGACTTCAACAAAGTGAAGTTTTTGTGTGCTGCCAGTGAACCTCCAAGCTCTTTGAAGATCGCTTTGCATTTTTGCGGAATCTAAAAATGCTTCTTGATGGTAAAAGTGGACATTTCTATTGCCCACGGCAATAACATCGTTGTGGAACACGCCTTTGTCGATAACATTGGGGTTTTGCTGAGCGAAGACCACTTGCTGTTCGTCTAAGCCGTGATTTCTTGCGATTGCTTGAGACGCTTCTAGCGTTTGACGTGCTGGGAACTTTTGCGGACGCTGGTTTTGGGTATTGAATGCAGACATTCCATAAACAAAGAATTCAATCCCTTTACCACCGTATTCAGAAGCAAAACGCGTATGGTTGGCGGCGCCTTCATCGCCAAAGTGTTCTACACTTGGCAGCGTCGGGTGATGAGCAAAGTGTGCTTCATCGCTAAACGTTGCTTTTAGAATACGGCCGGTTACTTCGTGCTCTATTGAGCGGTGAAATTTGTTCACTAAGTTTGCTGGAGTGAAGTGTATTCTGCCATCTTTCGTGTCTGAACTGGGTGAAACGGTTGCAGCATTTGCTGTCCACATACAGGAAGCGGAACTGACCGCGGCGAGCAATTTTGGCGCTTGCTTTAAAGCTTGTTCAAGAATGCCACTGTCTGAACCTATGAAGCCGAGCTTGCGTAATGTTGGAATATGAGGCCGCTCATGAGGTGCAAGTACACCTTGGACGAAGCCCATATCGGCCAACGCCTTCATTTTTTCCAGACCTTGCTTTGCGGCGGCTTTTGGATTCGACGGTTTGGAGGTATTACCCGTCGACGCGACATTGCCAAATGACAGCCCGCTGTAATTATGAGTCGGGCCAACTAAACCATCAAAATTTGCTTCGATCGTTGTCATAGTGCGCTCCTCACTTAGGAAAACGTAATCCAGGATTCAATGTATCTGGTATAGAGAGAGTTTCTACTTCAATACTGGCAACAGGGTAAGCACAGTAATCGGCAGCGTAGTAAGCGCTCGCTCTGTGATTTCCACTCGCACCTGTTCCGCCAAATGGTGCGGCACTAGACGCTCCGGTAGTTTGTCTATTCCAATTGATTATTCCTGCACGACTGTGTTGTAAAAACCATTCATATTCTTTTTTATCGTCCGACAATATTCCTGCAGAAAGACCGTATTGTGTGTTGTTCGCGACCTTCATGGCTTGATCCAAGGAATCGTAACGGATCACTGTGAGCAAAGGGCCAAAATATTCCTTGTCTGGTAGAGAGTCTAAGATGTCTGTTGCATCAATGATGCTTGGCGATACATAGCCTGTTGCTGAATCGCCACGTTTCATTGGAACAAGGCTTTTTGCGCCAAGCGTTATTAAATATTCATACGCTGAAAGCATGTTATCGGCTGCGCTGGCAGAGACGATGGGGCCCATAAAAGGTTGTGGTGTCGCATCGTATTTATCGACAACGATGGTTTTAGTGGCTGCTATTAGGTGCTGGAGAATGTTATCTCCATGTTTGCCTTTTGGTAGAAGCACTCGACGCGCACAGGTGCATCTTTGCCCAGAGGAAATAAAAGCGGACTGAATGATTTCGTGCACAACCGCGGGAATGTTAGTCGTCTGTCCAGAGACCAATAACGGGTTATTTCCACCCATTTCAAGAGCGAGAATTTTTCCCGGGTGACCAGCAAAATTTTTGTGAATTATCTGTCCTACCTCCGGACTGCCCGTAAAGAATAATCCATCGATTCCGATATGGTTTGATAAAATAACCCCCGTTTGTTTTTCACCTTGTACAAGGTTTAATACGCCATCGCTCAAACCTGCTTTCTCCCACAACTGAATAATGAGATCGGAGGTTGCAGGTGTTTGTTCAGAGGGTTTAAGAACGACCGTATTGCCGGCGATTAGGGCCGGTACAATGTGTCCGTTCGGTAAATGCCCAGGGAAATTGTAGGGGCCAAACACCGCGACAACACCATGCGGCCTGTGACGTAATTTCGCTGTTGCACCGGGAATATCTGTTGATTTTTCGCCTGTTCTTTCATCGTAGGCTTGTTTGGATATGGTGATTTTACCTACCATTGCAGCGGCTTCTGTTCGTGTTTCCCAAAGTGGTTTGCCCGTCTCTTGGCTGATAACCGTTGCAATCTCTTCTGAATGGCTTTTTAGCAGTTCAACAAACCTTCCTATAACAGCAAGGCGATCTGTTATAGGGAGGTTTGCCCACAAGGGAAATGCTGTTCTGGCGGCTTCTACGGCTTCATCCACTTGAGATGATGAGGCAGAATTTGCTTCCCATAAAACGTGCCCGTTACTTGGGTCAACAGAGGTAAATGTCGGCCCTTCACCTTCAAGCCATTGACCGTTAATGAAGTGTTTCTGTTTCATCGTATACTCCTAACGTTAGCAATAACTGTGTTATCTCGATCTGAGGTTGTCAGCGCAATGACTACCTTCTGGCATGTGGAGACAGTTCTACAATGCGCACTGGGTCTTTGTAATCGACTTTTAAATGTTTTGCTTCTTCATCGGATAGCACTAAACCGCTGCCTGGCGGAGTAGCACGCTGAATAAGAATGCATCGAAAGTCCTCTAGCTTGGCGTTTGAAACAAGATAATGTGTGCCTTCGTTCGCGTCTTTTGGAGTACCTACGGAAGATAAGCACAAACGGCTTTCTCGTACGGCGCGAATGTCTGAGATTCTGGCTTCGATGGTTGGGCCACCATCGAAAATATCGACGTAGTTTTCAAATCGAAACCCTTCTTGCTCCAGCAGATGACGGGCTGGCGCGGTTTTTTCATGTACCTTACCGAGTACTTCACGTGCTGATTCTGGTAAAAGGTTCACATATACTGGGTTATGCGGCATGAGCTCTGCGATAAATTGCTTGCTTCCTAAAGCCGTTAATTCGTCAGCACGTTCGAACTCAATAGAGAAAAAGTGTTTGCCAAGACTTTCCCATAGAGGTGATAGGCCGTTTTTATCGCATACCCCGCGCATTTCTGCGAAAATTTTCTCGGTAAAGCGCTCTGGAAACTGCGCAAGAAACATAAATCGACTTTTCGATAACAGTTGTCCATTTTTGGAATGGCGATAACTTTCTTCTAAAAAGAGAGTACAGACCTCACTAATTCCCGTGTAATCATTGTTTAACACTAATGTTGGATGAATGTTGTGCACGCCTAGCTCACGCGAGGAGTGCGTTGTCGTGCCAATGTGGTAGCTATAGAATGGCTCTTCCAAACCAACGGCAGCGAGTAATCCTGTTGTTCCGACAACATCGCCTGTTTCAGTGTCTTCTAATACAAATAAATAGTCTTCGTTAGCTGGTTGATTCAATTCCATTTTGGCGAACGAATGCAGTGATGCTTCAATTTTTCTTTGTAAAATGACTTCATCGGGGATCAGAGATGTGAAGCCAACTCCTGTTTGTTCTGCTAAACGGTACAGCGAAGTCATATCATCTATTTGAATAGGGCGTATTACCATCATGATAGAATTCCTTGTTCAGTTTTGTGTGAGAAGCGAATCAGTAACGCACATGCCTTTCGGTGCAGGTTAGTCGCTTTCGATGGACGTCGCTGAAAGCTGTTTTGGTTCACCCTTATAAGGTTGCCCATTGAATTTGACTCCCTGAGCCTATTGAAAGCCGCTCACTTGTTTGATCATCAATACTAAGACCTGCAACTTGCGATATGGCTCTCGCAGAAGTCACTCTAAAATCTTCAAGGTGTCCCGCACTAATTAAGTAAGATGCACTGTCAGTATTCTTCGCTTCTATTTCACTTTTTGTGGAGATCAGTGTTTTTCCGGATTTTTGTTCCCTGATGGTTCTCAAGTCTTGTATTCGAGCTTCTACGGTGGGGCCTGCATCAAAGATGTCGACGTACCCTCTGAATTCGAAGCCTTCATCCAAAAGCAGATCCGACGTTTTTGCGGAGTCTTCATGAACGACACCAATTACGTCTTGTGCTTCGCTAGAAAGAGTTGGGACATAGATAGGGTATCGAGGCATGAGATCGGCGATAAAATGCTTACTGCTGACGCCGGACAAGTAATCGGCTTTTTTAAAATCCATACTGAAGAAGTGTTTGCCTAACGATTCCCAAAAAGGGGAGTAGCCGTGTTTGTCGCTGTCGCCTCGAAGCTCAACAAATAACTTTTGCGTAAATCTGTCTGAATGCTTAGCAATAAAAAGAAGGCGGGCACGAGAAAGCAATGACATTGCTGTTGGGTTTTGGTGCTGATTATTTATGATCATTGCCATCATTCGACTGGTGCCGCTGTAATCATGACATAGAAATAACGCAGGGATACGATTGTGGATTTGCAGTTGTGGCGAGGCATGAACAACTTCATCAATGCGGTAACTGTAAAATGGGCTTTCTAGACCCACCATAGCTTCTAAGCCGGAGGTGCCTACGACATCTCCTGTTGCTTCATCGACCAACACAAATAAATAGGTTTCATCGCCGGGGTTGACGACGTCCGTCTGCAATGCGCGTTTTGACGATGCAATTTTATCGTTCAGTCTGTCACGATTCGCAGGGAAATTCGTAAACCCAATACCAGCTTGTTGAGCGAGACGCTCTAGTGCGGGTAAATCTTGAAAATCTGCTGGTCGAACAAGGTACATGTAGAACTCCTAAAAACGGCGTGGGCAACAGATGTGCGGTTTAAGGCAATCAATTGTTTTTTTATATACTTAAATTATTACTTAAGTGATCGAGATTAAGTAGGGAGCAACTTTTCAAATTGCGACTCAATATTTTGGCTTTTGGACATATTCGGTCGAATTTGAGTAAGTGAGGAAGAGGCGATGGATTGTATTGAGTTTGTCTCGTTAAAAAGCTCGCTTTTTAACGGATTGCGATCCAAGATTAGGAGCGTTTTTAGGAAGGCAATGAAGTCGTCAATGATAAGAGATAAATTTGATGCCTTTTTAGTTACTACTTCCTTATGTCATTAAATATTTATTAAGTTTTGAGATTGCTATGAAATCAGGAGTTTACCGCCACTACAAAGGGGCAGAATATTGGGTTGAGCGCGTCGCCAGACACAGCGAGACGGAAGAAGAATTAGTAATCTATCAGGCATTGTACGGTGAACGAGGGTGGTGGGCTCGACCAAAGAGCATGTTCATTGAAAATGTTATGGTCGAGGATGAGGAGATTCAACGTTTCGAATGGTTACGTGAATCGATCTAAATAGGTAAATCAGTATTAGGTTCGCTTAATACCCATGGAGATTCGCGCATAGAATCGATGATTTTATTGCGCAACCATTTGTGTGCTGCGTCATTGTTGTATCTTTCATGCCAACATATATGAATGGGGTGTCGTCCATTATATGGGTCTAGATCGATCGCTTCTTGTGGCATAGGCAGCACTTTTACTGGGTGGAAGCCTTCCTTGTGTTCTGTAATAGAGCAGAATAATTCCCCAATCGATTTTGAAGTAACCAATGCCATACCGCGTTTTACCGCTTGCAGTGTAACCATGAGGCTTTCAGCTTCAAGCTTTGGTTCAACATCGTACCCTTTTTGTTTTAGGCGTTGCTTAATCGCTTGGGCGGAAGCATGTTCTAAGCTTTTGAAATGATGAGTCACAATTTTATAGTTCATGAGTTCATCAAGGGTAAGTTCATCTTTATGGTACAGAGGATGAGATTCACTAACGACCAGACATGCCTCAATGTAACCAACCAGCGTGCTGCGAATATGGCTAGGCGTATCATTAACCGCAACAACGCCAATATCGCATTGACCATTTATAAGCTCTTCAAAGTTAGAGTCTCCCCAATTTAAGATAGAGAGTTTTACTTCAGGCGCTTCGTAATGGATTGTCGCTAATAAAGGCTCAATAAAGGTTTCTAAATCCCCCTCATTCGCGCGAATTTTAAAGCGGCGACTTAGTGTTTTTAAGTCGAGTTCAGAGGGTTTCATTAAATCGGTGAGAGAGTTCAATATCGGCTGAACTCGATCGTGTAGTTCTTTTGCTTTGCTTGTGGGGCTTAAGCCATAAGCCTGTCGCGTAAACAGTTGGTCGTTGAAGAGAGTGCGTAAACGCTGAAGTGATTTACTCAACGCAGGTTGAGTCACGTTTAATCGTTCCGCTGCGCGCGAGACGCTGCCTTCTTCCATTATCGTAATGAAGGACACTAATAGCTTAATGTCGAGCTTCATTATGTTTTCTTCATGCATAGTTGTACCGCTCTTAATCAGACTACCAGTAAAAGGGGAACTGGTAGTCCGTTTAAAGATTATCTAATTTCAAACTCTGAAGGTTTTCTATATTTAACACGGAATAGAATAGCGTAGAAAACCGGGACCGCTATCAATGTTAAGACTGTTGCGAAGCCAAGACCGAAAGAAATAACAACGGCCATTCCTTCAAAGAACGCATCATAAAGCAAAGGAATCATTCCAAGAATCGTGGTGATCGCAGCCATACAAACTGGGCGTACACGACTTACTGCGGAGATGAAAATTGCTTCGTAAATTTCGGTTCCTTGCTCTCGTTCGTAGCTAATTTGGTCCGCGAGAACGATACCGTTTTTCACGATCATGCCCGATAGACTCAAAAATCCGAGTAACGCCATGAAGCTGAATGCGGTGTTCATAACGAGCAAACCGGACGATACGCCAATTAACGCGAGAGGGACACAGAACCAGATCACTAATGGGATTCGGATCGAGTTAAAGAGCAATATCGTAATGATAAACATGAACAAGTAACCCATTGGCAGAGCGCTAAAAATATTAGCCTGTGCATCGCTACTGCTTTCATATTCACCACCCCATTCAAGCTTATAGCCGATAGGAAGCTCGATCGCCTCGATAGGCACTCTAATGCGGTTGAAGACCGACATGGCGGTTTCGTCACCAAGAATTAAAGGGTCGGACATGATCGTGATGGTTCTTTTACGATCTCGGCGCTCTATGATTGGATCTTCCCATACCGTCTCAAAGCCACTTACCAGTGTAGCAAGACGAACGTATGAACCTGACGATGGGCTGTAGATCTGCATATCACGAATTTGTGCCGTGGAAGTATGCTCATCGTGTGGCGTCGTTAGGATGATCGGAAGTAAATCTGTACCGTCTCGGTACGTACCAACTTGCTTACCGCTGAAGTTAGTTAGCAATACGTCATCGAGTGCAGCTTTACTGATTCCTAGGCGTCTTGCTTGAACATCGTCAAACAATGGACGTAACACTTTGACCGGTTGGCGCCAATCGTCTTTGATGTTTTCTAGACCGCCGTCAGCATGATAAATCTCTTTGATTTTCTCACTTACGTTACGTAATACTTCAGGGTCAGGGCCGCTTACTCGAGCTTCTACTTTCGCACCAGAAGATGGTCCAAGCTCTAGTCGAGCAAATTTAACATGAATCTCAGGGTATTCTTTGTTCATCTGAGCATAGAGCTCTTTTAGAAGTCCTGGAATTTCTTCCTGAGTATGCGTTCGTATAATGAATTGAGCATAGCTGGAGTTAGGTTGCTCTGACGAATAGGTAAGCAAGAAGCGCGGCGCACCTTGACCTACAGTAGAAACAACATACTCGATGCGCTCATCTTTAATCAGCTTAGCTTCAATCTCTTCGGCTTTGTCTTTTGTCGCGTCAATATGCGTTCCTTCAGGTAGCCAAACATTCATATAGAACATCGGTGTTGTTGAAGGAGGGAAGAATGCCTGTTTTACAAATTGAAAAGCCCAACCTGATGTGAACAAAGCGGCGATCAACAGCACAACGGTTATCCAGCGAAAACGCATTGCGATGTTCAGTAGCCATTTGTACCCAACAAAAAGAAAGCCTTTATACGGGTCTTCAGAAGAAGATTCGTCATCTTGCTTCTGTGAATCTTTGAAGAAAAGATCGCAAAAGAAAGGCGTTAACGTTATTGCCGTTACCCAGCTAAGGAGCAGGGAAATAAGCAGAACGTAAAAAAGCGAACCTACGAACTCGCCGACAGAGTCAGGAGATAATCCGATTGGCGCAAAGGCAACAACGGCAATGACAGTTGCGCCTAACAAGGGCCATTTAGTCTGTTTAACAACACTGCTGGCAGCGTCGAACTTTGTCATGCCTCGTTTTAGGCCAATTAACACACCTTCCGTTACAACAATGGCATTATCAACCAGCATCCCCAGTGCGATAATTAACCCACCTAACGAGATACGTTGAAGGTTGATGCCAAAATAATTCATGACAATGAAGGTGCCAAGAATGGTTAACAATAGGATTAGGCCAATTAGAATGCCTGAGTAAATGCCCATGAAAACAAGTAGGACAAGGATAACGATACCGACAGCAGCCACAAGGTTGAATAGGAAATCATTAACCGAACGATCCACTTCTTTTGACTGGAAGTAAACGGAATCCATGCTGATACCAACGGGTTGTTGGTATTTAAGTTCATCTAAGCGTTGATCAATACGCTTACCCACTTCGACTACGTTGACGTTACTGCTGAATGAAATACCTAACAATAAAGAGTTAGATCCGTTAAAGCTCACATAGTGCTCTTGTGGGTCAACGTATTCTCGTTTAATCGTAGCGATATCGCTTAAGCGGATTAACTTACCTTCAACAGGTGTTCCTACGATGAGGTTTTCAAGTTCAGAGATGTCTTTGAATTCGCCCGTTGGGCTAATACGGATGTACTCAGAACCTACTCGAACTCGGCCCGCATTGGAGACTGCGTTTTGATTAGCAAGTAAAGATTTAAATTGATCTGTAGTGATGCCCATTGTTGCCAATTTAGCGCGAGACACTTCAATTGTGACTTGCTCATCTTGTTCGGCAGAAATTTCAACTTTAGCGACACCGTTGACGAGAACAAGCTCTCGTTTGAGGTAATCGACATAATCTTCTAAATCTTTATAAGGGTAGCCTTCACCGTGTATCGCCAGCATAACACCGTACACGTCACCAAAATCGTCAATCACAATTGGCGTTTGAACACCTGTAGGAAGTGTTCCAGACATATCGCGAATTTTCTTACGCACTTCATCCCAAATTTGTTTGAGAGCTTGCGCGCGATATTTATCTTTAATGGTGATTTGAACTTTAGAATATCCCGCTTTGGATGTTGATTTTATTTTATCAACGTAAGGGAGGTTCTGAAGTTCCCGTTCAATAGGATAAGTTACCTCTTCTTCAACCTGTTCTGGTGAAGCGCCTGGGTAAAGAGTCACGATCAATGTGTCTTTAATCGTAAATTCAGGGTCTTCAAGCTGACCTAGGTTAGTAAATGCGATGGAACCACCCACTAACAAGATCAGTGTCACCATCCAACTAGTGACTTTTCTTTGTATAAAATAGCCTGCGATATTCACGTTTAAATGCCTCGCTCTCGTGTCCAGGGACGAACTTTCATATTCTCAGTAAGGCTGTGTATACCTGCAGCAACGACTTTGTCGTTAGGGTTAAGACCGGTCAGAATTTCAATTTTGTCGTCTTGCAACTCACCCAGTTCAACTTGGCGTGATGACACACTTTGAGTAGATTCATCATAAATCCATACAATGCTGTATGACGTGTTTGATTGCGTATCTTCCTTACGCATCACGGCTTCAACAGGTACGGTAATATGAACTTTTTTACCGAGTAATTTACCTACATCGATGTCAACGTTCGCAGTCATGCCAGGCAGTAAGAATAATGAGTCGCCATCACTTTCGAGTAGTTCCAAAGTAACGTCATAAGCTTTTGTTTGTTTGTTTGAGGTTGTCTCGTGCTCTTTGTATATTCCGTGATATTCAAAGTCAGGAGAGGCGTCGATATAAACGTTTGGAATCATTTCTGTTGTCGGATTCTGAATATTGACAACGATGTGCTCAGGTACTTGGAACAATACATCCATCGTATCGATATTCTGGATGTGCATAAGCGTTTGGGTGGCATTGACGTATTGGAAGTTTTCCACATCAACGGATGCAATTACGCCGTCAAAGGGGGCGTACAATTTGGTGTAGCCCAGTTGATTTCGGCTGCTTTTTAACGCATTGGAGGTTTGATCAAGGTTTGCTTTGGCTTCGTCATATTGCGATTTTGTTGTCGCATTTTGTTTTAGCATGGTTTTTATACGACCAAACTGAGACTTAGCCAGTCGATTGTTGGCTTCCGACAGCTCAACCTGCAGTTTAAAGTCAGTGGGGTCTAGTGTTGCGAGTAAGTCGCCTTTTTTTACTCGTTGACCGGATACTACATTTAGAGAGGAAAGCTGTCCGCCAACTCTAAACGCTAAATACGCTTCTTCGCTCGCTTGCAGTTCACCGGGAAAACGACGAACGTTTTCCGCTTCAGTTGAAGCCACGTTAATAAGTTTCACCGGTCGGATAACTTCTTCGGCAACGACTTGTGTTTCTTCTGGAGAGCAGGCTGAAATTAAGCTTGCAGCAATTATGGCAGCGCCCACCAGGTTTGTTTTACGCAAAAAGCGGTTCATGCGGTACTCCGTAACGTCAAAGAAATATTTAATAACTTTATTTTATATCTGGTCTGAATGAATATGAATTCATGTGTATATATGTCATGTATGCCTAAAATTCATATCTTGCTAAATATAGACGAAAATTGTGTCATTTCGTGGAAAAGCAGGCTGGAAAATAAGGATTTAAATAGCACGTATTTAATCTTCGAAAGATTATCTAATCTATGCTTATTGTAGGTCAGAGTTGATATCGTGATTTATTCGATTTTTTACAGTGAATTGAGGGTGCTCTTTTTTGGAGAGAATGTTCGCAGCCTATTGTTTTTTTCATGATCGTTCTAGAAGTTCGTAACAGTGTATATACTGAAATAACGGTTTTGATTTGATCTTACGCAGTTTCGCTCCATTGCCAATGACTAATGAGGATATATGCTAAGTAGAAAAAGGATCCAGGCTACTTCAGGAGTTTGGCCGCTCATTTTGATGGTTGCTCTGTTTATTATGGGCTGTTCTTCCACAGGAAATCAAAATACTTCAAATGTAGATGCCAATATTTCGGTTATTCGAGCAAATAACAATATTCAAATGATAGTTGAAGGCGATAGAGCCTACTTATCAGGGGTATTAGGCAGCGACCTCTCGATCACGCTAGAGTCTATGATTGAACAGCATCCAAATGTAACAGAACTTGTGTTAGTTGATGTGCCAGGCAGTTTAGATCAAGAGGCAACTATGAACAGTGCTCGTCTTATAAGGCGTCTTGGTTTAAACACTCATATTTCTCGTACTGGCTATGTATTGTCTGGTGGAGTGGATCTATTCTTAGGAGGAGTAAAGCGAACTATTGGGCCAGGTGCCGCTGTTGGGGTACATGCATGGCGAGATCAAAACAGTCCTTCTACCAGCAGTGGTATTAAAATGGAGGGGGTGATCGATATGTCAGACCCAGTGCATGCAGAGTATGTGAATTTTTATCTATCGCTGGGCGTTCCTGAACGGTTTTACTGGTTTTCACTAAATGCCGCACCAGCTGAGCGCATTTATTATCTTACATCTGAAGAAATTTACGACTTTCACCTTGCTACAGATTGAAAGCCTGTTTGTGTTGCTAAATAGGAGCAAAGTTTGGATCAATTTGAACTTTTTACGATTGAAAGTCCATGTCGAGGTGTTTGCGAAAACAGTAAAAAAGGATATTGCAAAGGGTGTTTACGCAGTCGAGAAGAGCGTTTTTATTGGCATGGTATGACGGATATGGAGCGCCGCCATGTATTGCAATTGTGTCGTTCTCGGTGGCAAAGAATCATTAAGACTCGTCAGGATAAAACAAAAAAAGAAGGCGCAGAGTCATCATTACCATACGGCATTGATGACGCTGACATTCCAGATTTATTTTCAAGCCTCGTTACTCACAACGAGTAATATTTGACTGAAAACCTAACCAAAAATAGCTTCAAGTGCCTCTGAAAGTCGCTCGACTCCGATGACAGACATACCTTCAATTGGCTTTTTAGGGCAGTTGGTTTTTGGAACGATTGCTTTTGTAAAGCCATGTTTAGCCGCTTCGGTAATGCGTTCCTGACCTGATGGCACTGGGCGGATTTCGCCAGACAATCCCACTTCTCCAAGTACAACTAAATCATGCGGTAGAGTTTGATCTCTAAAGCTTGAGACAACTGCAGCAATAGCTGCAAGGTCAGCACTTGTTTCAACAACTTTAACGCCACCCACAACGTTTAAATAAACATCTTGATCGGATGTGTGCAGGCCACCATGTTTATGCAAAACGGCTAAAAGCATAGCGAGACGGTTGTGGTCAAAGCCCACTGTGACGCGTCTAGGATTACCAAACGCAGATTCGTCAACGAGTGCTTGCAGTTCAACGAGAAGTGGTCGAGTTCCTTCCCAAACAACCATAACAAGACTGCCAGCGGCGGGGTGCTTTGAACGGTTTAAAAAGATGGAGCTTGGGTTTTTAACTTCTTTAAGACCATTTTCAAGCATGGCAAAAACGCCAAGTTCATTGATGGCACCGAAGCGGTTTTTCATGCCACGTAGAGTACGAAAACGAGAGTCTTCTGAGCCTTCTAACAACACAGAACAATCTACCATGTGCTCAAGCACTTTTGGACCGGCGAGAGAACCGTCTTTTGTTACATGGCCTACAAGTAAGACAGCTGTTTGAGTCTGCTTTGCGAAACGGGTTAAAACCGCTGCACTTTCACGTACTTGTGAAACACTGCCCGGAGCAGATTCAATGCCATCCAAATGCATCACTTGTATGGAGTCGATCACCATCACTTTAGGTTTAACTTGTTCTGCGATATTTAGAATGGACTCGACATTGGTTTCTGAAAGCATTTTTAAATTCTGAGTCGGGAGGTTTAATCGCTGTGCTCGCATGGCAACTTGTTGTAGCGACTCTTCCCCTGTTACGTAAAGCGCTCCTTGCTGCTGAGCGAGCCAGCACATGGTTTGCAAAAGTAATGTGCTTTTACCCGCACCCGGATGCCCGCCGATTAGAACCACACCACCTGGAACTAAACCTCCGCCTAACACTCGATCAAATTCACTGGCCCCTGAGCTAAAGCGTGGGACGTCGCCAAGGTTTACTTCTGATAAGTCTTGTACTTGGGTAGTAGAACCTGCGTAACCTTGTCGTCTAGGGTCCTGAGTGGCAGCCACTCGGGCAGATGTTTTTGGAGAGGTAAGACGTATTTCCTGAAGTGTATTCCATGCGCCACATGCTTGACATTGTCCTTGCCATTTAGCGTAATCGGAACCGCAGTCATTGCATACAAAGGCTGTTTTTGCTTTTGCCATTATTTGTCTCTGAGTTGTTATGCTTTTAGTAACGACCCCACCCCCTCCCCTTATGAAGGGGAGGGAAATTGAAATATCTCAGCGCTGTTCCTCCCCCTTTATAAGGGGGAGGCTAGGAGGGGAATTAAACAATTTGATTTTACGTTTAATAGTAACAGAGGATAAGTAATTAATGTGGGCTAAAAACAACAAACCCCCGCAGATGCGAGGGTTTGTTTTATCTTGATCCAAGCTCTATCTTTGCGATAAAGCGATTGGATTAAGGTGTATCTTAGTTCTTAGTGAACTCAGGGTATGCTTCCATACCACATTCTGCAAGGTCAACGCCTTCGTACTCTTCTTCTTCAGAGACACGGATGCCCATGATAGATTTCAGAATTAACCAAACAACCAAGCTAGCAACGAATACCCATACAAAGATTGTTAGGCCACCAGCGATTTGACCGCCGAATGTTGCTCCGTCGTTTGTTAGAGGCACTGCAAGTAGACCCCAAACACCAACAACACCGTGTACAGAGATAGCACCTACTGGATCGTCAATTTTCAATTTATCCAATGTTAGGATAGATACAACAACGATCAAACCACCGACAACACCAATTAGAGTTGCACCCAGTGCAGATGGTGTAGAAGGCTCAGCAGTGATTGCTACAAGACCAGCAAGCGCACCGTTTAATAGCATTGTAAGGTCAGCTTTGCCGAACAAAATGCGAGCTAGGATAAGAGCTGCGATTGCACCGCCTGCTGCTGCTGCGTTTGTATTAAGGAATACCATTGCAACAGAGTTAGCGTTAGCGATATCACCCAGTTTCAATACAGAACCGCCGTTGAAACCGAACCAACCCATCCAAAGAATAAATGTACCTAGTGTTGCTAAAGGAAGGTTAGCACCAGGAATCGCACGTACTTCACCGTTCGGGCCATATTTGCCTTTACGAGCACCCAGTACAAGAACACCCGCTAGTGCAGCTGCAGCACCCGCCATATGTACAATGCCTGAGCCTGCGAAATCAGAGAAGCCCATGTCGCCAAGGTTGTACATACCGAATACATCGTTGCCGCCCCAAGTCCAACCACCTTCAAGTGGGTAGATAACCGCTGTCATTACAACTGCGAAGGCTAAGAAAGCCCAAAGTTTCATGCGTTCAGCAACAGCACCTGAGACAATAGACATTGCAGTCGCAACGAATACAACTTGGAAGAAGAAGTCAGAAGCGCCAGAGTAGATTGAGCCGCCTTCGAAACCGCCTTCACGACCGTCAAAGTCAGATAGAGTAGATGCAACATCTACGTCTTGAATACCAGATAGGAACCAATCGCCACCGTACATGATGTGGTAACCGACAACTAGATACATGATACAAGAGATCGCAAACAAAGCGACGTTCTTGGTAAGAATTTCAGTGGTGTTTTTAGAGCGAACTAGGCCCGCTTCTAACATGGCAAACCCAGCTGCCATCCACATAACTAATGCACCACACACCAGAAAGTAGAAGGTGTCCATAGCATATTGTAAGTGATAAACTTCTTGCATTTTTCGCCCCCCTAAAGGCTTGTAAGATTAAAACGGTTTTATTATTTAAACCGCGTCTTCCCCAGTCTCTCCGGTACGAATACGAACCGCTTGCTCTAAATTAACGATAAAGATTTTACCGTCGCCGATTTTTCCTGTGTTTGCAGAACTAGAAATCGCTTCAACGACTTGATCAGTCATATCGTCTGCGATAGCAAGTTCAATTTTTACTTTAGGTAGGAAATCTACTACATACTCCGCACCACGGTAGAGTTCTGTATGGCCTTTTTGACGTCCGAATCCTTTTACTTCTGTAACAGTGATACCTTGAACACCGATTTCAGATAGGGCTTCGCGAACATCATCCAATTTAAAAGGCTTGATGATGGCAGTGATAAGCTTCATTCTGGCAATCTCCTTAGTTTTAGGATTATCTCGTATTGCGAGTAAAGTCCTCTATTCAATATGCGTGCCATAATCCTTAGAGCGAGCATTCATAAGGGCTAGAGAAAAGAGGAGGAAAAAAGTAAGCACTGATCTTGCGACTTTGTAGGGATATTTTGTTTTTAGATGGTGCGCTCGCACTTTTTTGGTGCTGGTGTGTTTTGCCTTGCTGTTTCCGCTCTAAATAAGGGTTAACTATTTGGTTTTCTACTATTTAGAGGCGTTTTTTTAGACATTGTTATTAATGTTTAGGAGAAGCCCTTGCCAACTCGGATCACTTTTTTCTCGTCAGTGCACGATATTAAAGCGTATTCCAACCGTGTGCGAAATTAGTGCAATTCATTGGTCAACAAATCGAATCTACCTTAATAGAGTGTTCCATAGGGTTTTAGTCGTTCAAATTGGCGCTTATTGAAGATTTCTTTTTATATCTCTTCATTGCTTTGTATACTTGAGCGATAACAGTGCCAAAAGCACCCTATCGGTCAGTCTTAATGCAAGAGGCGAGTATGCTAGATCAATTTATCAAACAAATGGGAGCAGGTTTAGAGCAAGCTGCGACTACATTAGGCAAAATTCCAGCTGAAGAAATTCAGCAACAACTGCACCAAGTAGCTAAAGAGACGCTTACTAAAATGGATTTGGTTACGCGCGAAGAGTTTGAAGTACAAGCCGACATGCTTGCTACCTACCGAAAGCGCCTTGTTGAGCTTGAGGCGCGTTTAGAAGAACTTGAGAAAACTGAATAATAAAATGGAAGCCCTATTGAAAAAATAGGGCAGTTGAGACGAAAAGTTCGTTTCAATTGGAAACTGATCAAGGAGTGATCATGAGTTTAGCTACTATATACAGTCGTGCCCGTGTCGGGGTCGACTCTCCTTTGGTAACCGTAGAAACCCATATATCAAACGGTTTGCCTGCATTAAATATCGTTGGTTTGCCTGAGGCAGCAGTGCGCGAAGCGAAGGATCGAGTGCGCAGCGCGATTCAAAACAGCCATTTCGAATTCCCAACGCAACGTATTACCATCAATTTAGCTCCAGCCGATTTGCCGAAGGAGGGTGGGCGTTACGATCTCGCTATAGCGATAAGTATACTGCTTGCATCTGGGCAACTTGGAGATTCAGAGCTTCGTCAGTATGAATTTTTGGGAGAGTTGTCTTTAGCAGGGGATGTAAGGGCGATCACTGGCTTGCTGCCCTCTGCGGTTGCATGCGCTAAAGCGGGCAGGCAGCTTATTTGTTCTGCAGGAAATGAACAGGAGGCCGGTTTAGTCGAGTCTGATGCGCTTTATGCGGCCTTCTTAACACAAGTGACTGCACATATATTGGGACAAAGTAAGTTACCTGTTTGTCAGCTTAGCCGGAATGTATGTGAAGGTGTTTCGAAGAAATTGCCCGATATGGCCGATGTCAAAGGACAGTATCAAGCTCGGCGAGCGTTAGAAGTTGCCGCAGCTGGAGGACATAACTTGTTGTTTGTAGGCCCTCCCGGAACAGGCAAAACCATGTTAGCGTCACGCCTTCCGGGAATTATGCCTAAGATGATTGAAAAGGAAGCATTGGAAGTCGCGTCGGTTCAATCTGTTTCGGGCAGAAAAATGGGTCATGATTGGTTTTGGTCGCAACGGATTTTCCGTTCACCGCACCACTCAAGCTCCGCGGCAGCGTTAGTTGGAGGCGGTTCCATTCCGAAACCCGGTGAAGCTTCTTTAGCGCATCGAGGTGTGTTATTTCTTGATGAGTTGCCGGAATTCGATCGTAAAGTGTTAGAAGTTTTACGTGAACCGTTGGAAAATGGCGAAATACACCTCTCACGCGCTCGCGGTCAAGTATCTTACCCTGCTCGGTTTCAGCTTGTGGCGGCAATGAATGCAAGTAACGAAGCTTACAAAGGCGAGCAAGATTACTATCAATCGCAGGCAAGCCAGAAGTACCTCAAAAAATTGTCAGCTCCTTTCTTAGACCGTATTGATTTGCATGTTGAGGTTCCACCACTTCCCTCTAGTTTGTTGGTTGATCAAAATGAATCAGGCGAACCCAGTAAGTTAATTCGGGAACGAGTAGAGCAGGCAGTGGCAAGACAGCGTTCTCGGCAGGGTTCCCAAAACGCACTTTTGTCAGGTCGAAAACTTGAGTTGATTTGCAATCTTAATGACGACGATAAGGCATTCATGCAACAAGCTTTGGAAAGATTAAAGCTCTCAGCAAGAGCTTATCATCGAGTCTTGAAAGTGGCACTCACGCTCGCTGACTTGGAAGGTGTTGATGTGTCGCGTAAGCATTTGATGGAATCACTTGGGTATCGAAAAATGGAAAAGATGTTATCAGCCGCTGTGGGTGGCTAATGTATTTAGGCTAATGTATTTAGATAATGCATTTTATAAAGATTCGGTGACTTGGTTGACTCTGACCGTATTAGCCAGTAAAAATGGCTTTTACTTATATCATATGTCTCTTATATAAGGATTCGAGGCATTTCAACATTGGAGATTGTTGATATGGTTGTGCAGTTGTTTCCCCTCTGGGCTGTTTTGTTATCGTTTTGTGCATATCTTATTCCTGATCTATTTGTTTCATTTAAATTAAGTATCGTTCCTTTGTTAATGGTTATCATGCTGTCGATGGGGTTGACGTTGCAGCTTGATGACTTCAAAAAAGTGTTTGTAAATCGAAAAGCAGTCATGGTCGGTGTTATTTTGCAGTTTTTAGTGATGCCGATTTCAGCATATTGCATTGCAACCGTGATGGGTTTTAGCCTTGAACTTACCATTGGTATGCTGCTTGTGGGCAGTGTTGCTGGTGGCACGGCATCCAATGTGATGTGTTACTTAGCAAAAGGGGATGTCGCGCTTTCAGTTTCTATGACAGCTATCTCAACGTTAACGGGTGTCATACTTACGCCATTGTTGGTGTCTGCTTTCATCGGCCAAAGTGTAAATGTGCCGACTTACACGATGTTCATTAGTCTGCTTAAAATCGTGTTAATTCCCGTCGCCGTAGGAGTATTAGCGAATACATTTTTAAATCGATATGTTAGAAAAATTAACGGTATTCTCCCTTATGTTTCGATGTTTACCATTGTATTTATCATCGCGATTGTTGTGGCATTGAGTGCTGATAATCTCTCAACTCTAGGTGTGTCCGTCATGTTTGCCGTGATGCTTCACAATGGAATAGGTTTAATGCTGGGTTATTGGGTGACTTTTGCCTTAGGTTTCGATGACAAAACGTGTCGGACTATTGCATTTGAAGTCGGGCTTCAAAATTCAGGATTAGCTTCAGCGCTTGCAATCAAGTTTTTTACGCCAATGTCGGCGCTTCCCGGTTCCATTTTTAGTATTTGGCATAATATTTCCGGTTCGTTGCTGGCTGGATACTGGAGTCGACGAGAGAAGAAAGTCTGATTACGTTTTTTTCTATGTTGTTTGAGGAAAAACGCGAAAGACAAATGAGTGCCACTGCGTTGATGATCAGGTAAAATATCTCAATCCGTCCATTACGCAGAGTCCCTCATGAGCCAAGCTATACCTTCAATTGCACAGCGATTAAAAAGCCTCAATAATCGCCAGTTAGAAGCGGTTAAACAAATTGATGGTCCACTCTTGGTGCTTGCTGGTGCGGGATCAGGAAAGACAAGCGTAATTACCACTAAAATCGCTTATTTAATTCAAACCTGTGGATTCAGAGCCTCCAGTATCGTTGCCGTGACCTTTACGAATAAAGCGGCACGAGAAATGAAAGAACGCGTCGTTAGTATGCTTTCTAAGGAAGAAAGCCGTGGCTTAAGTATCTCGACGTTTCATACGCTCGGCTTGAATATACTGCGTCGGGAGTACAGAAAGGCAGGACTGAAAGAAGGCTTCACTCTGTTTGATGCGCAAGACGGTCAGGCACTCATTAAAGAAATTCTAGATAAAGAATTTAATGGTCAAACGGACTCTACTGCCTACTGTCAGCATACTATTTCCAATTGGAAAAATGATCTTATTCCAACCCAACAAGCGGTTGTTAATGCGGACACCGAAGAATTATTGCTAGCCGCTCAGGTATACGCACAATATCAACGATATTTGCGTGCCTACAATGCAGTGGATTTCGATGATCTGATTTTACTCCCCGTCAGCTTATTGATGTCTGATGAAGCGTTGCGTGATAAGTGGCAGAAGAAGGTGCGCTATTTGTTGGTCGACGAGTGTCAAGATACCAATACCAGTCAATACGAATTGATTCGTCTTTTAGCTGGTTTTCGCCGCTGTTTTACCTTGGTTGGGGATGATGATCAGTCCATTTATGCATGGCGAGGCGCTCGTCCTGAGAACCTAGAACAACTGTCAGTCGACTACCCAAACTTAAAGCTGGTAAAGCTTGAGCAAAACTACCGTTCAACAAAAACGATATTAAAATCAGCCAATACCTTGATCGCGAATAACCCACACGTCTACGACAAATCCTTGTGGAGTGATTTGGGGATCGGTGATCCGATACGAGTGATGGTGACACGAAATGAAGACGCAGAGTGTGAACGCGTTGCAGCAGAAATTCAGGCAAAGCATCTTCGTAATGACATTCCCTACAAAGACTTTGCTGTATTGTATCGCGGGAATCATCAGGCCCGGTTGTTGGAGATTAAACTTCAGGCATATCGCATTCCTTATAAAATGAATGGCGGAACCTCATTCTTCTCGCGGGCTGAAATAAAAGATTTGATGGGCTATCTAAGGTTATTGGTGAACCCAGAAGACGATAATGCGTTCTTACGAGTGATTAACCTTCCTCGTCGTGACATTGGTCCAGCGACGTTAGAAAAAGTTGGCTTATTGGCGAATCAGCTTAAGGTCAGTTTACTTGCCGCAGCAGGCGATAAAGCATTGGATGAGAGTGTTACCGGTAAACCTCTTAGGAGTATTCAAGAGTTTACTAAGTGGATGGACACTTTGCGTCAAAGTTTGGAGAAAGGCTCTCCGATTCCTGTTATCGAACAAATGATCTACGACATCGACTACTATGGTTGGCTGCAAGAGCAAGCAAGCTCGCCCAAAGCAGCTGAACGTCGTATTGAAAACGTACGTTTTTTGATTGAATCCATTCAACGTATGATGGAGTCCGCGTGGGAAGAAGACGCTGATGCGGGTCTAGATCAAGCGATTGCTAAGCTTCTTTTGATCGATATGCTAGAGCGTCAAGAAGAGGAGGAAGATGAAGACAAAGTTCAACTACTGACATTACATGCTTCCAAAGGGCTTGAATACCCTCACGTTTTCTTGATTGGTTGCGAAGAAGAGCTGCTTCCCCATAGAAACAGCATCGAAAATGACGATATTGAAGAAGAGCGACGACTCGCTTACGTTGGTATTACTCGAGCTAAACGCACCTTATGCATTACCATGGCTTCGAAGCGCCGCCAATTTGGAGAAGAGATTGATTGTCTCCCAAGCCGATTTTTAGATGAGCTGCCTCAAGAAGACCTTGTATGGGAAGGTCGTGGGGATGAGTCAGCACAACAAAAGAAAGAACAAGGTAAAGCGTCTCTTTCCGCGCTTAAGGCGATGTTGAACAAGTAATTATTCAAGGAAGGCATTGGGTAGATTGATTGTAGATCGCATCGTCAATGCTGCTTCCTTAACTAGAATAACTATTCCCTTAGCCACAATAACCGTTCCCTGAGCCACAATAACTGTTCCCTGAGCCTGTCGAAGGGAGCTTAATACCATCGATTCAAAGGTATACAAAGAGGTTTCGACAAGCTCAGCCAGCAGTTTGGCTTTTTACCTTATCAATGTTGGTCTCTGAACCACAATTCTGTTCCCTTAGCTACAATACTGTTCCCTGAGCCACAATAACTGTTCCCTGAGCCTGTCGAAGGGAGCTTAATACCATCGATTTAAAGGTATACAAAGAGGCTTCGACAAGCTCAGCCAGCAGTTTGGCTTTTTACCTTATCAATGTTGGTCTCTAAACCATAATTCTGTTCCCTGAGCCTGTCGAAGGGATGTTTTTTTAAACTTCTAACCCTTGCATCCACAGTTGAGTGAGTTGATTTACTGAAATCGCCTTATGATTTAACGTTGGTTCTGTATTCATATCGAATATCTGTCGTGCAAGCTGCCTGCCTATTGTTTGAGTAGATGTGGTCTTCGCTATACGTTTTTGAAAGAATGTATTCAGCTTACTGTCCAAATCAATTTCGCGTTTCTGGACGCATTCTGTCTCTAAAGTCTGTGCAAGATGCCATGCATCTTCTAAGGCTTGGCAAGCACCTTGTCCTGATGTGGGTAAAGCAGCGTGAGCGGCATCTCCTATCATGACTACATTGTCTTTATGCCAATAAGGCAGCGGATCTAGATCATGAACAAAGATGCGATTGAGTGATGGTTTATCGTAACTGCTAAGCACATTTCGAATGTTTTCTGGCCAGAGTTGAAAGCGTTGATGCATTTCCCTGTACCAATCCGATAACGGCCTTTCTTTGTCCATCTCGGTACGCCATGCAGCGGCCCAAAAACACTGGTTATTTTTCACTGGTACAATGCCAAAGCGTTCTTGTTTGGTTTCATGATCATTAAATCGATAATCTTGAATAGCGTGATCTAGTGTGTCGGTTTTTAACTGGCTGATACCGACAATGTTGATGAAACCTTGGTACTTAGGGAGTACTTTATCAGTGTATAGATACTTTCGAACGGGTGAATTCATACGGCCATCGCACCCAACCACGAGATCAGCATCTTGTTTTAGTCTATCAATATCTTGTTCTGTAATGGCGTGATTGAAGTGAATCTTCACTTCTATTTTCTCCAATGCTTCTGCGAGGATCGCCAGCAGGTCACGGCGAAATATTGTCACACAGGGAGCATTACTTAGTCTATTTATCGCCTCAATGTCTAATTCAGATTGTTGAATACCATCCTTGTCATACTGGCGTGTAAACTTTGGGGCTCCTCCGGCACATTCTATTGTTTTTGAAAGCCCCATTTTATCTAAAACAAACATGGCATTTGGCCACAGAGTGACGCCAGCCCCGATTGATGAGATACAAGAAGCGCGTTCATACATGCTTACCTGAAAGCCTTTTCTTTTCGCTAAAATAGCAAAGGCCATTCCCGATATCCCCGCCCCGATGATGATAATTTTTTTCATACTGTTCATTTTTCTACCTCGATAGTATATTTCGAAGGTATTCTTACAAAGCCATTAAATAGGATAAACCTATCTTATTTGGTTTAATAATCCCGTATTTTGAGATAATAAAAGGGGTTAAAGTATGTGATACAGGTATGAGATAAATGTGTGAGGAAAAAATGCGAGATAAAAGATGATAGAAAGTGTAGAGCTGCAATGGCTGCTTAGTTTCAAGGCTGTGTACGAAGCATTGAGCTTTAAATGTGCTGCGCAGAAATTACAGATGCCGACTTCTAATGTGAGCCGACATGTTGCTTTGCTCGAACAAGCTCTCAACTTAAGGTTGTTAGAACGGACAACACGAAAAATGACGCCTACAGCGGCAGGCGAAAAGCTCTATCATGGCATTGCCCCCATCACATTGGCGCTCGATGATTTGCTGGAAGAAGTTTGCCTTGATGGCGATTCACTTGCGGGTCATTTAAAACTTATAATGCCTGACTTGTCTTTTTTAGCGGATATCGTTGCAGAATTTTGCCTCCAAAATCCTCGAATAAAGCTCAGTTGTGATACGCAACTAAACCCCACCGAAGGCCTCCTAGAGGGGTTCGACCTTGTCTTAAGGTTTG
This sequence comes from Marinomonas balearica, assembly GCF_004362145.1. Lineage (GTDB taxonomy): Bacteria > Pseudomonadota > Gammaproteobacteria > Pseudomonadales > Marinomonadaceae > Marinomonas > Marinomonas balearica. The sequence continues at coordinate 137,791 of NZ_SNXC01000011.1, forward strand.
GTCGCGGGCAATTAGAAGATTCGGGTTGGGTTGCTAAGGAAGTAATGCGTTGGCCGAGTTGTATTGTTGTTGCTCCGCAGTTAATGGCTCGTCATCCAATGCCGCAAACCGTAGAGGAATTGAGTAAGGCCCCTTGTATCACAAGTCTATCAGTTTTGCAGGGCATGCCGTGGAATTTTCAAAATGGCCGTACTATTCAAGTTGTCTCTAGCTACAAGGTTAACAGTGGCCAAATGGCAAAAGCGGCAGCGCTGAGAGGGCTTGGTTTTGCGATACTCCCTATTCATGCATGTGAAACAGAAATTGAACAAGGGTCTCTTATTAAGGTTGAGCTAGACTGTATTCCTGAGGATCTTGTTTTATATGCCTTATACTCGGGAAGAAAATACCCCTTAGCGAAAGTGAAAGCGTTTCTGGCGCACTTGGAAAAGAGGGTTAGAAGCATTGTCAGCCCTTGAGTACTGAATAAGGTTTGTGGCTGAACTATTGACTAAGAGATGCGGGTGGTAAATGAGTGGTCGATAGAAAGCAGCCTACTGAAAATACGACTGAATAGAGGTTATCTATGATAATGCAATGGCTTGAAAAAATGTCAGGAACAAAATGGCTCGGAAACGGAGAGTTATGGCTTGATCCTGAAGGCAACAATGCCGACACGTATCCTTGTGAATTAATGATCAAAGCAGATTCCATTCACTATGTTTGGACCTTTGAAGGCGAGAAAAAACAAGGAAGCTTCGTGTTTAATGATAGCGGTGCGGTTTGGGTAGACAGCTGGCATCAGCAAGAATCTGTGCAGTGCTTAAATGTGCCTCAAGCGTGGGGGGTTTTTACGCTGAGCTATGAGTATGAAGTTCCGAACAACCCTAACTGGGGGTGGCAAAGTAAACTGTCTGAACGCCCTGATGGAACACTTGTTCTCCAAATGACAAACATCACGCCATGGGGTGAAGACGGCAGGGCGGTAAGAATGGTGTTTACTCGATAATAGGTTAATAAATTAGTTTAAGCGGACTTCCTTAAGACATCAGTTTGGAGTCTTTTCATTCATCATCGATTAGCTGTGCCTAGTGAATAGCAGTTAAATAGCATGGTTTAATTAAACTGTGCTCAAGGTTGTTGTCTGTGTCTGTGTCTGGGTAAGGATATTGAAAGTATGGATGTGATCAAAATAAATCCGCTAGATACCCATAAACAGGTTACCAATCCGTAACTTTCGAAAAGTAAACCTGACAAGATAGTGCCGATCAGTCGCCCCATCGCATTCGCCATGTAGTAGAAACCTACGTCTAACGATACTCCATCCCCTTTTGCATAAAGCACAATAAGGTAACTGTGTAAGGAGGAGTTGATAGCAAATAACGCTCCGAACAGTAACAAACCACTGATTAATATCGTGGTGTTCCATTGTTCGGATACATCGAGCGATAAGGCAATCGCAGCGGGAATAAGCGTTAAACTCAATGCCCAAAACAGCGCTGCGCGTCCATCAGGCGTTTTCCCTTGTTTCTTGCCTGTAAAATTCGGTGCGAAGGCTTGAATAACGCCATACCCGATTATCCATGCGGCCATAAAGCCACCTACTAGCCAATGATCCCACTCCAGTGTCATTGAAAGGTATACAGGCAAGGCAATCACAAACCAAACATCGCGAGCACCAAATAAGAATAAGCGCGCAGCCGACAGTGTGTTGATCGCTCGGCTTTTCGATAATAGATCCTTAAATTTAGGCTTGTATTTTGCTTTCCCTAGATCGTCTTTTAGAGCCCAAAGGCTGAATAGCCAGACAATCGCCAGTGCGACCCACATGATAAGAATAGCGCCTTGAAATTCGAAAGCAGCCAGTAAAGCCCCACCTAAAAAGAAGCCAATGCCTTTCAATGCGTTTTTAGAACCCGTGAGCAGAGCAACCCATTTATAGAGTGATTGGTTTGCATTTTCTGGGACCAGTACTTTTATGCTGCTCTTGGCGCTCATTTTATTAAGGTCTTTTGCGATACCAGACAGCGCTTGTGCGGCCATGACCCAAGGTACCGTTAACCATGATGCCTCAACCAGCAACATACCGAGTGCAACGATTTGCAAGGCGAGGCCGATATTCATGGTCTTGTTTAAACCAATGCGCGCGCCAAGCCACCCACCAACGAGGTTGGTAACGACTCCGAAAAACTCATAAAACAGAAATAACATGGCAATCGACAGTGGGCCGTACCCAAGGTCGTGAAAATACAGAACAACGAGCATTCGCAATGCACCGTCGGTCAGTGTAAAAGCCCAGTAGTTGCCTGTTATAACAAGATATTGTTTTACATTGGCTGGAAGCTGGCTCAGTGCTCGCATGAAAAGAGTGACCTCATCTTGGCCTTCCCCCGAAGGGGAAGGAATCACGTAGCGGATGTTAGTGTTGTGGTTTTAGGGTTCGGTGCATTAACGACGGTCGAGTTCTGCGACCATGCGCATGAGTTCTGCGGTACGGTTCGCGTAGCCCCATTCGTTGTCATACCACACGTAGAGTTTTACTTGAGTGTCGTTGACGACCATCGTTGATGGCGCATCAATGATGCTGGAACGCGGGTCAGTACGGTAATCGATCGACACAAGAGGGCGTTCTTCAAAGCCTAATATTCCGTTTAATTCGTTCTCGGAGGCTTGTTGCAATAGAGAATTGATTTCACTCTCCGTGACTTCGCGATCCATTTCAAATACGCAGTCCGTTAAGGAAGCATTAGCCAATGGGACACGGACGGCGTGACCATTTAACTTGCCTTTTAGTTCTGGAAAAATATGAGTGATTGCGGTTGCTGAGCCAGTTGTCGTTGGTATAAGGCTCATTCCACAAGCGCGGGCACGACGCAGGTCTTTATGCGGTGCGTCCAAAATAGTTTGCGTATTTGTGATGTCATGAATCGTTGTCATGGAGCCGTGTTTGATACCAACTTTTTCATGCAATACTTTGACAACCGGAGCTAGGCAATTAGTTGTACAAGACGCAGCGGTTACTATTGGGTGGGAAGCGGGATCGTAATCTTCGTGATTGACGCCCATGACAACGTTAAGAACGCCTTCTTCTTTTACAGGGGCGGTGACTACAACACGTTTTACACCTTGTTCAAGGTACGCGTTTAATAAAGCCTTAGTTTTCATTTTGCCAGAGGCTTCTATGACAACGTCACACCCTGACCAATCAGTGTCGCCGATTTGCATGTTTTGGGTGCAATTAATGTGGTGTTCACCGATGATCATCGTATTGTTTTCTGACGATGCTTCGTGGTGCCAGCGTCCATGTATAGAATCAAAACTAATAAGATGAGCCAATGTCTCAGCATCGCCCGCAGGGTCGTTTATTTGTACAAACTCGATGCCTTCCCAGTCAAAAGCAGCTCTAAAAGAGAGTCGCCCCATGCGTCCAAAACCGTTTATACCTACTTTAATTGTCATCAATATTCCTCCAAAAAATGTTTATGTCGGGTGTCGTGGCTAAGAGTGTTTCTGCGTTCTTAATTCATCTGTTTACGTTTCACAGCAGGACGCGATGCGCGTTGGTCTATCGCCCATAGCAAACAGGCTTTCAGAAGCAGTGGATAGAAAATTGGCATTGTTCGTAAGCGCCAGCGCAATGATCTCATTGACCCAACCAGATAAGTCATCATGCATACGGTAGTAAACCCACTTTCCATTTCGGCGATCTTGAAGGAGACCGATTTGTTTTAGTTGAGCTAAATGGCGAGAAATTTTCGGCTGACTTTCGTCTAAAGCGTGCTGCAGTTCACAGACGCAAAGCTCTTTTTCTTGAGTAATAAGAAGGATGCTTTTTAGACGAGTTTCGTCTGCTAAAGATTTGAATAACGTCACAGGAGTGATCATAAGCTGTTTGTTTAATTGCCGACGCTAATGGAACCATAACAGTAGCACGGAAACTCATATATGGAAAATCGAATATGTTTTTTTATAAGTTAATTTTTTCTTAATAAAGGCCTTCTAACATGGGGCATGTTGAGCGTGAAAATGAGTATGAAGGTAATTTGTTTCAATTTGGTGTTTATTTAATCGATTGCAATCTACTCTTTAAATTCGAATTAAAAAATGACGTTACTGCATATTTAGTGCAAACTCTGCAAATACTATTCGTATTATGAATATGCCTTATTCATGATATTACCCAGGGGTTGAGCGGTTATGAGGACTTTCTTTGAAGTTCATTTGAGGTTGGTGATCACTGTATGGTTGATCTTACTCTCGGTTTTGAGTCTTCTCTATTTAATGAATTACATGAAATTCGACAGTTTAATGTCGAGTGTGGTTTCTTCGAAACTTGAGGTGATTTCCGCCTCCTTAGAAACGTCCATCAAGCGTGCTGAGCGATTGGGAATTTCGTTTCAATCTGCGGATAACGTAAAAGAGCAAATTGATAGAGCAAGGCATCGAGAGTCTAATGTTTTGTCTATTTCACTGATTGATCAGCAAGGTGGCCTTGTGTATCAATCACGTGCAGACGAAGGTGAGTATGTCCCTGTTTCTCAGGATGTCATCAGACGAGCGCTTAAATCGAATGAAGCTAAGTGGACGTTCAGTAATGACTCTGAACTGTACAGTGGGTTGCAGATTACGAACAGCTTTGGCTCCTTAGCGGGCAGTGTTGTCATTGAATACGATAAATCGGCTCTTTATGGCATGTATGCCTTAGTCCGTTTACACCTTTTGGAAGCGACTATTTTAATCTTCCTTGTATTTTCTCTTGTTGTGTTTTTGATCATTCGTTTTGGTTTTGCCGACGTAGCTAATGTCATTAAATTGATTCATGGGTATTCGTCAGGTGAAAAGAAAGCGCTTGACGGCGCGGCACATGGATCCATGTCTCACAACATTGCTGAACAGATTAAGCAAAGCGAAAAGATGAAGTCGTATGTCTCAGACGAGCTCGAACGCATCAATAGCTTGGCGAAAGAAGGTGAGATAAAACGATGAATAATAAGATGAAAAGCATGGCGAGCCTGATTAACAGTCGCCTTATTTTGATCACGGTTATTAGTGCCTTTCTTGCGTCCATTCTCAGCGCTGTTTATACGTTGGTTGAGTTTAACTTTGCGGTTAAACCGGAATTGTTGAAAAAAGCGAACGCCATTGCTCAAAGCGTTCACGAAGACGTGGGTCTTGCGGTAACTGCCGGTGTTCCTTTTGATCAAATTCGCGGTATGGATAGCTATTTAGAAGACACCATCTCCAAGTACCCTGAGCTGACTTTTATTGCTGTTACGAGCAAAAAAACGGTTTTGTATTCCGTTGGAGAAGTGCCTTCGTTAGGTAATGTTGATAACTCAGTTTTCGAACAAAACTCGGCTCGTTATTTAAATGCATCATTCGGTGAGCGTCTAACGGCCGTAGCCAATGAGCTTCCTATGCTCCTACCGTCTTTTTTGAAAAGCGGTGAGCAAAAACAAGATGATATTTATCGACTGAATTTAGAAAAAGAAGGGCTTTCTGATAGCGCTGTTTATGTGGGGTTAAGTTCAAATTACGTTCAATCTCAACTCACCGACATCTTTTTCGATATTGCTATCGTACTTGTAGCGGTTCTTCTTGTCTGCTTTGAAGTCGTGATGGTCGTTGTTATGTTTTACATATCAGGGCCTCTTGAAGAATCTGAATCCATTCTTAAACGGCAAATTGCAGGTGACTTTTCAGTTAATGACAAAGCCCCCGCTCAAGGTGCAATTGGTCACTTTGCAGAGCGGCTAAATGAGGATTCTAAAGAACTTCAGGGGCGCTTTAGTCGATTGATGAATCGATTTTCCACTGAGCAACATAAGGCGATGGATAACCTTCGAAACATTGCTGAGAAATTTAAACTGCAGAATAGCTTAGGAATGAAACGAGGCGATATCGTCGATGCTCGCATTCCTTTGTTTGTTTTTTCGTTTGCCGAAGAGCTGCAAAAGTCCTTTATGCCGCTGTTTGTTGCTGAATTCTACGAGCCGAATTCTTGGGTGTCGGAAGATGTCATGCTAGGTCTTCCAATTTCGGTGTTTATGTTCGTCATCGCTGTATGTACTCCTTTTGCAGCAAAATGGGTTGACCGATGGGGCCAGAAGCCGTTGTTTTTGCTTGGTCTTATTCCTGCTGTTGCTGGATATTTAGGGTGTGCCTTTGCAAATGACAGTGTCGATATTGTTATTTCTAGGGGCATCACAGCACTCGGATATGCAGTGATCACTATTAGTTGTCAAAGTTATATTGCGGCCGTTGTGACACCTGAAAATAGAGCAAAAGGCATGGCGATTTTTGTCGGTGTGCTCATGACAGCAACCATGTGTGGTACGGCGTTGGGGGCGATCATTGCCGATCGCGTTGGTTATCAGCCTGTTTTCTTGGTATCTGCTGTTTTGGCTTGTTTTGCTGGGGTTCTGGCGTGGCGCATGTTTCAAGGCGGTGTTAGCGGTCCGAAAAAAGCAGCCGGTCAAAAAGGTGGTCTTAAATACCTCGCTCGAAATGTGCGGTTCGTTGCAGTGGTTGTTTGCTGTGCGATCCCTGCAAAAATTGTATTGACTGGTTTCTTGTACTTCATGGTTCCGCTCTATTTGGTGTCGCTTGATGCAAGTCAGTCTGAAATCGGTCGAATTATGATGATCTATTCCTTGATTATCATTCCGATCAGTCCCATTGCCTCAGGTATTGCAGACAAAACGAAAAAAATGCGCGAGCTGGTGGTGCTTGGTACGATCCTGTCGGGTGCTATTTTAATCTCCCTTTATGGCGAAGCGTCGCTGTTCAAAATATTGCTGGCAGTAACCTTAATGGGTATCGCGCACTCGATTCTTAAAGCACCACTTATTGCATGTGCACTCGAAGCATCAGAAAGCACGCCTGAAGTAGGTCGTACTGAGGTGCTGGGTATTTTGAGAACATCTGAACGTATCGGCAGTGTACTAGGGCCTATTATTGTTGCATTCCTGCTTTCGTTTTATGACTTCGGTCAGGCTATGGCTTTTGTTGGTGTCGGCATCATCGCGGCAGGTATATGCACGCTGATTTTTCTGCGCTCAACTTCATCGAACGATACAGAGGAGGCGTCAGCATGAAATTCATAGGTGTAATGTTTACGTTGATGCTCGTCTTGGTTTCCAATGCTTTTGCGGCTGAGAATGGAGACAATAAAAAGACTGTCTTTATGACCGTTTGGCGAGGGTGTGAAGAGGCATGCCAAGGCTTTCACGATTACTTGAAAGGCCAGCCTGTAGACATAATTGTTCGAAATGCTAACCGTGATCGATCAAAGCTGGCGGGCTTTTTAGAAGAAGCCAAAACGCTTTCCCCTGATCTGGTGGTTACGTGGGGAACCAGCGTTAGTAAAGCAATAATTGGTACTCGAAAAGAATACGGTACAGCAACAAAGCTAGGCGATATTCCAGTCATGTTTATGATTGTTGCAGACCCTCTTGGTGCCGATATTATTGAATCTCATAACACCAGTGGCAGACCAACGGTAGCGGGCATTCGTAACCGTGTGGGCGAAGATGTTCAAATTAAAGCAATGCGAGAGTACTTTCCTGTCGATAAAGTAGGAGTGTTGTATTCGTCTGGAGAGCTGAACTCTGTCTTAAATACACAAAAGCTGGAAGCTCTGTCAAAGGAAATGAACTTCGAAGTTGTAACACAAGTGTATGATCTAGACGAATCGGGTAAACCGCTGCCGAATCAGTTTGATGCCAAAATGGCTCAGCTCGCTGAGAGAGGCGCAGATGTTATTTATGTGGGATCCAGCTCATACAACCAAACCAACAGCGATGAGTTTACAAAGGCGGCGATAAAGTATGGGCTGCCCGTTGCAAGTGCTTATGATTCAATGGTGACAGGCTCTTCGGCATTGATATCAGTATCGAATAAATACTACTTAGTTGGACAGCTGGCAGCCAACCAAGCAGGTAAAATCCTGTTTGATGGTGCGGTTCCCGGGGAGCTGCCAATTGCTGAATTAAGCAGTTATTCTATGTCTATCAACATGGCAGTTGCGCGACAAATGTCGCTTTACCCCCCTATTCAGTTGCTCAGGTTTGCTGATCTGGTCAATATTGATGGCAAGGATGCGAGTAAGTAAATGAACGAATTAGTTGATCCCGCTGGCAGCTACCTAGTTGTAAAGGATTCAGGTAACACTGAGTTTGTTGCAACAAACCTTATCGTTGAGGAAGCGCTTAGCGATGAGTATGAATGGGTTGTCGATGTATTGGTCACCACATCAGCACCATCTGATTGGATTGGCGAAGACATTTCATGCGATGTGTTCAACGTAGTCGGAAGCAGTCGTTCCAGTACTCGTCAATTCAAAGGCTATGTGGTTAAAGCTCAAGCGCAATCACAACGCATTGATTCTACATATTATACGATTCAACTGACGGTCAAGCCTTGGCTCTTTCTACTCAAACATTCACGCCAATGCCGAGTGTTTCAAGAGCAAACTACGCAAACGATTGTTACCTCTATTTTCGATGATCTTGGCTTTAAGGGGGATTACAGTGTTAAAAGTATGCCCTCAACGAAGCGAGAATACTGCGTTCAATTTAATGAATCTGACTTTGATTTTGTCGTTCGATTGTTAGCCGAAGAAGGTGTTCATTTTTACTTTGGTAAAGACAGCAAAGCAAGCACCTTATATCTTCAGGATGGTTCTAAACCGTTCGCTAAAGACGATTTGGCAACACTTGATTATGCTGCCGCGCCTACTGGTGACTACGAAGTTCTAAATAAATGGCAACGAGAGCACGCATTTCACAGTGCTTCTGTTGAGCTAACGGCTTACGATTATAATCAAGCTAAGCTGGTTACCAGTAAAGCTAAAAAGTCTAAATACTCAATATCGGGCAATACCAAGTTGACTGAGTATTTCTACCCATCCGCCAGTAAAACAGGGGCGTATACGGATCTTGCTTCTTCAATTGCTGATATACAGCGTGGGCAACTGGATTCAGACTATCACAAAGTGTTAGCTGAGACCGAGTCTGCTGACTTGTGTGTAGGTCACTATTTAAAACTCAATGCGCACCCAAATAGCAGCGATAAAGGAAATTATCTCGTATCAAAGATTCATACTGAGTTTAAAGAAAGCGGAAATTCAGGGATCCAAGTTAATAATTCCTTAATCTGTATACCCGAAGATCAGCAAAGTTATCCAGTAATGCAGGAAAAACCCGTGGTTCACGGACTTCAGTCAGCAATTGTTGCGGGAAGTAAGGATGGCGAGCCTGCAAATGATGCGTTGGGTCGAGTTCGAATTAAGTTTCATTGGGATCCGGAAACTGGCGATAAAACCAGTTGTTGGGTAAGGGTCGCTCAAGGAATGGCGGGAGGGAGTTATGGAATGCAGTTTTTACCGCGCGCTGGGCAAGAAGTGCTTGTCAGTTTTATTAACGGTAACCCTGATCAGCCTGTCATTGTGTCGAGTGTTTACAACAACACAAACAAACCTCCATACCCTACTGCCAACACAACCCAGAGCGGTGTAAAAACCAAATTGGTCGGTGAGTCTAACGAACTTCGATTTGATGATAAAAAAGACAACGAATCGATTTATATGCACGCCGCTAAAGACCTCACGAGTGACATTGTTAACGACCACACTGAAACAGTGGGCGGTGAAATGTCGCTAGCGGTGACAAAGAACATAAAGCAAACCGTAGAGAAAACGCACAGTCTCACTGCAAAAGAAGATGTTAGTGTAAAAACTGAAAAGAACTACACGTTAACAGCGACTGAAAAAATCACGGAAAGTGGTAAAGAGATTACCTTAGAAGGTGACAGCAAAATCACGTTAAAGGTGGGCAGCAGTGAGATCGTGATGACCAGTAGCAAAATAGAAATTTCGAGTGGAACGGTCGAAATTTCAGGCAGCTCTAAAGTGTCTGTTGATGGAGGTAGTTTGAGTCAATCAGGCACTTCTGTTTCGATCAAGTCTGATGGCTCCTTTAGTGCAAAAGGCGGAACGTCAATGTCTCTACAGGCTGGCACAAGTTTAAGTGCAAAAGGCTCGACAGGTGTCACGATCAAAGGGCTGAACTGTACGATGCAAGGCGATGTTGGAGCAACAGTGAAAGGCAACGCAACGGCAGAAATATCGGCAAGTGGAATGACGACCGTAAAAGGCGGCGTAGTGATGGTGAACTAGTGATGAAGAAAGTTCCTTTTCAAGCAGTTGCGCCCATACTCAAACACTTTGAACTGTCTGATGACGTGGTTGAAACGGTCGATCCAGCGTTGTCGCCTGAGCAGTTGGTTACGCATCTTCTTAAGTTGGAAGCCAATATTGATCTCGCCAATTTTTGGGCACATGCATTGCCAATGCGAGAGTCTATTTGGTGGGCGTGTATTGGCGTTAGCAAGCGAACAGAGGTATTGAAACCACTTGAAAAACAAGTGCTTGATGCATCTCTTGCATGGGTGAAAAACCCTACAGAACCGCTCAGAAGACAAATTGAAGTTTTGATTGAAAAACTTCCGAATGAAAGCGCTTCAAAGTGGCTTGGTATGGCGGTTTTTTGGAGCGGATCGGGCAGTATCGCTCCAATTGATAACCCGATTGTTATGCCTGCCGAATTTTTGTATGCAAAAGCAGTAGGAGGAGCGGTCAACACCGCCGCTGCGCTGCCTGAATGGGACGGCTATAAGTTGTTTTATAAAGACGTTTTTCGCTCTGCAATGGATTTGGCGAACGGCGGAACGGGAACAGTTGAAGGTTAATAGGGGAACAAAATGCCTTGTGCAGCACGTTTGACAGATATGCATACATGTCCAATGCAGACACCTGCGGTACCGCCGATTCCACATGTTGGAGGGCCAATAGTAAGCCCCGGTGCGCCGACGGTACTGATATGCAAAATGCCTGCGGCAAAAATGGGAGATATGTGTGTCTGCGTAGGTCCTCCAGACAGCATTATTAAGGGAAGTGCGACGGTATTGGTGAGTAAAATGCCTGCTGCGCGAATGGGAGATACGACTGCACACGGTGGATCCATTGTCATTGGGGCGCCAACGGTACAGATCGGTGGATAATAAAGTAGATTAGAGGTAAACAAAGATGCCAATTAAATACACCCGTGGAGAAATAGTCTCACAAACCACTTTAACCCCACCAACTGATCCTCGTGGGCAAATTGATGAGCTTTTGGAGCAAGCCGCTTTGGCAAACGCGAAGTTGCAAGAGTTTATGCGAAAGTTGAGCAATAACGTTAAAAACGAACAAGGTAAAGCGATTGCTTATAAGCGGGCACCTCTAAAAACGAAGCAACGAGTAGCGGAAAAGTGCGGTATTGATTTAGCTAATCCTGCCAATGACAAATCGGGCATGAAGTCTCCATTTGAAGTTAAAGACATTGCCCGAGCAACGATTGTCTTTACGACAGTGGCTCAAATGCTGGCGTTTCGTGATTACATCTACCATTGCGAAGAATACTCGTCGCTCAAGTCAAAGCAGAGTCCTGCGGTTAAAGACCTTTGGGCGAAGGGAATAGAAGACGAGTATAAAGATATCAAATTCTTCCTTAAGGTCATGATTAAGTATAAAGGTCACGATATCCCTCACATCGTAGAGTTACAGTTGAACGTTAGCCAAATGTCCCGTGGCAAAGCATATGGTCATGCGTTTTACAATTTATCTCGACTTGCAGAAAAAGAGGGAAAGAATGTTTTTTTACCGAGTGATGTGGCATGCACGATTGTTGTACCAACTAAGATCACAGGCAAAACAGGCAATAAATTAAGAACGGCGATTACCCAATGTCGCAGTTTAGCGCAGGGTGATCAAGAAATAATGCTAGCGACGAACATCCTTTCTAAAATGCTCCAGAAGAACTTGAAAATGGCTCAGGATGTGAAAAAAGGCGCAGACGATGATAATAGCGGTTCTGCTAATTCATCGAGTCCGGCAGCGGCTGCAGCTCCTGCCCCTTCTTCTCCTGCAAACCCTTATGACTATGTGAATAGTGCTAAACCATTGACGATCAAATGTGGTCCGTACAATGCGAAAAAGGCTGAGCAGCAAGACTCGGGACCAGCACAAGCTTGGGCGATTTCACGATTATCTAGTTTTGTATGGAGCCACTTTACGGCTTGTCAGGCTAAGCCAGGTGTGACGGGAACGGCTGCTAACATTCATGCTAACTAGATGCTCTGTTTCTTCGAGGAACTGTAATGTTTGACGATTTAATACATCCTATATCCGACGATCAACCTAGCGGTGAATATCTTAAAGATAATCGCACTTTGTACCGTGGGTATCGCAATGCGTTCAATATGGCGCAGTCATCGTTTCGACAGTTAGTAGAAACCCCAGATGCCGTAGAAGATGCAGAAGCTGTAAACGCAAACTCGGAGAACTGGGGAAACTTAGCCGACGAATGTAAAAAATGTCTCAAAGAAACGTCAAAAGACGTAGAGATGTTTTCATGGTTTACCGTTTCACAATTGTTCTCAAACGATCCATTTAACGGGTTAGCAGGCGCATTAACGGCATTTGAAAAGGTCGTTGAGTCTAATTGGGATACGTTACAGCCTACGTTGCCTGAAAAAAAGCGTAAAGGGGAAACTGACGAGGCTCAGGCAAAAGAAATTGCAGAGTTTCGAGTTAAGCCGTTGTTGCAATTGGTAGGCGACACAGCAGAAAGTGGCCTTCTATATATGCCATTGCAAATGTTGCCGCTAGTAGGAGAAACCGACTACGGCGTATTTTTTAAGGCGGAGAAATCAGGCGGACTAAATCTCTTAAAAGAAGCCGCTGTCGCCGCAATGGCAGATGAACGTTCAGTAGTAGAAGAACGCATTCTTGCATTAGGTGAAGCGATGGAAGCGCTCATTAAGCTTGAGAAAACGCTGTCTGAAAAGTGTTTCGCGGTTGGCGCTCAATCTATCAGCTTCCGCTTTGTAAAGGATTCTATTGAGCGTCTACTCAATGCAATTAAATACATGGTCGGCGATCAATTTGCACGTTGGCCTTTGGATCCTGAGCCGGAAGAAGTGCCTGTACCGGAAACGAACACGATACAAGCAACTGATGAAATGCCAATGTCAGTGGCCGATCTATCCACTGGTGCAGCGCAACCTGTAGCACAAAATGGCGCGCCAATGGGCGTACCTGTAGCGGCATTTTCCAGCGCGGGTGCGGTTGCATCCAGAGAACAGGCGTTATCGCAATTGCAAAGTATCGCGGATTACTTTTTAGAAACAGAGCCGCACAGCCCAATTTATTTATTGCTTAAGCGCGCGATCAGGTGGGGAGGGATGTCTTTGCCCGAATTGCTTGCCGAATTGGTCGGAGACAACGGATCTGTGCACCAGCGTATTGAACAACTTGCAGGTTTGGAAAGTGCCGAGCACGAATCCAATATCAAACCTACGGCTATGTCGACAGTCGGCGCCGTTTCACATGCAACAGCTGCGGCACCAAGTGCAGTAGCGACAGCATCGAAACCGGCAGAACCTTCTATACCGACGATGCCAGTGGAAGAGAAAAAAGAAGAGAATTCAACATCGACAGACAGCGGCACGAGCAGCGGTCTGTCTGCAATTGAATGGTAGTTATTTTAACGTGCAAAAGTCATTTAACGACATATTAACTAAAGTAAAGGGGTAATATCATGGCTTCTATCTACATGCGAATTGATGGATTAAACGACATCAAAGGTGCTGCAACAATAGGCGAGATCGGTGGTAAAAAAGGCTTTTTTGCAATCGATACTATGCACTGGGGCGCAAACCGTGGTGTGAGTGTTGATGTAGGTAATGCAAACAACGCTGACAAAGGCATGGTGTCTTTGGATGCGATCGGTGTGTCTCGTCTTTCCGATGGCGCATCTCCACATTTGACAACCTTTCTATTTGCTCCAGGCGCAGAAGGTAAAACAGTAGAAATCCTATTGACTAAACCTTCACGTGACGGTTCAGGTGCGGATCCTTATCTAGTTCTTACACTAGAAAAAGCACGTATCGCAAGTTACAACATTGCAGGTTCTGACGGCAACCTACCATCAGAAGATTTGACTTTGACCTACACTACTTTAACGAAAGTTTACTATCAGGAAGGCGACGGCGGCAAAATCGAAAAAGGCGATACCGTTAAGTTCGACTGTACTACAGGTAAGCTTGAGTCAAAAGCGAAATAAACTAGATAGCGAGGAGAAGCAACGTGGCCTTAAATTCGCAGCATAAACGTGTCAGTAAAAACCGTGTAAGCATCACTTATGATGTAGAAACAAATGGCGCAGTTGAAAACAAAGAACTGCCATTTGTTATGGGTGTTATAGGGGATTTTTCTGCACACAAAGAAGATCGTGAAGAGTTGGAGGATCGTACCTTCTATCAGATCGATAAAGACAATTTTGATACGGTTCTTAACCGAGTTGGACCGGAACTTAAATTAAAAGTTGATAATACTTTATCGGATGATGGCAGCCAGTTTGAGGCGGCATTGTCTTTCTCTTCAATGAAAGATTTTGAACCAGACTCTTTGATCGAACAAGTGGACCCTTTGAAGAAACTGGCAGAGACTCGTCAGCAACTAAAGACACTGCTTTCTAAGGCAGACCGCTCACGCGATCTTGAGAAGCTTTTGAAAGAAGTGCTGCAAAGCGCGGACCAAATCAACGCATTGTCTAGCGAGCTTGGCATCGAGAAAGGAGAATAAACATGAGTGCAGAATTAGAAAATCAAACAGGTGCTGAGGCAGAAGCGGGTTCCGCAAGTCTGTTGGATCGTGCGATTGCTGCGACGACTCAAACTCCTGCTGACACGACTAAAGAACTGTTTTCAGTTTTAGCAGAGCAAGCGTTAGACGGTACGGTTACTTGGGATAAGAACGTAACCAAGACGATCGAAAATGCGATTGCAGAAATCGACAAGCAAATGTCGAAGCAACTTTCAGCGATCATGCAGCAAGATGAGTTCCAGAGTTTAGAAGGTTCTTGGCGCGGTCTAAACAAGCTTGTTAAAGAAAGTGAAACAGGCAGAACGCTGAAAATCAAACTGGTAGATTTCAGCAAAGATGAGTTGCTTGAGCAATTTGAAGATGCGCCTGCTGTTGATCGCAGTCCTTTGTTTGATGCTTTGTACCAAAAAGAGTTCGGCACCGCAGGTGGTGAGCCTTACGGAGCATTGATTGGAGATTACACTTTCTCTCATCAAGATGAAGATGTTGCTTTGTTGCGTTACATGGGTGAAACCGCTGCTGCGAGTCACGCGCCTTTTGTCGCTGCTGCCAACCCACAAATGTTTGAATTCGATTCGTTCGAAACATTTGATGAAGGCAAACCTGTTGCGGCGGGTTTTGATTCCCCAGCATACGCTTCATGGAATGCATTTAGAGAAAGCGATGATTCTCGTTATGTAGTGCTTACACTTCCTCAAACACTTTCTCGCTTGCCATACGGCGCGAAAGGCTTGGGCACAGAGGCATTTGATTACGAAGAGCTTGCTGTTGATTCCGACGGTAATCCAAAACCGAAAGACAACTCTGAGTTAGTTTGGTCAAACGCTGCTTATGATCTAGGTCTTAAGATGAACCAAGCGTTTACTGCTTACGGTTGGTGTACTGCAATCCGTGGCCTTGAAAACGGCGGTAAGGTTGAAAACCTTCCTAACCTAACTTACAAGTCTTTAGCGGGTGACCTGCAACAGCAATGTCCAGTTGAGGTGAACTTGACTGATGAGCGTGAGAAAGAGCTTAGTGATCTTGGATTCATGCCTTTAGTACATTACAAGAATACGAACTATGGCGTTTTCATCGGCAGCCAGACAACTCAAAAACCAAAAGTGTTTGCAGACCCAGATGCAACTGGTAATGCTGCGATTTCTGCGCGTTTACCGTACATCATGGCAAGCAGCCGTATTGCTCATTATTTGAAAGTAATGGGTCGTGACATGTTAGGTTCTAACTTGGAAGCGAATGACATTCAGAAAGATCTACAAACTTGGATTGATCAATATACGAATTCAGGTGCGGTAGGTAATTCCGAACGTTCTAAGACACCATTGTGTGAGTCGCAAATCCAAGTTGTAGAGCAACCTGGTCGCCCAGGTGCATACTCGGCTGTTGCACATCTTCGCCCATGGCTACAAATGGAAGAATTGACAACTTCTGTTCGTATGGTAACGAAGATTCCTGGTTAATAGTGTATTAGCTGGATGTTTAAAGATGGGTGAGAGTATGCTGAGCTTGCAGTTGCAATCAGATTTGTGTGATCTCGATACCAAAGAGCAAGGCTTTTTAGAAAAGGCATTGCTGCTTTTGGTTAAGCTGGATCCACAGATTTTGCTGAATCGCGACACGCTATTTGCGGCCGTGTCTCGGCTGATTGCCGAGATCGATACGCGCGTTTCGTCGCAAGTGTCAAAGCTGCTTCATCACCCTGAATTTAAACAATTGGAAGCTGCGTGGCGAGGTGTCGAAGCGTTGACATCTTTGCCCGTTAGCGACCAAAAAAACCGAGTTAAGATTTTAGATTTATCTTGGCATGACCTTTCGTATGAGCTCAATAATGCGCTGACGATACGTCGCTCTTATTTATACAACTTGATTGGTAACAAAGAGCTAAATACGCCCGGAGGTCAGCCGTTTGGCATGATCGTAGTCGATCATGCATTATCCACCGATTTAGACAGTGATTTCGACGACCTATACACGGCAGAGTTATTGGCTAACCTTGGTGATTTGTGTCTTTGCCCTTTTATTTTATCGCCCGCAGACGACTTTTTTGGTGAAGAAGGGGCTGATTGGGCATCAGATACACGTCGTGTCAAAAAAATTCTAGAAGGGCCTGATTTTGTTGCGTGGCAGCATTTAAGGAAGCAGTCGGTATCTCGTTTTCTCGGCGTTACTTTGCCTAAGGTAAAAATGAGAACGGAGTACGCGCCTCAGCCGTTTTCTGGAATTATGTTTACCGAAGATGAGGAGTATAAACCGGGTCTTTGGGGGAACTCAGCATTTCTGTTTGCCTCGATTGCGATGCGGGAGTTTAACCGTATTAACTGGTTTGGCTTTATGAAATCTCGGTGGCAAGACAAGTATTACGGTGCATTAGTGAATGTACCGCCGAATGGCATGGGGTCGTTTGCAACCCTATCACCGTGTCCGGACATTCGTATCATTACGGATATGGGTAACTTTTATTCCGATCAGGGGTTCATTCCTCTTTGCCACAGTTTGACCACAGATAAGTACTTTTTCCGTGGAAATAATTCAATTTGGAATCATTCTAAAGACGACGCTGAAGCGGTAATGGGGCAGATCCAAACCACACTTATGATTTGTCGTATCGCCCATTATTTGAAGGTTCAAATTCGTGGCATGATTGGTAATTTCCAGACCGCAGAAGAGTGTGAAAACTTTTTAAATAACTGGCTGGATCGGTACTCTAGTAATCTTTTTAATGCTGATGAAGCAACCTTGGCAAAATATCCATTGAGCAGAGGCCGAGTAGAGGTAAAAGAAATCGAAGGGCAGCAAGGGCGTTATACTTGTGATGTTTTAGTTCAGCCTCAGTATCAGTTTGATAATGTATGTGGTGAGGTGCTCTTGTCCACAGATTTGGGTTCAGAAACCTCTGGATATGGACATATTGGAGGCCGAGCATGAGCTTCTGGGGAACCTTCATCGACAAAGGTGCTAGCAATGATTCATTGTTAGAATCGATTCGTTATCAGCTTACCTCATTGCTTAACTCTGAAGCGCCAATGCGTTTTTTACCTGAAGGTTTTTCGGAGGTCGCTGCGTCTAATTTCAGTTTTGGCCTCGACAGTGCCCATAGTATAAGCAGTCAAATTAATCACGATCAGTTTGCGCGTTCACTTGAGAAGTGGATTCGAACGTTTGAACCTCGCCTTACTGATGTCAGTGTGTTCATAGAAGAAAGCGACCCTACCAAAAATATTATGAGTTTCTCTTTGATGGCAAAAGTAGACACCGGTGCTGGTAGCCATGTCTTCTTATTTGACTCGAACATCAGTCTTTCAAATCAGGTCGCCAATATGGAGGGGCAGGAAGTTGTCTGATCAGCTCCTAAGTTATTTCGAACGAGAGCTCGCTTATGTACGGCGCGCATTGGATTCATTCGGTAATGAATTCCCAGATCATGCCGCTTCAATGCGACTTAACCAAACGGGACAAGAAGATCCAAATATTGGCCGTTTGATTGATGCAATGGCTTTGCTTACCGCGAAGACGGAAAAACGTCTAGACGAGCAATTACCGGATGTTTTACAAGATTTGTTTAATGTTTTGTACCCGGGCTATCTACAAATCGTTCCAAGTTATACCCCGCTAACAGTAACACTTGGCGATGATCCCATTACGGAACGTGTCGTGTTACCAAAAGGGTCAGAATCCGCACTTATGGTTAAAGAGGCAGAATGTCTTTTTACGCTCGTAGATGATTTGATTATTGAACCTTTCGTCATCAAAGATATTCAGGCGGAATCTGCGCCTTTTAATTTTCCTACTCCTAAAACGGTACGACGAGCAGAATCTGTTGTTCAAGTGACGCTCAATTGCAGTGATCCCAGTGTACTTTTTTCTCAATTGGGGTTGGCATCAGCATCTAAACAAAAGAGCGGGCATTTTGATTTTTATGTTCGAGGGTTTGAAAGCAGTTCCCGGGGGCTAATTGATTTGCTGCTTCTGAACACAGAAGCGATATCTTTGTTCGATGGAAACGGAAATCAAGTTGATATTGATCCAGCGCGTTTGGTATCACGCGCAGCTGATCCGCAGTTTAGTTGGCTTCCTGATCACGGAAATCATCAAATCGGTTTCGATCTATTACGAGAATATTTTGCCTACCCAGACAAAGCCGCATACATCAGATTAGAAAACCTGTGTGAGGAGTTGTCGCGATTCCATTCGAATACCGTGACGTTGAATTTCTTTGTGCAGCAATTGCCAGTGGAGTATCTGCGGCTGTTCAATCAACAGGTGTTTCTATTGAACACTGCCCCAGCGGTGAATCTATACCCGCAGCGTGGCGAACCTGTTCGTTATGACTTTACTAAACTGTCCATTCCGGTTGTGGCTGATTCGCAGTCCAATAATGAATTAACCGTGGTGTCGGTTGAGAAAGTCAGCGAAGTGTTACCAACTGGAGAAGTGCCTCTTAGTCCAATATATGAAGGCGGTTATTGGTTCGATGATCGAGCACCCAAGTGGCAAGTTCGCCAGTTTTGGGATGAGAAAGGCCGTAGGCTGATGGATTTATCCGTTAGCTATGGCTCAGAGGTTACAACTCAGGATGCGGTTGTATTGTCTATGTCTCTCAATGTTTGTAATGGCCGTTTACCGTGTTTAGTGCCAAGTTACTCACACGCTGAGTCGTATGCCGCGGTGGATATTCCTGGAGAGCTAAAAAACGTCCGTACACCAACAGCGCCCCAATACCCTGCACTCGACAACCAGCTTGGTTGGCGATTTATTGCGATGTTGAATGCAAACTTCTCCAGTCTGACTCAGGCTGATGACCCGACGAGAGCGTTACAAGATGTGTTGCGTTTGAGTACTCATAGCGTTCAGTGCAAGGTTGCTGATTCCATAAAAGATGTTCGCTATAAGCATTTGGTTGCACCAATCACCATAGATCGACAGAGCATTTTTGCGTCGGGCACACAAGTAACGGTGTTGATTGATGATGAACTGTTAGGGGCGGATTTTGCGGTTGTTAGTAATGTTCTAAATGGTTTTTATCAGCAATATTGTAGCTTTGACCGTTTTATGCAGGTCAATGTGGAGCGGTTCGGAAGCGATGTTCCAGGTGTCGAGTTTGAAAAATGTCACGGGAGTCAGTTATGTCTGTGACAACGAGACTTTTGGAGCACCCACATAAGTTTAACTTTGCTCAGGCTGTTCGGATATTAACGACGCTAACGGACAGTAAAGGGATGACGCTTCGTCTTCAATCTGATCCGATGCCTCACGGCGCTCCGACCGATATTACGTCGATAGAGCAAAACGGAAAAGATCTAAATATCAAGCTAGGGCTTGAGGCGCTTTCGGGTTGTAAAGGGGTTATCCCCGACTATCTGTATGCCGAGCTATTAAACAGCTTGCATCAAGATGATGAGGCTCTACAACGTTTTTTAGATGTGTTTAATCAGCGTTACTTTGAGTTGCTCGCATTCGTTGAGAGTTCCGCTAGCCTCTTGCTTAGAGAAGAGCGCGAGGTTGCTATGGGGCGAGCACTAAATCGTTTAACACAACAAAGTGCGTTGACCCATTTGTTTTCATTGCCACGCCAAAAACAAGAAGGCAAAGATCCAAGTTTGATCCGCTACGGCTTGGCCTTAGCAAATAAAAGCCGCAGTTTATCGGGTTTAAAGCGTTTGTTATGCGACTACTTTTCTCTGGATATCAGGCCACAGGCAATCGCTTCGAAGTTGTATCGAATTAACCCCGCTTTTCAAACCAGAATAGGCGCTCAATTAGGGCAAAATAACAAGTTGGGTCATGGTGTACTGCTGGGTAAAAATGGGGCTCAAGCTTATAAAACATTAGAGGTGTGCATTACGCCTCGTTCTAGAAAAGAATATTTAGGGTTATTAAATAACCGACACTTTTCTAAGTCTTTACAGACATTGGCGCTCTCTTATTTGAGAGAAAGCGTCACTACCAAAATCTATTTATATGTAAAACGAGAATACATCGATGCGCCTGTCTTATCGTCTGGCGTTTTTTCGTCGGGTCATCACTCGTTCCGTTTGGGAGAGACTAATTGTCTCGCACCGGAGCGTCGTGTAGCCGAATATCGCAAAATACTATTACAATCGGAGAATGGCTAATGTCACAGGTAAAGTTAGGGAATCTTGTCGGGAAATTAGAACCTGAACTAAAAAACGCACTTGAAGAAGCGGCGGGATCAGCAATGAAACAAACCGTGCCTGCGATAGAAGTCGAGCACTGGTTTATTCAACTGATTGCAAATAAAGAACCCAATCTGAATGCTTTTTTCCAACGACAGAAAATTGATCTAAACGGTTTATTAACTGAGCTTACTGCACGCGTTGAACGCCTTGCCAAAGGGGCTACAGGCCAACCTACAATCAGTGCAGCCGTTAGTGAAGCGATGGAAGAAGCGTGGCTCATCGCTTCTGTTAATTACGGTCATGGTCAAATTACGAGTTTGCATTTGCTTCAAGCTCTGATTCAAGCTGACACCTTCGGTATGAAGAAACTTGCTTTAGAATCGCTTCAGAACGTGTCCACCGAGGCATTGTCTGCACACACTGCTCAACTTAAAGTAGCAGGTGTTTCGAGTACTTCGTCAGCGGCGGCTGGAAGCACGGAAGGCGCTTCAGTGGCACCTGTTGCAGGCGGTGCGTTAGACAAATACACAGTCAACCTTACTCAACAAGCGCGTGATGGCAAAATTGACCCAATCTCAGGTCGAAACAGTGAAGTTCGCTTAGCGATCGATATTTTGTGCCGTAAGCGACAAAATAATCCAATATTAGTGGGTGAGCCTGGGGTTGGTAAAACAGCGGTAGTAGAAGGCTTGGCGCTTCGAATTGTCGAAGGTGAAGTGCCTCCTGTCATTCAAGGTGTAGAAATTCATTCACTTGATCTTGGTCTTCTCCAAGCGGGCGCTAGCATTAAAGGAGAGTTTGAGAACCGTCTTAAGGACGTTATCAACGAAGTGAAGAGCTCCGAAACGCCAATAATCGTGTTTATAGACGAAGCGCATACGCTGATTGGCGCAGGGGGCGCTGCGGGTCAAAACGATGCGGCAAACTTATTAAAACCAGCACTAGCGCGCGGAGAGTTCCGCTCCATTGCTGCAACAACGTGGGCTGAATACAAAAAGTATTTTGAGAAAGATCCTGCATTAACCCGTCGTTTTCAAGTGGTTAAAGTTGAAGAGCCTGATGCTGAAGATGCGTTGCAAATGCTACGCGGTGTTGCTGCATCATTACGAAAACACCACGGTGTTTTTATACGTGAAGATGCGCTCGAAGCGGCGGTACACTTATCTATTCGTTATCTTCCAGCTCGTCAATTGCCAGATAAAGCGATTAGCCTTTTGGACACCTCATGCGCTCGAATCGCGCTAACTCAAGGCGCAAAACCTGAAAAAGTAGAGCAGCTAGAACAACAAATTCGCTATTTAAACAGCGAACTGGCGGCATTTGAAGTTGAAGATGCCGTCTTGACAGATCAAGCAGAAGATCGCGATGCTTTGCGTGACAGTATTTCGGAAAAAGAAGCGGCGCTTGCGTTGTTGATGACGCGCTGGGAAAAGGAAAAAACGCTTGTTGATGAGATCACTGCATTAAGCGAAGACATTGAATCGAACCTCAAAGACGGTGCGGATGCGAGCAAACAGGCCGCTCTTCAAACGAAAATGGATGACTTGTCCACACTACAAGGCGACGATCCACTCGTGTTTGCATTGGTTGATAGCCAAGTCATTGCCTCAGTCATTGAAAGTTGGACAGGGATTCCTGCAGGCAACATGGTGAAAGGTGAGGTTGCAGAGCTATTGTCTCTTGAAGATGCTTTGCATAAGCGTGTTATTGGACAAAAAGCGGGTATCAGTGAACTTGCTAAGAGCATCCGCATTTCTCGTGCTGGCTTAACGGACAGTCGAAAACCGGTTGGTGTTTTCTTAATGTGTGGCCCAAGTGGTGTGGGTAAAACCGAAACTGCCATGGCTCTTGCTGATGAAGTGTTTGGCGGTGGGGATAACTTGACGGTTATCAACATGACTGAGTTTAAAGAAGAGCATAAAATCTCTATGTTATTGGGATCGCCCGCCGGATATGTCGGGTTTGGTGAAGGTGGCGTATTAACGGAAGCAATTCGTCGTAATCCATATTCTGTCTTATTGTTGGACGAAATGGAAAAAGCCCATCCGGGTGTGCATGATTTGTTTTATCAAATTTTTGATAAAGGCCATATTAAAGACAGCGAAGGTCGTACCGTTGACTTTAAAAATACCATTATAGTGATGACATCAAACGCGGCTGATCAAGCAATCTGTGATATTTGTGATGCGGCAGATGAGCGCCCTGATAATGAAGAGCTTGTTGAAGAAATTCGTCCAGCGCTTCAGCAATACTTTAAACCCGCATTTCTTGGACGAGCGACAATCGTGCCTTACTATCCATTAAATGCAGAAGAACTCGGTAAAATAACGGAAATCAGTTTGAACCGAATTGCTAAGAAACTAAACGAAAAATACAAAGCGGAATTCACCTGGGACGAAGCATTTATCGAGTTCGTTGTTTCGCGTAATACAGACCCGACTACGGGTGGGCGTGCTATCGAGCAAATAATAAACCGTTCGCTCATGCCTAGATTAGCAGAACAGTGTATTCAGCGATTGAGTGAAGGGCTGCCGATCGAAAAAGTGTCTGTGACCATCGCGCCGATGACCGCCGATTTGTCACTTCACATAGAATAATGAGGTACTTGTGTTAGTTTGCAAACATTCTGTCAAAGTAACGTTAGAGCGAGCCGCATGTGCGGCTCTGCTTCTCCTTGTTTGTGGCTTTACTGTTGCCCAAGACAGAGTGAAGCTAGCGACGCAAATTTGGACTCCTTACCAGACCGTTGATCAAAATGGCACGATTGGCGGCGTTGCTGTCGATCGTGTTAAATGTACGATGCAGAAAATGGGTCGACCTTATGAAATCCATGTGATGCGTTGGGATAAAGCGCAACTAATGGTCGAAACAGGGCACATGGATGGGTTCTTTTCTGGCTCAACAAACAGTCAACGAGCGACGTACGCAACGCCATCGTCGCCCGTGGTGTCTGAGTACCTTGCATGGTTTATTGCGCCCAGTGTTACTCAAGACTTAGACGACGAAACCTCGAAATACAATTTGCGCTATGGTGCAAAATTCAATACCAGTAAATGGTTGTTTCTAAAGAGACAAGGGTACAATGTCATCAAGAAACCTCGCGATGCAGACGCATTGTTACAAATGCTTTGGCAGGGGGATTTAGACGTGGCATACGAATACGAATTGGTATTTGAAGATTCATTAAAAAAAGCCGGTATTCCTTTAGATTACTTCAAAAAAGTAAGACTGAAGAAGCAAGATCTTATGATGCACTTTTCAAAGAATTTTTTATCTGAGACGCCTAATTTTTTAGAACGTTTTAATGCGTCTTTAGAGAAGTGCTTGTAGGTTTTGAGCTAAGTACTTTCGTTACGTCCTCTCCTAGATGAGGATTATAAATAAAGGACAAAGAGAAACTTTATGACTGTTAGCTTTCAGCTGATTGAATTACCAGATAACGAGCAGGTTGCGAGTCGGCAGGTGTCCGTACCTGATTCAGGTGGCACGATTGGTCGATCGTTTGAATGCACGATACAGCTTCCCGACTTTGGCAGAACGCTTTCCCGAGTGCATGCAGAAGTGCTGCCTCATCCAAAAGGCGGGTATCAAATTGTCGACAGAAGTACGAATGGGGTGTTTGTAAACGACATTCTGCTTGGCAAAGGGGAAGCGCAGCGCCTGAGTGATGGCGATAACGTTCGTATGGGGGCGTACACTCTCTTGTTCAGCGACATGGAGTCGTTATTTGCCTTAGATATGGACGACGTTTCTGTTTCTAAGCCCGTGAAAGACGAACGTCAAAGTGATCAGGATTCCATGTCGTCTCCGTTTAACTTGGACGAAGTCTTAAATGATAAAAACGATGCCACATTAGGTATTGAGCACGCACTCTCGGGACAAAACGCGACGAATGAAAGCGTAATACAAAAAGAGAAAGAAACCTTTTCAGCTGACAATGTGCTGGGAGAAGATGTTTACGGCTATGACCCTTTTGAAGATGAAGAGCGGTGGGCAATGGAACAGCCTCAAGACTCAGATGAGGATTTGGATGATATTGTTTTAATTGAGGATTCTGAACTTAAAAATAATGAAACCATGTCGACTCCATCTAACCGGTCTTTGGCGGTGACAGAAAGTGCGCAGGTGGCGGCGTTAGAAAACAGTATCAGTCGCTTGAATAGCATTATTGAGCAACAACAACGAACGCTATCGACTTCTGTGGATCGTGAAAGCTTAGTCGCGTGTATTGAATCGACATTGGATAAGTTTTTAGATGATCTGAACCCAGAACAGCTCGAAGATGAATTTAATGATTATATCTCTGGGTGGGGAAAGAAAGATAAAAAGTATTGGTCGCTGTATAAGAAACAATTTAATCGTAAAAAAGAACGGCGAGAATTCTATCGCCAGTTCTCAGCATTGCTGTTTGAAGAGTTGAGAGATAAACGATGAAGACGCTATCGATGATTAGATTGTCTATTTTTAGCAGCCTTATAGGCTTCGTTTTGATGGGGTGCAGTTCAACAAGCAATAGTGCGTTTCAACCTGTATTGAATATAGAAGTAAATATTGAAGCGACGAACGACATCAATGTGTTTGATGATGGTGATGCAAGGCCGGTTATCTTACGAATATACCAGCTCAATGATGCAGGCAATTTTGATAAGGCGAGTTTTACCAGCCTATACAGCGACGATCAGACTGTTCTTGCAGACTCCCTTATTGACTCTAAGCGCTTGTCCGCAGTGCTTCCAGGGGAAAAGCGAACGATTATGTTGGACGTTCAACAGCAAGCAAAATTTTTGGCAATTTTTGCTGAATTTTCAAATTATGAGACAGCCACCGCAAAGTCATCGGTCGCGTTGGTTGAAGACCCAGAAAGTTACCCTGTTTTTATTGCCATCACGCATGACAAAGTTGAAATCACTCAACCTGTCAAAGAGTCGTGGTGGAAGTTTTAAGGATTTAAGGAGCGCCATTTGAAACATCACAGCAAGGTTGTTTGGAAGGAGGGTATGTTCATAGCCCCCCAGCATTTTCAACAACAAGAGCGCCATATTACGCAATACATCCAAAAGTGCATTTCTTTGACTTCTGAAGGTCGGAGTTTTGGTGTTTCTATTTTGGACATTGAGCATAACTATTTAAAGCTGGGTAAGTTCAGTGTGACTCATTGCAGTGGCGTGTTCCCAGATGGAACGCTATTTGATAGTTCAAAAGAACTGTTAGTTGAAATCCCAGAAGGCACGATTAACAAACGTATTTTTCTTGGGCTTCCACTCGCGGTCGAAGGTGAGAATGAGTATGGCGAGGCGTCAGAGCAGCGTCGCTTCGCGTTGGGGAATGTTAGCCTTTTTGATTCAAGTGATGAAAGCCAAAGTGCGATCGAAGCTCAAGTCGCTGACCCAAATATTCGTTTAGTCATTGAAGGGGAAGATGTTACAGGCTTAGCACTCTTGCCCATTGCGCGCATATTAGAGCGTCGCGAAGATGTTAATGTGGTACTGGATAAAAGCTTTATTCCTACCTGCCTGCAATACGGTGCTTCTCAGCTTTTAAAAGAGCGTATTAAAGAGCTTTATATTCTGACTGAGGCTCGGGCGCAAAGTGTTGTGCAGCGTATTGGTGTGGGTCAGCAGACGAAAAGTGATCTTAGCTTGATGCGTGAGTTCCTATGGCTGCAAACTCTAAATCGCTGGATTCCGTGGTTGCATCTTACGTTAGAACAACCCGAAACGCGTATTGAAGCGCTATATGAAGGGTTACTTGCCTTTTCTGGTGAACTAGAGAGTTTCAAACCTGCTGTTGTTGAAGCTCCGAAACCGCTAAACCGAGACGATTTAAAAAGTGTTTTTGGGGGGCTTTTTTCGGAACTTCGTGAAAAACTCTCTATGGTTCAGAGCGACAGTGTGACGGAGTTCTCATGGGATGAAAATCTCTTTGAGCGTCGTCGGTTGTTGCGTTTATCTATTCCAAATTTAAATCAAATGGATGGCCGTCGTTTCGTTATTTCTGTGCAATCGTCAATGGGGACGACAACGCTAAGCCAAGTATTTCCAAGCGCGTGTACGCTAAGTGGTCTGTCTCATATTGCGGATTTGGTACGAAATAGCCAATCCGGTGTTGGCATTCATTTGTTGCCCGTTGCCCCCAGTGAGTTAAAAGCGCAAGCAGACGTGGCCTACTTCGAAATTGACACTGCTCATGAATATTGGGTGCAGTTAAAAGCAAAACGTGAACCGATAGCATTGCACGTAGACAGTCGTGTCCCAGACTTATCTATCAAGCTATATGCGTTAGGCTAAAGGCAAAATACGACTATGAAAGAACTGTTAGACGAAGAAACGCTCGCCATTGCTTCCGATAGTCAACAAATCGATGCCGACTTAGCGGGTGCATCGGTGCGTTTGAGTAACGTTAATGCGTTGAAAAACCATGCTCGTTACAGTATTGCTCAACAGAATGGACAACTGTTTGAAAACAGTCTCCTTAAAGCTGGCTCAGAGCTACTGTCATTGACTATTTCAGTGAAAAGGATGCAGTGCCCAACAGACATGTTTGCCTTCCGTTCCGGCATAAAAAGCGCATTAACAGATCTTAAATACAAAGTGGCAAAGTTGGATTACCCGCCTTCTGTTGCGGATAAGGCGTGTTTTCTCTTTGCTGTTATGTTGGATGAGCAAATTCTTCATTCGTCTTGGGGTGAGTCTTCCGGTTGGGAAAATCAAACCATTGTCAGCGAATTGTTTGGTATAAAAAACGGTGGCGAGCAGTTCTATGTGGTTGCAGAGCGAGCGTTACTGCAGCCCGTTCTCTTAGTTGATTTGCTTGAGCTTATTTACATCATGTTGAAGATGGGGTTCCGCGGTCGCTATCGTGCAAACGGAAAAGATCAACTAGATGCATTGATGAAACGGATTGAAGAGTCTGTATTTGCGCAAGGACGTTCTTTTTCTGATGCCGAGCGATTACCTCTTCTAGTGTCAGATATTGCTGAATCCCCAAAATTTATTAAGCCGAAGAAGCCTGTTAGATTGTGGCGATCGTTCGCTTACTTTGCTGTAGTAGTGTGTGCAACATGGTTGGGAACGTTTTATTGGTATGACATTACCTCGCCTCAACGAGCTCAACCTTTTATTCAGCTAGCCGATTACACTAAACCCTATTATGGGCAGGTAAGTGCTCAAGATACGGAATACGTCTATTACAGCACACCAGAAGAAATGCAAACGGCACAATCCTCGCTTGGCAACCAAGGTAACGTGCAATCGGATGAGGCCACAAGTTCGAATACGACATGGATTGTACAACTCGCAACCTTCAATAATATTGGTGATGCGCAGCGGTTCGTAGGTCAGTACAAGCGTGAGCTGCCGAACGCAACGATTGAAGCGTGGAAAGGGCAGTTCCGAGTCATCAGTGAGAATAATACTAAGATATTAGCTGCACGAAGATTGAACGCCGCTCGTGCCGCCGGTATTTCAGATGCATTTATGTTAAATGGGAAGCAGTAGGCCTTAAACATGACAGGAAAGAAAAAAAACATAGCAATTGCTTCAAGTTTGGGTCTAGTCACGAGTCTGATAAGCGCGGGAGTATTTTGGTTACTCGGCTGGATTGCGCTTACACCTTTATGGCTAATATTGGCAGAAGTCGCAGTCTTTCTATTTGTTACGATGCTTATAAGTTACTTAGTCTATCGTTACCTCGCACGCCCAAAAATTGACGAAGATGAAAAACAAAAAGAAGATTGGCGAGATAGAATTGTCAAAGCGCGTCTTGCCCAAGTTCAAAAAAAGCACAGCCGTCTTTCAACCAATCCATATTTTGTACCATGGTATGTGCATCTTTCTCCTGACGTATCTGAAGATCAGCTATGGCTTCAGCAAATGGGCTTTGAAAGCATCGAGTCATCAGAGCCGGTTCCTGACGATTTACTCGCTTTGCGCTTTTGGGTGTCGGATGAATCCGTCTTAATATCTCTAGATCTAAGTTATGGACACGATGTCGTTGTCGCAAGTTTAGAAGTGTTATATCGACACGTTTTAAAAAGGCGTGCACGTCAGGCGTTTAACGGCGTGATTTGTTCCGTGAGTTTAAACAGTCTCATTAATCAAAGTGAAATTGGCGTAAATGATCTGAGCCAGCGTTATCGTGCCATATTGGCCGATCTTAATACGCGTACAGGATTGGCCTTACCTGCTTATTGCATCTTTACGCAGATGTCGAGTGTTCGAGATTTCTGTGAGCTTTTTTCAACGTTGGATGAAAGTGAACGCGAAAAAGCGTTTGGTTCGTTACATGCACTTTCGGATGCCAGTGGTTACGACAAATCATGGTTTGATAGTTCATTTGATGATTTACTCGCTCGTCTGTCCGTTACGTTAAGTGAATCTCTAAAGCGCCAATTAAATGCAGATTATCGAGAATCTTCGGTATCAGGTGTGTTCCAATTGTCGGCGTTGCGGTATGACATCGAAGATTTTCTGTCACTGACCTTTAGTCAGCATCAGTTTGATGATATCGAACTTAAATTTCGTGGGTACTTTTTCATTAATGCTGGTGGCGAAACGACGTCCACGGATATTCTTACCTTTATGCACGCCTCGGATTTGGGGTTTGAATCCTTAGAAGGGGCACACGGGAAAAATACAAGTTTAAGCCTCTTCAGCAAAAGTGTGTTTAAACACTACATTGTCAAAGAGTCGTCTTTGGTTGGTGTGCATAAGAAAAAAGAGTGGCGTTATCGTACGGTAAAGTTGGGTGTGAGTGTTGGTTTACTCGCATTGTTTGCAGGCTTTGTCTGGCTTTTAAAAGCCAATTACGATTATCAATCGGTGATAGACAGTAAATCCTTGGTCATGCTTGAACGCTATAAAGATAACCTCAAGCGTGATGTGATTGTTCGAGATGATCTTTCTTCGCCAATATTCAGTTTGTCTGAATTAAGAGAAATTAACGAACTGTATCAAACCGATCAGCAACCTTGGTATGTGTCTAAGTGGCTACCGGATTCAAGCATTGAGCAATATGTACATCAGTCTTATTACTATGAGTTGAATGAAGTGCTTTTGACGCTCATGCGCGACTACATATTGAAAGATATGTTTGTTTATAACTCGCTTGATGACAAAGTAAAAACGCTGGAATTGCTGAATTTCCATCAGATTTTATACAACACCAATCGAACGAATGTGGGTGCTTTAATTAATTATTATATCTCTGCGCTGGAAGAAGAAGGTGAGGGAGATGCGGATTTAATTGGCCGTTTCAAACTGCTGGCTCAGGATGTATTGAACTCTGGCGCCGTACCGCCAGAAGCGGACTCTGAACTGTTGGCATTGGTTCGTTCTTCATTGTCGTCGCAAGATCTCAGTGAGTTACTGTACCAACATATTTTACAGCACCCTGAGTTTGCTCGCCGAATTGATGTGAGAGAGCAATTGAACCCATCGTTTACGGAAGTGTTTACGTTCAAGCCTGGCTTTACAGGTTACCTTGTTCCGTATTTGTTCACTCGACGTGGCTTTGAAGACTTGTATGCCGAAACTGGCTTTGAATTAGCGACAGAAGCGATTCAAGCATATGAAGGGGTGATGGGGCGAATCAGTGGCGATGCCGAGCTGAATCGAATCAATCGTCAACTTCGAGAACGTTATATCACCGATTACATCCATTATTGGAAAGACATCACTTCCAATGTGACATGGACAAGTGTCTCATCATGGGGTGACAGTCAAATCCAACTTGAACTGACGACGGATGCGGTCTTTTCCCCAATTACTCAGTTTTACAATTTAATTCACACGCACACTCATTTGGTCACCAAAGGCCCCGAAGCGGATAAAAAAGAGGCAACACAAGCCGCTGATGACGAAGAACAAGAAAGTTCGGAAGAGGCTTCTTTGAACAATACCATCGCGAGAACTGCGGCTTCGATTGGTGCGCCATTTTTAGCGTTACATAAATTGGTTGAGCCGAATAAAGAAGGGCAAACTCGCCTTGATATTGCACTGAATCAGCTGCGTCAAACTCAAGGTTGGGTGGCAAAATCAAAAGAAATAAAAAATCGAGGCAGCTATTTCCTTGAGCAATTAACGAATGCTGATTCGAGCAATGTATTGGCGCAGTTAGAGGATTTAGCAGACGATTATAATGATCCCATTATGCCTTTCTTGCTTAAAGGGCAGGCGCGTACAGTTAATCGACTGGCACTGAATTCGATGAGGTCGGTTATAAATGACGACTGGGCAGCACTTGCTAAATATTATCAACAAAGGTTTTCGGGTCGATACCCTTTTAATCGTTCGTCAATATACGATACGTCCTTGGCGGATTTTGAAGATTACTTTAAGCCAAATGGGATGTTAGATACCTTCCATACAAAATACCAAATTTACTTTGAGCAAGTTGGAGCGAACAGTACGTTATTAAAAGGTTTTATTCCTCATCAATATACTTCGCTATCGTCAAATTATGCGCCATTTTTGGCAACGGCAAAGCGCTTTCAGAATGGGCTATTTACCCAATCAAAACTGGGTTTTGAGTTCTTTATAAGAGCGGAGCAAATGTCTCCAAATTTAACACGTTTTGGATTAGAGTCTGGTGCACGCTTGTTTGAGTATCAAAATGGGCCGCTCTTTTGGCGTGAACAAAGCTGGCCGATCCCGAGTAATCAAACCCAAGACATATCTATTGTTACTTCGGAGCAAAGTGGTTCTGGCACAAGAGAAAAAGTAACGGGAGAGTGGAGCTGGTTCCGGATTGCAAGCTTAATGAAAGGTGCCAGCATGGTCGGTACGGACGATGTCTCTTGGCGTTATGTATTTGGAGATAGTTACACCAACCTTAGGATCAAATCAAAAGGCGGCAGTCAGCCGTTTTCTCCGAGATTCTTTGAGGCGGCCTCACCTCCAAATTTATTATGACCGCATTTCTTGATGAAATAGAGGCACTGTTCCCACAGAGCAAGATAGAAACAATTGGGACACGTTGTTTCCTAGTTAAATCTAAAGGCGCTTCCGACCTAGAGCAAAACGAGGTTCGGGTTAAGTTAGCGGTATCTCCTATTGAGATACAATGTCTTCAACGGGAAGCATTATGGCTGCACCGACTTCGACACAGTCCATTGTGTGTGCAGCACAGCTGTTCGCTAGAGCGTCACGGTCCTCTTATGATCTTGACAACCAATCATGTTCAAGGAATCAGTGTCGACCATTTATTACGCAGCGCTGATATTACGCCAGAGCAACGTAAAAATGTCATTGAGCAGTTACTTACGTTGCTCGACGGACTCAGTGAAGAGGGCATCGTACATGGCGATATTAAGCTCAGTAACCTTATTCTGAGTAAAAAAAGCGTGCTGTCGCTGGTCGATTTTGCAAACACTCGACGCGTTGGCGAACCTCTTTCAGAACGAGGGATTCTACAAGTGACTCCCTGCTATCAATACCCCAAAGCGATGACAGAAGCGCATCCATACTTAGATGTTTACGCAGCACTTTTATGCATTTGTGTACTCGGCAATAAAAATGCAGATAGCTTAGAGGAAGGTTTGAGTGCTTTATCTTATTTGAGTGCGTTTTTTCTGCAAAGTGATGCGTTAAAGTGGCTGGCGTTGGGACTAGAAACAGAACACAGAGTTAGTCACCTTTACAGTAGCATTGCGGATGATCTTAAACGAATGGGACACATACAAAACGAGAAAGACAGTACGATGAGCTTTACTAACGAGGTTCTTGATTCTTCCTCTGTACTAGGACGCGTAGGATGAAATTCTGGGACGAACGTTCTGTTTTCCAAAAACTCATGATTATACTTTTGAGTTCTACATTGGTGCTGGTGGGGGCGATGCTCATATTGGCGCGTTGGAGTTATGAACAGGGATTTTTCGATTACACAAATGCTTTGGAGCAGACTCGTCTTCAACGACTAGAGCCTAAATTGATTGCATTGTATGAAGAATACGATCTCGATATTTATGCATTGCCGAACGAGAAAGTTGCGGACATTATTACTCGTTTCCCTGGCCGACCTGTAAACTCAAAAGGTCCTTTACCTCCAAATCGAGCTCGTATCTTACCTGGCCAAAGAGCAAAACCGCCGACAGCTCTCTTTGATTTGAACGGCAATTTTTTGGCCGGTGCTCAACAGCTTATTAATCCTAATCGGCAATTTGTAACAGTGGACGTTCACTACCGTGGAGAAGTGATTGCGAGATTAGCGAGCATTCCTTCGCGCCACTTTAATTCTCCCTTGGAAACTCAGGTTTCTAAGACTCAATGGGAAAGGAGTATCCTAGTTGGCGTGTTGAGTATTGGTGCAGCCGTGCTCTTGTCATTCATTGTATCGCTCATCATCTTAAAGCCCATACGCAGAATAATTAATGCGATTGGAAGCATATCAAAGGGCAATTACAATGTGCGATTAAAAGAGAGCTCGAAGGATGAGCTTGGCTCATTGATGAGAGACGTAGATTACCTAGCATACACTTTGCACAGCACTCAATGGTCTCGTAAGCAATGGCTAGCGAACATATCTCATGATATGAGAACGCCTCTGACGGTGCTGACCGGAGAAATTCAAGCGATTAAAGATGGCATACGTGAATTCGATCTCGAAAGACTCCGCTCTATTGAGCAAGAAGTAAATCATCTTCGAAAATTCACCGAAGACATTTACGAACTTTCTCTATCCGATATTGGTGGGCTTCGTTATGAATTTAAGCCAGTAGACTTGTATGAGATAGTTTCAAATTGTGTCGACTCTTTACGGTTAAAGGCTGAGAAAAACGGCCTGACGCTTACATTAGTCGGAAAACCTGTGATAATCTCTGGCGATCATTCTCGTTTGTTGCAATTGTGTAAAAATATAATTTGCAACTCGATAGACTATACAGAGTCTCCGGGATTGATCGAAGTGTCTGTCTACTGGAACGAAGAAAAAGCCGTTTTATGTGTCAGTGATTCTCCTCCTAGTGTTTCCAAAGGAAGTTGTAGACACCTTTTTGATCCGTTATATCGAGAGGACAGCTCGCGCAGTCGAGTTAAAAAAGGAGGAGGGCTAGGTTTGGCGATTTGTAAAAATATTGTTGATGCCCATAAGGGAACGATCACTGCACAACGTTCACAGTACGACGGATTGAAAATAATAGCCGAATTACCAAAAACGGATTAAATAGGTTCAATTCTGATGTCGCTTGTTTACATCATAGAAGATGAAATAAAAATAGCTGAAATACTGTCGGATTATCTGACAAAACATGCATTCGAGGTTCGATTACTTCACTCGGGGGAGAATGCAGTCGCAGAAATAATAAAAGGTAAGCCTGATTTACTCATTCTGGATGTGATGCTGCCCGGCGTCAGTGGGTTTGAAATATGTCGTCAGCTACGAGCCATGGATAATGATGTTCCCATTATTATGCTTACTGCGCGAGTAGACGAGGCAGACCGCTTAGAAGGGTTAAATATCGGCGCTGACGATTACGTTTGTAAGCCTTTTTTACCAAATGAAGTCGTTGCTCGTGTAAATGCAATTTTTAGACGAATAAATAAGAGTCAGTCTAATGGCTCTAATGAACCTAGCACGTTGATAAGTTACCGCAACATCACGTTAGACATGGAGAAATATCTGTGTTTTGTGAATGGCGAGGAAACAGAGTTAACACCTGTCGAGCAAAAAATATTACATACCATGATTACAAAGCCGAAACGTATTTTTTCACGTGAAGCATTGATGAATACATGTTACGACGACGATCGAATCATTAATGACAGAACCATCGACAGCCACATGCGCAACTTACGTAAAAAATTAGGTGGCTCAGACAGCGTGATTCATACCGTTTACGGTGTTGGCTATAAGTGTGAATAGGAAAAGACTAGCGGCATCCCCACTCCTTCCATAGCGGGTTAAACCAAGCGTATTTCGTATTTTGATATAGGAGCGATTCAACGAATGAATGTGCGTGGTACTCTGATCGCATTAGGGGTGAGTTGCTTTTTATTGTCGCTTATTCCGCAACTGTCGTTTCTTCTTTATTTCTCTGCTTTTTTCTATTGGGTGGTGTTGGCGCTTTCGTTGAATCGGCTTAATCAGCGCAACCGCTTTCAAGTTCTTTTTCTATTGAGTGCTGGTGTAAGCTGTACTGCTTTTGCGTTCGTTGTAGGAGAGTTGACGCTTATTAACATTGCAGTGCTTGTTAAAGCTAACTTGGGCATTACCAGTATGCTGGTGGGCGTTTCTTTTTTGAGCTTGTTACCGCACCCTCAACAAGATAAAAGGAATTTGCTCGGTGTAAAAGGAGCTGTGAGTACTTGGGGAAGTGTTCACCTTCTTGGCGCGGTGATAAATCTGTCGTCGGTATTTCTAGTGGGCGATAGATTGCAACGTTCTCATCCTTTGTCAGATGCGCAATTAGGAATTATTGTTCGAGCGCTAACGTGTGCTGGGTTTTGGTCGCCGTTTTTTGCTTCTATGGCGATTGCTTTTTCTGTCGCTCCCAATGCGTCGTACTCTGACTTGGTTTCCATTGGTGTTCCTGTATCGATAACGGCATTCTTATTCAGCATGTGGGAATTAAAACACACAAACCGAGTAGATAGTTTTATTGGTTTTCCTATATCTCTATCTAGTCTTCTTTTCCCCGTATTTCTCGCGTCGGCTGTATTGGTTATTCATTACCAAATCTTAAAAGACATGCCTATTTTGTCTATTGTTACTTTTGTTTGCCCTCTTAGTGTATTGGGTCTTTTGTTAATTCAGGGTGGTAAACATGCAGCTCAACGTAAAGTAAGGGATCATATTTCATTTCGTTTACCCAATATGATTAATGAAGTATCGCTGTTTATTTCGGCTGGTTTTATGTCGGCAAGTGTGTCGTTGCTTGTTGGTTATCTTCTAGGGGACAGCTGGTCTCTATTCGACTCCTTTGGTTTTTGGGCTGCGTTTTCTTGTTATATTGCAATCTGCATTATTTCTTTAATTGGTTTACACCCCATTGTTGGCATTTCTCTGATGAGTGCGCTGGTGCCCTTTGAAGAGGTTAATAACACCTTGTTAGCGTTGGTGTGTATCAGTGCATGGGGAGTAGGAACGGCAATAGGGCCTCTTTCAGGAATCAATCTTTCAGTTGCCGGTAAGTATGAGTTGGACAATATAAAGCTGTCTCGTTTAAACATTCGTTACGGGGTGTTTATGTCCGCAGTCGTTGCGGTTGCAATGTACGCCGTAGTGCTGTTATCAGAGATGCAGTAGTTTTAAAAAAATAATGGCTTAAATCGGTAAAGGAGTGCATGTGAAAAAGGTAGTTTTGAGCGGTTATATTTTGATTTTGGAAGCGGAACTTTATGAGATTGAAGAGGCGCTAATTGAGCATGTTACATTAACAAAAGCAGAAGAGGGCTGTTTAGTTTTTAATGTGACGAAAGACCCTTCTAACCCACTACGTTATGATGTTTATGAAGAGTTCGCCTCACAAGAGGCTTTTGATTTTCATCAGACACGCGTTAAATCTTCAACGTGGGGCCAAGTGACCACAAACGTTGAAAGACACTATTCAATTCAGACGCTATCTAATTGAAAAACAGCAATAAAAAAGGCCGACAGTGTCGACCTTTTTTGATAAACGATGGTGATTGTGGCGTTATGGAAGGTTTCTATTCAACCAGCTTAAGGCTTCATCATAAGGCGCAGGCATATTGCCAAGATCGTTGAGAATTGTTTTAAGTTGCTCAATGTCTCCTGAACAGGCATTTAAGTGGCCTACTTTACGACCAGGGCGAACTTCCTTTTTATACCAATAAAGCTCTAACCCTTTGCTGCTTAACCAATTGTAATCGACGTCGACGCCTATTAAATTAACCATCATGCTTTGGTTTTTAATTTCTGCAGGTGCCAAAGGAAGCCCCGCAACCGCACGCATATGATTTTCAAATTGGTTTACGCTCGCACCCGCTTGGGTCCAATGGCCACTGTTGTGAACTCGTGGCGCAAGCTCATTTATGAGCAAGTCGTCACCCATTCTGAAGCATTCCATCGCCATGACACCAACATAATCTAAAGCGTCCATAAGCTTACCAAGCATTGTTTCGGCTTTAGATTGAAGTGGTTTTAGGCGGTCAAGCGGTGAGATAGAAGCGTATAGAATACCGTTGATATGTAGATTCAAGGTTAATGGGTAAAAGTATTTTTCGCCATTTTTACCACGAACACCTACAAGTGAAACTTCTTCATCGAAATTGATAGCTTGTTCTGCAATCGCTAACCCTTTCCAATCTTCAGGAATTTCAGTACCTTCCGCTTGTTTCAGCCAATATTGCCCCTTGCCATCGTAGCCTCCACGACGGCGTTTCATAAGCACTCTATCACCAAGTTGCTCATAGGCTTTTTGCGCTGTGCTGTCGTCTTCTACAGCGAACCAAGGTGCTGTTGCAAGATCTAGCTTATCAATCCACTGTTTTTGCGTCAGACGATCTGCCAGCTGCGGAAAGGTCGAAAGGTTAACGAAGTTTTTATGAGAGGCAAGTTGCTTAGTTGCTTCCGTCTCAGGCCAATCTTCGCGTTCAGCCGTTACAATGTCATCGTCATGTAATGGCAACACTTCTTTTGTTTCGATATCGACTGGACGCACATCTAAACCAAGTGGATTAGATGCTTGTTTGAGCATTGCGCCGAGTTGGCCAGCACCGAGTACCCAAATACGTGACATTTTATGCCTCCCGAGGATCTGGGTTGCTTAGAACCGTGTCTGTCTGTTCTTTACGGAATGCCTCAATGCGTTGAGCGAGTTCTGCGTCGTTATTTGCCAAGATCTGGCTTGCAAGAAGACCTGCATTGAATGCGCCTGCTGTACCAATAGCGAGCGTGCCTACCGCTACACCTTTTGGCATTTGAGCAATAGACAGCAAGCTGTCCATTCCGTTTAGCGCTTTACTTTGAACTGGCACACCTAAAACAGGTAAGCGTGTGTGAGCTGCGACCATACCGGGTAAGTGGGCTGCGCCGCCTGCACCGCCAATGATGACTTCGAAGCCTCGTTCAACGGCAGATTCGGCGAATTCAGCCAATTTAACAGGAGTACGGTGGGCTGAAACAACTTCGACATGATAGCTGACGCCCAGCTTATCCATAATCTCAGTGGCACCTTCCATTGTGGCCCAGTCGCTTTTAGATCCCATGATAAGGGCAACTTTTGCTTGCAAGACAGTTCTCCTGTTTGTGAGCTCCAATGTGCATTAGCAACGCAAAATCGTATTTTGAACGTTATCTAATTAGGTGAGAGAGGAATGGAGCCTGATTGATTCAAATTTGGGCGATAATATAGCGAATTTTCGCTAAAACTGCGACCATTTGTAATGGGAAGTTTGTAACTGAATAAGCGACATACAGCGTGTATACGAATTGTATAGACGCTGTATGTTGCGATGTACTTTCACTTTCAACTAGAAAGCACACTAGACGACGGATTTAAGGTATTTTATACCGTCACTTTGTCTAAAGCTTGGCTGATGTCAGCAATGATATCTTCAATGTTTTCAATACCAACAGAGATACGTACCAAATCTCTGCTAACACCGGCTTTTGCCAACTCTTCGTCGTTCAATTGACGGTGAGTTGTCGATGCTGGGTGACATGCCAATGATTTAGCGTCGCCGATGTTCACTAGGCGCAATACCATTTGCAGGGCATCGATAAACTGAGTACCGGCTTCTAGGCCGCCTTCGATACCAAAACTCAAAATGCCAGACGCTTTACCGCTGGTGATGCGTTGGCTCATGCTATTGTATTTACTGTCAGGTAACCCTGCGTAATTTACCCAGCTTACTTTTTCGTGATTGCTTAGGTAGTTAGCGAGTTTTTCAGCGTTTTCACAATGACGTTCCATGCGCAATCCAAGAGTTTCTAACCCTTGCAGAATCATAAACGCGCTATGAGGAGCAATCGCTGCACCAGTATTACGAAGTGGAACAACTCGACAACGACCAATATAAGCGGCTGCACCAAGCGCTTCTGTGTAAACAACGTCATGGTAAGACGGATCTGGTTCGTTCAGCATAGGGAAGCGTTTTTTATTTTCGACCCAGTCAAACTTTCCGGAATCAACAATAATGCCGCCAATGGTTGTACCGTGACCGCCAATGTATTTAGTCAAAGAGTGGATGACGATATGAGCGCCAAGATCAAACGGACGGCACAAGTATGGCGTTGCTACGGTATTGTCGACAATCAGTGGAACGCCGTGTTTGTTTGCAATCGCCGCAAGCGCTTCGATGTCTACGATGTTA
The DNA here is from genome assembly GCF_004362145.1 of Marinomonas balearica. Classification (GTDB taxonomy): domain Bacteria; phylum Pseudomonadota; class Gammaproteobacteria; order Pseudomonadales; family Marinomonadaceae; genus Marinomonas; species Marinomonas balearica. The sequence goes on from NZ_SNXC01000011.1 coordinate 176,883, forward strand.
CCCGCTGGGTTACCAATGGATTCACAAAAAATGGCGCGTGTGTTTTCATCAATAGCTGCTTCAAAGCCGTCGAAATCGTCGGCAGAAACCATACGGGTTTCAATACCTTGTCTTGGAAAACTGTGTGCAAAAAGGTTATATGTGCCGCCATACAGCTGGCTTGTGCTGACAATGTTAGAACCCACATCACATATACACTCGATAGCATAAGTAATGGCTGCCATACCAGATGATACAGCCAATGCAGCAATACCCCCTTCCATTGCAGCGACACGTTGTTCCAATACGTCAGTCGTTGGGTTCATTATACGAGTATAAATATTACCCTGAACTTTCAGGTCAAATAGATCCGCACCATGCTGAGTATTATCAAAGGTATAAGACGTAGTTTGGTAGATTGGAACAGCAGCTGCTTTAGTTGTCTCTTCGGATGTGTAGCCGTGGTGCAATGCAAGGGATTCGAGCTTCATTGTGATTGCCTTTTGTATTTGTTGTATGAATTTGTGCGTTACTTTATATCTACTGTCTTTGGAAGACAGGGACTAGAACATAATTTTCAAGTCCATTTTACTTAATTCAATATAAATTGGTAATCGAGATCCATTCAAGTCGTTTGAAAAATAACACTTAGACATCGAATAGAATACCGCATATTCAATTAATTGCTGGAATAGGGCGCGAATAAATCAGAAGTGATAGGGAGAAAGTAAATTCTCCCTATTGGAGAGTCGCTGCGATCAAGAGCGTCTTTCTAAATTCGCTCGCTCAAGTAGCGATCGTAATCAGGAATGACTTTCTCAAATTCGCTATCAAATAAGGGCGATGACACTAAAAAGTTTGCAGAAGAAACACTGCACGCAATGGGAATGTTCCAGACCGCCGCCACTCGTAAGAGCGCTTTAATATCAGGGTCGTGTGGCATAGGTTCAAATGGGTCCCAAAAAAAGATTAGAACGTCTATTTTACCTTCCGCTATCAGACCACCAAGTTGCTGGTCTCCACCTAAAGGGCCGCTAATCAGCGCCTTTACTTCGACGCCTAATTCCTTTTGGAGTAAGTTCCCTGTTGTGCCTGTGGCCATTAGATGATGAGAAACAAGTTTATCTTTATGGTCTCTTGCCCAAAGAATAAGTTCTTGTTTCATATTATCATGGGCAACCAGCGCGACGCGCTTGGTTGCCGGTGCGGTGACCGCTTTTTTATGCATTGTCATGAATGCTTAGCCTGTCGCTTGGCCAACTTTAACGATTTTCATTGAGTTAGTTGTACCAAGGCTGACCAAGTGATCGCCTTTGGTAACGATAACCAAATCACCGTCTTCAACATAACCAAGAGATTTCACTCTTTCTATCAATCCTGAAATGATGTTATCAACATTGTAAGACTGCGAAGAGAACGAAACGGGCGTAACCCCACGATACAGTGCTGCGCGGTTAAGTGTTTCTTGATTAGGGGACAGCGCGTATATTGGCAACCCAGATGTAATGCGAGACATTAGCAGAGGAGAGTTTCCTGAAGCCGTTAAGCTGATGATCGCTTTCACACCTTCCAAGTGGTTTGCTGCATACATTGCTGACATGGCAATGGTTTCGTCGATGCTACCGAATTTTACGTCAATACGGTGCTTAGATTTTTTAACCGATGGTTGTTTTTCAGCACCTAAACAAACACGATTCATTGTATGAATGACTTCTTCTGGGTAGTCACCAGCTGCCGTTTCCGCAGATAGCATAACCGCGTCAGTACCATCCAGTACCGCGTTTGCAACGTCAAAGACTTCTGCACGAGTCGGCATTGCACTTGTGATCATTGTTTCCATCATTTGAGTCGCTGTGATTACAGGACGGTTTAGCTGACGGCAACGTTTAATCATGTGTTTTTGAACGCCGACTAATTCTGCATCACCAATTTCAACACCCAAATCACCACGAGCTACCATGACAGCATCAGAGGCCAGAATGATTGAATCTAATGTTTCGTTGTCAGCAACAGCTTCGGCACGTTCTACTTTTGAAACGATACCTGCTTTAAGGCCTGCGGCATGAGCCAAACTGCGTGCTTCTTCCAAGTCAGCGGCACTGCGTGGAAAGGAAACCGCTAAGTAATCCGCTTTTAGAGCCGCAGCCGTTTTAATGTCTTCTCTGTCTTTGTCTGTTAGAGCCGCAGCAGACAATCCACCACCTAAGCGGTTGATGCCTTTGTTGTTTGAAAGCGGGCCGCCAACCACAACCTTGGTAATGACTTCCATACCTTTCACTTCTGTGACTTCAAGAACGACACGGCCGTCATCGAGAAGCAGAATGTTACCCGGTTCAGAGTCTTCAGCTAATTGAGGGTAGTCGATACCAACACGTGTTTCATCGCCTGCTGTTTTATCAAAGTTAACATCCAGAATAAAAGTGTTGCCTTCTTGGAGTTGAACTTTTTGATTGTCTTTGAAGCGTGCGATACGAATTTTCGGTCCCTGTAAATCACCTAAAATTGCTATGTGGCGATTGTTCTTTTTCGCCAATTCACGAACCGTATTTGCTCGATTGATGTGATCTTCGGGCTGACCATGAGAGAAATTCAAACGAAATACGTTTGCTCCTGCAAGGATCAGTTTTTCGATCATTTCTGGTGAGCTGGATGCTGGGCCTAAAGTTGCAACAATTTTAGTTCTACGTGTCATGATTTTTACCAAAGATTGAGATACATGAAGAGAAGTATAAGAGACGACGAAGGCTGAGTCAGCAGCCTTCGTGTATTTTGAGCTATTTTGCGTTCATTAATGCAATGGCGTTGTCTAACATACGGTTAGAAAAGCCCCATTCATTATCGTACCAAGCCATTACTTTTACTAATGTACCTTGAACGCGGGTTTGAGTCGCGTCGAAGTTTGACGTGTAGGTGCTGTGATTGAAGTCGCTAGAAACCAATGGTTCGTGATTAACGCAAAGCACTTCGGCCAATGTTGCATCCGCAGCAATGGCGTCTTCGATGATCTTGTTAACTTCTTCAGCCGTTGTTTCGCGAGGTGCTTGAAAGGTGAGGTCAACTAGGGAAACGTTCACAGTAGGAACGCGAACCGCCATACCGTCGAATTTACCTGCAAGTTCTGGAACGACAAGGCCGACTGCCGCAGCGGCACCTGTTTTAGTTGGGATCATGTTCATTGCCGCAGCGCGTGCGCGGTAAAGATCCTGATGATAAACGTCCGACAGTTTCTGGTCATTCGTGTAAGCATGGATGGTCGTCATTAAGCCACTGACGATGCCTAATTGGTCATTTAAAGGCTTAGCAATTGGAGCAAGACAGTTAGTAGTACATGATGCGTTAGAGATAACCGTCATGTCTGATGTCAGTACTTCTTGGTTAACGCCGTATACAACAGTTGCATCAACCTCTTTACCTGGAGCAGAAATAATAACTTTCTTCGCGCCAGCCGATAAGTGAGCGCTGGCTGTTTCTTTGGTTGTAAAAAAGCCAGTACATTCAAATACAACATCAACGTCAAGATCAGCCCAAGGCAATGCCGCAGGATCGCGCTCAGACAAGGTTAGAATTTTGTCTTCATTAATATACAGCGCTTCTTCATCGAAATTAACATCAGCATTGAAGCGACCATGAACCGTGTCGTACTTAGTAAGGTGAGCGTTTATTTTTGAGTCGCCTAAGTCGTTGATTGCTACGACTTGAATTTGATCTCGTTTACCAGACTCGTAAAGCGCTCGAAGCGTGTTGCGTCCAATACGTCCATATCCGTTAATTGCTACCTTAATAGTCATACCCACCTCTAAATTCGTCTGAAATTCATTTCATAAAGTCGCTAACACAAGTGTGGAACACTTATTCCAGAATTGCCTTATTTTGTAAAAATACTACATAAGCAATTTTGCAAGCAAGAATCTAAATCAAATAACATTATAAATGATTAAAAAATAATCACATCGTTCGATTAAATTGATACTACACTTACTTGTGTTACAGATTAGTTGCCATTCTATCGAAAAAAACTCGAAATAGGAGGCCTTAAGTAAAAAAATTACAATATTTTAGGGTTTTTCTTTAAAAAAATCGGTTTTTGGGCGTGATTTATGATTTATATGTAGTAATATTACATAAAATTTGTGTCATGCCGACTTACTTCAGTCGTAAGTCGCATAACAAAAGCGGAGTGAAGCATGAACCCCATTGTTACGGAAGTGACGAATAATATTGTTGAGCGCAGTAAAAAACTGCGAACGAAATATCTGGAAGATATGAAAAAAGCGCAAGAAAAAGGACCGCATCGTGGTGTTCTTTCTTGCGGTAACTTAGCGCATGGTTTTGCTGCTTGTAATCCACAAGACAAGCAAAAGCTAACGTTAATGGAAGAAGCAAACATAGGTATTGTCTCTTCGTATAACGACATGCTTTCGGCTCATCAACCTTATGAGGATTATCCTCGTATTATTCGAGAAGCTGTGACTGAAATGGGATCCGTCGCTCAATTTGCGGGTGGCGTTCCTGCAATGTGTGACGGCGTGACTCAAGGTCAAGATGGCATGGAATTGAGCCTATTTAGTCGCGATAACATTGCTCAAGGCGCAGCCATTGCCCTTTCTCACAACATGTTTGACGCAGCCCTTTTCTTAGGTATTTGTGACAAAATCGTTCCTGGCTTGTTAATTTCGGCTTTACGTTTCGGCCAGTTACCCTGCTTGTTCGTTCCTGCTGGCCCAATGAAATCGGGCATTACCAACGCGCAAAAAGCTGCAGTACGTCAGCGTTTTGCGAAAGGTGAGGCGAGCCGAGAAGAGCTTCTAGAAGCAGAATCGGCCTCTTATCATAGTGCAGGTACATGTACCTTTTATGGTACAGCGAACTCAAATCAGCTGTTGGTTGAGATTATGGGGCTGCAATTGCCCGGCTCCTCTTTCGTAAGTCCTGATGATCCTCTGCGTGAGGCGCTAACTCGCCATACAGCACAATTGGCTGTTAAAACAACGGCACTAGGACGCGATTATCGACCTATTTATGAGGTGATTGACGAGCGCTCGATTGTTAACTCTATCGTCGGTCTGTTAGCAACGGGTGGATCAACCAACCATACCATGCACATTGTTGCTTACGCTCGCGCGGCAGGCATCATTGTTACGTGGGATGATTTTGCTAAGTTGTCCAAAGTCGTGCCGTTGTTAACTCGAATCTATCCAAATGGCCAAGCAGACATTAACCACTTCCATGCAGCGGGTGGCATGGCATACCTTGTTAAGCAACTTATTAAAGGTGGCTTGGTTCACGAAGATGTGAACACCATTGTTGGTAAAGGGTTGAGTCACTACGCAAAAGAGCCGTTCCTTGAAGGCGATAACGTTGTGTGGAAAGAAGGTACTGATGTCAGTCTGGATATGGATGTTGTACGACCGATAGAAGATCCATTTAGTCGCGAAGGCGGTTTGTCTCTTCTTAAAGGCAACTTAGGTCGTTCTGTCATCAAAGTCTCTGCGGTGAAAGAAGAAAATCGAATTATCGAAGCGCCTGCGGCTGTATTTCATGATCAAAATGATCTTGCAAATGCAATTTCGAGCGGTGAACTTGAGCGCGACTGCATTGCCGTGGTTCGTTTTCAAGGGCCAAAAGCGATCGGTATGCCTGAGCTTCATAAATTAACGCCATTTTTAGGCAATCTTCAAGATAAAGGCTTTAAAGTCGCATTGGTGACGGACGGACGAATGTCTGGTGCGTCTGGTAAAGTGCCGGCAGCGATTCATTTAACACCTGAAGCATTGGCCGGTGGACTTATTGGCAAGATCAAAGACGGTGACCTAATGCGTCTTGATGCAGTAGAAGGCACGCTAACTTTGCTCGTCTCTGATGAAGAGATTGCGGGTCGTGAAGCTGCGGTACAGGATTTGTCAGAGTCTCACCAAGGCATGGGTCGTGAGCTGTTCTATGCTCAACGCACGCTTGTTGGTGGCGCTGAGCAAGGTGCTTGCAGTTTATTTGAAGAACTGACTTAAAGATCGAAATCGAGAGTAACCTTTCCTCTGACTACTAGCGGTTTGCGTTAGTAATGGTGTTTGGGCCTGCCGTTGGTAGGCCCTTTTTTTGTTTTTTCTGCGCGTGATTTAGCTGGTTGCGATCATGCTGTTAACGGAATTTTCAATCAGTCGCTTTTTCACCGTGGTGTTTTCTACCGCTTGATCAAACCAAAAATCTAAGGGTTGATCAAAGCCAATGCCATGCATGAAATTATAAAGCGATTTCCGTAGCCCTTTACCGAGCATGTCATGATCGGTGCCTGTCGGGTCAAGAAAGTCCACATCGTTTTCCGCAAAAAGCGTTTCAGGTCGTTCTACAAGGGTGATGCCGTAATCTTGCGGATTAATGCCAATGGGGCTGTGAATAGTCGCAGCGAAACGATGCCAATAAGCGGATTGGAAACAGCCTTGTTGCATCATTTGGCGAACCATCTCCAGAGAATCAATGGTTTCTTGTTCCGTTTGCGTAGGGAATCCATACATAAGGTAGGCATGTACGAGAATACCTGCATCGCTAAAGCCACGTGTTACACGTGCGACTTGTTCAACACTTACGCCTTTTTTCATTAATTTAAGCAACCGATCAGACGCAACCTCAAGACCGCCGCTTACCGCAATACAACCTGAATCAGCGAGTAATTGACAACGCTCAGGCGTGAAAGTCTTCTCGAAACGGATATTTCCCCACCAGCTGATCACAACGTTGCGTTCAATAAGGCGTTTTGCCAAAGCAAATAACGCTTTCGGAGGCGCTGCTTCATCGACGAAATGAAAGCCTGTTTGCCCTGTTTCTTCTATAAGTTGCTCAATTCGATCAATTAGAATGTCTGCACCCGCTGCATCATAGCGATCGATATAATCTAAGCTAACGTCGCAAAAACTGCATTTACGCCAATAGCAGCCATGGGCAATTGTGAGTTTGTTCCATCGGCCATCGCTCCATATACGGTGCATCGGGTTGAGCATCTCACAAAGAGACAGGTAATCATTAAGTGGAAGCCCGTCGTAAATCGGCGCACCTACATCTGTTTGAGGTATGTCATGCAGTGATTTATTGTCGTTGAAGTGAACAAATAACTCGCCATTTTCGTCCTCTGCAAGGCAGTAGGTACGCACTAATTGATCAAACTCTCTTTGACCATCGAGATATTCTAGCAACGTAATAAAAGGGCGTTCGCCGTCATCGAGACAAATGAAATCAACAAACTCAAATATTCTAGGGTCTTTCAGCGCTCTTAATTCCGTATTTACAAAACCGCCGCCCATTACGATAGTGATGTCTGAATTGATTGCTTTACAGGTTTGCGCAATGCGCAACGCTCCTAAAACATTTCCTGGGAAGGGCACAGTGAGAGCAACAACAGAAGGCTGTGTTTCTTCCAGATAGCACTCTACAAGTTGCTCCAAAATTTCTGAGCTAAAGCTGGGCTCTCCCATTAGGATGTCGTATAAATCATCGAATCTGGGGTTCGCTGCGGCCAAACGTTCGCCATAACGGCTTACTTCAAAGTATGGGTCAACGCCTTGAGTAATAACGGCGGATAAGTCGTTAATAAAGAGCGTGGCCAGATATTTTGCTTGATCTTGAACGCCTAGGTCACCAAAGGCATTTTTAAGAACATCGCCAGAGACAACGGCCATCTGTTCGATGGCATCGAAGGCTGGGCCTTCGGGTAAAAAGCGGCGCGATATAATACGCAGTGCTAGGCTAGAATCTTTGCCTTGCAAAAAACGAATGACGGGTTCGACACATAAAGAATAACGATCGAATTCCGACAAAAAGGTATAAATGACGTCCGGCAGTTCGTCGTCATCGAATTGCTCGAAATTCTCTTCGACATGTTGACGCATGATGTCTAAACCATCAGAGGTCATCATTTCTAAGAACAATTCAATAGCAGGGTCGCGTTGCTGCGCGTCGTAACCACGAGAACGTAAAAAACCCGTTAAATACGCCGTCGCAGGGTACGGCGTATTTAATTGAGTCATTGGAGGCGTCATTAAAAGAACGGTCATAACTGGCCTTTACTATGAAGTTTAAACGTTTAAATATGCTTGCTTAAAACGCCATAGGGAGAAGGACAAACACTAGATATGAAAACCACATCGCTGCAATGGTGCCACCCAGCCAAAGCATAAATTTAAGGCGCTTTGACTTAACGGGCTTTGTCTCTTCTGAGATATTCTGCGCTAGAAAGTTTTCTACTGCTTCATCCGGAGTGTTTGCAGACACGCTAGCTTTTTCTACATAACCGCAGAGTTTTAAGCGCTCAATGTCTTCTTTTGTAATTTCAGCTCGCGTCAAATGCTCACGTTGAAGAACAGTAAAGGTTTGCATGGTGAAGTTCTCTCAATTCAGTCCAAATCAGATGGGGGCAAATGCTACCATTACCGCTTTCATCTGTCTGTATAAGTAGGTTGAAACTGTGCATTCTTTCGGTGCTATCGCGTAACAATGTAGCAAGAATAGAAGATTGAAAATTAGGAGGATGACAAAACACGGGTTGAATGTTTGACGAGGAGCAGTGTGGTTTCCAAAACAATACAAAAAAGGCACTAGATAGTGGGTTGAATTTAGTATAATTATTCACTCATTCGATCTGTGTGTGCACTATGGTTAATACGTTTCAAATATATTTTTCGCCCAATTTAGCTTTGTGTAAATCACAAATTGAGGCGTGGTTATCTGACTATTCAATGAAGGTTGAATGGCGTTGTATTGATTCAATTGAAGAATGCCCAGCTTCTGAAATCGTATTGGTTGCGGAAGGTGACCTTTCAACGAAGGATCGACGTTTGTTGGCGGCTAGAAGGTCGCTTGTTGTCGTTGAACGTTGGTCGTTAGATGCAAGCGTAAAATGGATTAAAATGGGGGCGACGAATTGTTTTGACAGTGCGAGTACGGCTCATATTGCCTCTTGGTTGTTCTCCGAATGCACGCACTTTACGCGTTCTGAGTCCGAAAAAGTGGACAATAGCATGCTACAGATTGTGATCGACACTATTCCTGTCCCTATTTTTTATAAAGACCATCTTCATATCTACCGAGGTTGCAACGATGCATTTTGTGATTTCCTTGGATACCCAAAAGAGCGCATTGTAGGATGCTCGGTCTACGATATTGCGCCAAAACATTTGGCTGATATTTATTACTCCGCAGATTGTGAACTGCTGGCACAAGGTGGAACACAGCAGTACGAAGCAGAGGCTAGGTACGCAAATGGCACTATTCATGAAATAGAGTTTAATAAAGCGGTATTTTTACGGCCGGATGGCCTTCCCGGCGGTCAAGTCGGTGTGATGTTAGACATCACTGAACGAAATCAGCTTATGCGTGAGTTGGAAAAATCCAGCCAAACTGACCAGCTAACGGGGGCTGCGAATCGAAGAAGCTTCGATCAAATGATTCACGAGGAATGGAAAAATTCCAAGGAATCAGGCAAACCGCTTAGTTTGATTAGTTTAGATCTAGATCACTTTAAAAAAATTAATGATCAGTATGGGCATAGCGGCGGAGATACGGCATTAAAACTCATCGTTAATTGGTTGGATGACCATTTAGAAGAAGGGGATAGCCTGTATCGAATTGGCGGCGAAGAGTTTTATATTCTTATGACAGATACGGATCTCAAAAAAGCGTTAGTTAAAGCAGAATCGTTGAGAGAAGGGTTAGCACAACATGCGTTTACGATTCAAAATCACGAAGTGAATATGACGCTTTCTATCGGTGTGGTTCAGTTAGATATGGACGTCATATTAGATAAAATTCTTGAATTGATTGACCGCGCATTATACGAAGCCAAAAATAATGGACGTAATCAGGTAAGAGCTGCGACATAAAGTCGGTAAACGCTTGGTCGGTCTAACGTGTGCGTTGAGTCCATAAAGAATAGACAAAGGGAGAAATGTCATGTCGCTAAACTCTGGCAATGAGTTAATGGCCAGCTACAACCAATATATGAACCGCAGTGTTTATGAAAGTGCTGCAAAACTGACCTCGGAGCAGCTCAATAAAGATCAGGGCGCTTTTTTCAATTCGATTCTTGGAACGCTAAATCACATACTTGTTGGTGATATTATTTGGCTTAAACGATTTGCTGACCATTCAATGCACTTTCCTTCGTTAGATTATTTGCTGGATGTTCCATCTCCGAAGGCGTTGAATTCAATACTCTACTCCGATTTCGAAGAATTAATGGCGGCGCGGTTTAAATTAGATGAGGTGATCGTCAATTTTACGTCAGAACTGACGGCGGAATCACTAGAGTCTCCGTTGAAGTTTCACAATATGAAAGGTGTGCTTTTTTCAAAAAAATTGGGCTATTTAATCCAGCACTTTTTTAATCATCAAACGCATCATCGTGGACAAGTTTCTACGTTACTTTATCAAGCCGGAATTGATATTGGCGTCACGGATCTTCTGGTGAAAATTCCAAATATCGAAGTTGATAATGACGCCTAAATCAAGGATGGCGTTGACTAGTAGCTAGCCTTACTTCTCTTAGAATCGTATAAGATTTCGATATTAGGTTTTAATCATCTCTTCATGCTTCATTTTTTCAATAAGGTAATCCAAAAATACCTTCACAATCGCTGGAAGCGTTCGGCCAGACAAGGTCTGAACTTCTGCATTTCTTACGTCCATTCCTCTGTCTCTAATCGGAACTGCGATTAATTCTTGTGCCGCAATTTGATGGCGCATTGAGATTTCACCGGAAAGATGAATGCCACCACCAAAGCTCGTAAAGCGACTTAGGGTTGCCATATGGTTTGATTCTAGAATCGGTTCGAATAAAAGATTCAGACGGCTGCAACAGATATCAAAGAGTTGCCTGACTGTCGTGTTTTCTTCTGGTAGAGCAATGGGGTAGGGCTGTAATTGCGAAAGCGAAACGGACTTTTTATGAGCAAGGGGGTGACTGGGGTGAAATACCGCCATAATAGGAGACGGCTGGCGGTATTCAACTTTTATGTCTTTTGTTGGTGACAAGCTTAAGGTGATGCCAATGTCTGATTCGCCATGACTGACCAGCTTGGCAACGTCTCCCGGCGCGCAGACTTTGAGATGAAAGTGAATGCCATCGTGTTGCCGACGAAAGTTTGAGATGGTTCGTGGAATAAAGTCCATCGCAAAGCCTTCAGAGCACGCAATATTAATGTGGCCTTTTTCCAGACCGTTTAGTGCACCTATTTCAGCGACGACTCGGGCTGATTCTAATGCATTTTTACGCGCATACGCGGCCAGCATCTCACCTGCTGCGCTAAGCTCCATGCCTCGAGGACGTCGTTCAAATAACACGGTATCAAGAGTCTCTTCCAAACTCGTGATTTGTCTGCTGATTGCGCTAGGCGCAACGTTTAATCGCACAGATGCTTCACTGATTGAGCCGATATGTGCAACTTCTAGAAAATAACGTATTGCCGTGTCTTGAAGTCTGAGTGACGCTTTCATCTAAAATCCTATTTAAAATCAAAGTGATGTCGTTTTTAGAACCTTTATTTGACTATAACTTACATAATTTCTGTGCTAATTTTATGAAGCCATAGGTTTGCTTTTTTAGCAATGCATCTGTGCATATTTGTTAATTGTGGCAATGAAGTATTTTCAATTAATGTGGATATACGTTGTATTATTGTCACAATTCAAAAATAGAATGATAGGAAGCAGAATGATGGAAAAAAGTCGTAGTCACCGTTTTACTCTTCGAAAAACTCTTTTAAATTCTCTTATTACGTGTGCGATTGCCTCCTCTGCATCCGCATGGGCCGATAAAAGCAACGATACGCTCGTGTATGCTTCTGACAGCGAACCGGAAAACGTCAGTCCTTACCACAATAATTTACGTGAAGGCGTTATTTTGTCTCACATGGCATGGGATACATTAGCCTTTCGTGACCCAAGTACATCCGAATATAAACCGCTTTTAGCAGAAAGCTGGGAATGGGAAGACAGTACGCATTTAGTGTTCAAACTGCGTAAAGGCGTTAAGTTCCATAACGGTGACGATTTCTCTGCTGAGGATGTCGCGTTTACATTCAATTATGTTGTCTCTCCAGAATCAAAAATCGTTACTCGAAAAAATGTGGATTGGATCGATCATGCTGAAATAGTGGACGATTACACGGTACGCCTTGTTCTTGTTAAGCCTTTCCCTGCAGCACTTGAGTATCTATCCGGCCCAACCCCAATATATCCAGCGAAGTACTTTAAAGAAGTTGGTATTGAAGGGTATTCAAAAGCGCCTATTGGAACAGGACCTTACAAAATTACCAAAGTATTGACAGGCGAAGGCGTGAATTTAGAGCGCAATGACGGTTACTTCAAAGACAGCCCCATTCCAAAGCCTGCGATTAAGAAACTGGAATTCCGTGTGATTCCTGACCCTGATGCGCGACTTGCGCAGCTCATGACTGGAGACATCGACTGGATTTGGCGCGTACCTTCTGATCAGGCCGATCAAATGAAAATGATGCCGGGACTTGATGTCAAAAGCGCCGAAACCATGCGCATTGGTTACCTGCGTATCGATACTGTAAGTGAAACCCTGAAAGACTCTCCATTTAACAACAAGCTTGTTCGTGAAGCCGTAAACCACGCCATTGATCGTGATGCGTTTTCTCAAGACCTTATTCGCGGCGGCAGCCGTTCTGTTTATACGCCGTGTTTCCCAACTCAGTTCGGTTGTGACACTGAAGCGGCTAAGAAATACGAATACGATGTTGATAAAGCCAAAGCGCTGCTTGCAGAAGCGGGCTACCCAGATGGTTTTGAAACAGAATTTTATGCTTACCGCGAGCGTGATTTAGCCGAAGCCATGATGGGCTATCTGAGCGAAATTGGTATCAAAGCAAACCTTCATTTTATGAAATACGCGGCGCTTCGTACCGATCAACGTGCAGGCAAGGTGCCATTGTCGTTCCAGACTTGGGGTTCTTACTCTGTCAACGACGCATCTGCAATCACCAGTGTGTTCTTTAAAGGTGGAATCGACGATTCTGCTAAAGACGACGCTGTCATTAAACTGCTGGATACGGCAGACAGTTCAGTCGATCCTGATACGCGTAAAAAAGCGTACTCACAAGCAATCAAACGCATCTCTGAAGAAGCGTATTGGGTGCCAATGTTCTCGTACTCAAGTAACTACGCGTTCAGTGATACTTTGCAATTTACGCCGTATCCAGATGAATTGCCGCGTTTCTACGAGTCTACTTGGAAGTAAAGCGACTCGTCGTCAATTTAGAATTTAGGAGAGAATATGCTGGTGTTTATATTTCGTCGGTTGCTGGTCGCGATCGGTGTGGCAATTACGGTTTCCATTATTAGCTTTATGTTGTTGCATTTGTCTGGCGATCTAGCAACGGCCATTGCAGGCCCCGAGTCGACTGCCGATCAGGTGGAAGAGATTCGCGTCGCATTTGGTTTAGACAAACCGATTATCCAGCAATACTTTTCTTGGTTGATTTCGGCTGTTCAATTGGATTTTGGGCGCTCATATTATTTTCAAGATACGGTTATGGATTTAATAAGTGAGCGCCTTCCAATTACGTTAACACTCGGCGCTTTGGCGCTGGGTATTGCGACGTTTGTTGCGATTCCGCTGGGTGTGCTTGCCGCGATAAAGCAAGATACATGGATAGATCGCCTTGCTTTAATGATTGCTGTAGTGGGGCAAGCAATGCCAAGCTTTTGGTTCGCCTTGACCTTAATTGTTGTCTTTGCCGTTAATCTTCATTGGTTACCGGCGGGTGGGAATTCAACATGGATGCATTTTATATTGCCTGCGATTGCGCTTGGCTATTATGCGATGCCTGCCATGATGAGACTGACCCGTACCGGAATGTTAGAAGTATTGGGGTCGGACTATATTAGAACCGCTCGCTCTAAAGGCTTAAGTGAAACGTCTGTTGTCTTCAAACATGCTCTGCGAAATGCTGTGATTCCCGTTGTGGCGCTTGCTGCAGTGGAGCTGGGTTTCATGCTTGGCGGATCGATTGTAATTGAATCCGTTTTCTCGCTTAAAGGATTAGGGCAGCTGGCTTGGGATGCCATTTCTCGAAATGATTACCCAGTTGTACAGGCTGTCGTACTTATCATCGCGGTGTTTTACATTGCATTAAATTTTGTTGCAGACGTGATCAACGCTATGTTGGATCCTCGTTTGCGAGTTAGATAAAGGAAGCACATTATGTCTCAAACTCTTTCTAACTCAACGTCTAGCTCTCCAGTGTCAGCATTGTCTGGCCCGGAAGCATCTGGGTTACCAGTGGTGCCAGAGTGGCGACGAGCGCTTAATAAGTTTTTAGGTCATCGGGGGCTTTTCATAGGCTCCGTCATCTTAGGTTTTATTGTTCTGGCAGCGATATTTGCGCCTTGGTTGGCACCTCATGATCCTTATGTACAGAACATCTCTCAACGCATGATCCCGCCAATATGGCATGAAAAAGGAACATGGGAACACATTCTAGGAACCGATAAGCTAGGGCGAGATTACCTTAGTCGCTTACTTTACGGCGCTCGAATTTCTTTGACGATTGGCCTAACCGCAGCGCTTATTTCTGGGGTTATTGGAACGACGCTAGGTGTCTTGGCGGGCTATTTTGGTGGCCGAACGGATGCGGTAATCAGTTACATCATTACCACTCGATTAGCCTTGCCCGTGCTATTGGTTGCCTTAGCTATGGCTGCGTTAGTGGGGGGGTCACTTGAAATGGTGATTATCCTACTGGGTTTGCTCTTGTGGGATCGTTTCGCCGTGGTGGCTCGTTCGACGACCCAGCAATTACGTGACGCTGAGTTCATTGCATCCGCTAAAGTATTAGGGGCATCCACTTCTTATATTCTGATTCGTGAGTTACTGCCCAATATTCTTAGTGCGCTGATTGTTGTTATTACGCTGGAAATGGCACACGCCATTTTACTCGAAGCTACTTTGTCCTTCTTGGGTCTAGGAGTGCAACCGCCGTTACCGTCTTGGGGGCTAATGGTGTCAGAGGGTAAAGCGTATATGTTTTTCCAACCTTGGGTCATTGCGATTCCGGGCATCACCTTGATGATTTTGGTGTTAGCGATCAATCTGGTTGGTGATGGATTAAGAGATATGAACGCTCCCGAAGGGCGCAATTAGTAGGCAGGAGAAAGGTTAAATGAGTCGAGTTTTAGAGGTTAAAAATCTTCAGGTTGATTTACCGACTGCCAATGGAACATTGCGTGCGGTGCGTGGCATTGACCTGTCGGTAGAAAAAGGTGAGATGCTGTGTATTGTTGGCGAGTCAGGATGCGGTAAATCCATGACATCAATGGCGCTTATGGGCTTGTTACCCAAAAAAGCAAAGGTATCAGCAGACAAAATGGAGTTTGATGGTCTGGATTTGCTGTCTCTTTCAAAGAAAAAGCGCAATGGCGTTCGTGGGTTGCGAATGTCGATGATTTTTCAGGAGCCTATGACATCGCTGAATCCATCCTACACATTAGGAAACCAGCTTTGTGAAGGCATTATGCGACATAAAGGGCTGACTAAAGACAAAGCCGAAGAACGTGCTATCTATTTATTAGAACGTGCTGGGGTGCCTTATCCAGAAAAGCGCCTTAGTCAGTATCCTCATCAGTTGTCAGGCGGACTGCGACAACGGGTTATGATCGCTATGGCTCTCATGTGTGAGCCTGATCTCATCATTGCAGATGAGCCCACAACTGCCTTGGATGTGACCATTCAAGCACAAATCTTGCGATTGATTCGTGAGCTGCAACAGGAATTTGGAACGGCTGTCGTTTTCATAACGCACGATCTGGGCGTTGTGGCACGTATCGCTGACCGAGTTGCGGTGATGTACGCAGGTCAAGTCGTGGAAACGGGCTTAACGAACGATATCTTTAATAATCCAAGCCATCCGTACACGCAAGGCTTGCTAAGTTGTATTCCTATCCCAGGGAAAACCGCGCCGGGAAGTCATCTTGAATCCATTCCGGGTGTCGTGCCGAGTTTGATTGGTGATTTAGCGGGTTGTGCCTTTCGAAACCGATGTAAGCATGCGACAAAGGGATGCGCAACCGACACGCCGACACTGGTAGAGTTTACTGCACCTTCTAGTCATCAGGTGCGTTGCCCAGTCTCAGTTGAATCCTTAAAGGAGGCGGTGTAATGCCACAATATGCATTGGAACTTTGCGACCTATCACGTCATTTTCAACTGAAAAACGGTGTGTTCAGTGCGCCGACGACACTCAAAGCCGTTGATGGTGTTTCGCTACGCATTCCACCGGGCGAAACATTGGGATTAGTTGGGGAATCTGGCTGTGGTAAAAGTACCTTAGCCAAGATGATTTTAGGGCTGTTGTCGCCGACAGACGGCAGTGTGTTGGTCAATGATCAGGTCATCAGCAACGGCAATCGCTTTGCATTAGCCAAACAGTTGCAGCCTATTTTTCAGGATCCGTATTCCTCTCTGAATCCTCGTAAAACCATTCGTCAGATCATTAGTTTGCCTCTTCAGCTGCATAAAGTCGGGGATAAACGAAGCCAACAAGCTTCTGTTAAACAGATGAGTGATTTGGTTGGATTGCCCGAGCGTTTATTGGATCAGTATCCGGGACAATTGTCAGGTGGTCAGCGCCAGCGTGTCGCAATTGCTCGCGCGTTGATACTGAAACCCAGTATTTTGGTGTGTGATGAGCCGACGTCGGCGTTGGATGTTTCTGTACAGGCACAAATCCTTAATTTATTGATGGATCTGAAACAAGAGCTGGGCCTGACCTATTTGTTTATAAGTCACAACCTAGGTGTGGTGGAACATTTAGTGGATCGAGTGGCGGTTATGTATCGCGGTAAGCTGGTCGAACAGGGAACCCGTGAGGATATTTTCCGCAATGCACAACACCCTTACACACAAGCATTGTTGTCATCTGTTTTAACACCAGAACCTTCTTTAGGGTTACCTGAATTACTGGATGACAGTGCATGGGCAAACGCTTCATAAAAGCCACATACCTTATGCCGTAAAGCTATCCTATCTACTAAGGAAACAAGATGAGCCGCCAATCAAGTATTGTTGCTTCAGAGTCGTATTTTGACTCTGGCGAGTTTTTTGACGCGTTAAGTCAGCGTGTTGCGATAAAAAGTGAGAGCCAAAACCGCAAGGATTTTCAGCCGCTTTATACCTATTTAGAAGAAGTGATGACCCCTGAGCTTGAAGCCATGGGATTCAAAATTTCAATATTACCTAATCCCGTTACTGAGGAAGAGGCGCCGGGCTCATGGCCATTTTTATTCGCTGAGCGTATAGAAGATCCGAGTGCGTTGACACTGCTAACCTATGGGCACGGTGATGTTGTACTTGGGTACGATGATCAATGGAAAGAAGGCTTATCACCTTGGACATTAACCGCGACAGGCGATCGATGGTATGGGCGTGGTGCGGCAGACAATAAAGCGCAACATACGATCAACCTCGCGTCTTTAAAATCAGTCTTGAACGCAAAAGGCGGCAAGCTCGGCTTTAATGTGAAAGTGTTAATCGAAACGGGCGAAGAGGTGGGGTCTCCCGGTTTGACTGAATTTTGTACCCTGCACAAGGAAGTTCTGAAAGCCGATCTTTTTCTCGCGTCAGATGGACCTAGACTGGACGCGAATTCCCCTACTGTGTTTCTTGGTTCTCGTGGCGGTTTTAATTTCGATTTGACCGTTAACTTGCGTGAAGGGGCTCATCATTCAGGCAACTGGGGTGGATTGCTTAGCAATGCGGGAACGCGTTTAGCTCACGCATGGGCGTCTATGGTGGATGCCAAAGGCAGAATACGTGTACCGTCATTACTGCCGAATGAGTTACCCGGTGCGGTTCGTGAAGCTCTAAAAGACATTAAAGTGGGTTTGGATGAGAACAATCCGGACATTGATCTTGAATGGGGTGAGCCGGAACTGTCACCTTCAGAACAAGTCTTTGGCTGGAATACGCTTGAGATGCTTGCCTGCAAAACAGGCAACCCAGATAACCCTGTAAACGCCATTCCAGGGTACGCAAAAGCGAATTGCCAAATTCGTTTCGTCGTTGGAACGGACAGCGATAACTTCCTAAATAATATCCGTACTCACTTAACGGAGCAGGGCTTTGACGATGTAGAGGTTTCCCAAAATGGGGAACCTATGCACGCGACACGATTAAACCCAGATGACCCTTGGGTAGATTGGGCGCTTAAATCGCTGGAAAAAACGACGGATAAAAAGCCCACTTTGCTGCCAAATTTGGGAGGCTCGATTCCTAATTATGTGTTTTCTGACATTCTTGGATTGCCGACAGTTTGGGTGCCTCATTCGTACCCTGCATGTAATCAACATGCGCCAAACGAACATGTGTTAGCGCCCGTGTGTCGTGAAGCATTGCAAATAATGACAGGGCTGTTTTGGGATCTTTCCGACCAAGGTGAGCAGATTCGTCAGGCTCGTAATGCATCTAAGAGCAATTAATTACTAAGGAATATTTCATGGATAAGGTTGTTAGTAGGCAAGTTAATAACATGACATCAAGATTAACATCTGAGCTAGACAGCTACGCCGATTTGCTTTGTGATTGGATTGCAACGCAAGAAGACGCGATGATTAATTGCCTTGAAGCGCTGGTAAATGTTGATTCTAATAGTTATGACAAAACAGGCGTTGATGAAGCCGGAAAGTTGATGGAATCTTGGCTGGTGGAAGACGGCATTGCTTGTACTTGGCATACTCTAGAAAACTCAGGAGATGTCTTAGAAGCCCAAGTTGGGATGACTGAAACAAATGCCAACGCCCCTGCGATTTTTGTGATGGGCCATCGTGATACGGTATTCCCCAAAGGCACATTGGAAACTCGACGATTCACTCGAGATGGCATGAAAGCTTTTGGCCCCGGCGTTGCGGATATGAAATCTGGGTTGGTGCTGAATTGTTTTGTATTGAAAGGTTTGCAACATTTATTAAAAACCAGCGACATTCAACAGCTGCCGTCTCCTGTCATTGGCCTGTTTACTGGAGACGAGGAGATTGGCTCACCAGAAGGGCGCTTTGTTATTCGTGACCGTGTAGCCGGAGCGAAAGCCGTTTTTAACGCTGAGCCCGGACGCATCAGTGGAAATGTGGTGTCGGCGCGTAAAGGGGGGGCGAGCTTCGAAATCCAAGTGACTGGAAGGGCGGCTCATTCGGGCGTAAACCATGCGGATGGTATCAGTGCAATTGGTGCATTGGCTCAACTCGTAACATCGTTACATGCATTGACCGATTATGACAAAGGCATCACCACGAACATAGGTCTTATCAGTGGTGGGATGTCTTCAAATACTGTCGCTCCGACGGCAACGGCACGTCTTGATCTTCGCTTTATTACACTAGAACAAGGCGAAGAAGCCAAAGCCCAAATTAATGCCATTATTGAAACGCCAGTGATCGAAGGTGCCGTCGCAACGATAAAAACCTTGTCAGAATTTCAGCCCTTTGAAGCGTCAATGAGTGACGCCGTCTTGGCGCATTATCAACGTCAGGCAAACTCTGTTGGTTTTTCTGTTGAGGGTGAGTTTACGGGCGGTTGTTCTGATGCGGGTTTTACTTCGTCTATGGGCGTGCCCACCTTATGCGGAACGGGTCCTGTGGGGGCGAAAATGCACACAGAAGATGAGTATTGTTTGCTGGATACGTTTGTACAGCGAACACAGGCCGTTGCGAAAAGTATATTGTTGCTTTGATTGCTCTCGTATTAAGACCTATTAACCTGTCTTTATAGGAAGTATTTCATCAACAGCGTTTTTGGGAATAGGATTTAGGTAATCTTGCAACGCCAAGCCATCTATTTTATTAGATGGCTTGGCGCTTGACGTTACTCTACAGCATGATAGCGAATGGATATATAACGTCCAGTAGTGCCATCAGTGGTGTTGTAGTAGTTTGTGATTTGCATTAAATACGTGGCGTCGTTAGCGACTTTAACGGCATATACGCGATAATTTGGCCAAATTTTGTGTTGGTTGGTTAAATTATATTCATACCATTGTGTTGCATCATCGGTGTAGACGTTGCTCATTGTGTCGGTCACAAAGGATCGACTATTAATGTCGCTGCCTGATGCAATGGCATTCACCCCGTTCGCATCGTAGGATGTTGAAGCGCCTGCCGAACCACTTCCACTTACTCCACTGTTAAGCAGTAAATTAAACTTATAGCTGTTGTAGTCTATGTCCGCTTTGATGTCCCAACCGTCTGCTGAGCAATCTACTTCAGCTGTTGAATCAATGTCATAACATTTGATAAAGGCACCCGAATCGCTTGTAGAAGATGGACTCCAAGTGGTGACAGCGGTTGAAAATCCACTGTCCGTCGCGCTTTGAATGTAGAAGTTTAAGGAGATGCTAACACCGCTTACCTGATGCGTTGTGCTGTCATAATCCGTGTAGGAAATACTCGTTGCATTTAACTTTGCAAATGCATCTGCGGTGCTGTTTCGTATCACCCACCACGCATCGGAATTCGCGTCATAAGCGCGTGTCGTACTGTTGTAATTTGCCCATTTAGTCGTGCCAGAGTTAATGGCAGTCGTAAGTGTGTCAGTGGCAAAGGTATAACTGCTGTCCGTTAAATCATAGGTTGCCGTAAGATGCTCCAACTCGGAAGAGGCGGTGGCGTTTGTAAATACGCTACTGTTTGCGCTGCCGTCGCTGTAAAAGTCAGATTGAGATGCAATTATTGCATTAGTAACAGTATCGGTATTGGTCATGGTGGATGTGGCGTTAAATGCAATGTGCCATGTGTCCGAAGACTGAACGATGCTTTTGGATGCTAAATTGACATAGGCCCAGCCATTCGTTGCATTAATATTTTCTAAGGTTGTCTCAGTGTCGGTTGCGCTAGACGACGCTGCGTTGGAGGTAGTATTACTTTCATCGGAATCGTTGCTTGAGTCGCAGCCTGCTAAAAAAGCCAAAAGAGGCAAAAGCAGGATAAATTTAGACGGTGTCATTCTAGGTTCCTCACGGTTTGTTAATAGGGGGTATATGAAAGCGTTAACATCCACTGTCGACCAATCATCGGACGCAAGTCATAGTCAATATCCGGCTCATTTTTGACGTCACTTAGGTTCTTTCCTGAAAAGCTTGCTGACCATTGGTCGTTGAAGTGCATTGAAAGATTGGCATTGAGAAGAAGATAACCTTGAGATTTCTCATTCTTCTCAGCATCATAAAATTGCTCGCCAGTATATTGAGCAGAAAGGCTGACATTGCTGCTTTTAATGTGAGGCAAGCGAATAGGGCGCTTGACCTTTAGGCTGGCGATATGTGTCGGGCGGTGATCAAGCTGTAACCCTGTATCTTGATCTTTTGTTTTCGTCCATTGATAGTTCGCGCTCAGCTGAACCTTGTTAATTTTATGGCTTATGCCAATCGACGCTCCGTAAATCAATGCAGAATTTATATTGCTGTAGAGATAGGTATCGAGACCGTTCTCGATACTTTCGTCAAGACTGGTATCAATAAGATTTGTGATGTCTTTATAGAAAGTTTGAACCGTTAAATCTTTATAGCTCAACTCAACGTTAAGGGATTTTGCGACCTCTGGTTCTAAATCTGGATTCCCGATAACTTCATAGCCGCTGCTGCTGTGATCGAAGTGATAGTAACGTTCTTTTATATTTGGAACTCGGTAACCGAGACCTGCGCTGCTTCTAATGAATAGATCGGGCGAAACACCCCATCGAACTGCTATGTTTGGCACGGTTTGTTGGCCAAAACCACTGTCCCACTGAGTTCTTATGCCGCTGACTAACTCCAATTCGTCTGTTACATACCAATCGTCTTGTATGAAAAACTCCGTCCCCTTGATGGTATTGTCTACTTCGGTTTTTGCAGTGGTGGCAGACAGCTGTGTTTCCGTTAAGGTCTGTTCGATGCCGATTTGGCTAATGGAAATACCAGAGGTGATATCGTGATTTTCCGTAATGAAGGTTTTATTTGCTTGTAGTAATAGGCTGTCAGAATCCGTTAAACGGCTCTCATCTAAATAATTTACGGTTTTTAGGTTGTCAGTCTCACTGGTAAGTGAGGCTGAGTTCCCTTTAACTGAAACATCCCAATTGTTCCCTTTGTAGCGATACCCCAACTCTTGTGAACGGTAGTTACGTTGTTGCGTTTCTCGTAAAACGGAGCCTGGACTTTGTTCGTCATATTCGCGGTCTGTGTCTTCACGAACTAAAGAAAACCAGAGATCCGAGTACGTTTTTTTCGTGTGTCGATAGGTCAGTTTTTCATTTACATCGGCAGCGATCAGTTGGGCGATGTCTTCAGAATTGTCGGTTGGCGGTGTATCGTACGGTTGACGATTTCGGAATTGCCACTGACTTGCCAAAGTCCAGTTATCAAGTTTTAAACCGTTGTCGACTTGAAAAACGGATTCAGACGGCGTGTATTTGTCGTCTTGATTTTGTTTTATCGTCGTTGTTAGTGACAGCCATTCCTCTTTTGGAGTGTTGGTAATGATGTTCACGACTCCACCCATTGCAGAGCTGCCGTAAAGTACGGACGCGTTACCCGGAACGATTTCAATACGCTGAACATCGCTTATATTGATTCTGCTTAAGTTGGAACCGGATATGCCAAAATTATGGATGGGTGCTCCGTCTTTCAGCACAAGAATATGGTTGCCTGTCATTCCTTGCATGACCAGCTCATCTCCGCCTTGCCCATGTATTTCTTTTAGCCTCAAGCCGGGAAGCGCTTCTATGGCTTCTGCTACAGACGTAGCGTTAGATGCCAAAATATCTTCTTTTGTAACGACGTTCACTGCGACGGGAGAATCTGCGACGGTTTTTTCTGTCTTTGTTCCCGTCACGACAAGCGTATCAAGCAGTACCGATTTGTCGTCTGCAAGCAAAATGTCTGAGCATAAAAGTAAGGCAATGCCGAGTATTTTTTTCATTCTAATATAAAAACTATTGTAAATAAAAGTAAGAATCGTTTACATTTAACTATTAATTTTTTGAAAGATCAATAGAAACTAAAGTGGAGAAATCTATGTTCGGTCTTGATGGCGGCGATCAACTAACAAGCAATTCATATGATCAACTAACAGAACGATGGGAAAATTTGCTTACGGATGAGCCTAAATTGAGAATAAGAGACGCTGCCGAAAAATTGGATGTTTCCGAGCTGGAGCTATTACAAACCATGCAGGGAAAGGGCGTTCTGTTATTGGATATCACTCCCAAGCAACTCGCGTCCAAATTGAATGGATTAGGTAGCGTTATGAGCTTGGTTCGAAATGATGCATGCGTTCATGAAGTGACAGGGCGCTATCGTTCGTATGAAGAATCGTCGTCACCTGTTGGGTTGTTTTTGGGTGAGCAAGACATACGGGCTTTTTTTAATAAATGGAAATTCATTTACTCAGTGACTGATAACGACAGAAGAAGTTTACAAGTCTTTGATGAGTTTGGTGTCGCTATTATTAAAGTGTATGCGGTTGAAAAAACGAACCTTATCGATTGGCATCGTCTTGTTGAAGAATATACTGGATCCGATCAAAGTCTCTTAGCTGATTTAACACCGCTTAGTCAGCGTGAGTTACCTGTAAATAATCCTGATCCAGACACGAAAAAGCTCAAAGAAAGTTGGGATAATTTAAAAGACGTTCATCAGTTCAATGGTATTTTGCGTGCTTTGAAAATCCCGCGACACCAAGCCTTTAGTCTGGTCGGGGACGAATATGCCACTCAGCTCGACAATGAGTGTATTGAATATGTTTTATCTCAGGCGAGTCAGGCAAATATTCCGACGATCGAATTTGTCCAAAATGCGGGCGTTGTTCAAATTCATACCGCAATCAATACTAAGTTAGTTCGGATGGGGAAGTGGTATAACGTCTTGGATCCGAATTTCAATCTTCATCTCAATACCGATTTGATCGCGCAAACGTGGGCTGTTAAGCGTTCTGGACATACTGGAATAGTGTCTTCAATAGAAGCCTTTGATCAATCAGGCCAGCTTATTATTCAAATCTTTGGAAAGCGTGTGGAAGGGCAGGCAGAAAGAGAGGACTGGAGCCTTCTAGTAAATGAATGCATGGCACGCCGAAAGTTCTCTGAAACGGTGGAGCGAGTGTAATGAAGGCGCTACGTTTTATTGTTGCGATCTGTTTAGGGTCTTTATGCGTACCGCAAGTGATCGCTCAAGGTTCCTCAGTGGACGGCCAGCGAATTATTACCGTCGATGGCGGCGTGACCGAAATTGCCGTTGAGCTGGGGGCGACAGATCGAATTGTCGGAGTGGATTCTACGAGTCTTTTTATTCCAGAAGTGCGTTCTCTTCCGGTTGTTGGATACATGCGAGCCTTATCATCTGAAGGGTTGCTCTCGTTAAATCCAGACATTCTTATTACAACCTCTGACGCTGGGCCGCCGTCCGTTTTATCTCAGGTTGAACGAGCGAAAGTGCGTGTTGAAAACGTCGATAATGCTTATACCTTTGCTGGCATACAGAGCAAAATTGCTCAAATCGGTCGTATTCTGAATTTGACAGATGAGGCCGTGTTACTAGAACAGAAAGTAGCTGGAGAGTTTTCCAAGATTAATGAAAATATTATGGTCTATCCTGAGCATTACAAAGTGATGTTTGTAATGGACAGTGGCGAGCGCGGTTTTATGGTCTCAGGAAAAGGCACGAGAGCAGCGGGCATTTTAGACATTGCAGGCTTGGATAATGCTTTCGCAGACGTTAGCGGTTACAAAGCGCTTACTCCTGAATCAGCCCTTCTAGCGAACCCGGATGTCATTCTTGTTTTTCACAGTAAGCTCTCAATAGACAAGATTAAAGCGAACCCTGCAATTCGCCTAACCGATGCGGTTAAGCATGATCGTGTTTTCAATGTTGATTCGCTTAATCTACTTAATTTTGGCTCAAATACAGGGCAATCTGTATTGGCTTTGCAAGAATGGCTATTGAATAAATGACGACCAATCGCCCGTATTTCTGGTTGATGGTCCTGATGTTTGCGCTGGCCATAGCCATGACTCTATCGATGATGATTGGACCTGTTTCTATTTCCCTTGCTCAATTTGGTCTTTGGTTGTCTCAAGATGAAAGGCTACCTAACCATATTGAATTGGTATTAGGGGAGATTCGCTTAACCCGAACATTGCTTGCTGCTCTGGTCGGAGCGTCACTTTCGATGTCTGGCGCAGCCATCCAAGGCGTCTTTCGCAACCCGTTAGCTGACCCGGGCTTAATTGGCGTTTCGAGCGGCGCTGCATTTTTTGCAGTTGCTATTATTGTGATGGGAGACACTGTTTTAGTTTATGTGTTTGAACCTCTTCGTTTTTTTGCACTGCCTCTGGCGGCATTTCTAGGAGGTGTTAGCGTTACGTGGATTATTTATCTGATTGGCTCTTTTAGCTCTGGAAATAGAACCTCGACGATGATTTTAGCCGGGATCGCGATACAGTCTTTATGTCTTTCCGGCATTGGGTTATTTACCTACATGGCAGATGACGCAGAACTCAGAACACTGACATTTTGGACGCTCGGAAGTTTTTCTGGAACGCAGTGGTCCTCGATTCATATGGCGCTACCATGGATCTTGGTCGGTATTGTGGCTCTTCCAATGTTAGGAAAGTGGCTAAATGTTCTCTTGCTTGGCGAAAATGTTGCAGGTCACCTTGGTGTTCCTATATCACTGATACGAAAGCTTATTTTTGTGCTCGCTGCCATGTGTGTTGGAGCAAGCGTTGCTGTATCAGGCGTGATTGGTTTTTTCGGCCTCGTTGTTCCTCACCTTGTTAGGCTAAGTTTTGGCCCTGATCATCGCTGGTTATTGCCGTACAGCGGCTTGTTTGGCGCCACCCTTATGCTGGTCGCTGACTTGATTGCTCGAACGGTCGCCGCACCTGCGGAACTTCCTGTCGGAATAATCACCGCATTAATGGGAGGACCATTCTTTTTATGGCTAATTATCCGTTTTAATCGAGGAAAACTGAGTTTTGATTGAAGCAAGTAGTGTGTCGTTAGCGCTTAATAATAAGAAAATTTTAGACGATATTTCGGTGTCTATTACGTCCAATGAATTTGTTGCCGTGATGGGGGCCAATGGCGCGGGGAAATCTTCGCTTTTGTCATTACTCAGTGCAGATCAGACACCAAACGACGGAAGCATTAAGTTAAACGATATAGAAATATCGGAATATAAAAAGCGGAAACTCGCGATGTTAAGAGCCGTGATGCCACAGCACAGTACATTAAGCTTTCCATTTAAAGCGTGGGAAGTGGTTGCCATGGGTAGAACGCCGTTCCCTCAATATACGAGGGAAAAAGAGCGGTCGATCGCACTAGAAATGCTCTCGCTCGTAGACGCTGCATTGCTCAGTGAACGGGAATTCCCCTCCATGTCAGGAGGCGAAAAACAGCGAGTTCAGCTGGCTCGCGTATTAAATCAGATATTGTCCAGCGAGGAGAGTGAGCGATACCTGTTTTTAGATGAATGCACATCGAGTTTAGACCCTGCACACCAACATACGGTTTTTAAACTTTTAGCCAAGCTTAAGTCTGAGAAATTAGGGATCATCGCCATTGTTCATGACATTAACTTAGCCGCTCAATATTGTGATCGAGTCGTTTTGTTAAAGGAAGGAAAATTGTTTATGGACCGTTCAACAGCGGAGGTATTAACGCCTAATATAGTAAAAGAAGCCTATGGATTGAACGCAGTCTCCATAGGGCATCCTGAAGGTCAGTGGAACGTTATCGCTGCCGCAGTTAATGCGGTGGACTAGCCCATTTTTCTTTGATGAATATCGGAAAAGTGAGAAAAATGGTGTTGCTCGAATTCATCTGGAGGAACGGGATGGCCTAAAAGGTATCCCTGAACTTCGTCACACCCAAGCGCCGTGATTTTTTCCAATTGTTCTAGGGTCTCAACGCCCTCTGCAATGGTGCTCATCCCCAGCTTTTTTGCTAACGCGATAATTGCGCTGACGATAGCGAGGTTATTTTTGTCATTGATCATATTTCGAATAAACGATTGATCCACTTTTAATTTATACACAGGCAGTTTTTGCAAATAGCTCAGTGATGAATAGCCCGTACCAAAATCATCAATGGAGGTTTCTAGCCCAAGTTTATGGAAGGTGTTTATGACATCCGTCGCGCTTTCAGGGTCATCCATGGCGATGCGCTCAGTCAGCTCAAGCTCTAAAAGCTTAGGAGACACTTGGTGAGCTTGAAGCGTATCGGTAATGAACGGCGCTAAGTTAGGTTCTTGAAATTGGGCATAAGACAAATTAATCGCGACTTTTAGCGCGGGATACCCTAATTCTTTCCATTGTTGTATTTGTCGAATGGATTCCTTGATTACCCACTCACCAATCGCAACGATTTGACCGCTGTCTTCAGCAATGGGAATAAACTCAGCAGGAGAAATTTTACCTAAAGACACACTGTTCCATCGTAATAACGCTTCTGCGGCGACCAACTTTTTATTCGCAAGGCAGAATTGGGGTTGATAGTGAAGCGTGAACTCATCGTTTTCAAGCGCGGAGCGTAAGGCATTTTCAATAAGAAGAACTCTAGTGGAGTGCGCTTGCATCTCCTGCGTAAACCTCGCATAGCGATTTCGACCATTATGTTTAGCGCTGTACATTGCCGTGTCTGCTCGCTTATACAAGGTATCTAAATCTTTTCCGTCTTGGGGATATAAACTGATACCGATAGACGGCGTGACAATAAGCTGATGTTGTTCCAGTTGGTAACGTTCCGAGAGGGTGGTTCTTACTTGTGTTGCCAATGATTCAGCTTCTGATGCAGACGCGGCTGGGCATAATATGATGAACTCATCGCCACCTTGGCGGACGACGTAGGAGTCTTGATTAACAACAGACTGCATTCGTTTGGCAGCCGCAACTAACAATTGATCGCCAATTCGATGACCTAACGTATCATTTACATTTTTGAATCGGTCAAGGTCAACGAAAAGAAGCGCCATTTTAGTGGTTCCTTTGTCGAGACAGTGCTGAAAATAGTCGAATAGCGAGGTTCTGTTAGGAAGCTGTGTTAGTGAATCGTGCTTAGCAAGCCATTCAACTTGTTGTTGCGTTCTTTTTAATGCATCAATGTCTATTCGGACGCCGAGCATTCGGGATGGTTTTGCGTCTTCTCCAATTTCCGTCACGGTACAGCGAACGCCAACCCATTTGTATTCGCCATTGGCGTGACGAATTTTGCACTGATAATGATAGGATTTTTGCTCACCATTAAGCACACTTTTTATTGCGGCAAGTACGGATTCCCTGTCGTCTGGGTGAACTTTTTCCAACTCTTTTTGCCGATCGGCTAAGCCTTCCACTGGGCTGTATCCTAGCATCGTAAAGTAGGACGGTGTTGCGAACCACACATCCTTTTCAATATCCCACTCCCAAACCCCAATATTGGTTACTTTGAGGGCCTCGTTCATCCTCGCGTCGGCCTCTACTAACGCATTTTCTTTCTCTTTAAAATGAGTAACGGGTTGAGCGATATAGATAACCCCTTGAAAAATAGGAGTTGAATGAATGGAGAAACATTGTGGCTCTGAGTGATCTTTATCGCTAAACCAAACTTCATACTCGTGGGCAGATTGAACATTGCTTATGTCAATCTGACGGATAAAAGAAGTGAGAGCTGCGTTTTTTTGTAGTTGGTTAATTGAAACGCCAACGAGTGAATTAACTTTGCTATCGAGTAAACGAGCAAACTCTTGGTTGCAAAATTTGATGGTACCTTCAAGCGTGGTAATACAAACTGGCGTGTTTGGTATACCGAAGGCACTTTGTAATGAGGGTAAAGATTGAAGCTTGCGATTGTAATGTGTCTTTAGCCATAGGCTGATAAAAGCCAGAGCGAGCAATACACTTAAAATATAACCCAATAGAGGAATCCACGATGTCGTCATACAGGTGCCTTAATAAAATCTCGTTTACGGGGCGAAAAAGGTAAGAATCCCTACCTACCTGATGAAAAAAATCTTAGTAATATTTTAATCCTGACTTTTAGTCTAAGGTATTGTGATTGCGTTGAGTACCTTTAAATAGGCCGTTTTTGTGAGTTCTAATCGTAAAAAGAGCGTTTTTATGTTGTGTTTCTGTGAACAGCGGCCCTAAGTTAGGGCGCTGTTCACAGAAACACAAACTGTTTTAATAGAGCGAGGAATAACGCAATGAAAACGGCGCAAGCGCCGCTTTCTTAACTGACTAACCAGTGAACATTTAAGGGTTCAATGACCGTTAAATCATTAAGGTGTATGACTTGATTGGTCAGTAAATCTTTCGCTTGTTCACAGTGAAGGTAACGAGACAAAGGCCCATCCAGAAAAATAGGATGTTCACTGAAATTCGCAATGGTTAATAACCGTTGGTCGCCCGACTTTCTAATAAAACCAAAAAGATGCTCAGAGTTTAAATGGATTAATTCAAAATCTTCAGCCGCAAAAATAAGGTTTTCTTGACGAACTTGAATCATGCCACGAATCAGCTTGGCAATCTTTCCTTGAGGTGTTGTCTCGTCCTCAGCGGCAGAAAAATCGGATGCGGTTAATTTCTTGCGTTGTACCCAGCGGCTGTCGTCTTTTTTATTCGGGTCTTGAAGGTAGCTGCTGTCATTGAGCACGCCTAAATCGTCGCCTTGATAGAGCAGTGGGATACCTGGCAGGCTAAAGTTAATGCCATTGAGCAATTTCACTCGTTGTAATGCATGATCTAGCAGCAGATCGTTACCCGATTCAACCGCGCTTTCAACGCCAGCAAGCGATGCCAGTGTGCCGCAAACTCGACAGTCTCCAGTTGTAGGGTTTTCCTGAAAAGGTACGCCAGCGGCAAAAGAACCTTCAAATTTGCCAGTATAAAACTGATTAAGGAATAAACGATGGTCGAATCCATCTACGCCAATACGCCCGGATACTTCATCATCCCAAAGCCAACCAATATCGTCATGGCAACGAATGTAGTTAATCCATGCGGTATCCTGTGGAATGCTAAAACTGCGCTCCATAGACGAATACAGTAACGGCGTTTTTCGGGTCGCAAGACTTTCCCACAAAAGTGCCATCGTCAGCGGATTATAAGAAAGCGTACATTCGTCGGAACCGATGTATTTGTTTACTTCATCGGGGTGAACAATGGCTTCGGATTTGAACACAACTTCCGGTGCCGCGATATCCAAACACGCTTTGAATGCTTTTATCAGATTGTGTGCTTTCGGTAAGTTCTCGCACACCGTCCATTTTTCTTTCCAAACAAACGCGAGCGCGTCTAATCGTAAGACATCGCAACCGTTTAAAATCAGGTGCAACATCTCTTCAACAACAGCAACAAATACGGCGGGATTTTTATAATTGAGATCCCATTGAAACGAATTAAAAGTCGTCCATACATGTTGGTCTAATTTTGGAAGATAGGTAAAGCTTCCACGGCGTATTTGCGGAAAGATTTCACGCACAGTCTGATTGTATTCGTTTGCTTCATGACCGTTCATTAAGTAGTAATAATCTTGGTATGTCTGGTCGCCATTCTGAGCTTCAACGGCCCATTTGTGTTCGTCAGAGGTATGGTTAAAGACAAAATCCAATACCATGCGAATGCCATTTTTATGTAACGCGGCAGCGAGCTCTTTCAGATCTTTATTTGTACCTAAATTTGGCGCAACGGTTCGGTAATCCGAAATCGCATAGCCGCCGTCGCTGTTGCCTTCTGGGGCAAGGTAGAGCGGCATGAGATGCACATAGTTAACACCCAACTCTTTGAAGTAAGGAACCTTATCGATCAACGATTGTAAATCATCTGCAATTTGATCAACGTAAACCGCAATTCCCACATTTTTATTGGATTTAAACCAATTTGGGTCATTCTCTTTTATTTTTGCAGGTCGACGTTTTGTAGAAAAATCGGCGAATGCTTGAAACAGCGTTCTTAGATGAAAATGGAGATCGTATCTTTCACCATAGAGAGGGAACAACTGGGTAAAGAGAGGTTCAAATCCTTGTTCAATTCCATTTATAAAGCTGGATTTTTGTTTGGGTTTGAGGTGACTTAAATCTAGCTCGTCAGTAATACGTTTTAGCGTTTTTTGAGCTTCAAAAGAGATATTCATACTAAGGACTACCCTACGAACATATATTATTTTTTTTGTTACATACTGACGAACTAAGGCGAGAATTCGTGACAAGTATAGTTGGGTTATCGATCTGAAGAATGCGTCGTGATCCTTTATCGACACTTACATAGAATCAAAGGAGACAGTCTGTACCTATCTTTGACTCTAAAAAGAAAAACTAATGCAGTTAACTGGGTGGGTCAATGAAATATTATTTTAATATTATCTTAATTTTTTCTTATGCTGAAAGGCACTATTTTTCAAGCTGAAGCTCTTCTAGAAAAGTGTTAAGAATCAGATTGTTTGTGCCGTTTGTCCGAGTCACCGCCGAAATTTTGGTGTGGTAGCAAAACGTGTTGGGAGAGAGACTTCTCATTTGCCCATTGTTAACCCAGCCTTGTGCGTAATGATCTGGAAGATAGCCAAGGAACTTTCCGGTCAAAAGTAAAAACGCAATGCCTTCACGATCTGTAGCGGTTGCTTTTGCATTGAGTGATTGCAGTTTGGTTTTTATGTCTGCTGTTTGTGCGTATGCAGGCACCACCGCATCATAATCAGACATTTTAATGTCTAACTGTTCTTCTTCCGTACAGTCAAACAAGGGATGTGAATTACTGCAGTACAATTGTGAGCGCTCATCGTATAACGAATGATAATCCAAACCTGCAATGGCTTTTAGGTTGGGCACAATCCCAATATGGAGGTGCCCGTCAAGCAGGCCACGTTCGATGTCAGTGGGTGGAATCATACGGATATTGATCGTGATTTCAGAGCCTTTGTCTTTTAACCGCGCAAGCGCATTGGTGACTTTCATGTGGGGCATGGTCACCAAATTGTCCGTGATTCCAATATTGAGCTCTCCCTTTAGGTTAGAGTTGAGAGCGTTAACTTGGGTCCGAAAGTTTTCAATAGAAGAAAGCAGTTGAAGCGAATAATCGTATACTTTTTGCCCTTCGGTCGTCAGTGAGAAACCTGCTCTACCACGCTGACACAGTTTAAACCCTAGCCTTGTTTCCAAATCAGACATCGCAATACTTATGGCTGCGCGAGAAATGCTGAGCTCTACCTCTGCTGCGGCGAACCCGCCACATTCAACAACGGTGCGATAGATTCGAAGTGTTCTGAGGTCGGTATCACTAACCTGACCTAAGCTTTTTTTCATGCTTATTCGCCTACTTACAAATGGTTTGTCATTGTAGTTTTAGAAATACATGACGACACAGCCCTCGCTATTCCATGGGCGCGTTTTGGTCAAATGTGTAGAGATACTTCCAAATACAATAAATCGTAAGCCCAACAAAAATGAACCCCCAGAGTGTGTTGCCGTTAACCCACTCTAAAATACTCCAACCCGCACAAAAAAGGGTAACAGCGACTCTACGCCAAAGGGGAAGAAAAAACTTATATTCGGATTCGTTCACACTAATTACCTATTCTTATTAAAATATTTTGAACAAACGTACACATTGCAGAGAACAAGTTAGAATTTTTGCTCCTCATATGCAACCCATGGTTAGCAATGTGAGCAAATCGTAATGCTATTTGAGTCATAGTGCTGGAAAGGTGAACGAAACGATAGCGAGTATAGATATCAAAGAAAAAGGGGGCTTTGTTAAGATCGTTAAACGTGCTTGATGCGATTAGACTAAAAGTAGGGTACTTATAGATTGCAAAGAAATTAACGATTTGAAGAGAATATAAATGGCCCGCCCTAGAGGATTCGAACCTCCGACCTCGCCCTCCGGAGGGGCGCGCTCTATCCAGCTGAGCTAAGGGCGGTCTTGGATAGGCCGCGAATTATAAGGTGTTGTGAGGCGTTACTCAAGCGTTCTTATTCTGATGTATTCTGAATTACCCTATTTTGACAAAAATGGATCTTTTGTGGCATTTCCCGTTGTGACAACGGATTCAAATCCAATTGTGGTTCAATGCTCGTAATGCCATTGATGATGAGTTTTAATGTCATCAATCGAGCTAACACTCTGTTTAAAATTCTCTCTTAAAGGAAAGCGTCATGATAACTCTTCACCATCTGGAAAACAGTCGTTCGCAACGCGTTGCCTGGGCGTTAGAGAGTTTAGGCCTTGAATACGAGGTTAAACTCTACAAGCGCGATTCTTCTGCTTCTGCGCCAGAATCTCTGAAAAAGATCCATGCACTGGGTAAAGCGCCGGTATTGGAAGATGGCGATGTGGTTATTGCGGAGTCCGGTGCGATTTTGGAATACCTTTGTGATTGCTACGACGATGAGAATCGTTTGAGCCCTCACTCAATGGAAGACAAATTAAATTATCGATACTGGATGCATTTTGCAGAAGGGTCGTTGATGCCCTTGTTAGTCATGACGTTGATCTTTAACAAGGTGCCTAAGCAACCAATGCCTTTTTTTGTAAAACCCATTGCGAAAGGGTTGTGTGATAAAATACAGAAAAATTTCGTAACCCCTCGTTTGATGCCAATGATTGAATTGATCGAAGATACGCTGTCTCAGCAAACTTGGTTTGTAGGGGAGCGAATGACCGCAGCAGACATGCAGATGAGCTTTCCTGTTCAAGCGCTTGCGAGAGCAGTAGAAATGGAAAATTACCCTAATATTCAGCGTTTCATCAATCAGATGGAAGACAGCGACAGCTATATTAAAGCAAAAGAACGTGTCGGAGCATTTGGCCCCTTAACGTCCTAACGTATTTTTAGGTCTTACTAGGTACGCTGTAGCATTCTATAGACAAAAAAAAGCAGTAAGCGGAAACCGCTTACTGCCAAAGTCGCTTCTAAGTTTACGTATCAAACAATCGAGAATGAATCTCAATCGTGATAAATAGTAAGGCATAGTTTTTAATTAATCAATAATAAAAATCATTCTCATATAAGTTTTTTATTGTTTCTTAGATAATTAAGCTTTTCCCAAAAATTCACCCCAAAAAAACAGCTTTCTAATGAGAGTGGCGGATTGCACTGATAAAAGTGCGTTTCGAGATCCCCGATGAGTGCGGAGATGCGATCCACGTCTTTTTTATGCTTCGTCAAAAATCGCCGCTGACTCATCAACGCGTGTAGCCCTTCTGATTACCATATTTTAAACATCCGGTGTTTTCTTAATAAACTCGTTCTACTGCTGTGTTTTTGAACACGAATTTACGCGGTATGGATTCGCTTTTTTAAGGTGTTTAAATGAGCATTTTGAGGTGCTTTTAGAGGGAGCTATATAAAAATGTAATATTGTTCGGGTCAAAATGAAATTGGCTTAGTCGTGTGGTGCTCTAATATTCGGTAAATGCAATTCGTTGGTTTGGTATGCATAAACTCAATGCAGACAACCCAGCTATCTCATTCAATAATAATTAGAGAGCAGCAGTATGATAATTGATTGTCACGGTCACTACACGACAACACCACCGGCAGTCGGTGAGTATCGGGAAAACCAAAAAGCGCAAGTAGCAAAAGATCCTTTGTTTGTCGGTGAAAAAGGTTCAATACACATAACGGACGATGAGATTCGCGATAGTATTGTTAATAATCAGCTTCGCTTACAACAAGAGCGTGGCACTGACCTTACTATATTTTCGCCTCGGGCAAGTTGGATGGGGCATCATGTTGGGAATGAGCACACCAGTCAGTTTTGGACAGAGCATCAAAACGATTTGATCCGCCGAGTGTGCGACCTCTTTCCTGAGAATTTTGTGCCGGTTGCCCAACTGCCTCAATCACCGGGCGTTGATCCTGCTAAATCTGTTTCTGAGATCGTACGTACGGTAGAGGAAATGGGCTTTATTGGCATCAACCTTAATCCGGATCCAAGTGGCGGTCATTGGAACGGATCGTCGCTTGCAGATCGATCTTTCTATCCTATTTACGAAAAAATGTGTGAATACGACATTCCTGCAATGGTTCACGTTTCCGCATCTTGTAACGATTGCTTCCACACAACCGGATCTCACTATTTGGGCGCAGATACCACGGGCTTCCAGCAGTTGATGATGTCTGATGTATTTAAAGATTTCCCAGACTTGAAAGTGATCATTCCTCACGGTGGCGGCGCGGTTCCGTATCACTGGGGACGCTTCAGAGGGCTTGCTTTAGATAAAGGGTTTGATCTAGAGGAACGCGTTTTAAATAACATCTATTTCGATACCTGTGTTTATCACCAACGCGGTATTGATTTGTTACTCGATATTATCCCGACGAAAAATATTCTGTTCGCATCTGAAATGATCGGTGCGGTGAGAGGAGTCGACCCAGAGACAGGACATTACTTCGACGATACTAAGCGCTACATCGATAACAACACGGTGCTGACTGCGGAGCAAAAGCAGGACATTTTTGAACACAATACACGTCGTGTGTTCAGTCGTTTGAAGCTTTGATCACAAATGAATAGGCCTCAGAGGCATAAGTAACATACTAATAAGAATGGTTAGAGGTGAGAAATGCGAGATAACGTTGTTGTACAAAATATAGAGCGCGCTGATCAATCCATTATTGACGGGTTAGCGGAATGTGGCGTTGCGACGATTCACGAATCACAAGGTCGAGTGGGTTTGCTTTCTTATTACATGCGACCCATTCAAACGGATTGTTGTATTGCTGGGTCTGCGGTAACGATTTCGGGCGCGGCGGGCGATAACTGGATGATGCACGTTGCGATAGAGCAATGTAAAAAAGGCGACATCATGGTCTTTGCTCCCACGTCACCTTCTTACCATGGTTTCTTCGGCGACCTTCTTGCTACATCCGCGCAATCCCGCGGTGTGCTTGGGCTTATTATTGATGGCGGTGTTCGTGATACTCGTGATCTGCGTCAAATGAAGTTCCCAGTTTGGTCGAAAGCCGTATTTGCAGAAGGTACGATAAAAGAAACGCTCGGCTCGGTTAATGTGAGCATAGTGTGTGCTGAACAGTTAGTTCACCCTGGCGATATTATTGTTGCGGACGACGATGGTGTTGTGGTGGTTCGACGAGAAAAAGCCGCAGAGGTATTGGAACTTTCTAGAGCCAGAATGGCAAAAGAAGAAGAAAAACGGGTACGGATGGCGAACGGTGAACTCGGTCTGGATATCTATGAAATGCGTCCACGATTGGAGGCAAAAGGCCTGAAATATGTCTAAGCTGTTTGACTATCCTGGCGGCATTCGTTGTATGTGGATGCGAGGTGGTACATCAAAAGGCGCGTATTTTTTGGAAGAAGATCTTCCAACGGATACCAAGTTGAGAGACGACGTATTACTGCGCGTTATGGGGTCACCCGATAAACGCCAAATCGATGGAATGGGGGGCGCTGATCCTATTACATCGAAGGTCGCAGTGGTCAAGAAATCACGTCGAGACGATGCCGATGTCGACTATTTGTTTTTACAAGTGTTTGTGGATCAAACCATTGTAACGGACGCCCAGAACTGCGGAAATATATTGGCTGGCGTGGGGCCGTTTGCGCTTGAACGAGGGTTAGTGTCTGCAAGTGAAGGGAAAAACGATGTCCGTATTTTTATGCAAAATACCGGGCAAATTGCGATAGCACAAGTACAGGTAGAGCATGGGCGTGTTGTTTATGAGGGTGATGCACAAATAGACGGTGTTCCCGGCTCTTCATCAGCTATCCCTATTACTTTCAAAGACACTGCCGGATCAAGTTGCGGCGCTTTGCTTCCCAGTGGTCAGGCCGTTGACAGTATTGATGGTGTGAACGTGACTTTGATCGACAATGGCATGCCTGTGGTGGTCATGAATGCGGATGATATGGGAATAAAAGGCACGGAGACTCGTGAAGAATTAGAAGCGAATGATGTCTTGAGGCACAAGCTTGAGTCTATTCGCCTCAAGGCTGGGACGCTTATGAACCTTGGTGATGTCCAAGAGAAATCCGTCCCTAAAATGACGATGGTGTCTGCGCCTACAAACGGTGGCGCCATTTCTACTCGTACTTTTATTCCTCATCGCTGTCATGCGTCGATCGGTGTGTTAGGCGCGGTTAGTGTTGCAACGGCGGCGGTGCTAGAGCATTCCCCTGCTAACGCGATAGCGAGTTTTTCAGAGTCAGATTGCATGTCGTTGGATGTTGAGCACCCAACGGGAAGAATGACGGTTGTGCTTAACCGAGACGAGGCGGGTGAGGTAGCGTCTGCTGCGTTATTGCGTACGGCTCGTAAACTGTTTGATGGATATGTGTTTGTTCATGAAAACGGTCTTACTTAAATGACCTGTTTGAACGAATAGAGAATAAATAGAATCATAGGAAACTAAGATGGATAAAGATTACCTTCCATTTCACCCGAATCCAAGTAAACCGAGTTTCAAAGCGCCTGAGGGTGCGGTGGACGCGCATTGTCATGTCTTTGGCCCTGCTGATCAATTTCCTTACCATCCAAAGCGTAAGTACACGCCGTGTGACGCGTCAAAAGATCAGTTATTTGCATTGCGTGATTTCTTGGGCTTTTCTCGAAACGTTATCGTACAAGCGTCTTGCCATAGTACTGATAACGCTGCGTTGTTGGATGCGCTTAATACTGCTGGAGACCTTGCTCGTGGTGTTGCGTTTGTTGACGACACGATTACGGAAGATGAGCTAAAAGAAATGCACGATGCGGGTGTGAGAGGAGTGCGCTTTAACTTTGTAAAACGCCTTGTAGACAGCACGCCTAAAGAAGTTTTTTTCTCTATTGCGGAAAAAATTCGTCCATTTGGTTGGCATATTGTTGTGTATTTCGAAGCCGCCGATTTAGAAGAGCTGATTCCGTTTCTCGTTGAATTGAATACAACCATTGTTGTGGATCACATGGGCACACCCAGCGTCGCAAACGGCGTAGATCATCCAGACTTTGAACGCTTCGTGAACTTTATGGCAGACAACGACAACGTATGGTGTAAGGTGAGTTGCCCAGAACGTTTAACGTTGCAAGCACCTGATTACCGCGATGTCGTGCCTTTTGCTAAAACACTTGTTGAGAAGTTTCCAAATCGAGTGTTGTGGGGGACGGACTGGCCTCACCCAAATATGAAAACTCATGTACCGGACGATGGTCATCTAGTCGATGTTATTCCAATGATCGCACCGACCGAAGAATTGCAGAAAGCTTTACTGATCGACAACCCAATGAATCTATATTGGGAAAAATAGTCGAGAAGCTGAGCGATATTAGTTTAAAAATAACAAGAGATAAGACAATGAGCTATATAGATGATCAGCGAGAGGTCGAAGGAACTGTGTTATTCGACCACCGTATGGCGAAAAAAGGATACGGTCTTAATAAAATGTGTTTTTCCTTTAACGGGCAAGTAGGTCGTGACGAGTTTAGTCAAGATGAAGCGGCTTATTGCGATAAATTCGGTTTGAGCGAGGTTCAAAAGAAAGCCATTTTGGATAAAGACATTCTGACCCTTCTTAAAGAGGGTGGCAGTATCTATTATCTTGCAAAGTTTGCCGGACTTTTAAAACTCAATATGCAGGACATCGGAGCTCTCCAAACCGGCATGAGTGTCGATGAGTTTAAAGCGATGTTAGTCAAGAATGGGCAGGGGAAATAAGATGGCGAATATTATTGGTGCAGTAACGACTTCTCATATTCCTGCTATAGCGAATGCAATGGCAAACAAACTAGAAGAAACGCCGTATTGGAAGCCTTTTTTTGATGGCTATCCGCCAGTGCGAGAATGGCTTAATGAAAAAAAACCTGATGTTATTGTCCTATTTTACAATGATCACGGTTTGGAATTCTTTATCGATAAGAAGCCTACGTTTTCGATTGGTGTAGCGGACGAATATCATAATGCAGATGAAGGTTGGGGGATAGCAACGATTCCGCCAGTAACAGGTGAGAGTGAGTTGTCTTGGCACATTGCCAACTCACTTGTGCATGATGGTTTTGACATGACCATTTGTCAGGAAATGAAAGTGGATCATGGCCTAACGGTTCCACTAAGCCTAATGTGGCCGGGTAATGATTATGGCCATGTTAAGGTCATTCCAGTTTGTATCAATTGTGAGCAGCATCCAATGCCTCAGCCTCGTCGTTGCCTTGAATTGGGTAAAGCAATTGGTAGGGCGATTGAATCGTTTGATTCTGACATGAAAGTCGCCGTATTTGGCACAGGCGGATTGTCACATCAACTTGATGGCGAACGTGCTGGCATTATTAACCGCGAGTTCGATCTTGAGTGCATGGATAATTTGGTAAGCGATCCAGAAGCATTAACAAAATTCTCTAATTTGGATCTAATCGAAATCGGTGGTGCTCAAGCCGTTGAGCTAAATATGTGGATTGCGATGCGCGGTGTTTTACGAGGGAAGGTCACTGAGTTGCATAGGAATTACCATGCACCTATTTCTAATACAGGTTCGGGCGTGCTTCTCTTAGATCATGAAATGCCGGACTAGTATTCGTTAGCATTTAACAACATTTTGTTTCTTAATAAATGCCACTGTTTCTGTCTCAGTGGCATTTTTTTTAGCTGAAAGCGATGTCTATTCAAAAAGAGTGCTAAAACAGAAAAACAATCGGGTACCTTTCAATAATAACCGATTATAAACATCGTCTGCTCTTGGCTCTTGGCTCTGGGACGCTCTACTTGTCAGAAGAGTCCAAAAGATCGCCTACGGTATGCGTAACGTGGTCAGCGCCTTTTAAAATTTCTCCGATGATGGCAGAAGCTTCGTCAATGGACTGTGCGCTTTCTTGAGAACGTTCACTGATTAACGCCATGCCTTCTTTCGCGCTCAGAGTAAGTTGACCATTTTTGCCCACCATCTCTTCAATCTCTATAGTGGATTGACTCGTGCGGCCAGCCAGTTTTCGCACTTCATCTGCTACAACGGCAAATCCTCGGCCATGTTCACCTGCGCGTGCGGCTTCAATCGCTGCATTTAATGCAAGCAAATTGGTTTGCTCGGCAATGCCGCTAATGGTTGTTACAATCTTTGAAATATCTTCAGATTGGGCATTCAGCTGATCAATGTATTGGGATGCTTCGTTTACATGCAATGTAATCTCTTTCGAAGATGACACTGTTCTTTCTAACACATCCACCCCTTGTTTTGATACTTCAGAGGTTTCAACTGAAGTACTGTGGGCAACTTCGGCAGCACGCTGTACGTCATGTTGTCGTTCAACTTGCTTGGTGATATCAGAAGCGATTTTTACTACTTTGATGACGTTACCTTGGTCGCCATAAACAGGGTTGTAAGTTGCTTCAAGCCAAATGACCTTACCTGAACGTGTAAAGCGCTTGAATTGTCCTGACTTAATTCCGCCTTTGGCAAGTTCACTCCAGAAGCTGGGGTTCTGTTCGTAGAACTCTTCATCGCAGAAGTTACGGTGATGTTTGCCAGCAACTTCGCTGACGCTGCCATATTCCATTGCTTTGAGAAAGTTGCTATTTGCTTCAAGAACCACGCCTTCAGGAGTGAACTCAATAAGCGCGTTAGAACGATCTAATGCGGAATAAAACGCTTCTAAGCGCGAGAGACGCACTTTTTCTTTTGTGATGTCTGATGCGATTTTAACGACTTTGGTTACGACATTACCTTCTTTTACTGGAAAATAGGTCGCTTCAAGCCATACATCCTCACCTGCTTTATTTCTGCGTAAAAAAGTGCCTGCTTGAGGAAGTCCATTTGCGAGATCTAGCCAAAAGCGTTTGTATTCTGCGCTGGCAGAAAGTGCTTCATGGCAAAACATAGCATGATGTCTGCCAACAATTTCGGATTCTGAGTAACCTGCGACCCCTAAAAAGAGTTTGTTTGCTTTAATAATGTGTCCATCGGGTGTGAACGTGATGGTCGCGCAGGCTGCTTCCACCGCATTTTCGAATGCTGAGTTAATCTGACTCTCTGGAACATCCGATTTATCTAATCGTGACTTAGTAAAAAACATTTTTATTCCCCAGTAAAATGTCCATAGATTAATATAAGCACAAGTTAAAACATTTTCATTAAAGGAATATTGTAGGGTTCTTGTATCAGATTGTATTCTTACGTGAGTCTTCCGTTACACGTACACTATTTGAGAAGTAAGTAGGCCTTGATTCGGTACTACGATGGAGAAGTGCTAAAAGAACTGAGTCAGCTTGATTCAGGTGGAATAGGCTTAAAGTCTTAAAAAAGACCTAAATAAATACGATAAAAGAAGCCAACGTGTCGGCTTTGTAAAAAGTAGTATTTCGCTCATAACGTGTGCCTGAAAGGAAAAAGC
Source organism: Marinomonas balearica (assembly GCF_004362145.1). Taxonomy (GTDB): domain Bacteria; phylum Pseudomonadota; class Gammaproteobacteria; order Pseudomonadales; family Marinomonadaceae; genus Marinomonas; species Marinomonas balearica. The sequence goes on from NZ_SNXC01000011.1 coordinate 218,185, forward strand.
CTTAGTCAGGCACAGAGTATTATTAGTGTATTTTATGAATTAAATTCAGGTTGATACTTTTGCAAGACTATTACGCTTGCCAATACTTTGTTAAAACAGACTCGTTTTATCATCGCTCATGACTTCGCGCAAAGGTCTCAGATTATTAAAACTCTTCTGTATCAATCTCAGTTTGCTGAGCTTGATTATAACGGGGGCCGCTGACCGTATTTTGGTTGATGAGTTCGTCCAGTGATTGGAGTGTGCTTTCGTTTAGTTGAATGGCTGTAGAGCCTAAATTGTCTTCCATATGGTCAACGAAACGTGTACCTGGAATTGCGACAATATCGTCACTTTGATGGAAAAGCCAAGCTAAAGCGAGTTGAGCGGGCGTGCAGCCAGCATGATTTGCAATGTCGCTGAAAGCCGATAAAAGTGATAAGTTCTTAGGATAATTCTCAGCGTCAAAACGTGGCATATTGTTGCGAATATCACCCTGTATCAAATCTTCAGTGGATGTGATTGCACCGCTTAAAAAACCACGAGCGAGCGGGCTGAATGCAACGAAAGTAACGTTTAGCTCTTCGCAGGCTTTTAAGGCTGCAATTTCAGGGTTACGTGTCCAAAGGGAATACTCGGATTGTAGCGCCGCAATAGGATGTTCTTTATAGGCTTTTTGCAGTGTTTCCGCGGATACTTCGCTAAGGCCAATGCCACCGATCTTTCCTTCTTTAATTAACTCTCCTAGTGCGCCTACGCTTTCTTCAATAGGTACGTTAGCATCTTTCCTGTGCAAGTAATAAAGATCAATATGGTCGGTGCCTAATCGCTTTAAGCTGTCTTCGCATTGCTTTCTTAAATGCTCAGGGCGACCGTTTATAAGCTTTTTTCCATTCTCTATGGACATACCGCATTTGCTGGCGAGGAAAAACTCGTCACGTCGATGCATTAAGGCTTTGCCAACAAGTAGTTCATTTTTGCCAGCGCCGTAGAGCGTTGCTGTGTCGAAATGCTGGTAGCCCATATCCAATGCAGCATTGAGTGATTTAATCGCTTCGTCTTCTGCAACGGGTTTACCGTAAGCATGCGACATATTCATACAACCTAGGCCAATTTTGGGAGCCAGCATTTTTGGGTGTTTGTTTACGGTCATACTTAACCTTTTACGTGATTAAAAATTTAAAGTAAAAAGCCGCAGGATAAAGGTATCATGCGGCTTTGATTCCTGCGTTGCTCAGAATGTTATTCTTCTAAACACTGTTCTAACTTGTAGAGTGTTTCCATCGCGTCAATCGCTTGCGTTACGCATGCATTAGGCGCTCTGCCTTCTTCAATTGCTAATATGAATTCACGGTCTTGCAGCTCTATACCGTTATTGGAAACGGCTACGCCTGATAAGTCAATTTTGTTTTCATTGCCATCAAACAAATCATCATAACGCGCGATATACGTACCGTTATCACAAATGTAGCGGAAGAAAGTGCCAAATGGACCGTCATTATTGAAGGATAAAGAGAGAGTGCAGATTGCACCGTCAGGGACTTTCATACCAATGCTCATGTCCATCGCGATTTTTAGTTCATCGTGAATTGGGCCTTGGAGCGCCTGAACTTTATTTGCGACTTCACCTGTTTGATATTGAAATAAATCGACAGTATGGCAAGCATGGTGCCACAACAGGTGGTCAGTCCATGAGCGAGCTTGACCCAAGGCATTTTTGTTTTCGCGACGGAAAAAGTAAGTTTGAACATCCATCTGTTGAATCTTCAATTCGCCAGCTTGGATCTTATTGTGAATCCATTGGTGAGATGGATTAAATCGACGAGTATGCCCTGCCATTGCGACAAGACCCGTTTTCTTTTTGGTTTCGACCAATTTACGTGCGTCTTCAATGTTGTCTGCCATGGGAATTTCCACCATGACATGCTTTCCAGCTTCTAAACATTGAATGGCTTGAGAAGCATGCATTTGAGTTGGAGTGGCTAGAATAACGGCATCAACATCGTCTCTGGCAAGACTTTCAGCAAGGTCTGTTGTGTAGTGTGCAACCCCTCGTTCTTCGGCGAATGCTTTAATGCTTTCAATTCGAGTACCAACGACAGAGACGACCTCTGAACCTTCAATTGCTGCAACGGCGTCCATGTGCTTTTTGCCAAATGCGCCTGAAGCACCCGCTATACATATTCTCATTGTTCTGCTCCAACTAGTAACCAAAAGGATTTATTGTTATTCACCCAATCTAACATCGGCGTTCAAAAGCAGGTAATCGATTAAATGCTAACGATATTCGAATAATAGATAGCGTGTCGTGAAATTCTATCTAAATACTTCAGCAACTTCTCTGAGCATACTAAGGAAATGAGATTGAGTTGTGGTTGGAAGCCAGTTTTTACGTACACATAAACCAATTGGTCGACGAGTGTGCTCTAATTCGAAAGGAACAATTTTCAACAAGTTGATATTGATTTCTCGCTCTATTTGAGCGGCCGATATCAAAGTTAAACGGTCGCTTTCGAGTAGTAATTCCCTAATTAAGATCTGAGAGCTCGACTCAATAATGCGTTTTGGCGATTCAATATCAGCGCTTGAAAAGAGGGCGTTAAAGGCTTGTCTGGTTGGTGTGCCTTCGCCGGGAATAACCCAAGCATTTGCGGCTAAATCTTCCGCAGTGACTTCATCTTTTTCAAATAAAGGGTGGCCTTGTCGAGCAACAATAGACAAAGGGGGATGCCAAAGAGCTTCTTGAACCACATCATCGGCGGGAACGGGGTCACGCAGCGCTCCTAATATCATGTCGATATCGCCTTGGCGTAAATGATGCAGCAAGTCTTGATACGGGCCTTCTATAACGCGCACATTCACGTCATTGTGTGTTTCATTAAAACGAAGAATGGATTTTGGCAGAATGGTTGTCCTAGCAAGTGGCATACTGCCAATGTCAATGGTACTGACATCGCGGCATTGCATTGCATGAATTTCTGAAACGCCTTGTTTTAATTCATTAAAGGCGAGCTTAGTCGCTTTAGAGAGTTCTTTAGCGGCGGCAGTCGCGCCTATACCCAGACTGTTTTTTTCAAAAAGCGTAATGTCCATCAAGCGTTCAAGGTCGCGTGCAGCTCTGTGAACTGAGGATTGAGAAATACCTAGATTTCGGCTGGCAATACTGAAATTTTGCGCTTCGCATACCGCAACGAGTGCTTTTAATTGAGTGGTGCTTATTTGCGCAAGAATGTTTTTATGTACTGCGTCTCGGCCTTGGGCTTCTTGCAGCATGTGTTGTGTGGCGATTTGTAAATGCTCAATCGCTCTGGTTACCCGATTTTGCCAGATGCCGCCTGATTTGGTTGGGTACATGCCATCAGAATGTCGTTCAAATAGACTCGTTCCTAATTGTTTTTCCAGTTTTGCAATGGCCTGTGTGATAGCGGGTTGTGAGAGAAAAATGCTATCAGAGGCTTTCGTAATACTTTTTTGCTCTATTACTGAAAGGAAGACACGCAGATGACGCAAATTTGGGATTGGCATAGACACTGACATAGTTTTTTTCTCACATTTGCCCAGAATTTTTAAAATGGAATTAAGGCGCAAGTTATTATTTTAATTTTAGAACGTGTTATAAAGAGCTGTCCGTTTTATGCGAAAAGTGAATAGTTTTGCAAAAAACGCTTCCAACACTATAACAAATGAGAATCACTTGTTAAGAAAAATGTGTGCGTTTTCGATGAAAATATGACACGAATCCAGATTTGAATTTTCTAAACACAATGTAGTCACCGACAGAATTTTATGATGTTGGTGCTAGACTTCAAAATGCACACATCGTTCGCTGAAGTCGTTTATGGCGCATTCGAAACGGCTTGTATTCAACACAATTTAACTCACATTTTTATCAATTAAATAAGCAGGTTTAAGGCTCATTAATGGATGTTATTCTGACAATTACGGCACCTATTTTCTTTCTAATATTCTTAGGTTATTTGGCTGTAAGAGTGAAGGTGATTCCTAATGAAGCGCTAACGGGTATGAGTCGGCTGGTATTGTACATTGCACTACCAGCATTGGTGTTTACCAAGCTTTCAACGACCGATTTGGCCAGTATTGTTGATGTTCAATACATTACCGCTTACGCATTCGGTGGGCTGGCGTCTTTTTTAATCACCGTTGTGCTGGCTAGAGTGATTTTAAAAAGCAATTACAGTGACGCTGGAGTGTATGGAATGGGCGCGTCGATGTCGAACAGCGCGTTTATTGGATTTCCCATTTTAATTCAGTTTTTTGATCATGTACCCACTCAAGCATTTGCAATGGCATTGATGGTAGAGAATATTATTCTGTTGCCAGTTTTATTAACCTTTATTGAGTCCATGCGAGGTGGGGCGACGAAGCAAGGACTTCAAACGCTAATCACGATCGCGAAACGGGTAATGTCGAACCCTGTGATATGTTCTGTCTTTTTAGGCGTGCTGTTTTCCGCGTTAAACCTATCGTTACCGTCTTTTATGCAAATCGGTTTGGATATGTTGGCTCAAGCATCGGCTCCCGTTGCTCTGATCGTAATAGGAGGATCATTGGTTGGCATCAGTTTGAAAGGCAGCGTTAACGCTATTTCATTGGTTGTTTGTAGCAAGTTGTTAGTGTATCCACTTGCCGTATTCTTAGTGCTTTTGAGCATGCCTGATTTATCGGAGGAGCTGAAAATCTCAGCTTTGATTTTTGCTGCCATGCCGATGTTCAGTACTTACCCTATTGTGTGTGGTAAATACGGAATGCGCAGCTTTTGTTCGAGTACGTTGCTCCTGACGACTCTTGTATCTTTCTTCACGTTAAGTATATTGCTTCGTATCTTGTCCTGAATGGAGGAAGCGTTTTGAAAATTATGGTATTGAATGGCCCAAATTTAAATCTTTTAGGGCAACGTGAACCAGAGCAGTACGGTTCAGAAACTTTGCAAGATGTAGAAGCAACATGTCGTGCTTTTGCGAAAAATGAAGGGTATGAAATCGACTTTCGGCAATCTAATCATGAAGGCGTACTTATTGATGCTATTCATGAAGCGGGAGTAAAAGTGAAAGCGGGCGAGATGTTAGGCGTGGTTTTCAACCCCGGCGCTTATACACATACTTCTATCGCCTTACATGATGCGATAAAAGGTGCAGAAGTGCCTGTCATCGAAGTGCACATATCTAATGTTCACGCACGTGAGTCATTCCGTCACAAATCGTACATTTCTTCGTGTGCGGAGGGTATTGTGGTCGGCATGGGAACGTTCGGATATCAGTTGGGGATTCAGGGCCTCATTCATAAGCGAGCTTGAAGCCATATTAAGTAAGATTGCTTCAAGGTAATGGGCAATCTTACTTAAAGTCTTTCTGTCTTACAGACTCAATGTCTTATGTTTAGTGAGAATTAGTCACCTGTTTAACAGCCGTGATAAATTGACTCAATGCGGGCAGGCTCTCAGACCCCGAACGTGTAGTAAGGCCGACGGCACTGAGTGTTTCTTTCGTATCGATCGGCAATTCGCAAAGCTCGACGGAGTCGATTTCTCTTGCCACGACGCCGCGTGAAATAACCCAAATTGCGTCGTTATTTCTAATAAACTCTTTGCCAAACGAGTCGGACACCGTATCGATTCGGTCCACTATGCCTGTAATTCCTTGAGAAAGCAGAAAGTCGTCAACGGTGGGTGCCGTGATCGACTCTTGTGGCGGATACAATATGGGATATTGGCATATATTTTCTAACTGGAAGTCATCACAGGCTAGGAGCGGGTGTGATGGACGTACCGCAAAGACGATTTGTTCTGAATACAGATGCTCAAAGTGCAATCCAGCCATCGCTTCAGAAACGCCTAAGCGACCAACAACGAGGTCAAGCTCACCAACACGCAGTTGACTCATTAAAAGTGCATTGGGGCCAGAGCTTAAGTGCAACCTTGTTGATGTATCCGTTTCCCTAAAACGCTTAACCGCAGAAGGAAGAACACTTGTTGCGACCGTTGGCAGTACGCCAATGCTGAGCTTATGAGCTTTTTCTTGCAAAGCTTCAGCGACCTTCTCGGTGCCTTCTTTAAGCGCAGCAAGACTGGTGCTGGCATGTTCTAAAAATAGATGACCAAACTTTGTGAGCTCCACCCCTTTTTTGTTGCGCTCTAAGAGTCGAGCCCCCAAAATTTCTTCAAGCTCTTTTAGCGTTTTAGAAACGGCAGGCTGAGTCAGTGAAAGAATGTCTGCGGCACGAATGACACTGCCTTGTTGAACAATTTCAAGAAAACATTGTAGGTGGCGGTATTTTATTCGGTTCTCAAACATTGCCTTTTTTACTTCTTGTGTGATTAAGCGCTCTATTATGACGAATTGTGTTCTTAAAAACGAATAGCAATTTTCATCTGTTCACGGTAAATACGATTTTGATCGATGTTATCTTAGATGTTCAAAAGACGCTCTCGTTAGGTTTCTCGGTGTACCTTGATCCGTAATATGAATATTGTCTTCGATACGAATTCCACCGAAAGGTTTTAAAGCATCGATCTTTTTAAGGTTTAAGCCATGATTTGCACAAGTAGAAAGCGTTTTTTCAATCAGCATCGGGATAAAGTAAAGCCCAGGCTCGATCGTGACGACCATGCCTGTTTCAAGCTGCCTTGTCATTCGCAGAAATGGCATATCACTGCTTGGCGCTAAAAGCGTGCCGCTTTTGTCTATTTGCTTGCCTCCAAGGTCGTGTACTTGAAGGCCGAGTAGGTGACCTAAACCATGAGGATAGAATGTTTGAACAATGGATTGATCGATTTGTTCATCAACGCTTAGCGAACAAATATCATGTTCCTTCAAAATGCCTGCAATGCCAGACAGAGTTTGCTGATGAAGCTCAATATACGACTTTTTAGCCACAACTTGATCGCAAAGGGAAAGTTGCAGTTCGTTTACTGAGTGAATCAGTGCTCTGAATTCATCGTCTTCGGCAGAATAGGTTCGCGTGATGTCACTCGCATACCCATTCTTAGAAGCGCCCGCGTCGATTAAGAAAGAGCGTGATGGCTGCGGTGCGGTCGTATTTTTATGTTCGTAGTGGAGCACTGCTGAGTGCTCGTTTAATCCAATGATACTTGGGTAGGGTTCTTGAAATGCGGATTGGGTACTTGCGTTTAGATAAGCTAAATGAATTTCAAGCTCGCTGGCGCCATCATAAAACGCTTGTTCAGCTGCGATGTGTCCAGCAACGGCTAAGTCATTAGCAGCTTGAATGCACGCGACTTCGTAAGGTGTTTTTATTGCTTTATCAAAATCAATAAATGCCGCTAATTCTTTTGATTCAGATAGGTTAGAGAACGTATCTGAACCTAGAAAGGCGACTTTCCCTTTTATAGACTGTTGCCAAGCATCTAGTTCTTTTGTCGGTGTAATCGACCAGTTATTTTGCCAATCACCTTCAGGAATAGGGTTTGGAGCATGCCAAAAATCGTTTTTAACCGGCCATATTAGCTCAGGTTTTTGAGATGCGCGAATAACGACAAACGTATCTTCTGACACGCTAAAAGGAAGCCATTGCTGAATGCCTGAAAAAGGACGAAAAGGGTGACTCAAGTCGTCGTTGAAATAGTAGGACTTACTCCCAGCGGACAGAACAATAGCATCTAGCTTAAAGTGTTGGAGTGCATCCGCGTATCGAGACAACAGAGTGTTAATGTGATTATTGTACAATGAAATATCCATGCTCGTTATCCGCTTTAATTGAATGAAAAGTAGGGGCGTGATTGTGAAACGTTGTAAGGTAGCCCAGATACCCTGTTGGGTATCATATTTTAAGATCGAGCATTTAAACAGTACGAAAGTTGCGAAAAAACGTCATATTGGTTCTTAATTGACGCTCATTTAAGATTTAATCGGAAGTGAGAGAATAGTGATAAACAAGTCTTCTTCATCAGCATCTTTAGGCCCCACTTCATAAAGCTCGATGGCAGGCTCTGAATGGTTGTAACGGTAACCGTTTAACCTAGCCTGAACACTAATGAATCGCCATGCAAGGTATAAATACTTGTAGGGGCCTTGATATCTGAGTTGTAAATAGTGGCTAGATAAGCGAATACATTTTGGGTGTAAATTGCAGTCTGTTAGGTGCTGAATTGGAACACCTAATGTGCCACTGAAATGGTGGGATAGTAGATCCGCCTTGTTGTAAATCGCAAAACAAGCGCCCGTCGGTGGGTTTTCAGGGCCAAGTGCGGTAAAGAGGTCGTGAAACCCAATTTCCATAACGTGTGAGATAGATTGCTCTGTTACCTCAAATGGTCGAGTTACTGCGTCCAATGTCTCTAGTTTTTGGCAGCCTATTAATTCAAATTTAATTTCTGATGTGTGTTTTTTCTTTCTTTCTACTCGGTGCTTTAAAGCGATAAGAGAGAGCTCTAAATCCAGAGCGATATTAGACAGGTGTTTTTGTAATTTATGGCGTTTGATAAAAGGGACGTTACCCTCGACATCGAATGTGATTAATGTGTTATGGGTTCTTTGAGTAAGATGCGCATAAATTAGAAAATCATTATAGTAATGACCTGGGCTGCTTATCGAAAAGGAAATGATTTGTTCTACTTCGTCTTCAGATTGCCTTTGAATTCGGGTTTCTGAAATCTTGTTACTTTCTATTATTAAATACGATGCGGAAATGGATTGAGAGTCAAAGTAGTCGAGTTGTATGTCAGCATCCGGCTCGTAGGATCGCCAAACACACCAACTAGGCCATGTTGCGAGGTTTACGATTTCTTTGTATATCTCGTTACTGTCGGCTTCGATATATTGGTGGCGTTGAAACTGAAAATCTCCATGTGTGAGCAACCAATATATTAAGACAACGAGGGCACACCCTACTATTAAGCCTATTAAAACCATATCAATCATCCATTTAGGTGTGAGAACTAAGAAAGCGGTAAAGTGCTATCAAACTTATCCTTAAGACAATACATTAGATTGGAAAAAGCATTAATTGACCCTTTTAATGAACGATCTCGCTTTTTTGAAGTCCATCTTCCGTAATTATTTTGTTACTTTTAATATAGATTGTGTTTACCAGAATTTCATTAAACTGAATTAATGTCAAAAAAATCATGGCGTATCGGGTCGTTTTTTGTAACGAATAAGTAGGCAAATCGGGAAATAGTTAAATAGGGCAGCGAATATAAATAGGAGAGCCAAAGTGAACAAAGTGAATCAAACGTTAGTGTGGGATTGGCCCATTAGAGCATTTCACTGGCTGTTAGTAATTGCATTCAGTGTTCTGATTTTTACAGGTAAATCAGAAGAAGATTATTTTCAATGGCATTTTTACGCAGGGTACACTCTGTCAGCATTGATTCTTGCTCGTATTTTTTATGGCTTTGTGGGTTCTAGGTATGCGCGCTTTAGTCAATTTTTGAAAGGGCCGCGCCACGTTATTGCGTATTTGAAATCGTTACTGTCAGGTAATAAAGAAGCGCATGCAGGGCACAATCCAATTGGTGCCTTAATGGTCGTTTTACTGATTGTTTTGTTAAGTGCGCAATGGATTACTGGGCTTTTTTCGAGCGATGAAGTGTTCTGGTATGGGCCGTTCTATGAAAGTGCGTCAGAGGATACTCTCGAAACCATGGCGTTTATCCACCATACGTTGCCTGATATTCTGCTTTATCTTGTCGCCATTCATATTGCAGCCGTTTTGTTTCATGAGCTGAAGCTTAGTGAGCGATTAATTAGAGCGATGATTACGGGCAGAAAAAACACAGAAGAGCTAGGAAACGACGACGAGGCAGCAAGAACGCCACGCATAGCAATCGTAATCTGTTTGGTTCTTTCTCTTGCTTGGTTAGCTTGGTTGATCAGTTTGCCTATCTAGAATATTTGTTCTTGATAGGCAAACAGAAACGACTGTTATCCACACGCTGAAGCCAGTGGACTTGTTCACACCTTCCTTAAACTCTAGGCAGCATCACTGTCTATGAAGTCATCGACATCATCAAATTGAGTCGTGTCTTCAGCAATGTTGTTTTCAGAGTAGGCGGTTTCTTCATCTGGTTCGATGATCAGCTCATCAAGTAAGTCAGAAGAGGGGCTCTTCGTATCGTCAGCGTTTTTATTTGATGCTTTTGCTTTTTTTCGCTTGTTGCCAAGGGCTGCGAGAACGTCATCTTTATTTTGAGCTAAGAACATCGCCAGTGTTTCTACTTGATTTGCGTCATCAAGAATCTCTCCAGAAGTAATGAGTTCGACAAGAGCATCCGACGTATCGAGTAATTTGTCGTATGCATCAGCATCGGTTTTATTCGTAAAGGTCATTTTTTCACTTCCATTACGTTCGACAACGTATTTAACAACTACAGGCATAATTGAGCACCTCTCATATAATATACTGTACAAATATACAGTTTATTGGGTGATTGTCTAGTCTAATTTGTTCTGTATGATGCGAGGGAGGCTTTAAAATACATGTTTCCTGCCGGTATGGCCGTTATGTTGTATTTTTTGGGGTGATATTTTTCTGATATAGATCAGAATGAACACAAAGTACGTTTAAGAAACAGTGAAGGGCGAGATTGATATCGGCTTTTCAACGAGAGTGATAACCGGAGAGAACGAACAATGAAAGCAGCGACATTACTGCTGATTGCGTTTGCTACAACCTTACTAAGTGGTTGTAATGGCGTAAGTTTAAGTGAAGTTGATCTAAACAAAGAGATAGCGACGCGCCTGTCAGAACACCAACCTGATCAAATTAGGTTGACGATGGAAGATAAAACGCTTGATCTAGTGTTGCTGGTGCAAAGTGCAACAGTCGATCTGAGCTCTGATTTTGGTGGGATTGTTAAAATTGATTTAAAGACCGACATTCAAGGTAAGATTGCTGCGTTTGGACGAACGCTCACAATGACGACAGAGTTGATCCCTAAATTAGAATCGGGTGTTCGACTTGAAGAAGACAGAGTGTATTTAGTAGCGCCAAAATTGACCGAAGTGACGGTTCAAGGGACCAACTTTAGCGATCAGATTTTAAGGTCAACACTGGGGAGTGTGCACGACGAATTAGAACAAGCCATTGCTCGCTATTTCGATAAACACCCCGTGTATACACTCGATCATAATGCGACCGAGAAGCTGGCTGCTACGCTGGTGGATGAAATACAAGTGACGGATGATGCGATAGAATTTGCAATGTTTTAGCGTATCCTAGGGAAGGTGTGAACAAGTCCACTGGCTTCAGCGTATGGATAACTCCTCTTTATTCGTACCTTCCCTAGCCAAAATCTCCCTTTTAACAGCGTTTGTGTTTTTCTCGATGGCTATGGGTAATGTACAATCGCGCTTTATATTTGATTTAGCGAAGGAACTAAAATGACAATTGCTAAAAATACCGTGGTGCAGTTTCATTACACACTACGTGAAGGCGACGAGCTAATAGAAACGTCTGCCGGTGCGGATCCACTTGCTTTCTTACACGGCCACGGCAACATCATTCCTGGCTTGGAAAAAGCGATGGAAGGCAAAAGCAAAGGTGATGAATTTGAAGTGACAGTGGCTTGTAAAGATGCCTACGGTGAGCGTAGCGACGACGCAACTCAGCAAGTGCCAATCAAGCACTTACAAGGCGCTAAGCGTTGGAAACCGGGCATGGTGGCAATGATTAAAACGGACAAAGGTATGCGCCAAGTTACCATAATCAAAGCTGGGCTTAAGCATGCGACCGTTGATGTAAACCACCCTCTAGCGGGTAAAGAGCTTACTTTTTCTGTTGAAATCGTCGATACGCGAGAAGCAACAGATGATGAAGTAGCACATGGTCACGCTCATGGCGTAGGTGGGCATCATCACTGATCACGCATCAGTTTGTATGTGATCGTTTTTAAGCGGCAATGTGTGATTTCATCGCATGTTTGCCGCTTATACTTATACATTTCTCCTCTCTTTATAAGTAGAACGGGCAGCTTTGCTTCTTTCTATATTTTCCACTCTTTAATTTTTACTCGTCATTTCCTAACCTGCATTACTTTTCTCTGATTTTCGGCATATATCAGACTGTGGCGTTCATTATCTAAAATAGAAATAATTCTTATTACTATCTTGACACTTCCGAATTCGTGACTCAATATTGATAACAGTTATCATTTGCATCCTTTGAGAGGTGGCTATGAGTCATTTTATTGTTCCATTTTCTGTACTCGAACAAGTTATTAAGCACGGTCACTGTGAGGATTCTCCCCAAGTGCTTGAGCACTATCTAAAAACCTGTGAATGCTATGCAGAGAGATTAAATATATCGGATGCAAATACACTCTATAGACGAGTGTTTGGTGTATTGCTTGAAACTATGTGTGATACCTCTGTCGCTTATCATTGGCGATTAATGTGCCTTGATCATATATATCGACCTCTGCAAAAGTTAAATCGTTTGGTGATTACTGATCAAGATGCGACTGAATATTTTCAACTTGAGCAAGATTTACGGACATTGAGTCGTCGCTATTTTACCCAGTAAAGCGCTATTAAACGAAGTCAGTAAGAGTGGTATAAACGTGAACGTACGTATCGAAAAAGACAGTATGGGGCCGCTTCAGGTTCCAAAAGACGCCCAATATGGTGCGCAAACTCAACGTGCTATAAATAACTTTCCAATCAGTGGGAAGCCTTTGCCAGAAGCTTTCATCCGAGCGCTTGTTTTAGTAAAACTGGCTGCTGCACGCTCGAACTCAACATTAGAATGCATCCCCAAAGACATTGCTTTAGCCATCGAATCAGCATGTGGTGAGTTGTTGGAACAAAAAGACATCATGCAACATTTTCCGGTCGATATTTTTCAAACGGGGTCGGGTACAAGTTCCAACATGAATGCCAATGAAGTGATTGCGACATTGGCTTCTCAGAGAGCGACTGAAAGCATCAGCCCAAATGACCACGTGAACTTTGGTCAGAGCAGTAATGACGTTATACCCAGTACGATTCATATCAGTGCTGCAATGGAAATATCGACCAAGTTGTTGCCTGCTCTAACGCATTTGGCGTCTAGCATTACGGCAAAAGCAGAAACGTTAAAGGGCGTTACCAAAACCGGGCGAACTCATTTAATGGACGCGATGCCAGTGCGAATGGATCAAACATTTCATGCATGGGCAGCTCAACTTCAGGACAATATAGACAACTTAAACGCCATCCAGCCCAAACTATTAAGATTGGCACAAGGCGGCACAGCCGTTGGTACGGGGATCAATACGCATCCTGATTTTGCATCGACTATCGCGAGAGAACTGACTGATATCACGGGGATAGATTTTGTTCCCGGAACAGACTTTTTTTCGCTTATAGGTTCACAAGATACCGCGGTCGCCGTGTCCGGCGTGCTGAAAACAACCGCTGTCACCTTTATGAAAATCGCCAATGACTTGCGATGGATGAACTCGGGTCCCTTGGCTGGCTTGGGAGAAATTACATTAGAGGCGCTGCAACCGGGCTCGTCGATCATGCCGGGAAAAGTTAATCCCGTGATACCAGAGGCGACCGCCATGGTTGCAGCGCAAGTAATCGGGAATGATGCAACGATCGCAATAGGAGGACAATCGGGTAATTTTGAACTAAACGTCATGCTTCCTGTTATCGCGTCTAACTTGCTGTCTAGTATTGAGTTGCTGTCAAACAGCGCCGTTTTATTAGCGGATAAGGCCATAGGTACGCTCGAAATTAATCAGGAAAAATTGAACGAGGCTCTGGATAAAAATCCGATCCTTGTTACTGCATTAAACCCGCTAATCGGCTATCTAAAGGCCGCTGAAATCGCGAAATTGGCGTATAAAGAAGGACGCGCGATTATTGATGTTGCCGAGCAAGAGACTCAATTCAGTCGTGAAGAACTTATAAAGTTGCTTGATCCAAAAACGCTGACGGAAGGAGGCTTATAAGCAGGTGGTTCTTAGGGATAACGAATTACGGTTTGGCCTTCATACTCATACTGCGTGACTGGCATCAACAACGGGCTTGAAGGCATAGGGAGCGAGTATGCTCCCTATTTTTTAGTTCTTTTATTTTGAACGGATTTTATTCTGTTTTGAAGCGCGTAACGATCGAGTACAGGTGTTTACTGAGAGAATCCTGCTCTTCACAAAGTGCCGCAACTTCGTCAGAGATTGAAGAAATATGATGTGCCGAATCACTAATGTTATTTATGTTGGCATTAACGTCTTCGGTCACGGCGCGTTGCTCTTCGGCGGATGCAGCCGTTTGCATCGTCATATCTTTCATTTGCATCACAACGTCTTCAATTTTGTTGAAAGCTTCGAGCGCTTCCATTGAAAGTTCTGTGGCTTTTTCTGATTCATTCAGGCTTTCAACCATCGAGCTAGATGCCTGACTCGTTTTGCTAGAAAGTTGTGTGAGTATACTGCCAATCTGCTCTGTCGACTCTTGTGTGCGTTGCGCTAAGCTGCGAACTTCATCAGCAACGACTGCAAACCCGCGTCCTTGTTCACCCGCTCGTGCCGCTTCAATGGCTGCATTTAATGCCAGAAGGTTTGTTTGTTCTGCGATGTCTTGAATCGTAGAAAGAATTTGATTGATGTTGCCCGTTTCTTTTTCTAAGTCAGAAATGATTTTGTTGGACTCTTCCAAGCGGTTACCTAGGCGAGTAACACCGTCGGCATTGGTTTTGATTAGCTTTTTACCAGCAACAGTCGTTTCCAGACCTTGCTCTGAAAATTTAGCGGTATGAACACAGTTTTCGGCTGCTTCATTCGCGGCAATCACCATTTGTTGTCCGGCTGCAGAAATAAGCTCGATAGATTGAAGCTGGCTTCCGGTAGATCGTGCAACATCATGTGCTTTTGCAGCTGTTTTCGCTGCGGTTTCATCAATTTCAATACTAGAGTTTTTGATGTCTTGTATGAGTCTTCGAGTCGCTTCGATAAATTGGTTAAACCAATTAGACAGAACACCCGTTTCATCGCGCGAGTTAATGTCTATTTTAGCGGTTAAATCGCCTTCACCTTCCGCAATAACACGCAAATGCCCAGAAACCGATTCAATAGGAGTAATCAATCGTTTAGCAATAAAGAAACTTAATAAGATGAATACAGCGAGCAGTAAGCTACTCACGAGAATGGTGGTTTTAATGAGCTCGATCGATCCAGCGTAGATTTCAGAAGTAGGGAGTAAGCCTACAAATTTCCATTTTAAATTGGGTGATGTGTAAACGTTGGCGGCATAATCTTTTCCACCAAGTGAGAAACTGATCATGCCAGACGAGGTATTGGCTATTTTGGTGTACGCTTCACCAGCAATGCTGTTTATAGGCTTGAAGTTGTTTTCTGGGTTAAGAGCATCGACCAAGACTGTCCCAGTGTTTTCGATCACCATCAGGCTGCCTTCTTTGCCTAACTTAGTTTTTCTGGCCATTTCCGTCAGTGTTTTAATGGAAAAGTCGATCGCTACTGCACCGCCAATTTCGCTGCCTTTATTGTACGAGTGAACGGCTGAAACATAGACTGCGTCATCTGGCTCCCAGTAGTAGGCTTCTCTTAAAACCGTTTTTCCTGGGTTTTGAACTGCTATGTCATACCAAGGTTCGTTTTTCGGATACCATTCACTGTATTCATAGGTTCCTGGCCATTCCATATAGCCGCCGTCTTTGTCGCCCATGTACACGTAGACGTAGTTTGGGTTTTGTTTACCCAAATCTTCAAACATATTGAAAAGCGCGGCTTCTCGTCCTCCGACTTTTTGCGATACCTTGCTGGGGGCTTTGCCTGATTTGTCGAAGTAGGTTGTTAGCGGTGCAGCGTTGGCTGCGGAGACATTGTCGCTTTCGGAGATATATCCCACGACATAGCGAATATCACTAATAAATTGGTCAAATGATTTTTCCACTGCCGCCAAGGTTTGGTTGCTGTTTTCAGAAAAATCTTCAAGTGCCTGATTGGAGGATAATACTGCAGTGATTAGGGTGACTAATACGACAGGCAATAGTGTTGCAACAGAAAAAGCAATTAACAGCTTACTCTTAATTCTCATTTATAGATCTCGTTTTAGTATTCATTTTTGTTTGTGTGTTTCCTTATAGTTAAATCCATTTAGGTAAATCCATTAGAGCATTTCCATTTGAGATCGGAGAACAAGTACATTTGCGCCTTTGTTAAAGACGAAAGTAAGCCTTGATGGTTTCTCTCAAGTCTAGATCGGAATAGATTGTCTGACGTCATCCAAGTGCTCTAAATGAACTACATCTGGATTCTATCAAAAATTATTTATTCATAGTTAACCAATGTTAGCTAAGAGCAAAGCGAACGGCGGCTTCGACGATGGTTTCTGTGCTCATATTTGCGGTGTGAAACATAGGGAATGCGCATAGAGTTTGACTCTAAGGCGCTAAACTGTGCGGGTTTTGAACGATGTGGCGCGATCTGACGCTACTTTGCGACAACCCGCTTATTTGAATCTCTCTGTGTCAATGGACGGCTTAAGAAGCCATAAGATACAGTATTGATGAGGCCGTATTATGACAATTACAATTGATAGGCCGAGATTTTATAAAAGACAGTCATTCTCACATCAGGAAATTCCCAATATGAAGAAAATCGCTTTTACTTGTTTAGCGCTAGCAAGCCTAGTGCTGCAAAACTCCGCCTTTGCCTCTGATACTATTAGAATTGGCGTGGATCCGACTTACCCACCGTTTGAATACAAACAAGCCGATGGCTCGCTAGCTGGCTTTGAAATTGACCTTGGTAACGCTATTTGTGAAAAAGCTGGCAAGAAGTGTGAATGGGTATCGATGAGTTTTGATGGTTTGATTCCTAGCTTACGTGTCGGCAAAATAGACGCAGTATTTTCGTCACTAGGCATTTCTGAAAAACGTAAAAAAGTGGTCGATTTTTCGGATAGAACTTGGACTGGTTTTTCATCTATGTTGAGCCTTAGCAGCAAGAACTTACTACCTACTGCCGAGTCATTAGAAGGCAAAACGGTTGGTGTGCAACAGGGATCAATGCAAGAAGATTATGCCAAGGCTAAGTTAGCGCCGTTTGGGGTAAAAGTTCAGTCATATCAGACGCAAGACCAAGTTTACGCTGATTTGCTAAATGGCCGTATTGACGCTTCTATGCAAGACATGACACAAGCTCAAGTCGGTTTTATCGAAGATGCCAATCATCCTGAGTATTCCAATCAGAAAATGGTCGACAAACTGCTGCCAGCCGATTCAGCTATCGCACTTCGTAAAGGCGATAGCAAAATTGCAAAACTGATTAACAATGGTATTAAAGCCATACATGCAGACGGCACCTTTGCTATGATTCAACGCCAACACTTCGGTGATCTGGACCTCTACAGCAAGTAATAAATAAGAGCATTGAAGGTGCCAATAAGCAGTCTAAAAGACCGTCTTATTGGCACCTTCTTTTTGTTTTATATCCTTCAATTAATGTACTTGAGAAAAGTGAAAGCAATTAACAATGATGAATAGTCTTTTCCATTTGGAGGGTTATGGCGGCCTGTTATTGTCAGGTGCCTGGATGACCATCAAATTATCTCTGTTGTCATTCTTATGCGCGATGTTGTTAGGTGTCGTTACGGCATTAGCCAAACGCGCAAAAAGTACTACACTGTATTTAATCGCCAGCGCTTACACTGTCTTGATTAGAGGTGTTCCTGATCTGGTGTTAATGCTATTGCTGTTTTATGGCATTCAAAGTTGGGTCGGCGATGTTTGTCTGTATTTCGGTTGGGATTATATCGTGATTGATCCTTTTCACGCCGGTGTGATTACTTTAGCGTTTATTTACGGTGCCTACTTTTCTGAAACCTTTCGAGGCGCTTTGCAGTCCATTCCCAAGGGGCAAATCGAAGCCGCTTTAGCGTATGGCCTATCGAATATGCAAAGTTTCCGCTTTGTGATTTTTCCTCAGATGATGCGTTTATCCATTCCGGGGATTTCAAATATTTGGCAAGTAATGATCAAAGCAACCGCACTGGTTTCGATCATAGGATTAAATGACCTTATTAATGCGGCAGTAGAAGCCGGAAAATCGACTAATAATGTGTTTTCTTTCTTGCTTCTCGCTGGTGCCATGTACCTCGCTTATACCATGGTAAGCAATGCAGTCTTTTCACAACTAAATCGTTATTTCCATGTTGGTATCAAGGAAAGTAAATCATGATCGAACTCCTACAAACCTATTGGAAGCCTTTCTTGTATTCTGATGGATACAACTATTCAGGATTGGTGATTACGCTTTGGTTACTGATATTTTCTGTTGTTTTAGGTTTTCTTATGTCGATACCGCTTTCACTTGCGCGTAACGCTAAGATGCCTGCAATACGCTGGAGTGTTCAAGCATTTACCACTCTCTTTAGGGGTACGCCGCTTTATTTGCAATTGCTCATTTGCTATTCCGGCATTTACAGTCTGGCACTTGTTCAAGATCAGCCGCTGTTAAACAGTTTTTTTCGAGATGGCATGAACTGTACTTTATTGGCGTTCTCCATTAACACATGCGCCTATATGTGTGAAATGCTCGCGGGCGCGTTAAAGAACGTCGATGCCGGTGAAGTAGAAGCAGGTAAAGCGTTTGGTATGAGTAAGTTTCAAGTATATCGACACATTATCTTTCCAGCTGCGTTTAAACAATCTCTGCCACAATACAGTAACGAAGTCATCATTGTTCTCCATTCAACCACCATTGCCTTTACCGCCACGGTTGCAGACATTTTAAAAGTAGCAAGGGACGCGAATTCAGCCACTTACATGACGTTCCAATCATTTGGTATCGCTGCCATTCTTTATCTTATTTTGTCGTTTGCGATCTTCTACGGTTTTAAAAAGTTTGAAACCTACTACACCGCTCACATTGTTAAACCACATACAAACAGGCCTAACATGCTGGGGCTCTTTGGAAAAATGAGAAAAGTCGTACGAAAATGAAACACATAACATCGCCACTTATTTCGCCTTCTTTAGGCACCAGCCGAGCAATAGACAGTTTTCACTTCGGCACAGGTAACGGGCCAAAAGTCTACCTGCAAGCTTCATTGCATGCCGATGAAATACCGGGAATGCTGGCCGCGTGGAAATTAAAGCAACAGCTTATTACTCTTGAACAGCAAGGTCACATTCAAGGAGAGATCATACTCGTACCCGTTGCCAATCCTATTGGGCTAAATCAGCATCTTATGGATATTCCACTGGGGCGCTACGAGTTAGAGAATGGTTTTAACTTTAATAGAGGCTACCTTGATACGTTCGAGCAGGTAAAACAACGGATTGATGGGCAACTTGGAGAGGATTTATCCAAGAACCGTCAACTGATTCGTTCTGCGATCAAGCAAGCGGTCAATGATTGGTACGTTGATACTGAGTTTCATTCTATGCAAAAAGCGCTGTTGTCGCTTTGTTGCGATGCCGATTACATCATCGACATGCATTGCGATTTTGAAGCAATTCAACACACCTACAGTACGCACTATTCATGGGACAGTGTAAAGCCGCTTGCTCATTACCTCGGTGCTCAGGTAAACATGCTTGCCGATGAAACAGGGGGGAACCCATTTGATTCTTCCATTGATATGGTATGGAAGCGTTTGACAGATTGTTATGGTGAAAAAATACCGAAAGCCTGCCAAGCCATAACACTTGAATTATGTGGTCAGAACAACGTATCGCATGAAAAGAGCGACCATGACGCAAACGCAATCCTAAATTTCATGAGAAGCATTCATCTCATTACCGACAAGCCCCCTGCGCTTCCTTCGCATCCTGAATCCAGCATTCAGGCCAAATTATTGGCCGCCGTTGAACCTTTAAAAAGTCAGACTTCGGGTGTTGTAGTGCAGTGCGCAGAACTTGATTCACACATTGTGGCAGGACAATTAATTGCAGAAGTCATTGATCCGATATCTGACAATGTAGAACAAATAAGAGCGAACCAATCCGGCATACTGTTTTCGTTTACAATGAGAAAAACGGCGACGGCGGGCATGTTAGTTGCTCACATTGCTGGCGATGATGTTATTCGTAGCGGCTATTTATTGGCGCCATAACCCTTAATGTAACAAAGTTGATGAAAGAATGAGTTTAGAAAAGAAACTGTCTATTGAAGGGCTGAGAAAAAGCTACGGAAGTCATGAAGTACTAAAGGGTATTGATCTAACGGCCAATGCGGGTGAGGTTATTACTCTAATAGGCTCGTCCGGTTCTGGGAAAAGTACATTACTTAGGTGCATTAACTTTCTTGAGCAACCTAGTGATGGCGTTTTCTACTTTGATAATCAGATGATAGAAATGACTTCTGATCATGAAGGCATGACATTCGCCAACGCGAAAGAACTGCAAACACTTCGTACTAAACTTGCCATGGTGTTTCAGCACTTTAATCTCTGGAGCCACATGACAGTATTAGAGAACATCACATTGGCACCAATGAAAGTCTTAGGGCAAGACAAAAGTGATGCCATTAAGCAGGCGCATCTTTACCTTAAAAAAGTTGGCCTTGATTCCGATGTTGCAATGAAATATCCCGCTTTCCTATCTGGTGGACAACAGCAACGCGTTGCCATCGCAAGAGCGCTCGCAATGGAGCCGGATATTCTATTGTTTGATGAACCCACTTCAGCACTCGATCCCGAGTTAGTGAAAGAAGTGCTTAAAGTAATTCGTCTTCTGGCTGAGGAAGGCCGCACTATGATCATGGTGACACATGAAATGGCGTTTGCTAAAGAGGTCTCCGATACAATCGTTTTTCTTGCCGATGGAAAAATTGAAGAGTCTGGGTCGCCAGAAGCGATCTTCGAGCACCCAAAAAGTGACCGTTTAAAACGTTTTCTTAATCACGAATTTTAATTTTCTAACGCGGTAAAAATATGTGGGTGCGCTATGCTGCTGGAGGTTTCAAGCCGGGATCGGATAACAGAAGAAATATCAGCAGCGTCCACTTCAAATAGGCCCACATGTTTGAGTTTTTGCTTTAGCGAAATGTTTGATGCGATTCTTTCAAACACAATGCGTGAAGAAAAAGGAATGCGAGAGTTACGACCTTGAACCCCAAGGGTAATACCAGACAGCAAACTAAAACTGCCTTTGGTGGCACCATACAGAACGGTTTGAGAGATTGCTCGTTGGCAATGGACGCCATAATCGACAATTTGTATTCGTTCGCCTAAGACAAACACCACACCAACAAATTTCCCAATTTCGTAGCCCTCTAACATGGCTTGGCCCGGCTCTGCACGCTCATAAAAATGCGAATAAGCGATGTCATCTACAAGCGAAATGCGAGCAAAACCTTTACTAATATGCCCCTCGTAAGACGGTGTAAAGTAATAATAATAGTAGTCACCAAGGTAGGGTTGAATATCTTCGGAAGACTTCAGCATCATACTTTCGAGCAATTTTGTATGTCGCTCCCCCTGAGGGCTGTTGTCTAATATGGATTTTGGTTTCTTTACACGTCGTCGTGATGAAACCAGCTTTTTAAAAGCATCCGTATCCATCGTAATCTCTTCTGTTTCAACCCCAAAAAACGCGCACATTTTTCGCAGATTTTTTACAGAAGGTGCACTTGTCCCACTTAAATATTTGGTGAATTGCTGACGATTGATGCCCATTTTTCGACAACAGCTAGAGATACTGTCGCTATAGCTACACAACACCTTTAAATTTGCAGATATGTTTTTTTCGGACAATCGATTTATCTCCCCTAAATTCAGATAATAAGTGTGGCACTGCAAGACAGGTGTGGAACAAGCCAAATTTTTAGACTGCGACGCTTCTTTTTACAAATTAGCCGTTGATGGCAGCGAAAAGATACCAGATTTCTGCTCTTTTAGAACAAGAAATGTCGTTCTCCTCTATCGCTAATACCGCTAAATATCATCGAATTTCTGTAAATCGTGAATTAAAACGCTACAAATCAACAAAATAGCGAATTTCTAAAGCAAGCCTATCAAAAATTATTTGTTCATGGTTAACGAATGTTAGCTAAGAGCAAATCGAACCGCTGCTTTTGCGTGTATTTCAGTGGTATCAAACAAGGGAATGGAAAGATCCTGCTGCTCTATGAGTAGCGTAATTTCAGTACAGCCTGCAATCACACATTGGGCACCTTGAGAGCGAAGTTTATCGATGATTTCAAGGTAGTGTTGTTTTGAATCTGCGGATATTTTTCCCCGACAAAGTTCATTGTAAATTACAGTATGTACTATTTCTCGGTCCTGCTTATTTGGGGTGAGTACCTCTAGATTGTAATTAGACGAAAGCCGCTCAACATAAAAGTCACTTTCCATGGAGAAGCGGGTGCCGATAAAAGCCACTTTTTTATGGCCTGCTTCGACGATGGCCTCAGCAGTCTTGTCTGCGATGTGTAATATTGGGAGAGTGCATCGAGCTTGAATCTCCGGCACCAATTTATGCATGGTATTGGTCGCGATAACAAGAAAATCTGCGCCCGCAATGGCGAGCTTTTGAGCCTCATTTGCCAGTAAATCCGCTAAAGATGCCCAGTCGTTATTGTGTTGAAGCTCTGCAATTTCGGCAAAGTTAACACTGCTTAGCAATATTTTCGCAGAATTTAGTCCGCCGAGCGCGTTCTTTGTTTCGTCATTGAGTATCTGATAGTACAAGCTGGTGGATTCCCAGCTCATTCCGCCTAATATGCCAATCGTTTTCATAATCTACCTCGGCTAATTTAAAAATAGAGGATAGATTAGAACGGGAACGGATGTTTGTCCCGATACAGATAGAAGGAATAAAAACGAGCACTGTGTATTAGAAGCGTTTCGTTTCTTAAAACTTGATGCTGATCTGGGGTTTAGTGCGATTGGATTCTTTGGGGGCTTTCAAAGGCTCAACCAAATTCTCTAAACCGTTCACTTTAATTTCTAGCGTTAGCTGAAGCCAACGGCCTAAATTTCCGTCTGGCCAGCCTTCATGGGAAAACCACAGTAAGTAAGGCTCGGGTAGGTCTATCAGCAATCGGCCTTGATATTTACCAAACGGCATTGTTTGGCGAGCTACCTGTACTAAATCTTCTTTTTCAAACATCTTAATAGTTTCGCTGTGTCGATATGTCGAGAATCTTATCATGCTCAAAGCGGTGAATCAGAAAATCACAAATGGCTTTTAACTTGGGTGAAAGCGTTTGTGATTTTGGATAGACCAACCAAACACCGCTGTAAGGGTATTGATATTGCGATAATAATGGAACAAGGTGGCCTGAGTCGAATTCTTCTTGAACGTAATAATCGGGCAATTGAGCAATGCCGAGACCTTTTTTGACGGCATCCAGTAACGCCAGACCAGAGTTGCTACGCCATTGGCTACTGACTTTAACTTCTTTTCGTTGGCCGTTTTGTTGAAATAGCCAGTGATTTTTTGAACCAATTAGGCACTTATGTTTGTTGAGTTCAGACAAGGTATGCGGCATGCCGTATTGATCTATGTATTCTCTTGAAGCACAAAGAAACTCTTGGCGATCGCAAAGGCGTCGAGAGAGGAGGCTGGAGTCTTTCATTGAGCCCATTCTAATGGCGAGGTCGTAATTTTCTTCGATCAGATCCACAGCGCGGTTGGTCAAGTGTAGATCCAGTTCAATTTTTGGATGAGTGGTTAAAAAGTCGTTTATTACCGGTGCGATGTATCGTTCACCAAAGGTCGTTGCACAGGTCATTTTAAAGGAACCAATAGGCGCTTGATTCAGTGATGAAATGACTTCTTCTGCACTGCTGAGAGCGGCGGGTAAGCCTCGGCAATGTTGATAATACAACTCACCTGCTTCACTTAAGCGAATCCGGCGGGTTGTGCGAAACAAGAGTGTACTGCCCAGTTCGGATTCCAGTTGTGTCACTAACCGGCTGATATGAGAAGCAGAGACACTTAGTTTTATGGCCGCTGCTGAAAAGCTACCTTGACGAACGACTTCAACAAAGGCTTCCATCGCTTCCCAATTTTTCATTTTGTGGTCTCAATTGATTTTATATAAGGTGTTATATTATAACTATTTAACACTCTTTTAAATTCATTGTTGCTGTATGGCAATAATAAATTGCCAAAATGAGCATTATCGTCTGAATGATTTACGACTACACTCCTTTCACTTGATTTAGAAAGTGTCGAATTCAAACCAATTTTTGGAGTGTGCAATGAAATGTAAAGCTGCTGTTGCTTGGGGACCAGGCCAACCGTTAAAAATTGAAGAAGTGGATGTTCAGGACCCACAAGCAGGTGAAGTATTAGTTCGCATGGTGGCAACAGGTGTTTGTCATACTGACGCTTTTACACTGTCTGGCGACGATCCAGAAGGCATTTTCCCTGCGATCTTAGGCCACGAAGGCGCAGGTGTTGTTGAAGCAGTGGGTGAGGGCGTTACTACGCTAAAACCAGGTGATCACGTCATTCCTTTGTACACGGCTGAGTGTGGCGAGTGTAAATTCTGTAAATCTGGCAAAACGAACTTGTGTCAGGCGGTTCGTGAAACTCAAGGTAAAGGCTTAATGCCAGATGGCACTAGCCGCTTTAGTATTAACGGCGAGCCTATTTTCCATTACATGGGGACGTCTACATTCTCTGAGTACAGTGTGGTTCCTGAGATTTCATTGGCGAAAATTCACGTTGATGCGCCATTGGAAAAAGTGTGTCTACTGGGTTGTGGCATCACGACAGGCATCGGTGCGGTATTGAATACAGCTAAAGTCGAAGAAGGCGCAACCGTTGCCGTATTCGGTTTGGGTGGTATTGGCTTATCTGTTATCCAAGGCGCGCGCATGGCGGGTGCTTCGAAAATTATTGCCATTGATATCAATGAATCTAAATTTGAAATGGCGACTCAATTTGGCGCAACTGATTGCGTTAATCCGAAGAACTTTGATGCGCCAATTCAGCAGGTAATCGTCGACATGACGGATGGCGGCGTAGACTACTCTTTCGAATGTATCGGTAACGTACAAATCATGCGTCAGGCGCTTGAGTGCTGCCATAAAGGTTGGGGCGAATCCATCATCATCGGTGTGGCAGGTGCAGGCCAAGAAATCTCTACTCGTCCATTCCAATTGGTAACGGGTCGAGTATGGAAAGGTTCCGCGTTTGGTGGTGTTAAAGGTCGTAGTCAATTACCGGGTTACGTAGAAGACTACATGAACGGCAAAATTGAGATCGATCCATTTGTAACTCATACCATGTCGTTGGAAAACATCAACGATGCTTTTGATCTAATGCATGAAGGTAAGAGTATCCGTACTGTTATCTTATTTGATCAATAAGAGTGAGCCTATAACGTATTCACTGATGAGCATCGCCCAAATGCGGCGATGCTCATACTAAGGAGAACAATATGGAACTCATATCCAGCACAAAAAGCTTTGGCGGCTGGTTAAAGCGATACAAGCATGAGAGTTTGTCTGTAAAAGGCGACATGACTTTTGCCATTTACTTGCCACCTCAGGCAGAAAGCCAAGCGGTTCCGGTTTTGTATTGGTTGTCAGGCTTAACGTGCACCGATGAAAACTTTATTCAAAAAGCCGGTGCATTTAAAAGAGCGGCGGAATTGGGCTTGGCGATCGTGTGTCCTGATACCAGTCCTCGTGGTACAGATTACCCAGAAGAGCACGAGAGCTATGATTTTGGCTCGGGTGCGGGTTTCTATTTGAATGCAACGGTAGACCCTTATCATCATAGTTATCATATGTATGATTATGTTGTTCAGGAGTTACCTCATGTGGTTGAAGAGCATTTCCCTGTCACCCAAAAGCGTTCAATTTCTGGACATTCAATGGGTGGACACGGTGCATTAATATGCGCACTGAAAAATCCAGGACGTTATCAGTCTGTTTCCGCATTTGCTCCGATCTCTAACCCAACTCAGTGTCCTTGGGGGCATAAGGCTTTTAAAGGCTATTTGGGTGAAGATCAGGCTACTTGGGAAGAATGGGATGCTTCTTTGCTGGTTGCGAACGCGAAGGAAAAACTGCCATTGCTGGTGGATCAAGGGGAAGCAGATGATTTTCTGGTTGAGCAATTGAAACCAGAAGCATTAGAAGCGGCTTGTCTTGCCGCGGATCACCCTTTAACTTTGCGTCGCCAGCCGGGATACGACCATAGTTATTATTTTATCGCGTCGTTTATTGATGACCATTTAGAGCATCATGCGACTGCGTTGAAATAGCATAGACGCTTATATTGTTGGGGCTCTGTCTTGGTAGCACCAATAGGAAAAGTCCTAAAAAAATCGGTAAATTGATCATTTACCGATTTTTTTATTTAAAGGTTATGATTTAAATTGCTAGGAAAACTTAAAGCGGTTTACCTGAGATTGTAGCGACCCAGCCATGTTTGCAAGCAATTGACTTCCATTGTTGAGTTGACGTGCTTCTTCTAATACTTGTTCGGAAACATTACGAATGCCCAGCAAGTTTTCATTTATCTCCTCCGCAACAGAGTTTTGTTGACCCGATGCTGTGGCGATATGCTCGCTTCGGCTTGATACATCATCCACCTGAGCCGCCATGTTTTTCAATTTGTCAGCCGTATGGTTCATTCGTTCAGCGCTATCTTCTGCTTGGCGCGTACTTTCCTGCATCGAATTAGACGCCGTTCTGGATTGCTCTTGAAGTTTTTCAATAATAGATTGAATCTCAACCGTTGAGTCTTGCGTGCGACTGGCCAGTGAACGTACTTCGTCAGCAACTACAGCGAAACCGCGCCCCATTTCTCCTGCTCGTGCCGCTTCTATTGCCGCATTAAGCGCAAGCAGATTTGTTTGCTCCGAAATGTCGCCAATAACACTGAGTACGGAATCTATTTCTGAGGTTTGTTGTAATAGCTGTGCAATGACATCGTTTGCGTCCTCAATATGATGTGTTAGAGATTGTATGTTGTGGTTTGTCTCACTTAAACTGCTACTACTTTCCTTAGTAATTTCTTTAACAGAGCGTGTTGCCCCAGCCGTATCTTGAGCGTGATGAGCAACGTCTTTTATTGAGTAAGACATTTCATTCATGGCCGCGGCGAGTTTATCCAGCTCTTTAAATTGGTTGTCCATGCCATGCTGAGTGCTGGCGGTGTTTTCCTTCATCTGAAGGGAAACGGATTGCAATTCAGTAATCGCATTGGAGACGTTTTGCAATGTTACGCTGAGCGCTTCTGAAAGCGTGTTGGCGGCTTGTGCAAGGACGCCAATTTCATCCTTTCTGTCTATGGATATGCGCTTAGTCATGTTGCCATTCGCGAGGACTTGTAGATGCTGAGTAACCTGTTTTAGAGGAGATGTAATGTGCCTAACCAGTCCTGCACTGATGCATAAGACGACAACGATCATGATGCCTTCTAGTACCGAAGACCACTTAAACGCAACCCAAAAATCTGTCATTACTTCAGAGTAGAGCGCGCCGGTTCCGATAACCCATCCCCATTCATTGAGCAGTTTCACATAGGAGACTTTCGCGTGAATGGTTTCGTCGTCTGATTGAGTGTCGCGGATATGGTATTCAACGAAGCCTTCTCCCTGATTCTTAGCGACTTTGACCAGCTCTTGCCACAGATACAGCCCTTTTCTATCTTGGCTTCTGAACATGTTTTCACCGACGATTTGTGGAGCGGTAGGGTGCATGAGAACCTTATGGTTTAGATCATTTACCCAGAAATAACCTTTTTCACCAAACCTAAGTTTGGACAGTGCAACAAGAGCTTGGTTTTTTGCGTTTTCTTCTCCGATTTGATCACCCTGATCGACGTAGTGCTCTATAAGCGTGTACGCCGTTTCAACTTGTTGTTGGACTTGCATTTTTCGAGCATCGACAAGCTCACGATAGAGTTCGAAATACGCGAAAGACACAAATGCAATAAGAATAATCACAAAGCCAATAACGAGCGACCAAAGTTTGGTCGCAACAGGTAGATTTCGTAGGTTCATATCGCCTATCTCCTTATAGGAATGGGTAGCACTGTTTCAGTATTGTTGAAAAATTGAACTAAAAGTGTCAATAATTGCGAATTAGGAGATGCGGATTTGTGAGAGAAATTGAGCTGTTTTCGGACGTATTACAAGCAAAAAAGTTCCTGCTTTTTCTATTAGAACAGGAACTTTTTGTTGAGCGTATACAAATGCTGTAAATAGTGAACGTTATTTAAGTAAATTTAAATTGGCTTATTTGGGAGTGAAGTGAGCTTGCCATTTCTGCAATCAAACGGCTTCCATCGCTTAATTGTTTGGTGTCTTCGAGTACTTTTTCTGAAACATTGCGAATACCAAGAAGGTTTTCATTGATTTCTTCAGCGACACTGCCTTGTTGGCTGGCTGCGGTTGCAATGTGATCACTTCGGCTTGATACATCACTTACTTCCGTTGTCATATAGGTCAACTTGTCGGCTGCGATATTCATTATGTCTGCGCTTTCTTCCGCTTTCTGGGTGCTGTTTTGCATTGATTCAGCTGCGGACGCAGATTGGCTTTGAAGGGTTGCTATGATCTTTTGAATCTCAACGGTAGAGTGTTGAGTTCTGCTTGCAAGTGAGCGTACTTCGTCAGCAACAACCGCAAACCCTCTGCCCATTTCGCCCGCTCGTGCCGCCTCGATTGCTGCGTTCAATGCCAGAAGATTGGTTTGCTCGGATATATCTCCAATGACGCCTAAAACAGAGTCAATGTCCGTTGTTTGTTTTAGCAGTTGAATAATGACCTGATTTGCTTCTTCCACATGTTGAGTCAATACATGAATGTTGTGATTTGTTTCGCTTAAGTTTTGACTGCTTTCTTGGGTAATCACTTGCACTGATTGCGTTGCGATGGCCGTGTCTTTGGCGTGTTGTGCAACGTCTTTAATTGAATACGACATCTCGTTCATCGCGGCGGCAAGCTTATCCACCTCTTGAAATTGGTTGTTTACGCCGCGCTCTGTATTGGATGTGTTCTCTTTCATTTGTACGGTGACGGATTGCAACTCACTAATAGCATTTGCTACGTTGCTGAGCGTATGGTTCAAATGGTCTGATAACGTATTGGCTGCAAACGCCAATTTACCGATTTCATCGTTCCTATCAATAGAGACTCGTTCGATCATATTGCCATTAGCCAATACTTGAAGGTGATTCGTGAGTTGTTTTAACGGCAGGGTAATGTTTCGTACAAGGCTAGAACTCAATAGTAATGCTACCAAGAGAATAACGCCTTCAATGGAGAATGATAATTTGAACTCTGACCAAAAATCTTGAGTTACTTCAGAGTAGTAAACGCCCGCTCCGACTACCCAGCCCCAATCGTTCACCTTTTTCACGTAAGAGACTTTAGATTGAGCCTCTTCGGAGTTTGGCGGCTGAAAATAGTATTCAATGAAGCCTTCACCTTTTGAATTCGCAATATTGACCATGGCTTGCCAATGATATTGGCCGCTTGGATCTTGTATTTGCGTCATATCGTTTCCTATCGAGTTAGGGCGCAGGGGATGGGCTAATAAGGTGTGATTAAGATCGTTGATCCAAAAATAGCCTTTCTCACCGAATCGTAGAGAGGATACCGCATGAATGGCTTGTCGTTGAGCCTCTTTTTTGCCAAGCTCGTCCGTTAAGCTAACATAGTGATCAATGAGCGAATATGCGTTCTGTACTTGTTCTTTTACTTGTTGTTTTCGACCGCTTAACAGGGAGTGGTATAACTCCGTATAAGCGGCGGCTTCAAATGTGATCATAATGATCAAAAAGCCAACGAGTAAAGACCATAATTTGGTTGTAACAGAGACATCTTTTAGAGCCATAATTCCATTCTCCACTTGATATAAGTGCGGGGGACCCCGCTTTATTGTTATTAATTTGAATTATGTGCTTATCTCAATGGTGGGTGCTGATATAGATCAATATATGTACTAGATACCCTAAAATGCTCCAATGAGCGTCGTTCGAAAGTGATAGAGGAAGATCCATGAAGTTTTCGGTTTTAATTACAGGTTGTTCCTCAGGCATCGGTCTGGCAGCTGCACAGCGCTTGCAAAAACTAGGTTACCTTGTGATTGCAAGTGCTCGAACAGAGACCGACGTTGAAAAGCTCAAAGCCTTAGGGCTTGAACATGTTGTTGTGTTGGATTTGACGTGTGAAGAATCCATTGCGGAAGGCTTAAATGCAGCCTTAGCTATTACGGGTGGAGAGTTGTATGGGCTTTTCAATAATGGCGCTTATGGTCAACCAGGTGCAGTGGAAGACCTACCGACATCCGCGCTACGAGAACAGTTTGAAACCAATGTATTTGGCACGCACGATTTAACCAACCGTGTTATCAAAATCATGTTGAAACAAGGCTATGGAAGAATTGTTCAAAACAGTTCAGTACTCGGGTTGGTCGCCGCGCCATTTAGAGGCGCCTACAATGCCAGCAAATTTGCACTAGAGGGGTTAACCGATACGTTGCGAATGGAACTTGCTGATACGCCGATTCAAGTGAGCTTAATTGAACCGGGGCCTATTGAAAGCCAATTTCGAGTGAATGCGCTTAAAGCGTTGCAGAAAAATATCGATATTTCTGAAAGCCGTCATAAAAAAGGTTATGAAGATGCAATCGCCCGTCTTTCGAACCCTGGCCCTGCTTCGAAATACACTTTAAAAGCGGATGCTGTCGTCGATAAGCTCCAACATGCACTGGAAGCCAAGAAAGCAAAGCCTCAATATTTCGTGACGACGCCAACCTACTTCGCGGATGTATTCAGGCGTGTATTACCGACACGTTTATTAGACCTAATTATGCGTTCTCAAGGAAGTTGATCTAGCCAGCGACTAATACAGTCTATGTATTTATCCCGAATGGGCTTGGGGGATAGGTAGAGATCATGGTAACCACCTGCAATTTCGGTCGTTTCAATATTTTGGTAAACGCGGTTAGCAGCAGCCAACATACTCTCTATGTCTAATACACCGTCCCCTCTTGATAATTCAATTGCAGACTTTTTGCTACGCGTGGTTTTGTCAGAGTGACACATTAATACTGGCGTTGAAATTTGACCGTTGAGCGCTAGAGCTTTTTGAGAGCGAATGACCGTATTTAGCCACGAAAACGACAGAGGGGATCCTATGTCGGGCTTCCAGTCTAATCGGTAGTCCCATTCTCCATCATGGCGTTTGTGAAGTGTTTTTGAGTAAGTGTTCACTTTGTTATTATGCGTTGATATAAAAGGAAGTGAATGGGTTAAAAACTCAATGATAGGGGTTATCACCTTATTTCGTTTCGGTGAAAATGGCATGGCAAGAAACGGGCTGTTGAGTATTAATCCAGAAATTTTCGGGAGACTTATTAAACGTTTCGAGTCTGCTTGGGCCTCTATGTCGTCTTGTTTTAGCGAGTCGATCCATTGTAAAAACCGAGAGGCAACTAACCCTCCAGTAGAGTGCGCAAGAATGACACATTCTTCGTAACCGTCGTTCTTTATCGTCGTCAACGCAGCAAGAAGATCGTAATGATAAACCGATAATGACTGGCTGATATTTTCAGATTGATCGGGGCGAATAGAGCGTCCATAGCCTTGTAGATCCAAAGCGTAGAACGCCCAGTCTTTTGAATTCCATGATGTTGCGAGGCTCGATTGAAAAAAATAATCTGTGTAACCATGCAAATAAAGAACGGCGCGCCTGCGTTCACCCGTGGGTTGGGATTGGGAGCGCACCAGTGTTGATTCAAAATAGATGTTATCTAGGTTAACGAATAGCGTGCGGTAAGTGAACGGGTAACCCAAATGGTCTGTTTTTTCTTCGGAGTGTTCAACTCGAAGAGAGTGCATTGCTATTGCCGCATTGGGTTCGTAAATCACAGGCTTTCACCATTAACTCAGATAAAGGTTCAATGAGGTTGCTAGAAAATAACGGTATGCACATCCATTTCGCATGCTAAGCATTTTGAGAGTCTCCTAAAACACAATGAAAACGGCGCTCTAAATGCTTAGGCTGGTTCCTGAGAGGGTTATTTACGCTTATTCTAGCCAAACAAGCGATCGCCGAGTTGGTCTACCGTTATCTTTGCTTTTCGGACCGTTAATTCTATACATTGATCACGGCCAGGTACTAAATCAGAGCGAATAAACTGATGCGTTTTTTGGTCTTCACCTTCGCCTTTTGAAATTGTCGCAGCGACCCTGAATTGTCCCCCTTCGCTTATTGGGGCAGGTGTAATAACAAAGCCGTTATAATCGATGCTTTCTTCGACAGTCTGGGATGGACTCTCTGAACCTGAAAATAGATTTTTAAGTCCTGATAGAAAACTCATTGTGATATTACCTTTTACAAACGTTTAAAGAGGCGCTTTAAGGAAAGTAAATAAAGCTTCTTAGAGAATTATTAGACGATAGCATAAAAGGGAAATAAATGGCGATATGAGCGCGTGTTACGGGTGGGCGACTTAGTTTCTAATCTAAGTATTTGCTATATCCCCTTTTGGAAGAACTTATACAGACTACTAAAGTCGGTATGGTTCGAGTGTGTGTGTTCAGAATTTTGAGTTGTAGGGCGAATGAAATGCTCGTAGTGAATGAGGTTTAGATGATTAAACAAAATGGCATTGGCATCAATCGCAGTAAAATTGTCCTTGTACCAACGACACCACGCTTGAAGTTCAGATAACCAAGCGGGAATAAGCGAAGTCGGTAAGCTTTCAACTAATTGATCAGCAGCAAACAGGCAGTCTCTATTTGCTTGCAATTTTGCTGCTTTGTCTTCTCCGACGAGCACTCCAAAAAGCGAATCTAAACATTGGCTTAGCCTTTGACGCCGCTCTTGAATGACAGTCTGTTGTACATTAAGTGAATTAATCATCGTCAATCTTCCGCTTGCTTCTTATATGTAGTTATCGCCTAAGAATCAAAAGGGTTAAGTAAAGTCTTATTAAAATACCGATCATAATGATACCGAATTAAAATATAAGTTACATAAACCTTTATTAAACTTTCAAAAGTTTACATGTATATATTTATTTATGACGCTTTAAAAACGACAATTTGTATTTAAAACATAAACTTGTTAATAATTTGCAGTGAAAAGCATAAAATATGAGGGTATTTTCGATAAAAGTATAAGGTATTGATGATTGATATAGTTGTATAGGTTGATGAATTATATTCAACTTTAAAGTAAAAATGCTCATGTTTGAGCTGCTGTAAAGAAAGTGTAGCCACCTGTGTTTGCTATTCGATTCTGGCCACATTATTAGATTGCGTCCTTGATAACTAAGAAATAAACCGAAAAATGACAATAGCAGATTCAACAGCGTTTGAACGAGCGGTTAAGGCTGATTTTCGTTTATCGGTTGGTATTTTACTCACCTTAATTTGACGACCATTGTTCTAATAAAATTTGAATGAACAAATCCGCAGAAGGCGATACTGGTGTTGCATTGCGCTTCACTAGGCCAATCGAACGGTCGATTTGTACACCGGTTAATGGGCGAGATGTCAGCATACTGTGCGTACCAATTGGCATCGCCAATTTAGGCACTATCGAAAGACCAAGCCCCGTTTCGACTAAACCAAGCGATGTGGAAAGATGTTGAACTTCGTAGAAGCTATTAAGGTTAACCTGATCTCGAACAATCGATTTATCGAGTAGCAGGCGGTTACCGCTTGAACGGCCTACGCTAATCAGACGATAAGGTTCTAAATCTTTCCAAGACACTTCTTTTAATTCTGCTAATGCGTGATCTTTTCGCATGCAGACCACAAACGGGTCGTCCAGCAGAGGTGTAAAACTCACTTCAGAATGCTGTGCAATGGCCATGTTTATACCAAAGTCGGCATCGCCTTGAATCACAGATTCCAATCCTTGATTTGCACTCTCGTCTAGAATTTTAATTCGAATACCGGGGTATTTTTCATTAAAGGCTTTAATAACCGAAGGTAAAAAGTAGAAAGCAGCGGTAGGAATGCATGCAATTGTGATGCTGCCTTTTTGCTGAGAAGCCATATCCTTGATGCCCAGTATTGACAGCTCAAATTCTTCTAGCATCCGCCTTGCTTTTGGTAAAAATTCTCGGCCGACAGCAGTCAGTTTTGTTTTGCGAGTTGTGCGCTCAAACAGTTGAGTACCAAGGACTTCTTCCAATCTTTGTATGCGTCTGCTGAGGGCTGGTTGAGACAAAAAAGTCGCTTCTGCGGCTTCTCTGAAATTGCCAGTTTCTGCCACTTTTATAAAGATCGTTAGGTCTCTAAATTCGATTTGATGCATTTCATTTGCCTGTTTATTAATGCGTTTTTCACATTGATTATCCATAATTTTTGCATTTGATGCATTTAAATTCGCGTGTAATTCTTAGCGGCATAAGAATTACTAGTGGAAATTTTGAACATGTCTGAACTTATGATTCCCTGCGTTTTGATGAGAGGTGGTACTTCTCGGGGTCCTTATCTGCGATTGACAGATATGCCTGAAGACCGAGATGAACTTGCCGCTTTGTTACTGCGCATAATGGGTTCTGGTCATGAATTGCAACTCGATGGGTTAGGAGGAGGAAATAGCCTAACGAGTAAAGTGGCAATGGTCGGTCCATCACGTACACCCGATGCGGATGTGGAATATTTATTTGCTCAGGTTGGCATCGAAACACAAACCGTCGATTTTGCACCTAACTGTGGCAACATGCTCGCAGGCGTCGCTCCGTTCGCAATCGAATCTGGTCTAGTGTATGCGGATGATGAGAAAACACTCGTAAAGATAAAAAATGTAAATACCAGCAAAATCATTCATTCCACCGTGCGTACACCCAATAAAAAAGTACAGTACGAGGGAGAAGTGTACATCAGTGGAGCAAGCTTTCCAGGCTCACCCATCGAGCTGACATTTCTTGATGTTGCGGGGGCAAAAACGGGAAAGCTGTTTCCGACAGGAAAACGGATAGATGTGATTGATGGTATTGAATTGACTTGTATCGACGCTGCCACGCCCGTTGTTATTTTTTCCGCCGACAGTTTTGGAAAAACGGGCCACGAATCGCCATCGGAGTTGGATAAGGATGAAGCCTTTATGGCGAGGTTAGAAACAATACGCCGTCAAGCCGGTAAGTTAATGGGCATGGGCGATGTTTCTAATTTAGTGATTCCTAAGCCTATTTTGGTTTCGAAACCAGAACGCAGTGGTACGATTTGCGCTCGATATTTTGTTCCTCATAAATGCCATAAAGCGTTGGCGGTTACGGGCAGTATTGCGATAGTGAACGCACTTTGCAATCAAGGAACCATTGCTCAAAGGCTCGTTAACTGCGATGTTGGTCAAACGTCTTTTCAGATAGAGCACCCTTCTGGTTTTATTGATCTAACCGCTCAATGGCAAGAAAGCGATGTAAAGTCCGTATCACTCGTTCGAACAGCGAAAAAGATTTTCTCAGGTCTGGTTCATATTAACTAGGCTAACAAGCACTATAAAAATAAAAGGTAATAATATGAAAAAGCTAACTCACTGGGCGGTAAGCGCGCTTACTGCATTTTCGGTAACTGCTGCTACAAATGTAATGGCAGAAGACAGTCCAGTTCCTGATACAGTCAACTTTACTGTTCCATTTGGTGTGGGTGGCGGTACGGATGTATGGGCTCGGTTTATGGCTCCGAATTTAACGTCACATATCGACGGTGAGCCAACTATCGTCATCAAAAACCAACCCGGTGGCGGTTCTTTAACGGGAACAAACTTGTTCTATAAGCGAGCTAAAGACGACGGTTCAAGCATCATAGGTACGTCTGCTTCAACGCTTTTCCCTTACATGCTAGGGGATAAGCGTGTACGTTTTAAGTTGGATGATTGGACTCCGATTCTAGCAAGCCCAACAGGTGGTGTTGTTTATGTGCAGCCAAATTTGGGTGTTGCAAGCAGCAAAGACGTTGGTAAGTTGCTTGATCAAGAGCTTAAGCTTGCGTCTCAAGGCCCTACGCGTTTAGAGCTTCCGATTCTTATTGCTTTAGATTTACTGGGTGCTGATGTTAAGCCAGTGTTCGGTATGAAGAGCCGAGGTGCTGGCCGTCTTGCTTTCGAGCGTGGAGAAGCGACAATCGATTTTCAAACGTCATCGGCTTACATTCGTAATGTAAAAGGGCTGGTAGAAGCGAATAAAGCGGTTCCTGTGTTCTCAGTGGGTGTGATGAACAAAGAAGGGAATATCGTTCGTGATCCAGCGTTCCCAGGCATCCCAACGTTTGAAGAGGCGTATTTTACTGTCCATGGTAAACAGCCTAGCGGCATGCAGTATGATGTGTACCGTAAATTCTTAGCGGCTGGTTTTGCCTTCCAAAAAGTGATCTTCGTACCTTCAGATGCACCAAGCGATGTATTGGCTGCTTACAACAAAGGGGTGCGCGAAATGATCAAAGACCCTAAGTTCAAAGCAGAAGCTGCAGTTCAAATCGGGCCTTACCAAAATGCTGTGGGCTTAGATATCGCTACTTATTTGAGCGATGCGGTAACTATCTCTCCTGAAATGTACACATGGATTTCTGACTGGTTAAAAGCGGAATTTAACTACAAGCTTTAATTCTAATAAGACGCATTTGGATCATGATTAAAACGAGTAAGGCGCGCTACTTATCGCCTTACTCGCATGGTTCCAGCGTGTCGATCTTGAACGAAAAATAGTGAAAAACTAGTTGGTTTTTGGAGATAGTATGTCTGTTTTCTTCAGTGCCTTTGATCAGGTGATGTCCGTAATGCATCTGTCTTATCTGATGCTCGGCGTTGTAATTGGTCTTGTGGTTGGGATTATTCCTGGTTTGGGCGGTATTGCAGGGATGTCTTTACTACTGCCATTTATTTACGGAATGGATCCATCAGTTGGTTTAGGGATGCTGATGGGGTTAGTGGCGGTAGTGCCAACGGGAGATACCTTTACCTCTGTCCTAATGGGAATCCCCGGATCCAGCTCGTCGCAAGCGACAGTGATGGATGGATTTCCTCTGGCTAAAAAAGGGCAGGCAGCCCGCGCACTTTCTGCCGCTTTCCTTTCGTCTATGATGGGCGGTGTGGTCGGTGCCATTGTGCTAAGCGTTTTTATCTTAGTGGCTCGACCTGTTGTTTTGTCATTCTCCTCCGCAGAGCTCTTTATGTTGACTCTGCTGGGTTTAAGTGTGGTGGCTTCATTATCAGGCGGCAGTATCTTTAAAGGCTTAGCAGCGTGCGGTATGGGTCTTCTTGTAGGAACCATAGGCGGTGCGCCAGCGACCGGCGACTTCCGTTTTACCTTTGATATTGATTACCTTTACGACGGTATTCCTTTAATCGTTGTCGGTCTTGGTATCTTCGCGCTTCCTGAAATTGTGTCTTTGTTAATTCGGAATAAAGCGATCGCCTCGGAAGGGAATGAACTGGGACAAGGACTGGGTCAAGGTATTAAAGATGTCTTTAAAAATTTGCCGTTAGTGGGGCGTTCGTCATTCTTTGGTAGTTTGGTCGGTGCGATTCCGGGCTTAGGTGGTTCAGTCGTCGACTGGATGACGTACAGCTTTGCAATGAGTATGAGTAAAGACAAGAGCCAATTTGGTAAAGGTGAGATAAAAGGGGTTATCGCCCCAGAATCCGCGAACAATGCGTGTTCTTGTGGCAGTATGGTGCCGACAATTTTATTTGGCGTTCCTGGCTCAGGGTCGGCTGCGGTATTCCTAGGTGGGATGCTTTTGCTGGGAATTCAGCCCGGTGTTTCGATGGTAACGACGCACCTTGACCTTACTTATACGATTATTTGGTCGCTGGCGCTTGCAAATATCATTGGTGCGCTACTGTGTATTTTCTTAACGCGTCCTATCTCACTGCTCACTTACATTAAGTTTTCTGTTTTAGCACCCATCATCTTAACGCTGATTTTATTTGCTGCATACCAAGCAACTCGTAGCTTAGGTGACTTTGTTGCTTTGGGTGGCATTGCATTATTAGGTGTGATGATGAAAAGCGCGAACTGGCCACGTCCTGCGTTTTTAATCGGGTTTGTTTTGTCGGCTGGAGCAGAAAACTACTTTTTCCAAAGTATTCAATTCTACGGAGACAGTTGGTTTAGTCGCCCTGGTGTACAGATCATTGGATTATTGATTGCGTGCGGTTTGTTGTTACCGCCACTATTTAAATACCTGAAAAAGAAAAAAGGTGGCAATACGCAAGAACAAGCCCCTGCTGTTGCTCACTACAACGCGGATATTTGGATTGCAATGGTGTTCTTATTAACAGGGGTGGTATTTGCGTATCAAATTTGGGAAGAGCAAATGCTGACTCAAGCGTTCCCTATGATGGCTATTGGTTTAGTGGTCTTTTCTGCTGCGTTTGTTATTTATGAATATATGAAAAATCGACGTATGGTTGCCGCGACAGAGGTGCGCCAAGGGTTAGTTTACGTTGCTGGCTTCTTCATAATGTCCTACCTCTATTTTGAGATCGGCTTCTTAGTGACTACATTTGTGTTCACTTTGTTATTTATCTACTTCTTCGCCAAAGGAGGAGTCGTTAAATCACTTTCCATATCTGTTGGGTTACTTACGTTCCTAATTGTTATGGGGCGTGTAATGAGCGTGGATTACCCTGAAGGGGTATTGGATCCCTACGTTCTATCTGTGATAAACCTGATTTAACACAGAGTTTCCTTCGTACTTTTTAACCGGTGATGGGCGTGAGCCTTCACCGGTTTTTTTTAATCTGATTGCGGGTAAGAGTTGAACGTAAGACTAAAGAACCTAAAACCGCTCCTACATGGAATATAAGATGCATCACAATACTCTGTATTTGAGCAATAAGTGGGTAGGGAGTTTGTTAGAGAGTCCGCTTTTCGAGCCTCCAACCATCATCGTTGATATAAAGGCTGCTTACTAAAGAAGGGGGAGCCTATTTCATCAAGAGAAATGGCCTTGGAAGAAAGCGAGCGAAAATCTAAAGCAAAAAAAAGCGCCCCGTAGGGCGCCTTAAGGGTGATTTCGAATCCTATGTTCAATAGGAACGAATTCGTTAACTCTATTGAACGATTTCTGGACCCATTATCGCGTATGGAAGCGCGGTAGACAGTGACGGAATGTAGGTAACAAGTATCAAGAATACAAACATCACCGCTACGAAAGGCATTGCGGCTTTAACAACACGAGCCAAGCTCATGCCTGTAATGCCGGAGGTAACAAACAGGTTCAAACCAATCGGCGGTGTGATCATGCCGATTTCCATGTTTACGACCATGATAATACCTAGGTGGATTGGGTCGACACCAAGCTCCATCGCTATAGGGAAAACAACAGGCGCAACAATCACCAACAAGCCAGATGGTTCCATAAACTGGCCACCGATTAATAGCAAAATATTAACGGCGATTAGGAAAGTAAACCAATTGAAACCAACACCCAGCATCCATTCAGTAATGGCTTGTGGAATACGTTCAGCTGAAAGGGTATGAGCAAACAACAGTGCGTTAGCGATGATAAACATCAGCATTAATGTTGTTTTGGTACCGTCTAGCATGACTTTACGAGACTCTTCACCAAATAATGATGGGAAGAAACCACGTGCCATAAGCGATAAGTTACGAGACCAGATTGGCAATCCCGCTGCGATACATGCGCCGATACCTTCTTCAAGGTTTTGGCTGCGTTTGTATGTGTAGAACACAGCGATCATCAATGACAAGATCAAGCCAATGATTGCACGGTCGCCGCCGGTGATAGATTCGCTACCAGACAATGCGAAGAACGACATGATCTCCCAAACAAGGAAGAAGGACACACCGTAAACTGTACCGTTAAAGCCAACACGCGCTTTTGGACTGTCATTTTCGTTTGTCCAAGTTTGGCCTTTTAGAGGCCCCATATCACGATAGACAAAGAGAGCGATAAAGATGGAGTAAACTGCGGCAACAACGGCAGCCTCTGTCGGAGTGAAAACACCACCGTAAATACCACCCATGATGATAACGATTAGGAACAATCCCCAACCCGCTTCTTTACCACCACGAACTAGGTTACCGAACCCTTTCCATTCTTCTGCAGGTAGATTTTTAACGCGGGCTACAACGTAAATAGCAAGCATCAACATACCACCCGCCATTAAGCCGGGGATAACACCTGCTAGGAACATACGACCTACTGAAACGTCGGTAGCAGCAGCGTACACAACCATAACGATAGAAGGTGGAATAAGTATGCCTAATGTACCTGCGTTAGCAATGATGCCGGAAGCGAACTCTTTGGAATAACCAACTTGACGCATACCCGCGATGGCAATGGTACCGATCGCAACAACCGTTGCCGGTGATGAGCCTGACAACGCAGCAAACATCATACATGCAAGTACTGACGCCATTGCTAAACCGCCTCGGAAGTGACCAACACTTGCAATAGCAAAGTTAATCAATCTTTTCGCGACACCACCTGTCGACATATAAGACGAAGCAAGGATGAAAAACGGAATGGCAAGCAACGTATAGTGCTGGCCTGCGCCGAACAATGAAATAGCCACAGACGACAAAGAGTCGTGTGAGAAAAATGTAATAAATAGTATGGACGATAAGCCCAAAGAGATACCAACTGGAAGCCCTATAAAGAGCATCGTTAGTACCATAGAAAATAAGATAATGGATTCCACGTGTTGCTCCTAATTAGTCTTTCAATACGCCTTTGTTTTCTTCCAGAAGGTCTTGACCTTCATGACCGCTGATCAGCATTGGACGTTTGTCACGTGCAATATCAATCATTGCTTGAAGAGAACGATAAGAAAGAAGAGCCAAACTGATAGGCAATACAACAAGTACTAACCAGCGATGTACGCGAGGTTTCATATCAAATGCTTCGACTAAGAAAGTCGGGTAACGTAATTCTTCTTGTCCAAGGCCAATTCGGTACATCTTGAACCAGTATTCAAGAGCGCCACCACGAACTTCTACACCTAGCATAGCGAGCCAAGTGGAATCTAAAAGAATAAGGCCGTAAAGCATTGCTGCACCTGCGCCGAAAATAGAAAGCGCTTTGCGTGTCGGTTTTGGCACGGCATTTAGAAGAATATCGACGCCTAAATGTATGCCTGTTTTAATGCCATAGCTCATGCCGAGCAGAATCAGCCATGAGAACATGACGGTATTAAACTCAAGGGCTGCATCCCACCCTGTATTGAATCCATAACGTGCAATCACTTGCCCAAATGACACCACCATAATGGATGAGATGACCAAAATAAGAATGTTTTCTTCAAGGCGTTCCATAAATTTAGGGAAGCGCTTTTCTAGCGCCCAAAGCGCTATGATAAATATAAGTAGATAAAGATGAGGCCAGTATGCCATGAGAGTTCTCTCCGCTCTTTTCTGCTAAACCTTGCTCTCTCACGAGAGTGTGGGCAGCAACCTAAGACATTGTATTTAGATTAACTTGCTATGCGAAATAAGCCGCTTTGAAAGTGAATCAAAAAGTTGCCGTTTCGAAATGATCAGGCGCTTGCTTAGGTTTCGGTATTTAAAAGAGCCTGACGAATTGTCAGGCTCTTGAGTGCTGGAATACGCGTGTTATGCGTTGTTAGCAGACTCGATCAAGTCTTTGCCAATGTCGCTTTCGAACTGTTTCCAGACAGGCTTCATTGTATCGACCCATTCTTTGCGCTGTTCTGGCGTTAAGACATTGATCTTACCACCCGCTTTAAGAATGTTTGCACGGTTAGCCGCTTCTTTCGCTTTAACGGACTGATTGGCTTTTTGTGTGACTTCGTCTGCAATCGCGACGAACTGTTCACGATCCGCTTTGCTTAAGCTGTTTAGGAAATCAGACGATGTCATGAATAGGTAAGCAAGAAGTTGGTGGTTTGTTTCCGTTACACTGTCTTGTACTTCATAGAATTTTTTAGTGTAAATGTTGGACCAAGTGTTTTCCTGACCGTCTACAACGCCAGTTTGAAGTGCACCGTATACTTCAGAGAATGCCATTGCTTGTGGGGAAGCATCCATCGCACGGATCATCTGCTTAGCAACATCAGATGTTTGAACTCGGAACTTCATGCCGCTCGCGTCGCTTGGTACCGTAAGTGGCTTCTTAGCTGAGAAGTACTTCATACCAGACATCCAGTAACCTAAACCGACGAAGCCTGCGTAATCTTCCATTTCGCGTAGCAATTCTTTACCGTCGCTAGAGTTGGTGAAACGGATTGCGTGATCCATGTCGTTAAAGACAAATGGAAGGTCAAATACACCGTATTTGCTAGTATAAGAGCCAAATTTTGATAGAGAAGGGGCTAGAAGTTGAACGTCGCCAAGAAGAAGTGCTTCAAGCTCTTTTGAATCACCAAACAATGTTGAGTTTGGGAAAACCTCAACACATAACTTGCCGTCCATTTCTTTATTAACACGCTCTGCTAGGCTATTTGCAGCAACGACCTTAGGGTGAGTAGTACCCCCAGTTACGTGGCTGAATTTAACGACGCGTTCGCCAGAATCACAGTTTGCAGATACTGAGCTTGCAGATACAGCGAGTGCTACGGCAGTTAAAGCTATGCTGATTTTTTTCATTTTTATATGGCTCCAATTACTAATTATTATTGTGTACTCGACCATCTTCTTTTTATTGATCGAGCTCGTCGTATTAGTTACACATTTCGTGCCAATTATTTAAAAGTTTTTAACTTATTGAAATACAAAGAATATTTATTCTATTTTTGTTTTCTAGGCTTGAAATGATTATTGGATGTGTGGAACGTCGCTCACTCCAAAAGGGAGAATGGGGGGGAATTCACCCTTTTGTGCTTTGACATAATCTATTAGGTGGTTTTCTAGGTGTTATTCGATAAAGTGGTGATTATTGCTGTTTACCAAGAGCTGCTTGAGTGTTGATTTAAGCACTTTAATCATATTTTTCTTTCCAGAGTAACCAAGGCGTAGCGCATCTTGCTCGGTGACCTTGCCAAGTGCGAATTCAAGTAAATGACAGTGCTCTTTTAAGTCTGCGTTGAGCAAATTTTCGTAAAGAAAGGCCTGAGAAGCTTTTAATAAACTGCTTCTGATAGTCGCAGCAGGGCGGTGGTGATCGCAGAACAGCATTAAATCTTGTTGCTCTATATCATTCAATACAAAGCTATTTTTATGGTTGTAAGTGGCGTTCTCTTCACTTTCGTCTTTTTGTGGTGACGTAGAAAAGATATTTATTAAGGTGGTTGTTTCGAGATCCCAAACGTTTAATGGAAGAGAATACAGTGTTTTATTTAAGAATAGGTTCCGCCATTTTCGTTGCTTTATCAATGCGTTATCAGAGAGTGCTTTGACCATCATGATTGAATAGCAACCACTTGCTTGGTCTTTCGAATAGCCAAGCCGAACAGGGATATACGCATTTTTCTGCCAGAAACTTAATACGTCTGCCGTAAGAGCATAGCTTACACATAAGAAATCTATTCCGCTCGATTTTGCTTCTTGCTCGATGTGTTGAAGCAGAGCGCTACCGTAACCTTCTTTTTGTTTGTGAGGTTGGGTTGCGATCCGGCTAATTCGCCAATATTTAAAGTTACCTGCTTCTTCTATGCCTTCATGTGCAAGAAGGGACTGAGGTAATAAATGTCCTCGTGGCCGCCTAACACCTTGCATTACCTCCATTGACAAGGCTTTTGGTAGGTCGCCTTCTTCCGTACAGATCGCGATACTGGTTAGTTTATCGTCATTGACGTTGGCAAAGCTAAACGTACTCGGGTCATCAAGCATCCATTTAATATTGTCTGGTGAGGTTTGATAATGTGCTTGAACAAGTAGAGAAAACGCGGCATTCAGTCTGTTTGGGTACTTTAGCCATTCATCCCCTTGGAGTTTTAGCATTCCAGAATGCGCGCCAATGTCACTGTGATCAATAGATTGAAATAGCAAATCATTGAGCCAAATTTCAAATGCGTCATTTTCCACCCATCGTATCGGTGTCTCTAAATGAAGCGATATAGTAGGAGAAGAAAGGGTGTTCAAATATTTGATAAATTGAAGCCCAAACCCCCGACTGCTGCCTTCATAGCCATCGTTTGTTGTACTAAAAATGCTGACGTGTGCCGATTTCTGGAGCGCTTTAAGCATCGGAACCGGAATGGCAGCAGATTCATCGACCACCAAATAGTCAAAACGAGGTGAGTCATTACCATGAACGGACTTTAACAACTCGTCGGGAGCCCAAAAGGGAAGATGCGTTTTCGATAGGCTCTCGTAGCTTTTTTTGAGTGTTGCAATACTGGACAGCGATGGTGCGCAAACGGCGACAGAGCCTTTTTTCTGGAGCGATTCTATCAAGTGCCCCAATGCGGTTGATTTTCCTCGCCCTCGTTTGGCGCACAAAACAAATTGCGCTTTTTCGGGTGAGGCCAACACCGCGTTTTTTAGATTATTCTGCTCTTCGGTGAGCGTACTAAAAGGAATGAGTTGTTGATGTCCTAGTTTAGGATATGATTGCGTTATCGTAAATGGACTTGTATCTGCGATTAAATGTTGCCAAACATGTCGCTTAAAGTGTGATGGTGTTTGTTCTGGCGTGTGTGGCCAAGATAAATAACGCGAAAGATCGTAGTCGATCTTATTTAACCAATCTTCTCCTAGATGTAATACAAAAAGCCCACCACCGTGCAATGTACCAGCGATAATAGACAGAGCGTTGATGTCTGCTCCTTGCGACCAATCTAGAAACACGGCTCCGTAGGTTTTCCCCAGATGCAGTGAGGCTTTTTTTACAGGCGACACATCGAGAGAGTGAGGCAAAAGGTATTGAACGGTTTCTTGATGATCAGACAACACAACTCGGTTTTCAACATGGTGAGTTTTATCGACGAATTGCTGGATGGCCTCTGAAACATCAGATAAAGAAAGAATGCAGTGGCGAGGTTGTGAGTATGAGGTGTGAATGTTCAAAGAAACTCCTTAATACGCACTGACGGTCTATTAATTAGACAGAGTCAGTGCGGTGTATCTCAAAATAATACTAAGGAGTGCTTACAGTTGAAA
The DNA here is from genome assembly GCF_004362145.1 of Marinomonas balearica. Classification (GTDB taxonomy): domain Bacteria; phylum Pseudomonadota; class Gammaproteobacteria; order Pseudomonadales; family Marinomonadaceae; genus Marinomonas; species Marinomonas balearica. The sequence goes on from NZ_SNXC01000011.1 coordinate 263,058, forward strand.
GCAAACAAATTTTATGGAAGTTTAAATTTGTTAATGTCGCCTTCCAATTCGTTGGTTAGATTAAATATTTCGTTACTTGCATCTTGAGAAGATTGAGCGTGCGATAACGTCGCCTGTGCCATTTCTTGCAATTGCTCTGTATTTCCTTTGATTTGAACAGACGTGGCGCTTTGCTCTTCAGTTGCAGCAGCAACATTTTCAATATTGTGCTCAACGGTATTAACAGATGAAAGAATGTCTCCAACTGTGGTAGTTGCTTCTGTGGCTTTATGCACACTTGTTTCAACTTGGGCGCGGCCTTCTTTCATAGTAGTAACGGCGGTGCGGCTGCCTGTTTGTAACTTATCGACAACTGTTTGAATTTCTTCTGTCGATTTCTGTGTTCTTTGTGCTAAAACTCGAACTTCATCCGCAACCACGGCAAACCCTCGGCCTTGTTCTCCTGCACGAGCCGCTTCTATTGCTGCGTTTAAAGCAAGTAAATTGGTTTGCTCAGCAATGTCGTTAATGACTTTAACGACATTGCCAATGCTTTCAGAGCTTCCTTCTACTTCTAGAATGGTTTGTTCCGCGAGTTCGAAAGAGTTAGAAAGCAGGCTAACCGATTGCTCAACGTCCCTAATAGAGTCAACGCCTGAGCTGGTTGTTGCGTTTACTGTGTTAATTTCTGCCGACACTTCCTGTGAGCTTTGAGCAACTTCTTCAATAGAAGCGGTAATTTGCTGAATGGCAGACGCTACTTCATAGCATGCGTTATTGCTTTGGTTTGCACTGTTCGTTAATTCGCGATTCGCATTGGTAATGACGTCGGCAGAGTAGCTCAATTGCTTGCCGGAAGTGCTTACCTTGTTGACTAGTTCAATTAACCCATCACGCATTTTTTCAATATCTGCTTGTAAACAGTGGATCTCATTTTGACTGTTTTGTGGAACGGCCTTTGAAAATTGATACGTTAGATCACCTTCGCCAATGATGGATACACCTTTAGAGACTTCTTTTAGCGAGCGTAATGAACGTTTAGTAAACAAGCTTAGTGCGATGGCCAGTACCACTGCGATTCCTGCGCCGATCGCAGCAACAAGTAGCAGGATGCTATTTAACTGCTCGTTATATTCGGAAGAGTAAGTTTTGATCGCAACGACCCAATTCCATCCGTCGACGTGTTGGAAAATGGCTTTTGACTCTTTCGCATTAGTGTCTTTCCCCGCAATTTTTAACGTGTAATAAAGAACACCAGCGTCCGCTTGATATAGTTTTTCAAAAATAGCGGGAGCGTCTGCTGATATGTCATAAAGACTGGTTCCTGTCAGTGTGGGGTGGAACACTAAATACCCGTTTCTTGACTCTGCATCGGTCACATAAACGTAGCCGTTTTTACCAAATTTCAGTTTTGATAATTCTTTGTTGATTCTGTTAATAACCACCGAAGAAGGTAAGATGCTCAGGAGCTTCAAATTGTAGCTTCCCTGAACGGGCGTAGAATACGCGACATAGTCTTGGTTGTTGATTTTGACTTGCTTGAGCTGTCCATTCGTTTTAGACAATAACGATGAAACGGTATGCAATGGTATCGTTACAGAGTGACCGGCGCTACTAAGAAGAGTAGAGCTTGATCCTTTTTGCTCATACAGAAAAACGTGTTGAGCGGTACTGTTAGCATAGTTGTTTAGAGCATTCGCAACGGCTGTATTTGAAGCGCGTTTATTATTTCCTTGACCTTCTTGATCAAGGGCGAATTGAACGTTCTTTACTAGAGAGTGTACAGATCGGCTTATCCCGCCAGAAAGTGAGTTCCAGTCACTTTCCAATTTCTTAGCAATTAGACTTACTTCTGCTTGTTGGTGGGGGGTTACAATTTCTTTTACTTCGTAATCGAACAGGCGTCCTATTAATAAAATCAGTACAAAGAAACTTGCCACGACCGAAATCATGATTCCAATACCAAGTTGCCTTGGTAATGGGGCGTTTCTAAAAAATGAAAGCATGAGAGATAGTCCTTTTGGTTATAACTTATTGAATTATATGAATTATAAATTTTGGCAATTATCCATTAAGATTGATCGAATTGTAAAGTGAAACAAAATGTAAGCAAAAGTGAACCACTGTCTTGTTAAAATGTAATTCGATACGACGCCTTAAATTCAATTTACGCACGTTTCTTTACCGTTAAATGAATGGTGTTGTTTTCTAGAACTTTGTCGCCTAAAAGAGGTATGCTTTGATTTCCATCTAAGTGAATTCGGGGTCATGTACTATGAAGAAAGTAAAAAATGAGGCCGGGCTTGCTAAGAAAGCGCTCGAAGTAGGGGAGAAATACGCGCTTAAGCGAGGGTTTGCAGGATTCGCTACGACAATGTCAGCGAACCAAAAAGTAGAAGCTATTTATCGACTGCTCGTTCAGGATAAGCTTATTGTACCTGTACCGCCTGATAAAGAAGACCTTCTAGCAATGAAGCACAAACTGGCCATTTGGATCCAAAAAAATCTACCAAAAGACGATCCTTTGTTGAAATAGCGGTGTTTATTTGAAAGCTCCGTTTCTTTGAGGGATTTATTTACAGGGGTGTAGAGGGAGTAAGAGGAGGATAGAGGGACAGTAACTCAGACATCAATTTAGCAAAAACGGCTCATCTCACCAGTCAATGCTTTTATTGTCCCAGTCAACGTACGATGCTTTTCCATCGCAATGAGCACTTTCTATGATATTGAGTGCTCGTTTGGCAACAAACTCAGGAGTAAATAATGTATAACTGGCTCGTGATTGAAACGGCTTGGACAAAGGTGTGTCTGTCATCCCAGGATGGAATGAAATTAATTTCGACTGAGTCACTCGGCGATTGTATTCTACAGAAAACGTTTTAATCATCATATTCAGCGCCGCTTTAGAAGCTCGATAGCTATACCACCCGCCTAGTTCATTATCTTTAATGCTCCCTACTCTTGCACTAAACAACATTATTTTAGCCTCCGTTAGCTTACTTATGACAGGAAGTAGGTGCTTGAGCCACAAGGATGGCACTACAGTGTTGGCTTTGAACAGACTCATCATTGCTTCTTCAATGAGCTCTTCGGCTTTTTTCTCAGGAAAGTACTGATCACCGTGTAACGTACCGTTGCAGATAAAAAGTCGAATGCTGGGGTTTTTGAAGGTAAGTTTCGATGCGATACGTTCGATGGACGCTTCAGAGTAGTCGCATTCAAATGAGCTTACATTTGAATGCACTCTCAAGTTTGTAGACGCAATGGGTGCTCGAGTTACGAGGATTAGCTCGTCGTATACTTTTGCCGACATTAACTGATCTGCAATTGCGACTGCTATGGTGCTATTGGCACCGATGATTAAGGCACTGTACGGCATTATAAATCTCTCTTAATAGTACAGCTTGAGCAACGCCTTTTTCCCGTAAAAAGGTAAGAAATGGTGTATCGGTGTTTGGCAAAAAATACGTAAGCCAAATCCGCGATGTGACGAATAAGAGGAAGACGAAGAAGCTTTAACCAACGATGTTTTCCAACGTGGTGCCAAACCGTATAAGTCGCATCTAATCCCGTAAGCAATTGGCCAGAATTATTAATAAGGTGCAGTCGAGTATTGGCAGAAATGGGGTCGACATGCGGGTATTTTTCCATCTCAACGACGTTGTGGATGTCAACAAAGGTAATGGTATGAGTGGTGTCATACCGACCCAATTGCGAGACTTCTGCAGTACACAATGGGCAAAGGCTATCGTAAAAAAAGATCATAAAGTTAGACGCATTTTTAATGTTGTCAATGAGTGTTTTTGTCCGGTTCTACTGTCTTTTACGCTAAAAGCGTGAAATCGGATCGATTTAGGCGCTGTCTTCTTACTCTTCGGCATTGAGCGAATATGAGTCACAGAGTACAATTGCTGCTCTGTACTGTGATCAGATCAATACGATCAGATAAAAGTCATTGCACGTGTACCGATTTATATCCTGTCTCCGTGCAAGTCGTATCAAATTACTATCAATGAATTTCATTAAGGTTGTTAAAAATGCCAGCTAAAACGATGGACGAACTCGTCTCCCTTTGTAAACGCCGAGGTTTTATTTTCCAAGGCAGCGAAATCTATGGCGGTATGCAAGGGGCTTACGACTACGGTCCACTAGGGACTGAGCTAAAGAACAACCTAAAGAATGCTTGGTGGCGAGCAATGGTTTACGAACGTGATGACGTTGAAGGCCTAGATGCTGCAATCATCCAGAATAAACACGTCTACAAATATTCTGGTCATGAAGACACCTTCACCGACCCTATGGTGGATTGCCACGAATGTAAATCCCGCATGCGTGCAGATCACATGAAAGACATCAAAGTATGTGATAACTGTGGTTCAGACAACGTTACTGAACCACGTGATTTTAACTTGATGTTTAAAACCAATGTTGGTCCTATGGTGAACGAAGATTCGTACACTTACCTTCGCCCAGAAACTGCACAAGGCATTTTTACCAACTTTAAAAATGTTGTTGATTCAACTTCACGAGCGTTGCCTTTCGGTATTGCTCAAATTGGTAAATCTTTCCGTAACGAAATCACTCCAAGAAACTTTATCTTCCGCGTTCGTGAGTTCGAACAAATGGAGCTTGAGTTCTTCTGTAAGCCGGGTGAAGACGAGAAATGGCACGAATTCTGGGTAGCCGCTCGTAAGCAATGGTGGTTGGATCAAGGCTTGTCCGAAGAAAATATTCAATTTGAATATGTAACAGGTGATGATTTGGCGCACTATTCAAAATCTACTGTGGATATTTTGTACAAATTCCCACACGGTTTTGAAGAGCTAGAAGGTGTTGCAAACCGTACGGATTACGATCTTGGTTCTCATACAAAAGCTCAAGAAGAATTTGATCTTTCTGCAAAAGTGAAGAAGAACGAGCACTCTACTGCGAAATTAGCCGTACGTGATTTGGAAGCTAATAAGTGGGAAGTGCCTTTCTGCATCGAGCCTTCAGCAGGTTTAGATCGTGGTATGTTGGCTGTCATGACTGAAGCTTACACCGAAGAAGAGTTGGAAAACGGCTCGACTCGTACGGTTCTTAAATTCAAACCGCATCTAGCGCCGATCAAAGTTGCTATTTTGCCACTGAAAAAGAACAAACCAGAGATCGTAGCGCTTGCAAAAGAGCTTAAAAATAAGCTTCAAAAATTAGGTCTAGGTCGTATTCTTTATGAAAACACTGGTAACGTGGGTAAAGGTTACCGTCGTCATGACGAAGTAGGTACGCCTTTGTGTGTGACGGTTGATTTCGATTCCATCGAAAAAGACGACGCACCTGTTACTGTCCGTGATCGTGACACAATGGAGCAAATCGTTATTCCAGCGGCCGAGCTTCCTGCTTACATAATAAACTACTTTGTAAGCCAAGACTGATTCGTCTTCCTTTATAAAGAACAGCAAAAAAGCCCTCGCTACTATAAAGATTAAGTAGCGGGGGCTTTTTTATTTCAGGGTATTATGCCAAATATCCATATTTAAATTAGAACCGTGGGGAAAATGGGGTTTAGAAGTAGAAAACGAAGGGTATAACGGAGTGTGCTTATTTTTTAAGTATTGTGCGCCTATTGTGCATTTATTGTGCATTCCGTTCGTACTGTTCTTTACGAAAAGCACGGATAACATGAGTAAAGGTTTGTGTCGTCACGAAGAAAAAGGCGACGTACCTGTTACTGTCCGTGATCGTGGCACAATGGAGCAAATCGTTATTCCAGCGCCGAGCTTCCTGCTTACATAATAAACTACTTTATAAACCAAAACGGATTCGTCTTCCTTTATAAAGAACAGCAAAAAGCCCTCGCTACTATAAAGATTAAGTAGGGGGGGCTTTTTTATATCAGGGTATTATGCCAAATATTCATATTTAAATTAGAACCGCTGAGAAAATGGGGTTTAGTAGTAGAAAACGAAGGGTATAAAGGGATATACTTATTCTGTACACATTGTGTACAATATTTGTGCGCGATAGTGACTCAATTTTCTTTAAGACATCTAATGGTCACGCAGCCTTTTTTGTGTGCTGGAGTTTTGGGAAGCGTAGTCAGTTTTGTCAAGATTTTAAGGTAAATCTAGTGTTCGCCGTTAAGGTAAGATTGGGCGATGTATTTTCAAGGGAGTTAGCATTTTGTCTTCTTTTCGACACCGTTGTTATTCACTACTGCTTTTAGCGATGGTGTTTTTTGTTATGCCTGTGTCTGCTGCTTCGGTGTCTAACAGTGTCATCACTCCCTCACATGATTCGACACCGGTTCTTGTTGTTGGTACGAAAATCACTGAAACGTCCTTGTCGTATGCGGATATAGAATCTTTGCCATTTCTTGATACTGGCTTCATAAAACACTTTGACGGACCCGAAGGCGAATTCTCTGGTGTTTGGCTTAATGACCTTTTAAGAAAGTATGGGTTGTTCAATGCGGATCGTTTAAGATTGATAGCACATGATGGCTATGAAATATTTCTTTCTAAAAAGCAAAGAGAAGAAAAAAGCTATTTTGTCGTCACACGCTTAAATGGCCGCTTTTTATCAATGCATGAACTGGGGCCACTTATGATTATCGTGCCAGAAGATGGTGGAGAAACAGTTCGTGGAGATGTATCACACAGTCATTGGATATGGGCTCTAAGACAAATTAAAGAGCAATAATTCAATGAACAAATTATCGCGTAACCCCAGTGCAATATGGGCGCTTTTTATAGCATTTCTGGTCGTGTGTACGACCTCTCTTGTGTATTTTCAAAACAAATCTCGGTCGCTCTTGGGCAGTGATTTTACTGCACTGGCTATCGATGTTGTGCAATCCCAATACGACGTGCGAACCATTAATAGCCAGCTGGTACATCTAGAAGATGGCTCAGTCAAGTACGATGCTGCATTGCTCGTAGAAGCGCTTTTCCGTCAAAACTATCGGATTCCTTTGATCGTTAATAAACTGAAACGGAGTGCGATAGAAGAGAGTCAATACGAAGCCATGGTCTCGACTCTAGATCAAATCAAGGCAAAAATTGGAACAACCATAAATCAAGTCAATGCCAATACAAATGGCAGCCTATCGAACGAAGCACTATTACAGATACTGTATCCTATAGAGTTGGAAATCGCTTGGTCATACAGTGAGATTCACAGCGCAGTGCAAAGCGTTTCCTCATTAGAAAAACGCTTGAGGAAAGGGCTTACCATCCTAGTATGGGGGCTATTTTTCACCATCATGCTTGTCATTGCTGCTTTAGTCTTTGTTCTAACCCGTTCTTTTGAGCAACGCTATTTACTGTCCAAACAAAACGAACTGGATGATTTAACCGGATTGTACAATCGTCGTTACCTAATGAAGGAAGCAGAATACGCATTACAACAGTCTGATTCGAGTATTGGCTTAGCGATTATCGACCTCGATCTGTTTAAAGCTGTTAATGATAATTTCGGACACCCTGTGGGCGATGAAGTACTTAAAAGAATCGCTCGAATATTGTCAGCAAATATGCAAGATGGCATCGTCGCTCGGTTGGGTGGAGAAGAATTTTGTTTGTTGTTTACTGCGTTGTCCAGTGAACAGCAAATCGAGAAGTGTGAGCAAATACGGACCATTATAGAACATGCCACAATCGGAGCGGGCAATGTTAAAGTAAAAATCACCATTAGTATGGGCTTTTGTTACCGCAAACCTCATGAAGATGTCGTGTTTTCTCAACTTTATCAGCAGGCGGATAAAGCACTGTACCTAGCGAAGAAAAATGGCCGTAATCAGGTTTCTTGGCACGGGTGTGATGGCGAACTTGAGCGGAACTCAGCAGTGGATATTGTTTGATTTTCAATCGAAATTTTAAAGTAATGCATCGCCTAACCCTATTGATATAGAAAGATTTCTTCCACAACGCCCTAATAAACCGGAATTAATCGAAAATTATTAGAATCTTGTCATAGAATGCTTGGCAACAGCCAAACCTATGGATATAATAGCCGCCACTTTTAGGGCCTGTAGCTCAGTTGGTTAGAGCATCCGACTCATAATCGGCAGGTCCCCCGTTCAAGTCGGGGCAGGCCCACCATATTAAATAAAAAAGCCCATCAGGTTTCTGATGGGCTTTTTTATTGCTTGTACAAATCCTACTTTTTCTTCATAACTGCAAACGGGTTGCTTCTTAGTCCGTCGTTCGGCTTGTCTGCCAGTGTTGGTTTTTTCTCTGCGGTTTTCTTAGTGTCTTTTTTTGATTTCGTCGGTTTGGCTTTTCGTTGCAGCGGGATGTCGTGGTCTGGGTGAAAACCATCGATGTATTTACGGATGATTTTTTTGCCTGTAAGGGCTTCGATGTCTAGCAAAGCATCGAATTCGTCTGCGCTGGCGATGGAGAAGGCTTGCCCTGCGTGTCCCGCACGGCCAGTACGGCCAATACGGTGGATGTAGTCTTCCGAGACTTTGGGTAAGTCATAGTTGATCACAAGCGGTAGGTTTTGAATGTCGATACCGCGCGCGGCAACGTCGGTTGCGACGAGTATTGAAATCTCGTTGTTTTTAAACTGATCGAAGACGTGTATACGCTCGTCTTGTGTTCTGTCACTGTGCAGCGCGCCGGCGCTGATGCCATCTTCGTTTAATGCTTCTGCGACTAAGTCGGCGTTCTTCTTAGTGTTGGTGAAGACGATAACTTGTGCATGCGGTTTACGGTTAAGCAGCTCCAGCAGTAGCTCGGTTTTACGCTTTTTATCGACCGGATGCAGCCATTGGTTTATGTTCGGCTTGGCTGCTGCTTTTTGGATCGTCGTCACGTCTTTAGGTTGGTTCAGTATCTTTTTCGCCAGTTTTTTGATTGGCGGCGCAAAGGTTGCTGAGAAGAGTAAGGTTTGGCGCTGTTTCGGAAGCGCTTGGATTATCTGGTCAAGCTCTTTTGCGAATCCAAGATCCAGCAATCTGTCGGCTTCATCCAATACTAAATGCGTCAGAGAATCAAAAAGTATGTCACCTCTTTGATGTAGATCTAATAATCTTCCCGGCGTTGCGACTAAAATGTCTGAGCCGCGCTTAAGGTATTTTCGTTGAGGTAAGATCCGCACTCCGCCGAAAATCACTTGATGGCGCAGTGTAAGGAATTCATTAAACGCTTTAATGTTGGCGTTTAATTGAATTGCTAATTCGCGGGTAGGCGCAATAATCAAACAACGTACGTGATTCGGTTTGGCTTTTTCTCCGCTTTTTAACGCTTGTAAAATAGGCAAACAGAATGCCGCCGTTTTACCCGAGCCCGTTTGCGCGGTTGCGATTAAGTCATGCCCTTCGAGTATTTCTGGAATGGCTTGGTCTTGTATCGACGTTGGAGCGGTCAGTTCAAGAGTCTCTAGTGCGCTAAGAATCTCTTGGTCTAAGCCGAATTTAGAAAATGTCATAGAAGATTGAATCACTTTTGTAAGGTATGCTTGCGCTTCGCTTTAGAAGCCTTTATTTAAGGAGGCTGCAAATAAGCTCACTGATTTTAGTGTGTTGCTCAGCGTTTATCATTAGCGGCGTCTTTAATTGCGGTATTCTACCGTGTCGGGCGCTGTAAACATAGAAGTGGGTTAAATTGTTTAAAGTAGAGATCCATACGAAGTCACAAGCAAAGGTCTCTTTGGGTCAGTAGGCATTAAGAAGCATAAAAATATGGTGAAACGAGTTGTTATTTCAGGTGCTGGGATTGGCGGTTTAGCGGCGGCGTTGGCGTGTGCTAAGCAAGGCTTTGACGTAACGGTGTTAGAGCAGGCGCATGAGATCAAAGAAGTGGGCGCAGGGCTGCAAATGAGCCCAAACGCAATGAAGGTTTTGCAAGCTTTGGGTGTGTCAGAAACCTTAGCCGACGCAGCGTTTTCACCAAAGTATGCCGCAATACGGCATTACCAATCGGGAGCGTATTTTTTAAAGTCTCCATTAGGAGGTGTTGCTGAGCGCCGCTATCAAGCACCTTATTGGCATTTGCACAGAGCTGATTTAATTCATGTTTTATATCAAGCGTGCTTAGAGTGTAACGTTGAGATTAAGCTTAACTGTTCGGTAACGGGTTATAAAAATACACGTGATGGCGTGATTGTATTCACCGAGAAATATAAGTTAGACGCAAATATTTTGGTTGGTGCTGATGGCATCAAATCAACGATTCGTAAACAGATGAAAGGTGATGAACCTGTTGAGTTCACTGGACAAGTTGCATGGCGTGGCACGATCAATACAAAAGATCATCCTGAGTTAACCATTGCACCTGAGGCAAGTGTGTGGGCTGGGCCGGGTAAACATTTAGTGACCTATTATCTTCGGGGCGGAGAGCTGATCAATTTTGTAGCGGTGGAAGAAAAGGATACTTGGCGAAGCGAGAGTTGGCGTCAGGAAGGGGATGTTAAAGCGTTACGTGCGTCTTTTTCGGGTTGGCATCCTACGGTTACTCGGTTATTGGATGCGTGCGACGCAAGCTTTATCTGGGCGTTAAACGCTCGGCCTTATTTGGATTCATGGTGTGACGGACGAACGGTTTTGTTGGGCGATGCCTGTCATCCAATGCTGCCTTTTATGGCACAAGGCGCAGCAATGGCGATTGAAGATGCCTATGTATTATCGACCTGTTTAAAAGAATTGAGCGATGAACGTGGGCTTCTTCAATATCAAGAAAAGCGATTAATGCGAACGCGTGAAATTCAGGAAATGTCCAAGTCAAATACGTCGTTGTTTCATATGCACGGAGGCATGGCGGGGGTGCTTCGTTTAAATGCAGTGCGTTTGGCGACACGTTTAATTCCGTCGATCTCAAACAGTAAGCTGGATCCTTTATACGGTTATGATGCAACTAAGGTCTAAAGTCATCATAGCCAATCACGCATTACGTTTCATTGATGTCGATACATCAAGCTATATAACACCATTTTGATATAAATAGGACGGTTCGATTGTTTAAAGGAGCTTCGTTAAAAGCCGAGTTAATCTTGGTCTTGGTGACTATTCTAGCGGCCTTTGGTTGGATTTTTTCCAAAGAATCGCTGCATGAACTTCCCCCTCTCTTTTTTATCTCTACACGGTTTATTTTGGCGGGTTTTATACTGACGTTAGTGTCGCCAAAATCGGTTTTGGGCATGAACCGGAAAGGCTGGAAACACGCAAGCTTTGTCGGTGGTTTGATGGGGTTGGCGATGATGTTTTGGATCATTGGCTTAGATCAAATCCAAAATATAGGTGTCGGTGCATTCATCAGCAGTTTAGGGGTGGTGCTTGTTCCCTTGGTGGCTCGTCTCGTATTTAAAGATTCTCCACCTACGAGTATTTGGTTTGCATTGCCTTTTGCGATCATGGGCTTGGCATTTTTGTCATTGGGCAGTTTGCAGTCTGCCACTGGTTTTGAATTCGCACAGCTTTACTTTTTTATCGCGGCTGTCTTTTTGGCTTTGCAATTCACGTTTTTGTCTAAGCTTTCTACCACGATCAACTCATTTGGATTAACGGCTGTTCAGCTTTTTGTGACGGGAGTGATGATACTTATTGTCTCGCTGTTGACAGAGGAAGTGCCCAGTTCTGTTTCTTTGTCTACATTGGGGTGGTTTTTTGCAAGTGTCTTTATTGCGACCACGTTGCGATTTTTACTTCAGACCTATGGGATGAGCTTAGCGTCTGCGAGTCATGCGGCGATCATTATGAACCTTGAGCCTGTATGGACCGCTCTGTTTGCCGTGCTTTGGTATTCTGAGCGGATGTCTGGTTGGCAATTGGTTGGGTGTGTTTTTGTTTTTATTTCTATGTTAGTTTCGAAATGGTCGGCGGTTCGTTCCTTTTTTCAAAAAAAAAGGCCGTCGCAGTAATACTCATTCTTTATAAAAAGATGAGTCTGCGAGTGCGTTGCTTCGGTTTTATGCGTTCTAATGGTACGGCGCTTGCTTCAAAGTGCCCGTACTCACTTCTTTGCAATTCGATTCGTCAAATAAAGACTTATTAGATTTCATTTGTTTACACGTTTCTCGGTTTTTTGAGCCTGTGTATTCGATTATATTGAGAATAACGTTCATTCTCATACGAAATTGATAGGAAGATAGCGAGCATGTTGCCAAAATTCAAACAAATTTCAGTGGCATTTGCTGCTTTATTGATCTTAGTCGGGTGTCAGGAATCCTCGACGGATAAGACCGCCTCTTCAGAGAAGAAAGCGGCCTTCAGTAAACCAAAAGCCGTCAATGTCGGCGTTGTTCAGATTAACCCTCAGTCTATCCAACTAACTTCAGAGCTTCCTGGAAGAACCAAATCCAGTTTGGTGGCAGAAATTCGACCTCAAGTTGGCGGTATTATAGAGCGTCGATTGTTTGAAGAAGGGCAGACAGTTAATTCGGGTGATGTGCTTTATGATATCGACGATTCCACGTATGTATCTGCAGTAAAACAAGCGCAAGCATCACTTGAAAGTGCCAAGGCGAGTTTCACTTCAACCAAACAGACCTATGAGCGCTATAAAACGCTGCGAAAGCGTAACAACGTTTCTCAACAAAACCTTGATGATGCAAAAGTGGCTTACTTGGAAGCGAGAGCCAACCAGAAAAAAGCAGAAGCCGCTTTAGAAACGGCTCAGATTGATCTGGAACACACCAAAATCACCTCACCTATTTCTGGTCGCGTAGGGATTTCAGAAGTGACGGTTGGCGCGTTAGTCACCGCAGGTCAATCAACGAGCTTAACGACCGTTCGTTCGACAAATCCTATCTTTGTCGATTTGTCTCAAACAAGTGTTGATCAACTGCGAGTACGAAATTTACTTCATCAAGCCGACGTCTCGGTGGGTTCTCAGAGTGTATCGCTGACGTTAGAAGACAATTCGGTTTACCCATATATCGGTCAATTAAAAGCGAGAGAGATTAACGTTGATGAATTAACAGGCAGTGTGACCTTGCGTGCTGAATTCCCCAACCCTGATGGCCTGTTATTACCCGGTATGTTTGTACGCGGCAAAATTAACGACATTGACCACGCACAGGCGTTGCTCGTCCCTCAACAAGGTGTCAGTCGCGATCTAAAAGGCAATCCAATTGCTTTTGTTGTAAATGATCAGAACAAAATTGAAAAACGTATTTTGAAAACAGAGCGAGCATTGGGAAATCAATGGCTGGTGGTCAGTGGCATCAATGCGGGAGATTGGGTTGTTGTTGAAGGCACGGCAAAAATTCGTGCAGGCAGTTTGGTAAATACCGTTCAACTGCAAATGGACACGCAAAGTGGTGCAATGGTCGCTGTGAATGAAGCGACTTCCACTCAGCCGCAAGGGGAATAACGGCGATGTTAGCGCAATTCTTTATTAACCGTCCGGTTTTTGCATGGGTTATTTCGATCGTCATTATGCTGGCGGGTGGTTTTTCGATTACCCAATTGCCCATTTCGCAATATCCTAATGTGGCGCCACCGAGCGTTCAAATCAGCGCTACTTATACGGGAGCGTCTGCTGAAACGGTCGAAAACAGTGTTACTCAAATATTAGAACAACAGCTCACAGGTTTGGATGGGTTGCTCTACTTTTCATCGTCGAGCACATCCGCTGGGCGAGCGAGCATTAACGTGGTTTTTGAACAAGGTACAGACGCAGACACGGCGCAAGTGCAGGTTCAAAACAAAATTCAGCAAGTGACGTCGAGTTTACCTACGTCTGTTCAGCAGCAAGGTGTATCCGTCAGTAAATCGCAAAGCGATTTCTTGTTAATTGCTGCATTGTACGATGAAACGGATACAGACAGCGCAAGCGATCTGTCTGATTACCTCATAACAAGTATCCAAGATTCTGTCTCTCGAATCGAAGGTGTAGGCAGTGTTCGGGTATTTGGATCAGAGTATGCTATGCGAATCTGGCTGGATCCTTTGAAGTTGGCATCGTACGGATTGATGCCTTCCGATGTGTCGTCTGCGATTGCCACTCAAAACATTCAAGTAGCAGCAGGGAGCTTGGGGCAACGTCCTTCAAAAGTCGGTCAGGAGTTGAACGTAACAGTGACCGCACAATCGAAGCTTCAAACACCACAAGAGTTTCGCGACATTATTTTGAAGTATGACGACAATGGAGCAACGGTTCGCCTGAGTAACGTTGCTTCGGTTGAGCTAGGCAGTGAAAGTTACGATTACGTTCCACGTTTAAATCGACATCCTGCATCCGGTATGGCTGTAATGCTTGCACCGGGCGCGAATGCTTTGTCCACTTCTGAGCTAGTGAAAAATAAGTTAACCGAACTGGCTCGCAATATGCCAGACGGCTATGAAATTTCATTTCCTAAAGACAATACTGCTTTTATTAAAATCTCCATTGAAGAGGTGGTAAAGACACTGTTCGAAGCCATCGCACTGGTTGTGATTGTCATGTTTGTCTTCTTGCAGAGCTGGCGTGCGACCTTGATACCGGCAATAGCGGTTCCTGTTGTTTTGTTGGGTACGTTTGGTGTGCTTCAAGTCTTTGGTTATTCCATAAATACACTGACGATGTTCGGCATGGTGCTTTCAATCGGTTTGCTGGTGGACGATGCTATCGTTGTGGTAGAGAACGTCGAGCGGGTGATGGAAGAAGAAAAACTGTCACCAAGACAAGCAACCATCAAATCAATGAAAGAAATCACCAGCGCATTGGTGGGGATTGCCGTTGTACTTTCTGCGGTATTTTTACCCATGGCGTTCTTTAGTGGATCAACAGGTGTAATCTACCGTCAGTTTTCCATTACGATTGTGTCTTCAATGATATTGTCCGTTATCGTTGCTTTAACACTTTCCCCAGCACTTTGTGCCACCTTATTGAAACCAAATCATCATGCCGCTAAAAAAGGCTTGGGCGGACTGTTCAATCGAAGCTTTGATTGGGCGACCGGGCGCTATTCTGGTCGTATTGCTAAAGTAGTGAAGCAGCCAGTTCGCTGGCTCGTTCTGTATGGCATTATCATTGGTGGCTTATGGGCAATGATGGGAAATCTTCCTGGTGGTTTTTTACCTCAAGAAGACCAAGGTGACATCATGGTTATGGTGAGTTTGCCTGAAGGAGCGTCATTAACTCGTACCAACGATGTGATGAACGAGGTGGAAGATCACTTCCTGAACACCGAAGGTAGCTATGTAAAAGACATTTTTACTATCAGTGGCTTCAATTTTATGGGCAGTGGACAAAATGCAGGTATGGCGTTTGTCTTGTTAAAAAATTGGTCTGAGCGTACAAGTCCTATGGCGAGCGCGCAAGCCATTGCGGGTCGCTCTTGGGGCGCATTTGCGGGTCTTAGAGACGCGCAGATTTTTACCTTGCTTCCGCCGTCCATTATGGGATTAGGTCAGAGTAATGGTTTTACCTTTCAACTTCAGGCATCGGGCAATACTGACCGTGCAACCTTGATCGAGATGCGCGACAAACTATTAGCGGATGCTCGTACGAGCAAGATCCTGACAGGTGTTCGCATGGGCGCCCAAACAGAGAAACCGCAGTTGCACATAGACATCGACCAAGAAAAAGCCTCCGCATTAGGTTTGTCAATGAGTGACATAACCACAACCATTTCGTCGGCGTGGGCAGGATCTTATGTAAACGACTTTATTGACCGCGGACGTGTTAAAAAAGTCTACATCAAGGGCGATGCGCAATACCGCTCAGATCCAGATGATTTACAACATTGGTATGTGCGCGGCAGTGGCAATACGATGACGCCTTTCTCTGCATTTTCTGAGAGTTCGTGGACGTATGGCCCAAGTAGTCTATCGAGGTTTAATGGCTTGGCATCGTATCAAGTTCAAGGGTCGGCTGCACAAGGTCTTAGTTCTGGTGCGGCGATGGATGAAATGGAGAGTTTAGCTCAGCAATTGCCGAAAGGATCGTCGTACGCTTGGAGTGGCTTGTCTTACCAAGAACGTCAATCGAGCGGTCAGACGCAAATGTTATACGCGATTTCAATCTTGGTTGTATTTCTGTGCTTGGCCGCATTGTATGAAAGCTGGACTGTGCCTTTTTCTGTCATCATGGTTAT
Source organism: Marinomonas balearica (assembly GCF_004362145.1). GTDB lineage: Bacteria > Pseudomonadota > Gammaproteobacteria > Pseudomonadales > Marinomonadaceae > Marinomonas > Marinomonas balearica. Next base: position 279,039 of record NZ_SNXC01000011.1, read on the forward strand.
ACCATTGGGGATTTTAGGTACGGCTGCTGCCGCCTATATTAGAGGGCTGGAAAACGACGTGTATTTCCAAGTTGCACTTTTGACCACCATCGGGTTGTCTTCAAAAAATGCGATCTTGATTGTCGAATTTGCAGAAGAAGCCTATCGACGTGGTGCAACAGTATGGGAAGCGGCAAAAGAAGGTGCAACCTTGCGGTTACGTCCAATCATCATGACATCGTTGGCGTTTATTGTGGGTACTTTGCCCTTGGCGCTTTCTACTGGCGCAGGAGCGAACAGCCGTATCTCCATTGGTTCTGGCATTGTCGGCGGTACGCTTACAGCAACGGTGTTGGCGATCTTCTTCGTTCCATTGTTTTTTGTGGTCGTACGTCGCTTGTTTCCAAAGCGATCAGAGCATTTGTAAAGACGATTAACTCTACGAGAGGGTGAAGAGTAGATTCGTTTACGGCTATTTAGGTCAGATTACTCAAATTGGCGATCGTCATCGCTTTTGAGGAATCTGACCTTTTCCCCTTTTGGTAATAGCTGTGCTATCTCTATTGGTGCACCGTCATTGCCCAATCTTACAAAGCCTACGCCTGCGCCATTTAGCAAACGTTCACCCTTGTTTCGTTTATCCGGCTTACATGGAGAAACCCACATTCCCCGCCGTTTGGTAAAGAGGTTAAGTGGCGACCAAGGTGCGTAGAGCCAACGATTTAACCGATCAAACCAGCTTAGCAAGTTATCTGGAAATTCATTGCGAAGACCACTGCTGGTAATCTGCCAAACATTCGGACTGCTCGATTGCCCTTTCACTTCCACGTGGTACGCAAACGAGTAATGAACATCGCCAGAGAGAATCACAAAGTTTTTCGGTGTTTTCGGGTGACGAAATAAGTTCATTAAAGTATGTGCTGAGCCAGAGTGCGCCATCCAGTTCTCAGCGTCCACTAATAGAGGTTTACCGCATAAGGTAAACACCTTTTGAATCGCCTCAATGAGCTTAACCCCAAAGATGGGGGCAGGGGAGACAAGTAACACGCTGTCTCGGTTTATTAACTCACTTTGCAAGTCAGTGAGTGCTTCCCAATCCATAAGACCAGAGGGTTTGTTTAGGTTGCTTTCTGAGCGCCAACGGTGTGTTCGAGTATCCAACACTACTAAGGCAGGGCAGGTCTCCCAAACATAGTGCCAACGGTCATATCGTATTAATGTCTGAATCACATCGTCGTGCGTTTGCGTCCCCAGTTCCTTAATGGCGGTCTGATACGTTTTAATAAAGGCTTGGTCGAACTGAGTTGGGTTATTGCCCCAGCCTTGAAATAGAAAGTACGCCATCAGGCCATTACCAATAATCCGTTTTGAAACAGGATGCTCATAAGCGGCCTGTTCCCAACCTGCGGTGAGGTTCCAATCATCGGTAATGTCGTGATCGTCAAACATCATGGCGGTAGGTAGATGCGCCATAACACGACGTGCTTTGGAGAGGTGTTCGACAAAGTAGTTAATGCTTACTAGCTCGTGGTGGTATTGGTCGCGCGTTTCAGGGCGCAACTCAGTGGGTGCTACGAGGTTCAAAAATGGCCACAGTTCAGGTGACCAAACCAATAAATACATCGCCACCATTTCACTGAAACTCATTAAATGATTGTGCGCCGTGCTACTCGTGAATATCGGCTTTTTTCCCCCGAAGAAGAACTGTTTTTTAACCTCGTCCGATAGATCTGTCATAGGCAAGACAGACTCGCGTTGGTAGTAAAGATCAATGCGTGTATGCAAGGCTTCAAATGTTTTATTTGCATCACTTGCTGGCAATGACTCGCTCGGGAGGTCGAGCAATGCGATCACTTGATGAATGGCATTCAAGATTGGCCCAGCGACATCGTCGGCGTAGATTTGATCCCCCGACATGACCAAGGCACTCGGCCATTTTTTAACACGTTTGGCTTTTGTAGAATCGGCCTTTACGGAGTCGGACTTTACTGAGCCGACCTGTTCCATGATCGATGCCAGATGATCGTCAGCGACAGCCAAACCGTCACCGCAATCGACGTTGATTGAATCGATGGCGTTTCGATGATGAGGTTTTCGACAAGAACCGTGCAGCACATTGTCGACTTTAGGTTTAAATACAAATGAAGGTCGTTCTTCTTGAGCGTAACACAGCGTTTTTCCCCACTCTGCAAATGGAATTGAAAACGGAATCTCGCCCGCTGTATTGGTATTATTTTTCGATAAGGTTACTTCGTATGTAATGGCGGTGTTGGGCTGTAGTGGTGCCTGAAACTCGACCGTTACCAACATAATCCATAGCGATTCACTCAGTTTAATGACGTGATTTTGTTGAGTTGTCTCGACGAGTGTATAGGGGGCATTGCTTGAATGACCTACAAAACAATCGCCTAAAAAGAAACCAAAATGGACATCGAAGTGTTCTGAACACGCCAGCCAAAAAGTCGCCGATCGTGCGTCGAGCTTTCGTAGAATGGGTCCCGCGATAACAGCGGGAAGCTGAGTGTTTGATTCTTCTAAAGTATCCGTTGATGTCATTGAGGCTCCGATGACAAATAATGAACTGAAACAGATTGTTTTAATTTATCTTTTAAGGCTAACATTGATGACATTTTTCGCAAACTTATTGCGTGTCTAAGCGGATAAAGAGGCGGACAAAGGGAATGAAATCGAACGTGTTTAAAAACCTTCAGAGGAAAGCCCGTAACTGGAAAAAATGGAGTGCTCTGGCGATAGTCAGTGTAGTTTTCTCAAGCGCAACATGGGCGGATATTTTAAATGTTGCGGTCGCCTCAAACTTTGCCTCTCTTATGCCCAGCATTGTCAAAGGCTTCGAAGCGCAGACTTCACACAAGGTCAGAGTATCCTATGGCTCATCGGGCAAAATCTACGCACAGATTCGCCACGGTGCGCCGTTTGATGTTTTCCTTTCAGCTGATCAAGATAAACCCAATCGGCTAATAGCGGAAAGCTTAGCCGTTCGTGATAGTCAGTTCACCTATGCTCAAGGACAACTTGCGTTATTCGCACCGCGTTTGACCGATGAGTCGAACACACCAAAACAAATAGTAATGAGCCAAAAGTTCAATAAACTGGCCATTGCCAACCCAAAATTAGCGCCCTACGGCGCAGCCGCAGAACAAGTTATACGAGCACTGGTGCAGAATGGCTCGTTAACAGAGCAAATACAGACCAAACTCGTAACGGGCGAAAACATTAACCAAACCTATCAATACGTCGTGTCTGGTAACGCCGAACTTGGTTTTGTCGCCTTGTCGCAAGTCACAAACCAACCTAGCAACACCGTTTGGAAAGTCCCAACGCGGTTGTATTCACCGATAAAGCAAGACGCCGTTATTGTGGAATCGAGCCGTCATTTAGATGCCGCAAAGCAGTTTACGGATTATCTCAAAGCGCCAAGTGTCAAAGAGGTGATCGAGGCTCATGGATACCTAAGCCCGTAGCGTATAGTCTTAACGGTAACGAATGTATTCTTGTATCGAAGAGAGGGCATTTGTCTATCATTCCCTAGTCAGATCTTTATACTAATTATCTGAGTTTTAGAAAACACACACATAAACAATTAACGTTGATAAATCAAAATGTTAGACAGCAGCGACCTAAGCGCCATTTGGCTTACCATTAAACTTGCGTTTCTGGTCACCCTTATACTGTTAGTGATAGGCACGCCTATCGCTTGGTGGCTTGCACGCACCTCGTCGCGATTGCGAGGCGTGGTTGCCGCGGTGGTTGCGTTGCCGCTTGTTTTACCGCCGACAGTGTTGGGCTTTTATTTGCTGGTGGCGTTTGGACCACAAGGTACGCTGGGGCAGTTGACTCAAACCTTGGGGCTTGGCACCTTGCCTTTTACCTTTTGGGGGCTGGTGGTGGCGTCGGTTATTTACTCTCTTCCTTTTGTAGTGCAGCCCTTACAAAATGCGATGGAATCGATTCAGGAGGAGTCTCTCGAAGCAGCGGCAACACTTGGTGCCAGCCCATTGGATCGATTCTTTACCGTGGTGATTCCTTTGTCAAAAGTCGGTTATACCACGGCAGCCGTGTTGGGCTTTGCGCATACTATTGGGGAGTTTGGTGTTGTGTTGATGATCGGCGGCAATATTCCGGGAGAAACCCAACTGATCTCGGTGAAAATCTACGAACATGTAGAAGCCTTAAATTACGCTCAGGCGCATACCTTATCGATCGGCATGTTGCTGTTTTCGTTTGTGGTTCTGTTGCTCGTTTACTCTCAAATGAATGGCAAGCAAATGAACCGCAAGAAAATGAATCGCAAGCCTTCGAGTCGCAATAAGGGCGCTTTATGACGCAACAAAGTTATATTCGCTTATGGTTAGAGAGATCCGAACGCTTTCAGTTAGAGGTAGAGCTTGCGCTGAATACGCAAGGCATTACTGCCGTATTTGGTGAATCGGGCTGCGGAAAAACCACCTTGCTACGCTGTATCGCAGGGTTGGATAAAGCCGTAGGGAAAGTGAATATTAACGGGAATACATGGCAAGATGAGGGTGTCTGTCTAGCGCCATATCAACGCTCAATTGGCTATGTCTTCCAGCAAGCAAACCTCTTTCCGCATTTAACCGTTAAAGGCAATTTGAACTACGCTCGAACGCGTGCGAAGAAAAAAATCGCGCAAGAGCAGGTTGATCATCTTATAGACCTTACCGACATTCGCCCTTTGCTTAATGCTTCTGCCGCAGAGCTATCGGGTGGAGAAGCTCAGCGTGTTGCGATTGTTCGTGCTTTGATGACCGAACCCGATATTCTCCTGATGGATGAACCGTTGGCGTCGTTGGACAGCACACGTAAAGACAGCATTTTGGATTATTTAAACAGGCTAAAACGAGCGCTTTCGATTCCTGTTTTATACGTTACGCATTCGTTAGAGGAGGTCTCTCGAATCGCTGGCGATGTCATCTTGATGGAAAAAGGGCGAGTCGTTCAGCATGGCGCGGTGACCAATGTTTTTTCCTCATTAACAACCGATAAACTGCTAGGAAAAGACGCCAGTGTCATTTTAGAAGGTCGAATTACCGACATCGAACACGCATGGCAGCTTGCGGATCTTCAATTCGATGGTGGCACGCTGAAAATAAACAGCTTATGCCTAGAGCAAGGCCAATTCGCAAGAGCGCGAATATTAGCGAAAGACATCAGTGTGTCTTTGTCGTATCACTCTGATTCAAGCTTCTTGAATCAACTGCAAGCCCAAATACAAGATATGAGTGATGATGGCTCGCAGGGTTACGTTACCTTAAAACTTAAAGTGGGCGATAGTTTTCTTCTTGCGCACATTACTCGTTACTCCTGCCAAAGGCTTAACTTGCAGATTGGTCAACGTGTTTGGGCCAATATCAAAACCGTCGCGATTATTTGATTTTGGCCAAAGGAAACGGAGGGGGCGTGTTCATAATCGCTCTTTAAGTTGGTCGCATTTTGACTAAATGTTGCTTCTCTATCGACTATTTCTTCGATTTCAGCGAAAATACGCGCAATTTTTTATGCTATGCCACTTTGAATTGGCAGGCTTACTCATCGAATTTAAAGAACCCATACTCAGACATGTCAAACTCGCAGCTCGAACATCAAATTGATCAGCGTCGCACCTTTGCGATTATCTCTCACCCGGATGCTGGTAAAACAACCATCACCGAGAAAGTGTTACTTTTTGGACGCGCTATTCAGCAAGCCGGAACAGTTAAAGGGCGTGGATCAAACCAGCATGCAAAATCAGACTGGATGGACATGGAGAAGGAACGTGGTATCTCGATCACCACGTCTGTTATGCAGTTTCCATACAATGATTGCTTAGTAAATCTTTTGGATACACCAGGGCATGAGGATTTCTCTGAAGATACTTATCGAACACTGACGGCTGTTGACTCTTGTTTGATGGTAATCGATACCGCGAAAGGGGTAGAGGATCGTACTCGTAAACTAATGGAAGTTACGCGCTTGCGAGATACGCCCATTGTTACGTTTATGAACAAATTGGACCGTGATATTCGTGATCCAATGGAAGTACTTGATGAAGTCGAAAGCGAGCTTAACATCATGTGTGCTCCTATTACGTGGCCCATTGGATGTGGTAAAGAATTTAAGGGCGTTTATCACATTCATCGTGATGAGACGATTCTGTATTCAACGGGTCAGGGTCATACGATTCAGGAGCTACGTACGGTAAAAGGTCTGGATAATCCAGATTTAGACGAAGCAGTAGGTGAAGAGCTAGCGGCTCAGTTACGTGAAGAGCTTGAGCTTGTTATGGGAGCTTCAAACGAGTTTGATCACGAGCTGTTTTTAGAGGGAGAGCTAACGCCTGTCTATTTCGGTACGGCACTAGGTAACTTTGGTGTTGACCATATGCTAGATGGTTTGACCAAATGGGCGCCTGCTCCTTTGCCTCGCCAAACATCTGCGCGTCAAATCGATGCAAAAGAAGAAAAATTCTCCGGCTTTGTGTTTAAAATTCAGGCGAATATGGACCCTAAACACCGAGATCGTATTGCTTTTATGCGTATCGTTTCTGGCTCTTATAAACAGGGTATGAAAATGAATCATGTCCGCCTTGGGAAAAATATCAGTATTTCTGATGCGGTTACTTTTATGGCGGGGGATCGTGCGCGTGCAGAAGAAGCGTTTGCAGGTGATATTATCGGCCTCCACAATCACGGCACAATCCAAATCGGTGATACCTTTACTCAAGGTGAAAACCTTAAGTTTTCGGGGATTCCTAACTTTGCGCCAGAGCTGTTTAGACGAATTCGTCTAAAAGACCCATTAAAGCAAAAGCAGCTTTTGAAAGGTTTGGTTCAGCTTTCAGAAGAAGGTGCTGTACAGGTTTTTCGTCCTGTTCAAAATAATGATTTGATTGTTGGTGCTGTTGGTGTGCTGCAGTTTGATGTTGTCGTTGCACGCTTAAAAGCAGAATACAATGTAGAAGCAATCTATGAAGGTGTTAACGTCGCGACGGCGCGTTGGATTGAATGTGATGATGCCAAAAAACTCGAAGAGTTCAAGCGTAAAAATCAGGTGAACCTTGCTTTGGACGGCGGTGATAATTTGTCTTATATCGCACCGACAATGGTAAATTTGAATTTAGCGCAAGAGCGTTTCCCTGAGGTTGCATTCCGCTCTACGCGTGAACATTAATGAATACTTGACTAAAATACTTGGTTAAGAAGATAATCTCTTTTAATAGTAAAAGTATTCTGGGAACGGTAAAAATGGTTGAGTCTGTAGATCCTATTGAGTTCACTGCGGCGGCTGCGGCCAAGCTGAAGTCTTTGATCGAAGAAGAAGAGAACGAGCGTTTGATGCTGCGTGTTTACGTGACAGGTGGTGGTTGCTCAGGGTTTCAGTACGGTTTTACGTTTGACGAAGAGTATCAGGAAGATGATACAGAAGTGAAACGTGAAGGGGTGCGAATGGTTGTTGATCCGTTGAGCTTTCAATACCTTGTTGGCTCCGAGGTGGATTATCAAGAAAACCTAGAAGGTGCTCGTTTTACTGTAACGAACCCAAACGCAACTTCAACCTGTGGTTGTGGTGCAAGTTTTAGTGTTTGATTGCTGTATGGAAATAAGGCGAGTGAAATAGTTACGCTATTTTGTCTGTTTTATTGTAGAAAGCCCGAGTATCTGAAGGCCTGATTTTAGGCTACGATATTGGGGCTTTTTCGTTTTGAGGATGGTATGTTGTTTCGACTGATTGGAAAATGTAGCGGTATCGTATTATGTCTGTTCTCTGCGAGTGGAAGTTATGCAGAGTCTCCTTGGTCATTTAATCTTGGCTTTACTTCTTTGTATTTGGATTCCGAGGCGCATGGTTTTCAGGAAGAGGGCTTGGATGCAATGGCACTAGATTATGCTGTTGTCTATAGATTCAATAATACAGTCAGTTTGAAGGCTGGGATGGCAAACGGAATTAAGTCTTTTCCCCAAACAGATGGTGGTGATGATCTGTCTGTTAATATGACGTATGCAGACGTGCAGTTTGGGTATGATAACGGGGTCATTAGACCTTACTTTTTCTTTGGGTTGGCTGAGGTGGATGTTTCGCCGGAATCTGGTTCGAGTCAAACATCACGAAGATTAGGTTTTGGCGTCGAGCATGAGCTGTTCGATCAATGGTCGGTCAATGTTAATTACAGTTTGATCGCTGCAAGTGTTAAGCAGGGAGAATCTGAGAGTTCTACCACCGTCGGTTTTGCCTATCGTTTTGATTGATGTTACCTAACTATTTTAAGCTTCTATGTTGATGCTGTTGGGCTCTATAGAAGTGCCCTCAGCTTGTGTTCTTTTTTGATTTAGGGCGACGTTCCCAACGTATACGTAACCAAGGTGTGCATCCCCTAAGATGACGGGGACAATGCGGTTTGGGTTAATAAGCCAGACTCTTAGTTCGACCGCGTGTTCGTATTTTACGTGACGCTTTGAATCTTCATTGTGATTGTCCAACAACTTTTGTATCTGGTCTTCTTCACCATCTTGATCCACGATAAAGGTCAATTCATGGGGCAGGCTTGAGATGTAATCGAATTCATACGGTGTTTTGATCGGTAACGCGTCGATGTGCTTTAGCGATGCTTCAAATAAGCTGGCTCTTTTTGGTGAGCCTAATCCAAGTTCTAAATATAATTTAAAGTCGATTGAGTAACCGTTTTTGCAAATAACAGGAACCGTGGCAATGAATTCCTCTGATTTTTGATGTGCTTGAGACATTTCGTTGGAATAACGTTCGTTCCATGAGTTTGGAATGGGAGGGGTTTGAAGAATAATCTCGCTGTTGTTCTGCTGCTTGATTGATTGTAGTGGTATTGTGGGTGTGTGCTTTTTTTCGCATGTATCAAAGACTGCAGCCAATAAGTTTGCGATTAAACAATCTTCAGGTAGCAAATTGTGCGATTGATCGGTAAGCAGTGTGATTTCTCTGACGGTGTGGGCATCAGAGCTTATGTCGACTTCATTTTGAAGGAGCTTGGGTAATGGTGTACGGCGTTTTATCGGCTCGTTTTGTTGTCCCGATTTTAGGTTTAACTTCGTAATGGGATCAATAAATAGCATAACTGCCCTCCTCACAAATAGACTATCAGTCAGATGCTGATATATACGTTATATTGAGGTTAACGGTCAGTATTCGGGAAGGTTGAGTGGATGGTCTATACTAAGAGAATAGACCATCCGAATGGAGATTAACGTAGAAGATTCGACAACTTTGGATTTTGCTCAAGTGACGCTCGGTAAAATAGAGCTACTTTACCAATGGTTTGAACTGTCTCGCATTTTAGAATTTTGCTGGTTTCTGCGATAAGTTCACCACGTACGTCACGGTCTACGATGCTGTAACGAATTTTTACGAGTTCGTGATCTTCTAAGGCACGATCCATTTCAGTTAAGACAGATTCTGTTAGACCGTTTCCGGCAACGGTAACAACCGGATTAAGTGAGTGTCCGATAAGACGGTATTGCTTTTTTTGAGTGTTGGTTAGGCTCATAGTTAAAATATCTCATATTAGTTTGTCCTCTTTATTGGAGGCTCGTCACGTTACGCGATATTATAGCGGAATTGAGGCTGGATTAGGTAAGAAGAATATAGATTGTCTGTCTAGGGCTTGTATTTTTTTTGAAGACCCCCAATATGAACAATTATTATGCCGTTTGTTGATCCAGTAATGCTAGAGCGCGTAGATATATTAGGCGATTCGAGTATTAGTGTTAGTTCAATAAATACAATTTTATTAATGGCTGATTAGACAAATTGGCGAACGTTAACCGTTAAGAGGTGTGCTCTTGAACGATATGCTTAAAAATATTTTGCTGTGGCTTGTTATCGCTGCAGTACTGCTTACAGTTTTTAATAACTTCAATACAACAAGTGAAGCGAATCGTATTTCGTATTCTGAGTTTGTTAAAGAAGTTCATGATGGCCGAATAGCCAAAGTTATTGTTGATGGATACACCATTAGCGGTAGTAGAACCAGCGGAGATACATTTGAAACCGTTAGGCCTGCAGCCGCAGATCCAAAAATCATGGATGATCTGTTAAGTAATAATGTGGTGGTTGAAGGTCGGATGCCCGAACAGCAAAGTATTTGGACTCAATTGCTTGTTGCGAGCTTCCCTATCTTATTGATTCTTGCAATTTTTATGTTCTTTATGCGTCAAATGCAAGGCGGCGGTGGCGGCAAAGGCGGCCCTATGTCTTTTGGTAAGTCTAAAGCAAGGTTGTTACCAGAAGATCAGATCAAAACAACGTTTGCAGATGTTGCAGGCTGCGATGAAGCTAAAGAAGATACAGAGGAGTTGGTTGACTTTCTGCGTGAACCTAGCAAATTCCAGCGTTTAGGTGGGAAAATACCTCGCGGTATCTTGATGGCGGGGCCTCCTGGTACGGGTAAAACTTTGCTAGCAAAAGCGATCGCAGGTGAGGCAAAAGTACCGTTTTTCACCATCTCTGGTTCCGATTTTGTGGAAATGTTTGTTGGTGTTGGTGCCTCACGTGTTCGTGATATGTTCGAACAAGCTAAAAAGCATGCTCCTTGCATAATCTTTATCGATGAGATTGATGCGGTTGGTCGTAATCGTGGCTCAGGCATGGGTGGCGGTAATGATGAACGTGAGCAAACCTTGAACCAGCTGTTGGTTGAGATGGACGGTTTTGAGGGTAACGAAGGTATCATTGTTATCGCAGCAACAAACCGCCCAGATGTTTTGGATCCTGCATTGTTGCGCCCAGGTCGTTTTGATCGTCAAGTAACGGTTGGTTTACCAGATATCCGTGGTAGAGAGCAAATTCTAAAAGTGCATCTTCGTAAGGTGCCTTGTGATGATGATGTTCAACCTAAGAATATTGCGCGCGGTACACCAGGGTTTTCTGGTGCGGATTTGGCGAACTTGGTCAATGAGGCGGCTTTGTTTGCTGCACGATCTAATCGTCGATTAGTGAATATGGAATTGTTAGAGCTTGCCAAGGATAAAATCCTAATGGGTGCTGAGCGCAAGTCCATGGTCATGAAAGAAGAAGAAAAGCGTAATACGGCTTATCATGAAGCGGGCCATGCTATTGTTGGTTATTTGATGCCTGAACACGACCCAGTTTATAAAGTTACAATTATTCCTCGTGGCCGTGCGTTGGGTGTTACGATGTATTTGCCTGAAGAAGATAAATACAGTTTAAGTAAACGTGGCATTGAGTCTCAGATTTGTAGTTTGTATGGCGGGCGTATTGCTGAAGAAATGATCCATGGTTTTGATGGTGTTTCAACGGGGGCGTCAAACGATATTGAGCGTGCAACAAGTCTAGCGCGTAATATGGTTACTAAGTGGGGGTTGTCTGAAGAGTTGGGTGCATACGCCTACGAAGAAGATGATAGTACTGGTGGTTATATTGGTGGCGGGACAGGCAGTAAGGCTAACTACTTCTCGCAAGAGACGGGTAAGAAGCTTGACGCTGAAGTGAAAAGTATTATTAGTTCATGCTACAAGCGTTCTACGGATATTCTTGAAGAGAACCGCGCTAAGCTTGACGTGATGGCCGAGGCTCTTATGCAGTACGAAACCATCGACGCCAAGCAGATAAAAGAAATAATGGATGGGAAAACGCCGAGTGCTCCTGAAGGTTGGGGTGATTCAAATGGCGGATCTGGAGAGGATGTTGTTAAGCCTGATGATGAAAACGCTTCTACTAGCTCCTCTCAACAGGAAAGTGGTCCATCTGATACGGGCAGTGATGATTTCGGAGGCGAGCCCAATAAAGGTTAGAGCGAATTTGTTGGTTATATATACTTGTATATGAATTGAAATAGGCGAGCCGTGAGCTCGCCTATTTTTTTGGTACTATTATTTTTTCTTCACTCCTACTTGTTGAGTACAATTGCAGCTATGTCAGTGGTTAGTTTTGGTGGAAAGCAGCTTGATTTAACGCGTCCTCATGTGATGGGCATTCTAAATGTGACTCCAGATTCTTTTTCGGATGGCGGTAAGTTTAATACGCTAGATGTAGCGTTGAGTCGCGTCGAAGAAATGTTGAATGAGGGGGCGTCTTTTATTGATGTTGGCGGGGAGTCAACGAGGCCGGGAGCAACACCTGTTAGCTTGCAGGAAGAGTTAGATAGGGTGGTTCCCGTTGTAGAGGCGATAACATCGAGATTTGATACCGTTGTTTCTGTTGATACAAGCGCCCCAGAGGTGATGCGTCTTGCCTGTGGTGAAGGTGCTGGCTTGATTAATGATGTTCGTGCATTGGAGCGTGATGGTGCTGTTGAAGCTGCTGTTGAGTTGGGGGTTCCTGTTTGTCTGATGCATATGAAAGGAACGCCTGAAAGTATGCAGCATGCTCCAGTTTATGATTCTGCATTCGATGATGTTGTTGATTATCTAGAGAATCGAGCTGCTATTGTTGAACGATTAGGTGTTAATAAGGCGGATATATTTCTTGATCCGGGGATCGGGTTTGGGAAAAAGCTTCAACATAATTTGACGTTGTTGAATCGCTTAGATGGTCTGAAAAAACGGGGTTATGAAGTATTGATTGGTGCTTCTCGGAAAACACTAATCGGAGACGTTTTGAATTTGGATGTGGGGGAGCGACTGTATGGGAGTATGGGAGTTCATGCTGCCGCGTATTCCAAAGGGAGTCGAATTTTCAGGGTACATGATGTGCGCCCACATGTTGAAATGTTAGAAATGATGTATCGGATTGAGAGAGAAAGGTAATGCGTAAATACTTTGGAACGGATGGTATACGTGGGCAGGTTGGTAAAGGTGTTATAACGCCTGAGTTTATGCTTAAACTGGGTTGGGCTGCAGGTAAAGTTTTTAGTGGGCAATCAAAAAACAAAATATTGATCGGTAAAGATACTCGTATTTCTGGTTACATGTTCGAATCTGCGCTAGAGGCAGGTATCGTTGCAGCAGGTGTTGATGTCAGGTTGGTAGGGCCTATGCCAACGCCAGCCATTGCTTATTTAACGCGTACGTTTAGAGCAAGTGCGGGCATTGTCATTAGTGCTTCCCATAATCCATACACAGATAATGGTATTAAATTTTTCTCAGCTGAAGGTGGCAAGATTTCTGATGAGCTTGAAGAGGAGATTGAATATTGGCTTGATCAGCCTATGGAAGTGGTTGAGTCGGATCAAATAGGTAAAGCGAAAAGAATTGACGATGCTGCTGGTCGGTATATTGAATACTGTAAAGGTACATTTCCTATTGGTTTGCGTTTAAGTGGGCTTAAAGTTGTATTGGATTGTGCGGATGGTGCAACTTACCATGTGGCACCTAGAGTGTTTAGTGAACTAGGTGCGGATGTTACTGTTATCGGTGTTAATCCTGATGGACTTAATATTAACGAGATAAGTGGTGCGACGAAGCCGGAACTACTACAAAAAAATGTAGTGGCTGAAGGGGCGGATATTGGCGTTGCTCTTGATGGAGATGGCGATAGACTGATTCTGGTTGATCGGTTTGGGAATGTATGTGATGGTGATGATGTTCTCTATATTATTGCGAATCATTTAAGTTTGAAAGGGCAGTTCTCTGGAGGGGTTGTCGGCACTCTTATGAGTAACTTTGGCTTGGAGTTGGCGTTATCTGAGCGTGGCGTCGGATTTAGTCGTGCAAATGTTGGTGACCGATATGTTAACGAAAAGTTGGTGCAGCATGGTTGGTTGTTAGGCGGGGAGCCGTCGGGTCACATCGTTTGTAAATCGATAACGACGACAGGGGATGGTATTGTTGCGGCTTTGCAGATCTTGCTTGCTATGGTAGAGGAAGAAAGGCCGCTTCATGAGTTACTAGAGGGGTTGATTAAATTCCCCCAGAAACTGAAAAATATTCGAGTGAAAGAGCGTTTTGTTCCGTCTGAAGTGCCTTCATTGCAAAAAGCGATCACTCATGCAAATGAACGTTTGAATGGATCGGGTCGAGTTCTTTTGCGCGCATCCGGAACTGAGCCTTTAATTCGTGTTATGGTTGAAGGTCGAGACGATGAGTTGGTCTCAGAGTTGATTGAATATTTGTCTGATGAGGTTCAGAAAGTAATTCAATAGCGTATTATTGTTTTGAATTTTGTTCGGATGTTGTTAATTAATGGCGATTTAATTTAAATATGGCTTGATTCTATAGGGGGTTTTCTCTAGAATCTTGCATCGAATTTAGGAGGGTGTGATGTCTCGACGTAAGATTGTTGCAGGTAACTGGAAACAAAATGGTTCGAAGGTTTTTTTGGAAAACTTTATGAGTGCCATTAAGGAAGTCGAAGATGTCGATGTTGTTATTTCCCCTCCATTCCCATATTTAGAAAAGGCATCCGCTTTATCTGCCAAATTAGGCACGGTAAGTGTTTCGGCTCAGAATGCTTCTTTATACAGTGATGGTGCATTTACTGGTGAAGTGTCGGTCGAAATGCTAAAAGAGGTTGGTGTTGAGTTTGTTATAGTGGGTCACTCAGAAAGACGAGAACTCTTTGGTGAAAGTGATTTAGTAGTAGCAGATAAAGTATCTAAGGTTTTGGCGTCAGGCTTGACTCCTATTTTATGTGTTGGTGAAACGCTTGAGCAGCGAGAAGCTGACGAGACAATAGCAGTTTGCTCAAGGCAGATTAGTTCTGTGCTTGATGTTGTTGGTGTTGATACTTTTGAAAATGTAGTCGTTGCTTATGAGCCTGTATGGGCAATAGGTACCGGTAAGTCAGCTACAAGTAAAGAGGCACAAGAAGTACATGCGGCTATACGCGCATTGCTTTCGGACTCCCTTGTAGGGCTTGGCGATAAAGTTAGTGTGCTTTATGGCGGAAGTGTTAAAGCGAATAACGCAATAGAGTTATTTTCACAAGAAGATATAGATGGCGCGTTAGTTGGTGGTGCTTCTCTGAAAATTGAAGAATTTAACGAAATTATTAAGGCGGCTGGAATCTAATGGAAGCGCTAATTTTAGTAGTACATGTGTTGGTAGCGGTTGCCATTATTGCCCTTGTTTTGTTACAGCAAGGAAAAGGCGCTGATGCTGGGGCTTCATTTGGTGGTGGAGCGTCGCAAACTGTTTTCGGTAGTCAGGGCGGTAGTAGCTTTTTTGGACGTATGACTGGCGTGTTTGCCGTTGTTTTTTTTGTGACTAGTTTTGCTCTTGCATTCGTGGCAAGTGAAAAAGCTAAAAGTGTTTCTGGCGTGTTAGATTTTGTTCCTCAAGCGCCAGTAGTTGAAGCTGGAGATGCGTTACCTCAGTTGGATGAGGTTGAAGAATCTTCAGATGTGCCTTCAAACTAACTTAATGATTTGTGCGAGTAGTTGTTAAGTTAAGTTCGTAATTTGCCGATGTGGTGGAATTGGTAGACACGCCATCTTGAGGGGGTGGTGGCCTACGGCTGTGCCGGTTCGAGTCCGGCCATCGGCACCAATTTGTTGGATATTTTTTTGAGAGTGTTATAATGCTCTCGATTTGGCGCGGGGTGGAGCAGTCTGGTAGCTCGTCGGGCTCATAACCCGAAGGTCGTCGGTTCAAATCCGGCCTCCGCAACCAACTTTTTGATTCTGATTTTGTTTTTGAAGTCAGAATGTTGTCAAAAAGCCCCATATGGGGTTTTTTGCTATGTGGAATATATGATGTAAATGGGCCTTGTGCCCGTTTTTTGTTTGTGGGTTTTAAACCTAAGTAACGTATTGGTCTTAGTGGGAGAGAAGCTTTGTCTGCCAAACATACTTTAATAGAAGAGCTTATCCGACCCGTTGTAGAGGGGTTGGGCTTCCAGTTTTGGGGAATGGAATACATTTCTCAAGGCAAGCATTCTGTATTGAGAATTTTTATAGAAACCGATGAAGAAAAAGGAATTGATGTCGAAGATTGTGCGGCGGTAAGTCGTCAAGTAAGTTCGATTTTGGATGTAGAAGATCCTATTTCCGGCGAATACAATTTAGAAGTTTCATCTCCAGGTCTGGATAGGCCGCTATTTATATTACCCCAATATGAGTCTTATGTAGGCTCCATTGTTGCACTTAAGCTTCGCGTTCCATTTGATGGTCGTCGCAAGTTTAAAGGGCAACTCACAGGTGTTGAAGGTGACGAGGTGGTAATCCTTGTCGATCAAGAAGAGTATTTGTTGCCCATCGAGTTGATCGAGAAAGCCAATATTGTTCCACAATTTTAAGTTTAACCTTTAAAGAGAGGCTAAAAGGATGAGCAAAGAAATTCTTTTGGTAGCTGAAGCAGTTTCCAACGAAAAAGATGTCCCGAAACAAGTCATTTTTGAAGCGGTTGAGACAGCATTAGCTAGCGCGGCGAAACGTCGTTTTGAAGAAGATGTGAAGATTCGAGTGTCTATTGATCAGCGCACTGGAGATTACAGTACTTTTCGCCAGTGGGACATAGTGGCTGATGAAGATTACTCATATCCAGATTCAGAGCTTACGATAGATGATTCTGTTGAGCAAAACCTAGGCTTGGCAATCGGTGAAATTTATGAAGAAGAAATCCCTTCAGAAGAATTTGGTCGTATTGCTGCTCAAACAGCGAAGCAGGTTATCGTACAGAAAGTTCGAGAAGCTGAACGAGCAAAAGTGGTCGCTCGCTACAGTGAAAAAGTCGGTAAGTTAGTTCACGGACAAGTTAAGAAAGTAACGCGTGACAGTTTGATTGTTGATCTTGGTGAAAATGCTGAAGCTGCATTACCTAAAGATCAGCTTATTAATCGCGAAACATTCCGTATGAATGATCGTGTTCGTGCTCTTCTTGCAGAAATTCGTGAAGACGGTCGTGGACCTCAGTTGGTTCTTTCTCGTACTGCTCCTGAATTTATGATTGAACTGTTTAAATTAGAGGTGCCTGAAATCGCTGAAGAAGTGATTGATATTCGTGGTGCTTCTCGTGATCCTGGCCTACGCGCTAAGATTGCAGTAAAAACAAACGATCGCCGAATCGATCCTATTGGTGCATGTGTTGGTATGCGTGGTGCACGAGTTCAAGCTGTTTCAAACGAAATGAACAGTGAGCGCGTTGACATCGTTTTATGGGATGATAACCCTGCGCAGTTGGTAATCAACGCAATGGCTCCAGCTGAAGTTGATTCAATCGTTATTGATGAAGATGCGCATTCTATGGATGTTGCTGTTAAGAGCGATAATCTTGCTCAAGCAATTGGTCGAAATGGCCAAAATGTTCGTCTTGCAACGGCTCTTACTGGCTGGACATTGAATGTAATGACCAGTGAAGAAGCTCAAAGTAAGCAACAAGAAGAATCTCAGAAATTGATTGATGTGTTTGTTGATTCTTTAGATATCGATGATGATTTGGCATTGCAATTGGTCGACGAAGGTTTTGAAACACTTGAAGAAGTGGCTTACGTTCCAATGGAAGAAATGTTGGATATCGACGGTTTCGATGAAGATCTCGTTAATGAGTTGCGCACTAGGGCAAAAGAAAGTCTATTGAACAAAGCGTTGCAGGCTGAAGAAAAGCTTGATGATGCTAAGCCTGCTGAAGACTTGTTAGCTATGGAAGGCATGGACAGTCACCTTGCTCTGGTTATGGCGTCTAAAGGCGTTATCACAATGGAAGATCTTGCTGAGCAGTCTGTCGATGAATTGTTAGAAATAGAAGGTATTACTGAAGAACGGGCGGCGTCTCTTATTATGACGGCTCGTGCTCCTTGGTTTGCTGAAACCGAATAAAATCTGAGTAATAAGGGGGAACTTAATGACAGTTCAAACCGTAAAAAAACTAGCTGAATTGGTGAACACGCCAGTAGATAAGCTGCTAACTCAGATGAAAGATGCTGGCCTTCCTCAAACGCAGGAAAGCCAAGATGTCTCTGATGTAGAAAAGCAAATTTTATTGAATTTTCTAAAACGTCAACATGGCGAAGAAGAAACAGGTTCTCAGCGAATCACGCTACAGCGCAAAACAACCAGTACTCTAGCAAGTGATGGTGGTAAAGCGGTAAATGTTGCCGTTAAAAAGAAGCGTACTTATGTAAAGCGTGCTGAGGGCGAAGAAGATTTAAAAATTCAGCAAGAAGCCTCTGCTAAACGTCAGGCGGAAGAACAAGCACGAATCGAAGCAGAAGAAGCGGCTAAGCAAGAAGCAGAAAAGCTTGAAGCGCAGCGTTTAGAGGCAGAACAGGCGGCAAAAGCGAAAGCTGAAGCCGAAGAAAAAGCTCGTTTGGCGGCTCAGGAAAAAGATGCTGAAGCTCAAAAACTAGCAGAATTAAAAAAGGAGCAACGTAGCTCCGGTACAGGAGCGAACGAACTCGTGGATAAACCAAAAGAGTCCAAATCAAATCGCAAAACAACGTCTCCCGCAATGGACGGTGCGAAAAAACCGGCTGTAGCACCAAAAGGGAAAAAAGGGGCTCCAAGGCAATCTGACGCTGAAAATAAATCAGGCCGTGGTCGTAACCAAGAGCCAAAACGCCATGCACGTATTGATGTGACGGGTGAAGAAGAGTTTGGTCGTCGCAAGTTGGGACGTAAAAATAAAAAATCGAATAATAAACAAGAGCATGGTTTCCAAAAGCCTACTGCTCCAATTATTCATGAAGTGGCTATTCCGGAAAGTATGACTGTCGCTGAGCTTGCTGAAAGAATGGCAGTGAAAGGCGCGGAAGTAATTAAGGTTATGTTTAAAATGGGTGCAATGGCGACCATTAATCAAACCATTGACCGTGATACCGCAACGCTTGTTGTCGAGGAAATGGGGCACAAAGTCAAATACATTGACGAAAACGCCGTAGAAACGGATATCGTCGATGCGATTGACTATGAAGGTGAGTTGGTTCCTAGAGCGCCTGTTGTCACTGTAATGGGTCACGTTGACCATGGTAAAACATCGTTGCTTGACTACATTCGTACCACTCGCGTTGCTGCTGGTGAGTCCGGTGGTATTACTCAGCATATTGGTGCGTACCACGTAGAAACTCAGCATGGCATGATCAGTTTCCTAGATACACCTGGACACGCTGCGTTTACAGCAATGCGTGCACGTGGTGCTCAGGCTACCGATATTGTAATTCTTGTTTGTGCTGCGGATGATGGCGTAATGCCACAAACGATAGAGGCGATACAGCATGCTCGTGCTGCACAAGTGCCTGTCGTTGTTGCAATGACTAAAGTTGATAAGCCTTCTGCAGACTTAGAGAAAGTTAAAAATGAGCTTGTTGCTCAAGAAGTTGTGCCTGAAGAATGGGGCGGTGATGTCCAGTTTGTTGGTGTGTCAGCGAAATCCGGTGAAGGTATTGATGAGCTTCTTGATGCTGTATTGCTTCAGTCTGAAGTATTGGAATTAACGGCTGTGCCAAGTGCTCCTGCGAAAGGTGTTGTCGTTGAAGCACGTTTGGATCGCGGACGTGGTTCGGTTGCAACCTTGTTGGTTCAAAACGGTACTTTGAAACAAGGCGATATCGTATTAGCGGGTCTTAATATGGGCCGTGTTAGAGCACTATTGGACGAAAACGGTAAGCCAATCAAGGGCGCAGGTCCTTCTATCCCTGTCGAAATTCTTGGCTTGGATGGTACACCTGAAGCGGGTGAGGAATTTATTGTTGTTGCTGATGAGCGTAAAGCTCGTGAAGTTGCTAACTTCCGTCAAGGTAAATACCGTGAAGTTCGTTTTGCCCGTCAGCACTCTGCTAAACTTGAGAATTTGTTTAGTGAGATGGGCAAAGATGAAGTTCGTACGCTAAATGTTGTTTTGAAAGCGGATGTTCGTGGTTCATTGGAAGCTTTGATTAAGTCTTTGACAGACCTAAGCAATGAAGAAGTGAAAGTAAATGTTGTTTCCAGTGGTGTAGGTGGTATTACTGAAACAGATGCAACATTAGCGCTTGCTTCTGAAGCGGTAATTTTCGGTTTTAATGTCCGTGCAGACAGCTCTGCGAAGCAATTTATTGAGCGTGAAAGCGTAGACCTTCGTTACTACAGTGTCATTTATAACATCATTGATGATGTTAAACAGGCTCTTTCTGGTATGTTGACACCAGATCTTCGAGAGGACATTGTTGGTACAGCTGAAGTTCGAGACGTTTTCCGTTCACCTAAGTTTGGCTTGGTTGCTGGCTGTATGGTAATCGAAGGTACAGTTTACCGTAACGACAAAATTCGTGTATTGCGCGATAACGTTGTTATTTACGAAGGTGAGCTTGAGTCTTTACGCCGCTTTAAAGATGCTGTTAACGATGTTCGTCAGGGCATGGAATGTGGTATCGGTGTTAAGAACTATAATGATGTGAAAGTGGGCGATAAGATCGAAGTCTTTAAGACTATCGAAGTCGCTCGCTCTCTATAAAGGGAAAATAAATGGCAGGCGAATTTAGTCGTACTAGTCGTATTGGTGATCAGCTCCAGAAGGAGCTGGCATCCCTTATTCAGTTTGAAGTCAAAGATCCGCGTTTGGGTTTTGTTACGATTAATGAAGTTCGTGTAGCGAAAGATCTAGGTTATGCAGATGTTTACTATACGGTTTTAGGAATCGATGAAGACCCCAAAAAATTGGCGGATAATCAAGTTGCGTTAGACAGTGCAAAGAGCTTTTTACGGCATCGTCTAGCAAAAGAAGTAAAGTTGAGGGTTATGCCTCATTTGCGTTTTCATTATGATCAAAGTGTTGTTAATGGTGCTCGAATGTCAGCTCTTATAGATGATGCTATTAGCAAAGATCAGAAAATGGATTCCTCGGAAGATTAAGTTCAAGCTATGGGTAAGACTCAATGGCGTCAAGTTGATGGCGTCGTTTTATTAAATAAGCCTTTAGGCTTGAGCTCGAATCAGGCATTGCAAAAAGTGCGTCGATTATATCGAGCTGCAAAAGCTGGGCATACTGGCGCGCTTGACCCTCTTGCAACCGGTATGTTGCCTTTGTGTTTAGGAGAGGCGACAAAGTTTTCACAGTTTCTACTGGATGCAGATAAACGATACGTTACCTGTATTGAATTAGGGGTGAGAACAACGACTGGTGATAAGGAAGGAGAGGTTCTAAGTAATGAGCCTGTCCCTGTGCTTTCTGACGGTGAACTTGATGTTCTTCTTGACCGTTTTAGAGGTGATATTACCCAAGTGCCTCCGATGTATTCCGCATTGAAGTACGAAGGTAAGCCTCTTTATGAATATGCTCGTCAAGGGATTACAATCGAGAGAAAGTCTCGCCTCGTTACAATTCGCAGTTTAACGGTTCTTGAGCGAACGAATGATACCTTGACGCTAGATATTACGTGCTCGAAAGGTACTTATATCAGAACCATAGGCGAAGACATCGGAGAAGCATTAGGTTGTGGTGCACATTTAAAGACGTTGCACCGTGTCTCTACGGCTGGGTATAACCCTAAAGATATGTTGACGCTTGAGGAATTTGAGGCGTTACTTGACTCTGGTGAGGCGACTCTAGATAAGCGTTTAATGCCTTCAGATACAGCGGTGTCTCACTTTGAAAAAGTGCGCTTGTCAGACTTTGAATCCAAAGAAATGTCCTATGGGCGTCCATTGTCTGATTCAAGAAATTATGTCCCTGAAACTCTCGTCAGATTATTTAGGTCGTCTGACGATTTGTTTTTAGGTTTAGGCGTCATAAAAGATCGAAAAATTAAAGCGTATCGCTTGATAAATACGAGTGAGTTAGCTCAAAAATAGTGTTATCATGCGGGCGTTAGGGTAACTGAAAATATGCTCGGCTACCCTTTATTTCATTAACGCATATTAATCGGAGAAAAAGATTATGGCATTGTCTGTAGAAGCTAAGGCAGCATTGGTTAAAGAATTTCAAGTAGCTGAAGGTGACACTGGTTCCCCAGAAGTTCAAGTTGCTTTGTTGACTAAAAACATCGAAGGTCTACAAGGTCACTTTAAAGCTCATATTCATGACCACCATTCTCGTCGCGGCTTGATTCGCATGGTAAACCAACGTCGTAAATTGTTGGATTACCTAAAGCGTAAAGACGCAGCACGTTACACTAGCTTGATCAAAAAGCTGGGTCTACGTCGCTAAGACCGAAGAGGGCCATAGTTACTATGGCCCTTTTTTATTTTGGATTCCCAAGGGGCAGCCTGTACTTCAAATGTATTTTTTCTTCTGATTTTAATTACATAGATCACGGCAGTGTTAAGAATGCATTTGAGTACTGGCTAGACAAGATTGTCTTTGGGAACAAGCAGTAAATTAAATTTAACGTAAGGACTTTTTGTGAGCATTACGACTAAAACTTTTGAATTTGGTAACCAAACGGTTACTCTAGAAACTGGCCGCATTGCACGTCAGGCAACAGGTGCAGTACTTTGTACACTAGGTGACGCACAGGTATTAGCAACGGTAGTTGGTGCAAAATCAGCAAACCCTAGCCAAGATTTTTTCCCTCTTTCTGTACATTACCAAGAGCGTACGTATGCTGTTGGTAAAATTCCAGGTGGATTCCTAAAGCGTGAAGGTCGTCCTTCAGAGAAAGAGACATTAACATCTCGTTTGATTGACCGTCCTATTCGTCCTCTTTTCCCTAAGGGATTCATGAACGAAGTACAAGTTGTGTGTACTGTCATGTCTACGAATACAGACCTTGATGCAGACATTCCAGCTATGCTTGCAACCTCTGCGGCTCTTGCGATTTCTGGTATACCTTTCAACGGCCCTATCGGTGCCGCTCGTGTAGGTTTCAACGACGAAGAAGGTTACCTATTAAACCCTTCTAACAGTGACCTTGACGGTTCTTTGTTGGACATGGTTGTTGCGGGTACGAAAGACGCTGTATTAATGGTGGAGTCTGAAGCTCAAGAGCTTACCGAAGACGAGATGTTGGGTGCAGTATTGTACGCACACAAAGAAATGCAGACCGCTATTTCAGCTATCAATGAGTTTGTTGCTGAATCTGGTAAACCTCGTTGGGAGTGGTCACCTGAAGCTGCTAAAGAAGGTTTGGTTGATGCTGTTCAGCTTGGTTTTGCAGCTCAAATCGAAGAAGCTTACGGTATCAGCGAAAAAATGGCTCGCTATACTAAACTGGGTGAAATTCGTGAAGCCGCTATTTCCGCGCTTGCTTCAGAAGAAGGTGAATATGACGAGTCCGACGTAACAAGTGCGTTTGGTAAGTTAGAGAAAAACATTGTTCGCCGTCGTGTAATCGATGGTCAGCCTCGTATTGATGGTCGTGACAATCAAACAGTTCGCCCTATTAATGTAGAAGTTGGTCTTCTTAAAAAGACTCACGGTTCTTCTCTATTCACTCGTGGCGAAACTCAAGCGATTGCAACTTGTACTCTAGGTACAAGCCGCGACGCTCAAATTTCCGATGGCCTAGCGGGCGAAAATAAAGACAGCTTCATGTTGCATTACAACTTCCCTCCTTACTCTGTAGGTGAGTGTGGTCGTATGGGTGGTGTTGGGCGTCGTGAGATAGGTCACGGACGTTTGGCTCGCCGTGGTGTTCAGGCTGTACTTCCTAGTGAAGATGAATTCCCATACACGATTCGTATTGTTTCAGAAATCACTGAATCCAATGGTTCAAGCTCTATGGCTTCTGTGTGTGGCGCTAGCTTATCTATGATGGATGCAGGTGTGCCTCTTAAAGCTCCCGTTGCAGGTATTGCAATGGGTCTTATTAAAGAAGACGATGGCTTTGCTGTACTGACTGACATTTTGGGCGATGAAGATCATCTTGGTGACATGGACTTTAAAGTAGCGGGTACGGAAGAAGGTATCACTGCTTTGCAAATGGACATAAAGATCGAAGGTATTAACGAAGAAATTATGGACATCGCATTGACCCAAGCAATGGATGCTCGAAAACATATCCTTCGTGAAATGTCGACAGTGATCGGTTACGCTCGTCCAGAAGTTTCTCCGAATGCACCTTCTATGGCAATGATTAAGATCGATCCTGAGAAGATCCGTGATGTTATCGGTAAAGGTGGCGCAACAATTCGTTCTATCACAGAAGAAACAGGCGCATCTATCGACCTTGACGATGATGGTACAGTACGTATTTACGCAGCGGATAAAGCCTCTTCTGATGCCGCACTTCTGAAAATTCACGAAATTACTGCGGAAGCGGAAATCGATAAACTTTACCAAGGTAAAGTGGTTCGTCTTGCTGAATTTGGCGCGTTTGTAAACATTCTTCCTGGCAAAGACGGCCTTGTGCATATTTCGCAGATTGCAGAAGAGCGTATCCGTGCTGTATCTGATGTTCTTTCAGAAGGCCAAGATGTGATTGTTAAAGTATTAGATGTTGATGCTCGCGGTCGAATCAAGTTGTCTATGAAAGAAGTTACGGAAGAAGATAAAGCTACTTTTGCTTAATACTTCGTTTTGTAGGCTGCTCAAAGTTCATTGAGTAGATACAAGAAGATATACATTTTTTATCCTTCAAAAAAGCCGATAGATTTTTCTATCGGCTTTTTTTATGCATTAAACAAATAAAATGGACGGTTTTATTCAATTTGTTTATAGTTGATATATCTGTTAAGGAAATCAAAAGAGGGTTTTGTTTATTAAATAATCAAAAAAGTTCAATAAATATGATTTAACGCCGTTACTGACTATAATTAAGTAAATTTCTTGTCATATTTTTGCGATATTTTGTGCTAAAGCTTAAATAATGTGCAAACTGTATCCTTTGCGTATTTATACTTGGACGATCGAATGCGCTTGGTCACTTTAATGAAAAGTACGAGGTCTACAATGAAAAAAGGGCTCCTCCTAGCGACGTCATTGGCAAGCAGTATCAGTTTTGCCGCATCTCCGATATATCAACCGACAGGTTCCAGTTTTACACTTGGTACTTCTGTTAATAAACGTGCATTATCCACTGCTCTATACAATCCTGCCGCACCATTTTTGATGGTAAACAACAAAGACGGAGGCCGATTCCGTATGAGCTTGTTTGGCCCAATGGCGTTTGGTTACGAGCTAGGGCAAGTAGATTCTCTTGAAGATAGTATTGATGAATTGGACGCAAAACTTGACTCAGATATTGATACCGTTGAAGAAGCGGAAGACGTATTAGATGACGTTAATAAGTTAATTGCCGATTTGGGTACCGATGCGACAGGTAAAGGTATGTTTTCTACCCAAGTTCCTCTCTTCCCAATGATATACCGAAGTCGAGAGTATGGTGCATTCATGTTTGATGCGTCTTTGTCCGGTTTGGTGAAAGGCAGCTTTCTTGACGATGAAGCGACGCTTCAAGGAACGACAATACAGACTCAGTCGTCTGTTTATGTGAAAGACGGAGCAGATCTGAATTTTTCATTTGGTTACAGTAAAGACATTTGGGCAAATCAATACGGAATGCTTGTTGGTGGTGCGAAGCTGCATGCGCATTACTTGACGTTGGGTAAGGCGTTATTGGTTCTGCAAGAAGATGACGATATTGGTGATGAATTTTCAGACTCGCTTGAAGATAATCAAGAAAGTACATTTGGCGTGGGACTTGATGTCGGTGCAGTGTGGGTTGCCGAAAACTATCAATTTGGTTTAACGGCAACTAACTTAAATGAGCCAGAATTTGATTATGGAATTATAGGCCAAAACTGTTCAAATCTAACCGGTACTCAAATAGACAACTGTGTTGTTGCTGCGCAGTTTGCCAGTCGAGGGGAGATTGCCTCAAGTGAAACCCATGTCATGGAGAGGCAGGTGACAATAGACGGAGCTTTGGCGCTGTCAGATAAGCAATGGACGTTAGCGACTTCGTATGACTTGTTTGAAGTGAATGATTTTGTAGGTGACCAATACCAGTGGGCGGTTGTATCAGCATCATATTATGGTGATAGTAATTGGGCGCCAGGTTTTCGAATTGGCTACCGAAAAAACTTGGCAGGAAGTGAATTAAGCTACGCAAACTTGGGTATGTCACTGTTCAAGCGTTTCAGCATGGATCTAGCTTATGGCCTCGAAACCATAGAAGTTGATGGTACTGAAGCACCACGTAGCCTTAATTTGTCTCTTGGTTTTCAAACAGCATTTTAATTGGAGTGTTTAACATGATTCAGTTTAAAAAAAGTCCTGTCGCGCTTTCGGTTATTATTGCGACAACGATGCTAACCGCATGTGGCGGTGGTGGAAGTGATCAAGACTCTCAAGCTTCTAACTCAACTAGTTTTACTGGTTTGGTTATTGACGATGCTATCTCGGGCTCTTACGTCTACCCTGACCTGAATGGTAATGGCGTACAAGACTCATTTGAAAAAGGCGGAGCGACCAATTCAGAGGGAAGGTTCAGTTTTGGTGTTGGTTTGACGAGTAATCTAACGTTGAAGTCGATTGGCGGAACAGATACCGCGACTCAGGAGTCTTGGGATGGTTCTTTAAGTAATATAATTGATACCAGCTCAACTCAAACGACACTTAACTTAACCCCTCTTACGACAATGGCGGCGTCACTTGCTACGAATTCAGATCTTTCATTGAGTATTGCACAAGCTCAAGAGCGCGTGTTGGTGGCTGTATTCGGTCAAACTGGTACGCCGACAATAGATTTGAACACATACAATTACATTACTCAGACTGGTAGTGATTCAAATGCCGCTACAATGCGACAAGCTGCCGTTAAGCTTGCACAAACTGTTGAGGCAGGAAACCGCGTCTTAAATAATGCAGCAGAGAGTGTTAACGGCATTGAGTTAGGTAGTACTGGTGTTGAAGCAAAAACGAACGATGCATCGTCATTTATTTACGACAGTATCGCTGCTCAACTCACATCGTCTTCTAGTGCAAATAATTTCTTATCTACTTTGGAAACACAGAACCTGAGCACTATCATTACTACCGCGAAGACAAACTTCCAGCAAGATATCATCAACACACATACGAATGTAAACACTACTTCGCTACAAGCTGCTCTTGATGCCGCGGAGGCCCGAGCACGGCAGGCTGCTGAATCGACGGCACGTGTTGCTGATGATGTACTGGATCGAGCAACAGATGAAAATAGTTTTAAAGCGGCCAGTATTGTAACAGCAACGTTAGTAGAGAAGGCTGATCAGGGTGCTGACGTGACTACTCTTAACACTTTTGAGGTAAACCTTATAAATGATACTGATGTTATTACAGCGGTAAACACTGCCATAACGTCGGGTAATGTAATAGACGTTGGTCTATTGGAGGATGGTCTAGGTGATGGGTCAAGTGTCGGTTCGGCTATTACCGATTCATCATTGGAAGATATTAGTTCGGATATTTGGTCGAACCAGTTCCTTTCTATGTCAGGGCAGGACTCAAGTACCGAGAAAGGTCGCGTGATATTGTTCTTTGATGCGTACTCAGAGAGCGCTGGCAAAGGGAATGCGAAGGTATGCTATGCCTTTAAAGATGGAAATGAAGAGCAAACAGGCCTTATAGAAGCGGAATGGACAAAAGTGGGTGACGAAGTCGTTGAAGTGACAAGTACCTACGGTAACTTCCAAATAAAAGCATATCGAGTTCAGGTCGTTGCGACGGCAGACACTGGAAAATACCTAGGACTTGGAACGTCAGGTGTACCAGGAAGCAGTGAATACGGTAACTTTCTTTTCACGTCCTCCGCTTTTGATGAAAACGCGACTTGGTATTCGGATATCGTAGGTGATTCAACAGCCAAAGATACGGCTGCCGGTTGGGGACTAGCTTCTTATACGTCGTCTCCTAGCAATGGTGATGGATGTAAATCTTTTACTGCTAGTGGTGTAAACGGTGGAAATGCGTTCTTAACAGTGAATGTGTTCTAAATATTGACCTGTTAAAAGCCGCTTTAATAAGCGGCTTTTTTTATATTTATGTAAGGAGAAAGTGTATGAGAAAAGTGTTCATCTCTTCCGTAGTATTGCTTGTATCCCCAACACTGTTTGCTGCTATTAACAACGAAGCCTTCACCTTTATCGGTTTTAATACTGGCCAAATTACTTATAAAGAAGGCGGGACGCTTTCAAGCGGTGTTAAGTTTGAGACTAGCCCGACAACAACAAACATCTTCAACTATTCAGGAGGGTATACACCAATAGGAGATAGGTTTGGCTTTTATATTAATAACATCAGTACTTTGACATCCGATCAGGCGAACGAAGAATGGAAGGCATCGGGAACAAATGGGAGTGCTTCTGTAAATGGTACTTATCAGACGGATTTAGCTTCTTCTAAACATCAGACGCTAGATATGTTAGGAGGCTATTTGTTAGGAGGTGGGCATCAAGTTGTATTTGGTGCGAGTTACACGCAATCGAGTATTGATCGCTCAGGGTTTAATAGTGGTTCAGCACTGGACGCATTTAACCAGACCAACCTAGCTCCCTATGTTGGAACAGAAGGAGATGTTTCTTCGGAACTTGGGAACGGTACACCGGAAAATACTTACGAAGCACTTGAGAATATTTATGGTGCAGACCCAAATGGAAAAATTCGTAACTTTACGGAAACTTTTACTACGTTTGCACTTCAGGCTGGCTATAAATATGATTCTCTATTTAAGTCCCGTGAGCTTGGTAGTCGAGTTCAGTTTGGCGCTACAATTGGGTTGCCGATGTACTACAGTGTTGTAAATACATCAAGCCCAACTCTAACGTTTGATTCATCATTTGAGGGTTTTGATATTGGATTCAATGCTGGCTATGGTTGGCGATTTACTGAGAATGTAGGTTTAATTGCAACAGTAAACTATTTCTATCGCATACGACCTGAGCTCAAGCAACTACTTCAAACAAGGGCGCAGGCGATAGAAAGCTCCAAAAATGTCGAATACACTGATAGCAGTGATGATACAGTGAAAACCTACGCTGATGGTGTTGACCTTGGTCGTGATCGTTATGCGTCCATTCCAGAGAATGAACTTAGTTATTGGAACGTAGGGCTTTCAGCTTACTGGAACTTCTAGTACATTGTGTGTGATGGGTTATTTGTAAGGAAATAGAGTTTGATCAGCCTCTCATACAGTTTTGTTAAAGAAAACGGTGTTTTACTGCTAGAAGATCAAGGCACGTGCTGCCTTAAGTATCGATCTTCAGCGACCTTGGCGGCGAAGTCGGAAGCGCGCCGCCTTGCTCCAATCTCTCCTCATTTTGTTGAAATTTCCGATACTGAGTTTGATGCAGAAGTGGTTCGTTTTTATCAGCGTGAAGGTGGGCAAACACTGGCCGATGCCGAAGGCATCGGGGACGATTTAGATCTTAGTACGGTGGCAGATGCCATTCCCGAAAATGAAGATTTGCTGGAAAGCGAAGGTGATGCTCCAATAATTCGCTTGATTAACGCCATTCTAAGTGAGGCTGTTAGGGAAGGTGCGTCCGATGTACACATTGAAACGTTCGAACGCCGCCTGTTAGTTCGTTTTCGTGTAGACGGTGTATTACGCGAAATTATTCAGCCTAAGCGAGCATTAGCGCCTATGTTAGTGTCGCGTATAAAAGTCATGGCAAAACTAGACATTGCTGAAAAGCGTATTCCTCAAGATGGACGCATTGTACTTCGTGTATCGGGTCAAGAAGTTGACGTGCGCGTTTCTACACTTCCATCAACGCATGGAGAGCGCATTGTTATGCGCTTATTGTCCAAGCAAGCTGGTCGACTCGATCTTACTCATTTGGGAATGATTGATAGAGACAGAGAAACGCTTCGGCAGCTTATTTCTCGGCCGCATGGCATTATTCTAGTCACAGGGCCCACGGGGTCAGGTAAAACCACTTCTCTTTACGCTTCACTCGGCTATTTAAACGATGGCCAGCGCAATATAATGACGGTGGAAGATCCTGTTGAATATCACATCGAAGGCATAGGGCAAACCCAGGTAAATACCAAAGCAGATATGACATTTGCTCGGGGCTTGAGAGCGATTTTGCGTCAAGATCCTGACGTTGTCATGATTGGTGAAATACGGGATAAAGAAACTGCAGACATAGCGGTGCAGGCTTCTCTCACTGGCCATCTGGTATTATCGACGCTCCATACCAACAGTGCTTCAGGTGCGATTACACGGTTGCAAGATATGGGGGTTGAGTCTTATTTGCTTTCCTCATCTGTGGTTGGGGTTATTTCTCAGCGCTTAGTGCGAAAATTATGTGATCATTGTAAACAGCCCGAAGTTGCAGACGACGCAGCTAAGATATTGATGAAAAAACCGCTTGATCAAGAGGTGATTCATTATGTCTCAGTTGGGTGTGAGCATTGCTTTGGTCAAGGGTACCGAGGCCGATTAGGATTATATGAAATTTTGGAAATGGACGCCGAGGTACAGTCACTCGTTCACTCTCAAGCGGGCGAGCAGGAACTTGAAAAAGCGGCACGCCATCGTCATGCGAGTCTACGAGACGATGGGGTTCAAAAAGTACTGCTGGGCAGTACGAGCTTAGAAGAAGTTCTTAGAGTAACGGTTACGCAAGAAGGCGGAATGGGTTAAACCATTAAGGAATAAACGACAGTATGGCAGCGTTTGAATATACCGCCTTAAACAATCAAGGTAAAAAGAAAAAAGGGGTGCTGGAAGCGGATAATGAACGTATGCTGCGTCAGCGCCTTAGAGAGCAAGGGTTAGTCCTAATTGATTCTCGTAAGGGAAAGGAGCAAAGTAAAAGTAGCTTTTTTTCCCTCTCGATCGATGTCAAAGAGCGTGCTTTGGTAACTCGACAGCTTGCGACTCTTATTGATGCGGGAATGCCGATTGAAGAAGCCCTATCAGGGGTTGCTCAACAAACCACCAAGCAAAGAATTCGCAGTATGTTGCTGGCGATTCGCTCTAAAGTACTCGAAGGGCACCCTTTGGCCAGTGCTTTAGCAGAATATCCCAAAGCCTTTCCCATATTATTTCGTGCCAGTATTAAAGCCGGTGAAGAGTCTGGCGGCTTGTCACAAGTGTTAATGCAACTTGCGGATTACAGTGAACGTGTTCGAGGGAACCAACAGAAGCTTCAAATGGCAATGTTATACCCTGCTATTTTGACGATTGTTGCCATCAGTATTGTGGTGTTTTTGCTTGGCTCGGTAATGCCAGACATTGTGTCTGTTTTTGAGAGACAAGATGCGGCATTACCTCAGATTACTCAAGTTATGCTCGCAATAAGCAATTGGATTCAAAGCAATGGTAGAATGACATTTATTATTATTGTTGCTGTTCTTTTGCTGTATATCGTATTGATTCAAAAGGAATCTTTTCGAAAGTTGCGAGATCGTTGGGTGTTGTTGGTTCCTGTGTTGAGAAGTATGATTAAAACGGTTCAAATTACCCGCTTTGTTAGTACGCTCTCAATGCTCACCTCTAGTGGTGTTTCGCTTGTTGAAGCGATGTCCATTGCCACACAAGTCTCTTCGAATAGAAGTATTCAAAATCGTCTTGAAAAGGCTCAACAAAGCATTAGAGAAGGTGGATCACTTGGGGATGCATTAAACAAAACGAAATTACTTCCCCCTATGATGCTTCAACTTATTATTAGCGGTGAACGAAGCGGCGATTTGGATATTATGCTGTCTAAAGCAGCAAGGCAGCAGGAGGACGACACAAATAATTGGATCACTGCTATGGTAAGCCTATTTGAGCCAATTATGCTGCTTGTAATGGGTGGAGTTGTTATGATGATCGTGATGGCGATATTATTGCCCATTATGAACATGAACCAATTGTTAGGATAAATGGCTTAGGAATGAGGAGTACACATGTTCCGCTTTACACGAAATAAACAGACGCACACCGCGAATGAGTATGCAGATACCAACGAATTCGAAAGTAACAATACTATGAATAGCCTAAAATCAACGACCGCTATAACACCCGCTAGACATCCACGTAATAAACAAAGTAAACGTGGTTTTACGTTACTTGAATTGATGGTTGTTCTTGTCATCTTAGGGGCTCTAATTGGCCTGATCGCACCCAATATCCTTGGGCGTGCTGATGAAGCGAAAGTTACCGTTGCTAAAACGCAAATGCGTGACGTAGTTAACGCTTTGAATCTATATAAATTAGACAATGGAAATTTCCCCTCTACAGCGCAAGGTCTGGAAGCGCTTGTATCTAAACCCTCTGGTTTTCCAGAGGCTCGTAACTGGAAATCGGGTGGATACCTTTCTAAGTTGCCAAAGGACCCTTGGAGTAACGATTTTGTTTATGTTAGCCCAGGTTCAACAGGAGATTATGACCTTATTTCGCTAGGATCTGATGGCCGAGAAGGCGGTGATGATGATGCCGAAGATTTAAGTTCATCTGATTTATAATCTTTCTTTTAAATGAGACTGCTTAAAAAACCACAAGCTGCTTTTACCTTGTTAGAGCTGCTTGTGGTGCTTGCCATATTGGGTGCGATGCTCAGCTTGGTGGCTCCGAATATATCGATTGATTCAGATGAAGAGTCATTAGAACGTGAAGCCCAAACACTTCGTTTCGAGTTACAAAAAATAGCTGAGAATGCTTGGTTGTCAGGATCAACAAGTATTATTTCTCTCAGCAATGGCCAATGGACTCAATGGATTCCGGTAGAAGCAAACAGATCAGATGCATTGGGTACGAACTCAAGTGATGAGACTGTGAAGTGGATGCAAGAGGACGCTTTTCATGAATCGGATGTTAACATTCGCTACGATTATGATGTTGAATTAAAAGCATTGAAGCAGGCTCTTTCAGCGTTGTCTTTCTCTAATAATGCTCAATTTGTGTTTTTGGCCAGCGGCGAATATTTACCTTTTTCGATATTATTGCATAAAGGTGAGCTCTCATTAACGGTTACCGGAGATGGGATCAATGCGATTGAAATTCGTTAAACAATATTCGGGTTTTACTTTAATAGAAGTGTTAATGGCGCTTGTCATCTTATCGCTAGTGGGCGTTACAATGATGCAGACTAGCACTGGAAGTGTTGAACATAGCGATTATCTTAAGAGAAAAATCATGGCGACTTGGGTCGCTAAAGATCGAGTTACGCTCGCTCGAATTGCTATCAAACAAGGTCAGAAGCCAAGCTTGGATGAACAATCGACAGAGCAAGGCGGTTTGCAATGGCGTTCTAAAATAGAATTGGAAAAGCAAACCGATTTGTTAAATCGATATCGTGTCGATGTGTTTAATCCACCTAATGCAGAGTCCCCCATTTACTCTCTCAAAGCCTTCTTTCCTAGCGGCAGAAAGGCTACGCAATGAAAAAACGATTCGCTGGCTTTACGTTAATTGAAGTTCTCATTGTATTGGCTATTTTGGGCTTTGTTAGCATTGTCTCAACACGAATGGTTGAGTCCGGTATTCGTCTCCAGAACAGCATATCTAATCATGCCGATAAAATTGAAAAACTCGCTCGTGTTTGGCTTTGGATTGAAGGGGATTTATCACAAATCGTTAACCGCCCAATACGAGATGAGCTGGGAGAGTCAGCTCCGGCATTAAGTCTGAACAATAGCCAATTGAGTTTTACCCGAGCGGGGTGGAAAAATCCTCTCGCAGAAGAACGCTCTCAACTTCAGCGAATTCAATATTCAATCTCCAACGAGACCTTTTATCGGCGTTACTGGCGTATATTGGACCGTGATCAAGACAGTGTGCCTTCCGTACAAGTTTTCAATGACGTCGAAACGCTATTAATCGAAGTGCTGGGTGAAAAAGGTTGGGTCAAGGTGTGGCCAGAGGAAGACAATTATTTACCGGGTGTAACGGATCAATCTGAGCCTCTTCCCATCGCGGTTAAAGTTCATATATCTATGAAGGAGGGCGAATCGTTTGAGCGAATATTCGAAGTTCCGACTTTCCCTCATGAGAGCAATGACTCCGGGAGTAATAACGGATGATAGGTGCTTCAAATAAAAAAGGCGTTGCCTTGATTTTGGCGCTGATGGTTTTTGCATTAGTCAGCGGGATTGCTGTAAAGGTCTTGTCTTATATCGACGACGAAAGTGCGCTGTATGAAAAAATCAATGAAGATAATGTATACAAAGAGATTCTATTTGGTGGAGAGGCATGGGCGGTTCAGTGGTTTTCTGAGCTATCTTTAACAGGATCTGCAACTTCTGATTCGTCTCAGCAGCAAGTATCTCAAAGTAGACTGCTAGCCGACGAAGTCTTAGCATTAGATAATGAAAATCAGAAGCTGCATATCACTTTGATTGACATGCAATCTTGTATGAATGTCAATGTGTTGGCGGATGAGGATCTTCGAGAAGAGTCTTATACTCGCTTTAAATCGGTTGCTAATCAAATAGGCGTCGACGGCAGCTGGGTTGATTGGGTTGAAGATTGGGTAGATGATGATCAAAGTCTCACAGGGGCTGATGGAAGGGAGGACGAATATTATCTTGGGAAAAAACTCAGTCATCGCACCTCGGATGCTCCTTTTGTTGCAGATACGGAATGGAAGCAGCTAGGCTTGGACGAAGAACTAGTGGAAAAAATTTCCCCCTATGTATGTGCTTTACCCAGATACAACGGCTTAAATATCAACCGTACGTCTAGCATTGTTTTAAAGGCAATGCTTCCAGATTTGACCGCAGATGCGTTCTCTAAATTGGAGGCGAGAATTCAAAGCGCGGGCTTTGAAGATATTAATGACTTCCTACAAGACGAAGCGTTTGAATCCCAAGACCTAGAAGATAACGATTGGCGCACAGACACTCAATATATAGAGGCGTTTATTGTGCTTGAGGAGAAAGACAGGCCTAATCGATTTTTGCATTCTCTTCTCTATAAAAATGACGATGGTATGATATCAACCTATTATCGGTCGTTTGCGCCGTTCGAAACAATATCCAATAAGTTACTCCAATATCTTGGTGTAACTGCGACGAATACAAATTGAGGTAAGCCACTTGAAGCAGTTGGTTTTAGCGCTAAAGGAAGAGTTCGACGAGCTGAAAAAGTGGAGCGTTTCTTTTTGGTCTTTTTCAGAGCAAGGCAACATTGAAGAAGAGCAGAAAAATTGCTCTTTTGAGTCGTTTAAAGACTGGATGTCAGAGGCTCAAAAAGACGACCTAACTCCGTTCGAATTAATAATCTTGCTTCCCGCATGGCGAGGTCAATTTCACCAGTTTGAACTGCAAAAAGGGCAGGCACGCCATCTAGATAAGATTGCGCCTTTTTTGTTGGAATCACACATTGCTCAATCAGTTGAAGATACTCACTTTGTTACTACTACGTTAAAACAGTCGTATTTAAATACTTCTTCACAAAGTAATTCGGATGTTTTGGCGAATGATGATGAAGATGCTTCACAAGTTCAAGATGCAGCGACTGTTCAGTCATTTGCTATTGCAAATATTGTTTCAAAATCGAGCATGCATGAATGGCTAGCGATGTTTGAGACGCTAAATACTACTCGTACGAACTTCCTTCTCCCTCAGGCTTGGTTATGCGACCAGTTTGGATCGTCTGATTTTTGTGTGTTTAATGATGAAGTTTATACTTGGGATCATAATCAGCTAATACAAATTCCAAATGAACTCGCTGAGGGGGTTGTCCAAGGAAATGAACTTAAGTCAGACCCTGAAAGTGATCGAGATTTTATAGCGTATCAATTGTCTAATCGAAAAGCCTGGCAAGGCATGGATTTGTGCCGAGGTGAGTTTGGGAAGCAATCCGCGATCATTCAAACGCTATGGGGTTGGAAGTGGGTTGCTGTCGCAGCTTCGGTATTGTTTGCAACCTTAATCTTTTCTATGAATTCAGAAACAGAGCGTCTGAACGATCAAATATACGCAGTCAATGATAAATCTAAACAGGCATTTTTGCGCCTTGTTCCTGAAGAAGGTCGTATTGTAAACCTGTCTCGTCAATTGAAAGCAAAATTAAGGCAGTCTCATCAAACAAACAGCGCTAAATCTGCTCACTCACCTTATCAAGTTCTTAATATTATTGATCAAGCGCGTCAATCTGTGCGTGGTAACCACTCCATTGTGAGTGTCAACTACAGGAATGAAAGCTACCGAATTCAATGGCGAGCCAAAAATCGAGATGTATTTGATCGTTTAGTAAGTGAGTTTGATAAGCAAGGATTTGACGTACAATTGGATCAGGTTTTGAAGCGTGGCGCTGAATACATTGGTGCATTTCAGCTACAGGGAAATATAAAATGAAGCAGTGGTTAGTTCTCCAGTTTCAGAGCAGTCCAACATTAATGTCTCTATGGCTACAATTTCAAAGGCGTTCGTTAAGAGAGCAGTGGTTGGTTATTGTTGCGACTATTTCTCTGTTGGTATTAACTGCTTTTTATGGCGTTTGGCAGCCCGCAAAAGATCAGAATGACCGAGCGCAATCTGAATTGAAATCAGCGCTTGAGCATTATCAAACGATTGTAAAAAATGCAGAGAAACTCGCATCATTGAATACTAAGAACGGAGCGGTCAATTTTACAGACAGAAATGCAAATCAGCTTAGAGCATTGGTGAACTCGGCATCCAAAAGAGCAGGCCTCGTTGCGGAGCGTATCAGTGCGGAGAATGCAACCAGACTTCAAATTTGGGCGTCAAACGCTTCGTTTACAGTGGTGAGTAGATGGTTACGAGAGCTTGCTCGTGAGCGAGTTCGTATTGACAGCCTGCAAATCGAATCGGTTTCGGCTGGAAAGGTAAATTTGAGAGTAACTCTCGATTAACTAGACTCGATTACTATGATTAATCAACTAGACACCCTGAATGAAGAGTTTTCTTATAGAGAGTTTCTTATAGAAAAGCTGTACACGCTTAGAAGACAATAACGCGTTCAGGCGTCATTATTCCGTCCAATGGGACATCCCAAGATTCGATTGGAAGCATTTCCACTTTCTGGCATTCGTGAGCAAGTCCAACTAAGAGTGGGCGTTTTTGATTTTCTTTGTGTTCGAAAGATTTATCGTAAAACCCTCCTCCCATTCCCAATCTTCCTCCATGTTCATCGAATCCGACGAGTGGAAGCAGTACTAGATCGAGTTCGTGTGGCTCTAAGGGTGAATCATCAATGGGCTCTTTTATGCCATAACGATTTTTTTGCCATTGGCTATTCTTGGAGTAGCGGGCAAATAAAAGTGCTTCACGTTCTAAAATAGGCAAAAAAAGCTCAATCTCTTTTTCAACAGAACCATTATGAAAAACATGATCTGCGATCATATGCGGAGAAAGTTCACCATCGTTTGTAAGGTAGATTGCAACCTTTTTGATCTGCTTCTGATTCACCTGAGCAAGTAGGCCCGTTTGCCATTGATCGAGCAATTTGATCGCGGCGTTTTCTTGTTCGATTGCAGTGAGAGCTTGTCTTTTTTGTCTTAACTCTTTACGAAGCCGTTTTCTTGATTCAATTGATGACACAGGTAGCTCCACGCGAATAATGCAATTTACTAAGGTTTTCGATCCGACTTAGAAAATAGCAGAGTTAAGTGATGAGATAAGGATGTTTGCGACAATTTTTTGCCAGAATACACTGAGGAGGTTGTTTGAAAATTCTAATAGAACTCTCATAGGGCATCGGAAGTAAACAAACGCAATAGTCAGACTATCCACTTAAAAGGATGTTGTAAGAAGCGTAAAAATGCCTTGAAGATGTATAACAAAAGAAAAAAGAAGTTTCCCAAGTTGCCGTTTCGGCTATTGGCCTTGAACCCAGTGGTTCAAGGTGGATAGATCTGGAGCTCTTTAGGCTTTCCGACGCACGGACATGCACACCAAACTCACAGGCTCCGTCCGGGTTTTTGCTCATAGGCTCAAGGGCGTTAAGCCGCTTCGAACAACCCAGGAAACAAACGCAGTATAGATGAACTTAATAATAAAATCATCTGGCATAACAGCTATCGTTTCCTATGCCATGAAGAAATTTCGTGTGGAAAAGGCTTGAAATGAGGAAATGAGATTACGGAGTATACAATTACTAACCTGCTTTTGTTTGATGTGATAGAGCAGAATCAAGCTGAGAGGTAAGCTCTCTAAGCTGTTGCTCATTTGAACGTGCGTATTTTCGACCACTCAACATATCGTGAGTAATATTCAATGCTGCGATGATGGCTATTTTCTCAAGGCCAATCACTTTGCCGCTGGCGCGGATTTCTTTCATTTGTTTGTTTAAATACTCTGCCGCTTCATTAAGGTCGGCTTCATGTCCTTTAGGGCAATTAATTTTATAATATTGACCTAAAATATCGACATCGACTGTTGGCTTTTCCATCATTTTTCCCCACGCAGGCTAATTTCTGCACAAATTGCATTATTCGAGACACTGGAACATTTTATGCCGCGTGTAAATTGGTTACAATTGCGCACTTAACTAAATACATAAGATTTATAGCAGATTAAAGCCAATATGGAAATCAACCCAATCCTTTCTAAGATAAAAGACCTTTCTGAGCGCTCCCAAATTCTTCGGGGGTATCTTTGACTACGATGCTAAGAAAGAGCGTCTAGAAGAAGTAAGTCGTGAATTAGAAGATCCAGAGATCTGGAACGACCCTGAATATGCGCAAAAATTAGGTAAAGAACGTTCCGCTTTGGAAACCGTAGTTGAAACACTGGATAATTTGGAATCTGGTGTAGAAGATTCACGAGATCTTCTGGAGATGGCGGTAGAAGAAGATGACGCTGATTCAGTAGAAGCGGTTGAGCTAGAACTTGCCGATATGGATGAGCAGTTAGCTAAACTTGAATTCAGACGGATGTTTTCGGGTGAAATGGATGAGAACTCCGCATTTTTGGAAATCCAGTCAGGGTCAGGTGGTACAGAGGCTCAGGATTGGGCCAATATGTTACTGCGTATGTTCTTACGCTGGGGGGAAGATAAAGGCTTTAAAGTTGAGCTTATGGAAGTCTCTGAAGGTGAGGTCGCGGGCATCAAATCAGCCACAGTGCGCTTAGATGGCGAATATGCTTTTGGTTGGTTAAGAACGGAAACCGGCGTTCATAGGTTGGTTCGTAAATCGCCATTTGATTCGGGCAATCGACGCCACACTTCGTTTGCTTCGGTTTTCGTTTCGCCTGAAATCGACGATAACGTCGAGATTGACATCAACCCAGCAGACCTTCGCATTGATACGTACCGTTCTTCAGGTGCGGGTGGTCAACACGTGAATACCACCGATTCTGCGGTACGTATTACGCACGTTCCGACAAACACGGTCGTACAATGTCAAAACCAACGTTCTCAACATGCAAACAAAGACTTTGCGATGAAACAATTGCGCGCGAAGTTATATGAACTTGAGATGTTGAAACGCTCAGAAGCGGCTCAAGCCTTAGAAGAAACAAAATCTGACATCGGCTGGGGCAGTCAAATTCGCTCCTATGTATTGGATGCGTCACGTATTAAAGACCTGCGTACTGGGGTTGAATCGTCCAACACAGGTTCTGTTTTAGATGGAAACCTGGATCAATTTATAGTGGCGAGTTTAAAACAAGGGCTTTAATGGATTACGCCCATAATTTACGATAGATTTCTTTGCGCAAGCGTGCGCGAATGAAGACATAGATTAATTTTTAAGAGTAGATAAAACACATGTCGAACGAAACGAATACAGAAAATGCATTGGCAAGTGAAGATAACCGTTTGGTTGCTGAACGCCGTGCGAAGCTGGCTGCCATCCGTGAAGAGCGCATTGCGTTTCCAAATGGTTTCCGCCGAGATGCATATGCAGCAGATCTTCAGTCTGAGTTCGGTGATTTTGAGAAAGCCGATCTAGAAGAAAAAGATCACAAAGTATTCATTGCAGGTCGTATCGTTCGTAATCGTGGTGCCTTCATGTTGCTTCAAGACATGACAGGTCAAATTCAGGCGTATGTAAACCGTAAGGCGTTAGCGCCAGAGTTGTTAGCTGAGCAGAAAACATGGGATTTGGGAGACATTATTGGTGTCTCTGGACCAGTCCATAAATCGGGTAAAGGTGATCTTTACATCGATATGCAAACGGCAGAGTTACTCACTAAATCGTTGCGCCCGTTACCCGATAAACATAAAGGTTTGGCGGATATGGAAATGCGTTACCGCCAACGTTATGTTGACTTGATTGTAAATGAAGAGTCTCGCACCACATTTGAAATGCGTTCAAAGATTATTTCTACAATTCGCCGCTTCTTAGAAGATCGCCGTTTTATGGAAGTTGAAACACCAATGTTGCAAACAATACCGGGTGGCGCGACAGCACGTCCTTTTGTTACGCATCATAATGCGATGGATATGCAGATGTACATGCGTATTGCGCCCGAGCTTTATCTTAAGCGTTTGGTCGTAGGTGGATTTGAGCGTGTATTTGAGATCAACCGTAACTTCCGTAATGAGGGCGTTTCGACTCGACACAACCCAGAATTTACTATGATAGAGTTTTACCAAGCCTATGCTGACTATAAAGATCTAATGGATCTTACAGAAGACATGCTTCGTACTGTATCAGAGAAAGTATTGGGAACAACGACGGTTTCATATCAAGAACACGAATTTGATTTCGGTGCTCCATTTGCACGTATGACGATGCTTGAATCAATTCTGCATTTTAATCCAGAATTGACCGCTGAAGACCTTAGTACAGTCGAGAAAGCAACAGAAGTTGCGAATAACCTTCATATTGACGTTAAGCCAATTTGGGGTCTTGGTAAACTGTGGACTGAAATATTTGAAGAAACGGCGGAGAGTAAGCTAATTCAACCTACGTTCATTACGGAATATCCAGCAGAAGTGTCTCCGTTGGCGCGCCGCAATGATGCGAATGAGTTTATTACTGATCGTTTTGAATTTTTTGTAGGCGGACGTGAAATAGCGAATGGCTTTTCAGAGCTTAACGACCCTGAAGATCAAGCTGAACGTTTTCGTCGTCAAGTTGAAGAAAAGGATGCGGGCGATGATGAAGCAATGCATTATGACGCGGATTACATCAACGCATTGGAATACGGTCTTCCGCCGACCGCAGGAGAAGGTATTGGTATCGACCGTCTGGTAATGTTGTTTACCGACTCCCCTTCGATCCGCGACGTTTTATTGTTCCCACATATGAAGCCTCAAGACTAAGAGAGGTTTTTGGATTAGATGTAAATAAGGCCTCAGATGAGGCCTTATTTTTATAAAAAATGACCCTTACCGTTCCTATAAAGAGCGCATACCAAGGGGTGATTTCCCAGACAAAGGAAAAGAGTATGAGCCGTTTTTGGACTGATAAAATTGCAAACCTTGATCCATATGTGCCCGGTGAACAGCCACAGGACAAGAAGTATATTAAGCTAAATACCAATGAAAGCCCCTATGCGCCGTCACCAAAGGCTGTTTCGGCTATGCAGGATATGGTTGGAAGCGATTTGCGCTTATATCCAGACCCAAACAGTTCTTCGCTCAAGAAGGCGTTGTCTAAAAGTTATGGGTTAGAAGAAAATCAGGTATTCGTGGGCAATGGTTCTGATGAAGTCCTTGCACATGCATTTATGGGATATTTTTCGGGTGGTAAGCCATTAGCCTTTGCTGACATTACGTACAGTTTTTATAAGGTATATGCGCAACTTTATAGCATTACACCGAAAATTATTCCGTTAACCGAGAGTTTTGATATTGATGTTCAAGATTATCAAGA
This sequence comes from Marinomonas balearica, assembly GCF_004362145.1. Lineage (GTDB taxonomy): Bacteria > Pseudomonadota > Gammaproteobacteria > Pseudomonadales > Marinomonadaceae > Marinomonas > Marinomonas balearica. The sequence goes on from NZ_SNXC01000011.1 coordinate 320,458, forward strand.
CCTTGATGTCTCTGGTGTAGTAGTGACAAACCCTAATGCCCCAACAGGAAAAGCGTTGTCGCTGGATAAAATTGAGTCGGTATTACACGCAAACCCCGATGTGGTGGTATTAGTCGATGAGGCATATGTTGATTTTGGTGCAGGCAGTGCTGCGAGTCTGGTTAATCAATATCCAAATTTACTGGTAGTGCAAACCCTGTCTAAATCTCGTGCATTAGCGGGTATTCGAGTGGGATACGCTCTTGGTCATAAAGACCTTATTGAAGGTCTGGAGAGAATTAAGAACTCATTTAATTCTTACCCGATTGATCGCATTGCATTGGCGGGCGCGACGGCGGCCGTTGAAGATGCTGAATACCTGCGTGAAATCAGTGAAAAGACTATTGTTACTCGGCAGTGGGCTGCTATAGAACTAAAAGCATTGGGCTTTCAGGTATTGGACTCATCGACTAACTTTGTGTTTGTTACACACCCTGAAAAACAGGCAGAGTCGATTTACATGGCATTAAAAGAACAGGGGATTCTCGTTCGCTACTTTGGCAACAAGCCTAGAATTGGTGAGTACATGCGTATCACAATTGGTACGGATGAAGAAATGAATGCATTGATTGACGCTCTGAGAGCGCTTATTTAGAGCGGTTATATAAAAATATCGCACATTCTTACATGTGCGATATTTTTGTTTTACTTTTAGATCGTCGTGAGCTTTGTTTCGATTGCGGCAAGAATTCCGTCCGCATCCAATCCTATTCGTTTTAACATATCTTGATGCTTGGCGTGCTCTTCGTACCGGTCAGGTAAGCCGAGGTGAAGGGTCGGGATAAGGATGTTTTCCTCAAGCAAAAACTCCGATACAGCGGAGCCAGCACCGCCCATAATGGCATTCTCTTCAACGGTAACAAGCAGCTTTTTACCGCGCAAAGAACGTAATACCTTATGATCAAGAGGTTTCACAAAGCGCATATCGATTAGCGTGGCGTCTAGTGTGTCTGCCGCTAGCCTTGCATCATATGTAGGTCGCCCAAATGAACAGATTACAATGCCGGAATTGCCTTCATGAAGCGTACGTGATTTTCCTAATTCTATGGTATCAAGCTGTTCGCTCATTTCGATACCTACACCTGTGCCTCTAGGGTATCGAACCGCTGCGGGGCCGGGGTATTCATATCCTGTTTGCAGCATTTTTCGGCACTCGTCTTCATCAGAAGGGGCCATAACGATCATGTTGGGAATGCATCGTAAATAGCTTAGGTCGTAAGCTCCTGCATGTGTTGGACCGTCTTCACCTACTAGACCCGCTCTGTCTATCGCGAACAATACGTCTAGATTTTGCAGTGCGACGTCGTGAATTAGCTGATCGTAGCCACGCTGTAAAAAGGTAGAATAGATCGCTACAACGGGTTTCATTTCGTCGCATGCCATACCCGCTGCTAATGTAACGGCATGCTGTTCGGCAATTGCGACGTCAAAATAGCGTTTAGGGAAGCGTTCAGCAAACTCGATTAGGTCTGAGCCTTCTTTCATCGCTGGAGTAATTGCAGCTAAACGGCCGTCAGCCTCAGCTGCGTCACAGATCCATTTCCCAAAAATATTACTGTATTTTGGAAGTGCTTTTTTAGTTTCTTTCGCACTACTTTTTGATCCAGATACTTTATCAGGGTCAATTTTGTTGATGGCGTGATAACCAATAGGATCGCCTTCAGCAGGTTCAAAACCTTTGCCTTTCTTAGTAATAATATGAAGGAATTGAGGACCTGAACGGTCTTTCATATTTGAAAGGGTTGAAAGCAACAGCTCTATGTCATGTCCATCGATAGGGCCAATATAGTTAAACCCTAATTCCTCAAACATTGTGCCGGGTGCAACCATACCCTTCATATGCTCTTCCGCTTTACGTGCAATTTCTAAGGCTGTCGGAAGACCAGAAAAGACTTTTCTACCCCCTTCTCGAATATGGGCATACGTTTTACTAGCCCAGATACGAGAAAAATAATTGGACAGTGCGCCAACGGGTGCAGAAATAGACATCTCATTGTCATTTAGGATGACGAGCATGTCGGCTTTTACATCGCCTGCATGGTTGAGTGCTTCAAATGCCATTCCTGCCGACATGGCTCCGTCGCCGATGACAGCAACGGATTTTCGCTCTTTCTCTAAGATCTTGTTCGCAATAGACATGCCTAATGCGGCTCCAATAGAGGTACTGGAGTGACCGACACCAAACGTGTCGTAGTCGCTTTCTCCTCGTTTAGGAAAGCCTGTGAGACCGTTTTCCTGACGGATAGAGAGAAGTTTATCTCTTCGACCTGTTAGGATTTTGTGAGGGTAGGCTTGGTGTCCAACATCCCACACAATACGATCTTCCGGGGTATCATAGATATAGTGAAGCGCGACTGTTAATTCTATTACGCCTAAGCCGGCTCCAAAGTGGCCGCCCGTTTGGCTAACGCTATATAATAAATATTCCCTCAGCTCTTTGATCAGAGTAGGAAGCGCATCTTTAGGTAACGCGCGAAGATCAGACGGTTTATCGATCTGATCTAACAAGGGAGTATTGGGGCGACTCGTTGGAAATTCTTCGAACAGCATGGGCACCGAATAAAGTTATGATTTTTAGAAATGTAATTATGCCGTAAGTATATCAGTGGTTACGACTAATAATATAGTTCGCTAACTGGATTAGCGGCGCTGCTTCGTCACCAAATGGTGAAATAGCGGCAATTGCTTCTTCTTTTAGAGCGTTTGCTTTTTCTTTCGCACCGTTCAATCCAAGAAGCTTAGGGTACGTAGGCTTATTTGCTTCCGCATCAGAAAACTGATTTTTTCCTAGTGTTTGTGTATCACTGGTTAAATCAATGATATCGTCCTGTACCTGAAAAGCGAGTCCAATAGCGGCAGCGTAGGTGTCGAGACGGGCTAGCGTCTCAATATCTTCGATACCCACGCTTTGAGCGCCCATCAATACACTGGCGCGAATTAAGGCACCCGTTTTGTGTTGATGCATTTCTTCTAACGCTTTAAGAGTAATACTTTGATTGACGTTATTTAGATCAATCATCTGGCCCGTTACCATTCCAAATCGACCTGATGCATGGCTTAGGCTTCTGACAAGCTTTAGTTGAAGGCTTTCGTGGTTGGAAGGTAGATGTTCGCTTTGGTGGTTATATGGGGCGCTAAGGAGCTCAAAGGCGAATGTTTGCAATGCATCCCCTGCCAATATAGCGGTCGCCTCATCAAATTGTATATGGCATGTTGGTTTACCGCGTCTAAGGTCGTCATCGTCCATTGCTGGAAGGTCATCATGCACTAACGAGTAGGCATGAATAGACTCCAATGCGGCTGCGGCTGCATCGGTCAATGAATTCGGTTTTGAAAACAATTGCGCGGTTGCGTAAACGAGCATAGGTCGAACACGCTTACCACCGTTAAATAAGCTATATTGAATGGCTTCGTGTAGGTAGTTGGCGGCGTTGTAGTGTGTTAATCGATCGGTAAGGTACTGATCCACTCGTTCACAAGAGTAACGTGAGAACTGTTCTAAATTCACTGATTGTCTTCCGGGTTGAAATTTTCTAATCTCTCACCATCTTGTTTTTCAACAAGAATTTGAACTTTTTGCTCGGCTTGAGTTAATACGGATTGGCAATCTTTACTCAACTTAACGCCTTTCTCAAATGCTTTTAGAGCGTCTTCAAGGGACAGTTGATTTGACTCAAGCTGTGTTACAATGTTTTCTAACTCGCTTAAGTTATCTTCAAAGTGACGAACACTGGTTTTACGTGACATTCTGCTTTCTCACTAATGCGCTTAAAGGCGATGTTTGAACTCGGCATATTCTACATTTTGTAACAGAAATTAAACTAATCTTCGAGTTAGATATTCATTAATTACAAATTTATATGACTAGTTAAATCAAAAGTAGGTCAATATTATATAATATTGGGTAAACTATTAGGCATTATAGCTTTTTTATTTAGGAGACGTGTGTGGATCTCGCGACGTTAGTTGGGCTAGTAGGCTCATTTGTTATCATCTTGATGGCGATCATATTAGGTGGCTCCGCCGGGATGTTTGTAGACCCCGCGTCGATATTGATTGTACTGATTGGGTCCACCTTCGTAACGTTGATGCAATATCCGTTAGGACAGTTTTTAGGCGCCGGTAAAGTTGCGGCTAAAGCTTTTATGTTTAAAAGTGTTCCATTAGAAGCGCTTATTGACGAAGTTTATGGCTTGGCGGATGAAGCGAGAAAAGGCGGATTGCTTTCTTTAGAAGGAAAGGAAGTTAGTCACCCATTTTTATCCAAAGGGATTCAAATGTTGGTGGACGGTCATGATGGTTCGGTCGTAAAGGGCCAGCTTTCTAAAGACATGAATATGGCGTTTACTCGACATGATAATGGCGCAAAGATATTTAAAGCGCTTGGCGATGTTGGGCCCGCAATGGGAATGATCGGAACGCTGGTGGGTCTAGTTCAGATGCTTGCAAACATGGATGACCCCAAATCGATTGGACCTGCGATGGCCGTCGCACTTCTTACGACACTGTACGGTGCTATGCTTGCTAACATGATATGTTTGCCGATTCAGGCAAAGCTGGAAAACCGCGCTAACGAAGAGCTGATGTGTCAACAGTTGATCTTAGATGCGTTGCTTGCTATTCAAGCCGGACAAAACCCCCGAGTTCTTGATGGTTCATTGAAAACCTTTATTGCAGAAGGAAAACGAACTGAACGAGAGTAGTTACGTTTTACAAGCGTTTACGTGCAGTTTGTTAGTTGAATGTCATTGGATAAATAAATATGAGTGATGAAGAAGAACAGGATTGTCCCGAGTGTATAGAAGGGCTTCCTGCCTACATGGGAACGTTTGCGGACTTGATGTCTTTGCTTATGTGTTTCTTTGTACTCTTGTTGTCTTTCGCAGAAATGGACGTACTGAAATTTAAGCAACTTGCAGGTTCCATGCGAGAAGCATTTGGTGTGCAAAAACAGATTGAGGCGCAGTCTATTCCTATGGGGACCTCGATCATTGCTCAAGAGTTTAGTCCAGGGCGACCTGAGCCCACGCCGATCAACGAGGTACGCCAAAAAGCGGATGATCGTCCTGAGAATACACTAGAAGTATTGTGTAAACCTGATACTGCCGAGCTTAATGAGCAAGAAGGGGCTGGCCAACCGTCTCCATCTACTTTTGTCGATAAATCTAAAGCGGATCTAGAGCGAGAGAAGCAAATTCAGCAAACAGAAGAGGATGCGCAACAAATTTCTTCTGTAATGAAAGAAGAGATTTCCAAAGGTACTGTAGAGGTAGAGACTCAGGAAAAAACGATCACGATTCGTTTGAAAGACAAAGGATCGTTTGAGTCAGGTTCTGCGGAATTGAACTTCGATTTTATCCCTGTTATTGATATGGTTCGCGAGGTATTGGTTGGGGTTAAAGGCACCATCTCTGTTGAAGGTCACACTGATAATATTCCGATAGAGAGTCGTCGCTTCCAATCGAACTGGCAGCTATCATCCGCTCGTGCTATTGCAGTGGCAGAAGAGCTGTTTACAACAGGGTCATTGGATCAAAGTCGTTTTGCAGTAACAGGTTTTGCGGATACACGTCCTTTGGTGCCTAATGACACATCTGCAAACAGAGCTGAAAATCGCCGAGTAGAAATAGTGATTAAGCAAAATGATCTGTCTAGACCTGTTGTTCGCCAAGGTGTGTCTTCACCGTCGGGTGATGACACCGTTTTTGAATTTGACCAATCAACTATAGATGATACGTTTGAGTTGGCGCCGGATGAAATATTCTAAGATATTTGAGATATAAAGTTAAAAGCGGTCATATTGACCGCTTTTTTCGTTTTAAGGCTGAGATTTTTGAGAAGATTTGATATGGTTTGCGAAATAAACGAATAGGATTATTAACGAATGCGAATCGCGATAATTGGCGCTTCTGGGCGCATGGGGAAAAATTTAATTCAGGCTACTGTTGAGGCGGACGGCGTTGAACTTGGTGCCGCTTTGGTTAAGCCTGGTAGTTCATTAGTGGGTGTTGATGCTGGTGAAATTGCAGGCGTGGGTAAGCTTGGTGTTTCGTTAGTCGATTCACTTGAAAATTGTAAATCGGATTTTGATGTTCTTATCGATTTCACATCGCCAGCTTTGACGATGGAAAATGTCGAATTCTGTTCAAAAAACAATAAAGCAATTGTTATTGGCACAACAGGTTTATCGGATGAGCAAAAGGATGTTTTAGACTCTGCTTCGAATAAAGCGCCTATCGTCTTTGCTCCAAATATGAGTGTGGGCGTTAATCTAACGTTAAAACTATTGGCGACAGCGGCCAAAATTTTAGGCGATGAGTATGACGTTGAAATAGTTGAAGCTCATCATAGGCATAAAGTCGATTCTCCATCTGGCACAGCCCTTAAAATGGGTGAAGTTGTTGCAGAGGCACTGGGAAGAGATCTAAAAGAGTGTGCAGTCTACGGGCGTGAAGGTCAAATCGGTCCACGTACTCAAAAGGAAATTGGTTTTGAGACAATTCGAGCAGGAGACGTTGTGGGTGATCACAGTGTATGGTTCGCAACTGAAGGTGAGCGTATTGAAATCGTTCATAAAGCGAGCAGCCGGATGACATTTGCTAAAGGAGCGGTTCGAGCTGCGAGCTGGTTAGCAGGTAAAGAAAATGGACTTTATGATATGCAAGATGTTCTGGACTTAAACTAAGCTTTTCTAGTTTCATCCTTCTTCGAAAAAATGCCGATATAAGTATATCGGCATTTTTATCTCTGATTGGCCTTATAAGGTCTCTTCCGCAAATTCGGCTAATCGGCTTCGCTCTATTCCGTTTACATGCATAATGCTGGCATATTTGAACGATTTTGATTTCTCTACTAAGTACGTTAATCCTGATGTTAGAGGTGTGATGTATTTGTTATCGATTTGAGCTAGGTTGCCTAACACGATAATTTTTGAATTACTGCCTATGCGGGTCACGATGGATTTAAGCTGGAATTGCGTAAGTCCCTGTGCCTCATCAATTATGATTAGGGCGTTATTGAAAGATCGACCTCGCATAAAGTTGAGAGATTTAAACTGAATGTTTGCTTTCTGTTTAACGTAGTCGATACTGCTAAAGGTATGCTCATCAGCACCGTGGAGGATTTCCAAGTTATCGTCGAAGGCTGCAAGCCACGGCGCCATTTTCTCTTCCTCAGTACCCGGCAAAAAGCCAATGTCCTCTGCCATAGGAGGGGTTGAGCGCGCTACGATAATTTTGTTAAAACGTTTCTCCTCCATCGTCACCTGCAACGCATAGGCCAAAGCTAATAAGGTTTTACCTGAGCCTGCTGGCCCTGTCATGACCATAAGATCGGAGTTGTCGTGGCGTAATAAATAGAACGCCATTGCTTGTTCCATATTTCTAGGGTGTATTCCCCAAAAGCTTTGGTGCATTAATTTTTGTCGATTTAAATCAATAAGATAAACATGTTCTTCATCTGCATTTACAACAAAACCCACAAACTCATTTTGATCTAGAATAAACATATTTAGATACAGAGTAGGGAGTTCCGATTTGTTTATGATATGCACGGTATGGTGTCCGTGTACTTCTGTCTTAACCGAATTAATTGTGTTCCACATTTCACCTTCGATCGTGACATAGCCCTTGTTCATTAAATCTACATCGTCTAATACTTTGTCTCGGCGATAGTCTTCGACCCGTTCTAAACCAGAGCCTTTGGCTTTGATTCTCATATTGATGTCTTTTGTGACAAGACAAACGGAGGCTTTAGGATGGGTTGCCTGAAGGCTTAAGGCGACATTGATTATTCGATTGTCGTTAGCGTGGTCATGGTTTCCATTTAAAAATGGAATGTTATCGGTATTGGTTATTTGTTGATCAGGAAAGATGGCCAGAGAGCCTTCGTGACTGCTGTCTTTTGATTCATCCGTCTCTAGCGAGTGAATGGTGACGCCATTTTGTAGCGCTTTGGGGGAGGCATCACCGACAATCTTGTCAATGGTATTTATCGCAATGCGTGCTTCTCTGCTTACATCCTTGTCACGTCTGTCTTTAATGTAATCTAGCTCCTCTAAAACAGTCATAGGGATGACTACTTTGTGTTCTGCAAAGGCATATATTGCAAGTGGATCGTGCAACAGCACGTTGGTATCGAGAACATAGATCTTTTCCATAAAGTACTCCTGTGTTAGCAAAAACACGTTCACTAATGAGAAAGTTGCGGCTGTTCTTATTATTGGAATTGGGTCGTAAATAGTTAGGTCGAGCGAGGGATTGACTGGGCCACTTTGGCTGTCTGAAGAAGGCCGAATACGGCAAATTTGAGTTTAAAGTCTTAAGTGTTTTTTGCAAATTATGCTTACCAAATACTCTTATATAGACACTTTTAGTCTATGACAGGTTTGATAAGAATGGAAATAAAAAATCCCCAAAATGCGCAAACATTTTGGGGATTTTCTGATCTAGAATCAAAGATTTGAGTCTTAGTGCTACTCGTCTAAGAAACTACGTAAATGTTCTGAACGACTCGGGTGACGAAGCTTACGTAATGCTTTTGCTTCAATCTGACGGATGCGTTCACGTGTTACGTCAAATTGTTTACCTACTTCTTCAAGAGTGTGGTCGGTATTCATATCAATACCAAAACGCATACGCAAAACTTTAGCTTCACGGGCGGTCAAACCTGCAAGAACGGTAGTCGTCGATTCTTTAAGGCCTTCGATGGTTGCTGTATCGATTGGAGATTCAGCGCCATCGTCTTCAATAAAGTCACCAAGATGTGAATCTTCGTCATCACCAATGGGGGTTTCCATTGAGATAGGTTCTTTGGCTATTTTCAAAACCTTACGGATTTTGTCTTCTGGCATATCCATGCGTACAGCAAGCTCTTCAGGCGTCGCTTCACGACCCATTTCCTGTAGCATCTGACGAGAGATTCGATTCAGTTTGTTGATTGTTTCAATCATATGAACTGGAATACGGATCGTTCGCGCTTGGTCTGCAATTGAGCGAGTGATAGCCTGACGAATCCACCATGTTGCATAAGTCGAAAACTTATATCCGCGACGGTATTCGAATTTGTCGACCGCTTTCATTAGGCCGATGTTACCTTCCTGAATGAGGTCAAGGAACTGTAGGCCACGGTTTGTGTATTTCTTAGCGATCGAAATAACCAAACGTAAGTTAGCTTCAACCATTTCTTTCTTCGCGCGACGAGCACGCGTTTCGCCGATAGAAATACGACGGTTGATTTCTTTTAGTTGTGCAATCGTCAAACCAGTATCTTTAGATATTGCTCTGAGTTTGCGTTGACTGCGAGAAAACTCCGCTTCATTTTCTTCTAAAGCTGCTGAGTAGCTTGCGGCAAGATCAATTTGCTCTTGTAGCCATGTAGCATTCGTTTCGTTGCTTGGGAAGCGCTTCAAAAACTCAGTACGAGGCATTCCAGCTTTACGTACACAAACTTGCATGATAAGTCGTTCTTGTTCGCGTACTTTATCCATACGTGAACGGACACGGTCAATCAGGTCATCAAATAATTTTGGAACAAGTTTGATCGGGGCAAACTGAAAGCTAAGTTCTTCTTGCTTTGCTCTAACAACAGGATCTTGACGATCGTTGTTTTCTAGTAAGGCAAGTACTTCGTTGTGAAGACGTCGAATTTCGTTAAAGCGACGAGCTGTTTCTTCCGGATCAGGACCGCTTTCCGTTTCTTCCTCTTCGTCGTCATCAGTTGACTCTTCTTCGTCAGATTCGTCTTCTTCTGGCTCTTCAACAACTTCTTCAACTTCTTCAAATACTGGCTCTTCGCCGTCACCATCGATAAAGCCGCTAAAGATATCACTTAGGCGTCCTTCTTCTTCAAGTGTTTTTGCGTAAGTATCTAAAAGTACATCGACAGCACCTGGGAAATAAGACAGTGATGCCATTACTTCACGCGTACCTTCTTCAATACGCTTTGCAATGGCGATTTCACCAGCACGGGTAAGAAGCTCGACCGTGCCCATTTCGCGCATGTACATACGTACAGGATCAGTTGTACGTGCAACATCACCTTCAACTGCAGCAAGTGCTGCAGCTGCTTCTTCAGCCGCTTCTTCGTCTGTTGAATCACCTTCTTCCATAAGAAGGCTTTCTCGATCTGGGGCGTACTCTGAAACCACGATCCCCATATCGTTGATCATGGCTACAATTTCTTCAACCTGCTCTGGGTCTGACAGGTCATCGGGAAGATGGTCGTTAACTTCAGCAAAAGTTAAGTAACCTTGTTCTTTGCCCTTGGCTATCAGTTCCTTGAGACGTGACTGTTGAGTGTCTGACATTCGACAACCTATCGTTAGAATTCGTTTTGGGTTAGCAAGCCGCGTATTATACTGAAAAAGGTAAAAAAATTCCAGTTATAGTTGCTTTTTGCACGTTATTTAAGCAGTTTTATTTCTTTAGTTTCTGTTGTCGTAAATGTTCTACCATCGCTCTATAGTCTTGTTTACCATCTTCACTTTTTATGTAGTCACTTCCTTTGCTTTTCAAGCGCTGAGTAGAGTTATCTGTACCTAAATTTCGTTCAAGTGCTTTTATTAAGTCAGAAATTTCTTGAGTGGCGCTGTTTAGCTTCTCTTTGGTATGGGCGTCGCCGTGATTGAGTAAGCTAATGACTTTATTGCCAGCGGCAGTCTGTTTTTTATTGAAAATAAAATGACCCGCATTGTGTGTCGGGTTTTTGTAGAAGTAGCGCCAGACTGTACTAAGGGTTTGAATGGACTCATCACTGTTGTTTATAAGTGGATCCGGGATATCGATATCTTGAGCGACATTTGGGTGAATGATTAAGCAAAGGATGGCATGTTCTATTGCTGATAGTGGTTTTGGTGCTTGCGGTAATTTAGGGGTATTAAAATCTTTTTTACCGAAATTGTTTTTTTTGTTAAACCCGCCTTTTTTTCTGGGGTTGTCGATGAATCCTGAATTGGGTAAAGAGTCAGGTAAATAAAGGGTTGAGCCTGTAGTGTAGTTGTCGTATTCAGCCCCTGGATAGTGATCATCGAAATTGTCAGGGTGGTAGGCTAGATCAATGTCTCGAATGTTTTCCTGAGCGGTGTGTTCATGATGTTGGTGGTTATTTGGCTCGGTGTAGTGGCTTTTTCGAGAGCTAATACTGACCTGATTAAGTTCTTCTTTTTCTATACCTGATTCATTCGATAGCTGTTTTAAAAGAACAGAGCGGTAGGTAATGTCATTTGGAATTTGTTGGATCAATGTCATGGCATTGCGTGCAAATTCCGCGTCACCTTCTTCGTGATCTAATGTAACTTGGTTTCGCGCATGTTCGAACAATACATTCGCTAACGAATTGGCGTCTTCTAATCTTGCTAAAAATGCTTCCTGACCTTCTTGTCGTACAAGGGAGTCTGGATCTTCACCATCGGGCAAAAATAGAAAGCGAGCTTGTTTTCCGTCTTGCATAACCGGCAAGGATGCTTCTAGGCCTCTAATGGCTGCTGCTCGTCCCGCTTTGTCTCCGTCAAAACAAAGGGTTATTTTATTAACGAGCTTGAAAAGCTTGCGGATATGTTGGCTGTTTACTGATGTTCCAAGTGTTGCGACCGCGTTGGTTATGCCGTATTGGGCGAGGACAATAACGTCCATATACCCTTCTACAACAATAATGTGATCGAGGTTTTGTGTGTTTTGCTTGGCTTCAAACAGGCCATATAGTTCATGGCTTTTGTTAAATACGGCGGTTTCTGGTGAGTTTAAATATTTCGGTTTTTCATCGCCAAATGCTCTCCCACCAAAGGCAATTACGCGGCCTCTACTGTCGCGAATAGGGAACATTATGCGATCCCTGAAACGATCATAGTAATGGCCTTGTTGATCTTTTTTCTCGATCAACATGCCGCCTTGTAAAAGCTGCTCTTGCTGTTCCGCCCGTTTGCCAATGGCTTTAAGTAAGTTGTCCCATCCAGGAGGCGCGAAGCCTATTCCATATACTTTGGCGATTTGGCCTGAAAGCCCGCGTTCGGTTGCCAAGTAATCGGTTGCTTTCTTTTTTGATGGGCTTTGGGTTAACTGACTTTGAAAGAAATGAGCGCTTTCAGTAAGTCGTTTAAGTAATTCTGCATTTTGCTCGTAACGGTCGGGTGCGCCTTTTTCTTTTGGTACCTCTAATCCCGCGTCTTTTGCTAAAGCTTCTATTGCTTCAACAAAATCGAGATGGTCGTGCTCCATAACAAAGGAAATGGCGTTCCCGCCAGCCCCACAGCCGAAGCAATAGTAGAACTGTTTATTGGGGTTTAAGCTAAAAGACGGTGTTTTTTCGTTGTGAAAAGGGCACAGCCCTGAATAGTTTTGCCCTGTCTTTTTAAGGGTGATTCGAGACGAAACCACATCGGTTATGTCTGTGCGAGCTAGGAGCTCATCAATAAATTGATCTGGTATACGTCCCGACATAATACTTCGTTTTTAGTGGATGATTAAGCAATGAGAGCTTTGACGTGCTTGCTTACAATACCCATATCGCCTCGGCCTTGAACCTGAGGTTTTACGATTGCCATAACCGCGCCCATTTGCTGCATGCTTGCTGCACCTGTTTCTGCAATGGCTGCTTTTACGATATCAATGATTTCATCTTCTGTTAATGCAGTCGGCAAAAACTCGCTGATGATTGTGATTTCTCGTTGTTCAATTTCTGCTAAATCTTCGCGTCCGCCGTCTGTGAATTGTTGTACAGAGTCTTTGCGTTGCTTAACCATTTTATCTAGCACGCCAAGAGTGCGGGCATCATCGACTTCAATGCGCTCGTCTACTTCAATGCGTTTGATTTCCGCAAGAATGGTGCGAATAACGGTAACGCGTTCTTTTTCCTTTGCTCTCATGGAAGCTTTTAAAGTATCTGAAATGGTCTTTTTTAACTCAGACATATGAAGGGTCCTATCTATGCGGTGTCAGAAACAAAAAAACGGCTAGTTTAAAAACTAACCGTTCTGATGTGTTAATCAGAATATGATTAACTTAGCACATTACCTAGCAAATTTAAGCAGGTATGTGATGCGCGTTGTACAAAAACTCTAGTACAAGCGTTGGAATTTTTTCTGCTCACGAGAAACTTTCTTCGCGTGACGCTTTACTGCAGCTGCAGCAGCGCGTTTGCGTAGAGTAGTTGGCTTCTCGTAGCACTCACGACGACGAACTTCAGCAAGAACACCTGCTTTTTCACAAGAGCGTTTGAAACGACGTAGAGCGATGTCAAATGGTTCGTTATCTTTAACTTTTACTGATGGCATTAATATCACCTTAAATTGGGTTTATACGTTTAAAATAAACGGCGCGCATGATACAGATATTTGTACCAAACTTCCTCATATTTTGAAAATATGATGCCGTATGGCGGTTTGACCTGCTACATAGCATCTATCTCTGATGATTAAATCAGTTAGTATGTTTGCTGATTAAATCAACTTTGTAGTGCTTTTTTCACTAGGTACTTTTTATTTCTAAGCCTAGGTTTTCGCTATGGATTAAGCGAAGAAGTTAGAATCACCTGCCTTTTGTTTAAACGTTAAAACGCGCGGAATTATATAGAGCTTAATGTCCACTGTCTATATAAAAATCAATCCTCATACAAATGTACTCTCTATATGGGGTACAATGCGCACCAAATGATTGAGAGAACACTGTGATGAAAGTACTAGGCCTAGAAACATCTTGTGATGAAACCGGTATCGCAATTTATGACACTGATACTGGACTGCTTGCACATAAAATTTATTCGCAAATTGAGCAGCATGCTGAATACGGCGGAGTAGTGCCTGAATTAGCCTCACGAGATCATGTTCGAAAAACGTTGCCGTTAATCGATGAGGTGCTAGAAGAAGCCAATATGACAAAAGCAGAGTTAGATGCCGTTGCTTTTACGAGTGGCCCAGGGTTAGTGGGTGCTCTAATGGCAGGTGCCACTATTGGACGTTCTCTGGCAATGTCTCTCAATATTCCTGCATTGGGAGTTCATCATATGGAAGGGCATTTGCTGGCGCCGATGCTGGAAGATAATCGCCCCGAAATGCCTTTTATAGCCTTGCTAGTGTCGGGTGGGCACACTCAACTTGTGCGTGTGGATGCGATTGGCGAATATAAGCTTCTAGGGCAATCATTGGATGATGCGGCAGGGGAGGCATTTGATAAAGCCGCTAAAATGATTGGTTTACCTTACCCTGGTGGGCCTTACATTGCTTCGTTAGCTGAAAAGGGAAATGCTAATTCAGGCCTCAAGTTCCCTCGACCTATGACGGATCGACCTGGATTGGATTTTAGCTTTAGTGGACTGAAAACCGCATTCCTTACCGCAGTTCATGATTCATTGGATGATGAGCGTTTTGATGAGCAATTTAAGTATGATATCGCGCTTGCTTTTGAGCAAGCTGTAGTGGATACCTTGGTGATTAAATGTCGCCGCGCACTTGAGCAAGAAGGTCTTAAGCGATTGATTATTGCAGGAGGTGTGAGTGCAAACAAGCGGCTCCGCACAGAACTTGAATCACAACTAGCAAAAATACGAGGGAGTGTATTTTACGCTCGTCCTGAGTTTTGTACTGATAATGGAGCGATGATTGCCTATGCAGGCGCACAGCGCTTGAAAGCGGGTCAATCATCGCCATTAAACTTGTCTATCAGAGCTCGCTGGCCATTATCAGAACTTGAGCCTGTGAAGGGACCGTAAGTATTAAGAGTATTAGATATAATTTGACGCTTATAGGAAGTTAGGTATATGAAAGATCTTGTTTTGATCGAGGGGTTGCATGTCGACGCTGTCATTGGTGTTTATGAATGGGAAAAGAAGATTCTTCAGAATTTGGTTTTCGATTTAGAAATGGAGCATGACAACAGACCTGCTGCCGAAACTGACGACCTGTCTAAAACGCTCGATTACGAAGCGATTTCGAATTTTATCGCAAAGTACTGTTCAGACAATACGTTTGAGTTAATTGAAACGTTGGCTGAGCGACTGTGTGCAGATCTAATGCATTTATTCGATATAGAGTCAGTGCGAATGACATTACGTAAGCCTGGGGCTGTGCCTTCGGCTCAAAGTGTTGGAGTAAAAATATATCGAACTCGTTAACGAGTTCGATATTCAGGGATGAGTTCTGTATTGGTTTGGGTCAGAGCTTAAGTTAACGAAGCCTGAGTTAAAGCACTAATGGGTTGTCGCTTAAGGCGTTAATGGCGTCGGCTTTTGCGTGTTTGATTGCGTTGCCTAGCGCAGCGCCAGTATGCCCATTTGACATCAATGTTTTTGGAGAAACAGATTTTGTTTGGTCTAAAAGGTCTTGCCAATGCTTCTGCTTAATGTCCAGTTTCGTGGCTAGGATGTGTGTCAATTGTTGATATCGTTCTGGCTTTTTCGCAGCAGAAACTTGTGTTAACCAAGTTTCCCATTCGAGACCTGACATAGGAAGCGATTTGTTTTTTAGAAAATCGCACAGTGTTTCGCTTAACCATTTGACGTTGTTTGGAACTTTTAAACGAGCGTTAAGTTTTTTTAACTGATCGAGAGGGAGTTCATTGCAGAGCAATGCCCAGCGATCAATGTGACTTAGTGTTTGATTTAATTGAGTGTTATCAATGTCTTGTTGCATGTCTATGTATGCAATTAATTCAGGAAAAATACTCTGAGTTGCGCCGACATTGTTCAGTACTTTGAAGTAAGTAAGGAAACTTGAGTAGCTGAGAGCTTTTTCTGTCTCTTTCCATACTCGCTCGGGTGTTAAGGTAGACAATTCACCAGAAGCGCTGAGATCTTTCATTAAATTTAGAGTGTCGGGTGCAATATGAAAGTTGAACTCATGAAAGCGGGCAGCAAAACGTGCCACTCTTAGTACTCGTAATGGGTCTTCAATAAAAGCATTTGAGACATGGCGAAATGTTCTGTTTTCTAAATCTGTGATGCCATTAAAAGGGTCGTGCAGCTTTCCGCTATCATCTTTTGCGATTGCATTGATTGTCAGGTCTCTACGCGCTAAATCTTCCTCTAGAGATATATCGGGAGAGAAATCGCAGATAAAGCCTGTGTATCCAGATCCTGATTTTCGTTCTTTTCGTGCGAGAGCATATTCTTCTTTGGATTTAGGGTGTAGAAAAACAGGAAATTGTTTTCCAACAGCCTGATACCCATCTGCAATCATTTCTTCAGGTTTAGAGCCAACTACAACCCAATCTTTGTCATAAACTGGAAGGCCTAGTAACGCATCCCTAACAGCCCCACCGACTAGGTAAACTTGCTTTCTCACTTAATTCTCGCTTCAATATTCCGAGACCTTTGCACGACGACTACGCTCTCAAATACAGGGTTAAAAAGAGACTCGTCTTAACTTTGGTCATGACTTCGTGCAAAGCTCTTATTCTGTTTTATTATGCGCCAAACTCACACTGCTCTGGGTACATTGCGCTCCATTGGCTAAAACCACCATTTAATGAATATACGTCTTCAAATCCCTGAGCAGCGAGATATTCAGCGGCGCCTTTGCTGCTGTTGCCGTGATAACAGCAAACGATAACAGGCTTGGATTTATCAGAAGCGCTAATGAACTCTTCAACATTATCGTTATTCAAATTAATAGCGTCTTGCATATGACTTGTTTGGTAGCTGACGGCGTCGCGAATATCAACGACAATAACTTCTTTTTCAATAATTGGAAGGGCGTCGGTTATATCAATACACTTGTAAGTCATATTTTTTCTCTATTGTTTTAGTGTCTAACAGTTTGTCTTATCTATAGTAGATTTAGACGATAGATATTAACTACTATAATGATTTATACGTACATTGTAATGCTGTGCTTTCTTTGAAGTGTTCGGTCTTTGCTATTCTTTGAACTGCTTTATGAGGACTGCCATCAATTAAATTGAACACGGTGTGCTATAGATGGCTTTATCTTCGAGTCTCATAGCGGTCAGTGAGCCACCCCAAACGCATCCAGTATCCAGAGCGTGAATATTGTCTTTATGGGTGTTGCCTTCTAGAGCAGCCCAGTGTCCAAATATGACATCATAATCGTTGCTTTCTTTTCTAGGATACGAAAACCATGGGGCGTAACCGCTTACAGCAGAAGCAGGGCCTTCTTTAGATTTAAACTCTAATTGGCTGTCTTCGGTACAAAAGCGCATGCGTGTTAGGTAGTTGGTAATGGTGCGTAGCCTATCCATTCCTTCCAAATTTTCGCTCCATTGATCGGGCGTGTTTCCATACATCACCGCGAGAAAGTCATCTACTTGATCGGACTTTAAAATGCACTCTACTTCTTTTGCGTAGTGTCCCGCTTCAATACTATTCCAGCAAGGTGGGATGCCCGCATGTGTCATTACGTACTTCAATGAATGATCTATATGGCACAGTGGCATCGTTTGTAGCCACTTCATTAAATCGTCTCGGTCTTCTGCAAATAAAATATCAGAGAGCGTATCGCTGCGTTTTAGGTTTGCATGACCTCGCATAACCGCGAGCAAGTGCAGATCATGGTTGCCAAGAACAACGGTCGCTTGATCCCCTAACGACTTTACAAACCGTAAGGTTTCCAGCGATTGTGGGCCTCTATTAATTAAATCACCCGCAAGCCATAATCTGTCTTTTTTAGGTGAAAATTCTATTAAATCAAGCAGTGTTAATAGAGGTGTTAGACACCCCTGCAAATCACCAATTGCGTAGGTGGGCATATTGAATATTCCGCGCAGTGAAAGTTTGAATACATGCGATCATTGACGCTATTTTTAATGAATTTGATTAGGTACAGCGAGAGTAAAAGGGTTAATCAATGCGTCAAATTGAGTGCCATCATCGGCAACGAAACGGTAACTGCCTTGCATGCTACCTACTACCGTATCCATAACAGTGCCACTCGTATACTGATATGACTCACCGGGAGCGAGGTAAGGGTAGTCTCCAACGACGCCTTCTCCTTTTACTTCTTGTACTTTCTCATCGCCGTTTGTAATGATCCAGTGACGAGTTTCGAGTCGAGCTGATTGGTTGCCACAATTTGTGATTGTAATGTGGTAAGCAAAGACATAGCGATTGTCTGACGGTTCGGACTGAGCTTTTATATACTCAGTTCGAACATCAACGACAATGTCGTATTCTTCCATTACAGCTCCTTTTTATCGTGCAGATAGTTTGCAATACGGACAAAATCAGGCACATCTAGTCGTTCGGGTCTGAGAGTCGGGTCAATGTGTATTGCTTCTAACTCTTCTACAGTAAGTAACCCTTTATAGTTGTTGCGCAATGTCTTACGGCGTTGCTGGAATCCGATTCTAACAGTATCTTCTAAGCCTTTTAGATCTTTTGCAACAACAGGCAATTCTGAGTAAGGCGTCATACGCACAATGGCTGAATCTACTTTCGGTGGAGGATCGAAAGATTCTGGTCCAACAATAAACAAAGATTCGACCAGACAAAAATACTGCGCCATCACGCTCAAACGGCCGTACAGACTGTCTCCTGGACGAGCAGCAAGTCTATCAACCACTTCTTTTTGAAGCATGAAATGCATGTCATCGATAACATTTGCTTGCTCTAAAAGATGGAAAATGAGCGGTGTAGATATATTGTATGGCAGATTGCCTACAACACGAATGTTACCTTCGTTAGCAAGCTGAGTGAAATCGAACTTCATCGCATCCGCTTCATGTACACGTAATTGCGGATACTGAAACAGGTTTACTTTCAGAATAGGGATCAGATCTCTATCGAGCTCGACAACATCCATGCTTTTTGTTGCGCTGATAATGCCTTCTGTTAGTGCGCCTTTACCTGGGCCTATTTCGACAACGCGTTGGCCTTCTTTTGGAGCTATACAGGCAACGATGCGGCGTATGATGCCCATGTCATGTAAGAAGTTTTGACCAAATCTTTTTCTGGCTTTATGTGGTTGTGCTTTGCTCATGTGGGTACTTTTTGTCTTTACGCTTTTTTCGCGTTGTTAGCCATTTCTATGGCGTGTGTAATGGCGACTTTGAGGCTGCCATCGTTTGCCTGACCTGTTCCTGCTAAATCCAGAGCGGTGCCGTGATCGACCGACGTTCGGATAATGGGCAGGCCAAGCGTAATATTGACGGCGTTTCCAAATCCAGAATATTTTAACACAGGCAGCCCTTGATCGTGATACATGGCTAAAACGCAATCTGCATCTTTTAAATATTTCTCTGTAAACAGTGTGTCTGCGGGGAGCGGACCGATTAAATTAAGACCTTCTTTTCGAAGTGCATCTAACGTAGGTGAGATAACGTCGATTTCTTCTTTTCCAAGATGCCCTTCTTCGCCAGCGTGAGGGTTTAACCCACACACTAATATTTTTGGCTGTTTGAGACCATAACGATGGATGAGGTCTTTGTTTAAACCGCGTGCTACAAGGCTGATCGATTCTGGAGTGATCGCATCCGCTACGTCTTTCAACGGTAGGTGAGTGGTTACTAATGCAACTTTCATTGCGTCACTTGCAAGCATCATAATGACTTGAGGTGAGTCGCAAAGATTTTGAAAAAACTCAGTATGACCCGAAAAATGTCTCCCTGTCTCGCAGAGAATTCCTTTATGGACAGGGGGAGTGACAATAGCGTCAAATTGGCCATCTAGGCAGCCTTCGGCAGCTTTCGACAGTGTACTAAGGACGTAGGGTGCATTTGTTACATCCAGTATGCCTGCATTAACTCTCGATGATGCTTTTACTGAAAAAACATTAATGACTCCGGATTCATGTTCTGGGCAGTCGTCAACGGAAGACAAAATGTTGATATTTACTTGCGTTCCGAGTTCTTGAGCGCGCTGCTCAAGAATAGTTGGGTCTGCAAGAACAACTAAACGCGCCGCAAACTCGCTCTTAGATGCGCTGATGATAATATCCGGCCCGATGCCAGCGGGCTCACCCGAAGTAATCGCAATGGTTGGAAGAGAAGTTTGAGGCATCGCTTATTTCCTATGTACAGTTATGCTTTGTATCATCGTGCTTGGTCTAAGACTGATGCTTCTTCACGTCAATAAAAGCAGACTCTTTTAATTCGTCGAGCCAATTGCTTAGTACAAAGTCTTTCTTTTGAGCAACTAAAGCATTTTCTGCTTGCTGCTTTTTCACAGATTCGCTTATGTCTTCTTTTCTGCGATCTTCTACTTTTAGTATGTGCCAACCAAACTGAGATTTAAATGGTTTGCTTATCGCTCCGGTTTTTGTTGCAACCATGACTTTTTCAAAGGCTGGCACCATAGTGCCTAATTTAACCCAGCCTAGATCTCCGCCTTGAAGAGTGGAGCCCTTGTCATCACTGTATTGGCTTGCCAAGCTGGCGAAATCTTCACCGGCGATAGCACGTTGATAGAGTTCTTTTGATAATTCGAATGTTTGCTTTTCTGAGCGGATTTCGTTTGACTGCAGAAGGAGATGTCTTGTTTTGGTTTGTGCCTGCAGTTGAGTGTTAGGTGAACGTTTTTCGACTACCCAAAGCAAATGAAAGCCTGCGTTACTTTTTATTGGCCCGATCAAAGGGCCTTTTTGATTGCCTATTGCTTGGGTAAAAAGTGCAGGCAGTTGATTGGCTGGTCTCCATCCTAAATCACCGCCTTCTAGTGCGAACTGTCCGTCCGAATTTGTAATTGCTTGATTGATGAAATCGTTTTCGGTCGAGATATTGTTGGCAATTGAACTTATTTTTTGACGTGCTTGATCTTCATTTTTAGCTCTCACAATAATGTGTCGCAGATGAATTTCATCTTTATTTGATTGAGCACTTTGGTGAGTGTTGATGAAATTGACAATTTCTTGCTCTGTAATGGCTATTCTGTCTTTAACTACGCGTTGTTTGACCGCTCCGATGATAATCTCATTTTCAATTTGTTGTCTGTATCGAGCATAGTCTACTCCTTGACGACGCAAAATCTGCTTTAGTCCATTCAAGTCGGTTGAAAATTTTTGTGCAACGTTAAGGATGGCAGCATCGGTATTTTTTTGTGGAATTCGAATACCGAGTCGCTCTCCGTAATTTAATTGTAGTGTTTCTTCTATCAATTGGTTCAGTATTTGGCGTCGAATACCGTCAGTTAAAACACCACCCGGAATTCTGTCTTTAATAACCTGAAAGCGAGTTTTTATGTCACTT
Source organism: Marinomonas balearica (assembly GCF_004362145.1). Classification (GTDB taxonomy): domain Bacteria; phylum Pseudomonadota; class Gammaproteobacteria; order Pseudomonadales; family Marinomonadaceae; genus Marinomonas; species Marinomonas balearica. The sequence continues at coordinate 341,622 of NZ_SNXC01000011.1, forward strand.
TCTAAGAGTGGGTGAGAGTCTACGATAGCGACTACGCCATCTAATAACTTAGGAGCAGCATTCAATGGAGAAGACAGTGTTATCAATATGCTCAACAGCAATACGAGCTTTTTCATCATTTTAATATCCGGTGTTTCCGTTATTCCAATAGTCTTTTGCAACGCTAGATAGATCCGAGTTTTCTTGACCTACGTTGCTTAAACTTCTTAATAAAAATTGCAAATATATACCCTGATCTAGCTCACTGTCGTCATTGAGCCAGCTTTGATAGCTGACGGCCATTTTTAAACAGCAATTCTCAAACCCTAAGCCTGTGACCTTTTTTATCTCTTTGTGTTCCAACAAATCATAGGTTTGTTGATGAAATAAATGCCAATGTTGGCTAAGGGGAACGATTGCCGAGATGTTTGATTGTTTTGTGGTTCCTTCGGTTTTTCCTGTTGTTTCATCTTCCTCTTCTTCATAAGAGAAAGATGTTTTTAAAACAACGCCGCTGTCGGGTGTTAATGTCATCGACAATTGAGCAAGATCAATAAGCTCTTTATCTAAGTCATAGTTGAGGTTATTCGTTAGACTGAAAATACTTCCGTTTTTGTAGGTGGCGGAGGTTAATAATGAGCTTCTTGGGTCGTCATCAACAACATCGCCCGTATCTCCAGAAAGGTCCACTCTTCGGTCGTCTTGATAAAAAACTTGTCCCATTTTTAGCGACCAACGTTCATTGCCATTGCCGTCGTAAAAAGAACTTTCTAGACCTAAGGCAATCTGGTTCGTGTCTCCAATTCTATCATTACCTGCGAACCGGTTGTGATTGAATGCCGTGCTGTACGTCAGTGTGGTGTCACTGGCATCGAAATCAGGAATATTTGATTGGTCGACATACGGCGAATAAAGATACGTGAATTTCGGGGTAAGTGTTTGTCGCCAAATTTGATCGCTGAGCTTAAAGCTCCTTTCAAACACCACTTCACCGTCTAAAAAGTACGATAAGTGGTTCAGTGTTTCTGTGGTATTTTCTTTGTCAGTATAGGAATACAAATTGTAATCTCTGTACTGATGCAATAGACCGGGAGAAAGTGTTCCCCATGCATTACTGGCTTCGAGTTGTATGGTTTGATTTAAAACTGTCCTTTCACCATCAACGTTTTCTTCGTCAGGCTCGAAAAAGTCGGTATATTGAAATACGGGTTTATAGTCAAACCAAGTATTCGAATATTGATAGGAAGCGTCCAATCGAGGGAGCCATTCTAATGGCTGGTCTACAGTGTCATCAGGGGTCTGATACTCTTTTTGCGTTAGTTTTGCTGAAAAGTTACCCGCATTGATATTTAAATATGCACTGTGCTCATAGCTGTCTTTTTCGCCAAGAGACGTTGTATTTTTTTGTGGTACGCCATCTTTTGTCGGGTTGTCTTCTATCAATAGCCCCGCGCTTAAATAGTGATTAAAGGCTTGTTCTGTGTTGAATTTTCGGAGTGTTTTTTCGCCGACGTGCTCATCGATGAAAGTTGATTGCTCTATGGTTGTTGTACCATATGGGCTTAAATGCCTAAATTCAATGTCGGCTCCTTCGCCTTCATTTTCGATGAAATGAGGGGTTATGGTTGCATCGTAATTTGGGGCGATGTTCCAATAGAAAGGAGCAGAAAAGCTGGCACCATCGTCAGATGAATAGCCGAATGTTGGGAATAAAAAGCCTGATTGACGACGGCTATCGATTGGGAATCGCAACCACGGAAAATAGAAAATGGGATTGCCGTCAATTCGGATTTGTACGTGCTTTGCCGTACCAAAGCCACTGTTTGGGTTTAGCGTTATGCTGCTACCGTAAAGCTCCCAACTGGAAGAATCGGGTTCGCATGATGTATAAAAGCCTTCTTTTATAAAAATCACGCCATCTTGTGCTCTCACTAAAGATTTCGCTTCTCCTCGAATACCCTGATTATGAGAAAGGAATCGTGCGTTGTTGAATTCGGAATCTTGAGCGGAACCTTGGTCGGACAGTGTACTTGAGTCACTTTTAATTAACTGACTTTTAGCGCGTAAAGTTACATTACCGTTTGCTTGATAATATTGGTTTTGAACGCTGGTTATTGTGTCGGCTTCTAAAGTGCTTTCAGGCTGGATTAACTCGGCTTGGCCTTTCATGCGCACATTGCCTGCGTTATCTCTATAAATAACATCAGCGAGCAGTTGTGTGCTGTTGCTTTCTGGAATGCGCCAGTTGTCGATATAGGAGCCGTTGCAGTATTTGTTTAGAGACGCTTGTTGAGAAGCCGATAGAGATTCTCTAGGTACCCAATCCCATTCATTCGCCTGTGCAGACGAAAATATGAATAAAGTTGGGAAAATGAAAAAACAGTTGCGTAAACAGATCGCCATTCAAGATATACTTAAGGTTAATGTTTCGTCTCCTCATTGGAATCATTTCCAAGAGACCAAAAGGGAAGTAAGACAAGTTAATTTAGAAAATCACGTTTATATAAACTAAGATTTTTGACCTCATGATAGAGGGTTTTGTTCCCTAAGTGATGAATGATAATCTAACCATCCCATATGAGCTACCGATTCTGGAGAAATATCTAATATGTGGAAAGTAATTGGAGCGTTGGCTGGCCTTTTTATTGGTGGTAACTTCCTTTGGGCCGTTGCTGGGTTTATTGTCGGCGCGGCTGCTGATGAATATGCTAGGAAAGGCAAAGGCGGTTTCACGTTTAATAGGGTCAATATAAGAGAGCAACAGCAAGCGTATTTCAGAACGTTGTTTATTTTAATGGGCCGACTTGCAAAGGCTGACGGGCAAGTCTCTCAAGAGGAGATTCAGCTTGCACAGGCTGTAATGCAGCAGTTGCGTTTATCGCCAGAAGCTCAAAATGAAGCGAAGCGCCTGTTCAATGAAGGTAAGGATGCTAATTTTGATCTAAATAGCCTGCTTTCTCATTTCCGTCAAACCGTCTCTTCCGAGCTTTTGGTGCAATCTCTGATTGATACCTTGCTTGTGTCTGCCTACGCTGACGGGCACTTTAGTCTTCAAGAGAAAACATTGGTATCTCAGATATGTGCGCATTTGGGTGTTACTGTTAGTCAATTTGACGCTATTCATGAAAGAGTTAAACAGCAATTTCATTTCCGTCAAGGGTACGATAGCGCGCATGGAGCACAAACGTCAGCCGACTTGCTGGATTCCGCTTACCAGCTATTGGGTGTGACGAAAGACATGAGTGATGCAGAAATCAAAAAGGCATATAGAAGGTTGATGAGTCAAAATCACCCCGACAAACTCAGCTCGAAAGGTTTGCCCGATGAAATGATTGAGCATGCCAAGCAAAAGACTCAAGATATTCAATCAGCGTATGAAATGGTAAAGAAAGCTCGAAAGTGACGAGCTTATAAATGGTTACTCGACAGGGCTTTTGAAAAAAAGCCCTTTCTTGAATTCTGCAAAATCTCGCTTTTGCGACTTCTGTGTTGTATTCTGCTTGAGAAATCCCCATACCCTTTGCTCTAAACGTCTATCCGCAGAGTTACCAAAACGTGCATCAGGCAATGCGTCAATTTGTATGTAAGCGTCAGAAGAGTTTCTTCTTTTATTGGAAGCCTGTTGGCGCCAAAGTGCAAATCTATGATCTGCGGGAAGGCGATCAAAGTAGTAGTCTAATACAGGGATTCTTAAGCTCTCTATACTTTGACTTAGTTGAAACTCCGTAACTGGGGGGATGGTTTTGATGTCTATTAGGATCAGCGCTTGTCCCGAAATTCCCCGATCAGCGATGTATTTTAAAAAGTAGGCAGCACCCGATCTATGCCCTAGGTACGCGGCATTCTGGTACCCCTTTTCTCGAATTAACGCTAATGCTGCATCGATTCGATCAAACACTTTCTTTTCGTTTTGTAATGTGACGGTTTCGTCAGTGGGAGGCGCTTGAGTGTCGTCCTCTGAGTTGTCAGTTGAAAGTATTGTTGGAGAGGCTCTATTCGTAATATCTGGCACTTCGATCGATAATGTACACCAGCTATGAGACGGAAGGTCTTTTCTCAGAGGTGAAATAACTTGTGGCCAGTCAGGGTGTCCGTGATCTTCGTGTAAGAGTAATACGCAACCTTGCGGATCGCCTGTTCCAGATTCATTGAACAACCCCAGAAAATCATCAGTCCCATCATTAATAGTTTCAATTTCATGGGCGTAATTTGGCGTAAGCCGCTTTATTAATCCACTGATTCTGGATTGTTGGGGCGTAGGTTTGACGTGTTCGATGTCGGAAGGCGATTTTGTTTCCGAATTGGTATCGGTGTCCGCGGCGAGTACGGCCGAGGAAAGTGCTGAAATGAACAAACAGAGTACTTTTTTCTTCATTGATTCGGTACTTATTCCAATTGCCTTTGATACTATAGCGACTATTGTGTCATTGTCGGAGCCAGATATGAAAGACTTTATTATTGCACCCTCTATTCTAGCCGCTGATTTCGCCCGATTGGGAGAAGAAGTGGATAGCGTTCTAGAGGCGGGTGCAGACATTATCCATTTTGATGTTATGGATAACCATTACGTCCCAAATTTAACGATTGGTCCCATGGTGTGTAAAGCACTTAGGAAGCACGGTGTTACAGCCGATATCGATGTTCATCTAATGGTTAAGCCGGTTGATCGCATTATTGGTGATTTTATTGAAGCTGGTGCCAGTATGATTACCTTTCATCCTCAAGGCAGTGAACACATCGATCGTTCGTTACAAATGATCCGTGATGGTGGTTGCAAATCAGGTCTGGTGTTTAACCCTGCAACGCCACTTACAGAGCTTCAATACGTCATGGATAAAGTCGATATGGTGCTACTGATGTCAGTGAATCCTGGGTTTGGTGGGCAAAAATTTATACCGTCGACTTTAGATAAGCTAAAAGAAGCGCGTAAATTGATTGATGAAAGTGGTTATGACATTCGCTTAGAAGTGGATGGCGGGATTACGGAATCGAATATCGCAGAAGTCGCACGAGCGGGAGCTGACACATTTGTCGCAGGGTCTGCAATATTCGGTAAGCCTGACTACAAAGCGGTGATCGACGCTATGAGAGCCGAACTGGCGACAGTTTCTAGATAGAGTGGATGTTATGAGAACTCCGAAACATCTAAAATCTATGTTTGATGGTTGGCCTGAGTTGGTTTGCTTTGATCTGGATGGCACCTTGATCGACAGTGTGCCTGATATTTCCATCGCACTCGATATTGCATTGAAAAGTGTCGGAGCGCCGGAAGCGGGTGAAGAAAGAGCGCGAGGTTGGATTGGCTTTGGCTCCTCTAAGCTTATTTCGCAAGCACTTGAGTGGGCCGGGATCTCACAAGATGCTCACGCAGCGTGCTGTAGTACCTTTTTCGAAGCTTATTTTAATAGCGTCAGCACCAATACTACTTTGTATCCTAATGTTGAAGCGCTACTTAAAGCCTTCAAGCATAATAGTGTGCCAATGGCGCTCATTACGAATAAACCAAGTGTGTTTGTGAAGCCTATATTGGATCACTTTGGGATAAGCGATTATTTCAGTTGGCAACTAGGGGGCGATACTCTTGATGAAAAGAAGCCATCACCTCTTCCGTTAATTCACTGCTCTGAATCTATCGAAGCAAATCCCGAACGCTGTTTAATGATTGGGGATTCCGTTGCCGATGCGAGAGCGGCACAGTCGGCGAATTTTAAAAGTGTCTTAGTGAGTTATGGCTATAACCATGGAATCGAGCTCGCTACATTGAATCCCAATATCATAATTGATGATTTGGCTGAGCTTCTTATGTAGCGTTAAAAGACCCTGCTATTCAGGGTCTTTTTGTATGTGCAGTGTCTGAGTTGGGAATGCGATTTCAGCACCTTCATTAGAAATAATATCCATTAATTTAAATAGAACGTCTTGCTTCACCTTATGGTAGGTTTTCCAGTCGATTGTTTTTGTAAATGTATAAATAAAGAAATCGAGTGATGACGGGCCAAACTGATTAAAATTAACCATATATATCTGCTTGGTATCCAAATCTGGGTGTAGCTCTATCATTTTTTTAACTTTTTCAACAATGATTGGAAGCTTGGCGGCATCATCGTATCGAATGCCAATGGTTTCCTTTATCCGGCGATTTGTCATACGAGAGGGGTTTTCAACGGATATGGTTGAAAAGGTCGCATTTGGGACGTAGAGCGGTCTTTTATCAAATGTTCGAATTCTCGTTTGTCGCCAACCAATATTTTCGACCGTACCTTCAATATCTTGATCGGGTGAACGCACCCAATCACCGACGGCGAAAGGTCTGTCTAGATAGATCATTAAGCCGCCAAAAAAGTTCGCTAATAAGTCTTTAGCGGCAAAACCGACTGCTATTCCGCCGACGCCACCAAACGCTAGAACCCCCGACATACTGTAACCAAGGGATTGCATCACGATCAAAATAGCGATAATAACCACGGCAGCGCGCAGTAGTTTACTGACGGCACTTGCAGTCGTAACATCAACGGTTTTTTTGACCTTTCCCGGTGTGGTCAAAATGTTCTCGATTCCCTTGACGCAGCGCCACAAGAACCAAGATAACAGTAGAATGATGCCTATTTCACGACACAATGAAATGGCAGCATGAATGCGTTCATCAAACTCAGAGCGGAATATCTCTGCGATGATGTTTAAGCCCGCTAGCCAAATAAAAGCGATAGTGGGTCGTCTAGACGCTTTTACAAATAAATGATCCCAAGGGTTTTTTGTCTTGGAAAACTGCAATTCGAGTCGCTTAAGTGTACGTTTAACAATGTAACTAGTAATAAAAGTGGCGAGCGAAACAATGCACAACTGAATCATCCAGTACATTTGGGTTGCCTCAAAACCGAGATATGTCTGCAAATCCTGCCAGTTCATTTAATAGCCTTATTTATTCGGTGGATCATAACGGTGTTTCTAGAAAAAATATCTTATCACTAATTGTTGAGTAATATTCAAGTCATATAGATAGAAGACAGTGATTAATTGACCGTGTAGAATGCGTTTCTTGCCTGGTGAGCTGCGACGCTCAATTTATGTGAACATGAGTTAATGAACTGCTTATATGCTACTGATGATTGACAATTTCGACTCTTTTACCTACAACCTAGTTCAGTATTTCAAGGAGCTGGGAGAGCAGGTTGAAGTTTATCGAAATGACAGTATAACCCTTGAAGAAATTGAGCGGCTCAACCCTACTCACATTGTTATTTCCCCGGGACCTTGTACGCCAAACGAAGCGGGTATCTCTCTTGCTGTTATAGAGTATTTCGCAGGGAAAAAACCCATTTTGGGTATTTGCTTAGGACATCAAAGTATAGGGCAGGTCTTTGGCGGAAACGTGATTCGTGCTAAAACAATAATGCACGGAAAAACGTCTTCTATAAAGCATAATAACAACTCGGTGTTTCGTACATTACCCAGTCCTTATATCGCCACGCGTTACCACTCTTTAGTGTTGGAACGGTCTAGCTTGCCTGACTGTCTTGAAGTAACCGCTTGGACAGAAGATGAAAGTGGACAATTTGATGAAATCATGGGGATTCGACATCGTGAGCTGGATATTGAGGGCGTACAGTTTCACCCAGAATCTATTTTAACAGAACATGGTCATGCGTTATTGGCCAATTTTCTCAAACGTTAGGAGTAAAAATCGAATGGACATACAGAGTGCCATTGCGAAAGTCGTCGAACGACAAGACTTAACTGGCGAAGAAATGACGTCTGTCATGATGAAAGTGATGACTGGACAAGCCACGCCTGCCCAAATAGGAGGCTTTCTTATCGGTCTTCGCATGAAAGGCGAGACAGTGACAGAAATTACCGCTGCGGCTCGAGTAATGCGGGAGCTGTCTACCAAAGTTGCACTCGACCTTGATCATGTTGTTGATACTTGTGGAACGGGCGGCGATGGAAGTAAGCTGTTTAATGTATCCACTGCGTCGGCATTTGTGGTTGCAGCAGCAGGAGGCAAAGTTGCCAAACACGGTGGGCGCTCCGTTTCATCAAAATCTGGAAGTGCGGATGTGTTGGAGCAAGCAGGCATTTATTTAGGGTTGAATGCAGAGGAAGTCAGCCGATGTGTAGACGAAATTGGCCTTGGATTTATGTTCGCTCCTAATCATCACTCTGCGATGAAGCACGCTGTAGGGCCACGTAAAGAAATGGCGACCCGAACACTGTTTAACTTACTTGGTCCATTGACCAACCCTGCTGGCGCAAAATCTCAGGTAATGGGAGTTTTTGGTAAGCAATGGGTTCGACCTATTGCGGAAGTACTGAAAGAGCTGGGCAGTGAGCATGTTATGGTTGTTCATTCAGAAGATGGCTTGGATGAAATAAGCATTGCGGCACCAACTTTTGTAGCTGAGCTTAAAAACGGTGAAATTAGCGAATACACAATTACACCAGAGCAGTTTAATATAGATATTCAGCCGTTAGATTCGGTGATGGCATTAGATGCTGAAGAGAGTCTTGCGTTGGTGAAATCTGCGTTAGAGGGTAAAGGCAAAGTAAACGCAGCGCGTGATATTGTCGCGATGAATGCGGGTGCTGCGATTTATGTTTCTGGTGTTGCGGATACATTGGCAGAAGGTGTTGCCATTGCAGAAGACGTTATTGGCGGTGGGATGGCCAAAGTAAAGTTGTCCGAATTGGCGAGCTTTACGCGTTGCTTTAAAACAATAGAAGAATAATTTAATACATTTGTTAGAGAACGAACTATGCAAGTCGATACGCCTACGATTTTAAGAAAGATTATTGCTCGCAAATTCGAAGAGATTGAAGAGCGACAACAGCGCACTCCATATTCCAATCTTGAGATTGCTGTCTCAGCTGCAAATGCTCACAATTCCCCGCGCGGGTTTGCAAAAGCGCTACGCTCCCGCGTATCGCAAGGTAAAGCGGCTGTGATCGCAGAAATAAAAAAAGCTTCTCCAAGTAAAGGGGTTCTTCGTGAGCATTTTGTGCCAAAAGATATTGCGAAATCCTATGAGAGAGGTGGCGCAGCGTGCTTATCGGTACTTACAGATAAAGACTTCTTCCAAGGCGACGAAGAGTATTTGGTTGAGGCTCGATCTGCGTGTGAATTGCCTGTGATCCGAAAAGACTTTCTTGTAGATGAATATCAGGTTATGGAAGCTAGAGCCATTGGTGCGGATTGTATTCTTTTGATCGCGGCGTGCCTGTCGGGCGAACGATTAAAAAAGTTGGATGCATTAGCTCGTGATCTTGGAATGGACGTATTGGTCGAAGTACATAATCGAGCGGAGCTCGATTTGGCTTTAGAGTATACCGAAACCGAGTTACTAGGTATTAACAACCGCGACTTGCATACGTTTGAATTAAGTCTTCAGCACACATTTGAGTTGATGGGGCACGTACCAAAAGATAAGCTTATTGTGACTGAGAGCGGTATTCACACTCGCGATGATGTTGCTGCTATGAGAGAAAACGATATTCATACCTTCTTAGTTGGTGAAGCGTTTATGAGAGCGGATAACCCCGGTGAAAAGTTAGCAGAGTTGTTTAAATAAACGCTGTTCTTATTTCACGGAGCAAAGGGAAAAAATATGAAAACAAGTGTTAGTTGGCAGCAAGATGTGCATTTTTCTGCTGAAACTGGATCTGGCTTTAATGTCGAAATAGATGGCAACCAAGAAGCTGGGCCTCGTCCAATGGAATTGATTCTGGCTGGGTTGGGAGGGTGTACCTCTTATGATGTTGTCAATATTCTTAAAAAATCTAGACAAGATGTTGTTTCTTGCATCGCTCATGTGGACGCGGATCGGGCGGACACTGTGCCTTCTGTGTTTACAGAGATACGCGTGCATTTTGTTGTATCAGGGCGCAAAATTAAAGAGAGTGTTGTCGCTCGTGCTGTAAAGCTTTCGGCAGAAGAGTATTGCTCTGCCTCGCTTATGTTGGAGCGTGGCGGCGTGAATATCGTGCACAGCTATGAAGTTGTAGAAGTGGAATAAACGCTGTTAGCGTTCTTTTAACTATAGTTGGTTGCAAATATAAGTCAGATGGGAAACCGTCTGGCTTTTTTTATGGATGGAATTTTGCTGGTGGAAGTGAGTTGAGCATGGCGTCCCCACCAGGACTCGAACCTGGAATAGCTGCTTAGGAGGCGGCCGGTATATCCTGTTTACCTATGGGGACAATGCTTCTGAGCAAGTCAGACTTCGGGATTATAATGATAAAATTTGAGATATCAAATAGTTAGCTAATCAGAAGATGGAAGTTGTCGAGGATATGGGAGAACTACGCTCTACCGAGAGTGTGTTTACTGCTAATGGGTCTAGTACCACCTGATTGCGTGTACACCTTGTTTTTGTGATGGTGTCCTTGAAGCATCTCAAGTAACGCTTTGTCCCTTTTCTGCACGGTATTCAGGACTTTTGCATTGGTGTCGTTGACGAGTTTGCATTTTGATAAAAGAGATTCGCATTCTTCAACGAGTAATTTAACGTCATCCATTCGGTCTTGTTCAGCTAACCATTTTTTAAAATCATAGGTGTCTTGATTTTTTTTATTGATGATGCTGAATTTTTTCAGTGTTTCGAAATATTTATGCGTTAAGTTATCGATGTTATCGAGGAGGTTTTTTTTGCGAGAAGCAACCAGTGTGATTCTTTGTGAATCTTTGATTGCTAGAGCCGAGCGCTCTTTTTCAAGTAGCTCTTCAAGCTCTAGCAAACTGTCTTTTATTTTCGAGAAGATCGGGGCCAGCGGAATCATAAAATTCTATTAACTAAAAAAGTGAATCCATTGCAACTAGGTTGCTTGCTAATTTTTCAGTGTCGATTTTATATTCGCCAGCAGCAAGAGCCTGTTTTATTTGTTCAACTTTATCCAAGTCGACTTCTGGAGTATTCTCCAATGACGCTTGGCTGCTTTGTAACGACTGAGCCGTACCGCTAAGTTGAACGGTATCTTCTGATAACGTTTCTTTTGCGCTTACATTTGTGCCAGAAGAAGTATTGCTTTCAACAACATTCTCTTTCTGGACTTTTTCATTTTTGCCTAAAGTGGTTTGATTTCCTAGGCCTGAAATATTAATCGCCATGATTTGCCTCCGCTAGCACTGCCTCTGACCACTTTATCGACACCCAAACAAAAAACTTTAATAAATTTTTCGACAAATTCTGGCTGTAGACGAAGTAATCAATAGTTTACAAGAACTTCGCTATCACTGACAACTTTTCCGTATACAATTCGCCCAGAACTTACGTTTTTAACTCTTATTTGTTGTCCTTTAACTCCGTTTTCCATCGCTGTACCGTTCATTTTTACACTGATGAGACCACTTTGAGCAATAATAAGCACCCTAGCGCCTTTTTTTACAAGAATTGGCTGCTTTGTAATTGAGTCCGTGATAAAAGTGTTTATACGGATGTTGCGAGACGCAATAAGTCCATAAGGCGGTGTTTTTAAAGTATAAATATGGCCTCGAATTGTTGTAATATCGACTTTTCCTATGGTTGTATTGCTTGATGTGATGGCAGTTCCGCGACTAATCGGAGTGGACGCCTTAATTCCATCGATTAAAATGGATTGAGATACGGGAATAAATGACTTCCAAGTAGGAGAAAGGCAGCTGATCGCATAGTTTGTGCGTTTGGTTGCATTTGGGCGCTGGTTTTCTATTTTTATAGGTTGATTGCATTTGGGTAGATAATTTAATGCAACGGTATTTGATAGTTCTATTTTTATTTCTGCGCCTTGATAGATATTTGAAAGCCTTGGAATCTCATATTCATTGATGAACTGTTGTAATTGCGTAGCGATTTGTGACGCATAGGAGCAGTTATTGAAAAATATGAGTAGGATAAGGATAGTGAATCGATAAAGTGAATCCATTGTTCGCTCTTTGTTAAATTACATGAGTTGTAACAAGGTATTAGTAAAATGATTAAAATCACTCTATCATTGGTTCTAAGTAATTCACAATGATAGTGATGTTCAATAGACATGTGCACTTCAGGAGGCATGTATGGCTGGAGTTCTCGATAGTGTTAATCAGCGCACTCAATTAGTCGGAGAGAACCGCCTAGAGTTACTTCTTTTCCGCCTAAATGGCAAACAGATTTATGGAATAAACGTATTTAAAGTGAAAGAGGTGCTTCAATGTCCAAAGTTGACAACGATGCCTCATAGTAGCTCAGTCGTTCGTGGGGTTGCTCATATCCGTGGCGGTACCATTCCAATTTTGGATTTGGGACTAGCGACGGGTGCAAGCCCAATTGAAAATATTGACCAGTGTTTTGTTATTATTACAGAATACAATCGCCGCATTCAAGGGTTCTTGGTTCGTGGGGTTGAGCGTATTGTTAATATGAACTGGAGTGATATTCAGCCGCCACCGAAAGGCTTGTCGAACGATAACTACCTAACAGCAGTCTGTCAGGTAGAGAAGGAGATGGTTGAGATAATCGACGTAGAGCAAATACTGTCGGAAGTCGCACCTACTAGACAACATATTTCAGAAGGTATTGTTACTGGCGAAGTACAAGAAAACGCCAAGCAACACCATATTCTTATCGTAGACGATTCTTCTGTTGCTCGTAAGCAGATAAAACGTTGTATGGAAGATGTGGGTTTTGCGACAACCGTTCTTTGTGATGGATTGGAAGCAATTACCTACTTGAAAAATCTTGTTGATGAAGGCGTTGATATCACATCACAGTTCTCGATGGTTATTTCTGACATTGAGATGCCTGAGATGGATGGTTATACGTTAACGACTGAAGTTCGAAACGACAGTCGATTACAAGACTTATTTATTTTGTTACACACTTCTTTGAGTGGCGTATTTAACGAAGCAATGGTTAAAAAAGTAGGTGCTGATGGCTTCTTGGCGAAATTCCAGCCAGACGAATTAGCCCGAATTGCAATTGAAACCGTTGAAGCTAAAGAAAGCCTAGAGGCGTAATGACACCTCTGTTTTGGAGTTTTGTTGGTGCATAACATATTGGTGCATAACGTAGTATTGGCTTTTGTTAGGGGGTATAAATGTTCAGTAGTACAAATGTAATTACCCCTGCTGGATACGATCGATTTCGAAAGTATTTACAAAAAGTATGTGGCATTTCTCTAAGTGAAAATAAGCAATATTTGGTTGCAAGTCGCTTAGGGAAGTTGTTGGAAAGGGAAGGTTATAATCGAATTGAAGCGCTTGTCGATACATTAGAAGTGGGTCGCAATAAAGCGCTGAAAGAAGAAGTTATTAACGCAATGACGACAAACGAAACACTTTGGTTTCGAGACAGTCATCCCTTTAACATACTGAGAGAGAAGATCTTACCTGAGATGAAAGATAGGCCTTTGAAAATATGGTCTGCCGCTTCGTCAACGGGTCAGGAACCTTATTCCATCAGTATGGTGATTGAAGAATTTAAGGCTTCAAAACCGGGTATACTTAGGCCAGGCGAACGTATCGTTGCCACCGATATATGTACTAATATTTTACAGCATGCAAAACAGGCCGAATACGACAGCTTAGCGATTGCTCGCGGCTTGGGTGCGGATATGCAGCGAAAATACTTTGATAAAGTCAATGATTCTAGCTGGCGCGTAAAGCGTAACCTATCCTCAAGAGTTGAGTTTAAATTTTTAAACTTGATCGAGCCGTTCAGTACGCTAGGAAAGTTCGATGTTATTTTCTGTCGTAATGTGTTGATCTACTTTACTGCGGAAACAAAACTCGATATTTTGCGTAGAATGCATTCTTGCCTTAATCCTGGTGGTTATCTTTTTCTTGGTGGATCGGAAGCCCTGAGCGGTCTTTCTTCTCACTTTGATATTGTTCAATGCCACCCTGGAATTGTTTATAAGGCGAAGTGATGCCAACAAAATTTTATTGAGTGCGTTCTGAAAGGGCGTGTGAGATTGAGTTTGCTAAAAACGTTTATTGGTCGCTTTAGAATAAAAACCCTATGATAGTAATATCGTAGGGTTTTTTGCTTTTCAGGGTCGAAATGTGTTGTGCTTATGCGTCGCTAAATATTGGAGTGGGACATTTATCTTCCCCTACAGCGACGAAATTAAAATGCCCGGTTATGGCTTTTTCAACTTTGTCGCTGTGGAGTTGTTCAAGATAGATGTTTACTTCTACTTTTAATGATGTTCTGCCAACTTTTACCACGCGCGCGACAAGTTCAACTAATATTCCTGTAGGGATAGGTTTGTTGAAGTTGACCTTTTCTGTCGAAATAGTGACAACCTGTTTTCTGGCGAATCGCGTCGCTGCGATATATGCAACTTCGTCCATCCATTGAAGAGCTATACCGCCAAATAGAGTGTCGTAGTGATTTGTAGTGTTTGGGAAGACTACTTTAGCGACACGGGTCTCTGACATGTCTTCGCGTTTTTTAATGAGTAATTGATTCATATGTTGTCATTTCGATCTGTATTAGTCTTTATTGCATCGTTTCTGATGAGCAGCTGCGATGACCGTTTCCGTCCTATAGAACATTTAGAATCCTATCATGAAGCGTTAGCGCGTTCTAAATTGATTAAGTTTGCATCTGTGCAAAAAGAGCCTACACCACATTTGATCTCACTTCCCAATTTACGAGATCGAGTGTTACCCCTTTCTCAATTTGATATTGGGTTACTTGATTTTCTATCACTCCAGCGTTGCGAAGTTGGAGTAATTGCGGGGGAAAAGAACAGTATATTGGGACGCGTCATGCCGACGAGTCAAAGGTTTGTTTATGAACTCAAAATCATTAAAGCCATTGAATCTTGTTCTGTTGGAAATGAAAGCTTAATAAACGAGCTAAATATCATAGCGAAAGCGAAAAGAACTGAGTTACCCAATGCGTTTTCAAATGCTTTATGGGCCGGGGAGGAGGCAGAAGCATTTTTTAGTTTGTCGAATGGTATGATTCCAATGTCACCCGAGCTATCGCAATATCAAGAGTTGATTCGTGCTCTTGAAGGCTTAGTGATCATAAAAAATGACTTACAATCGCTTCCTAATGTAACGAGTAAGGCATTTGAGGCGCATATGAAAGCCGTTCTTGACAGCGAATACGGTGGAAAGTTGCTCGTAACACTTAAAGAACTAGTAAGTTCACTGGAATACATCGCAAAAGCGGTCGAGAGCATTCATGCAAATTCTTCTAATTGTCAGGCCCCTGTGCGTTATTTAAAGCAACAGTTTACAAAATACTATGTAACCATCATTCAGCCTTATATGGCGCGCATCAATCGGGTTGCCTATCAGGTCTTGCCTTATATAAATGAGTTAAGGGAAGGTGCTCAGGGAGTGCCAGAGCAACTGACGTTATTTTTAGCTCAATTTGATGAAGCAGAGCAAAGTGTATGGGGGCGTTATAAAAATGCATCCATTCGTCATGCTCGTGCTTGGAGCGGCCTGTTTCAGCAATGTGGTATCCGGCCTGCCGAAATTTAGAGAAACCTATGTTCGTGACTTCCTGAAAAGGTCTTAGAGAATTTATGCTTTTGCGATGAGTAGGTTGTCTACGGCTTCAACAGCATCGTACGGCGAGGTTCCGCCAACCGCTAAAGGTTCTTGGCTTAAGGCTTTTAGGAGAGCGATGTTTGCAGTTGGGTTGCTTGAAATGCTCTGTGTGAATTGAATTGGACGTGTAACTGCATGCGGTTCATGCTGATTAAGCGGATCAGCTGTCCCTTGTACACTTGGGCCAGGTTGGCTGAAGAGGCTCATAAATAGCGCGAAGTCAGCACTGCCCGAAACCTGACGCCCAGGTTGGGTTCTTTGTGTTAACTGGGATTCGACTATTTCTCTAACGTTCATACTGGCTCTCTTATTGATCACCCATATTATCGGCAGAATTACCTATTCTTTAGAAAATGATTAAAGAGTTCATGAACTTAGCCGTTATTTTCAATATTCGTATAATGAACAAGCAGTTATAAAGATAGTCATAAAGATTGTATGCAATAGGGCGCAAGTCGATTCAAATATTATTGAATCGACTTGTTTCGTCATATCACTGTCGTTCTGGTTAAACATCATACTATAATGCATTGTAGATCAATTGCTTTGCGTCTCCAGAAGTTAATTAGGGTGTAGTGAATGCACGATGTCGATGAGCTAATAAATAATGTGCGTCATAATGAGCAGATTGCGCTTCGGTTCTTTGATATCGAGCGTTGTATATTGTCTATTGGGCGTTGCGATCAATTCGTCTCCACATTGACGAAAGAAGTGCAAAAGCAGTTCAGTGTGCCGTTTGTATGGGTGAATTTGATCAATGAAGCGCCGCTTGCGCATCTGGTGGAAAGTCTTGATAAGAGCACAGGGCTGAAAGATAGAGTCCTGTTTACTCGAAGGAGTGCGTTAATAGATGCAATTGGTGTAGGCAATAAGACGGTACTTGTTAATCAAAATGTCGAAAAGTATCGTGAAATTACGCCGAGTGTTTACCGAGGTATCATTGGCTCGGTTGCTATTTCACCATTAACGATGGACGGTGAAATTGTTGGGCTTTTTTGTCAGGCCGATGAAAGCCCTGATCGTTACGATCCATATACCAAAGATACATTTTTGCTAGATCAACTTGCTATAAAGATTTCCATTTGTCTGAGCAATGTAACAGCACGAGAAAAACTAGAGTATTTAGCCACTAGAGACCCCCTGACTGGGTTACTTAATCGTCGCCAATTAGAGCTTATGCTCGACCGAGAATTTGCTCGATCGAAGCGTCAAAAGCGAGATTTAACCGTAGTGTTTATTGATTGCGATGCATTTAAATCAATAAATGATACGTTGGGGCACAACTGTGGCGATGAGGTGCTAGAATATATTGCAAAGCGTTTGCTGAAGTACATACATAAACAAGGGCTGGCATTTAGGTTTGCTGGCGATGAGTTTGTTTTTGTGACGCCTGGCAAAAGTTATGATCAAGCGATATCTATTGCCGAGTCTATTCACGATTACTTACAAGCGAATCCATTAAGGTATCGCAACAACCTCGTTCCGATTACGATTAGCTATGGCGGTGCGAGTGTTATTTCAGATTCGCCATCAAGTTATAAGCAATTGCTTAAAACGGCTGACGAACGCCTCTATCATTATAAAAATAACCGTAAGAGATTGGTGCCAACCAAGGTGTTTAAATTCCTCAATAAAATACGATAAATGTAATTTACTTACATGATGTGCGATTTGATATTGTGTTTCGGGGTGTTTTTAAGGTTGTTTTGTAGTAAAATTTCAAAAAAATATATATTTTAAGGGTCATGTATGTCTCATGCATTGATTGCTGATTTAGGTGGAACAAATGCACGATTTGCTATTGTTCCCATCCATCAATATCAGCCTCAAGAAGTGCACGTATTCGCGTGTAAAGACTTTGATACGTTTTTCGATGCTGCCAATGCGTATCTAGACGTATGCAGCATCGAGCTCGATGCTATCGATGCTATTGTCTTGGCGATCGCAGGGCCAGTTAATCAAGAAGTGATTTGTTTTACAAACAACACTTGGAAGTTTACTAAAAATGAAATTCAAGCTCATTTTGGTGAAGACAAAGCCGTTGCTTTATTAAACGATTATGACGCGCTAGGGCATTGTTTAGAGATCCTCCCGCAAGAGGATTTGGTGACAATTGGTGAGCCAGAGCACATTGATTCAACTGCCCCTTCTTGGGTTCTCGGCCCTGGTACTGGCTTGGGTGTTGCGTGTGTGGTTCCTCAAGAGGGAAGTGCAAACCTTGTTCTTCCCGGTGAAGGCGGTCATGCAGATCTAAGCAGCAACACGGATCAAGAAGATTATATTCTCACGTTTTTACGTAAGCGCCACCACCGAGTATCTGCAGAACGCGTTTTGTCAGGTATGGGGATTGAAAACATTTATGAAGCCCTTTGTGCTAGAGAAGGGATCGATAAGCGCCTAACTGCTCCTGCAATTGGAGAGGCATATTTGTCGGGAAATGACCCAGTCGCGAAAGAAACAATGGCGCAATTTTTTACATTTTTTGGTCGCGTTGTAGGAAACTTGGTGTTGGCTGTTGAAAGTCGTGGCGGAGTGTATATAACGGGTGGCATTATTCCTCGTTATTTAGACGGATTTAAAGAAAGTGGCTTTAGAGAAGCTATGCAAGAGAAAGGTCGGATGGCAGGCTTTGTTTCACCCATCCCTACTTTCGTTGTGATGTCAGAATATCCCGGGCTGATGGGGTGTGCGAATTACGCTTCCTATCTCGTATCAAAAGCCTAACACTATTGGAGAAAGAGAATGAAGGCCAGTTTAAAAGCCTGTGACGTTGTTATTTTTGGTGGTGGTGGTGACCTCGCCATGCGTAAGCTATTACCTGCATTGTATCATTTGGATATGGATGGGTTGCTTTCTGCGTCAACTCGTATTATCGGTGCGTCACGTCGTGATATGAGTGCTAATGACTACCAAGATAAAGTTCGTGCTGCTTTGGATGAGTTTGTTCCTTCCAGTAAAGAAAATAAAACGGTTTGGAATCGTTTTAAAGAGCGCCTAAGTTACGTTTCTGTTAATGCTCAGGAAGAGTCTGACTTTGTTCGCTTTAATGAACATGGTGTTGGTGGTGATGGTCGCGATGTTGTGTTTTACCTTGCAACCTCGCCTGATTTGTTTGGATCGATCTGTTCATCCCTTGCAAAATGCGACTTGAACCAAGATAGAATGCGTGTCGTTCTAGAAAAACCTCTTGGTCGTGACTTGGCATCTTCTCGTGCGATTAACAATGAAGTTCTCCAAAACTTCGACGAGAATCAAATATTCCGAATTGATCATTATCTTGGTAAAGAAACTGTTCAAAACTTACTCGCAATTCGTTTTGGCAACACTCTGTTTGAGCCTCTTTGGTCAAGTGCGCACATCGATAACGTTCAAATCACAGTATCGGAAACGGTGGGTGTGGAAGGTCGTTGGGGTTACTACAATAAGGCGGGCGCACTGCGCGATATGGTGCAGAACCACCTAGTTCAGCTATTGTGTCTTGTTGCAATGGAGCCGCCTAGTCGAATGGATTCTACCTCTGTTCGAGATGAAAAAATCAAAGTTCTTAAAGCGCTTAGACCTATTGAAGGTGCAAACGCATATACAAAAACAGTTCGTGGACAGTACGCGAAAGGAATGATCGACGGTAAAGAAGCAAAGGGCTTCTTTGACGAAGAAGACAGCAATCCTGAATCTCGCACTGAAACGTTTGTAGCCTTGCGTGCCGACGTTGATAACTGGCGTTGGGCGGGAGTGCCATTTTATTTACGTACGGGCAAGCGTCTGGGTCAACGTTATTCTGAAATTGTGATTCAATTTAAGGCCTTGCCGCACAGTATCTTTAACGATGAAAGTAATCGTGAATTGCAACGCAATCAACTTGTGATTCGTTTACAGCCAGAAGAAAAAATTTCACTGACTGTAATGAATAAAGTGCCGGGTGCAAGCGAAGGGATGAATCTTCAACCTGTAGACTTAAACTTGAGCCTAACAGAAGCATTTAACGATAAGCGTAGCCCTGAAGCGTATGAGCGCTTGTTACTTGATGTTATGCGAAACGATGCAACGTTATTCATGCATTACGGTGAAGTGGAAGCTGCGTGGAAATGGGTAGACGGAATTATGTCTGCTTGGTCGCAAACAAGCGAACGTCCGAAAGAGTACGCATCAGGGTCATGGGGGCCAGCGGCTTCAATGGCGTTACCGATAAAAGACGGCCGTAACTGGCACGATTACTAAGTTAAGGAGTAGGTTCATGACGACATTGACAGCTGCGCAGGTAATGACTGCAACCCCTGTGGTTCCCGTAATTGTTGTAGATGATGTTGAGCAAGCGGTATCTTTAGGGAAAGCATTAGTAGCAGGTGGTGTTCCTGTATTGGAAGTCACATTGCGCACAGAAGCTGCTTTAGAAGCCATTACAGCGCTTCGAAAAGAAGTGCCTGATGCGATTGTGGGTGCGGGTACCGTGTGTTCTCGCGAACAGTACGTACAAGCGATTGAAGCGGGTTCTCAGTTTGTTATCAGTCCTGGAATGACACCAGATTTGCTTGCTGTTGGTAAAGAGTATGATGTGCCATACCTTCCAGCTGTTGCCACTATTTCAGACATCTTATTGGGCATGGAATACGGTTACGATCACTTTAAATTCTTCCCAGCTGAAGTGAACGGTGGAGTGAAAGCGCTCAAAGCATTTGGCGGCCCACTACCTCAAATTAAATTCTGCCCAACTGGCGGCATTAACGAAGCAAATTTCAAAGATTACCTAGCACTTAATAATGTGTTATGTGTAGGTGGTTCTTGGATTGTTCCAACGGATCTTGTTCGTGCTGGTAAGTGGGATGAAATTACTGAACTTGCCAAGTCCGTGAATCAGTAACTTTTACTTATTTTGTTGATAAAAAACCGCCTTTGTGCGGTTTTTTTGTTTTAGAATAGCCGAAAAATGTGTTCATTATGACGACACCAAATAGGTTGTTTTTAGTGTTGCCTGCACAACCTATCTCTTACTTAATCGTATGATATAAAACAATTTTTACTCTTTTGTAGTTAGGCTATTCTGTCTAAGAGAACCTAGTGATAAAGACCGTGCGTATCAGTATCAAGAGTGTTATATAAGGCGATGCTCATCGATGGGATGATAATAGTTTGCGGCCTTGATAAGGCTTGAAGCGGTGAGTTTTTCTACGCCGTATACTTCAACACGACAGTTGTATTTTCCCTTTACTTTGTCGACCAGTATGCTGAAATCGCCGTCACCTGTTACCAAAATGATGACATCGGAATCTTGTGCATGTTCCATTACGTCAATCGTGATTCCGACATCCCAATCCCCTTTGGAAGATCCGTCTGAGCGTTGTATGTAAGGTTTTAGTCTTACGTCGAATCCGATAGCGCGAAGTATATTTTGAAATTGTTTCTGTTTCTCATCGCCTCGATCGATGGCATAGGCAAAAGCATTTTTTATTTCGTACTTAGTGGAAACTTCCGCCCAAAATGCGTTGTAATCAAAGCCACGACGAAATGTCTGGCGCGTGGTGTAATAAATATTTTGAACGTCTACGAAGATAGAAGCGGATGTCATGCAGAAACCAATAAAATAAAAGTAGCCGATAGGTTAACACATATAACCTATCGGCTTAAAAGCCTTGGGGAAATCTCTAATTTAGGCTTCCAGTTCTTTTGGGCTGAGTGCATTTGCAAGTTCTAAATGAGTTAAACAACCTGTTATTTGGTTTTCTTCATTGAGAACGGGCAAAATACTGTTGCTGCTGGACAATGCAAGCGGCAATACCTTTTGAAGATAGTCCCCCTCATTCACACTTAAAGTGTGTTCTATGGGGCTATCGGTTGAACCGTTTTGACACGCTTCAATGCTTCTGGCAGTGACGACACCTTGAAGCATGCCGGCTTTTGTCCATATGACTGCTTTACTAGTGGAAAGCGTGTCATGTAAGTCATCAACGGATTCACAGTCTCGAACTTGTTGTTCTTTTGAGCTCATGATATGGCTAACTTTTAGGGCTTTGGCTCGGTTAACATCTTTTGCAAAATCCCGAACATAGTCGTCAACCGGATTCAAAATGATGTCTTCTGGTGTGCCGACTTGTACCATTTCACCGTCTTTGAGAACCGCAATTCGATCACCTAACCGCAATGCTTCGTCTAAATCATGAGTGATGAAAACAATTGTTTTTTGCAGCTTCTTTTGCAGCTCAATCAATTGGCTTTGCATGTCATAACGGATTAGCGGGTCGAGTGCAGAGAATGCTTCGTCCATCAAAAGGATTTCGGCGTCGGTGCACAAGGCTCTTGCAAGACCAACGCGCTGTTGTTGTCCTCCGGATAGCTGAGAAGGGTATTGGTCTTCATAACCTTCGAGTCCAACTGTTTCAAGCCATTCTTTCGCCTTTTCAGCCCACACTTCTCGTTTTTCGCCTTTTATTGAGAGGCCATAGCCGACGTTATCAAGAACACAATGATGGGGCATTAAACCAAAGTGCTGGAATACCATCGACATTTTATGGCGGCGAAATTGGATAAGGTCTTTCGCAGAATGCGTCAGAATGTCATCACCTTCGACTTTGATTTTTCCCGCTGTGGGATCAATTAGTCGGTTAAAGTGGCGAATAAGTGTGGATTTTCCTGAGCCTGAAAGTCCCATGATAACGAAAATTTCACCCCGTCGGATTGAAAGGTTAATGTCTCTCAATCCGACCGTGTGGCCTGTTTCTGCAAGTACCTCACTTTTGCTCATTCCCTGTTTTACTTTTGGCAAAACGCTTTCAGGAGAGGAGCCAAAGATTTGATAAAGTGATTCTATTTCAATAAGTGGAGACGCTGAATTATCCATTTTGATTGTCTCCTAAATGTCGTTGTGCCCGTTTAGCGTAACTTTGAGAAACGCGGTCAAACATAATAGCCAATGCGACAATCGCCAGACCATTAAGCAAGCCTAAAGTGAAATATTGGTTTGTGATGGACTTAAGGACAGGTTGCCCTAATCCTTTTACACCAATCATAGAAGCGATTACGACCATTGCCAGCGCCATCATAATAGTTTGGTTAATACCCGCCATTATGGTTGGCATCGCCAGAGGCAATTGAACACCAAACAAACGCTGGGTAGGTGTTGCGCCATAGGCGGTTGCTGCTTCGAGAGTCTCTTGCGGAACAAGCCTTATACCTAGATTGGTGAGTCGAATAACGGGAGGGATCGCGTAGATGATAACGGCGATTAACCCCGGTATTTTACCGATACCTAAGAGCATTACGACTGGGATCAAATAGACGAATGCCGGCATTGTTTGCATGATATCCAGAAGGGGGGTGATAAGGGATTGAGCTCGATTTGAGCGTGCCATGAGAATACCAATGGGAACCCCTATTGCAATGGATAAGAATGTACATACCGTAATAATGCTTAGCGTCCGCATTGTGTCTTCCCACATGCCAAAATAGCCTATGGCAAGTAAGGAGACGGTAACGCCCAAGCTAAGCTTCCAAGAACGACTTAAAAAGTAAACGAGAGCAGATATAAAACCAAGGATAAGCCACCATGGAGTGTGAAGAAGAAGGTTTTCAAACCAGATAAGAAAAGAAAGAAGGGGGTCAAAAAACGCTTCTATTTGATCGCCATAGGCACGAGAAAAATCTCGATATGTACCGTCTAGCGCTTTACGAATTCCTAACAACTCCCTGCGGCTCATATCAGGGAATTCAGTTAGCCAAGAATGATCAGACATAGTTGCCTCAAATTGATATTGTTAATATGAAAAGGCGAAACGGGGAATGTGCTTCCCCGCTTTTTTATGAAGAACTATAGGTTGTCTAGCGCTTTGTCTAATTTCGCTTTAACGTCAGCACTTACCCACTTCGACCATATGTCTGAGTGCTCTAGCATAAAGTTCTCTGCAGCGTATTTTCCGTCAGCTTGGTTGTCTTCCATCCAAGCGAGAAGACCATTCATTGTTTCGTTTTTGAATGCACGCTTGCCTAGATACTCGTAGGCTTCAGGAGAGTTATCAGCCAATGAACTTGTGATAACGGTTTGAACTAAAGAAGGCGGATACATGGTTGGTTTTGGTGATAAACAATCTTCTTGAGTCGTACAGCTTGTGAACTCTTCTTTATCAATACCAGAACCAAAATCAACTTTGACCATTTTGTATTTGCCTAGCACGGCTGTTGGAGCCCAATAATAACCAAACCAGCCTTCTTTTCGTTCATAGGCTTTGGCAATGGAGCCAGCGAGTCCTGCGCCGGAACCTGGATCAATCAATTCAAATCCTGCATCGCTCAAATTCATGGCTCTAAACAGGTTTTCGGCAGAGATTTGACAGTTCCACCCGGCAGGGCAGCCGTAAAAACTTGATTTTGTATCGTCTTCTGGATGTGGGAACTCTTTTGCGTATTTAATCACGCCTTCAATAGTCGCCATTTCAGGGTGTTCTTTTACCATGTATTCTGGCACCCAAAAGCCTTCTTCACCGCCGTCCGAAAGGGATTTGCCTGCGATGGCGAGTTTACCCTCTTTAACACCTTTTTCGAGCACATCTTTTAGAGCGTTTGACCAAAGCTCCGGTGCAATGTTTGGCTGACCTTTTTCGATCATGGATGTGCCTGTAGCCATTGTATCGCCGGGAACCAGCTCGGCCTCACATCCATAGCCGTTATTTAAAATGAATTGATCTATGTTGGCGATGAGGGACGCTGAATTCCAGTTCATGTCGGCAATCGTGATTTTTCCGCACTCATGATGTGCTGCAAATGCACTGGAAGCACCCATTGCAATGGTTAGCGAAAGAAGAATTTTACTCTTCATGTTGTTTCCTTTTGATAATAGTTATTAGTGGATGTACGCTAAGTTTCTTTATTAATTTATACCTCTAATCTTTATAGATCAAATAATTGGGATAAAATTGTTTATTAAAAAAACAAAATGGATCTAAGTTGATTGAATTATAATCAATATTTGGTGTTTATAGAGATTGTGTTTTTTTAGATGGTTACAGTTCAAATTATTTTGTTTTTTATGCTTTGCTAATTCGGGAAAGAAGCGTGTGAGCTGATGAGGTTTAAGGTCGTAATTGCTTTAAAAACTGCTGTAAAGAGTAGGTTTTTGAAAGGCGTACGCAAAAGGGTCTGATTGATTTTCAATTAGACTGGCGAAGTGTTTGTTAGGAGAGTTTTGAGTACTGAAATTTAGTAAATTAAAGGAAGGAGTATGACCAACCCAAGGGTGCATGGTGCAACAATGCTTGAGACGGTCTTTTAAGGGCTATTTTTGGAGAGTTAAACGTTAGGTGAATCAATGTCTAACAGTGGAGCAGCGTCGAGCTTTTCTGCATCCATCATCAATGCAATGCGTTGTAAGGTTGAAAGCATTTGAGTTTGCTCCCATCGCTCAAGTGAATTGAATTCATTAATGAATTTTTCATGGAGCAAAGGAGGTGTATTTCCAAGTGTGCTTTGGCCGATTTCAGTTAGACGTGCATTAACGATTCGCTTGTCTTTCTGAGCCCGTACACGCTCGACCAGTTTTTTGTCTTCTAGACGATTTAAAATGGTCGTCACAGTCGCTTGGCTCAGCGACACATTGTCGGAAATTCTGCGTACCGTCACATCACCTAGCTCTTCAATAGCTTGTAGAACCATAATTTGTGGGATAGTTAAGCCACAAGCTTTTACAACTCGCTTGGATTGCAAGTCTGTCGCTCGAATAATACGTCTTAGATTTACTAAAACATCATGTAGGTGCTGTGTATCGGCCATGGCTATTGTGTCGGATCAAAACTAAATTGGAACGGCATTATAATGGCGAAGGTTGATACTTTAAAGAAATAAAACACGGCATATAACAAAAAGCGACATTACTTACGAGTGTAGTGAGCAAAAGCCTCGATTGCATAGGCTCGGGCGGATTTATAATCGATTATAGGCTCTGGGTAACGCGTCTTTTTGCATTGCTCTGGTGTGGGTTTATGTATGTCTTTATCTGATAGGTGTTGAAGTTCCGGTACAAAAAAGCGAATGAATTTTCCTTTCTTATCATAGGTTTCAGATTGTCGAGTTGGATTGAATACTCGAAAATAGGGGGCAGCGTCGCACCCCGTCGATGCACTCCATTGCCAGCCGCCATTATTAGCTGCAAACTCGCCATCAATTAACTGAGACATAAAGTACGCTTCGCCTTTGCGCCAATCCATAAACAGCAATTTTGTTAAAAAACTGGCGGTGATCATACGCAGCCGATTGTGCATCCATCCCGTTTGTTTGAGTTGGCGCATCGCGGCATCGACGATGGGAAATCCCGTTTGTCCGTCGCACCATGCTTGAAAATGGTCTTTGTTTTCTAACCAAACGATGCGTTCTGTTTCAGGCTTAAACGCCTTACGCTTTGATAAGTGTGGAAATTGCCACATAAGTTGGCGATAGAAATCTCGCCAAGCGAGTTCTTTTAGCCAAGTACCCGCTGTCCAATCTTCTCCTGCTTCCTTATTGTGATGATCTCGTAGTGTTGAAAGAAGCTCGCGAGGGCCTATTGCCCCCAGCGATAAATAGGGTGAAAGCAAGCTTGTTCCCGATATGGCTGGAAAGTCTCTTGTGTCCTTATAGTGCGATGCTTTGGTTTCACAAAACGTATTCAGCGATTCTTTTATATGTGTGTAGTTCGCTGGCCAAAGATCGTCACGATAGTGTCTTTTTTCCAACAGTGTGTTTAGAGCTGCGTAGGAACGTAGCTGTGCCTTGGGTGGTTCCTTTTGACCGTTATTGCAATTGTTGGGTAATGCGTCTGGATAAACATAAAAATGGTTTTTCTTTAGAGCATCAAGCCATCGCCGATAAAAAGGCGTGAATACTTTAAAGGGTAATCCTTGCCCATTAAGAACGGGCTGACTGACCAGTATGTCCGGTGCTAATGAATGAACGTTAATATTGTGTTCGCCTAATAACACTTCGACTTGAGCGTCTCTTTGGCGTTCATCATAGGGAAGTTCTGACTGCCACCAGATAGAGTGGCAGTTTAACGCTTGGCACAAGTCAAGTAAGGCCGGAGCACAATCGGAAAAAGCGTTTAGGTGGAGCAGGTGGAATGTAATGTCTTTTGTTGCACTCTTGTCTACTAAAGCTTGAATCAAGGCGAGACGCAGTGATTGCTTCGCAGTTGATTCATCGTATTTACCCCATTGCTCAGGTGTCAACGTCACGACGATGTGCAGTTCGTTGTGATGCGTCACGGACTTATTGCTGTCTGTCGAAAGTCGTTCGTTAGAAGCACCGTAAATCGCTGGATGATCCGTTAATCTAAGGTCGTTTCTTAGCCAAATAAGTTGAATTGACATGTCGTATCTTCCTTAAACATTGTTTCTAATGCCAAGAGGGTTGGGATACGGAGAGAAATAGCGTTGCTGTTTTACATAATCGCTGCCGTATTGTTTTAAATAGTGATGCAAAATGGTCATTGGGGTGGCTAAAAACACTTCTCCGCGACGGTATTGCTCAATCACTTCCAAAATGTCTTTGCGAATGGATGTATCAACGGCTTTTTTCAAATACCCCATTAGATGCATGAGTACATTGCAATGATTACGACGTTTTGCTGGTTGGCTTATCGCTGCCATAAATTCAGCAAAATAGAGAGAACTAAGCTCATTGGCTGAGCGTTTATTTTGTCCGCATAACATCCGGCCCAATGCTTTATAAGCTGGCTGAGAGTGCGCCATAATGAGGTATTTGTAGCGGCTATGGAACCCAATGAGCGCTTTCATTGAAGGGGCGTTTGCAACCGTCAGTCGAAATTCATGATGAGCAAAAACGCGAAGTAGAAAGTTCTCACGAAGCGCAGGATCATTTAAACGACCGTCTTCTTCGACGGGTAACAGAGGGTACTTTTTCATAAGAGCATCAGTAAACAAGCCTCGGGTTCGCATCATGTGAGGGTGGCCGTTTTCTTGATATACCTTAATTCGACTCATCCCGCAGCTAGGAGAGTTTTTCATGACAATGTAACCGTCGAGCTCTGGCATTGCGTCTAAATAATGATTGGAAGCGCCTTTAAACGTTTCTGTTAGGTCTTCTCCCGTTCCTTTTGTGTAGGTCATCACTGGAGATTCAGGGTTTCCAATCAACCTAAGAGTAGGCCTTGGTGTGCCGAACCCTGCTGCCACTTCTGGGCAGAATTTTTTATAATCAAAATACTGACTTAGTGGACCGAGGCAAAACGTCGAACGCGAATGTCCTCCGTTGAACCTGACATTGTCTCCTAACAAGCAAGCGCTAATACCTACGGGGATTTTTTCTGTGAGCTGGTCAGGGTGAAAGGCATCAACTGCATTTACCGTTGAAGGAATAGATCCTTTAGGTTTGTTTGAACTTTCATTTACTGATTTCATCATTCAATCCTCTTATTTTAAGGTATGCAATGTCGTAATTTCGTTCGTTTTAATTCATTTTCTCGATTAAATAGTGAGCACTGAGTAAGGCGCCTTGACCGTCACCCGAGTAGAGCCAATCTCCTGCTATTCCAAGTTTTACCCTTTCATTCCAAACGTGTTCGATTTGGGGAGTTGCGTTCTGTTGGCGTCCAAGGAGCCAGCGATGTGGCTGACCAAATTGGAGGACTTCCAACTGAGTCGTGTGTTTAAACTCATGAACGAGCTGGCTAGCAATCCATTCTTTTGCCGCATCTAGGTGGCGTGTTGCCCATTCTGATGTTGTTTGTATTACCCAAATCTCACTTGAGTCACAGGTTTTTTCTGGTTTGCGGGATTCCAAACAATAGGTATCAATGACGTTGCCGCTGTTTTTTAGCTGATGGCCGATTGGTCGTTTGGGGGTTTCGATCCACATTGCCCATTGTGGCGTTGTATTAGCGCCAGCGCGATGAGCAATATGCAATTGCTCTGAGGCACTTTCTGTTGTGGCAAGTAACATTGCAGTCTGCGCTGGTGGCGCAGTAATGATCAGATTTTCACAGCGGGCGATGGGGGCGTATGCATTGTCTCTGATTAACCAATGTGAGTGTGTTTTTTCGATATGATGGGCGGTTGTGCTTGTAATTAGTGTCGCGTCGCCGAGTAAATAGCGAGTAATTGCGCTGCTTTTAGGTGTTCCCACAAACGCAGTTGATTCGGCATTTTGATCGAGAGTTTCATTCTTATGAGCGTTGTTCCACGGGGCAATGACAGATTGTTCAAGTAATTCGTCTCTCAGTGATTTCAGTTCAGGTGTATTCAGTTGAATGGACGTAAGACCCAGATCCGCATTTAATTGTTTACCACTTACCGTACTTTCCAAGCGTTTACTGCTTGCTCGACCGCCTGTTCCTCGACTTTTTTCGATTACGCACACTGAGTGGCCTTTTTGCATGAGTTTTTTAGCAAGAAGACTGCCTGCTAACCCTGCGCCAATAACGACGGATTGGAAATAGGGTATTTTTTGTAAGGCAGTGTTTTGGGTTGTATTATTCATAATATTTTCTTGTACGATTTTTAATGTTGTATAGGAATATATTTATACAATATAGATCTGCGTATAAGAATATCAAGGAAAATTGCTAAAAAAGTTTTACAATTTTATAATTTGTACAATAAAATATCGGTAAACCTATGAGTTCTGTGTTTGGGAGATTTATATGAGTAGTTCAAAAGAAAATAGCCTTGATAACCCTTTCCCTATACGGACGTTGTCCATGGAAACCGGTGTGAATACAGTCACCCTTCGTGCTTGGGAGCGGCGCTATGGGTTGTTAAAACCGACCCGCACACCGAAAGGCCACCGCCTCTATTGTCAAAGTGATATCGATACGGTTCGCAGTATTGTTCAATGGATTCAAAAAGGTGTACCAGTCGGTAAAGTAAAAGCGCTGCTAGCGAATAGCGAACCAGAAAAGGCTGTGGGAGAAGAGTTCGAGCGGGTGGAAGAGGATGTTTGGTACTTGTATCGAACGCAGTTTCTAGAGTCCGCGACAGCGTATCAAGAATCAAAATTGCTTGCGGCCTTTCAAGAAGTAACAACACAATATCCAGTTGAAATTGTTGTATCACAACTGATAGAACCGATAATGAACGACCTCGCTCGACTGGACGATAATAAAACCGCAAGTCGCTTTTTTACATCTTGTTTGACGAAACAAGTCGCCGTAAACCTGAACTTCTACAGACATCAAGGGAAGAGAAATTCAAAAATATTAGTGCTAAATTCCGCATTAGATTCGGCTTTTTGGTCAGGGTTGATGGCGCTCTTATTGCAAGCTCGAGGGTTCGATCCTATTTGGCTTAGCGATGTGCATAACCCAGTACAGTGGCAATCACTTCTAACGGAGTTAAAGCCGGATAAATGCCTTTGTGTATGTGAGAATGTTCTTCCAGAAAATATAGACAAATACATGGTTCATTTTGGCGAAAGTGACGTGCCTATTGTGATAACCGGATCGGAAATATGGCTGACTTATAAAGATACATTTAAGGAGTTCGGCGACAAAATTCGCGTGTATCCGACATCAATGGATGGCGTTAAAACATTGAGGAGTAGTTCGGGCAGCGGCGCAGAATAGAAAAGTAAAATGGGGCCGAGTCGTAGGTGTTAAAAGCAAATTCTGCTCTTGCAATTGGCATGGGCTAGGTGAAAAATCTGGAATTGAAAGTATCATTTTTGGATAAAGCTTATTTTATGCACACAAACTTCTAGAAACACCCGAATAAAAAGAGGATTCTGGCTTAAAATTTTTACAGCATTGTGACACACTATGTGCCGCGTTTTATTTGCGAAAATCACTATGCAACAGGTATAACATGGCACTTCACACAGTTGAAAAAATCGGCGGCACGTCAATGAGTGACTACCGCTCCGTTAGAGACAATATCATCTTCCAGCCCTCTGTAAGTTCAGATTTTTATAATCGAATTTTTGTGGTTTCTGCTTATGGCGGTATTACTGACAGGTTGTTAGAGCATAAAAAAACGGGAGATGCGGGTGTCTATGCCATGTTTGCCAAAGAGCGAGAGCAAGAAAACTGGCTTTCTGCTTTGCAAGACCTGCGTAACAACTTAGAAGCGATTAACCTTGATCTATTTGGTGAAGGTGACATTCTTGAAGAAGCGAATTATTTTGTAGGTCAGCGCCTAGAAGATGCACAACGTTGTTTAGAAGACCTCAATCGTCTTTGTAGTCATGGACATTTTGCCGTTGCCGAACACCTATCAACCGTACGTGAAATGCTGGCAAGTATTGGTGAAGCTCACAGTGCTTGGAACATGGCTCGCTTGCTAAGACGCGATGGTGTTAATGCGGTATATGTGGATTTAACAGGTTGGCAAAGTCCTTCTCACATGTCGCTTGATGAGCGAATTGTGGCGGAGTTTAAAAACATTGATTTGTCGACTCAGTTACCTATCACAACCGGCTATGCACACAGTGAAACAGGCTTAATGTCGACGTTTGATCGAGGTTATTCTGAAATGACGTTTAGTCGCATTGCCGTATTAACAGAGGCAAAAGAAGCCATCATTCACAAAGAGTTCCACCTGAGCAGTGCGGATCCTCGCATGGTTGGAGAAGGAAACGCCGTGCCTATTGGCCGCACCAACTATGATGTTGCAGACCAGCTTGCGAATTTAGGTATGGAAGCGATCCATCCCAAGGCCGCTAAAGGTCTGCGTCAAAGCAAAATTCCTTTAAGAGTAAAAAATACGTTTGAGCCGGATCACACCGGAACGCTTATTACGGGTGATTACGTCAGCGACTCTCCTTGTGTCGAAATCATAGCCGGGTGTCGCAGTGTCTATGCGATTGAAGTGTTTGATCAGGAAATGACGGGTGATATAGACATATTTGATACTGCAATCATGAAAGTGCTTCGTCAACTTAACGCACACATCATTGCAAAAGACATCAATGCGAATACGATCACTCATTACCTTGGTGTGAATCTAAAGAACTTGAAACGCATTATGGCTATTTTACAAGGTCAATTTCCTGATGCGGAAATTAGCCAGCGTAAAGTGGCGATTGTATCAGCGATTGGTTCGGATATGAAAACAACAGGAATGCTTGCTAAAGCGGTTAAAGCTATCGCCGAGCAGGACATTAATGTCATTGCTATGCACCAATCAATGCGTCAGGTTGATATGCAGTTTGTGGTCGATGAATCAGACTTTGAGGCGGCTATTAAAGCATTGCACAAAGAGCTGGTGGAAGTTCATGAGCATGGGCGTGCAATCTGTTTGGCTTCCTAAGCGGTCGGACGTATTAAACGTTTGACGCTAAGATAAGCTGTAGCTTAAAAAATGAGTGCCTAAAAACAATAGAAAACATGAGTAATACTCTGTTTTCTATTGTTTTCTATTATATTAATCTGCTTTCTTTTTCTTTATTTTGCATCCATAAATGTGGGTTAGTCCCTGAATTCAAGTTCGAAGTGCGACACTTTTCATTTCAAGCCGCTAAGCACATCTCTTTCTTGGACGAAAATTGATACGTGTCATCGCCCAATGAATGACGTCATCTTCAATCTCTCTAGTCACGCAGAAGAGTTTTTCCAGTACCTCAAAGATAATTTGATTGCCTGTATATAGAGGGCAAAACCACCCCCAAAATGATGTCCATCGGCATGCATTGCCGAACGCTAGGCAAACCCAGTCGCTTCATGGCACTGAAAAAGTTTTTAGATTACGTTGAATCCCATGACAAGGTCTGGATAGCCAAACGAGGAGACATTGCTGAACATTGGATTAATAACCACCCGCCAGAGTGGTAAGACCTAAATAGCACTAAAAAAGAGCGCTGCACGGTCTAATAACGCGCTCTTTTAGATCAAGGTCAACATATGATTTATCTAGTAATAACGAATTCGATTCAAATAAGCTTCGCTTTTCACCTGGTTCTGATACCTCAAAGGCGTCTCTGATACCAACCTTTTGAACTCCCGCAAAAAATGCGATTGATCACTAAAGCCAAGATCACAAGCTAAATCAGAGAACACCACTTGCTGCTTATGGTTGATGTCATAAATAGCCGATTGGCAGCGAATAATGCGGCAAAATGCTTTAGGGGACATGCCTATTTCATCTCGAAATAGACGCTGAATAGTACGGAGGGTGTAGCCGGTTAACTCTTCTAAATCAGCCAGTCGTATATTGCCTTTTTGCTCACAAATATAACGAATCACCATAGCCGAGAGCGCTGAAAACTGGCGTGATCCTTTGCTCGAAAAAAAACTTTCCGCAACTGACACTTGATCAGAAAAGCATTTTGCATCAACCACTTGCTCAAACATTTTCTGAGCTTTTGGTGCCATATCTAACAAGTTAAACTGATGTTCCACTAAGTCTTCTGCACCAATATCAAATAGATCTGAAATGATACCAGTCTCAAAACGCACACCAAAATATCGGTGTCGATGAATAAACTCAGGGTTGGTTGCTTCTAATGTCGTACCACAAACACGGGCAACTGGATTGGATTCATCACAGTCAAAAACAATATCAACACATCCGTCAGGAATGGCAAAGGCAGTTTCAGCCGATTTATCAGCATCAAAACGATAATAATGCGAAATTTCTGGCTGAAAAGAGGGGCTCACTGAAAAGTCTTGTTCTGCGCTCAACACAAACCAAGGTTGTTTTGAATGAATACAAGACACCTGATCAATAACAGAAACTGACAACATGTTTCAGGCCTCAAGCAAATCAATAAAAACTTGAAGCAGCAAGATAGGTGCCAGATTGTTTGCACCTAAACTTTTTTTACAATGTCGCAAATATTCAATACGAACCGATTATCTCTCTCTAGGATCAACTCTATCTGCTGTTTTTAAGTCGTTAGGTGCCTTTCAGTAACCTAATGTCCTAACTCCCATTCACCCAAGCAGATGAAAAATAATGATGACAAAGCTGAGGCATACCAATGTCAGATAATACCAAAATAGATTTTATCTACCTTTCTGAACAAGACATGATCAAGGCCGGCGTAACGGATATGCCGAAATGTGTGGACACCATGGAAGAAATGTTTGTCCTGCTGCATCAAGGTGACTATCGAATGGCTGGGCCAAACAGTGACTCTCATGGCGCCATGATTACTTTCCCTGAAGAGTCCCCTTTTCCAACCATGCCTAAACCAACCGCAGACCGTCGTTTAATGGCCATGCCAGCCTACTTAGGCGGTGATTTTCAGACTTGTGGCGTGAAATGGTATGGCTCAAACATCGCCAATCGTGAAAAAGGCCTACCCCGTTCAATCCTAATGATGATCTTGAATGACATCGATACCGGCGCACCATTGGCTTACATGTCTGCCAACCTTCTGTCTGCCTACCGTACAGGTGCTATTCCAGGTGTCGGTGCTCGTCATCTGGCTCGTAAGGATTCCAAAGTCATTGGTTTGCTTGGACCAGGTGTCATGGGGAAAACCTCTGTTGCTGCTTTTATGGCTGCTTGCCCTGACATCGACACCATTAAGATCAAAGGCCGAGGTCAAAAGAGCCTAGACGACTTCATTGCCTGGACCAAAGAAACCTTCCCTCAAATTACCAACATCCAAATCGTTGACAGCATTGAAGCCGTGGTCCGCGATTCTGACATCGTCACTTACTGTAACTCAGGTGAAACGGGAGACCCATCGACTTACCCAATGGTAAAACGTGAGTGGGTAAAAGCCGGGGCTTATTTAGCCATGCCTGCCAGCTGCAGCCTTGACGACGATATGAGCAAAGACGATGTCCGTAAAGTCTTAGACAGCTCAGGTTTATACGAAGCTTGGTACGAAGAAGTGCCGAAGCCAGCTCACAACCATATTCCTCTAGTGGGCATGCGTTTCATGGATATGATCGAAGAAGGCTCGATGAGCAAAGATAAACTAGAAGATCTTACCGAGATTGTGGGTGGCGCGACACCTGGCCGCCAGAACGATGAAGAAATCATCGTGTTATCAGTTGGTGGCATGCCAGTAGAAGATGTGGCGTGGGCGACCAAAATTTATCGCAATGCCCTAGAGAAAAACATAGGGGTAAAACTGAACCTTTGGGAAACCCCTGTTCTTAGATAAGCCCACCAACGTGCCTCAATTTACGAATCACTGAGGCACTTTTTTCACTCTTTAGGTAAGACAAATGACTGACATTATCAAAGTAAAAACCGGTTCAAAGTTCGAAGAAATTGGCAGCTATTCACGCATCGTTGCCGTTGATAACTGGATTTATGTCTCTAACACCGCAGGTCGCAACCCAGCAACCAAAGCAATCCCAGACGACGCGCTAGAACAAACAGAACAGGTCTTTAACAATATTGAAGCCGCATTAGCCGCTGTCGATTCATCGTTAGCGGACGTTGTAATGTCACGAGTCTTCATTCAAGACCCGGCAGACACCCACAAGGTAATGGAATACATCGGCTCTAAATTCCGTGGCATTAACCCAGCCACCACGGTGACTTGTCCACCACTCGGCTCAACCGTTTACAAAGTAGAGCTGGAAGTCACCGCGTTTCGCGGCGCATCAACAGCCAATGTAAAAGAAATCCAAATCGCTCAATAACCTGTTGGGCGTTGTTTATCCCAACGCCCAATTTTATTTAGGTAATGTTTTATGACAAAAGCACTTGATGCCGTCGCAACGAATAACCAACTACCCAGCTCAACGTCTGTCGTCATCATCGGCGGCGGCATTGTCGGTATTAGTGCCGCACTCACTTTAGCGGAACGAAATGTTCCTGTTGTGTTAATTGAGAAAGGTCATATCGCTGGCGAACAATCCTCACGTAACCTTGGTTGGATTCGTAAAACCAGTCGTCACTTGCACGATGTTCCTTTAGCTCAAGCGGCTGACAAGCTTTGGGCAGAAATGCCAGAACGCCTTGGACAAAGTGTTGGCTATCACCAATCTGGCATTATGTTTCTGTCTAAAACAGATAAAGAATTGGCCATGCACGAAGCTTGGTTGAAGTCAGTTGAATCCCTTGATTTAGGTTCAAAAATGCTCAGTTCAAAAGAAATTGAGCAACGAGTACCAGGTGGTCAAGGTGATTGGAAAGGCGGTATTTTTACCGCTTCTGATGGTCGAGCTGAACCCGCTATTGCTACCAGCGCGATGGCGAAAGCCGCCATCGAAAAAGGTGCCATCATCATCCAAAATTGTGCAGTTCGTACCTTATCAACGAGCGCAGGCAAAGTCAGTGGCGTGATCACAGAGCAAGGTGAAATTCGCTGTGATCAAGTGCTATTAGCTGGCGGCGCTTGGTCTCGACGCTTCTTAGGGAACTTAGGCGTTGCCTTACCGACCTTACCCTTGATCTGCTCGGTTTTCCGCACTAAGCCAATGGAAGGGCCAACAGACATTGCGGTAGGCGGACCGGACTTCTCCTTTCGAAAGCATCAAGACGGTGGGTTCATTATCACTCAGCGCGGTAAATTAGACGCTCCTATTACCTTGGATCATTTATTGATTGGTCATAAATATCTAGACCAGCTGAAAGCTCAGCGAAGTTTTTTAAATGTGTCTTTTGGCAAAGCCTTTTTTAACGACCTGATGCAATCTCGTCGCTGGAAGGCGGATCAAATTTCTCCCTTTGAAAGGCATCGCACTAACGATCCTAAATTCAACCCTAATCTGAACCAAGATGCTCTAAATAATTTGACTCAGGCCTGGCCGGTTTTTGCTAAAGCGCAAATCGACGAAGCTTGGGCTGGTCTGATCGATGTAACCCCTGACTCGAATCCTGTCATTGACCATATTGCTGCTCTTCCAGGCTTAACGGTCGCTACTGGTTTTTCTGGTCATGGATTTGGCACCGGGCCCGCAGCCGGTCAATTAGCCGCCGATTTGGTGACGAATTCGACTCCGCTGATTGACCCAAGTCCCTATCGGTTTGATCGACTCTAAGAAAAAACGTTTAAACGTTTACACACAAAAGGAACCAAAAAATGACCGATATGACTCAACCTAAAAACGCTCGACCAGCGGCTTCTGCCGCCCCCATGAATCCCATTAAAAAACTAGGCTTACCCACCATGATGGCCATCTGCGTCGGCTTGGTAATCGTTCAAGGCGCAATGATCTCAGCCTTACAAGGCATAGGAATTGGTGGTATGGCCTTCATTGCCGCCATGATAACGGCATTGGTCTTAGCGCAATTTAACGCGATGAGCTTTGCAGAACTATCATTAATGTTTCCTGAAAAAGGCACATTAGCTACCTACACGCAAAAAGCCATCGGACATTTTCCAGCGATTGTTTCCGTCTTTGCTGGTTATGTGGTTGTCGCTATCTTAGCTCTACCAGTTGAGATGTTTCTCGTGGATGCCATGTTAGGGCAACTCTTACCTGGGTTCTTACCAGAAAAAGCAGCGCCACTTATTATTCTTGGCTTGTTCACCATTACCAATTTAATTGGTACAGATGTGTTCGCTAAGGTTCAAAACCTGCTTGCCTTTATTTTGATTACAGCTTTGATCTTAATCGGTTTGGTCGCTATTACTGGCGCAGGCGAGCCACACCCAACTCTAGCTGGTCCAAGCGTTGATTGGAGTTTTGGTGGTGTATTAGATGGCAGTTTCATTGGCTTAGTTGGTTTAGCGCTTTGGACTATGGTTGGTGTAGAATTCATTTGTCCTTTGGTCAATGATGTCAAAACACCAAATAAAAACATCCCACGTGCGATGCACCTTTCCCTATTTATGATTTTCTTCATTTTCCTAGGGTTTACCTATGGTGCTAGTTTGTACTTAGACATTCCTAGCTTACTGGAATCTCCGTTACCTTACCTTGATTACGCCAATGCCGTATTTGGTCAATCTGGTTTAATCATTGCGACGGTAATGGCCTTGGCCGCAACGTGCAGTACTATGAACACGGTTCTAGCAGCGGTTCCAAGAATGCTTCAAGGTATGGCGGATCAAGGTCAGGTCTTCCCAATGCTAAAGAAAACGAATCGATTTGATGCCCCATGGGTCGGCACTTTGATGATCAGTGTTGGTGCCAGTATTCCTTTCTTTGCATTCAGCATTGACTCATTAATCGTACTGGTCATTGCCGCCACCACAAGCTGGTTGTTAGCCTATTGTGTTGCTCATATTAATGTCATCGTATTACGTAAGCGTCATCCCAACCTGTCTCGTCCATATCGTACACCTTTCTATCCTTTGCCACAGATACTAGGTTTGGCGGGCATGCTATATGTGGCTTTAAACAACTCACCGACACCAGAAATGACGCAAATGGTTTACAGCATTACCGGTGGCATTTTACTGGTCATCAGCATTATTGCAGCTGTCTGGGTGAAGTTTGTTATGAAGCGTGGCTTATTTGAAGTCGACGCAGATTAATATCTAGAAATAAGACCAACATAGATGTAGGTCATTAGGGCTTACTCAGAAGCTTTTTCTGAGTAAGCCCTAAATTGTTTTTGGTTAAGTTCTGAAAGTCAATCTTGGCATATTGGACTTCAAAACTTGGCTCGGTTAAAGAGAAAATTACCACAGGATGCCTTGTCATTAGGACAACGCAGCAGTAGAAGTTGTCATAGCTCAATGGACTTTGTCGTAGCTTATCTAGTTGAGTTACGAAAGAGCACCTTTTCAAAGGGTGCCTTTATTTTTAGCGCCAAGATCTTTAGCTTAACTCTTATAAACCATCAGCCATCTGATTTATTGATACTTGTTAATTAGGAGTCACCCTACATATGATGTTTGGCAACAAAAAACGGATTGAACTTGAAACAGCTCTAACTGAAGTACAAGAAGAGAAGCACAACTTATCGACAAAACTGGCCCAAATAGAAGCCGAATTGACCCAGTTGAAAGAAAGCCAACAATCTACCGTTGAGTTGGAAGATAAAACCCCCTTCTTATTAGAAGCCAACCAACCTAGCCTTTCCTTCGTACTTGGCTCAACCAACAAAATTTTAGAATTACTTTTTGAACCTATGAGTGAATCAGAAGGTTCAGATGTGCTTATCCAGCAAAACAAAACAGATATTTTTGAACTAAAAGAAGCCATTTCTACCATTGCCGATAAAACACAAATCAGCCTTCAAGATGTAAACTCTCTGCGTGATACTGCCAATGAAATAAAAGGCTTTACCGACACCATTCAAAGCATTTCAGAACAGACCAATCTATTAGCCTTAAATGCCGCCATTGAAGCCGCACGGGCAGGTGAACACGGTCGTGGGTTTGCCGTTGTGGCGGATGAAGTCAGAACTTTAGCAAATAAAGCAAGAGAATCCAGTGAACACATCTCTCTCTTGGTTCAAAGAATTGACGAGAACACAAATAAGGTCAGCCGACAGGTTGATGGCCTTCATAACGACACCATCAGCACCAACCAATCCTGTGAGCGCTTAAGCCTCTCTTTTAATGACACAGCAGCGCATTCAGAGAAACTCATGGCGTCCGGCTATCAATCTATGGCTTATGCCCATGTTGCTGCCGCCGTGCTAGATTTAACCGTATGGCACAATCAATTTCTAATTAAAGCATGGCAAAAGCAGCCCCAAGACAAAGCTCTTGATATCACAACGACTTACTTAGGTGACTGGTATTACAACGGCACAGACAATGAATTCAACTTCCGACAACAAGCCGACTTCATTGCATTGGGCGACCTACTATCGAAGATCAATGAATTGATGACAGAAATGACAAATGGAGTCATTGAAACAGATCAATTAGTTGCTTTAGAGGAAACGTGTTCAACTTACATGAAACAAGTTGAACAGGCACTGACAAGAACTCAAGAATACATCTTAAGTCATGTTTAATGATCTATTATGAGCTCAGCGTCTGAATAGAAGATCTGAAAATACATTTTCTATTCAGACACTTAACTCTTACTTCAAGTCTAAATCACGCCAATACGACACTTTCTGGTAGTGTCACAAAAATGGAATGACGCACTTCATTAAACAAAGCCCTGAATTCAAGCTCGAAGTGTGACACTTTTCATTTCAAGCCGCTAAGCACATCTCTTTAAATACGACCGCTGGCTGCTTGAATCCTAAACACTTCCTTGGACGATAATTGAGTCTCGTCATCGTCCAGTGAATCATGTCATCTTCAATCTCTCTTAAATCTGTTCCTTTACGCACATATTGCCTTAAAAGACCGTTACTGTTTTTGTTCGCGCCGCGCTCCCAAGAGCTATAAGGGTGGGCAAAATAGACTTTTGTACCCAGCGCTTCTTCAATCTTAGCATGATGAGAAAATTCTCTACCGTTATCTGCTGTAATCGTATGCACGTGATCTTTAAAGGGCATTAACAACTCTATTGTCGCTTGGGTGACATCTACGGCAGACTTTGAATTCACTTTCTTTATCAAGTAAAAACGCGTCGTTCGCTCAAGTAGCGTGACAATTGAGCCGGTTCCACTTTTGCCTAGAACCGTGTCTTCCCAATCCCCAAAACGTTTTCGCGTATCGACAATATCAGGACGCTCCTCTATGGATACAGCGTTCTTTATAACTTCATCTATTGTTTTCTATTTTATTAATCTGCTTTCTTTTTCTTTATTCTGCATCCATAAATGTGGGTTAGTCATTGCCTGTTTTGACTGCGAGACCACTTTTTTCCAATTCTCCTATCATTTCACCCATGTCCGACTTTGAAGACACGAGATCTCCTGCCAACTTGTATGAAAGAGGTACATCTTGATCTCTGCCGTATTCAAATTTGATCGTGGCAGCCATTCTCGCCATTGTAATTGAGGCAGAGCTCGACGCGCTAACCAGTGGAAAAGGCGTGCTATAACCTTCCGAATATTCGCCAGCCTCAACAACTGAAATGGATTGAAGCCGTCTGTTTTCAGGCTTTTCCAAAAGTTTTTTCGCCGCACTCAGATCCAGTTTACCGTTGATATAATCCTTTTCAGCTTTGTCGCGAATGTCGTCTTTTAGTTCTAACGTAATGTTTGCACTCGCCAAGGGACGAGTCTGCATACTGGAAATCATGTCCTCAATAATGGGGTCATTCTTGATGAGTTCTTTTATTTGTTTGACCGTATCGCGTTGTGTTGATGGCGAGACAAGGGAGCCAATAACCTGCCCCAGCTCATCTGAATCTAGGTGACGAGTGTTTCCTAGCATCACCATCACTTTATTCCCTGACAGAATGGGCGCTTTCGCTTCATGAGCGGAGTGTTGGTTGATGATTTTTTTCAGTTTTACAACAGCATGGTGCTGATCATCGTTGGTTATTTTTAGCTCATCGGATAAAAAATGATTCTTCAACAGAGATAACTGTTGAGAAACATTTGTTTCATTTTTTATGTTATCCAACGGTTTTTTATGCTGCTGACCAGTAAAGGCTGATGTAAGCGTGGTTATTTGCGCCTCAATGTCCTTGTCTTTTACTTCTGATGCGAGTTTGGCTTTTATTTCCCCACGCGTTTTTACGCTGTTATCAACGCTAGCCTCGATCGATGCACTCACATTGTTATTGACAGGTAGCACCCCGTTTTCTACTTTGTACGACGATCCGAGGGTAAGGGCAAGGTCAGCTGAAGCTGAGTGTTTGGACAGCATATCGCCCTTAGTCGTACTGCGTTCTTTTAATGTGTCGCTTCCTGCATAATGTTTGTCTTCTTTGCTTTTGCTCATTAAATTAGACGCAGCTGAAACCCCGCCACCTAAACGTACATAACGAGACGGTTGGGCCGAGCTGTCTGTCAGGTTTACACGGGCTCGAGCAGCAAGGCTGACGGCAGCATCCACTGAGAATGTCCATTTGGAACCTTGAGATGTGACTTGGTCGATGCCAAGTTTAACTAAATCGTCAGGCTTTGCGTTGGATTTTGTTAGTGTGTTAACAAATGCATCAATATGTTCGTCTTTAATGGTAAATTTGACTTCGTTGAGTTTGGCGAAGTCAAAGCCGCCCGAAACAGAGGCTCCAACACGTGCGTCGGGTTTGAAACTTTGGGCCCCTCCATTTATGGGAATAGGGATATTGTCGTCTTTGTGTAGATCCGGTAAATAATCTCGCCCTAATACCGCGCCGGCTCTTACTGATGGACCTAGTGTTCCTTTGATCGTAATTCCGACTCCGTCATCTTGTCCATCGAACTCTAAGTCGTAGCTGCGTTTTTCCTTTGCGCTGGCGGTGA
This sequence comes from Marinomonas balearica, assembly GCF_004362145.1. Classification (GTDB taxonomy): domain Bacteria; phylum Pseudomonadota; class Gammaproteobacteria; order Pseudomonadales; family Marinomonadaceae; genus Marinomonas; species Marinomonas balearica. The sequence goes on from NZ_SNXC01000011.1 coordinate 383,196, forward strand.
GTATCGTACCAAAAATTGGATTGGCCAACGGTTCGGCAAAGAATGCGGATTGAACACCACCACTGTAGCCTCGTGATAACGCAATATTGTCTTCAGGCTTTAGACTGTACATGAGATCTTTAAAAGCAGCGTTAAAATCGGAATGATCGCCCGATTTTAACGCTGCTTTAGTAATCACTTTGAGAGCATTGTCTTCTGAACTCATCGCTTTAATAAGATATTTCGAGGCGTCGTAGTTTGCTTCGGCTTGTCGATGGCTTTGAACACCGTCATCAGTGTGCATTTTTACCTGATTGCTTTCGTATTTAGTATTTTTTAACGCTTCTAAGGTGTTTTCTAGTGTCTTTAATTGGCTTTCGGAAGGTGTTCCCTCTGCAATTAAAGCCGCTGAATTGGCTAAGTCGCTGACTTTCTTGAGCGTCAATGTATCAAGGACGAGTCGAGCTTTTGTCAAAGCCATTTTGTCATCAGGATCTCGATTACGTCCAAGCGGAATGTCGAGAGACTGATGGCTCATATTGAGTTTCATGTCGGTGAAGGTCTTGAGAAGCTTGTTGACTTCGCTGTTTTCAGACGCTGGAAACTGCTTCCATACCGCCTGTAACTCCGCGCTTAGATCGTGGCCCGATCTGTTTGGGTTCAGTTGTTGTTTAAGGTCTTTCAATTTTGAAGGTGTGTAGGCTTCATTTATTTCAGCGACGCCTTCCTTTTTCAGAATCCCCTGATGTTTGCCTAATGCGATGAGTTGCGTAAGTGCACTGTTTTCAAGTTCTTCGCGAAAAGACTCAATGTCTTTCTTGAAACTTTCGCCGCGGTTTCCAAGATTAAGCTGACTAATACGTTGTTTACTATCCGTGGTTGGTGCGTCTTTTGAGGAGGTTTTTATATCCGCATTCAACACGTCTAATTCTTTGAATAACGCGCTGGCTTGTTGGTAGGTTGTTTGTAACCCCTGCCGTCCTTGCCAATTATGCTGCGCCGAGTTAACAAGTGTTTTTATGGGGCGAGGTGTTTCCAAGTCAGGTTTGAAAATGTGAGCTTTGAGTCGGTCTGTAAATTTCGTTTTTATGGCGCTACTTTGATTACTTTTGAAACCGCCTACTTCTGCTGCAACTGCGACGCCGGATTTCCCTACTTTGTATTTCTTTGTGCTGCTTTCTAATACATGGAAGAGCTTGTCTCGCATGGTTTCTGAGTTGTTTTCTGCCGTGTTATCGCCTTTTCGCCAATTAGAATCCGATTTAATAAGTTGTTCGCCGTTTGGGCTGTTTACTTGTAGATTCAGGCTTTTATCCAACGTTAAATGGGCGTTTGTAAAATCGGATTTTGAGTGCGAAGAAGCATTGTGAGACCATTTAGGAGGAGTTTTCCCGTCGAGTTTGTTCCAGTCATTCTCTGGCATACTGTACAGTTCGCCATGCTCCGTTAACGCGTACAGTGTTTTGTGTTTGTCTACTGCGATGGAGGTAAATTTGCCTGCATCTTCAGGAATGTTTCCACGCTCTAATTTCACGTCGGCTAAGAGTGATTTCTTTTCGCGATGGGGGGCGTGCCTGAAAGTGAGTTCTCCCTTGTCGTCTAATGTTACGTGTTTATAGCTTCCAAGAACGGCCGCAGATTTAATGTTTTCGGATGGCGCGCTTTTGATACCCGAATCAAGGGAGTAAGTGTTTCGGCGTTGGGTCAAAGAGAAAACATTATTGTCCCCGTGAACAATATTATTAGATTCTTCTTTTAGTAGAACGCGTTTAACTTCACCTTTTTGCACTGCGTATGGGTTGTTATCGCCGCCTCTTGTCAATTCGGAGACGTCTTTATCTACTTTCGTCCATTTTTGAGTGAGGTTATCTTTCGCGAACAGTTCGCCTTTGTCATTGAGAGCAAGGGCTCCTGTTTTTTTAAAATTCTGAATATGTAAGCTGGATTCGTCGACGTTTTTTTCCATTCCAAGCGTACTGTCAAGAACAAGCGAATCGCTTAGATTCCAGCCTGGAGCAAAGGTTTTTCCGTCTGAATTGAGGGCGCATAAATGCTTTTGGCCTTTGTTGTCTTTAATCGTGACCGATAGATTGCCATCTTCTGAATGAGAGAAGCGTTCGTATTTTATGTCTGAACCAAAGGTGTCTTCTAATGCTTTTTGTGGGTTTGCATCGAATGTGACCGCAGCTTCTTGATTAAGAGGAGTTTTCGCAAGCAAAATTTGATTATCTTTATCGATCGCGAATAAATGATCGTTGGAAAAACCAATGGCGCTGAAATCCGTTTTCGCACCGTTTTTGTCTGATACGCTTGGGCCATATCGAGCGGGCAGATCTAACGTATCCGCAGTAGATGAGTCTATTTTTGTTTGAAGGCGGATGTGTAGCTCACCATCGTATTGACCACCGGGGCGCTTAAGGACACTGCCATCTTCGGCTTTAATAAACCCTTTTTCTGTATCTTTTGGATCTGCTTTAAGCAAGAGAGCAACTTCATTTTTCGCATTGATGTCTGCGCTAATAATGTTTTGTGGCATTTTTTCGCTGACTTGATTCGAAGAGACGTTGACGAGCTTACTTTCGTCTTTAATTGCATATACTTGGTTGTTTGCATTCATAATCAATGAATTTATGTTTTGATCCACTTTTTTCCATTCGACTTGACCTCCAAGATTCGATTTAGATTTATACAAATCACCGTCGCTCATTCTCCAGTGAGTATCCTGTTCATCGGTATAGATGCCTGTTAGTTCTGCTAGATGGCTTTTATCTATGATGTTGTTTGAGCGTGCATTAATAAGGTGATCACGAATTGAGTCGGGCGGAGAGTTTGGATCAATGACAGGGCGAGATGTGTGTAAAACACTCACTCCAGTGTCTTGTTTCGAGGTGATTTGAAAGACCCTACCTTTGTTGTCCAGCGCAAAGTGCTCTTGCCCATTATTATGGGATTCTAATGCGACGTACTCTTGTTTTTTTCGTCCTAGTGTTTGCTGAAGGATTGAGCTAATGGCCGGATCAGTATCTCTGTCAACTTTTAGGGCATGGTGATGAAGCTCTAAGCCAATATGCTGAAGGCGGTTTATAGGTTTTTCAGTGTTGAACGATGGGTCTGATCGCATTAATTTTGCGAGGCTGTTCTTCGATGTTAACTCAGAAGTGGTGCTCTTCTCGATTCCTGAGCTTTCTCCCGTTTCTGTTATCGATAGGTTGTCTATGACATGCGTCGGTGAATGTAGCGATGCTTTACCTTCTCGCTGAGTGAAGGAAGCCGCGCTTTGGTTAAGAGTAGACGGAGTTTTTGGTTTTTGCTGGGACGAGGGCGGTTGTGATGCGTCTTCCTTAATGCCCATCATTGGAAACCGGCTGCTTAAGGGTTGCTGCAATTGAGTACGTATTTTATCGAGATTATTCTGGTTTGATTGAGGGTCTAGCGGGGTTTTACTCGCTCCTTGTTGATTAGTGGGCGCTTCGTTTTTGGCTCGTGTTGAATTGAGTGTTTGATTTTGTGACCGAACACTGCTGGAAGCTTTCTGGCTTCCTATATTGACGAGCAAGCCGCAGGAAAGTTTTTCAATAAAGGACTTTCGAGATTTGTGGTTGGAGGATTGTGAATGGCGCTGGGAATCCTGAGAGGAGGGCGTCTCTAAGGTAGATTGATGCCTAGCAAAGGTTTGTCCGCTGGCATCTGTATTACGTTGTCGAAGGTTATTGGGCTTTTGAGCCTGTTTACCTGCATCAGCCAAAGATTGGATATTATCCTCTTTAAATCGGTTACTCGGTGCTGAGCGAGAAGTAGACGCCTCTTCTGCTTTATGTGAGCTTAAGATTTGACTGATTTGTGACGTAATTTTCATTGTGATTACCTTGATGAAAGCCCTGTATAGCTTCTCAACAGACAATCAGAAACAAACAAGGCCTCCGACTGTCTGAAGAGAGACGGAGTTACTGAATTGATAAAGAGGCTGATTCAGGCAATTTGTACATGCCTTTTACATTCTCAGTTTGAACATTATTAGCGTTGACATTAACTGTACTACTGTCGCTTTGAACTAGTGCGTGTTTGCCATTCGTCGCAGTGATGTTGTTTAGGTTTATGTCCCAATCACCTTGTTGACCGCCATTAGTTCGAACTAATTTTCCGAAATCGTCCGCTTGAAAGTTGTCAATGGTTAGGCTACCTGGTGCGTTCAATTGGAAAATCTTATCAGCAGCACCTTTTGCGCTGCTGTCTTTGATTTCTACATCGCCACTGCCTTTCATGGTTAACGCATCTTCACCAACATCTGTCCAGTGAACGTTTTCAAGCTTAGCGTCACCACGGGTATGGATACCGTCGGCGCCATTATCGCCAATAACGACGTTCTTAAGTTGTGCACCGTCTTCAAGAATAAACAAAGGTTTTTGACTTTCAGACTGTCCACCGTCTCCCAGTGCGTTGCCAGCAGTAAAGGTTTTGCCTGCGCCGTCAAAGGTTTCACCCGCCTTTACGACGATAGACTCGTTCACAACTTGGGCGTCAGAGGATGCAGTTGGAAACATTGTAGTCGCCGCGCCACTCGCTCCAGTGCTTTCACCAGCACTGCCAAGTGTTGTAGCTCCTCCAGTAGAAGTTCCGCCAGTAGAAGCACCGCCGGTAGACGTACCGCCGCCAGTTGCAGTAGCGCCGCCAGTAGATGTTCCACCGTCTGTTGTAGGAACTGCTCCAGCGGTAGACGTACTGCCTTCTGTTGTAGGCGCTGCGCCACCTGTCGATGTGCCGCCACCCGATGTAGGGCTTGTTGCAGGCGTGCTGCCAGTTGAGCTAGGAGATCCAAACGTGTCTTCGTTATTGTCCATAAGTTTGCTAAGCAGTTCTTGAAGTGATTCCATGCCTTCAGATGTTTGCCCACTGCCGTCTTTTGATTGGCCTATCATCTGTTCAAGCAACTGCATCAGCAGTTCCATAATCAGCGAGTCTGTGCCTTCACTGGATGAAAGAGCGTCGGATCCCGTTGCTTCGCCAAGGCCTTTTGAGCCTTCACTTCCGCCAACGCCATTTGCAGCGGTGCCTGATTCACCTGTACCACTCAAAGGTGAACTTGAGTTTCCACCGTTTGCGCCGCTTAGCGGTGATGTGCTGCCGTCGCTACTCTGACCGTCTGTTCCTTCTCCTTCTCCTTTCATCATTTCCATTAGTGCAAGTATGAGTAGGATCAGTTTTTGTGAATCACCGTCAGCGCCTTCTAGAGAAGCGCCAGCTCCGGTATTGCTAGAACCTGCATTCGATTGTCCAAGTAGGCTGGACAATCCGTCGCTCCCCATCTGGCCCATATTGAATGATTGAGGTATCTGTGAGTTTATACTGGTCATTCCGATTCTCCTGTACGATTTGATCGTCGTTTTTATATCTCTGATTAGTGCCGATGCATTAGGAAGCTGCGAGCAAGTTCTCTATGCATATCTTGTGTGGAGATGACGAAACAGAAGTTCCTTTAATCATCTGGGATTTGTAAAGTGGCGTAACGTATGCTGCTGAAAAAATTCTTTATGCTTGAATGAGTTGAATGAAAAGAGAATATTGTTTCAAAATAGTTGTAACACTCGGTGCTTGAGCGTTCTCAGTAATGACGATTTTCCAAAATGCTGCTCTCGATCGTAATGCCGCAGTCTGTGCGTAAAGTTGTGGTTCTTCTAAGCGTTTGCTTAAAATTGTGCGGATTAGATGCTCTGAATTTGCTGTTTCTGGCAGTTCTAACTCGAGCCTCGCTTCATTGTCATCGAGGCTGCAGTGTAATGAGCAATTGTCTGAGAGTGAAAAAGCGTAAGAGTTGCCCATGAGCTGTTCCTTTGCCCAATGTTCAATTTCAGGATTACCGGGAAACGAGAACATAAGTAGTCGTATCCTCATCTTTATTAAGGCTATCTCTCATTCCATTTCCCCACCAAATGACTAAAGACTGATGAGTCGAGAGCGGACGGCTGCAATCGCTTATGCCACAGCTTTTGTTTGAGAATGAGCTACATCCACTGATAAACAGTACCGTTAAAGCCGTTAATAAATAGCGCAAAATTGATCCTCACTAATTCAGTACGTGATTGTTGGGAATAAGAGAGCTGCGTTGCTTCTTATTTTTGTTTGGGCGTCTCACCGCGAGTAATACTTCGACGGACTCCCAAGGGCCTAACTGAGTATTAGGGCGAACGGAAACCGCAATAGTGTCGCGATGAGCGCAGCTTGATTCGTCGAAGCGAGCGGGGTTTGGACTTTCGTTTCTTATTTTACCGACTAATATCGAGTAGTCTTTGCTGTTATACCATTGCAGCTTTTTCGTGTTGATCTTGAAATTGTTGTTGGGTTTACAGTAATACTCAATGCCATATGGGGCGGACGTTTGCAGTGAAAAACCATTGGGAATGTATAGGTTAATGAGATCTTCAAATGCGCGGCCGACTTCGGCTCTTGTGATTTTTACAAAATCGCGGGCGTGTTTGTCTTTTTGTGATTCGAGCGCCTCGCCTAGTGCTTCCTGATTTTCGTTAGACACATATTGAAGTGGGTTACTTTCATTGCCAACGAGCCTTGGCGTGATGATGAAAAGGCGTTCTCTCTTTGAATGAACTTTGCTTGAATAGCTGAATAATTTGCCAATATATGGAATGTCTCCCAGTAAAGGAACCTTGCTTTCTCTTTGGGTTTTTTGCTCTACTTTGAAACCGCCTATGACAAGTGAACGTTCTGTTTTTATAACCGCTTGCGTGCTGATGCTGCCTTTGCTAACAGAAGGCGTTTCTGATCCTGAATTTGATTCAATATCGCCGTCTTCAATGTCTAAAAATAGCTGAATAACACGCTCTGCTTGTGAATCGATTAATCTTGGTAGAACTTGCAAGCTGGTACCTGCCGTAATTTCAGATACATTGGCGACGCGTTCGCCTGTGGATTTTATGAAAGCGGTATTATTAAAGTCGATGATCGCTGGTTGGTTTTCGATAGTGAGGATAGATGGGTTTGCAACGAGTGAGGCGTCCCCGTCTGTTTCCAGTGCTCTAATTTGCGCGAAAAAATGATTAAAATCTTGAATCGTCACCGTAGCTGATGATCCGCTTTTTAGAAAAGGAGAGGCGCCGGATGTGTTTATGTTTGCCTCTGTGTTACCGGATCCACCTTGCCAGTTAAACCCCAGCTCCGACAGTTTTTCTCTGTCTATATCTAGGATAATCGCATCAATTTCGATGACGTGACGAGGTTGGTCTAGTTGTGCGATGAGGTCTGTGTACATCGCCTTTTTTTCGTAGTCATCTCGAATCAGTACCGCGTTGTTTCGCGTATCTGCGCTGATAATGGAATTTGTTTTATTGTTGTCACTCAGTTTCGCGTTGATTTCGCTTGGCGTGGCGTTTCGGTCAGCAATGCGGTTTTGAATTCGGCTCATTGCGTTTTCTCGCATAGCATCAAACGCCTCCATACTTTGCGCTGTTGTTTTAAAATCCATAGTATCGAGTGCTAAAGGCGCTTTTTTTCCACCGCTTCCTAGAAGGTTACTTAACATTGAAGCGACCCCTGCAATCTCGATTGACTTATTGCGATAGCTGATGGATCTGTCATCGGCTAGTGCGTACTTCAACGGGAACACCATGACTTCTTTCTTTTCGTCTCCCTTTTTCTTTTTGCGCGACAAGGATTTCACAAATTCGACATAGCGCTTTGGGCCTGAGACGATCACGGTGCCTTCGTCAGGCAGCTCTCCCCAACCGAATCTTTTATCGAGTAAGCCAATTTGGGTGAGTGCGTCTTTTAAATCTGATACTGCATCTTCAGAGACATCGAGTAGCTCTGATTTTTGATCTTTGAGAGGGCTGACATATAAGGTTCCGTTGTACACAAACCATAAAAATTTATGCTCTATCGCAAGTCGATTTAGAAAATCTTGCGCTGAGTTCGCCTTAAGTTTGCCATCTACTGTGCCGGACAGGTGGCGACTAATAGACAAACTCACACCAAAGGTATTACAAAAAGAGGAGAGGGTGGCGCGAAGCGATGTTTGGTTGGCTTCGTAGGCAAACGCAGTTTGCTTCCAAGTCGGCGGAACCGCCGCGATTGAGTTCGAAGTAAGCGCAAATATGGTAACGCAGGCTGCTCCGCCAAGTTTGAAAGCGTTCAATAAGCGGCGACTAGAATAGAAAAATTGGCAAATCAGACAAAGGTGTCGTAAAAGCATCATAAATGGCTCGCGTTAATGAAGGTTATGCGTGATTTGTAGGTGGCGTATACTGAAACCTTGAAGACAGTGACTGTCTGGCATAGAAGTCTCTGCTATCGGATGTGGTAGGCGGAACAGCGTGTCCTTTATCTGACAGCTGCAACCACGCGTCGGCAAAATTACTCATATGTTCGAGCGAATTATTTAGGTTTACACTGTTCATTTCGAGATCCGATGTTAAGTTCACTGAACAGCTGAGAGCATATTGACCAAACTTATTGATGGCTGGAGAAATTTGGTGTTTTTCAAATGTAAAAGATGCGATGTCTAGGGTGTTTTTCACATTGAAATCATTCTCATTTATATTAATATGCAAACAACAATGAACATTTAAAGCCATTTTATTTAAGCTGCACTGGAACTGATCGATACTAATGTCCAATTCCTCATCCTCGGATTCGAGCCAATCAGATAAATTTTGTGCTAGGCCTGACATATCTATTTTACTAGACGATCTGCTATCTAATTTCATTTATAATGGACTTTGCTAAATTGTGCTTTACTGTTAATTCTTGATTTAAAGCCCAGCTAGCTGCTGCATTTTGCCTTCTTACTGAATTAAAGGCCGCAATATCATCTAAAGAGATACCATCAACACTGGAAGCAATTTTATCGATTGCATCTTGTGTTCGTTCAAATTGATTATCAAGCCTATTACGTAACCCTTCAATTGATGACATATCTAATTATCCTTATGACAATTGTTCGTTGTAATTGTGTGATAAAAATGGAGGTGCAGTTCCATCGAAATATCTATTAAACTGATAAAGCTAAATTAGTTGAGTCTAAATTAATGTTTTATTAATTAGTTTTTTCTAAATATTATTGAATCGCTGTATCGCTTGATAATATTTCATATATAAACTGCCTAACATCACGTACTTGCTCTATAAAACCCATTAGGGTGTTTTTAAAATGCTCATGATCTGTTTTTTCCAAATCGATCATGTTGCATAAGCAAATTTGACCCGCTTCATCAATTGCTAGCCAGCACCCTTGCATTGCGCTTATTTCAAAATTTAGTAATAAAATGGCGCGTAAAACATCAGTTGAAACATTCGACTCTAATTGCAATAGAGTACAGTGAAGTATGACGCTACTGCTTTGTTTGGGGACTTCAATAACAACACTTTGTTGATCTTCTGCATCGAATAGAGCGCACACTCCATCTTTCAGTTCTAGCGGTGTATTTATAAACTGAGCAAAGTGCTTAATTAGGTCGTTCGCCTTTAGTTCGTATGGTGTCATGTCTATTCAATCTCAATGAAATGTTGCTGAAAACGAGTGCGATGAATTTACTTAATGTTCTAAAGTGAGTGATAAATTTCGTTCATCAGTTCCATTTTTACTTTCTTTTTTATGTATTAACTTATTGAAAATTATAATTTATTTTACGCAATGCATTGCTTTAACACCTGTCGAGCTCTTGATAGGCGAGAACGAATTGTTCCGATTGGTACACCGACCGCATTCGCTGTTTCCTGATAGCTGTAGTCTTTATCAATGACCATATCTAATATGAATTGAGTGTCTGTAGGGAGTTGATTCATCGCATCGACTGTCTTTGATAGAAGACTTTCATGCTCGACTAGCATAGCGGGATCGGCCTCGATTTCAGACTCTAAACTGTAAATTAAGGCCTCCGTCATTTCTTCAAGTTCTGGTGCATTGTAGAATTTTTTGAAGTAGTTTTTTGTCAAGTTTGCGGCAATACCAAATAACCACGTTTCAGGTTTTGAGTCGCCACTGAATTTATGTTGGCATCGAATTGCTTCTAAGTAAGTGAACTGGAGTACTTCTTCAGCATCTTCTTTATGCCAAATTTTTTTACTGATAAATCGTCTCAATTTTTCATTTTGTGTTGAGTAAAGACCTTCAATATCAATTTTGCAATTTTCTTGGCTTTTATTGACGCAGTTCAATGTATTCATTAGCAATTCCAATATTATTTCTTTCTAATTTAGGGAAAACTTTTAATGCTGTTTTCTGCTCCATTTAGAGAAACTTATATTGATTTTATATTTAAATAGAAAAAAACTATCAAGTAATAGAAAAATAAATTGGAACTAAATTTTTTTCGGTTTTACAAGCTAAATGTCTGTTTTTTCTATTCCTTTACAAATAAATTACAATAATTTTACTTTTTGAAATAGAGCGTTTCGTTTTTGTTAATAAATATTTTGTTAAGTAATAAGTTTTTTTAGATTATGTGTTTGTAAATAGAGTCCTACACAGATATAAGTCATATTTTTTACTTTCTTGGTTTGGATTATTTAAATATTTATTTTCATTTGCTTTTATTTGTGTCTGGTTTCTTTTTACGTGAGATATTTTTGTTTGTTTTATAAAAAAGTGAAAAATAAACGATGGTTTTATGATGTGTTTTTGTTTTTTTGTTGAGTCTTTTAGAAATGAATAGAGTTACTTTTCCTTCTTGTTAAGAAGAAAATTTTCTATATTTTTGGTGGTTTTTGGCTTTTTTGTGGAAGCGTTGGTTACTGTGTTTCTAAATCTGGGATTCTTAAAACGCCATCGCTCATTTTAACAGTATCTCGTTCCAGTTCGCCCAAAACTTGATAGATCTTTGCGACATAGCGAAGTGTCGTCCTCGGTATGTAGTGGCCTTCTTTCTCTTTGTATAAGGTTCTTGCTAACCATATAAAACGGATAACAGGAATCCCTTTGCTTTTCGCTTGCTCAATGAGATCTAATGCATCTTGATCTTCCCCTTTGGTCAGGATTTTTGGTAAGGGGGTTTCTTCTGCGCGATAATACAGAGCAACCGCAAAGTGTGTCGGATTGACGACAAGCGCATCTGCATCGCCGAGTTCTGGCTTCACAGAAGGTGCCGGCGCAGGCTCTTCATTTGCAAGTCGAATAGCTTCCGATTTACGTTGTCCTTTGAAATGCGGGTCGCCTTCCTGATTTTTGTATTCCTGCTTTACGTCGTCTTTACTCATTTTTAGGCTTTTGGCGTGGAAGTACTTCTGCATACCAAAATCTATAGAAGCGATCACGATGAGAACTCCTATGATTGCTCTTTCTACTTTAAGGAACAGCTCAGCAATACCGCGCCAAGTTGTATCGAGATCGGTGAGGGCCAATTTTCCTAATGACGGCAAAATAGGGAGGAGGATGAAATACATGATGACACCGATTGTGATGGCCTTTACAAAGCTATTGAACAGCTCAAACAGCTTTTTCCCTGAAAACATATTCTTTAATTGGTTGAAAGGGTTCAATTTATTGAAGTCGATCTTCAATGCCTCAGGAGCAATCAAAAAGCCAAATTGAAGCCACCCTCCCATTAGCCTCAGCACTACTGCGATTCCCAAAGCCATTACGATCATCGACGCGGCAATGGTCAAACAGTTTACGACGGTTGCCTGAAGCGCGTATTCAAAGGGTTGATTGATCATCGAAAGGGGGATTGCTGTGAGTTTTTCTAGATTGCGAACACCCGATTCAACCATGCCTAATACAACTTCCATTAGAACGCCCAAGATCATTAGCTTGTGAATGTCCTGACTTTGTCCGACTTGGCCTTTTTTGCGAGAGTCTTTTACTTTTTGGGGGGTTGCCTTTTCTGTTTTTTCACTCATAAATCCGCCTTACGGAACCTCAAAGAGCAGTTTCAGAACATGCTTAAGATCTAGCAATGCAAGGTTGCGTTCTTCTCCAAGGTAGAACAAGGTAGGGATGTAGAATATGAGAAACCCCAATCCCGCTAAGCATTTGATCGGCATTGCCAGAACAAATGCTTGAAGCTGTGGGCTGTAAAGGCTTAATACGGAGACACCGAATTCGACAAATAGGAGCAAGGTAACTAAAGGCGCTGCATAAAGTACCAAATCCGTAAAAGCGTCTTTCAACAGTGATAAGTAAACATTGAAGCCGTCCGCAGAAGGCGTTGGATACCAAACGGTGGGTGGCCAAATTAAGTAGCTGTCCCAAATGACCTGAAGCATCGCTTCGAAGCTGCCTGTAGTGATCATTAGGACAATTAAGGTTTGTTTAAACAAAAAGCCCAGTGGGGTGAAATCTTGTCCAAGGGAGGGATTAAGTTGGCCTCCCATAAGTGCACCTCGTTGGTTATCAAATAAACCACCAACGGATTCAAAAAGCCAAAATGGAATGGCTAGGATGGCTCCCAATAACATCCCTAAAGCCGATTCTTTAAGGTATAAAGTAAACAAAGTGAACCAAGAGTGATCGCTAGGAAGTGCATCTTTGATCCCCGGAGCGACCATTAAAGCCAGTACAATCACAAGAGCATAGCGCAGCATTCCCTTAAGCTCTTTAAAAGAGAAGAGAGGGATAAGCAATAGGCACGGATACAGCCTTGCCATACCAAGAGAGATCGAAATCACCCATTCGGGTAAGGCGTCTATCGCGGAGAACACCATAATTAGTGGCCTATCGTCGCGATAAGGTTAAACATCTGTGTTGTAAATTGAATGATTTCAACGCCGAGCCAGCGACCCGTAATAGCCAACGTGATAGCGACGGCAACGAGCTTTATTGTAAAGGGGAGCGTTTGATCTTGAACTTGGAGCAAAGCCTGCAATAAAGAGACGACAACCCCCACAATTACGGCGACCACTAAAGGTGGGGCGGACAGCATGACCACTAAGACCATGCCTTGTTTAAACAGCGTTAATGTATCCATTGGTTATCCCGTTCTAAATGTAGGTGTAAAAAAGGCCATCGAGCAGCCTTCCCCAGCCATCGACCAAGACAAACAACAGTATTTTTAAAGGCAATGAAATGGTCATTGGAGACACCATTTGCATACCCAGCGCTAGAAGTAAATTGGAGACGATAAGGTCAATCACAATAAAGGGAATGTAGATAAGAAACCCTATTTGAAGCCCTGCCTTTAGTTCAGATAACATAAAAGAGGGGATGACAATCATAAGATCGTCTTTGGTGACCTTGCTGGACATTTCTTTTGGCCAAAGGCGTGTTGTGTTGTCCATCATATGAGTGATCACGTCGGGGTTACTGTTCCGATTCATAAATGCTTGTAATGGGCCAATCAGCTTATTTGCGCTTGTTTGCATCCCCTCAAGTGAGGAAAAATCCGGTGGCGTTTCCTTTACTCTCGTACCAATATCGCTGAACACGGGGGCCATAACAAACATAGTGGCTGCTAAAGCAATACCGTAAATCGCCATATTTGGAGGGACTTGCTGAACCCCCATTGCGTTACGCGTAATCATGAGCACCATCGAAATCTTAAGAAACGCACTGCATACAATTAACATCACAGGAAGCAGAGACAACGCACCCAAAAAGAGTGCGAACAACATTGGATCGACATTTCCTAAATTCATAATGTGATCTCTTACTGTGATTGAGTTGAGTGAGTGTCGGTCGCGCGGTAAGTTGAAGTGTGGAACGGTTGAGTTTCTAAAAAGACTTGCGTTAGCTGAACTCCTAGACGACCCTCAACGTTAATCAATTCTCCACGAGCGACGGCTTGCTGATTATGATAAAGCGTTGCATAGCCTGCTCTTTCTCCAGTCGCCACCAACAGGCTACCCACATCAAGTTGGCTAAGTTCTTCAAATGTCGTCGAAATGGTTCCAGCGTTTAACGTCAATGTTACTTGGGTATCTGGGTAAGTTTGAGATGTATGCTGATAAGATGGCAGATCATGGTTTGATTCTGAAATGTGATTTGCTTCGTTTAAGGTATCTGCACTGTCTGGATTCAATGTATCGTCAGAGAAATGATGTTCGATATTGGTTGAATTTGTATCAAACGTTTCATCAGTTGCGCTTTCGTGGCTTTCGTCGTACATCTCGTGCATTCTCATCTTTGTGTCATTGAATGGGGCCGACTTTCTTTTTTCGGCTCCTTTGCAGATATGAGTGACTTGAAAGCTGGGGTTGGTTCCATTGGGGATCGCCGATACGGCGATTGTGTGAGTGGAAAAATGCAAACTTCCCACTCCAGACACATCAAAAATGGACTCATCGGGAAGTAGAATATCCCCGTGCTGAAGTGCACAAAACTGAGAATATGGAACTGTTAAAAAACCTAACGTAACTGGCGCTTCAAATTTTAGTGGGTTTAAGTTGTTCACTTTGGTTGGTTTCCAGCCACCCGTATGAAGCAACTTGTTGAGGAATTGATCGTTAAAATAAACGCGCGCTAATCCTGACGATGATCCAATGTTCCAGCACAGGCTGTATGCGTTTACAGATTTGGCTTGATCTCGATTAACTGAACTGTCTGACGCGTCCGTTGATTGTTGAATGGCGCCAAACATGTTCAAAAAAATGGGATCAACACCTTGAAGATAGAGTTCTGTGTACCAGCGGTGCGATTCCATACTTTTTGGATTGGGAAGAACCAAAGTAAAGGGAGCCGTAGATAACGCATTTAAAAACGGTTCGGCCTGGCTCGACTCTATAAACAGTGTTCCATGCTTTGTTTGTAGGCTAATGAATCTTTCTGATGCCAGTACCGCTTCTCTATTTGATTGCTCGATAAACTTGTCTTCGGGAGCATTGTCCGAAGTGGTTTCTAACGTAACCCAAGCTGCCTTTTCTGGTGTGTTGAGTAAGCTTGTTGAAAAGGACAATCCCAATCCAACCTGCTTGTGTCTGATTTGGTCATCTAACGAACGCGACGGGAGTGAGTTTAAAAATGCAGTCATGAGATTAACCTTCCTTTAGGGATAAGCCGAGAACTACCGCTTTTCCCATTTTTTGTTGCAGGCGTTGAGAAAGAAACTGGCTTTGCTGACGTGCAAGTAAAAAAGCTTCTGCTCGAACAAAAGACAAATTCATATGCCAAGTGTCTTGTTTTAACTTGGCATCTAATTGAACTTCGCCTAGATGAGGCATCAGTATGTTGCATTCAAACTCATCGCCTTCAGGTGCTTCCGGTATTTGTGATTGGATCGCTGAACCGATTGCGCTTAGCTGTTGAGTGGTTAACGGCACAGTGGGAGCTGTTGAACCCGAAAGAGGCGTTTGTTCCATCTGCGGAGAGTCAGGGCATGATGCCAGTAACGCAGTGAACGCTAAGTTATCTTCCACTGTCCATTCTGAGCTTGAATTGAATGCGACTTGTGTTGAATCATCAGAAAGCGTGACTTTATTTGAATAAACAGCGTCGAGTTCGCATTTACTCTCGGCGGATTGAGAAACTGGGCTCATAGAATTTCCTCCTGCGCTTCTTTAAATGCGTGTAAACGCTCGTTCTCTAGATGACTTTTATCTAACTGGGTTTTGGCTTCTGAGAGCTGTTGCTCTGCAAGGCTTACTTGGTTGTACAAATCTTGTATTTTTTGTCGGATGTTCGACAGTTCGGTCACTATTTCTTGATCCTCTAGTTGCCATTGAGCGAGAGAAAATCGCGATATTCGTTGATGGCTGTTTTCAGTGATTAGGTTGTCTCTACGAAGCAGGTGTGATGCGCGTTCGTTAAGCAGTTCTTTTTCTCGTTTTTCTAGCTCTTTTTTGGCTGCTGCTAATATTCTTTTTTGAGCGCGCCATTGCTTTTCTCGCTTAGCGAGCCGATGCGCTCGAATGGGCGTTAACAAATTTATTGTGTCAGTTAACGCTTCTTTTTCTGGATCGGGAGGAGGGTCTTCCTCTATTAAAAATCTAGGTCGCTGCATGTTGAGAAAGACGGCTCAAGGCGAAAAGAGTGTCCTGAAAAGCGTTAGGATCACGCATATCTTGTCGGAGAAAATCGGTGATAGTGCTATTCAAATTCACAGCCGTATCCGTCAGAGGGTCGTTCCCTTGTTCGTATTCTCCTAAGCGAATTAGCATTTCGACTTCTTTATAAGCTGACATTAGATTGCGAAGAACTGCCGCAGATTGAACATGATCTCTGTTGGTTACATTCGGCATGGTTCGGCTAATGCTGCCTAACACGTCAATAGCGGGATAATGGTTCTTCTCCGCAAGCTTACGCGACAAAATAATATGGCCGTCTAAAAGGGAGCGAACTTCATCGGCTACTGGGTCGCCTGCAATCACGTCGCCTTCAATCAATACCGTGTAGAGTGCTGTAATTGATCCCGCACCTTCCATATTACCGGCGCGTTCAACTAAACGCGGTAGCATGGTGTAGACCGAGGGTGGAAAGCCGCCGCGGCCAGGAGGCTCACCCGCCGCCAAACCAATTTCGCGCTGAGCACGTGCGAATCGAGTCAGGGAATCAATGAGTAACAAAACACGCTTGCCTTGAGCACGAAACCCTTCTGCAATGGCGGTTGCCGTTGACGCTGCGCGAGCGCGCTCCATACTGGTTCGGTCAGAGGTTGAACACACTAAGACCGATCGGCTTCGTAGCTCTTCGTCCAACTCATGATCGAGGAATTCTCTCAACTCTCGTCCTCGTTCACCGATCAAGCCAAAAACGATGACATCACAAGGCATGTTCCGAGCAAGCTCTGCAAGCAATGTTGTTTTACCGCAGCCTGCCCCCGCAAATACGCCAATTCGCTGGCCTTCACCAATGGTTAACAAGCCGTCAATCGCTCTGACGCCCGTTGGCATTGGTTGACTGATTCTAGGGCGTTGTGTTGGCGTAATGGCGTCTCGAATAACGCGGCTAGTTTGATCGCCTTCTTCTAAGGTGAAAGCATCTTTTTTGCCTTGAAGTAGACGTCCGAAGCCATCAAAAACGGAACCCAATAATGACTCGTTACTTTCGATGCAGTGCGCTTGATAATGAGGTGTGATGGAGGCACCTACCGAAATACCTTCTAAAGCGCCTAAAGCGGACAACAATACTATATCAGAGCTAAAGCCAATGATTTCGGCGAGAACGTTGTGTTCGCCTTGACCATGTATTGTGCATAAATCGCCGATTCGAGCGTCTGCTATACGGCTTTCTACTAAGATTCCGTTGATCTTTGTAACACGGCCTATAACATCTACAACCTGCGTTTCCTGAGAGGTTTGAATGCGATGTGTCGACCAACTTTGTAAACGTTGACTAAGGTTGAAATGACAAGAAGATTGGTCTTGTGAATGAGGAGTAGCAAAGTCGTCAATCATAATGCTCACCAAGCAATCTCGAATGTTTTGGTGCCTTTGAACACCACTTTGTCGGATTGAATCGCGACCAGCCGAATGCCGTTTAACTCGTCACCAACAAACAATCGCTTTCCTTCCTTTGTGATAATGCTGCCTAATGGACCCGAGGTGATTTGTTTTATTTTAAATGGCAGCGATGGCTTACGAATCGTAATGCTGCGTTCTACAGCATGTGGAGTTTCGAATTTCTGATTAAAGCGGTTCAGCATTCGTTCTAAACGTTGATTTTGAGAACGGTCTATTTCTCCCACTAACGTTACGTAATTTTGCGATTCTTGAACGCCAAGACGTTGGTCTAACTCCCTTTCTTCAAGCATCTTTTGAAGTTGATATCGAAGCTCAGCCACGGTTTCTAATCTGGGAAGAGCGGGTTCTAGCGGGTCAGTTTTTTGATTCGATTCGACCTGAGAGTGTATTTTTAATGGAGAAGACGCGTCGCTATTTACCGCTTCTTCAGAGGCTGTCACCGTACCTCTAGTATGGCTTACAGGTTCAGGAGTTAATGCTGCCCAAGCGCCTGTCGTGACGATGGCTGCTGCACTGATAAAACCGACAATGACACCGATACCTGAATAGCTTTTTTTGGAGGGAACCATCGAAGGGTGTGTGACTTTAGCGACTTCAGGGTCGACTGGCCAGGGCGTTTCTGCATCGACAATGGTTATCCAGACGCCGCTGATTAAAAAGGTGGTGTTCAGAGCAAAGTTTTCGACTCGTTCAACCTGATGGCCTTCTGAATCAGCAATGGTGCCTTGAATCGTTTCAAGGAACCAACCGTCTTCAACAAGTGACAGTTGACAGTGTTTCGCCTGTATACCACCGTCATTGAGGGTTAAATCTGAATGCTCTTCATTACCAATAATCCACTGTTGACCGATTAAAGGTAATGCCGCACCACGGTGCAAACCTGAAAGAACCCGTAACTCATACATGACCGCTCAAACCTTTCTAATGAGATATTAGTGTCGAATGAGTGGCGAGAGGAGGAGATTGGTTCCTGTAGAATGGGGATTAGATTGCTTAGGTATGAATTTATGACGACTTGGGTGAGTGTTAGCTCAACGATCTATGGGGCATAAAGCATTGCTTAGTCAGCTCGTTTTCGCCTAAGCATAATGGACAAGGCGATACCGGAAACAAAGCCCCAAAAGTGGGCTGCCCAAGAGACATATGGCAAAAAGTTAATCAGTGAGAATAGCGCACCGCCATATGAGAGAAATGCGACGATAGCAATTAACCAGTTGCGTAAACTAGGGTTGAAAATCGCATCGGAAAACAAAAATCCAAGTAGCGCAAACACCATTCCTGAAGCGCCGACCACTACGCTCCCGCTTCCAAAACACCATACTCCAATTCCCGAACCAATGGCTCCTAGTATCATGATATAGAGTAATTTATTTGAGCCTACAGAAGCTTTCAATAAGCTGCCGAGAACAAGCAGTGGTAGCGTATTCGAGATCAAATGGTAAAGCCCTGCGTGTAAAAAGGGTGATAACACGATTCCGTATAAACCACTCAACTCTCTTGGACGAATCCCAAATTGGTTTAGATTAAGCCCAATCAAGACAGTATTGGCAAAAAACACGACCCAAATTGCGATAACAAAATAAGTGATTTCAACGGGAATAATGCGTTTAAACATTTTTTACCTGCTTTAGAATTTCTTGCAGCGCAGTGTCCTCTAGCTCTAATACATCCACAATCACCGCAAACAGGTCGGCAGAAAACATCCCTTTGTGTGTTTTACTGCGTAAGTTTTCCGGTGTCATGCAGATTCCTTTTTCACTCAGTGCTACTGACAAATCTTCGTATTTCATGCCTTTTAGAGCAAGAGATGACCGAATGTAACGTGTGATTGCAAGCTTATAAGGAGATAAAGAGTGTCGGTTTTTAATATTTTGATCTTGATTCATTGTGCTCGCTATCTAACTAAATATGATTGATTTATAGAGTTTGATTTCATATTACCTACACATTCTATGCACTACAATATGCATAGATCATAGTTGACAGGTGTTTTCTAAATGCTATATTCGTTGCTTATGTTACACGCTCTCCTGTCGTTTTTAAAAGGAAAATTTTATGTCCTGGAACAAAGATACACTATTAACGCTCATTGAAGCTCAGCCTAATTGGGTTGTTGAGTCAGAAGGTGAGTGTCTGAATATTTCCAATGATGAAGGCATCGATGTCTTCGTCTATGTGGGCAATCAGCAGATTTTAGTTGAGACAGCGTTATTCTCAGCGGCGAATGTTAAAGATAAAGACCTACTGAATGATTTAATTCTACGCAGTCATCAATTAGTACCTCTAACGTCTATATGCCTTAAAAAAATTGGCGATGACGAGTACTACATCGCATTTGGTGCTTTATCTACAGACAGTAAAGAAAGTGTGGTGCTTGAAGAGGTCGAGACCCTTTTCAATAATGTTTCTGAGTTTCTTGAGCTATACAGTGACTACCTAAATATGGAGATCGTACTATGAGCCTGAAAAAATTATGGACAGCACTTCGTGGTGCAACCAATGAAGGTATTGAAGCAGTAGCTGATTCACAAGCGATTCGTATATTGGATCAAGAAATGCGTGAAGCAAAAAAAGAGCTTCAATCCTGTGATGAAAGCCTGACTCGTATTATGGCAAAACGTAAGTTAGCGGAAGGCAAAGTTTCTTCGTTGAAAGACGATATCGAGACTTATACAAATCATGCAATTGCGGCAAGCGAGACAGATGAAGCGCTGGCAATCGAATGCGCAGATAGAGTCAGTGAATTAGAATCTACTTTAGATGTTGAGCAAGGAATCCTTGATAGCTTCTTGTCATCTGAGAAGTCATTGAAAGCGAATATTGCCAAAGCAAAAACCAATGTTCGCCTCATGGAACAGCAGATAGAGCAAGTCAAAGCCACAGAGTCTGTGCAACAAGCGCAAGTCGCTGTCTCCACTCGTCATATGGGCGCAAACAGCAAGGTGAAAACTGCATTAAGCAGCCTTGATCGTATTAAAGAGAAGCAAATGCAACGCAGTGCTGAACTGGATGTTGCAGAAGAATTGGCAGCGGAGGAGTCTGGCAGTTCATTGGATTCCAAATTAAAAGCCGCTGGAATTAAACCGGGTGCGAAGAACAGCGGGTCAGATAAATTGGCTCAGTTACTTGCCGCTAAGAAAGGGTAAGTACGTTTTATAACGCAACATGGCCACACAGGCGCTGTGATCGTCACGCTTGTTAGTGGCTTTGTTGGTTTACTTTGCTTAAGCAAAATTGTTAGCCTTAGTGATGTATCATTAAGGCTATGAGTGAGACCATGTTTTCTTCATTTTTCAAAAAAAATAAACCTAAGTCCCCATCTCATGACACGCCTTCTATAATGGGCTTGCGCTTAGGCGGCAGCTTTGAGATCGATCCACTATTAATGCGTATGACACAAGATAATCTTGTTATAGATAACGCAGCCACAACTTACATCATAAAAGCCGTTGGTATTGCTGAGCTTGATGGAACTTGGATGTTTCGCTTCTATACGGATGATGATGCCTTTCTCCAAGTCATTTCTGAAGGCGGGAAAAAAGCGGAAGATGTTGTCGATGTAAAGCTCTTTCATTTTTACGATACTCAAGATATTGCGTCTCAAAGCGTTTGGGATACCTTGCTAAATAAACAAATAGGTACACCTACATACGAATTAGAAAACCATCTTTATCAAAGGGTTTGGACCTCTGCGAGTGACTACCATAATCCTGTGTATGTACAAGAACACACTTACGATGAAGAAGGCGAAATGTCGGAGACTGATCAATTTATCATGCTTTTCGAACGTGACATTGGCAGTGATCGGACAGAGTCATTATTCCTTTCTGCTGAAGAAAGTGAACAGCAAGGCGGTCTGAACCGCTGTTTTGTTTTAAGTACAGGTATTACGCTAAGCCCTTCTCAACTAACAATCCATGGTTAATAACTAATCATTTTCAAACAAGGAACTTTTATGGATCCGCAAGTTCAAGACCTTCTCATAAGTGTTGGCAACTTTAGTGGCTATTTTGGTTTGGCCTTACTGTTCGTCATTATTTTTATTCTGGTGTACTCATTTATCACGCCCCATGATGAATGGAAGTTAATTAAATCTGAACAAAATACCGCAGCTTCTATCGGTCTAGGCGGCGCGATTATTGGCTTTGCCATTGCGTTAGGTGGCGCGGCGTCGAATTCTGTTTCTATTATCGATTTCGCTATTTGGGGCGTAATTGCGCTACTCGCGCAATCGCTTGCATTTGCCGTGGTTCGGTTTATCTTTATGCCGAAAATCGTTGCACGAATCATCGCGAATGAAGTCAGTGCGGGCATTATCCTCGCAGCTGTTAGTATTTCTGTAGGGATACTAAATTCAGCCTGCATGTCTTATTGAGGGATATATTGTGAAAAGAAGCCAATACATTGACCTCGATAAAATGCGTAAAGCAAAACCGAAGACGCTTAGCTTTCGTCCTCTCACACTCGCAATTGCTTCAATTACCTTAGCGGCATGCAGCCAGCCTGACGAAGAGGTTAAAATTGTTGCCTCAGTCGATGATTGTAAAGCGAACACCTCTCTTACTTTAGAGCAGTGTGAAGTGGCTTATAAACAAGCTTTAGAAGAAGCGGTGCGCACCGGACCTCGGTACGGTTCACAGCGACAATGTGAAGAAGATTTTGGGTATGATCAATGTGTCAGACCTCAATCTTCAGGCTTTTTTATGCCGATGTTTACCGGTTTCATGATTGGTAATATGTTGAGTAACAGGAGTTACACTTACAACCCTGTTTATCAATATCGCAATTCTGGATCGTACAGAAACCGCCTGATGACAGCTGACGGCACGGTAGTAGGTATGCCTGGAAAGCGCTCGTACCATGTTCCACCTTCAACGTTAAAACCAAAGCCAAAAGTCACCCGTACTGTTTCTCGCGGAGGTTTTGGCTCTGTTGCATCTGCCAAGTCCAGTTGGGGTGGCGGAAAATCGAAAGGGTGGGGCGGATAAATGCTCCGTATTCCCATTGCCGAACGGCCTCAATGGCAACAAAAAGCGGAAGAGTTTGGTTTTGAATTTCACACCATGTATGGAGAGATATACTGGGATGAAACTGCATATTACCAATTTACCTTAGAGCAAATTGAAAAAGGCATTGAAGAGCCGACGGAAGACATTCATCAGATGTGTTTAGCCGTGGTCGAAAAAGTCGTCAATGACGAAGCTCTAATGCGGCGTTTTTGTTTGCCTGAAGCGCAATGGGACTTTATTCGCCAATCGTGGCGTAATGGTGACCCAAGCTTGTATTCACGATTGGATTTTGCCTATTCGGGCAATGGGGATGCAAAGCTTTACGAAAATAATGCTGACACTCCGACCAGTGTTTATGAAACCGGTTTTTGGCAATGGCTTTGGCTGCAAGATAATGTCGACACAGGGAAACTCCCTGCACACACAGACCAATTTAATTGTTTGCAAGAAAAGTTGGTGAACCGATTTAAAGAAATTAAATATTTAACCCCTGATCGTATTTTGCATTTTTCCTGCTGTAAGGATACGCCAGAAGATCGTGGAACCGTTCAATACCTAGAAGATTGCGCGAATGAGGCGGGGATAAATACGGACTTTGTGTACATAGATGACATTGGACGAGATGAACACGGGAATTTTAGTGATATGGATGATCACGTTATCAACTCTATGTTCAAGCTATACCCTTGGGAGTTTATGATGCAGGAGACGTTTTCTGAATCTCTTGGAAAAAATAACATTCGTTGGTTAGAACCACCATGGAAAAGCATCTTATCCAATAAAGCACTGTTGCCTATGTTATGGAAGATGTTTCCGAACCATCCAAACTTACTGCCTGCATTTTTTGAAGATGAGCTTCACCTCGCCAGCGGCGTCGATTCAATGGTTAAAAAACCAATTTTTTCTCGCGAAGGCTCAAATATTTCTTTTATTGGAAAAAACGCTGATATTGAAGCGTCTTCTGGGCCTTATGGTGAAGAAGGCTTTATCTATCAAGCGACGCATATGCTGCCAAAGTTCGGTGACAGTTATACGTTAATCGGCAGTTGGCTGGTTGATAATCAAGCGGCTGGCATTTCGATCCGAGAAGATAGAAACCCCATCACTCAAGACATGAGTCGATTTTTACCGCATGTTATTGTTTAGTTTCGCTAAAAACGGTTTGGTTTTATAACTTTGATCGGGATATCTGTGAATTAAAAGACACAGAGTTAAGGAAGGTGTGAACAAGCCCTCTCGCTTCAGCGTGTGGATGCCTCCTCTTTATTCGAGGCAAGTTTCGCCGTCCAATATTGAGCATATTGGTAAGAAAATGAACAAAGAACTAAAGATAGTTTAGCCCTCGCCCTTTGGGTCTTTCAGAGAGTCAGCCTATCTTCGTTAAGAGTGATTGAAAGGTATTAACAAGCCCGCTCACTCTCGCCTTAATAGTCTGTTTCTCTGATAAGACTAAAGCTCATAAGACTTATTCGTAGCTTCCTTAATGTTTTTTATACAATAGATCCCACTACTTTAAAGTGACATTAGCTTCATTGCTGATTACAATTAACTCGATATATCTCTTGGGGTGCCATATTTCTAGTTGTGTTTGACTGGTAATTTGGCTGAGAAGCTTTGCTAACCCATTGAACCTGAACCAGATAATGCTGGCGTAGGAATTGAGATAGCGAGTCTTGTCTTGCCATTTCTGCTGTACGCCGCTCGTAATTGGAGCGACCTGATGTCTTTTAAAAAATCTTTGTTAACTGCCTTTTCTGCATCTGTGATGTTGGTTACAGCAAGTTCTGCTGTTGCTGCATCAACATTAAATGTTTATACCTATGATTCGTTTGCCTCTGACTGGGGCCCGGGTCCAAAAATCAAAACAAAATTCGAAGCGCAATGCGATTGTACTTTGAACTACGTCACGTTGGATTCTTCGGTTGGTATTCTCTCTCGTGTTCAGTTAGAAGGATCAAGTTCTTCGGCTGATGTGGTTTTGGGGTTAGACCTTAATGTAATGGAAGCTGCGAAGAAAACCGGTTTGCTAGCAGAGCACGCAGTGGATACTTCTAAGGTGAATGTTGCTGGTGGGTGGAGCGGCAAATACTTTGTGCCGTTTGACCAAGGCTATTTCGCGTTTATTTACAACAGCGAAACGATGGCGCAACCTCCAAAAAGTCTTAAAGAAGTGATTGAAAATGAAAACTTGAGGGTTATCTATCAAGACCCTCGTACTTCGACACCAGGTCTGGGCTTATTGCTATGGATGAAGTCCGTCTATGGTGACAACGCAGATCAAGCTTGGGAAAAGCTCGCTTCACATACGGTGACGGTGACAAAAGGTTGGTACGATGGATACAGTCTATTCCTGAAAGGCGAAGCGGATGTTGTTCTAAGTTACACTACGTCTCCTGCGTATCATGTTGTTGCGGAAGGTGAAACAAAATACAAGGCGGCACCTGCATCAGAAGGGTTTTATCCACAAGTAGAAGTGGCTGCGATGCTGAAAAACGCTCCGAATAAAGAGCTGGCAAACGAGTTCATGAGCTTTATTTTGACTGCCGAGTTCCAAAACACGGTTGCAACAGGAAATTGGATGTTGCCTGTAATCGATGATGTTGATGAATTGCCTGAAATCTTCGGACAGTTGGAGCAACCAACGAAAGTGCTGATCTTGCCTGCTGATGAAGTAGCGAGACATCGTAAGGCGTGGATTAACGAATGGCTTGATGCGACGACCCGTTAGTAAGTGTTGATTTTCTTGTTGTATATTTCGGAGTTGAGCTGATTTGAAATTGTTTGTTCGTTCTTATTGGCTCGCTTTCGGAGGGTTACTTTCCTATTTAGTTGTAGGTCTCGCCGCTTTTGTATCCTTATTAGCCTACTCGTCACCTGTCGAGTGGTTAGGGTACTTACAAGAGCCGTATCTTTGGCGGCTCATTCGTTTCTCTTTTCTTCAAGCACTGTTAAGTGCTGTCATTAGTATTGCAATCGCTGTTCCCGTTGCATCATGTTTGTATCATCGACATTTTTGGGGGAGACGATTTCTCCTAAATTTGTTTGCTATTTCTATGGTTATTCCCGCGATCATTGCAATTCTCGGTATTGTTATGGTCTATGGTCGAAATGGTGTGCTTAGTGATGTCGCTGACATATTCGGCTTATATGGCTTGTTTGGCATTCTTCTCGCGCATGTTTTCTTTAATATGCCGCTGGCAGTGCGTTTGATTCTTCAAGTGTACCAAATGATTCCGGATGCCCAATGGCGGCTCGCCAGCCAGTTTTCTTTTGGGCGGTGGTATGCTTTTCAGATCATTGAATGGCACTATATTCGAAAAGCCTTACCGGGCGCCTTTGTGCTGATTTTTATGTTGTGCTTTTCGAGTTTTGCGGTGGTCTTAAGCTTAGGTGGCGGCCCTAAATCCAGTACATTAGAAGTTGCGATCTATCAGGCATTGCGATTCGATTTTGATATTGCCAAAGCCAGCTTCTTGTCCTTGCTGCAAATAATCATTTGTTCGAGTATTGCTTGGTGTGTGTATCGCTATTCTCCCGCGTTAGCTCAAGATATAAGTGTGATCGAAGGTCAAAAAAGTGATCTCAAAGGAGGGAAGGTGTCGATGTGTATCGATGTGGCAGCTTGCCTATTGGCATTGTTGTTAATGGTGCCTCCGTTTTTAGCGATCTTTATTCCTGTATTGAGTTCACTGTTTTGGGAAACCTTGCATGATGATGCGCTTTGGCGAGCGCTGCTTGTTTCTCTTAAAATTGCCCTCCCGTCGGCTTTGTTGTCGCTGCTTATTGGGCTGAGTGTGGTTGTTTTGGCGCGTGCGAGTTTGTTAAGTACGCACTATTCAAAATGGTCGCTTCGCTTAGAGCAAATGGGAAATTTTGTTCTAATGGTTCCCAGTATTGTATTGGCAACAGGGTTATTTCTGATTTTACGGAAGTTGGGAATTGGGTTTGATTATACTTTTTGGGTTGTCGTCTGGGTCAATGCGGTAATGGCTTTGCCGTTTGTGATTCGATCTATCGCACCTGTTTTTTATCAGTATGAGAAGCGATACCACTTTTTGTATCGATCTTTGGGGATTAAAGGGCGACATCGATTTGTCTTGGAGTGGCCTTACACTCGATCTGCCTTAGCACAAGGAATGGCCTACGCATTAGTCTTAAGTCTTGGTGACATGGGCGTTGTTGCTCTTTTTGGTAGTCAAGATTTACTATCGCTGCCTTTGTATTTATTTCAGCTGATTGGCTCCTACCGAGTAGAACAAGGCGCATGTGTTGCAATTGTGCTTTTGTTACTTTGTCTCATTTGTTTCTATCTTACTAATCGAATTGTAGGCGGTAAAATTGCTAGAATTTAATCTGCATTATCAATGGGATGATTTTAAAGCGCACTATAGTGGTTCTTTTGATAAAGGTTTTACCTGTTTGCTCGGGGGCAGTGGAGAAGGCAAAAGCACTCTGTTGTACTTGTTAGGCGGATTTCTCAAAGGAGAAGGGCAACTGCGCTTTGATGAGCGTGATGTTTTATCATTTGAGGCAAATGAGAGACCGATAACAACCTTGTTTCAAAGCGATAATGTGTTTCCTCAGTTAAGCGTTTGGGACAATGTGGCAATTGGCGTGCACCCTTCACGAAAGCTATCACTGGACGATCAAAAACGAGTAACGCAGTCTTTAAAGAAGGTTCAGCTTGATCACCTTTCCTCTAAATTTCCGGGTGAATTATCAGGAGGACAGGTACAGAGAGTGTCCATTGCGCGTGCCCTTGTGCGTAAACAACCTATTTTACTATTAGATGAACCTTTTAGCGCATTGGATCCTGCTCTAAGACGAGAGATGCTGAATCTTGTGAAAGAGGTAACGCATGAGCAAGGCTTGATTACCATTATGGTGACTCATTCTCCTGATGATGCTCTTTTTGTAGATGGAAAAATTGTCTTGGTAGAAAATGGGAAGCTTGTTGCGCAAGATGATGCTCAGGTATTAAAAGGAAACAATCGTAACGCTCATTTTGAGCGCTATTTAGGACGTTAACGACAATCTTATTGGTGGTTGCGGTACGTTAATAACCATGAGGTAGTGTGTGTCACAAGAGTATTACAATGTTCGCAAAGGTATTTTTGCAACCATTACATATGCGTTTATCATGTCAATCGCCGCGGTTGGTGCTAAGCATGTCCAAACACAAATATCAGTCGCCGTTCTCGTTTTTTGGCAAAGCCTATTTTGTGTTGTGGTGTTGTTCCCTCAAATGCGCGGTAAGTGGGAAAAACGTTCGTTTGATACAATAAAAATACACATTCTAAGAAGCGTTGGTGGATTTGTTGGTTTTCTCTGTTATTACTGGGCTTTAAATGAAATTCCGCTTGTTGAAGCGTCTCTTCTGCGCAGCTGCGCACCGCTTTGTGTTCCTTTCGTTGTTTTAATTGTACATAAAATTTTCATTCCCAAAGCGCGTTGGGTTCCCTTGCTGGTTGGCTTTGTGGGGGTTGCATTGGTGATTCATCCAACACCAACAAATTTTAACCCTTGGCATATTGTTGGGTTTTTGTCTGCCGTTGGATTGGCTTTTTCTATGATTACAACGCGTATGTTAAGTACGAAAGTCAGCTCTCATGAAACTATGATCGTATATTTCAGTTTTTCAGCAGCGTGTTCCTTGATTATGGCGTTGGCACAAGGCGATTCCATTGCGCTGCCAGTTAATGTCTGGGGTTGGGTGTTGGCGGTTTCAGGAGCGTTGTATGTCGGAATGTACCTCTATACATTAGCCTATACGAGTGCGCCGGCTAGCCTTGTGTCGCCGGTGAGTTATGTGGGAATCGCGTTTTCAGGTTTCTGGGGGTGGGTTATTTGGGGGCATGTGCCTGATGCTTATGCTATTTCAGGCACTGTTTTGATTTTTTTAAGCGTTTTGTTAAGCGCATCCGTTGCCAAAAAACGAGCCTAAACTCTATGGTCAGCAGGAGTTTAGTATCAATTTAATGTTGAGCTTCAAACTTTTTGTTGAGTATCGTGGCTGTTAATATCCCGCCTAAAATAAAGGCAACGCCAACCATGTGAAACACATGAAATTGCTCGCCTAAAAGAGGGATAGAAAGCGCAATACTAAAAACAGGCATCAAGTGTATGAAGTGGCCTGCCGTCGCGGGGCCGAGTTTTTCAATGCCTTTGTTCCAACAAATAAAAGCGGCGATCGAAGCAAATAACGCCATATATAGAAGCACTAACCAGTTGTGATCAGGGATATCTAAGATAGATTGCGTCCCGAATATGGCATATATCGGCGCCTGTGCAAGCGTTCCTATTATCGCTGTAGAAGTAAAAAAAGCATACAGCGACATTTTCTTAGGGCGCTTTGAAAGTAACACCGAATACAAAGCCCAGCTCGTAACGGCCGTGATTACCCACATGTCTCCCTTAGTGATGGTTAAATGCAGTAAGGTATCTAAGCTTCCTCTGCTTACTATGGTCGTTGCGCCAATGGTTGATACTGCGATTCCAATATTTTGCAGTTTGCTTGTTCGAGCTCCGAGCAAAATGCGTGCGACGAGAAGAATGAGAATGGGCATTAAAGAATTGAGGAGTACGGCGTTAGTCACCGTTGTCGTTGTTAGCGCGATGTACAAAAATAGATTGTAATTGCAAACTCCCAGTACCCCCATAAGGGTGAGTAATGGGAGATTTTGCATTAGGATTTTTCTTTCATTAACGAGAGTTCTATAGGTGAAAGGTAAGAGAAATGCGCAAGCCAAAAACCACCTGAAAAACGACAATGTGTAAGGATCCATGCCTTCACTGAGTGTGAGTCTACCTAATACATAGTTGCCTGACCAAAATACAATTGAGAACAGTAAAAAGGTATAGGCGTTAGGGGATTTCAGCATAGTGTTTCGTCATCATATCGAGCGTTAGTGTAGTGGATCAAGAATCGGCTTAATTACGCTTTTTTCGATTTTTTCCAGTTTTGAACTGTCAATCCTAATAAAATACAGACTAATCCAACGAGTGTGGAGATCAGTATTGGTTCGTTGGCAATTTGAGAGAGCCACACAATGGATAAAATGGGTGATAGGAAGATTAAGTTTGCTAACTGGCTGGTTCGATCTGCGCGTTTCATAGCCAAATTCCATAAAATGAAGCTTACTCCCATCTCGAAAAAACCAATATAAACAGACGGTAAGAGCCCTTGCTCGGGCCAATGGTTAAGTTCCCCGGTAAATATTGCATAAAGCACTATAAGGGGTAATGCGAAGCTGAAATTAAGTGTTAAGCCAATCAGTCCAGGGCGCTTATCTTTTGTGTTGATTAACCAATAGAGTGCCCAAATAACCGTACTTATAAGAGCAAGACCTACACCATATAGGTTGGCAAATTCCAGTGATAATACGTTCCCTCGGGTTGCAATATAGAGTACGCCAAAATAACAGAAGGCTGCGGCGATGAGGTCTGCTAAACGTAGCTTTTGCCCCAAAATCGGAATCGCCATAAAGCTTAAGACAATGCCCCAAGTGTAATTGATTGCTTGGGCTTCTTGGGCTGGAAGTTGATTGTACGCATACAGTAATATCAAATAGTAAACGAATGGGTTAATGGCTCCTAAAAGTAAGGATGTTTTCCATTCTGTTTTCCCCATCTCGATGAGTTGTGTCATTTCTTTGTTTTTGATCACGATCAAAAGAAGGAAAACGAAAGACGTGACCGTAGCAACCAAAAGAAGCTGTACGGGTGAATAGTGCTTTAGGGCAAGAGAAAAAGCCGTCGCTACGGTTGACCAAAGTAAGACTGCTCCTAGTCCAAATAACATTGCCTGTTTTTGATTGGTCATTAAATATCCTTAAATGGGTTTGTTTCTTGGTAAGCCTGTTATATAATGCGCGTCCCCGTAAATCAATACTCCTTGTCTCACAGCTTTACACGGGGGAAGCGTGGAGACTAACAATCCATAAGGAGCTTAAATGCGTCATTATGAAATCGTATTTCTGGTTCATCCAGATCAAAGCGAACAAGTTCCAGCAATGGTCGAGCGTTACACTAACTTGATCACTGAAGATGGTGGTCAAGTACACCGTCTTGAAGACTGGGGCCGTCGCCAACTAGCTTACCCTATCAACAAAATTCATAAAGCTCACTATGTTCTTATGAACATCGAAGCTTCTGAAGCAGTGTTAGCTGAGCTAAATGATACTTTCCGTTACAACGATGCGATCATCCGTAACATGGTTATCCGTCGTAAAGATGCGGTAACTGAAGTGTCTCCAATTAAAGCTGCTGAAAGCCGCGAAGACCGTCGCCCTCAGCGTGAAGAGCGTAAACCTGAAGCACCTGCGAAAGAAGAAGCAGCTGCTGAAGATTCAGCTGAATAATATAATTTAATTAGGAGACTCTCATGGCTCGTTTTTTCCGTCGTCGTAAGTTCTGCCGTTTTACAGCAGAAGGCGTTAAAGAGATCGATTACAAAGATCTTGACACTTTGAAAGGTTACATCACTGAAACTGGTAAAATCGTACCTAGCCGTATCACTGGTACTAAAGCTCGTTACCAGCGTCAGCTAGCGACTGCTATCAAACGCGCTCGCTACATTGCTTTGCTTCCTTACACTGACAGCCACTTTAATTAATAGGTCTGTAGAAGCTCTGCTATGAGCGGTTTAGCCGATTGGGTGATGAAAAAGAGAATAAATGCCATTATTTCTGTGGCGGCTTTCTCTGTCATCCCCATTATGTTTTGGTTATCCGCTGCCATTTTAGGTTTGGTAGTGCTTCGAAAAGGTGTAAGTGAAGGAATACCTGTATTTGCCTGGGGAGGTTTGCCCGCTTTATTGTTGTGGTACTTCCAAGGCGATGCAACAGCACTAATGGTACTGTTTGATACTTTGTTGTTGGCTTTTATATTAAGGCTAAAAGTATCATGGAGTTGGGTTTTGTTGTCGGCAAGTTGGTTGGCAATCATTTCCTCTTGGGTGTACCCCCTGATTATGCGTGACATGTTGGAGTTCATCACTGAGCTTAGTCAGCAGGTCATTGCAAATCAGAAGGATGCAGTTGAGCTTTCTAAAGAAACGATATTTCAGCTGTCTGTGACGGCAATATCGGTTGTACAGGTTTATATTGCTGTAGCCGCTTTATTTTTAGCTAGGCGATGGCAAGCAAGTTTGTATAACCCTGGAGGGTTCAAAAGAGAGTTTCATATGCTGAGGCTCCCAGTCGTATTTGCGCTCGTACTTGTTACGATGGTGCTTATTGGGGAGAGTCTAGAAGGTTCATTTGAAATTTTTGCTAAGGCCGCTATTCCTGCTCTTGTGTTGCCAGGCTTGGCTCTTGTACATGGTATTCTAGCAAAAAAAAGAATTGGGTTGGCCGGATTGGTGTTGTTCTATTTAATCGGCATATTTGTATTGAATGTCTATTTTTTAAGTATCGTGATGGTATTAGCCATTATTGATAGCTTTGTGGACATTCGCAGTCGTATTAAAGCGAACCCTTCTGGCTCAAACGAAAGCTAAAGATTTTATTAGAGGTGATCGAGATGAATGTAATTCTACTCGACAAAGTAAACAAGCTAGGCGGTATCGGTGACGTTGTTGCTGTTAAACCAGGTTATGCTCGTAACTTTTTGATTCCGAACAACAAAGCTGTAATGGCTACTAAAGTTAACTTGGCGACATTCGAAGAACGTCGTGCTGAGTTAGAAGCTCAAGCTGCAGAACGTACTGCTCAATCGCAAACACGCGCTGATGCTATCAATGGTAAGGTAATTACTATTGAAGCGAACGCTGGCGACGAAGGTAAATTGTTCGGTTCTATCGGTACTCGTGATATCGCTGATGCAATTTCTGCAACAGGTGCTGAAGTATCTAAATCAGAAGTTCGTCTTCCTGAAGGTGCGATTCGTCACACTGGTTCTTTCGAAGTTGATGTACAGTTGCACACAGACGTTGTCGCTACTGTTACTTTGGAAGTAACTGCACAGTAATACTGATAATAACGTTTTCGTTATTGTATATAGTATTGAAAAAGGGCATCCACATTCTGGATGCCCTTTTTTTATGGTTGATGTTAAGCTTCGATTTGCATCGATCAAAGTGGGGGAGTCGCCCCAATTTTCTTAGATTAGATTCATAGACCTACTATAAAGAGTAATAAAACGTGCAAGAAGACGACAGTGTAGCCAGCATTAAACTCCCTCCGTATTCAATTGAAGCAGAAAGATCGGTTGTCGGTGGTTTAATGCTTGATCCGGAGGCTTGGGATCGAGTATCCGAGTTGGTGGTGGCTGATGATTTTTATCGACCGGAACATAATCGCATTTTCTCTGTTATCGCAAAGCTAGCAGATGAGGTTGAACCCATTGATGTCGTGACGATCGGTGAAAGACTGGATAAGCGCGGAGAGCTAGAAGACATTGGCGGAATGGCTTACCTTATTGAAATGGTTGAAGCGACTCCAAGTGCTGCGAACATTGCGTCTTATGCTGATATTGTAAGAGAAAGAGCGCTCTTAAGACGGTTGATTTCAACAACCAATGAAATTACAGACAGAGCGTTCCATCCAGAAGGAATGAACGCTGCCGAAGTGCTTGATGAGGCGGAACGGAAGATTTTCCAGATCGCAGAAGGTGGCGAAAAGAAAGGCGGCCCACGAGAAGTAGCGGATATTCTGAGCGCTACCGTCGACAAGATTGACGAGTTATATCATCAAGAAGGTTCTATCACAGGTCTGAGTACTGGGTTTACTGACTTAGACGCAATGACATCTGGCCTACAGCCAGCCGATTTGGTGATCGTTGCTGGGCGTCCTTCGATGGGTAAGACCACGTTTGCGATGAACTTGGTTGAAAATGCCGCGATGATCAGCGAGCTTCCCGTTATCGTATTTAGTCTAGAGATGCCTGCCGAGCAGCTGATGATGCGTATGCTTTCGTCTCTAGGTCGTATTGATCAGACTCGAATGAGATCGGGCCAGCTAATTCAGGAAGATTGGGATAAGCTGATGTCCGCTGTGAAAATGCTGAAAGACCGTAAGCTATTCATCGACGATACAGGCGGTATCAGCCCGACGGAAATGCGTTCTCGCGTTCGAAGAATCGCCAGAGAACACGGCGGTGTTGCAATGATCATGGTCGATTACTTACAGCTAATGCAGATTCCTGGTTTTACCGAAGGTCGTACCAATGAGATCTCAGAAATATCTCGATCTTTAAAGGCCATTGCTAAAGAAATGAGTTGTCCAATGGTTGCTCTTTCTCAGTTGAACCGTAGTTTGGAGCAGCGACCAAACAAACGTCCAGTAAACTCAGATTTGAGGGAATCTGGAGCGATAGAGCAGGATGCGGATGTTATTTCATTTGTTTATCGTGACGAGGTTTACCACGAAGATACGCCTTACAAAGGGATCGCTGAGATCATAATTGGTAAGCAGCGTAATGGTCCTATCGGCACCTGTCGATTGGCGTTTGTCGGTAAGCATACGCGATTTGAAGATTTGGCTCCTGATGCCTACCAAGATTTTGGTGATGATTAATAAAAAATCGTAGTAATCAACTGATAGCGTTGATTCTCTGTTATAACAATTATTAGTCGGCGCCGCGGATTGTTCATGCTATTAATATAGATCGTTGCGAATAACTAAAATTATCTAAGGTCGAGAAGAATATGCGTAAGATGCCTGTAACAAATCGAGAAAATGATTTCTCGAATGACATGGTGTTGGTTTCAAGTACTGATGTCAAAGGACGTATTACATTTGTAAACGATGCATTTTGTAAGGTGGCGGGCTATGAGCGAGAAGAGCTTATGGGAGCACCTCATAATGTAATTCGTCATCCTGATGTACCTCCTGCGGTCTTTGCTGATATGTGGGCAAACTTAAAGCAAGGTAATAGCTGGATGGGGCTCGTTAAAAATCGCTGTCACAATGGTGATCATTATTGGGTCAGTGCTCATGTCAGTCCGCTTTTAGATAATGGCAAAGTTATTGGTTATGAGTCTGTTCGCCGTAAAGCGACCGCAGATGAGAAAAAACACGCACAAACAGTTTACGATCGGGTGAACTCTGGGAAATCCGTAGCCCCTTTGATGACTAAGCTTAACTCTACGTTAGTTCAGCAGCTTTGGATTAGTGCGCTGCTTTTTGCAGTTATCGGTTTGGCTGGATTGACCAGTTCTTTCTTGGCGTTGCAAATCATTGCTCCACTTATCGCTCTAATTGGATTTCTCTTAACGTTTGCTCAGAGATCTGAGTTAATGTCGACATTGCAAGCGTTGCCAGCGGAAGCACATAACCCAATAGGGCAATTTTTGTATTGTAAGAGCGTTGGAGCTCAATCTGCTATTCGATTTGCTCAACTGCATAAAGAGGCTGCCGCGCATACCTTCCGATATCGATTGGCGGAAGGGTCATTACAACTCAGAAATCGTGCGTCGCAAGCAAAAGGCAATGTAACGAACAACCTTTCAAACTTTAGTAAACAGAGGGAAACCTACGCGAGTGTTGCGTCAGCAACCTCCCAGATGCTTGCTAGTGTCAATTCCATCTCTGAAAATGTTCGGTTAGCAGCAGAAGAAACAGAAGCTGTTAGTGTACAAGCGCGGGACAGTCAAACACTTGCTCAAGATACGGGCGCAACCATCCGCAAAGTGTATCAAGAGATTAGCGATGCGAAAAAAGTGGTTGATGTGTTAGCCAAGCAAAGCGACAAAATAAACGATCTTGTAAACTCGATAAGTGATATTGCAGAACAAACAAATCTTCTGGCGTTGAATGCTGCAATTGAGTCTGCTCGGGCAGGTGAAGCCGGTCGTGGTTTTGCTGTTGTTGCGGATGAGGTTCGAGCGCTCGCTATACGAACTCAGAATGCAACGCAAAGCATTAATGAAATGACCGAAGAGCTAAAGCAAAATACACATAACGTCTTAAATACGATAGATAAAGGAACCGACGTAGCGCAACTGGGTGTTGAGCGTATTAACTCCGTTGCCGAGAACATGGTTGAAATCGAAACAGCCATTGTTAAAGTGGTTGACATGACTTCGCAAATTAACGTCGCAACTAATGAGCAAACACAAGTAGCCGAAGCGCTTAATGAGCAAATGCATCAGGTTGAACAGCTTAGCTTGCAAGCCAGTGAAAGAGCTCAAAGCATTGTGTTAAACATCTCCCATATTGAAGAAGAGGCTTACGAGCAAGGAAACCTCGCGGAGCGAATGAAGCAGTAGTTTAGTTGTTTACACAAAGGCGCTACGAAGGCTCACATCTAGATGTTGCTCTATGGGAGTGAGCTTTTTTGTAGTCTAGGGTAATTGATAGGGACTAGAGCGCATATCTGATAGAATCCCTGTCTTCCGGTGATCACGTTGATAACGCCGGATTTACCTAAGACTAGGAAGCATTTTGAATAACAATGATATCTTACGCCGTGTACGTTACACATTTGATTTAAAAGACAATGTAGTAAGAGACGTTTTCTCTTTAGCAGACTTTAATGTGACAGATGAACAAATCGCTTGTTGGCTGAAAAAAGACGACGATGGCGCTTTTGTTGAATTAAACGACAAAGAGTTGGCTGCATTTTTAAACGGTTATATCAATTTTAAACGTGGCAAGCGTGAAGGTGAGCAGCCGAGATTGGAAGAGACGTTGAATAACAATGTTATATTCCAGAAGCTGCGCATCGCTTTGAACCTGAAAGCGGAAGATATTTTAGAAATTATGCAGCTTGCGGAATTCCGTTTAAGTAAGCATGAACTTAGCGCGTTTTTCCGTAAGCCTGATAACCGTCATTATAGAGAGTGCAAAGACCAAATTCTTCGGAATTTTTTGCAAGGCCTTCAGCGAAAATATCGTCCTAGCTAATTTCGGAGCCGTTCGAAATTGAAAGGTACTGTCTAATAAAGTGACTTAGCTCGTTATCTACTTTTTACTGCTTGTCATCTAAATTAATAGAGTCATGGCTCTTGAGCTCAAGTTCGAAGCCCTGACTCTATTGCTTGGTGCTATATCTGCCGTTATTGATCGTGATCACGCAGTTTTAATTCAGCTGTGAAGCGACGTCGAAAATAGCATCACTAAGCTTTTTAATCTCTTGCTCGGTAATGATGTACGGAGGCATCAGATAGATGAGCTTCCCAAAAGGACGAATCCATACGCCTTTCTCAACGAATTTAGGCTGGATCTCATGCTGGTTTACGGGCGAGTCAAGCTCGACGACTCCGATAGCACCGATGCACCTAACGTCCTTAACATTGGGGAGTGTCTCGCATCGGTTCAGATGATTGTTCAGCCAGCTTTCTATTTGGCTGATTTTCGATATCACGTTGTCTGATTCTATAAGCTCTAAACTGGCATTTGCGACGCTGCATGCCATTGCATTGCCCATAAATGTTGGTCCGTGCATAAAGACGCCGTCGTTGTCGCTGATGCCCATTGCAACTCTGTCGTTGGTGAGCGTGGCGGCTAATGTCATATAGCCCCCCGTGAGAGCTTTACCAACACACATTAAATCTGGCGAAATAGAGCAGTGGTCAGTAGCAAACATTTTTCCAGTTCGGCCAAATCCGGTCGCAATTTCATCAAAGATTAAGAGAATATTGTATTGATCGCAAAGTGCACGGATCTCGTCTAAGTAACGTGGGTTGTAAAAACGCATGCCTCCCGCGTTTTGAACGACGGGTTCGATAATGAAGCCTGCTAGTACCTCATGATGCTGTTTAAAAAGTGTTTCTACTTCTTCTAAGTAGGTCTCATTCACTGGCGCATTAAAACCAGTAGGAGGGGCGCTAACAAAGTGCTGTGAGGTCAGTGCTTTGCTGAACAAGCCATGCATGCCATTGACAGGATCGCACACTGACATGGCGGCAAATGTGTCTCCGTGATAACCGCTACGAGGTGTCGCGAAATGTTGTTTTTCTGGGTGTCCTTGAGTGTTCCAGTACTGAATGGCCATTTTTAGTGCGACTTCGACTGAAACCGAGCCAGAATCGGATAGAAACACGCGCTGAAGGCCTTGAGGAGATACATTGACCAGCTTTTCGGCTAATTCAATTGCGGGACGATGAGTCAGCCCGCCAAACATGACGTGTGCAAAATCGTCCACTTGGCCCTTTATTGCTTGATTTAACTTCGGGTGGTTGTATCCATGAATTACACTCCACCATGAAGACATGCCGTCGACGAGTATTTCGCCCGTCGCCAGTGTTATTTCATAACCGCTGGCACTGTCGACAAGAAAATGCGGGGCTGGGTTGGTCATAGATGTATAAGGATGCCAAAGGAGTTGTTTGTCTAACTCAATGTAATCATTGATGCTTTTCATGAGAGCCTGCGTAGTGTTTTCGTGGCTGATGGTGTTTCAGGGCGTATTTTCTACTAAGGGTGCTGTATGAGTCGTGTCAAAATTGCCTTAGCTTTGGGCATGGTATCCAAACTTAAGTCTTATAGCCAGTCTCGTTGTGAATAGTCTATTTGCAGTGTTTACAACGAGGCTGGGGTTCTAGCAAAGACCCAAACATCAACGCGGGATGCGCCAGCTTTCAATAAAGAGTGGGTGCATGCTTCTAGCGTTGAGCCTGTGGTCATGACATCGTCAATCAAGGCGACGTGCCCTTGAATTTGCTCTGGACACTGAAACAGCGAAGATGGAATGGCAAGGCGTCGAGTACGTGTTTGTTGGTGTTGAGGAGCGGTGTGTATTTGCTTTTTCAGATAGAGGCGATTTATTGGTTTGTTAAGTTCAATGGTATGGTACAACGACTGTTTGAGTGTTTTGTAGACTATGTCATTGCTGCATTTTCCTCGCTCTCTTACTCTATTGATGTGGCTGGGTACGGTGGCCCAATGAGTAGGGAGGTGCTCTCCATAATGTTCGCAAATTTTTTGAGCTAATATGTCGCTGTATATTCTAAAATAGTGGTGTTGATTGTGAAATTTAGCGGCACGAATCAAATGGCTGTTGGTGCTTTCGTAATCTGTCGCGACGAGGCAGGATTGCCAAGGTCGTTTAGAGGATTGGCACTTTCCACATAAAGAGAGAAACTCTCCCTTAGTTCCGCATCCTGAGCAGCGATCGTCTTTTGTGTCTAGTAGAGGTTGGCACCATGTGCAAAGTGTTGATGAGCTGGGTTGTCGGCACAAATAGCAGTGTTTTAAAAAGAATCTGTAGTAAACCACACTAAAAAGTTTGGTTGACAGATGAGACCAGTCCATTAATATTGCACTCCATTGCAAAGTTGATTTTGAGGGTATTATGTCCGTTACTGAATATTTGACACCACGTTATAACTGGACATCGGCGGAACTGCAGGCGTTATTTGATCTTCCGTTTATGGATTTGTTGTTTAAAGCTCAATCTGTTCATCGCGAGAACTTTAAGCCAAATCAAGTGCAAGTCAGCACGCTTTTATCCATAAAAACAGGTGCTTGCCCTGAAGATTGCAAGTATTGCCCTCAAAGTGGCCACTATAATACAGAGCTTGAAAAAGAAAAGCTCATGGAAGTTCAAAAAGTTTTAGAAGAAGCATCAGCTGCAAAGGAAAAAGGCGCAACGCGTTTTTGTATGGGTGCCGCTTGGAAACATCCTTCTAAAAAAGATTTTCCTTACGTGTTGGAAATGGTTAAAGGGGTTAAAAGCCTAGGTCTTGAATCTTGTGTAACGCTTGGCACGTTGACGGATGAACAGGCAAAAGAATTGTCTGGCGCAGGGTTGGATTATTACAATCATAACTTGGACACCTCTCCTGAATATTACGATAGCATTATTAGTACCCGTAGTTATCAAGAGCGTTTGGATACCTTGTCTCGCGTACGCGACTCCGGCATCAAACTATGTTGTGGCGGTATTATGGGTATGGGAGAAGAGCAAAAAGATCGCGTAGGCCTGCTACGTCAGCTTTCTCAAATGACACCTCACCCTGAAAGTGTTCCAATCAATATGCTGGTTAAGGTTGCAGGCACGCCACTTGAGAATGTGGATGATTTGGATGAGTTTGATTTCATTCGTACCATTGCTGTTGCACGAATTATTATGCCGACGTCTCACGTTCGTTTGTCTGCGGGCCGTCAAGGGATGTCCGAGCAGACACAGGCTCTTTGTTTTATGGCGGGCGCTAACTCTATTTTCTATGGAGAGAAATTGCTAACAACGGATAACCCTGAAGCGGATCAGGACCGTATGTTGTTTAAGAAACTGGGCATTAATCCAGAACAGCGCGAAGAGCATTCTGATGAAGCGGTTGTTGAGGCAATCGAAAGTCAGGTGCGTGAGCAGGCTGAAGCCAAAATGTTTTATGATGCCAGTGCTTAGGCCGCTTCCAGACTGGATATCGAGCTCGGTTGAAGAAAGAAAAAAAGCGAGCTTGCATCGCGAGACTGAGGTGATAGATGCGCCTCAGTCTATCTCACCGACTATTGATGGTACTCCATTCCTTTCTTTTTGTTCGAATGATTACCTTGGCCTAGCTGCTCACCCTACTTTGATCAATGCACTTGCAGAAGGTGCTGAGATTTATGGTGTAGGGAGTGGAGCTTCTCATTTAGTATGTGGTCATCTATCTCCTCATGATGAGTTAGAACGAGCATTAAGTGATTGGCTAGGTGTAGAGCGGGTAATGCTGTTCAGTACTGGGTACATGGCAAACCTTGCCGTATTGAGCGCTTTGGGTCGTCACTGTGAAACAGTTATACAGGATAAGTTAAATCACGCGTCCTTGATTGATGGAGCGTTGTTGAGTGATGCTTCTGTTCGTCGCTATCTGCACGCTGATTTGAGCAGCGCTCGCAAACTGATTGAGAAGCAGTCATCTCCTTCAATGGTGGTGACAGATGGTATTTTCAGTATGGACGGAGATATCGCACCAATAGATGGTTTGATAAATCTATTGTCTGATAGTAAGCACTTACTCATAGTGGATGATGCTCATGGGCTGGGATGTCTTGGAGATCAAGGGTTAGGTACTCTTGATGAGCAGGGCATCGCGGCATCCTCTGTCTCAGCGTTGATCGGCACCTTTGGAAAAGCGTTTGGAGCAGCAGGCGCGTTTGTTGCGTGCTCAAATGCAATGGCAGAATACTTAACTCAATTTGCACGCCCTTATATCTATACGACGGCGATGTCTCCTGCGATGGCGTACGCCTCGAAATCAAGCCTTGATTTAATACGGTCAAAAGAAGGGGATGAGTTACGCAGCCGCCTTAATTCAAATATCTCGCTTTTCAAAGAGTGTATGGCTTCGCTACCGTTTGAACTAATGCCTTCAGACAGTGCAATACAACCGATCATGATCGGAGCTAGCGATCGAGCGATTGAGTTAAGTGCAGCATTGCGAGAAGAGGGAATTTTATGTACCGCTATACGACCACCAACTGTGCCGAATAATCAGGCTAGACTTCGAATTACGTTAAGTGCTGCGCACCGTCATGACGATATTAAACGCTTGTGTGATACGCTTGAAAGATTAGCAAATTAAGGTTTATTTACATCATGAGAACGTCTATAGAAACGCAATCGTTTGGCAGTCGTGCTAACCCGTCTATTTTTATAGTATCAGGCTGGGCGATGCCGAATGAGATTTTTAATGATTTCGCAAATCGTTTGTCAGAACGGTTTTATGTCGTTGTCGCGAGCCTGCCTGGTGTTACGTGCAGTGAAGAATGGCGAAGAAAGAACCGTATCGGGCCAAACTACGATATTGATGCGCTTGCTGAACAACTTATACGCGTTGCGCCAAGTAATGCGTGGTGGTTGGGGTGGTCCCTTGGGGGGATGATCTCAACGTACGTTGCAGCACGACGTTCTAGTTGTGTACAAGGTTTGATCACCATAGCTTCAGCCCCCAGTTTTGTGGCGCGAGAAGATTGTTCCTATGGTATGGCGCTTGCTGACTTTGACCATTTTCAAAACCTTGTTGAGCAAGATCCCAAAAAAGGATTAAAGCGTTTTGTGTCCCTGCAAGCAACCGGAGCATCGAATGAGCGCGCGTTAACTAAGTCCATTCGAGCAATACAAAATGAGGAGTTGATCGATGAAGCCGCTCTATCGGGTGGATTAAACTTGTTGCGATCATTAGATGTGAGGCGTGAATTAGAGTTACTTGATTTGCCCAATATCCACTATTTTGGGAAGCTTGATGCGCTCGTAAACTATTCTGCGATCGATTCGGAACTGCCACACAATGACCTTCAGTCCGTTGAACTTATCGACACCTCTGCACACCAACCGTTTCTTGAGTGCCCAGACATTCTGTTAGAAAAAATAATTACCTTTATCGATGACAACGCAATTGGATAAACGCCTCTATAAAACTTCTGTAGCGAGGCATTTTGGTCGTGCCGCAACGACTTACAATGATTATGCTGGTTTTCAGCTGAGAGTGGTGGATGAGTTAGCCGAATTGTTACCCAGTGCATTCTTACAGGAACCGTCTTCGCTAGATAGGTCTACTAGTTCGGTTTTTGTTGATTTAGGCGCAGGGACGGGCAGCAGTTCTAAAGCATTACGGAAAAAATACGGCTCTCAACCGCATTTGCTTTCGCTGGATATATCCGTTGATATGCTTAAACAGCTCAAATTTGATGGCGTGAATACCAATGTTTGTTGCGCTGATTTTGAGCAGCTTCCTATTAAGTCCTCTAGTATTGATTTGTTTTTTTCAAGTCTCGCAATTCAATGGTGCCTTTCACTTGATACCTTGTTGAGTGAGGTGAACCGCGCTTTAGTGCCTGACGGTGAATTTGTATTTTCGACACTTTTAAACGGCTCTATGTTTGAACTCGAACAGGCTTGGAATCAGGTTGATCGACGCTCACACGTTAATCATTATTTGTCAGAGGCTCAAATTTTAGAAAAGATCAAAACAAATAATTTTGAGGTTGTTTGTTGTGAATCGAAAATTATTACTATGACGTTTCCCAGTGTGAAATCTGCGCTGTATTCACTCAAAAAAATTGGAGCGTCTTTGGTAGTAGAAGGGCAAAAAGAGTTTATGTCTAAGAGTAAGTGGAAGCAATTTGTTGGCGCATATGAGGAGTATAAAACTCATCAGGGGATTCCTCTAAGTTATCAGGTGATGTTTTCACGTATTCGGAAAAAGTAAGAGAGTGAGTAAACATGAAAAAACGATTTTTTGTTGCGGGTACGGATACGGACGTAGGAAAAACCTATGTGTCTACGGGGTTGCTGAGCGCTGCTGTTCGAAACGGGGAGCGTGCGTTTGGTTTAAAGCCTATCGCCGCCGGA
Organism: Marinomonas balearica; assembly: GCF_004362145.1. GTDB lineage: Bacteria > Pseudomonadota > Gammaproteobacteria > Pseudomonadales > Marinomonadaceae > Marinomonas > Marinomonas balearica. The sequence goes on from NZ_SNXC01000011.1 coordinate 425,744, forward strand.
GCTGAGCAAATCGATGGAGCGCTTCGAAATGAGGACGCGCTTGCAATTTTAGCAGCAGGAAATGTTTCGTTAGCGTATGAGCAAATAAACCCAGTCGTTCTTGAAGAAGCCATAGCCCCTCACATTGCCGCTGCACATGAGGGGAAGCTGATAACAAGCTCCCGTCTTGAAGGGTATATAAAAGGTTCTATGTTGAATCCGCATGATTTTATGTTGGTTGAAGGCGCGGGTGGCTGGAGAGTGCCGTTAAACGATCGTGAGCTGCTTTCTGATCTGGCTAAGTCACTAAAATTCCCAGTTATTTTAGTGGTTAATATGAAGCTCGGGTGCCTCAACCACGCTTTACTTACTGTCGAATCTATTATCCGCGATGGGCTGAATATTGCGGGGTGGGTTGCTAATAGAGGGTTGGAAAGTATGGCTTTTTATAATGAAAATCTCGCCACACTTAAGCATATGATTAATGCGCCACTGCTTGGGGAGTTGTCTTGGATGCCTAGCGATGAAGCTGCTCGATCCGAATTCGATGCAATCTATCAGTTATTAAGCACAAAAGACTAAACAAATATGCACAAAATGTTATAAGGTTAATAAAGTTACAGGTATAACTTACTCTGTCTTTGAGTGGTCCTAATTTAACGTTTAGTGGTGAAATAGTCATTATGCTGCGTTTTTATTATGTTGTTCTAGGTTGTCTGCTAGCCATCTTGTCATCCAGTGCATTTTCTTCAATAAATGTTGGGTTAGTTGCCTCGTTTGATGATGAGCAAGAGGCGCGTTCGTTGGCGTATCAATACGGTATACAGGCGCTTTTTAAGCGAGTTAATACCGAGGGAGGCATAAAGGGGAAAAGCCTAACCTTAGAAGTGCTGAATGATCATGCAAACAGTGAATTAGCGACCTCAAATGCGCAGCGACTGATTACTAGAAAAAAAACCATTGCATTATTTGGTGGGGATACATTACAAACCGCTGACGCGATAAAGCAAGTTGCATTTCGTGAAAAAGTCCCTTACCTCAGCTCTATGACGAGTAGCCCGTCTCTTTATGGAAAAGTAGGTTATGTTCTCAATTTAAAACCCTCGATGTTGCATGAATTTGACGCGCTGTGCCGATACTTTACTCAAGAGAAGAAACACCGCTTAGCAGTCGTTCATGCTCGTAATAGCATATATGCGGATTTGATAAAACAAAGCTGTTTATCAAGTGTTCCGAATGTCTCTTCGTTTAAAACGTTTAAGTTTGGAACGATACGTTCTTCAATCGAGCGAACTCATTTAGGTCTTCAGTCACTGAGAGACTACGATGTTGTGTTTGTCGGCAGCAATGGAGATCTCGCGCCGTTGTTGAAACAGATAAACATCAGCTCTATTTCTAACTCATATTATTTTTTATCCGGCATTGAATTTAGGCGCAGTGTTCAAAATGTGGAAAATAAACGTGCTTTAAAATTTATCGAATATTTGCCAGTCAATTACTTGTCATCTAAAGCGTACTCCAAATATAAATTAGATTTGAATGCATTGAGCCCAGCATTGCAACCTTCAAAAATAGGCTTTGAAGGTTATCTTGCTGCATCCGTATTAACAGCAGGGCTTGAGGCTGTGGTGAGTCCATTTGAAATCGAAGACCCAAACGACTTATTTAGGTTGCCTTTGTCGGTGGCACGAAAGTTAACAGGCTGGGTTCAATCTGGAAGTCAAAATACGTTGTCACGAGAGCTTAGCAATGCGTTGAATGTTACTCACACATTGGATCTAGGTCTTGGCCTGTACCTCGGCTTTGATGGTGAGAATAACTACTTAGATTTCCCACTTCACATCAGTGAACCGCAGTTAGACTAAGGAGTGATTACATGTCTCAAGATATTCAGCTCGCACGCGTCAAAGCTCCCGTACTGATCCCCCTACTGTCCGCTCTGTTTATATTGTGGCTAGCCTTTGTTTTGATTGCTTGGCTTTGGTTGGAAAATGTTCGCCAAAATGAATTGGAATCCCTTGCAGGTCGTTTTGATGAGCAAATTTATCGCTCTCAATTGACTCTCTCACGCTCTATTAGAGAGAGGTTGAATTGGGTGGACGATTTTTCTCAAGAATTGAATGTTGATGACCCTAAGACTCTTCAGGATATTTTGTACGATTCTGCTGAAGCATTGGGTGTTGAGCGGCTTATTTGGATTGGGCAGTCGAACAACGTTAAATTGGATTATTCAAAGGGCATCGTTCCAAATAAAGGGCTTATTGATTTAGGTAATCGAGACTTTTCCACTCCGTCTTCGACGCTCAAATTGTTGGGGGATGGTGAGCTGGTTGTCCGGACTGTTGTGCCGTTTGGTGAAAAGCAAGAAACATTTGTGTTGGTGGATGTATCGTTCAGCGATGCTATTTTGGAGGTCGCCCGTAATCAAGGGTTATACACGAATGTGTATGCGGAGAAAGCATCACTAGATTCTGAACAACTTAATAAGTATCGAGCTGCTATCGTCAATGCTTCTTCTTCAGATGATGCGCTTATATCGATAGCCACCAGTGATGCTGTTATCGACCACTCTATATTTTCAAAAGTGTTTGAACGTTATTTGCTTTCAGATTCGCCCAATATTTTTTATCAACCTGGATTCGAACAAGATGAACGTCTATTTGATATTGCGCTTATTCCGTTAATAGACAACAAGGGCAGTGTTATTTCACATGTCCTAGTTTCGCGTTCAGCAGAAGAAACAAGCGATGAGATATATTTGGCTCAAGCTATTATTACCGTTATTTCTCTGATTGTGGCGGGGTCGCTTTTTGTCTTTTTCTTCTGGTTGCTCGGGCGAATAGAGCAACGAATTCATGCTGGTGAAAAGCGAATTATAGAGGAGCGAGACCGTTCGGAGAGCTTACGATTGCAATCTGAGTCGCTGCGAGTTGAAGCTGAAGAGCATCGTGTGTCCGCGGAACAAGCACGAGATGAGGCAGAAAAAGCCAGCGCCGTTAAGTCGGAGTTTTTGGCGAAAATGAGCCATGAACTTCGTACACCGTTGAATGCGATCATCGGGCTTTCGGAAATGATGCATGAAGACGCTTTAGAGTTTGGTGATGAAGATTATGTAGAGCCGCTGGAAAGGGTTGTACGATCCTCGAAGCACCTTTTGAACCTAATTAATGAAATATTGGACATCTCTAAAATCGAAGCTGGGAAGATGGAGTTAAGTGAATCCGAGCTTGATTTTGATGCAGTGCTGAGTGAGGTCTACCAGACGGTTGACTCGCTCGCTAAAAATAAAGGACTTTCGCTTGAGTACGAGGCTGGAAGTGTAGGGTTATTGATCGGAGACGCGTTACGTATCAAGCAGATATTTTTCAATCTATTAAGTAATGCCGTCAAGTTTACTGAGAGCGGAAGCGTAACGCTGAGAGTTGTAGAGCAGACGGATGAATTACAAGTTGATGTCATTGACACTGGTTTAGGAATGTCTGATGAACAAATAGACACCTTGTTTCAAGATTTTGTTCAGGTCGATTCCAGTGTTAATAGAAAGTTTGAAGGCACTGGGCTGGGTTTGGCGATCAGTCGTCGATTTGCGAGGATGATGAAGGGCGACATTACTGTGAAAAGTGAGATCGGGAAAGGTTCAACGTTTAGCGTTAGATTACCGATTAAACAAGGTGGACAAGCTCCTTCAATTATGGGAAGCACGGCAAAAGGAAAATTTAATGTTTTGGTTATTGATGATGACCTTGAAACCGTATCCTATATTTCAAGCGTTTTAGAGCCCCGCTGTCATATTGAAACAGCTCGAAATGGTGTTGAGGCTCTTGAAAAAGCGCGGGAATTAAAACCGAAACTGATTACTCTTGATATAGAAATGCCTGTACTGAATGGATGGGATACATTAGCAGCGCTTAAGGCGGATCCTGAGTTGAGCGATATTCCGGTGATCATTATTTCTGTTACGGATGAAAAAGAAAAAGCCGCTGCGCTCGGTGTTGATAGTTACCTCGTTAAGCCTTTGTCACAGGAGAGTCTTGAGTCTGCTTTTGGGTCGCTAGACTGCTTGGAATCAACTAGAGTTTTAATAGTGGATGATTCCGAAGACATACGTATATCCGCAAAGCGGCTTTTAGAAAAAAGTGGGGCGCTTGTTGCTGAAGCTGGTAATGGCCTCGAGGCTCAAGTCGCAATAAACGATCAGATTCCTGACCTCATACTTCTTGATTTAATGATGCCAGAAATGGACGGTTTTGCTTTCTTGGAGTGGTTGAAAGTCCAGCCTGAATTAGCTCAAATAAATGTCTTTGTAATGACGGCAATGACGTTAACAGATCAGCAAAAACGAATGCTGGAGAAGCGCGCGAATGCGGTCGTAACTAAGGGAAGTGACGATATGGGGGTTTTGTTTAAGGAAATTGATACGTTACTTTGTGAGTCTAAATGATGGCGAAATGTGTTCTTTATGTTGAAGATAACGAAGACAATGTTTATATGTTATCGAGAAGGTTAAAGCGCAAAGGTTGGGACGTAGAAGTTGCTCCGACAGGTGAAGACGGCGTTAGAATGGCGGAAAACAAGAGCTATGATCTTATTTTGATGGATTTGAGTCTTCCTGGAATAGACGGATGGCAAGCAACTCAAATTATTCGTGAGAAGGGCATATTAACCCCGATACTTGCGCTTTCTGCGCATGCGATGCAAGAGCATATCGATCAAGCCTTATCTGCAGGCGCTAATGATTTTGATAGTAAACCCGTGGATTTCACGCGCTTACTAAGTAAGATGTCGAAACTTGGAGAGTAAGTTCTATGAGTGAGCCTAGGATGCTGATTGTTGATGATCATGATGATAATCGCTATACCCTAATTCGTCGTCTTAGGCGTCTTGGCTACCCAGATTGTGACGAAGCCGAGAATGGTCAAGTTGCATTGGAAATGATTCGAGAGAATACTTACGATCTTGTTTTCTTAGATCTCATGATGCCTGTTATGGACGGCTTTTCAACGCTAAGAGCAATGCGTGAAGAGGGACTTTCGGATCATCTGCCTATTATAATGATTTCGGCCGCAGACGATTTAGAAAATGTTGCTAAAGGAATTGAGTTAGGCGCAGAAGACTATTTATCTAAACCTTTTAATCCTACCCTTCTTAGTGCTCGAACAGCGTCTGCGCTGGAAAAGCGGTCTAAGGCCATTGCTAATTTAAACGCTGCAAAGTATTGCGATCCGGCTTCAGGATTGAAAAATAAGCAAGGTTTGATTGAAGATCTTGATAGCGAAGCATCGAATGTTTCGGCCGCTATTATATTTAAGATGTCTAAATACAGTATGGTAATGTCTTCTTATGGAAACGACATTGCAAATCGTTACTTCTCTAGTCAGGCCAAGACACTGAGGTCTATGGTTGATTTGGAGTATCCAGAAGTAAAAGAGATATATCGATTTAATGACGATTTGTTGTCAATAACGCTGGAAAGTAACGACTCAAATTCGTTAGTCCAAATCGCACACAGTTTATGTCGCAAATTAAGTGGACGTAAACAAGTGGATAACGGGGCGTTAAATGAAGAAGTCGTCGCAGGTGTTGTCGCTGATCTTGATGAGGTAACTTCAACTGACATTCTCCAAAGACTGACTTCTTCGCTTGCTCAAACCTGTTCAAATGCTCCTGTCGCGTTGTATGACTCCGAACATACTTCCCAGGCCTTAAGGAGAATCAGGGTCGAGGCTGACTTAAAGGACGCCATTGATCAGCAGCTTCTCGAGGTGTTTTTTCAGCCACAAGTGAACGTATCAACCAAAGAGGTTGTTGCTGCAGAAGCATTGGTGCGTTGGAAACACACCGAGCTAGGTATGATTTCACCCGGTGAGTTTATTCCAATTGCCGAAGAGAATGGGATGATTGTGGCGCTTGGTGAAGTGGTGTTTATAAAAACCCTTAAGACCTTAAAAACGCTGGATAAGCTTGGGTGTTCAGTTCCGATAAGTATTAATATCGGCTCGGATCACTTTCTTATGCACAATTTTGTTAGCTGGTGTAGTGAGGCGGTAGAAAGAGAGCAGGTTCCGGTTCAGTTTGTAAAATTAGAGCTGACGGAGTCGACATTGCTTAACAGTGTCGAAGAAGGGGTTAAGGTATTGAGTCAACTTCGCAGTAAGGGATTTAAAATTGCATTAGACGATTTTGGCACGGGATATTCCTCGTTGTCGTACTTACTTGAACTGCCGTTGGATCAGCTTAAAATTGATAAGCAATTTGTTGATATGCTGGATAAAGACAAACGATCGGAGAATCTTTTGTCTCATTTAGTGGGGCTCGCTCATGAGCTCGATTTGCAGGTTGTCGTCGAAGGGGTAGAGAATGAGGCGCAGGTCTCATTTATGGAGCATGCAGATGCGGATCTAATTCAGGGTTTTTATTACTATAAACCACTGCCTCAACAAGAGTTTGTCTATCTTCTGTCAAAGCCAGTTAACTAAACCTTACTGGCTTTGAGTTTTTCTTCGTCGTATATTTAACTAATTGTTTATTGGATAGATTTTATGAAAGCCTGCGTAATTGGCTTATCCAAAGAAGAGTACCAAACCCTGATTCCGGTTTTGCACTTTTTAGATGTGGATTGGTCATATGATTTTGACTCTTCAGATATATTAATCGCTGGAGCAAGCCTTTCATTGGATGAGCTAATTAAGGTGGGCATTCCTTTTATAAGTTTAAAAACTCATGATTCGACGTTTGATATTGAAATAGGATGGTTGCGCCCATTACCTTGGAGGCAAACGGATATTCTTCCAATTTTTCACAAAATCCTCGAATCGAGAAAAATGCCGAGACAGTCAGGCGTTAATCTGAACCTTCATGTGCGGCATTTAGAATCATTATTAATACGCCAAGCGCTGGTGGCGTCGAAAGGAGTTGTGTCTAAAGCTGCTCAAATGCTTCAGATACAAAGGACAACCTTGATCGAAAAAATGCGTAGATACCACATTGATAAATCGGAGTATTAAGTGACCAAAGATGAGGAAATAGCGCAGCTAAAAGACGCATTTTCAGCCTTTAAAGAAACCTCCGACGTGTTAAGTCAATCTTATTCAGATTTACAAGCACAGGTTGCTCTACTGAGTGAGCAACTTGCTAAAAGTGAAAAGGCAAAAAAAGATCAGGAAACGCAAAATACGTTATTGATTAATCAGTTTCAGCAGCTGTTTTTATCGATGCCCGTCGGTGTTTTATTGCTAAATGCGCAGGGAGTTGTCGTTATGACAAACCCTATTATTGAAAAACTCTTAGATATTGCTCTCTTAGGGGAGAGTTGGGCAAGTATTGTACCTAAGTGTTTTAGCCCTCAAGAAGATGACGGTCATGAGGTGACTCTTGTAACAGGGCGACGTGTGAGAGTGGAAACTTCGTCGTTAGGAGATGTTCCAGGGCAGCTGATTATCTTAGTTGATCTTACGGAAACTCATCTACTTCAAAAGAAGCTTTCGCATCATGAGAGGTTGTCTAACATAGGTCGTATGGTCGCAGCGCTTGCCCATCAAATAAGAACGCCTCTGGCTTCAGCAATGTTGTACGCAGGGCATTTAGAAAAAGACGATATCCCTATTGATTTAAGACGAAAATTCACTGGGAAGCTGTCAGAGAGATTGAAAAATATAGAGCATCAGATACGCGATATGCTGATCTTTTCCAAATCTGATATTCGATTGGACGAAATGATTAGTGTGGTTGATTTTTATAATGAATTGACAGCACTTGCATCGGAAATCAGTGAAAGGACTGATTTCCCTGTGGTAGCTTATTTGAATTTTAGTGAGCCTGATCGAGTATTCATTAGGTGCAATAAAGATACGCTAGCAGGCGCTATTACAAATTTGATCAACAATGGCATTGAAGCGTCTGTTTTAGATAGAGTGCCAGTAGAGCTTGTGTTTGAAGAGACGAAAGACGGATTAATGGTCAGTGTTCGAGATCAAGGTGTTGGCATGAGCCCGCAAAAGAGAAAAGAAATTGATGAGGGTTTTGTCACCACAAAGCAACATGGTACAGGTTTAGGAATTATGGTGGTAAAAGCAATTGTCAGAGCTCATCATGGTGTTTTTCGGTTAATGAGTGAAGAAGGTAAGGGGACATGTGCGCTTGTAAATATTCCCTTGCTTAGGAGTTAAAATGAATAAAGTAAAGTTGCTGATTGTTGAAGATGATCGTGGATTAGCAGAGGCTCTTGAAGATACTTTGCTTCTTGCTGGCTATGATTGCAGTGTTGTTGGAAGCTCTGAAGATGCCATTTTAGCCCTAAAAAAACAAACGTTTGATATGGTTGTTTCTGATATCAACTTACCCGGCATGGACGGTTATGGTTTATTAAAATATGTAGTGGGCCATTATCCTGAGCTTCCTATCATGCTGATGACTGCCTATGGTGATATTGCGCACGCCGTAGAAGCAATGCGAGAGGGTGCCGTCGATTACTTGTTAAAGCCCTTTGAAGAAGCAGAATTACTTGAAGTCATTCAAAAGCATGCTTCAGGCACTTCGGATGCAAAAAGTTCGTCTTTAATTGCGGTTGACCCTTCTAGTACGGCTATGGTCGATCTTGCAAGGCGTGTTGCTGTAACAGATTCTACAGTTTTAATTTGTGGAGAAAGTGGCACAGGTAAAGAGGTGCTGGCGAATTTTATTCATACGTCATCGGCTAGAAAAGGCCAACCGTTTGTCGCGATAAACTGTGCTGCAATTCCAGAAAATATGCTTGAGGCCATATTGTTTGGGTATGAAAAGGGAGCATACACTGGCGCTGTAAATTCTCAAGCAGGTAAATTTGAGCAGGCAAACGGAGGAACCATCCTGTTAGATGAAATTACAGAAATGGATGTCGGTCTACAGGCTAAACTGCTCAGAGTGCTACAAGAGCAAGAAGTAGAAAGATTGGGTGGGAAAAAACCGATAAAACTGGATCTTCGGATTATTGCGACGACGAACCGTGATTTGGCGAGTTATGTAAAAGAAGGTGGATTTAGGGAAGACTTATTTTACAGGTTGAATGTTTTCCCGCTTAAATGGTTGCCTATTAGAGAGCGCAAAGGTGATATCATTCCAATTGCTGAGTCACTCCTTAAAAAACATTCGATTAAGATGAGATTGGGCGAGGTTGTATTAATGCCTTCTGCCCAAAGTAAGCTGGAATCTCACCGCTGGCCAGGAAATGTTCGAGAACTCGATAATGTGATACAGCGCGCCCTAATATTATGCGGTGGTGGAACAGTGCAGGAACAGCACATCGTATTCGATATGTTGAGCAGCGAGCCGCTGATCGAATCTGAGTCTCCATCAGATGAAAATGACGATGCAGCGTCTATTCTTGGTCAAGGCGTACAGCAACACGAATTTAGAATTATCGCTCAAGCGCTAATTGAGGCGAAAGGAAAGCGCAAGGACGTTGCAGAGAAACTTGGGATAAGTCCTCGAACATTGCGTTATAAAATCGCTAAAATGCGTGAATATGGTTTAGAAGTTGATTGATCTTTTTATCTAGTTTTAAATAGCCTTATGCTAAGCTATATGTACAAAGGTTCATAGAGAGTGAAATATGGTCACAAATAGACCAGATATAAATCAGGTACTGTCTCAGATGCGCCAAATGCGGGAGCAGGTTCAGTCACCTTCCGATTCGTTGAATCGAATTAATAGTCAGGATGGATTAAATGTTAATGATGTAGCAGCGACCGATAAATCGGAGTTTGCTGATATGTTAAAACAGGCTATTGATCAGGTTAATACGAATCAGAAAGAGGCAACGAGCTTAGCTCAAGCGTATGAGCGTGGCGACCCTAATGTCGATTTACCAGAAGTGATGATTGGATTACAAAAATCCAGTATTTCTTTTGAAGCAATGACTCAGGTTCGCAACAAGCTGGTTGATGCCTACGAGAAAATAATGAATATGCCAGTATAATAGCTGGCAATAACGTTTAGGCGCCGATGTAAATGGATAACGTTCCAGCACAACAATCTGAGCAAAAGCTATACATGGAGTTGTTGACGGGCTTCAATAAGTTGACGGTAATCCGACAGCTTGCATTGATGGTCGGTCTTGCCGCGTCTATAGCAATTGCTCTGGCGGCAGTGCTCTGGTCAAGTGGCCCATCCTATAAGCCTGTTTTAAGCAGCATTACTGATTATAACGCCGATCAAATAGTCGAACTCCTCAGTACGAATAACATTCCTTTTAAACTCGATCAAAATACTGGCGCGCTGTTGGTCGAGGAAGAGTTTTATCACCAAGCAAGGTTAAAATTAGCAGGCTCAGGTATTGTCTCAGATAAAATTGTTGGCCTAGAAATCATGGATCAAGATCAGGCCTTGGGTACGTCGCAATTTATTGAAACTGCGCGTTACCGGCGTGGTTTAGAGGGCGAACTTAGTCGGACGATTACCAGTTTGCAAAGCGTGAAGTCCGCTCGCGTTCATCTCGCTATTCCAAAAGAGTCGGTATTTGTGAGGGATACTCGAAAACCAACCGCATCCGTATTTCTCGAATTGTATTCAGGACGGCGATTAGATCGCAGTCAAGTCGATGCGATAGTGAATTTGGTCGCTTCTAGTATCTCTCAATTGAGTGACAAAGATGTAACTGTTGTTGATCAACGAGGAACATTACTTACGGATAAGGACTCTACTTCAGAGCTGTCGATCGCTGGTAAACAATTTGACTACACAAGGCGTGTTGAAGAAGTGATGCTGCGTCGAGTAAACAATATTTTATTGCCTGTCGTTGGATCCGGACGATTTAAAGCGGAAGTATCTGCTGATATTGACTTTACAGCGGTGGAACAAACAGATGAGCAATATAACCCTGACCTTCTAGCGTTAAGAAGCGAGCAAACATTCAAAGAGCGTCGTTCCACGGCTGGTGGGAACAACGGCGTACCGGGAGCGCTTACAAATCAGCCTCCTGGAGCAGTGAATGCACCCGAGCAAGCAGATGTGAATGGAACTCCTATTGGTGGCACAGGAGCGGGAGGAACAGGCCAATCGAAAGAAGAAACTACGCGAAACTTTGAGTTGGATCGAAGTATAAGTTATACCAAAAGACAGCAGGGAACTGTGCGTCGCCTTTCAGTTGCTGTAGTAGTGGACGATGTGGCCTCTCTAAATGCTGAAACATCGGAAATTGAACGAGCGCCGTGGAATGATGATGAACTTAGTCGTTTAACTTTATTGGTAAGAGACGCCGTTGGTTACGACCCTTCACGTGGAGACAGTGTCAGTGTCATTAATTCTCCATTTGCTTTGCCGGAGCCGCCTGCCGCACCAGAAATTATTCCATTTTATAAGCAGGAGTGGTTTTTAAGTCTGCTTCAGCCGACCCTTGTTGGTCTGTTTATATTGATCCTATTGCTGGTTGTAGTGCGTCCCATACTTACGACTCTTAGTGAGCAGAACAAAATTGCCGTCGCTGAAGATACGGAAGCCGCCATATTTGCTGATGAAACAGATGAAATTTCTGATGATCAGGTCTCATTGGTGAGCGCAGAAGATGTTATGGTGCCTGGATCGCCAGAGAAAATTGATCGTCAATTAAATGCGATACGAGGGCTCATTGCGGAAGAGCCTGAACGCGTCGCACAAGTTGTAAAACAGTGGGTAATGGAAGGGTAAATGAGCGAAGCGTCACCTGGTGAAGATCTAACCTCGATAGAGAAAGCTGCCGTCTTGTTGATGTCGCTTGGCGAATCTGATGCCGCACAAATTTTGAAGCACATGGGGCCAAAAGAAGTTCAGCGAATTGGTCAAACAATGGCTCAATTGGCGAACGTTCAGCGCCATCAAGTGGAGAAGGTGTTGGATGATTTCCTAATTCTTGTCGGAGATCAAACAGGTTTAGGACTGGGCGCTGATGGCTACATCAGAAACATGCTTAAGGAAGCTTTAGGGGAAGAGAAAGCCGGAAGCTTGATTGACCGGATACTTTTAGGTGGTAATACCACGGGTCTAGACACTCTAAAATGGATGGAACCGCGCGCGGTATCGGATGTTATTCGTTACGAGCACCCGCAAATTCAAGCAATCGTAATTTCTTATCTTGATTCCGATCAGGCTTCAGAAATCTTGGCAAACTTTGACGAACGCGTGCGTCTGGATATCCTACTTAGGGTCGCATCATTAGAAACGGTTCAACCGGCTGCGCTGCAAGAGCTAAACAATATTCTTGAAAGACAGTTCTCGGGTAATCAATCTACTCAGTCGACATCAATTGGTGGTGTGCGTACTGCTGCGAACATTATGAACTTAATAGACAGCTCTATAGAGTCTGAGCTTATGGAATCTATCCGAGATGTGGATGAAGATCTTGCTAACACTATTCAGGATATGATGTTCGTATTTGATAACTTGATTGACGTAGACGATCGCGGAATTCAAGCAATCATGCGCGAAGTTGAGTCCGAAACACTTATTCTTGCACTGAAAGGGGCTGACCCGGATATGCAAGAGAAAATATTTAAAAACATGTCCTCGCGAGCGGCTGATATGCTGAAAGATGATTTAGAAGCGAAAGGCCCTGTTAGGGTGAGTGAAGTTGAGGTTGCGCAAAAAGAAATTTTGGCGATTGCACGTAGACTGGCTGATAACGGTGAAATCGTTCTCGGCGGTGGCGGCGAGCAAATGGTTTAATTGAATGACAGAGAATGGACCTGAAAACGATAAGAAGTTAACTGCATACGAGCGCTGGGAACTACCAAATTTAGATAATCATGATGATAAAGAGCAAGCTCCACGAGAATCTGCTCTTTATATCAAGGAAGAAGCCACTCCGGCTGTTGAAGAAATTGAAGAAGAGTCGTTAGTATACGAACCGTTAACCGCATCCCAATTAGAAGAAATACGCTCTGCTGCCTACGATGAAGGCTTTATTCAAGGTGAGTCCGATGGCTATGATAAAGGCTATAAAGAAGGTGTTGAGACAGGAAAGCAGGAAGGACTTGAGCTAGGGAAAGAGGAAGGGGTTGCAGAGGGTGTTGAGCTTGGTAAGGCCGAGGTGATTGAGCAAGGTGCAGCCCATCTTCAGCAAGTTGAAACGGCATTAAATCAGGCGTACCAAGAGCTATTACAACCTCTCGAGGAATCTCGATCTGAATTAGAATCATTGTTATATAGATCTGTTCGATCTCTTGTCGAAACAATTTGTGAAAATGAGTTAAGTGCTACCAGTGGAGACATGCTAGTTAAGGGTCTATCTCAAGCGCTCGATACTATTGGGGAGTTTGAGGGAAAGGCCAGATTAACGGTTAATCCTGTAGACCGCGAGGCTCTAACGAATGTTGGGTCACTTGAGAGATTGGATATCCAAATTGAGTCAGATGATTCAATGTTGGAAGGGGGTTTTCTTTTGAACTCAAACTCCTTTTTTGTTGACGGTAGCGTAGAAACAAAATTAAACAGTGTCTTCGAAAAAATAAAATCTCCTTCCGAACAGCCATAAACCTATGACTTCAATTTTAGAGCGCATGTCACATCTTGAGTCACTTAATGTGACGATTCCGCCACCTGTTGTTGCCGGTAAGGTAACACGTATGGTGGGGCTGACAATGGAGGCGATCGGCTGCAAAGTGGCGTTGGGCGATCGTTGTAATGTTCAAGTCGGAAAGAGTAAATGGGTGGAATCAGAGGTTGTAGGATTTAATGGTAAGCTGACCTATCTTATGCCTACCGAGGCGATTGAAGGGATTGCCCCTGGAGCACAAGTTGTTCCCCTCAATGAAGACAGTCGAATGCCGGTGGGTGATCATTTATTGGGAAGGGTCATTAACGGTCTAGGAAGACCATTGGATGGAAAAGGGCCGATAACCTCTGATCAGTCTATTTCATTGCAAGGTGAGATTATAAATCCGCTCCAAAGAAAACCTATTTCAGAAACACTCGATGTCGGTATTAAAACGATCAATAGTCTCTTGACCGTAGGTAAAGGGCAGCGATTGGGTCTATTTGCAGGCAGTGGTGTCGGGAAAAGTATGTTACTTGGCATGATGACCCGATTTACAGAAGCTGACATTACTATTGTCGGGCTCATTGGCGAACGGGGGCGAGAGGTAAAAGAGTTTATTGAGCAAATCTTAGGGGAAGAAGGGCTCGCCAAGTCAGTGGTTATAGCGTCTCCTGCCGATGATTCGGCATTGATGCGTTTGAGAGCTGCTATGCTAACGACTCGAATTGCTGAATATTTTCGTGATCAAGGGCGTAACGTGCTGCTGTTGATGGATTCTTTGACACGTTACGCACAAGCGCAACGTGAAATCGCGCTTTCTGTTGGAGAGCCTCCAGCAACAAAGGGTTATCCGCCGTCGGTATTTTCAAAGCTTCCTCAGTTAGTTGAACGAGCAGGGAACGGGAAGGAAGGTGGTGGCTCAATTACTGCATTCTATACAGTGCTAACCGAAGGTGATGACCAGCAGGATCCTATTGCAGATTCTTCTCGTGCTATATTGGATGGTCATATTGTCTTGTCTCGACGACTTGCCGAAGAAGGGCACTACCCTGCGATTGATGTTGAGGCATCTATTTCCCGAGCAATGCCTCAAATAGTGAGTCAGGAGCATTTGCAAGGTGCTATGCGGGTTAAGCAGCTCTATTCAAAGTTTCAGCAAAATCGAGATTTGATATCAGTCGGAGCCTATAATAAGGGCAGTGATCCTGATCTTGATCAAGCAATTATGTTAATGCCTGATATAAATGCGTTTCTTCGACAATCTCTCTCGGAAAGTTTTAATTTAGATCAAAGTCTTGAGCATCTGGTGAAAGCGTTAACTGCAAACAAGTAATAATGCCTAATTATTGGTATTTTCTTATCGCCTTTTGCTAGTATGTCACTGTATGAATACAATAATTGCGTAACGCCTTGTTTCGAACAAGAATTCTTTATGACGTATTGTTTTTGCGTGAAGTGAGTGCTTTCGTTGGGGTTAATGGATGAGATTTGAATTGTGAAAAAATCTGCTCGAATGCAAGTGCTTGTAAATTTAGCTCAGCGAGAAGAAGATAAGGTGTCTGAGCTTGTTGCAAATGAACGCAAGAAAGTAGACCTTGATAAGCAAAAATTACAAGATTTAAAAAGTTATGCGGAGCAGTACGACCAAGAGCGGAATTTGCTTGGTATGTCGTCTCATTTGGCCGTTAACTACCAGCATTTTGTTGATAGGCTACAACAAGCGATTCATCAGCAAGAAGGCCAAGTGTCTCGATCAGAACAGCAGTATAATATGGCGATGCGGCGCTGGCAGGCTGCCAGAGCAAAAACAAAAGGAATGGATTGGCTTAAGGATAAATCTATTGGCGAAGAAGAGCGAGTCGAAGAAAAGCTTGAGCAGGCTAGAAACGATGAATTTGCAACCAGAAAATTCTTCGATAATAACCGCTAATTTTTTGTTATGACTGTTTTTTCTCCTACATACGTATCAGTCTCCCTCCATACTATTCAAGATATCGAAGAAGTTTTATTTTCTTATGCAATGAATCCTGTCTTCTGTTTGCAAAAAATTCGATCAGTACTTTCACGTTTATTTGAGCAAGAGCTAATTGGTGGTACTACGGCAAGCGTTCTTTTTCGTTTTACTTATCGTTATGTCACGGCGGAGATCGAGAAAGGAAGTCGTTACAGTCCAAACGTTGTCAGTAATCTATTTGGTCAAATGGATGGCGTTAGAACGGTAATCGCTGCCAGCAGCTTTGGTCAATCTGACAGCGCGTTAAAACGTTTGAGTGGTCTTCCGTTTTGGTCGAATACTCTGTTGGTTTCTACAAACAGAGAAAAAGCTTCGTTTAGTGCGAAACTCGAAGGGGGGATTGAGCAACTTATTGAAGTGTTACCAGCGCTCGTCTCTCTTGGCAGTTTGAGGCTCGATGTCGAGGATGATGTTTATCTCATGTTAGAAACAACGCAGCCACTAAGTTGGCTGTCGACTCGCTTTTCTCACTTTGAGTGGTTTAGTAGGAAGAATGATTTGATGGATCATTCAAGTAAAGCCTGCTTTCAAGAAGGTTTGAGGTCTTTTCTACGCGATTCGCCCAATGTTACCCTTGTACGACAAGGGCAGCTTTCGAAGTATGAGTTACGCCGTCTCGAATCTTCTCTTCAAGGTGTTGTATCAAGACAATATGTGAAAGCCTCGGACTGCCGATTTAATGATAATTGTCTCACTCCAGATTATTTAGTACCAATATTTGAAATGGAAGAAAGAGAGCTTGCTGAAGATGAGGTCTGTGATTTTCTCACCGTATCTGGCCACAGTTGCATGTATCTTAAATCTGATTCGAAATGGACGCCTGAATTATTAGGGCGACAATCCTGCGTTGTAGAGGTGGTAATCGTTGAAATTGGAGACCATCAATTTGCATTTCCCAAAACGTCTCTATCGAATGCCTCAGATGAACAAGCGATATATGAATTAAGCTTTTCTAATTCAGACGGTTGGCACGTACGTGAAGCGCATGGCACTCTTTCCAATAATCATCGTTTAAACGCTATTAAATTAAAAGTGTTCGATAAAATCGTTTGGGTGAATTGCGATCACTTCTGGGCTGATTTTGCAATTTCTTACGATGTTCAGTCGATATCCAATCTATATCTAAATATCTGGTCGACGGATCACTATGGTATTTTGGTTGAACCCAACTTTATTTCATTGATATTCAATCAGGATGAGCTGAATCTGCCTGATTTTGCGTTGGTAGAGTCGTCAAAATCCGTGCGTAATTCTGAAGTCCTTATGAGTAAAGGCGTGCTTGAAATGGATAAAAGGGTATATGAAATTAAACGAGGACAGTATATTTCAAGTCCCAGTGAGGCAGTTGTTGATGTCGTTTCGGCACACGCTTTATCGATGTTTAAAGACAGTGCTCGATGGTTTGATCAATTGATACCCTTAGTGAATGTATTAGGAAATACGGAAAAACAATCTGATTTAGTCGTGATATTTCGAAACCAAGGCGGTTTTTTGTATGGAATTCGTGTGTTAAACGAAGTTCATACAGAAGAAGTGCAGCCAACTATTACTTTAAAGTGTGAGCTTTTGTATGATAATGGCTATCAAATGAAGCTTGGGGCGCTGAGTGACTTTACGTATTTTGATTGGGAAGCTATATCCAATATGGCTCAAAATTTGATCCATATGATGTCTGAGGATTGTCTAAAAAATGGCTGCTGAAAGTAACGTCCAAATTCCTACAATAAAAATGTCAGATTTCATAATTCGGCATAGTTTGATTATTACTTTGCTGATGTTTTGTTCATTTGGCTTAGGCTATAAATACATTAACGAAGCGTGGAAATTACATGTTAACGATGCCGCATATTATATTAATGTAGAGACGCGAATTATCGAATTGAAAGCTCGAATGTTAATGCAAGCTCAATTCGAGGATGAGGAGGAGTTTACTAACTTCTCTTTAACAACAAAGCTCAATGTTGATGGTATTGTTTCTAGTCTGTCTGACGAAGGCATTAGCACAATTAAGCTCGAAAATATTTATCCGATTGGCTTAGATGAATACAAAGACAAAGCATTACTGAAAAGTAGAATAAACAGAAACCTATCACTTCTTGAGGATCAAAGGTTTGTCGTTGATAGTGCTCGATTAGCTTCTGAGTTGATATGGTGGAAATACGGAGATCAAAAGTGGTTGATCTCTTTTTGTGTGCTTGTCATATTTTCGCTGCTGTATTTTGTGTTTTTTATCGTTCAGGTTCAACGAAAGATTGGAGCAGGTGTACGCTATTTACATACTGTCGTAGATAAATTGCATAACCCGAATGTCCATTCCTTAGTTCCATTTGAACGAAAAGATGAATTTTCAGAACTTGCTCGTTATGTCGAAAGTACAGTATTAAATATTCG
This sequence comes from Marinomonas balearica, assembly GCF_004362145.1. Lineage (GTDB taxonomy): Bacteria > Pseudomonadota > Gammaproteobacteria > Pseudomonadales > Marinomonadaceae > Marinomonas > Marinomonas balearica. Next base: position 443,611 of record NZ_SNXC01000011.1, read on the forward strand.
ATATGATTTGAATGATGCAAATGACGCATCAAAAATTTTCCAACATGCATTTCACCATGCTTCCTCTCCAGTATTAATAGTGTCCCTCTCAACATCTGATATTCAATATGCAAACTTCGCATTTCATTCTCTTTGGTCTGATTTTCATGAAGTCATGTCAAATCAGCTTCAGATCGAATGGTCGTTAGATACTTCAGAAGACGGTCGCTTCGAAAACCTGAAAGATTTAATGGATCAGCACGAGGTGCATTTAAAAATCGAACGCGGGGGCTATATTGTTCGATTTTTCAGCGATGATGATCCAGAAATCTCTAGCGATAGTTGTATTGTAGTGTTTGAAAAACTCGATCCTGTTAATGAACTAACGGTGTTGAATGCATCTATTTCATTGATGTCTAAAGGGAACTGGGCTATTCCAATTAGAATATTGGATCGTAGCTCGGTTTTTTATGACGCTTCTTCAAACTTGGAAAACATTAGGGCTCAAGTTCAACACGTGTTCAAAGAACTGCAAGAGAACAGTTTGAGCCCTCCTGTTTTGATTACTAAGTTACAACAAATACCAACGTTTATTCACCAAAATATAGATCACACTGAAGTGAGTAATGAGCTTGATATAAAGCAGCGTTGCTTGGAGTTGCATCGAGCGTTAGAGCATTTAGTGGACGACGTTCAAAACCTAAAGAATGGCTTTAATGCGATTTACGCAAACTTGGATTTAGATTTTGATAGTCTCTCAAGTGTCAAACAGTCAACTGAACGACTATCCATAGAAAAACTCAACGATGCTAAGTTAAGTGTTTTAGATGTTAAGCGAGCATTGCTGCCGTTACTTGAAGAGAAAGAGTCTGATTCATCATATCGCCGAAAGTTGATCGATTTGTTGCATGACATCGACCTTGTAGTTGACCAATTATCAATCGAGGAACATGGAAGTGAGAATTCGTTTGATCAGCCTGTAGAAATCCTTAAGCTGGTAAAAGATTGCAGTCAGAGCCATGAAAACAAATTAAACGTGTTTTCTGAGCAGCTTGATCAGCTTTATAGTGAAATGAACGATTTGTTTGATGACGATGAGATAGATGAAGCTGAGGAGTTGTCAGGGTCTTATGTGGATCCTGAAAAGCGTCTAGACTCATGGGATGATTATTAAGCATTTTGATGTCTAATGTATGGAGGCTGAAATGATAAGTTGCGTTAAAAGCGATGGAGTTGCCACCATTAAGATACAGGGCGCGTTTGATTTTAGCTGTCATAAGGCTTTTTCCGATGTGTATGAAAAAGTAAAAAGTGAGCGTGATATTCGAGTCGATTTCTCTGAAACGACCTATTTAGACAGTTCTGCGTTAGGTATGCTGATATTGCTTCGTGATCATGCAAAAATAAAAAATGGGAGTGTTGTGCTAATTAGTCCAGATGAGACTGTGAATGATGCGTTAAAAATGGCAAACTTTGATCGACTGTTTAAGATAGAGCGATAGCAATGGATCAAACGCTTAACATTTTAATCGCTGATGATAACCCTTCCGACAGAATGCTCTTAGAGGCTATGCTGAGTCAGTTTGGTCACAATGTGATCACTGCTGTTGATGGCCAAGAAGCAGTGGAAATGTTCGACCCTAATCGCATTCAGCTTGTGTGTCTTGATGTTAAGATGCCTAGAAAGGATGGCTGGGAAGCCGCAGTAGAAATTCAAAAAATTGCGGGTAGCTCATTCGTCGCTATTGTGTTTCTTTCGGGCGTAACAGACCCTGTCGCGTTATCCAATTGTCTTAAAGTCGGTGGTACCGATTTCATATCAAAACCCTACAGCCCTACTCTCGTCACAGCGAAGTTAAAAGCCATTGCTCGTTTGTTGCTTTTACATAAAAAACTCTCGAAACAGCATAATGAGTTGTCGCTCTTTAGCCAAAAAATGGTTCAGGACCAAGAAGTGGCTAAAATGGTCTATGAGCAAATTACTCGATCCAATAGTTTAAACGACCCGTGCTTAAAGACGTTGCATCGTGCAAGCCAGATATTTAATGGCGATGTGATTTTGGCTGCTTATAAGCCGAATGGGGGCATGCATCTACTTCTAGGTGATTTTACCGGACACGGGTTGTCTGCAGCTATTGGCGCATTGCCTCTAGCGGATATATTTTTTGAATGGACAGAAAAAGGCTTCTTAATGAAGCAAATATTGCCTGAAATAAATAAGCGGCTGTATTCTGTTTTACCCAGTAATATGTTTTGCAGCGCAGCATTTATTGATATCAATATTTATAATGAAAGTGTTGAAATTTGGAATGGTGGGTTACCAGATTTACTTTTATTTCGAGAGAACGATAGGCTTCCGCGCCTGTTTAAATCAATGTGTTTACCGCTTGGAGTTGCAGACGAATATGAATTCGAGTGCGTGACGGACATTGTATCGTTTCGATCTTCGGATGTACTGCTCGCCTTTTCGGATGGGGTTTATGAGGCCAAGGGTGCTGGCGATCGAGTTATGTTTAACGACGCTCTTTCGCCCTTGTATGACGGGGATGTAGAGCATGGCCGTCAATTCGAATGGCTGGAAAAAACGCTGTATGAAAAGGGGATTATAGATAATCCTCACGACGACTTATCCTGTTTGGCGATCGAGCTTAATCGTGAAAAGGGTTTTATTTCCAATCAAGCGGGTTATCTAAAACAACATACTCGAGTTCCTGCGAGCTTCTCGTTTGAGTATGCATTGGATGCTGAATCTCTTAGATCAACAGATCCGCTGCCTTATGTGTTGCAAATTTTAACCACTGTGCCTGGTTTGAATGAGCATTCAAGTCAAATCTTTATGATTCTCTCTGAAATGTATTCCAATGCTTTAGAGCACGGTGTTTTAAAGTTGTCTTCATTCTCTAAACAAACAGTAGAAGGCTTCGAATATTACTATTCAGAAAGGAAAGAACGACTTTCAAGTCTCGACACAGGTACGGTAACAATAAAGGCGAAAGTTAATAGCACGAGCGAAAGAGGGATGTTGGAGCTTTCTGTCGAGGACAGTGGAGAAGGGTTTGATGTCAGCCAAAGTAATCAAGAATTAGAATGGATTGATACCCCCTATAGCCGAGGCATTCCTTTGTTAAAGCAACTTTGTGAGCAGGTTGAATTCTCTGAAAAAGGTAACTTTCTTAAAGTCGTTTACTCATGGTGAATGGCAGCATAACGAGTTCTAATTTAGACCTGTCGTATATTTCATATTTTTTTTAGTACTTTTAATAATTGGCCTTTTACTTGCTTTGTCTATAACGATTGGTTGGAGACATTTATGGTAAATTCAGCGTCTATTCAAGTAAAAACTAGCCCACTAAACCCATCTACTGGATCTTCGGTAGCCTCTTTATCGGTGAGTGAAGAATCATCTTTCGAAAAGCATTTGTCGAAATTTACTTCTGAGAAAAGTGATAAAAACAGGGATGCTCAGTCTTCTGTGTCGGAACGGCAGGAACCAAATGAGGGTGCTGTTGACGCTCTAGAAAAGAATGTTAATGCTGCACCCGAAGAGGGGCAAAAGCCTGCTGTTGCAAGCGATCAGTTGCCTCAGGACGCTCAAACAGCGGTTGCGGACGAAGAGGTAACTGCAGAACAGGTTGAAAGTACTGACCCTGAAAGCACTGATCCTGAAAGTGCTGTTGCTGAAAGCATTGACTCTAAAAGTGCTAGCCTTGAAAAAAATAGAGTTGATGACCTCGAAGTTGAAGATTTATCTGATGCTGCGCTTAAAGAAGTGGTTGCACAAGCAGAGAGTGTCGATGTAAATGGAAATGTCGACGATGAAAGCGGCAATGCTTTGCATGCTGATGAAAGCGATGCGGAAGAAAATGTCTCATTAGCTCAATATGCAGCTATTGATAGCGCGATTACGGACGAAAGTGAAGAACAGGCAGCTCTTCAGAATCAAGCGGTGAGCTCGGCTACCTATGAGACGGTTGTGCCGGTTACTATTTCAGGTGAAGGTCGAAAGTCCGAGGGTGTTGAGTTAAGCAGTAATTCGGAAGTTTCTAAAGGTGTTGTTCAAAATGCAACGTCTTCCGTAGGTTTGTCGCAGGATACCCAGTTAAATGGAGTAACAACATCTGTTTCCCTAGCTGAGAAGCTGTCGACTGCGGTAGCAAATAGTGCTGCCCCTTTGAAGAATAATGAGTTAGGAAATATCTCTGATGCAAGCAAAGGGCAAGAGCTTTTGCTTTCTGAAGGTGACGTCGAATCAAGTGAGTCGGATTTAGAAAGTAATAACCTTAATTGGGTGATCAGCCAAATCAAACCGTCTAACTCAAATCAATCCAATTCTGTCAGTATGGTTTCTAATAGCGCCAACTTGACTCAGGGTGAATTGACTTTGCAGGGGCAAGAAGGAGAGCTAAGTGAAGGTGATATCATGAAGCCTTCACTAGTGGGAAGTGAGGCAGACCTGTTGTCTGATAAAGATCTGGAAGCTGGAGACCTTAAGAAAAAGGAATTGGATAGCAATTTAGCTAAATTATTTGGCGCGAACAATGAAAGTGATCAGGCTGCAAATTTTGGCAACAATATTAACTCAGTTGCTGCTGGAAGCTCCAGCTCCAATCGTGTGCCGAGTCAAAGTGTCCCTAACTTTGTGATGAGTAATGTGCCGACATCCCCCGAATGGGCGGGAGAAATGTCTCAGAAAGTTTCAATTTTGAAAGCAGATGGAATTAAAACCGCTCATATTCATTTAGACCCACCTGAACTCGGCAGCTTGACGGTTAAAGTTCAGGTGGATCATGACGGCAATGCTCAAGTAAGCTTCGTTGCAAGCTCTCAAATGGCGAGAGATGCTATCGAATCTCAGCTTTCAAGGTTGAGAGAGATGTTGGCTCAGCAGGGCATGAACCTTGATAATGTGGATGTAGATGTGTCGAGTGGAGACGGTTCGCAAGCTGGTAAAGCTTCTGCTGGAGAGGGCGGACAAGGAGAAGGTTCGTCTGGTTTTGCTGAAGGGCAGGAAGAATTAGATGGTGAAGATATTCAAATGTATGATATTCATAATGAGAAACAAGGGATTGATTATTATGCCTAAGTTTATTTTCTAACTGGGGCAAATGGGAAGTCCGATTTATAGTGCTTTAAGCTCAACGGACTCTGTTCTTTAATTCCCTAAGTAATGTTGTGTCCTTTAAAATGACTATTTTTAGATAAACAGATGGTGATTCCTGCTATTCTTTGTAAAATAGCTTCAAAGAAGGTTTAATTGCTAGCTTAGTAATCAATTACGCTATTTTAATATACGAATGATGGGTAACGCATGGCTGACGAAGAAAATTTAGACGTAAGCGCCGAAGACGGAAAGAAAGGCGGGAAGAAAAAACTCATTATTATACTCGTAGCTGTTCTGGTTCTTTTAGGGGGCGGTGGCGCGGCTGCATATTTATTTCTTTTTAGTGGTGACGAGCCGCCAGCAGAGGATGCTGCAGTTGAAGAGGTAGATGCGCAAGCTCAAGCTATTCAGACGGAAGGCCCGGCTATCTATTTAGAGTTAGATCAGCCTTTCGTCGTCGACTTTATGGTTGCTGGACGTCAACGTTATCTTCAATTGAATATGACGTTGAAATCCAGAGACCAAGTTCAAATAGATGCTGTAAAAGTCCATATGCCTTTGATTCGTAACAGTTTGGTTTTATTGTTTTCTAGTCAATCGTTTGATGAGTTACAGACTGTGGAAGGTAAGAAAGCATTGAAACAAGCTGCTTTGGAGTCTGTGAATAATATCCTTACTCAAGAGACCGGCGCGGGCGGCATGCAAGACGTGTTATTTACAAATTTTGTAATGCAGTAGTAATGTATGTCGGCACAGGATTTACTCTCTCAAGACGAAATTGATGCTCTTTTACATGGAGCAGACGAAAAGCCAGACGAAGATGATGCTGATGCGGGCGGAATAGCCTCATACGACATTACGAGTCAGGAGCGGATTGTACGTGGGCGTATGCCCACTCTTGAAATGATTAACGAGCGATTTGCTCGATATACTCGAATCAGCTTATTTAACCTTTTGCGTAGAACCGCTGATGTCTCCTCGGGCGGTTTGCAAATTATGAAATTTGGAGAGTATGTCCATACTCTTTATGTCCCAACAAGTTTGAACCTAGTTAAGTTTCGTCCACTCAGAAGTACTGCATTGTTTATTCTTGATGCCAAATTAGTATTTAAATTGGTAGATAACTTTTTTGGTGGTGACGGACGGCATGCGAAAATAGAAGGACGTGAATTTACACCGACTGAGATCCGGATTGTTCAGTTGATGTTGGAACAAGTGTTTGTCGACTTAACGGAAGCTTGGGCGCCAGTTTTAAAATTGGAACTTGAATACATCAGTTCTGAGGTTAACCCTGCAATGGCCAACATTGTTAGCCCGAGTGAAGTGGTTGTGGTATCAACATTTCATATTGAGCTAGATGGCGGTGGCGGGGAGCTTCATATTACTTTGCCTTATTCAATGATTGAGCCTGTACGAGAATTGTTGGACGCAGGTGTGCAAAGTGATGTGGACGAAAAAGATGATCGTTGGGGGAGATCCCTTCAACAAGACGTTCAAGATGTTGATGTAAAGCTTCATGTAAATGTCGCGAGTAAGAAAATATCGCTGGGTGATGTGCTTAAATTTAAGGTTGGTGATGTTATCCCAATTGAGATGCCAGAGCATGTCACAGTGCGGGCTAACAATGTCCCCACATTCAAAGGGAAACTTGGTATGAGTAATGGCAAGTATTCCGTCCAAATGAAAGAAAGTATAAAAAAAGTTTAGGTAGTAGAGATGGCAGAAGAAGAAAACCCAGATGCAGCAGGAATGGACAGTGAATTGGCTGATGAATGGGCAGCGGCAATGTCCGAATCTGGCGATGAAGCTACGGAGGACGTTGATGATGTTTGGGCTGAGGCAATGTCTGAACAAGAAGTTAAGCCGGTTCAACTTGACGAGCTTCCGGCTACAACCGACGGAGCGATTAGTTCTGATCTAGACTTAATAATGGATATTCCAGTCAACCTTTCTATGGAGTTGGGTGGGACGGATATTGCTATTCGAAATCTGCTTCAGCTCACGCAGGGATCGGTTGTCGAGCTAGATCGTTATGCAGGTGAACCGCTAGATGTGCTTGTAAACGGTACGTTAATCGCTCATGGAGAAGTGGTAGTGGTGAACGATAAATATGGCATTCGCTTAACGGATGTTGTGAGTCCTAGTGAACGAATTAAACGGCTGAAATAGTGTGTTTAATCGTATTTTAAGAGTTTACTTAACCCTGATGTTTTTGCTGTCAGGTATATCATATGCGTCGAGTGGTATAGGGGATTTAGCCACGACATCGCAGGTTTGGCGGACGTTTTTAGGGTTAGCTGTTGTATTGGCCCTGGTTCCTTTGTCTTTATGGGGGATTAAAAAACTACAGTCTGCACAGCTTCGTCTTCAACGTTCCGATATAAATGTATTAGCTGTTCAGTCGTTGGGTACAAAGGAAAAACTGGTTTTGGTGGAGGTTGAGGGTAAGCGTTCTTTACTTGGCGTGACAGCTAACTCCATAAATAAACTCGAAGAGTATTCTGAGAAAGAAAATAGCTTTAGAGTGGAAATGTCAAAAGCAGAAAGCGACATAAAAAATGAAGTATAGAATGTTGAACAGTTTTATCTTGCTTCTAGTTGGATTAGTCGTTCCTTTGCAAGGTATAGCTGAAACGGGGCTTCCTGCTGTTTCTGTTATTACCAATCCAGACGGCAGTCAAGAGTACACGGTTTCACTTCAAATACTGTTTATCATGACGGCATTAACGCTGCTACCCTCAGCGTTAATAATGATGACGTCGTTTACTCGAATAATAATTGTGTTGTCGATTCTTCGCCAAGCAATGGGGCTACAGCAAACGCCGTCGAATCAAATAATATTAGGTATGGCGCTTTTTTTAACGCTTTTTATTATGAGTCCAACCTTAGATAAAATTAATGAGACAGCATTGCAGCCTTATTTAAGTGAAGATATTACCTCTCTTCAGGCTGTTGAAGCGGCTTCTCTTCCAATTAGAGAGTTTATGTTGGGTCAAACTCGAGAGGATGATATAGCTTTATTTGTGAAGTTAGCTGGTAAGGAGGGGCAGATACCGTCGTTAGACGAGCTTCCGTTTACGATACTGATGCCTGCATTTGTAACGTCTGAGTTAAAAACGGCATTTCAGATAGGTTTTATGCTGTTTATTCCATTCCTTATTTTAGACATGGTTGTAGCGAGTGTATTGATGGCAATGGGTATGATGATGTTGTCTCCTATTATTATTTCATTGCCATTTAAAATAATGCTGTTTGTTATGGTGGATGGTTGGTCTATGATTATGGGTACACTTGCTGCTAGCTTTGGAGTGTAAAGGGTGGATCCTCAGGTAGTATTGGACTTGTATGGTCAAGGTTTTTACCTGATCGTTTTGCTGGTTGGTGCTGTAATGGTGCCAAGTCTGGTTGTGGGGCTTATGGTGAGTGTATTTCAGGCCGCAACTCAAATTAATGAGCAGACACTTTCATTCCTTCCTCGACTCATTGTAACTATCTTTACCATTATGCATTTAGGATCTTGGCTTTTAACAAAGCTAATGGACTTCACAACGCAATTATTTATAAATATACCTATGATGATTGGGTAAATGTTCGAATTGAATGTTGATCAGCTGATGAGTTTTACTGTCAGTTTTACCCTTCCTTTCTTTCGTATCGGAGCGTTTTTGATGGCGTTGCCATTATTTGGCAGCAAGCTAGTCAGTACCCGAACTCGCATTCTTTATTCTTTTGCGATCTCTTTGGCAATTACTCCAATAGTGGAAGCTCCGCCGTTTGACCCTGTTTCGCCAGCTTATATTCCTGTTATTGGTGAGCAGCTTGTAATTGGGTTTATTTTAGGTTTTATCGTCACAATACTGTTTCAGCTTTTTTCTCTCGCAGGCCAGTTGGCTGCTATGAAAGCTGGGCTAGGTTTTGCTATGTCTAATGACCCTGCAAATGGAGTTACGGTCGCCTCTTTGGGTCAATACTATTTGTCGATGGTTGGGTTGGCGTTTATTGGAACGAACGGTCATCATGTGATGATTGAGTATATTGTGGAAAGTTTTAATTATTGGCCTATCGGGAGTGGTTTTGATCCAGAAAAATACTGGGATGTAGTGCAGTTAGGTGGTTGGATGTTTGAGAAGGCATTGTTAATTGTATTGCCTTTAGCGGTAGCGGTACTAATTATGAATATATCGTTTGGTATCGTTGCAAAGGCTTCTCCACAATTGAATATTTTTGCGCTTGGTTTTCCTGTAATTCTATTGTTTTCGTTAGTATTCTTTTGGATGATGTTGGAGGATTTTTTAGATATTTATCGACTGTTCTTTGAAGATATTATCCTTTGGATGAAAGACTCGTGGGGGATCTCAGTCAATGGCTGAAAATGAAGATGGTTCAGAAAAAACCGAAGACGCCAGTTCGAAAAAACTTGATCAGGCTAGAGAGAAAGGAAACCTTGCCCGGTCTCGAGATTTAAGTTCGGCTGCATTGTTGATTGTTGCCGCAACAACCTTGTATATGACAGGGACTCTTCTTGCGAATGATTTGGCTAATGTTTTTTTGTTTAACTTTTCAATTGCGCGATCAGATATATTTGATCAGGCAAAAATGATATTTCATTTATATGAGTCGGGTGTTTCTATGATCGACTCACTTGTGGTGTTTATGTCTGTGGTGGCAGTGGCGGGTATCGTAGGGAGTGTGGCCATGGGGGGCTTTAATTTTACGTGGGAGCCTCTTGTTCCTAAATTTAGTAAAATGAATCCCATTGCAGGGATAAAGCGAATGTTTTCGGTTCAATCGCTTGTTGAATTAGTTAAGTCCGTATTAAAGGTTTTGTTGGCCGGCAGTATTGCTACGTTTGTTATTATGCATTTCTTGCCAGAGATATACGGTCTAACTTTCGAAAATATTCAAAGTGCTATTGAGCACGGCCTAGAAATAATTATGTGGGCGTTTATTTTCGTATCTTTATCATTGGTGGCTATCGCTGCGATCGATGTTCCGTATCAGATTTGGAAACACTCCAACGACCTAAAAATGACCAAACAAGAGGTTAAGGATGAGCATAAACAGGCCGAGGGGGATCCACAGGTTAAAGGTCGAATTCGTCAATTGCAACAGCAGGCTGCGATGCGAAGAATGATGTCGGATGTTCCTCAGGCTGATGTGATTATTACTAACCCGACTCACTTTTCTGTTGCATTAAAATATGAGCAAAATGGCTCTCAAGCACCGATTATGTTGGCAAAAGGTGGAGACTTTATCGCATTGAAGATTCGCGAAATCGGAAATTTTTATGATATACCTGTGATACAATCCCCGGAGCTTACAAGGGCAATATATAAGCATACAGAAATAGGTGAAGAGATACCTGAAGGCTTGTTTCAGGTCGTTGCGCAATTATTGGCTTATGTTTATCAATTAAAAAATGGTAATCAAAATAAATCAAATAGTATGCCTGAATTCGAAGTGCCTCAAGACTATCGGTGGGATGGGCAAAAATAAAGAAATTGCATACTAAATAGGTGAATGAGTGGAGTTTGATAGACAGCGAGTACTAGGTCAGGCGAAAGGTATTGTTAGCGGTAACTTAGGCGTTCCGTTTATTTTGCTCGCATTGCTGGCAATGATGGTTTTGCCATTACCAGCATTTTTGCTCGATGTGTTGTTCACTTTTAATATTGCGCTCGCAATAGTCGTATTGCTTGTCGCGATTTATTCAATGCGTCCTTTGGACTTTGCCGTATTCCCAACTGTTCTTCTTGTTTCGACTCTCATGAGGCTTGCGCTAAATGTGGCATCCACTCGAGTTGTGTTGCTTTACGGACATGAGGGAGGCGATGCAGCGGGTAAAGTCATTGAAGCATTTGGTGAGGTGGTTATTGGTGGCAACTACGTTGTTGGTTTTGTAGTTTTTGCCATCTTGATGATTATCAATTTCGCGGTTGTGACTAAAGGTGCAGGCCGAATTTCTGAGGTAAGTGCACGTTTTACGTTGGATGCCATGCCTGGTAAGCAAATGGCAATTGATGCAGATTTGAATGCTGGGATGATTGATGCGGATCAGGCGCGTGAACGACGCAATGAAATTTCTGCTGAAGCAGAATTTTATGGATCGATGGACGGTGCGTCTAAATTCGTGAAAGGTGATGCCGTAGCGGGGATGATGATCCTTGCGATAAATATTATTGGGGGGCTCGCAATTGGAGTCTTTCAGTATGACCTGACTTTTGGTGATGCAGTAGAGCGATATTCTCTGCTTACTATTGGTGATGGGCTGGTTGCGCAATTACCTTCTTTGATGCTATCGACTGCTGCTGCGATCATGGTGACTCGCGTCAATGAATCTGGTGACATGGGGGCGCAGGTCTACGGCCAGATGTTTGGCTCGACAAAAGCGTTGTATGTTGCCGCAGCCATAATGACAATAATGGGTATTGTTCCTGGAATGCCCCACTTTTCTTTTCTGTCTCTTGCTCTAGCCTTAGGTGGTTTGGCCTATTTTCTGGAATATCGTAAAAAGAAAGAGGCTTCTAGTCGCAAGGCAGGGTCTTCAGTCAGTAAAGCTGGCTCGACTAAAGATAAGCCTGCACCCGAGCAGAAGGATTTGAGTTGGGAGGACGTTGCTCCAGTAGATATGCTTGGTTTGGAAGTAGGTTATAGATTAATTCCTTTAGTTGATAAGTCTCAAGGTGGAGAGCTTCTAGCACGAATAAAAGGTGTTAGGAGGAAACTTTCTCAAGATCTTGGGTTCTTGGTGCCCAGTGTTCACATACGAGATAATTTAGATCTTATGCCCAATGCGTACCGAATTACGTTGATGGGAGTCAGCTTAGCGGAAGCTGAAGTGCATCCAGACAAGGAGTTGGCGATCGATCCTGGTCAAGTTTTTGGTAAAATTGATGGTATCCCTGGAAAGGACCCTTCCTTTGGTTTAGATGCAGTATGGATTGATCCTAAAAAACGCGACCAAGCGCAAACATTTGGTTATACCGTTGTTGATGTCAGTACTGTTGTAGCCACGCATATTAACCAAGTCATGTTCAAGCATTCCTATGAGTTAATCGGTCATGATGAAGTTCAGCAGTTGTTAGGTCTGTTAAAGCAGCATAATCCTAAGTTAGCAGAGGAGCTTGTTCCCAATACCGTTCCTTTAAGTGTGCTACTTAAAGTGCTGCAAAACCTATTGATTGAAGGTGTTCCTTTGCGAGATATGCGAACAATTGCAGAAGCTGTCATGGGGGTTCAGCCTAAAACTCAAGATCCGATGGTTCTCACAGCGGCTGTGCGCACATCCTTGTCAAGGATGATTATTCAAACGTTAGCTGACGGTGTTGATGAAATCCCGGTTCTAACTTTGGATCCTCAGTTGGAAAAAATGTTAATGCAAACAGTGCAGCAGAGTCAGCAAGCGGGGATTAAGAACGAGGAAGCGCTTATTCTTGAGCCATCAATGGCGGAGCAGCTTCAAACTTCATTGAAACAGTCTGCTGAACAGCAGGAGGCAATGGGGAATACACCAATATTGGTCGTTTCTGCTCCTATAAGGCCAATGCTGGCGCGTTTTATGAGATTTGGAATGGTGAATATGGCAGTTCTTTCTTATCAAGAAGTGCCGGACCATAAGCGTATTGCGGTTGTTGGTGTTATTGGTCAGTAATATGTTAGTCAAGAAGAGATATCCATACACTTGATTTTGTTGCTATATTTATTGAGACCTTTGAGTTAAGCTATGGATTTGTAAGAAAAATAGTATCCGAAGGAATTCTCACTTTATGCAAATTAGGCGATTCAGAGCCCCCGATATGCGCCAAGCAATACGGAAAGTCCGTGATGCTGTTGGGCCTGATGCCGTGATTTTGTCTAATCAGAGATTGCCTAGCGGTGAAATTGAGATTACGACGGCGCTCGATTATGACGGATCGTTACCTTCTGGTTTATCATCAGCGCCTCCCGGACAACGCTATTCTTCATCAAATGATCCTAAAAAAGCTTACCAAGAACGTTTAGAGCAGGCTCGTAACAATCAGCCACCTGTGAAAAGAGCGACGCCAGAACCTTCGTTGTTTGCAAATGATGCGTTTGCTTCGGTGGAAAAAAATGAGCCTTCTCAGATTGAAGAAGCACTCTCGATTAAAAACTCTGAAAAATCCTCTCAGCTTGTTGAAATGGAGAGGGAGTTAGATAGATTAAAGTCTGAGCTCAAAGAAACAAAAGAACAAATTGAAGAGAATAGTTCCAAAAGTAGTTACACAGAGTCGCCTGAACAGCATATACATAATAGACTACTCAAATTAGGACTTTCCGATATAGTAATAGAACGTATTATTAGTAATACTCCATTCCTTGGTCGAGAAGATGATTGGAAGAAAGCGCTTTCGTTTTTAGCGGACTATTTACCAGTTACTCGACAGGAAATGTCGCCAATGGATGGTTGCATTGCATTTATGGGGCCGACAGGTGTAGGAAAAACAACCTCAATAGGTAAAATCGCCGCTCAACATGTATTGAAAAATGGCGCTGATAGTGTTGTTCTGGTTACGACAGATACTTATCGTATTGCAGCCCATGAGCAATTACGAACATTCGGACGAATACTGAATGTGCCAGTAGAAGTAGTAAATGAATATTCAGATTTAAATGAAGTGTTGGATAAATACGCAAACTATTCGTTGGTTTTAGTTGATACGGCAGGTATGAATCCGAGGGACCGGAATTTAGAGCGGCAGCTAAAAATGATGAAGAAAGCGCGAGGTTATTTAAAAAAATTACTGGTATTACCTTGTACTAGTCAGCGGCAGGTTCTAAAAACAGTAGTAGACGTCTATTCTCAAATTGAATTAGATGGATGTGTTTTGAGTAAAATAGATGAATCTGCATCGTTGGGGGAAGCCATTAGCGTTGTTATAGAGGAAAATTTACCTGTTATGTTTGTTGCGGACGGGCAAAGGATTCCTGATGATATTGAACCGGCACGAGCTCACAACTTAATTAGTCGTGCGGTTTACACTGCAGAACAGTATGGTCAGTTGTATGGGTCACTAAAGTATGGGAGTTAGTAAAAATATGTTATTAGTGACAGCATATAATAATTGGATGTAGTACATTTAAGTTGCGCACTGATAATTCGGTGTCGGGAAAAGGTTAGAAGCGCGGTTTTATGCAATCAAAGCACGGTTATAGTACCTATTCGAAAAAAGCGGCTCTTTCAATGGATGCCATTGTTCAACAGTATGGCTATCTTGTAAAAAAGATTGCTTACCATTTGTTGGCTCGATTGCCTAGCCATGTAGATGTCGATGATTTGACTCAAGCTGGCATGATTGGCTTGATAGAGGCATATAGGCGCTTTGAGTCTAATAAAGGAGCGTCGTTTGAAACTTATGCTGGTATTAGAATACGCGGCTCGATCATGGATGAAATGCGAAAAAGTGATTGGGCACCCCGTTCTGTTAGGCGAAATGGTCGAGCCGTAACAGAAGCAATTAAAGAATTAGAAGGTAAACTAGGGCGAGATGTTACAGACAATGAAGTGTCTGAACATATGGGAATCAGCGTTGACGAATATCATGAGATTATGCGTTCATCAATGTCTACTCAGCTTTTTAGTTACGAAGAGATGCTTGAAAGTGAGCATGGTAGTAATGAAATAAATATCGAATCGGAAGATTCCCAGCCTTATGATGTTGTTGAAGAGGGAGGTTTTCAAAAGCAACTATCGGTAGAAATCGATAAGCTTCCCGAGAGAGAAAAATTGGTTTTGTCTCTTTATTATAATGAAGAATTGAATCTTAAAGAGATAGGATCTGTACTAGGTGTTAGTGAGTCTAGAGTAAGTCAAATACATAGTCAGGCGGCTATGCGTTTGAGAGCTAGATTAACGGATTGGCGAGACTAATATTATATGAGTATTGAAATACTACCTTTGTGGTGTGGAGGTTGCATTGGATAAAAACATGAAAATCCTGATTGTTGATGATTTCTCAACGATGAGACGTATCATCAAAAATTTACTTAGGGATTTGGGATTTACCAATACGGTAGAGGCGGATGACGGCACGACAGCGTTACCGATTCTTCAGACAGGAACCATCGACTTCCTTGTAACTGATTGGAATATGCCAGGTATGACAGGAATTGAGTTGCTTCGCGCAGTACGTGCGGACGATAAACTCAAGACGATTCCTGTACTTATGGTTACTGCAGAGGCAAAGCGGGATCAGATTATTACTGCTGCGCAAGCGGGTGTTAACGGCTACGTTGTAAAACCATTTACAGCTGTGGCGCTTAAAGAGAAAATCGAAAAGATTTTTGAGCGAATTGATTCTGCGAAATAATAGGGGCCTTTGAATGTCAGATTTTAAGGAATCTAAGCTAGGAGATTTCGAAAGTACCGTAAAAGATGGGGCGGTCGATTTACTCAATAAGCTTGAGGCCGGCGACTTTAGTGGTGCTATTAAAATCATCCAAGAATTAAGTGAAGCTCGTCATAAGAGTTTTTACTATGAAGTAGGGACGCTAACTCGTAGCTTGCATGATGCAATCAAAGACTTTCAAATTGAGTCTATTGACGACGTTATAGAAGTTACCACGGATGAAGATAACAATTCTAGAATCACCGATGCTTCAGATCGTTTAACGTATGTTATCGAAATGACTAGCTCGGCAGCCAATAAAACGATGGATATGGTTGATAGCAGTGTACCTGTTGCAAGTGAGTTGCAAACTCAGGCTGAGGCTCTGCATAAAGACTGGAATCGTTTAATTCAGCGAGACCTAACACCACAAGAGTTCAGAGAGTTGTATAAGCGAATTGACGCGTTTTTGGGCTATACCAAAAACAGCGCTAATACTTTACACGGCAACTTGAATACTATTCTTTTAGAGCAAGGGTACCAAGATTTGACGGGGCAAGTTATTGCCCGCGTGAATGAGCTTATAAGAGATGTTGAAGAAAAGCTGGTTCACTTGGTAGCTGTCGCGGGACGCGTGGATAGCATCTCAGGGTTCGAGCACGAAATTACTGAAAAAGAACGTGACGAAAACCGAGGTCATGGTCCCGCAGTAAATACTGAAAACAACCCAGAAGTACTGAATAGTCAAGACGAAGTAGACGACTTGCTATCAAGTCTTGGTTTCTAAGAGGAGCTGAGGATGAGTTTCGAGGTCGATGAAGAAATTCTACAGGATTTTTTGGTAGAAGCTGGTGAAATCCTGGAGCAGCTTTCCGAACAATTAGTAGATCTAGAGCAAAACCCCGAAGATAATGCGTTGCTTAACGCAATCTTTAGAGGATTCCATACGGTTAAAGGCGGCGCTGGTTTCCTTCAATTAACCGCATTAGTTGATTGCTGTCATTACGCTGAAAACGTATTCGATATTTTACGTAATGGTCAAAGATCCGTTAATGCTGAGTTGATGGATGTCGTGCTACAAGCGCTTGACTCTGTGAATGAAATGTTCGAAATGGTTCGTAATGGACAAGAACCAGTGCCTGCAGACCCTGAACTTATTAGTGCTTTGAGTCAGTATGCTAAACCACCTTCTGAAGAAGAGTTGGCGGAAGCGGATGAAGAGTCAGAAGATGTGGACGAGGTTGAGGAGGAATCGACAACTGATTCTGAACATTCGAGTGAGCAAAGTGATGTTTCTTCTGACGATATTTCTGATGACGAATTTGCATCGTTACTCAATGCGCTAGGCGATGCTTCGCCTGAAGAGACTGCCAATGTAAATGAGCCAGCCTCAAATGCTGAAAGTAATTCAGATGATATTACCGAAGATGAATTCGATGCTTTGCTAGATCAGCTTCATGGTTCAAGTGCGCCTGGCGTTGATGCTGATCAAGCTGAAGAGAAAAAAAGCAGTGCTTCAACTAAACCTACTGCTGATTCTCAAGATTCAGGAACGGATGACATCACTGAGGACGAATTTGAAGCGCTGTTGGATCAATTGCACGGTGCAGGTGCTCCAGGCGTTGACGACTCAGCTCCGGCTGACAACTCTTCAACAGATTCAAAAAGCGCAAGCAAAGAGGCTGAAGAAGCCAGTAAACCGGCTGCTGCATCAAGTGGTACAGAATCTGATCTGATTACTGAAGATGAATTTGAATCTTTGCTTGACAGTTTGCATGGCAAAGGTGCTGCACCTTCTAAAGAAGCCGAGGCGAGCTCTGCCTCAAAAGCGGCGCCTAAAGAAGAAAAGGTAGAAGCAAAAGCATCTAAAAAATCAGATGCGAAGCCAAAACCGAAAGCAAAACCTAAAGCGGAATCCCCGAAAAAAGCTTCAGTGCCCAAAAAAGCCGAAGTGGCTCCTAAAGAGTCTAAAGAAAGAGGGAACGCCCCCGTAGCTCAAGAAACAACGGTTCGTGTTGATACTAAACGACTAGACGACATAATGAATATGGTCGGCGAGTTAGTGCTGGTTCGTAATCGACTAGTTCGTTTGGGGCTTCAAAGTGAAGATGAGTCGATGTCCAAAGCGGTTGCAAACTTGGATGTGGTAACTGGCGATCTCCAAAATGCGGTTATGAAAACCCGTATGCAACCGATTAAGAAAGTGTTTGGTCGATTCCCACGAGTGGTACGAGATCTTGCGCGTAACCTTAAGAAAGAAGTTAATCTTGAGCTTCGTGGTGAAGATACGGATTTGGATAAGAACTTAGTGGAAGCGTTAGCAGATCCTCTAGTCCACTTGGTTCGAAACTCGGTAGACCATGGAATCGAATCTCCCGATGTTCGTGAGGCGAATGGCAAGCCGCGAATGGGACATGTAATACTGTCGGCAGAACAAGAAGGGGATCATATTCTCCTGTCGATCGACGACGATGGTGCGGGAATGGATGCGCAGGTTCTGCGTAATAAAGCGGTTGAGAAAGGTGTCTTGGACGCTGATGCAGCCGAACGATTGTCAGATGAAGAAGCGTTTAATCTGATATTTGCACCGGGCTTTTCGACAAAACAAGAGATTACAGATGTTTCTGGTCGTGGCGTTGGCATGGATGTCGTTAAGACTAAGATTAACCAACTCAACGGAACGTTGGAAATTCAATCTGTTCTTGGTCAAGGTTCGCGTTTTAGCATTAAAGTACCTTTAACATTAGCAATCATGCCAACGTTGATGGTGACTTTAGGAGATCAAGCATTCGCTTTCCCTCTGGTAAGCGTAAACGAGATTTTCCATCTGAACCTCAAGAAGACAAATGTAGTTGATGGCCAACAGGTTGTTGTTATTCGAGGTAAAACGTTACCAATCTTCCATCTCAAGAGTTGGTTGGTTAAAAATGCCGATTACAATTTAACGCCTGAAGAAGCGCATGTTGTAGTGATTCAGGTGGGCATGACCGAAGTTGGGTTTGTAGTAGATCAACTCGTTGGTCAGGAAGAGGTGGTTATTAAACCGCTCGGTAAAATGCTGCAAGGTACTGCGGGTATGTCTGGTGCAACAATTACGGGCGATGGTCGGATTGCTCTGATATTGGATGTGCCGAGCATGCTGAAGAATTATGCGTCTCGATAATCGGTCTGAGTTAGGAGTAAACATATGCCTGTAAAGGTATTAGTAGTTGACGATTCGGGCTTCTTTCGTCGCCGATTAGTTGAAATATTTGATGCTGACCCTCGCCTGAAGGTAATTGGAACAGCAAATAATGGCAAAGAGGCAGTAGAAAAGGTTCAGTCGCTATCTCCTGATGTTGTAACAATGGATTACGAAATGCCTGTTTTAGATGGCATTTCGGCTGTTACTAACATCATGAAGTTAAAGCCTACGCCAGTACTAATGTTTTCTTCGCTGACTCATGAAGGTGCTCAAGTAACCTTGGATGCACTGGAAGCAGGTGCTGTTGACTTTATGCCAAAGAATTTCGAAGATATATCTCGAGATTCTGCGGTAGTCAAACACACACTTGTAGAACGAGTAATCACTGTTGCTAGAACGAGGCTAGGTGGGAGTAAAGGTCCCGCTCAGCCTCTTGCAAAAAAAGCAGCGCCTAAAAATATTGTTACTGAGCGCGGTGTTATTATTCCTCGCGCTCGCAAAAAAGTGGGGCTCGTTGCAATAGGAACTTCAACAGGTGGGCCAATGGCTTTGCAAACTGTATTGAAGCGACTTCCTAAGGACTTTCCTACTCCGCTTGTTTTGGTTCAGCATATGCCGGCAGCCTTTACTAACGCATTTGCAGAACGTCTTAATCATATTTGCCAGATTCAAGTTAAAGAAGCGCAAGATGGCGATAAACTTCAACCTGGGGTTGCTCTTCTTGCGCCTGGTGGTAAGCAAATGATGGTTGACCCTAGGAACGGCGGTTGCGTACGGATTTTGCAAGGTGATGAGCGTCTTAACTATAAACCCTCTGTAGATGTAACTTTTGGTTCGGCTTCTAAATGTTACCCCGGTAAAGTATTGTCGGTTGTTATGACTGGCATGGGGGCAGACGGCAGAGAGGGCGCTCGAATGTTAAAAGATACTGGATCTCGTGTTTGGGTTCAAAGTGAAGATTCTTGTGTTATATACGGTATGCCAATGGCGGTAGAAAAAGCGAACCTTGCCGATGATATTATCCATCTAGAGCACATCGGTGATCGGATTATCAAAGAGGTTTTCTAGTGGATTTCCTGACCATAGGCGGTCTGCTGGTTGCATTTTGTTCGGTTTTCCTAGCAAATTGGCTTGGAGGAGGAGAGGTCATTCTCCTCCTTAACCTCCCATCTGCAATAATTGTTATTGCTGGCAGTATGGGCGCCACCTTGATGCAAAGTCGACTTACCGACGCGTTAGAGGCCGCTAAATTGCTTAAGTGGTCTATCTTCCCTCCTGTTTTTAATCTTCAAAAAGCCAGACTGCTAATAGGAACTCTTTCCAACAAAGCTCGTCGCCTTTCTCTCGTGTCTTTGGATGCAGACATCGCTGCACTGGGCAATCCTTTTGCAACGAGAGCATTGCAAATGGCGATTGACGGAGCAGATCCTGATATGTTGTCCGATAGGCTTCATGAGGAAGCCATTCGAATTCGCGATAAGCGACATATCAGCATTAGTTTTTTAGAGTCAATCGGCGGGTACGCGCCTACATTGGGTATAATGGGGTCTGTTTTAGGGCTGATACAAGCTATGGCTAATTTAGACAGTCCTGAAGCGCTGGGACATGGTATTGCCGTCGCATTTGTATCTACGTTGTATGGACAGGGTTTTGCTAATCTTGTTGTCTTTCCTATTTCCAAAAAACTGTCTAATTATTGTGATCAGGAATTGCTTTATAACCAACTGTTGATAGATGGGGTTCATGGAATTGCCATAGGGAAGCACCCTCAAAGGCTTGACCTTGAATTGAGCGGCTATGAATGAGCGCTCAAAATCCTTAGCTCGTAGGCGACGAGCGCAATATAATCCTAGAAATTCGTCTGATAAGGGGAAGGATCGTTGGGTCCTCTCTTATGCAGACTTTATTACTTTGTTGTTTGCTTTTTTTGTGGCCTTATATTCGATCTCTTTAGATAAAGCAGGTGACGAGCGTCTGTTAACCGAAACCCTGAATGGCGTTTTTGATGCGGTGCAGAAATCGGTAAAACCCATTAATATTGGTGAGCCTATCGTGGGGGAACCTGATGGTGAAGAGATTCTTGAAGTCGATCCTGAAAATGCAGAAGAGTCTATTTCCAAAGGTGAGGAAGGCTCACCTGATAACTCTACGCCGTCCCAGATATATGATTTGTTAAATGAAGTTATTTCATCGCAATTCGCTTCTTTAACTCAGTCAGGAAAAGTGTCAATTTCAGAAAATGACAGTTGGATTAGTCTTGAGCTGAAGTCTGGCCTCCTATTTGGCGAAGGTGAATATGAGTTAACCAACGAAGCTGTGGCTCTGCTAATTGTCATCTCAAATATATTGAACTCTTACCCTTCACCCGTTCTTGTAGAAGGTAATACCGATGATCAACCTATCGCTCGAGCAGCTCCGTTTTCCTCTAATTGGTCTTTGTCTAGTTTACGAGCTTCAGCAGTTGTCGATGAGCTGGTTTTTCGAGGAGTGAGCCCTAAATTAATCGCGCCGATTGGTTTTTCAAGTGAGCATCCAAAAGTTAGAAATCGAAATGACGAGTCAAGAGCCCAAAATCGGCGAGTTACGCTAAAAATCAGTAAGTTAAGAACGGATAATCTATACGATTACTTGTTTAATTAGGCCGATACTGTATATGATTACAAATATTTTGCATAAACAGTCATATTGAGAAAGTTGGGGAGATAGAGTGCACATTTGGGCGGTCGCGAATCAAAAAGGTGGTGTTGGCAAAACAACAACTGTTGTGACCTTGGCAGGACTCTTGGCAGATGCTGGTCACCGAGTGTTAATGATTGATCTGGATCCACATGGATCTCTTACGAGTTATTTTAGATTTGACCCTGACTCAATTGAACACAGCGGCTATGATTTATTTCAGGTAAATGGGAAAATCCCCGAGAGCCTTCCGCCTTCTTTAATTTTAGAAACTGGTCATCCTAGCCTGTCTCTTTTGCCGGCTTCTACGGCGTTGGCAACACTCGAAAGACATGCTCAGTCTCAAGGAGGAATGGGGCTTGTTATATCAAAGACATTGGCTATTCTCTGGGATGACTTTGATTACGTTTTAATCGATAGTCCACCAGTGCTGGGGGTGTTGATGATCAATGCATTGGCAGCATGTCAGCAATTGGTGATTCCAGTACAAACAGAGTTTCTTGCTATTAAGGGTTTAGAAAGAATGGTTAGGACGCTTAGTATGATTAACCGTGCTAGAAAGCGTCCTGTTCCGTATACCATCGTTCCTACGTTATTTGATAGGCGTACACAGGCGTCTAATAAAAGCTTAAGAAGTATCAAAGAAATATACGATGAAACGGTGTGGCATTCAGTGATTCCCGTAGATACGAAATTAAGAGATGCCAGTACCGCAGGTATTGCTCCCTCTGCACTCGATGCAAGTGCTAGAGGCGTAAAAGCTTATGCTAGTTTAATGGACTCCTTACTTAACCCAGCTGGGTAAGATGGTAATGAAAGATATAAAAAATCAAGAGCAGGAGTTGGTTGGCCCTCAAAAGGCTCTGCAAAAGTATTTAGACGATTTGTTACAGGATGCGACGGAGCCAACAACGTCATCCGAAGTGTTGGTCGAAGAATCAACCGTTGAAGTTGAAGAGGCTATGCCTTCACTGAGTGCAGAGGCTTCCAAAGATGAAGAGTTTCAAGAGGATGTTCTTGAGGAAGGCTCGCATGATAAAGAAAGTGAAATTACTGAAGAAAGTCAGCGGATCGATCAACAAGATGAGTTTGACAGGTTAGATTTGTCTTTTGCTGACTTTGAGGCTGCTATACAGCCGTTACAGCAAGAATATGAATCGGTTGCTCAACAGGGGGCATCGACAGCGACAGTTGAAGAGAATGAATTAAGTCTTGGATTGACGATTGGTACATCTGAGTTGTTGTCAGCAGATCATTTAGTTGATGAAGACGAGCTGTCTAAAAAAGTGCTCGAGGAAGAGCCCCCTGAGGAAGTTGAAGAGCAACTTCAAGAATCAGAGCTACAAGAGGATGTATCGTCTGTTTCTTATGATTCAGATATAGCAGATGAAGAAAGTGACAATACTGAACTTTCGACTGATGTTACGGTGGCAGATATTGAAACGGAAGTAGTGTTGGATAATGAACTTTCTGTTGCTTCAACTCCTATTTTAGAAGGAAATGTTGCAACAGAAAGTGCAATGTTTGATGAGTCGCATACTGCTGACATAGCGGATACGGACGAAGAAATACATCTAGAGCCTAAAAAACAAATTGCTCCGACAGATCCTCTGCCTTGGGCTCAGAGTCGCTTTGAATGTTTACTTTTCCATGTAGGTAAGCTGAAACTCGCAGTGCCATTGGTTGAGTTAGGTGGTATACACCAAGGGGATGATGAAAAACTGACAGCTATTTTTGGTCAACCTAGCTGGTTTTTAGGGATGTCTAATGTTGGTGAGTTTAACCTTCGGACAGTGGACACTGCGAAGTGGGTTATGCCTGATCACTATGAAGGCGAATTAAAGGAAAGCTTTAAATTCGTTATTCAGCTTGATCGTTCAGATTGGGGATTAGCGTGCGAATTGGTGGCAGAAGCGATTTCTCTGGAGCCGTCAGAAGTTAAATGGCGTTCAGATCGCAGCCGAAGACCCTGGTTGGCAGGGACGGTAATAGATCATATGTGTGCAATTTTAGATGTACAAGGTTTCATAACATTGCTGGAAGACCCGGAAAATGGTTTTCGCAAACACTTAAAACATGTTGACTGAGGAGGTAGCTGATGACTACTGGTCGCGGGTTGCAAGAAGTAAAAGAACAAGATGATCCAATGTTGCAATGGGTGACATTTCGATTAGACAGTGAAATATATGGCGTAAACGTCATGCAGGTTAAAGAAGTTCTACGCCATACAGAAATCGCGCCTATACCCGGAGCGCCTTCGTTTGTGCTGGGTATTATTCATTTACGTGGTACTGTAGTTACCGTAATCGATACGTGTCAAAAGTTTGCTCTGTCATCCGGGGAAATTACGGATTCAACTCGTATCATGATTATGGAAGTAGAAAAACAAATTATTGGGATTTTGGTGGATGCAGTGTCAGAGGTTGTGTATCTGCGTCAATCTGAAATTGAAGTATCTCCAGCTGTTGGAAATGATGAATCCTCTAAATTTATTCAGGGTGTTTGTCATAAGAATGATACGCTGCTTATTCTAGTCGATTTGGATAAACTATTGTCCGAAGATGAGTTGGTCGAAATTGGATCACTCTAAGTTTTTGTGTGGGCTATAAATGGAATCGCAGTGGATATTTAACCTGCTACTTGTATTGCAGTTTGTATTTATTATCATTTTGGCGGTGTGGAGTTTTAGGCTGTCCTCTAGGCTTAAACGTTCTATTCGCGCGCAAGAAAAAGCAGATATAAACCAGAAAAAGCAAGTGCAGGTTTTAGCTTCGGGGTCCATTGGTATGGGGCGTCGTTTGGTTGCTATTGAGAAAAAACTCAATATTGCAGTAGAGCGACAATCAGAGATTATCACCAAAGAGAGTGCGGGTGGTGTTTCGTATAACCGAGCAATGGAATTGCTGGAAATGGGCGCTACTGTTGATGACCTTGTCTCAAAGTGTGGACTAATCCGAGCAGAAGCAGAGCTAATTAGTCTTTTAAAGAATGAATCTCGTAGAAACTCCGACCACCCTTATTCGTAAGCTTTTTTGATATTGTGCGCAAACGCGATTATCTCGGCAACTGCCAAATACAGCGACTCTGGAATTTCATCTCCAATTTCCAGTGTTGCTAGCACTTCAACAAGCTCAGGGCTTTCATGCAGTAATACATCATTTTCCTGGGCGATTTCCATAATACGTTCTGCCATGAGGCCGGAGCCTTTTGCAGTGACTTTCGGTGCGCTTTGATAATCATATTGTAATGCGACAGCTTTTTTCATTACGTTCTCACATCAATCAATCTTTTGGTGGTCGATAAAGGTTGTTCTTTTTCCTCTTTGAATTTTGTAATGAACGCATCTAGTCTGTCTAACACAATGTCTTTCTCTTGAAGTGATTTCTTTAAAGACGGAAAATGCGTTTTAATTAACTTTTCCGTTATCTGATTTTCTACAGCAAAGAGTGCGCTGACGTTACGCTCTTGAACGCTCACTCTTGCTTCAAACTTACCTGTTTCTTCAAAGTCGAATTTTAGCTGAATAAGCCACCGGCGCTTATGTGGATCCACTTCTTCTTTTGTGTCTCTGTCCTGATCAATTGTCAATTTTACCATTGACTGATCAGAGCCGTTTTTAATGGGGAGCTCAATATGTAAAGGGTAGACCGTGTTGTCACTCTGAGACTGTTCTACAAAGTGCCTAAGTTGATTTGTGGAAATTCGGTCAATTGCGCCAGCAATAGAATTCATAGAATTCGAAATTTGTTGGTTAGGTGATTTTGTGGTAGCAGTATCACTGTCTTGTTGCGCATTTTGTAAGCGAATTAGGTTTAACTTTAAATCCTGAGGAAGTGATTCTGTATTTTTCGCCAGATTTGATTCCGCAAAAAGCCCGCTGCTTAATATGGCGCTTTTGAGTGCATTGGGGGAGCTAATCAGGCTGCTTAGATTTGGAAACTCTTTAACCAGTTGGTTTAATGCACTTTGAACTTTTGGGGTCAGAGTGTCGCTCTCAGACGAGATATTCTGTAATGACTTTAGCGTATTTGTAAATTCTTGAAATGTAGCCTGATTTGGGAGCGATTGCTTTAACGCTTCTGTCGTTGGTGTGTTGGCATTCGCTCTAGGTTGAGTCGGAGCAAGTTGAATGTTTCCTTGTTTATCAACAAAAACAGAGAGAGAGTCACCTGCTTTGAGTGGTGCTTTTGTTGTTAAGGTGAGCTCTTGGCTACCGTCCGTTACGGTAGTTTGAAAGGTCGCTGTGTTTTGTACTTTTTGTGGCGATGTATTTAGCGGTGATGTCGAGTTCGTATTAGTTGTTGTATTCGCGTTTGGAGTTGTATTGGTGGAATTTGAAAGTGCTTTAAGAGTAAATACTTCAGAGACAATTTTGATGCTTGTTAAAACTTCTTTAGAATTCGCAGTTGGATTGGCGTTACTTGTTGCAGAAGCGGAAGGTGACGCCGAATACGTCAGTTTTGGTGAGCCTGTATCCGCTTGACGGGCCGTGTTCGTTGTTGATGTATTCTGTGGCACTTGCGTTGCGTTTTGAGTGCTGTTGTTTTGGGGATTGTTTTGAATTCTACTCGTTTGCGCTGAATCGGCATTCGATTGGGAGATTTTTACATTGAGCGTTAAACTGGATTTACTGTTAGACGCATCAAGGTTTCCAGTATCGCCTACTTTTATGTTGTTGTTTGGTTGATCATTAATGACAGTGAATGGCTTAGACTGATTGTTTGTTACCCGAATAAACTGGGTTGGGCCTTGTTGGGTTTGCGCTGTCTGAACTGACGTTACTCTAATTGGTTGCAGGCTGTTTATTAACTTCAATTCACTTGTTAAAGTGGCTATTTTTCCTGTTAATGCTCCGGTGCTGCTATTTCCCGAGGTTTTGTTATCAGAGACTTTGTTATCAGCTGTTTTAGTTGTGCTGTTGTTTAACAAGGAATTGATGTTAGAAAGCATTCTTTTTTGTCCTTCGAGAGAAAATTGCACCGTGTTTCTTTTATAATCGGACGGCGTTTCTTTTATAATAGCCTAGAGAGTTATATAACGGCTTTGTCATTTTACAGGCGGTAAAGATTGTTTCCAATGCTCTTATTCGAACATAACTTCCCTACATAACGGCAGGTTGAGACAAAACTTTTGGGAATGATGATGTTGCTGAGCATAAAAGATCTAGAAATTGAGAGAGACGATAAGGTGTTGTTTTCCCCTGTTTCGTTTGACCTTAATAGTGGCGATATTATTAAAATCGCTGGGGAAAATGGATCAGGGAAAAGTTCGTTGCTAAGAGCGATTCTCGGTTTTTTAACAATCAGTGATGGCACGATTCTTTATCGCGGCGGCAGTACAAATAGAGCCTACAACCAGTTTTTGAAAGAAACATTATATATCGGTCACAACACGGGGGTAAAAGACAACCTCTCTGTGAGTGAAAATCTGTATTTGCTAAATGGAAGTGTACCCAAAAAGGAATTTAGTACCGTGGTAGATATGCTTCAATTACAGGAACACATGGATGTTCTGTGTCGTTTTTTGTCTGAAGGACAAAAAAAACGCGTTGCGTTAGCGAGCTTATGGCTGCGTGAATGTACTCTTTGGATATTAGATGAACCTTTTGTGTCTCTCGATAATGTTGCTCAAGCACTGATTCAAAATGCGATATTGAAGCAAGTTGCGAAAGGTGGGGCAGTCGTGTTGACGACTCATCAACCTCTAGCTATACCTAATTACAAAGAGGTTTTTCTTAGTTAGCAATGACTTACTCTAGTATTTTCCTATCTGAGTGGTATTTGACATTTCGTCGAAAGCAGGACATTGCGAACTCTATCTTGTTTTTTCTCGTCGTGATTGTTTTATTCCCGATAGGCGTCTCTGCATCACCTTCATTTTTAGCATCTGCTTCGGTGGGGATTATTTGGTGTGCGGCAAGCCTTGCTTCAATGCTGGCACTCGACGGCATTTTTAAAGAAGATCTCCGTGATGGTTCGATTGATCAGTGGCGAATGAACGGGTTGATGGTGTCTATTATTGTATTAGGTAAAGTGTTAATTCGTTGGGGCGCCTTTATCCTTCCGTTACTTGTGTTAATTCCGTTTTGTGGGGTTGCATTGTCGTTGCCTGAAGATCTTATGTTTGAAACAATAGTAAGCCTTCTTGTGGGAACCCCCACACTTTTTTTATTAGCGGCAATTGGTGCTTCCATTACCGCTTCGTTGAGAAACAGCGCGGTTTTAATGACCTTGATTGTGATGCCTCTTTATCTCCCCGTCTTAATTTTTTCAACTGGATATGTAAAAGCTTCTGAGTTAGGCGTGTCTGGAATCGGTCAGCTGGCGATATTAGCGGCGATTTTTTTGATCGTATTGCTTATCTCTCCGTTTTTTTGTGCAATTTCTTTAAAAGCGAGTGCTGAATAATGAATTGGTCATGGTTCCATACTCTGGGCTCACCGAAGAAGTTTTATTATCTCTCTCTAAAATGGGAGCGATTTTTGCTGAGTTTCGGGGCTCTATTTTTAGGAAGCGGCCTTGTCTGGGGGCTTGGGTTTGCCCCAGAAGATTATCTACAGGGAAACAGTTTTCGTATAATTTATATTCATGTTCCAGCAGCGGTTATTGCTCAAAGTTTTTATGTCGCAATGGGAGTGGCAGCATTTGTGCAAATTGTATGGCGAATGAAGTTAGCTCCGATTGCTCTTCGTGGTTTTGCAACTGTCGGGGCTTTAATGGCTGCGTTAGCCCTTATAACAGGCGCAATTTGGGGAAAGCCAACATGGGGAACTTGGTGGCAATGGGATGCCCGCATTACCTCTGTATTAATTTTGCTTATAATGTATTTAGGGATCATTGCAATACATAATACATATTTGGAGCGACAGCTGTCCGATAGGTTGAGCGCAGTGATTGCATTGGTTGGGTTAATCAATTTACCCATCATTAAATATTCCGTTGATTGGTGGAATACTCTGCATCAACCTGCGACGTTCACGTTAACTGAACAGCCGAAAATGCCGTCCGAAATGTGGCTTCCCTTGTTGTTGAGTTTTATCGGTCTGTACATTGTTGCCTTGGCTATTGTGTTTATTCGGATGCAAACACATATATTGGAGCGCGAAAAGAAAACTCGGTGGGTTAGAGATGAGGTTAACGATGGCGTTTGAGTCGATTGAAAATTTTCTCTTGATGGGAACTCACGGTGTTTATGTATGGTCTAGTTATGGCATCTTTGTTATCTCAATGCTGATTTTGTTTATTCAGTCAGTACGAAGTCGAACTAAACAAAAAATGCGCATTCTTAGACGCATGCGCTCGTTAGACAAAACTCAACTTTCATCTGCTTTAAGTGATCAAAACCATGCACCCTGAGCGAAGAAAAAGAGCATTACTGCTTATCGTAATTTTGATCATTGTTGGTGCTGCCGCAGGCCTCGTTATGTATGCACTTAGACAGAATATCAACTTATTTTATTCTCCGACTCAAATTCAGTCAGGTGAAGCGCCAATTAACGTTACTATTCGCGCGGGTGGAATGGTTGAAAAAAATTCAGTTGTGAGAGAGTCGGAAGGGCTAAAAATCAGGTTTTCTATTACGGATTACGCTAGCAGGGTCACGGTTATATACAACGGAATATTACCCGATTTATTTCGAGAGGAGCAAGGTATTGTCGCACGAGGAAAACTGACTGAAAGCGGTGAGTTTTTAGCGGAAGAGGTCTTGGCAAAGCATGACGAAAATTATATGCCTCCCGAGGTTTCAGACGCTTTGAAGTCTGCGAAATCAAACGACCAGCGAAATAAATTAGAAGGAAAATAGAATAGTGAGACGGGAAACTAACGTGCTTCTGGATGCCAATAATGATTCCTGAGTTGGCTCACTTCAGTTTGATCTTGGCAATGTGCTTTGCAGTACTGGGTTTTCTTGTTCCTGTTATTGGCGTTTACCAACGAGATAGGGTGCTTGCGAGGCTGTCATTACCATTAACGTATCTTACTGGTGTTTTCACTTTTCTGGCATTTTTAGGGCTGTGTTACTCGTTTTCGGTCGATGACTTCAGTGTTTTATATATCGCAGAAAATTCCAGTCAATTATTGCCTCTTTGGTTTAAAATAAGCGCTGTTTGGGGAGGACACGAAGGCTCCTTGCTACTGTGGGTGCTAATTTTATCTGGCTGGAATTGCTATGTAGCGTTTCGAAGCCATGCGTTATATGAAGATTTTCGTGGCATTCTTTTATCTGTTCTGAGTTTGATTTCATCTGGTTTTTTGTCGTTTCTTCTTTTTACATCTTCGCCCTTTGTACGCTTACTGCCTAACTCACCTCAGATCGGTGGGGATTTGAATCCGTTGCTGCAAGATTTCGGTTTGATCATACATCCGCCAATGTTGTATATGGGCTATGTGGGTTTTTCTGTGCCATTTGCCTTTGCAATAGCAGCATTAATTACAGGAAAAATGGACGCTCAATGGGCTCGCTGGGTAAGACCTTGGGTAAACTTCGCATGGGCATTTCTTACACTCGGTATTGCACTTGGAAGCTGGTGGGCATACTACGAACTTGGTTGGGGTGGTTGGTGGTTTTGGGATCCAGTTGAAAATGCTTCTTTTATGCCATGGCTGGCAGGTACAGCACTTTTGCACAGTCTAGCTGTGTCAGAAAAAAGAGGCTTATTTAAAAGCTGGACGCTTTTGTTAGCAATCTTTACTTTTGCTCTTTCTTTCTTAGGAACATTTTTAGTTCGTTCAGGAGTACTAACCTCAGTACATTCTTTTGCCTCTGATCCTACACGAGGAACGTATGTATTGACGATGCTGTTGATCATCGTGGGGGGAGGCTTGCTCCTGTTTGCCATGAGAGCGTCATCTATTCGCAATACTTCCTATTTTGATATCTTCGGAAAAGAAAGTTGGTTACTTCTGAATAATATTTTATTGATCACACTAACTTTGATTGTATTTGTTGGAACGCTTTCTCCATTAGTACTGGAAGCTATGGGATCAGGTAGGGTGTCCGTTGGACCGCCTTATTTTAATTTAGTGTTCAATCCTGTTGCGTGTTTGCTGATTTTCTTTATGGGGATTGGCCCGATATCTCGTTGGCAGTCGACGAAACCAAAGTACTTACTTAGAGTGACTTGGTTTCCCTTTATACTCGCGTTATTTATTGCGACTGCGTGTTTTCAATTTCTCTTGTTTGAATGGCTCGCGTTCTTTGCTTTTACGATTGCTTTATGGGTTCTCATCATGGCGATTAGAGACTTACTAGGCAAGGCAGTAACCAAAGATACGACTGTGTTTACGCGAATGCGAAAGCTTCCTAAAAGTCGATATGGTATGCACATTGCCCACATAGGCGTCGTGATTAGCTTAATAGGGGTAGTACTCGTCAGCATCAACTCTGAAGAACGTTTTGTGCGTTTGCATGTAGGGGAATCGGCAAGTGTAAAGAACTATCAGTTTACCTTAAGCGATATGGCTGTTTCGCGTGAAGCAAACTTCGTATCCCAAAAAGCAGAGTTTAACGTAACTAACAATGACGTTGCGTTAGGAGTAATGTATCCAGAAAAACGCTACTATCAAACGCGGGGTCAGGTTATGACTGAAGCGGCTCTGTCTACAGGGTTTACAAGAGACCTTTATATTGCGTTAGGAGAGCGATATGACGACGATTCTTGGAGCGTAAAAATTTATGTTAAATCCTTCGTGCGCTGGATCTGGCTGGGTGCATTGGTAATGATGTTTGGCGGTATACTGGCAGCGTTGGATAAGCGATATAAACCCCGTGGAGAAATTGAGTGAAAAAAGTCCTATTTTTTATCCCATTTATTGCGTTAGTGATCTTGGGAAGTTTTTTTTATTTTAACTTAGATCGTCATGATGATCAGATGCCTTCTGCATTGCTCGGAAAGTCTGTTCCCAGCTTTACATTGGTTAATTTAAAAACGAACGACATCATTACGCAAAAAGATCTACCCCAAGGCCCTTATTTAATCAATGTTTGGGGAACTTGGTGTCCAGCTTGCGCACAA
Organism: Marinomonas balearica; assembly: GCF_004362145.1. Lineage (GTDB taxonomy): Bacteria > Pseudomonadota > Gammaproteobacteria > Pseudomonadales > Marinomonadaceae > Marinomonas > Marinomonas balearica. The sequence goes on from NZ_SNXC01000011.1 coordinate 474,912, forward strand.
GAGCATGAATATCTAATGGAATTGTCCGCTAAGGGGATTAATATTATTGGAATTGACTACAAAGATGAGATGAAGCCTGCACTGGATTGGTTGGCTGAGCGCGGTAACCCGTACAGTAAAGTGATCTTTGATGAAATGGGGCGTTTGGGAGTGGATTTAGGTGTAACCGGTGCGCCTGAAACATTCGTAGTGAACAGCAAAGGGGTGATTGTTCAACGTCATCAAGGGGTTGTAAACGAGGCAGTTTGGCAATCCCTCAAAAGCTATATGAATGAGTAAAGATAAGCTTGCGAAGAGAGTTGAATATGGCGTTATGGTTGAGGGCGGTGTTTGTTTGGTTTGCTTTCTTGAGCGGAATTAATTCTGGAATGGCCTTGGCAGATTCTATTCGGGAATTCGAGACGCCTTCGCAGAAAGTACGTTACGAGCAACTGATACAATCGCTAAGATGCCCGAAATGTCAAAATCAAAGCCTTGCAGACTCGGACTCTGCAATTGCCACTGATTTAAGAGATCAAGTGTACCGAATGATAACGTCTAACAAGTCAAATACGGATATTGAAGATTATATGGTTGCACGATACGGCGAATTTGTTTTGTATAAACCGGTTTTTGAGTCGCATACTTTCTTTTTATGGGCCGCGCCTTTGTTATTTCTTTCTGTGGGAGCAATAGTATTTATTTTGGTCCTCAGAGCTCAGAGAAAAATAACGGAGACTGAGTTTTGATACTAACTGGCTCCATTATTGTCTTGTTACTTGTCTCCGTATTTACTTTGATAGAATTCAGCAAGCGGAGTGTTGTAAGAGCGAATTTTTTAGATAATTTCGATCAGGTCGAAAATAATGCAACTCAGCATGTAGCTACTCTGCGTGTAGGTACTTTGCGTATTGGTAGAACAACCGTCGTCGCATTTAGTATCATGTTTACGATTCTTGCGAGCACTGTACTGTATAAGAAGCTTGGGTATCAGGCTGATGTTTCGTTTGTTGAGGCACTTCAAACTGGAGAGTTGGATACAAACCAGAGTACAGAGTACTTAATTTACCGAACGAAAAGATATAACCACTACAGTGATTGGTTCTACCTCGCTGAACATTACTTCGCCACTGCTCAGTATGGTTTAGCGATTTCAACCTATCGAACGGCTCTCGAACGTTCACCTACAGATGGCGATGTTAAGGATAGGGTTCAAATATTAAATGGGTATGCACAAGCCGCCTATATGTTCTCCGAAAGGCAAATCACAAATGACCTTGTGGACATCGTTGAGCAAATTCTGATACTCGATCCTAAAAATTCTTCAGCGCTCGGCTTTACGGGTATTATCGCATATGAAGCGGGAGAAATATTTACGGCTTTTTCTAAGTGGGCCTATGCGCTTCGTTTTAGTTCATTGGGTCAAGAACGGCTAACATTGTTAAAAACGATCAATCAGGCACAAAAGGTAACGCAAGCGAATAAAATGCCACACGACGATTCTAGCGTTCAAATGCTGGACACGACTCACATCGTTTATTTGAATCTCGCAATTCCTGAAGACGTTGCTCTTACACAAGATACGGTATTTTTAGTCTATGCAAAAGTAGATGAATTACCCTATCCGATCAGTATTCAAAAAGTGCCATTACATGATGCACAAGGGACGATTATTTTGACGAACATGGATTACATGATAGAGGGGAAAACATTGGCGGATTTCAGTAACGTTGATATATTTGTTCGTATGTCGACAAAACATGACCAAAAGGCCTCAAGTGGACGTATTGTTGGTGAATTGCTAAACATATCTACACAGGCCCAAAAAAAATTTAGGGTGAATGTTGTCTTATAATTGAAACAGGGCGGCGTTCATCTGATAATAGCCGCAATTTTATTGATTTAATTCGGAATTTGTAATGGATTTTAGCTTGCGTGAGTGGCTAATTTTAGTGGGAGTCGTGATTATTATCGCGATACTCGTTGACGGATACCGTCGGTACCGTAAAAACCAACAGGCTTTAAACAGTAGCGACGATGATAATAACGATTTTATCGACCCTGAACAGTCACTAAAAGAAGCCGTAATGAGAAGAGAGTTGCCTAATGGCGGCGCTCGTCCGGTATCGTCGTCTATGGAGGCGTCAGATCCGATTGCTAATGCGTTTGAAAATGCGCGAAAGACAAGCGGCAGCCCTTTAACGGAAATGCCACACAAGGTTGATGCTGGACCCCAGATCAAGCGTGATGACGATATTCGTTTAGATGAGTTAGAGTCGTTGGTGCCAGAGCGCTTCGATGCGCCAGAAACCATGTCGGTTGATCAGGATTATTCTGAACCAGTAAATCAATCCATTGATGAAGACTATGATGATGTTTTGTTAGATCCAACATCAGATCTACAAGAAGCCTATCATGATAAGAACAATGAAACTGAAGATTTTGAGCCTGAAGATTATGAGCGAAGCTACTCTTCGATTGATGTTGATCAGGTAACGCCATTGGGCGAGCTTGAGGAATCAGACGACGAACAAATGGATGATGAAGCCGAGGTAGAAGACGTTATTGTTCTTAACGTGTTTGCTCCAGAAGACAGCCCATTTGCTGGTATGGAATTACTTCAGCTCGTAATAAATTGCGGGATGAGATATGGCGAAATGGATATTTTCCATCGTCATGAAGAAGGTTTTGATCGCGGACGGGTGCAATTTAGCATGGCTAATGCTATAGAGCCTGGGACGTTTGATCTCGATTCAATGGGGGAAACTGACTCTCCTGGCGTAAGCTTCTTTATGGGATTACCTGGGCCAAAGAACAGCATGAAAGCCTTCGACTTTATGCTTGAAACGTCGCAGACGCTTGTTCGAAACCTAGGCGGTGAATTACGAGATGAGCGTCGCAGTCCAATGAGTGAGCAAACTATTGCACATTGTCGTCAACGGATTCGCGATTTCGAGCGACGAAAGTTAACCAGACAAAAGAAACAACCGTAATCACATTTGTAGCAAGTACAATTGTAGTAAACAGAATGAGATAAAGGCCCTTAGGGGCCTTCTCTATTTATATCGATATAAAAGAAAGTACATTATGACTGATGCCAAAGCCCCGACTTTAGAGCGAGTTAAATCGCTGGTTTCTCAACTGAATGATTACAGCTATGCATACCATGTAAAAGACGAGCCTAAAGTGCCGGACGCCGAATACGATCGTCTATACAAAGAGCTTCAATCTATTGAGCTTAAATATTCGCAATGGATTCAAGCTGATTCGCCCACTCAGCGCGTCGGCGAGAAACCTGATTCGGGTTTTTCCAACGTTGAGCATACTGTCGCGATGCTTTCTCTGGATAACGCTTTCGATAATGACTCTATGATGGATTTTAATGATCGCGTCAAAAAGCTGTTAAACGAATCTTCCGACATTGAGTTTTGCTGTGAGCCTAAACTCGACGGTTTGGCAATCAGTCTCCGGTATGAAAATGGTCTGCTTGTAAGAGGTGTCACTCGGGGTGATGGCCTCTCGGGTGAGGATATAACCTCGAACATTCGAACGATTCATACGGTTCCGTTAAAACTACGCACGACGACCCCACCTCCTGTCGTAGAAGTGCGTGGTGAAATTTACATGCCGAAAGAGGGTTTTGAAAGGCTGAATGAACAAGCCAAAGAAAAGGGCGAGAAGCTGTTTGTAAATCCCAGAAATGCAGCAGCGGGTAGCCTTCGACAGCTTGACCCTAAGATTACTGCGTCGAGACCGCTCGTACTTTGTGCTTATTCTATAGGGTTTAGTGAAGGCTGGACGCAACCAGAGAGTCATTATGATGGACTCATTCAGTTGGGAGAATGGGGTTTTAAGATAAATGAAAACATGGAAAAGGTGACTGGAATCCAAGGTTGTTTGTCTTACTATGAAACGTTAAGTCAGGCACGCCCTGAATTAACGTACGATATAGATGGTATCGTATACAAAGTGGACAGCATTGCGAAGCAAGAGCAGCTCGGTTTCATTGCTCGCGCGCCTCGATGGGCGATCGCCCGTAAATTTCCTGCACAGGAAGAAATGACTCAAATAAAAGGAATTGACTTTCAGGTAGGAAGAACAGGAGCCATCACTCCTGTAGCGAGGCTTGAGCCAGTTTTTGTGGGAGGCGTAACTGTTTCAAACGCAACGTTGCATAACAAGGATGAAATAGCGCGCCTTGGCGTGCGAGTTCATGATTGGGTGGTCATTCGCAGAGCGGGTGATGTCATTCCGCAGATTGTTCAAGTTGTTTTGGAAAAACGTCCAGACGGAGCTGCCGCTGTCGAATACCCTGATTCGTGTCCAGTTTGCGGCTCTCATACAGAACAAGTTGAAGGCGAAGCGGTAATACGTTGTGCGGGTGGGCTTGTTTGCAACGCTCAACTTAAAGAAAGTCTAAAGCACTTTGTTTCCCGTAAAGCGATGGACATTGATGGTTTGGGTGACAAGCTGATAGAGCAGTTGGTCGATAATAAATTGGTTAAAACCCCTGCGGATATTTATCGGCTTCATGAAAAGGAAGCTCGTCTTCTTGATCTTGAGCGAATGGGGGATAAATCGGTAGACAAGCTTTTAACATCGATTGAGACATCAAAGAACACTTTGTTTAACCGGTTTATATATGCTCTTGGTATCCGTGAAGTCGGAGAGGCAACTGCCAAAGCACTGACTCAGCATTACAAAACATTAGAAGCGTTGACGCATGCAGACGCCGAGTCTCTGGTTCAAGTCCCTGATGTTGGTCCTATTGTCGCGAAGCATGTTAGGTGTTTTTTTGAGAATGAGCAGAATATAACGGTTGTTAATGAATTGGTTGAACAGGGTATAAGCTGGGAAACACTAAAGGAAGCAGTAGATGAAAGTGAGCAGCCTCTTCTCGGAAAAACCTACGTTGTAACGGGAACATTGAGTGAGTTTACGCGTGATGAAATAAAAGACAAACTTCAGCAACTGGGGGCGAAGGTAAGTGGGTCCGTATCAAGTAAAACAGATTGTCTTGTTGCGGGTGAGAAGGCTGGCTCGAAGCTGGCCAAAGCGCTGTCTTTGCAAGTTCCTGTTCTGAATGAGCAAGAAGTGATCGCTTTCTTAAAAGAACTGGGAGCAATCTCATAGTGGATACGTTAATTCCGTGGGAGTCACTTGAACCACAAACATTAAATAATGTGCTTAAAGAAATTGTAACGCGAGATGGTACAGATTATGGTGATTATGAGCTTACAGCAGAGCAGAAAATTGCCCAAGCTATTCAGGCTTTAAAGCACGGAACAGCAGTTTTATTGTTTGATACGGAAAGTGAAACGATCAAAATGATGTTGAAAGATCAGCTGCAACACTATGATCACTAATATTGCAGAAGTTGTGATTATGAAAAAGTAGCCATAAAAAAATCTCTATGCATAAGCATAGAGATTTTTTTATTTCCGAGCTCTTTATCTTTTTGAGATAAGTGTTTATTTAGCTATTCTGTTCTAAAAATTCTTCGCTTAGATACAGTTCTTGATTACTGTTTACTTGAACGTCACGCTCTAAAATGTTCTTAGCGATTTCTTTCGCTTCATCCAAAGAGTGCATTTGGTAAGTGCCACACTGATATTCATTTAGTTCAGGAATATCGCCCTTTTCTTTAACCTCAAGTACGTCTTCCATTGCTGCTTTCCACGATGCTGCAACAGTTGCTTCGATTGGCGTGCCCACTAAGCTCATGTAAAAACCTGTACGGCAGCCCATTGGAGAAATATCGATGATTTCAACAGAGTCGCTGTTAAGGTGATCACGCATAAAACCAGCAAACAAATGTTCTAGAGTATGGATGCCTTTTTCAGACAAAATTTCTTCGTTTGGGATGCAAAAACGAAGATCAAATACGGTAATCGTGTCGCCTTTTGGTGTAGCCATAGATTTTGCGACGCGAACGGCAGGAGCATGCATGCGAGTGTGGTCAACTCGGAAGCTATCTAAAAGAGGCATAATTCATTTCCTATCATTCTTTATATATTGTGGCGCTAAGCTTAAAAGCGTAATACCTTACCTTATTAAGCGTCGAGCCGATGAGGATTATTGTACATGAATTTTAGCATTACGGCGGATCCGATAAGTAGAATACGCAAAAAAACTAACGGCTCAGTACACTAAATCGAAGCTAAATTACTTACTAATATAATGAGAAGTGCCTCCGGCAGAGGGGAGGGCTTACAGAGTGAAGCTGAGGTAATAGGTAGGCAACATTATGGTTTTGAACCAAGCATATATTGCTAAGTTCTCTCGTCTTAGCGTCAGATACAGGTAGTGACATCAGACCGGCACCGACAAATGTTGTGATTGTTATCACTATGCCTTGTATTGACTCCAAAGATCTCTGGTATTCCATCGCATTAATCCTGATAATTGTTGTTAGAAGATCGAATAGTAATCAAATTTTTATCATTCTCTTTGGAGGGGGCGTGCTTGAATAAGGTGCGTGATGGCTTAAATCTTTTCGACACAGGGAAGTTGGCTGCTAAAGAGAGTCTATGAAAACAAGAATGAGTAAAGGAAAAAAGCCTGAGAAACTTTAACTTCACCTTTAAGTGGCGCATTCAGCAGAATAAGAACCAAAACCAAGGGCTGCTCTTGTTATCCTTCTTGGCGATCGTATCGGGCCTAGTGAGTGGGTTAGTAATGATTAGCCTTGTTTCACTAGTCCACTTTGTATCTAGCTTTATTATCCCTCAGCACCCAGAAAACTACGAAGCGCTTTCAGTATTGGAACGGATTATTATCCCTAGTACTGGGTGTTTGGTTCTTGCTGTATTTTGGGTTTTGCTTCGGCCGAAAACACAAAAGGTTGGGATTCCCTATGTCGTTGAACGGCTTAATTACTATCAGGGGAATCTACCTTTCTCAAATGCCCTTGCCCAATTTATTGGTGCATTTATTGGCTTAGCTGCTGGTTTGTCGATAGGAAAGGAAGGCCCAGCAGCCCACATAGGAGCGACGTTTGGAAGTCAACTCGGTCAGCGATTTAGACTTTCTTTTGAAAATATTGAGGTGCTGGTGGCGTGTGGTGTGACAGGAGCGATTGCCGCCGCTTTTCAAACTCCTCTTGCCGCAATGCTGTTCACATTCGAAGTGATTTTTATCCGTTACAGTATGTCTCAGGTGCTTCCTGTTCTATTGTCTGCCGTTTCGGCAACGGTTTTAAGCCAATCTATACTGGGGCATTTAGAGTGGTTTGAAGTTGTGAGTATGGATGTTCCGAACTTTGATCTGTCTCTGGCTATGGTATGTTTGGTGTTGGTTGGTTTGACTGTTGTTTTTGCAAGTTTGTTTTTTCAAGTACAAAAATGGCTGTGGCGTTTTTCTCATTGGTCAATTTGGTATCGCTTCTCAATAGTTGCCCTTTTAACATCATTAGTTGGAGGGTTGTTTCCTCAAGTCTTAGGTGGGGGATACGACACCATTAATATGGTTTTTTCGGGGGGCGTTTTAGCGACTTCATTATTCTTCATTGCTTTTCTTAAAATGTTGCTTACTGCCAGCTCAATTGGGTTAGGCATTCCCGGCGGCATGATTGGTCCAACGTTTTCAATCGGTGGGCTGTTAGGGCTTCAAGTAGCGGTTTGGTTTGATACGGGTTTACCTGTACCTATTGAGACAGCGTTATTTGTTCTATTAGGTATGGCTTCGATGATGGCTGCGTGTTTTCAGGCACCGTTGGCAGCCCTATTAGCAATGCTGGAAATGACGCATACATCTGAAGTGATTTTTCCCGCGATGTTTGTCATTGTGCTTTCATGTTTGCTCACTAAGCTTTTATTTAAGCAAGACTCCGTGTTTATTGAGCGGTTAAATTATCTTGGTTTGTCGTCGGTTTCGTCTCCGATGGAGAAGCAACTTCGATCTCATATTGTCGAACCAGTAGCGCATTCAGCGATCGTAATCTCAAATGTTGTAAAATTTGAGCAAATAAAAGATTTTGCTTCAAATATGATAGACTACGTCTATGTGAGTAGAAGCGGGCAATGGTATGAAATTCCTGTTTCTGAATTGCTCAGTAAAATGTCAGCGCTTGATTTCGGCCCTCACCCTTGGTTAAAACCTTGTGACGAGGTTTTAGGGTTAAGTACAGATGAAATGTCAGCCGTTTTGATAGTTGAGATAGAAGAGCCTGATTCACTAATGAAACTGCGTTCGATTTTCAAAGAGACATCGGCAGATAAGTTATTAATAGATCTAAAACAGTCTAATCAGCTTTGTGTCGTAACTCGAAAAAGGTTAGATGAGTTTTTCCTAAAGGAACCGTCACCAAATGTTGTGGATTAAAGCTTTTCATATTGTTGCGATTGTATGTTGGTTTGCAGCTCTTTTCTATTTGCCTCGTTTATTTGTTTATCATGCGAGTGCAACAGATCAAGAAAGTATTGAACGTTTCAAAGTGATGGAAAGAAAACTATATCGCGGCATTATGACGCCATCTGCTATAGCAAGCGTTTTGTTAGGACTATGGCTAATGAGCTATGCGACGGATTACTACCTTTCATCTGCCTGGTTTCATGCCAAATTGACATTGGTTGTTTTATTGATTGGTTACCATCACGCATGTGGCCGATTGCTTAAGAAATTTGCACAAGATAAGAATACGCGAAGTCATGTCTTCTTCCGATGGTTTAATGAATTTCCCGTATTGGTATTAGTTGGAATTTGTATTCTTGTTGTCGTTAAACCTTTTTAATTTTTTGATGGATTTGAAATAAATGAGTCGTTCTGAAACCTTATATGCACGCGCACAAAAACACATTCCTGGTGGCGTTAATTCTCCGGTAAGAGCGTTTAATGGTGTAGGTGGCACCCCAGTGTTTTTCCAAAAAGGCGAAGGGGCATATATTTTCGATGAGGATAAGAAGCGTTATATAGACTATGTTGGTTCATGGGGGCCTATGATTCTAGGTCATTCTCATCCAAGTGTTATTAATGCTGTTCGTGAGCAGTTGGACTCAGGTCTAAGTTTTGGTGCGCCTACTGAAGTTGAAATCGCCATGGCGGAGAAGGTATGTGAAATTGTACCGTCAATGGAAATGGTGCGTATGGTTAACTCTGGAACAGAAGCAACCATGAGCGCGATTCGTCTGGCTCGTGGTTATACTGGCCGAGACACGATTATCAAGTTTGAAGGCTGTTACCATGGTCATTCGGATTCGCTGCTGGTAAAAGCAGGTTCTGGTGCCTTGACTCTGGGGGTTCCTAATTCACCGGGGGTTCCAGCAAGTGTTGCACAACACACAGTGACGTTGCAATTTAACGATATTGAAGGTGTAAAACGTTGCTTTAATGAAATAGGAGATAAAGTAGCGTGTGTGATTGTTGAACCCGTTGCTGGGAATATGAACTGCATTCCACCTATAGAAGGGTTCCTTGAAACGCTGAGAGAGGAGTGTACTTCATCTGGCGCAGTTCTGATCTTTGATGAAGTCATGACGGGATTCCGTGTTGCTTTAGGTGGTGCTCAGGAGCGATTTGGCATTACACCAGACCTTACTACAATGGGGAAAGTCATTGGAGCAGGTATGCCAGTTGGAGCTTTTGGTGGTAAACGTGAGATTATGGAACACATTTCTCCGTTGGGACCTGTGTATCAAGCTGGCACGTTGTCTGGTAACCCTGTTGCCATGGTTGCAGGTCTCACAGTATTGAATCAGATTACCCAACCTGGTTTTTATGATTCCCTTGAAAAGAAAGCACACATGCTGATGGACGGAATGAAGCTTGCTGCTGACCAAGCAGGTGTATCGATTTCTACCGTCGTTGTTGGCAGTATGTTCGGTCTGTTTTTTACGGACGCAGAGAAAGTAACGTCGTTTGCACAAGTGCAACAGTGTGATGTAGAGAGATTCAAAAAGTTCTTCCATTACATGCTCGAGGAAGGCGTTTATCTAGCACCTTCTGCGTACGAAGCAGGATTTATGTCTGCATCTCATACGGAAGAAGATATTCAACACTCAATTGAAGCCGCGAAAACAGCGTTCGCGAAATTGGTTTAAGTTAGTGTACTAGAACATTGTGACTGACATATCTAGGGGATAACCCTTTTACAATAAATGATCAGTGTTGTTGCAAGCTTAATTGAGTTTGACTGAAATAGGATTAAATAATCAATATGTCGATTGATGACACGCAAATGAAAAATACAGATATTGAAAACTCTGGGGTTAACGAAACGAACGCCGGTTTAAATACAGAAAGTGCAGAAAAAGCAACTGTTGAGCAATCAACAGAGTCAGAAGAAAAGGTACAGAAACAGCCGCATAAAGGCGTCTATCTTTTACCTAACCTGTTTACAACGGGAGCGTTGTTTTCGGGTTTTTATTCGATAATTGCAGCTATGAATGGCGAATTTGGCAATGCAGCAATCGCAATTTTTATCTCTATGGTTCTGGATGGATTAGATGGGCGTGTAGCTCGATTTACGCGAACGCAAAGTGCATTTGGCGCTGAGTATGATTCGTTGGCCGATATGGTGTCATTTGGTATTGCTCCAGCATTAGTCGCGTTCACTTGGGCGTTGGCACCATTAGGAAAGGTTGGTTGGATTGCTGCATTTATTTATGCAGTAGGTGCCGCTCTTCGTCTTGCTCGTTTTAATACGATGCTTGGTGTTGAAGAAAAACGCTATTTTACAGGGTTACCAAGTCCGTCCGCAGCGGCAATTGTTGCTGGCGTAATATGGGCAGCGACTGAAAAAGGAGTGTCGGGTTCCGATATTGCAAGTTGGATGGCGTTATTGGTGCCGATTACAGGTTTGCTGATGGTCAGCAATGTTAAGTATCGAAGCTTTAAAGATTTAAACCTCAAAGGCCGAGTGCCTTTTGTTGTTCTCTTGATCTCTGTTCTCGTGTTGATCTTGGTTGCGCTAGAACCTGCGATCGTATTGATGGGTGTATTCTGTCTCTATGGCCTTTGGGGTATTGGTGGAATCTTTTTTAAAGCACTTCGGTAATATTTTTTGATTTGATCCGACTAAACTAACTAAGAGAGTGTAGTCGGATTAAATTTTTTAGTCATGATGCGCTCTATATGTTTATTACTATTAGGGGCGCGTTATGCAAATAAAGATTGCTAAAACTTCTGAATGTCACGAAAGTACAGTAACTCCTAAATCTATTTATCTTAATAGGCGCCAGTTTATGCAAGCTGGAATAGTAGGTAGTGCTGCACTTTCTCTGCCTGTAAATTCCATTGCTGCAACAGGTGAAAATACCAACCCTCTTTCGCCTCCAGCTTCATTAAAGCCATCATTCGGTTCAATTTCTAAAACGGCCTTTGGTAGCACAGAAACTCCAGCCCCTTTTGATACTGCAACGACGTATAACAACTTCTATGAGTTTGGCTACGGTAAAGGCGATCCAGAAAAAAAGGCAGCTTCATTAAAGCCTTACCCTTGGAAAATTAATATTGAAGGGGAGGCGGATATCACGGGGGCCTTTGATTTAGAAGATCTAATTAAAGAGAGCCAACTAGAGGAAAGGATTTATCGGCTAAGGTGTGTCGAAGCTTGGTCAATGGTTGTGCCTTGGATTGGTATCCCGTTAGGGAGCTTTCTAAAGAAATTTCGACCTAACTCAAAAGCGAAGTATGTTTACTTCGAAACGCTATACGACCCCACACAAATGCCTGCTCAAAATGGTAATGCACTAGATTGGCCTTATCGCGAAGGCCTTCGAATAGATGAGGCGATGAATTCACTTACATTATTATCCGTGGGTATGTATGGAAGTATTTTGCCTAATCAAAACGGAGCGCCGGTTAGGTTGGTTGTTCCGTGGAAATATGGCTTTAAGAGCATAAAGTCAATCGTTACCATCCGTTTTGTAGAGCAAATGCCGCAAACCACATGGAATATGATCGCGCCGAATGAATACGGTTTTTACGCAAATGTTAATCCAGGAGTGGATCACCCTCGTTGGTCTCAAAAGAAAGAGCGACGTTTACCGGGTGGTTTGTTGTTCCCTAACGTTATTGATACCCAAATGTTTAACGGGTATCAAGAAGAGGTCGCGTCGCTGTATGCCGACATGGACATTACTAGGTTTTACTAATGACGTTTTATGATCATCCATATAAAAAGTATGCATTCGTACTTTTTAGTTTACCTATGATCTGGATAGTGTCTTCTCTGTTAAGTGGGCGCTATTTTCCAGATCCTGCTGAGCCTGTGATGACATTGACCGGAATATGGGCCGTAGTGTTCTTGGTGTTTACGTTGCTTATGACACCTTTGGTAAAGGTATCAAGGTTTAAATGGATTAGTCGTTTTAGGCGCTTTATCGGTCTTACGGTGTTTTGGTACAGCAGTGCACATGTTTGTGGTTACCTTGTTCTTCATGCTGGTTTCAGCTGGGTATGGATAAAAGAAGACTTACTGAAGCGTCCATATATGTATGTTGGATTTATTGCAGTTGTTATCTTGAGTGTTCTTGCGTTAACAAGCTTTAAGTTTGCTATAAAGAAATTGCGAAAAAACTGGAAACCATTGCATCGAACTGTGTATATAGCGGTACTACTGGTGATTTTGCATTTGTGGTGGCAAGTTAAGAGCGATATCAGTGTTGCTTTGTACAGTTCTTTGGCGCTTGTTCCATTTTTAATGTATCGGCTTAACGCGTCATATTTTCCGACCCTCCATACTAGAATTAAAGAAACTATCACTAAAATCAAAAAAACTGAAAAAAGTGCTTGCGTAAAAAAATCTGGAAGGTAATATACGCACCCACTGACACGGACAACCACTCAGAACAACGAGTGAGATACTAAGAAGAATACTTCTAAGTAACCGAGTCGGTACGCTCTTTAAAATAGATAATCAGATAATTTGTGTGGGCGCTCGCTGGAGACTTCTAAAAAATTAAAGTCTTTGATGAGTGAACACGTCAAT